>NZ_NMUA01000009.1 GCF_002312805.1 Sphingobium sp. D43FB | reverse complement strand
GGCGGCCATCAATCGCTTCATCAAAGAACATAATCAGGACCCGCGCCCCTTCGTCTGGAAGGCCGATCCAGTCGACATTATCGCCGCTGTGCGGCGCGGGCACCAAGTGTTGGAATCAATCCACTAGGTGATCGTCATTTTGGAATGCGCAGAAACAGATCATTTACCGCGCTGAACTATTGCAGCCTGATGGTGACTCAAAGCTTCGCTCTCAAAGCCCTCTTTGGCGCTATTATTTTCGGCGCACTAATCGGAACCGCCATACGCCTTTTCGAGTCCGGGCAGATCATGCCATCGCCCGCACGCGAAGATAGCTGGACGCCGACCCGCAATACCATAGGAACGGTGCAATCAATGTCCGCCGTGGAATTGGACGCTCAACAGCCCAACACGATGAGCTTTGGAAGGGCCGCACCTACGCTACGGACGGATGCTTCGTCTGGGGAGAACGGATGGTCCTATGGTAATTGCCGCGAGGTGCGTGCTGTGGGTGCTGCACCGTTGCGCCGGGGGCAGCCAGGCTACGGACCCCATCTCGATGGCGACGGAGATGGTGTCGCCTGCGAACCCTATTATGGGCGATAGGCAGCTTTGGGCTGCCCGCGACTGACCGCGGCCTGCTCCGGACAGATTGGGACGTCCAGCGCGCGAAACCAACGTCTTCTCGCTCAGCTATACGACCTGTCAGCGATCAGGCTGACGGCCCATGATCATATCTATGCGCCGCCCGACCGCCTTTGAGATCGGATTCGCCCGCCTGTTTCCCACGGCGTCTGGAACATATTTGGCGCGGTAAAGCGGGCGATCCTACACAGCTTGAGGACCATCCAATAGAAAGCGCCCGACGGCAATCACGTCGATGACGATCCGCCGCCGGTCGAGACATTATGCTACCGGTTCAGCACCCTTCTTGGCGCGCGCAGGGCGACCCAGTTTTACGCCCGGTTTGCGCCCCAGCCCGATCTTGAGCGCCAGTTCCTTGCGCTGTTGAGCATAGTTGGGAGCTACCATGGGATAATCGGCAGGGAGGTTCCATTTCGTCCGATAGTCGGCAGGCGTCATCTGATAATGTGTCATCAGGTGCCGCTTGAGCATCTTGAGCTTTTTGCCGTCTTCAAGGCAGACAATGTAGTCGGGCTTGATCGATGACCGCACCGAAACGGCAGGTTCCTGCCTTACTTCTTCAACCGGGACAATCTCGCCCAAGGTGGAAAGCGCGCCATGAACGTTGGCAATCAGCGTAGTGATATCATTGACCGCGACGCTGTTGTTGCTCACGTGCGCGGCAACGATATCCGCAGTCAAGGTCATGAGGTTTTCGGAATCTATCATATCGACTTTCAATTTTTGCGACCAAGGATAGGTTGGTCTTTGGCATCATATGTTCGAAATTACTACTGCACAATCGTATAACAATTCGTCTGCGGGAAAAAGCTGAGCACCGTTCATCGAAATTGCAGCAGCAATGGGCTCACCTGTATGTGTAATCATTGTCGGACCGCTCCTAAACTGATCCCGACGTGGCGAGAATATGCCGGGTTCGACATCCAGTAGCCCTATGTGGAATTCGCCTCAGGCGTCTATTCCAAACGTCCGGGCAGGATCGTCCGTAGCGACGACGGCACGGTCCGATCCGGCGTCACGGAGTGGAGCGTTCCAACGATGGTCAAGGGAGCGACCAAGATGCAGGAGAAGCGCGCGATCAATGTCTGGACCCTTGCGCGCCCATTCTGGAAATCAATGCTGGGTCTAACCTGCAAACCCAATGAACTGGTTACGCCCTTGCGTCCCAAGCCGATGCCGGTCGTCCTCGAACCAGCGCTGTATGAGGAATGGCTCAACTCGGACTATCTGAGTGCCCGCGCTATGGCGCGGCCGTTTCCAGCAGATCAAATTACGATTGATGAGGTAGGGGATTGCCAGCAACGTGATGGAGGCATCCGAGCAAGTTGGCCTCGCATTGCTCAGCCCGCAAAATCTGTGAAGGATCACGATATGCGAGGCTCTTCTTCATCAATTTTCGAAATCGTTCGAGGCGACTAGCAATGATGGTGCTGCGTGGCGGCGAGACGATCGCACTTTCGCACCTCATCGCTAGAGATGCTTCATCTGCATATTCTTCAGCCAAAAAAGAATATGTTACCTCACTATCTGGTGCATGTGCCAGAACTGCCATCGCCTGCTGCTTCCTACTTCGGCATGAAAAGTAGAAGAAATCCCACCCTCTCATTTTTAATTCCGTATCTGATAAGCAATTATTACGACTACGGAACAATGCACCGAAATAGTTAATCAATCTACGACGTGTCGTGATTTCACTATAGTTATGCATTTGCAGTGATCAATGATCCGATGATCGATTTGAATGTGAGCGGTGGACGATCCTGGCACGCACAAATCGCTCTTCTGCTCCAGCAATTTCGGGGGAACGTTATGAAAACACTGCTCTTCGCCACTTTGGCCATGACGCTATTGTCGGCGACCGCGGCGGCGGCTGAGCGAGGTGCCGTTCCAATGCCGCAGGCCCTAGCAGCCCTCAAAGGATGCTGGAAGGGACGCGGCGATGTCATGGAGAAACCCGCCTCCGTGACGATCAATGCGCGACCACTCCTGCACGACGCGATGTTTGCGTTGGACGCCGAAAGCACTGCTGTAGCCAACCACCGCGACCGATATGCCGCCCACCTGATCTTTGGCGGCGCCGGGACGCAGGCGGAAGCGTCGATAGACGCCATCACGGGTTTCTGGGCAGACAGCTTTGGTGGCACGGCCACGGGTCGGAAGCGGCGAAAGCGTGGTGGGCGGGTTCGACATCAAATATCAGTATGAGAACAGCACCTTCATCAATCGATGGCGGACGACCACCAGAGGCCTGACGTGGCAGATCACAGCCCGCGACACGAAAGGGAAGGAAAATCCCTTCGCCTGCTACACGCTCAGCAAGGTGCCCTGTCCGACGCCGCTAAAAATAAGTAATTTGCCGTAGCCCTACCAGACTAGGCTGCCCGTCCACCGTTAGAGGGCGATCAACTGCCGGCTACGAACTCAGCCATGAAGCCCGATCCCGATTGCGTCCTTTCGGTCCGCAATGCCTTGGCATGATGGGCGACCAGCTTCCCGAAATATTCTCCTGCCTGCCGTATGGCGCGTGGCGTCACCACTTCCTCATCGCTTTCGACGATCGCTGCCGTAGCGAAAGCCAGAAGCTTCGTGAGATCACGGGTGCCAATCAGCCCCTCTGAGTTTGATGCGGCAATTGCCTCCATCAATGGTCGGAGAATGGCCTTGACCATCGCCTGTTCTTTCGAAGTGATCGTCATATCTCGGGCATCTAATTCCATGTGGCGTCCTATCCTCGAAACTGATTGACGGCCGCTTCCACACTCTTTCTTTCGGCAGGCTGAGATGAATGCGGGCGGCGTCATTCGTCATCCCGATTGCCACCGGTCGAACCTTTCGTCCATGCTGCTCTCGACACAGCCGGTGTTAGATGCGCTGTCGCGCGTCCCGGAAGTCATTTGCGCGAGCCCAGGCGCTCGAACCGCCACCACAAACCATGAGGCTCGAACAGAAAGATGTGCTGGCATTAAAACATGACTTTGATCGTCCGGTGTGTTGCCGCCACCTCAAATAGGCAAGGCGTGACCTTCAGGCGATCGCGGTAGGCCATGTCATGGCGTCCAACGTGCGATCGTGCTGACCAGCCTATGTCATTTGGGCGTCGCGGTGGGAACAGCGCCGCGCCGAGGCTCGAACAGCCAATTGAGATAGGCGGCAATCCTGATGCCCCCGCGTTTCAACCGATCGTCCATCGCCAAGCGATGCTTATAAGCATAGTCCCAGGAGATTGCGGGGTCGGCGGGGTAGACCGTCCTGCGCAGCGCGATGCTCTCCGCAATCCACACCGAAGGCGCAGGATCGCTCCAATCGATCACCTGCTCAGGCGAGATCGTGCGCGACAGCCATTGCGCATATTCGGAATAGGACAAGGACCGTTGCTCGATCATCGCTGAGTCCCACACCGAATGAAGGTTGGTCGAGCGGCCGAACCAGGTCACCTGGACATCATTGCCGCCCCGGTCATCCCCACCGCCCGCGTGCAATGGCTGATGGAGATCGCCAATAATGTGGATGATGAAGCGCAAGGCAAGCCGCTTGTCCTCGATCGACGATTTGGGATTGCGCAATGTAGCCGTAAAACCATCCAGCGCGCTCATGGCATCGCCCTCTGGCGGCGCGTCCTTGCTTTGATAGCTGTTCCCTTGCCTGACCGTTACATAGTGCCAAGGGCCAGCCTTTTTCTGCCAATATTCAGCGGGGTCGGACTTCATGTCATCGGGCCAGGTCGCCGCCTTGGCTAGATCCTCGGCACCAAGCAAAAGCCGGACATGAGCGCGTGCAACACCGCTCAGATTTTCATCGGCGATGGCACCGGTTATGCGGTGGCCGACAGGACCCCAAGCCTGTGCGGGTGTGCATGCAAGGAATGGGATGGCGAGAAGGGAGAATATACGCATGGCTGTTCCTTGGCGGCATTTCATCGCCAGGGAAAGACGGATCGGTGCGCAGTATGGGCCGATCCGCGCGGGCGATCCTAGATCCTCTCGCCATCCCTGTCGGCCAGCATCAGCCGCCTGCCCTGCTTCTCGACCATGGCGGCGATTGGCCCCGACATGAGGCTCAACATGCCTGGGCGATGCAGCGTCACCCGCAGTTAATTATTTTGAGGTCAGCAGCGCATGGCACTTACAGACCCCTGGTCGTCACCTTCAGTGCGAGTCGTTCCCCTCCGAGCCGCTAGTGGATGACGGTGGCTCCGCCATGAGGAAGGTTGGCCCAAGCCTTTTGACCATGCGCTATTAAAAATGGCTACGATAAAATATCATTAATTCATAATACAGTGAAGATAGTGTATGAACTGCAATCTTTGCATTTTTACTATATTCAGTATTTAAATATTTTAGATGTTTATCTTGTAACTATTTTATAACTATCAATTTATTACCATGTCATAAAAATTCATATTTTTTAATTTACTATTATAAATTAATTCTAGAAAAATCTATACATCTGCCGCATTCGCAAGTTATTCACGATTTCTAGAAATAGCATCCGTTTCAGTTAACTGATAAATTCCCCCTCACTTCTGGTTTTTAATATTTACTCATGCGCCTTATATATAGGATATCGCCGCCTCTTGATCGAGGCATCATGGCCTGATTGAAAACGAGAAAGAATGGGTCGTATGACTGGCACAATCTTCGAACAAGATACGCTTGTTACCCTCACCGCCGACATTGTCGCGGCACATGTTTCCAATAATTCGGTGTCAGTGGGTGACGTTGCAGCATTGATTGGCAATGTTCACGCTGCTCTCTTCGCTCTTGGTACACCCAGCACGCCGGAGACCCCGAAACAGGAGCCTGCCGTCGCCGTCCGCGCGTCAATAAAGCCCGACTATATCGTCTGCCTTGAAGACGGGAAGAAGCTCAAGTTGCTCAAGCGCCACCTGATGACACATTATCAGATGACGCCAGCGGAGTATCGGGCCAAGTGGAGTTTGCCTAGCGATTATCCAATGGTGGCACCAAACTACGCGCAACAGCGCAAGGATATGGCGCTTCGGATTGGCTTGGGCCAGAAGCGCCGGACGCCGACAGCCGCACCTAAAGCAGACATGCCTGCCAAGCGTGGCAGAAAGCCGAAAGAGCAAGCGGTGGCCGAACCTGCTTGATCAGATAAAGCGCGGGAATACAGCCTCTGCCATGGGGCGGCACGGTATTGCCCCACGGCATTCAAACGAGTTCCTTGTGCGGTGGCGATATTTGACGACAGCGCGCCACAAGATCGACTGATGGTGAGCGGGAATCACTGCCGGGCGACACGAAAGCAATAAGCGTGGGAACATCAGCAGCAGAAGGGTGTTATCGTAATATCAGACGGCGAATTTTCCCCCACTTATCAGCCGTCCGATTGACCCCGCCAGCATCCCCCGTTGGCGGGGTCTTGTAATTGAGCCAGGTGCCTTTTAGAGTCCGATCCGAAAGTTGTTGAGCAATACCAGCATGTTGTGATTCACGCCTCATTCCGAAGAGATGGAGTGAATGGTGACATGGACTGGTATTGCCCGGTACGGGCATAACCAGGAGGGACTGCGATATCCATCGGATATGACTGATGTTGAGTGGGGGGGTGGCAGCACCATTCTTGCCTCCAGCAAGGCGTGGAGGCCGACCTCAAACGGCAGACATGCGCGAAGTCCTGAACGCGATGCTGTTTGTTGCCGCGAGCGGGTGCGCGTGGCGACTTTTGCCCAAATGCTTTCCTCCGGTGTCGACTGTACGGCGCCACTTCTACGCCTGCCGCAATTTCAGTCTGTTCGAATCCATCAACACCGTGTTGGTTATGAACTTGCGGGAAATCGAAGGACGGGAAGCCTCGCCCAGCGCTGGCGTGATCAATAGCCAGTCGGTGAAGACCACGGAAGGTGGCGGAATTTCGGACTTTGATGCTGGCAAGAAGTTCAAACGCCGCAAACGTAACATTCTGACAGACACCTGCGGTTTTCTGATCTTCATCCTCGTCCACGCTGCCGACATTCAGGATCGCGATGGAGCTGTCGATGTGCTGTCCGCAATCCGGACCCGTTTCCCCTGGCTGCGCCATGTATTCGCGGATGGCGGCTATGCGGGCAAAAGGTACGGTAGGCGCTCGTCGGCATGGGAAAGTGGACGATCGAAATCATCAAGCATTCCGACAAAGCCAAGGGTTTCGAGGTGCTACCCCGCCGATGGGTTGTCGAGCGAATCCGGCTCTTCCAAGTTGACGCGGCCGCGCAAAGCCAATGCGAAGGCGCCCAATCGAAAGACCAAGCCTCCGCGAAAAGCCAATTCTGAGGCCGCACCGACACAGTGAGCGAAACTTCGCGACTGATCGCCGCGGAACATGCATCGCAGGATGTCTCCCCGCGCGCCTAAGTCGCTCTGCAGCGATCAGAAAGTCGCGGCGTCCTGTTGCCTCAGGGTTTGATCACGAGAGACTGGGTTTATGCCTATCGAGCGGATCACTAAGTCAAAGCGAGTCGCCGGAGGCGTTTCAACACCCTTTGCATGGCAAGCGGAGACATAGACCAGGAGGCTCGAACTGCGGCGATCCTCGCATTTGGATGCACGTCAGGCGGGAATATGGGTCGCTTGTCCCTGGGCTTTTGCAATCCGAACGGCATCGGCATCAAAGCTGACGAACATCTGTCCGCCCAGCCAGTTGCCCTCATGCACGATTACGCCGTCGGCAAAGTCACCGCCGGCGTCGAGAAATGCGAGACCAACATCCGCCGAGGCTTGTTCGAGTTTTACGTTATCGGCAGCGCAGAGACGGCGCAGCATCGCGGCGAGATCGATGCGAGAAATTTTGTAGCTGCGGCTCAGGACCCAGGCAAGTTCACACAGTGTAGGCAACGTGATGGCTACGATCTCAGCCTGGTTGAGCTGCGCCTGCGCCAGCGGGCTCTGCACAGGATGATCGTCAGTGATCGCGCGCACCAGAATGTTGGTGTCGGCGATGATTTTCACAGTGCGCCGGCCCAGCCCTTGGCGATAACCTCATTCATCTCCTCGATAGACACCGGCCGTTGGCCTTGGCGTTTGAGCATGCCGAACACCTCGGAAATCTTGCCCGTAGGCTTTACGGGCCTGATCTCGATGCGCCCGTCGGCAAGTTTTTCTACCGCGACTTTGTCGCCCGGATGGATGCCCAGATGCCGCATTATTTCCTTTTTAAGGGTGATCTGGCCTTTTGCCGTGACGGTCAGCGCGTTCATGAGAGTGATCCTTTCGTACGGCATTGTAAGGCATTTTAACCTTACATTCAAGTCGATTTCAATCTGCCTCACGGCCGGCCTTCCCAGCTTCTTATTCCTGGCAGACTCCAGCAGGGCCTCCATCCCAGCCAGCGAAGGGGCAGCAGTCCAACTACTACCGACCTTAAGACGTGGCCTGCCCGAGTACCGCAAACCAAAGCCTTCCCGCCCGATTTCGCAGAGATGCTGCGTGGCGGAGCTATGCTTTTCACGCTCGAGATGACGACTGCGCCACAATGCCTTCCCTGCGACGACCTTTGGTCGCGCTTGCTCCGCTTCGCCCGGCTTTATGGCTGGCAGGTCCGCGTTATACCGCAGGGCGAGGCAATGATGCGATCTGGACGACTGGGACTATCATGGATTGGACATCCCGTCCTTTGGATCCGGCCGCGATCTGACGAGAACCACACCGTACCTGTGGCGATCGGGACCGATCATGACGCGAACCTCCAGCGCAACATCTATCTTGGGGTCACGATGCTGGGCGGCGTACGACCTACCGTCTGCCTTCGAACCATGTCCAAATTTACAGGCATCGTCGGCGCTCAGCGATGACCGACATCCTCACAATGGTGGATCGTCCCTCCCGATTGGCAGGGATAAATTCCCTCACCTTGCGCCATCGACCGACGGCGACTGCTCGTTTCCTCCATCCGAAAAGGAATGCATCTTGGCCGCCCTTTTCCGCCCCGCCTATCGGCCGCTTCGGTGTGATCTTCGACGTCAAACGCGCGAGCAACGGGGGCGTCGCTTCGGGCAGGACACCTAAAGCTCTACTTCTCTACGGAATGAACCAAAGCCAACACAGTGTGTCCAATTTTGAGCTATCGACCCTTGTCGTGAAACGATAATGCAGTGGAACATTGTGCAGCAGCTAATGAACGGATGCAATCAAGTGCTTGAATTTGCTGCACAATATTCTCACATTTGGGGAATCTTAATCAGCGGGTCCTTGGTTCGAGCCCAAGTGCGTCCACCATTGTTTTCAACAAGTTAGCGACAATTACGGTGGGCAGGCGGTTTCACCCCGTAGCGGTAGCGATCAATCGCTGCGGTTCGATACCTACAACGAGGTACGATCAGCCCTTACTGCTTTCAATAACCCCAGCGCTCTACGGGTACCAGCCTAGGGTAGCGCTCGTCACCCCGACCAATACCCGCGAGATGCCAAGAGACGGGCTTGGTTTTGGTATTGGGCAGATGGCTTAAGAGCCTCGCTAGGGGCGCTAGCGGGCATCGGATCGAAACAGGCCACCTTAGTTAGCCATACTCACGCTGCCTGGGTCCGCGTAGGCGCGTAGCGAAGGCTCGCCAATCCTTTTATCCGTAGAACCGTTCGACGTTATGTTGCAACGATGCCAATCCGATAATGGGTGGAGCGACGCGATCCGGTTCAGGCATCTCACCACCAACGGGCTTCACGACGATAATGGGCGGGCTTCGGTTCAGGATTGAACGGAGCTTATGAGCTTTACAGCAGTAAGCCCGCAATGTTCGAACCCAATATCCCTATGCACCGTTCACGCCACAGACCAACATTTGATCACCGCCGACCCACTCGTTGCTTACGGCCAGTGACTTCGTACCCTCAGCCATAACGGCCAGGCGCGACCCGGCGTAGCGTGATGGGCGGTTCGATTGTGCGCACGGATGGTTCGTCGATCACGGCCAGGGGATCAACGGCACGGCTGAGCAGAAGGCCGCATCGATCATCACCTTGCCAGATGACCGTGCCGCATATTTCCAGATGATCGCCAATCAATGTCACACGGGCACCGACCGGCGGAACATGAAGGCCGCCTAGCAGCGCACCATAGACCGAGATGTTCAAGATGGTGACTGGGCTGCTGACCCCGTCCCATAGCAGGGTCGCTGGCGCATTGGCGACGAAGCGACTTTCGCGACGGCGGTCACCTTGTGGACGAATGGACGTGTTGGTCATGGCCTTCTCCCGGTTTCCCCCCAGGATCAGCCGTAGTTATCAGCTGGTTTCATTACCGAAACCATGCGTCATCTGGTCAACCATATGTTAGCCATAGGCAGACGGCCTTACCCATCCGCCCGACGCAGGATCAGGCCAAGGCGCCGTGACAATGCTTGTATTTCTGGCCCGACCCGCATGGGCAAAGCGCATTCCGGCTGATGTCGAGATTGGCGAAGTCGCTATCGGGTGCCGTGTCGAGCGGCCGACTCGGGATGGTCGTGGTGATCCCGCCCCATTGCCCGGCGTCGATGTCGGCGCTGTTATCCTCGCCCGAAAAGGGATCGATATGGGTGGTGATGAAGTCCGGCAGCACCGGCAGGTCGAATTGCGGCAACGGCGCTTCGTCCATGCGGAACTGGACCCGTGCGATCGATCCAGTCACATCCTCGCGGATATTTTCCAGCATCCGTTCGAACAGCGCGAAGGCTTCCTGCTTATATTCGTTGATCGGCGTCTTTTGCGCATAGGCGCGCAGATGGACGACTTGGCGCAGCGCATCGAGCGTCGCCAGATGCTCCTTCCAGTGATGATCCAGGCTCTGCAGCAGGATCGACTTTTCGATCATGTGCCAGTCGGCCGAATCGACATTGGCGACCTTCTCGGCGACGGCTTCGTCGGCCATGGCGGTCAGCCGTTCCTCGATCATTTCCGGGTCGATCGAATCCTCGGCCATCCAAGCGTCGAAATCAACCTCCAGCCCCAGAATTTCGGAGGTGCGGGTCTTGAGCTTCACCATGTCCCATTGTTCGGGATAGGTGCCGGGCGGGCAGGATGCGCCGACAATGTCGTTCACCGTTTCATGGCGCATGTCAGTGACGACGTCGTCCACCGTATCGGCATCCATGATGTCGGAGCGCTGTTCGTAGATTACCTTGCGCTGGTCGTTCATGACATCGTCATATTCGACGACCTGCTTGCGAATGTCGTAGTTGCGCGCCTCGACCTTCTTCTGCGCAGTCTCGATCGCCTTGCTCAGCCATTTGGACGGGGGCAGCGCTTCGCCATCTTCCAGGTTGGAGCGGATCATCTTGGCGAACATCGTGTCCGGGCCGAAGATACGCATCAGGTCATCGTCGAGGCTGAGGTAGAAGCGCGACAGGCCAGGATCGCCCTGCCGGCCCGAACGGCCACGCAGCTGATTGTCGATGCGGCGGCTTTCATGCCGCTCGGTCGCCAGCACGAACAGACCGCCGGCGGCCAGTACTTCGGCCTTCTCAGCAGCGATTTCCGCCTTCATCCGCTCGATTGCGGCGTCGCGCTCCGGGCCTTCTGGCACATCGCGCAGTTCGTCCTCGACGCGCAGTTCCAGATTGCCGCCAAGCTGAATATCGGTGCCGCGACCGGCCATATTGGTGGCGATCGTCACCACGCCCTTGCGTCCGGCCTGCGCCACGATGTGCGCCTCACTCTCATGGAAGCGGGCGTTGAGAACGGCGTGGGGCACGCCTTCCTGATTGAGAAATTCCGACAGCATTTCGGACTTTTCGATCGAGACCGTGCCGACCAGCACCGGCTGGCCCTTTTCGGCATGTTCCTTGATCGTGCGGGCAATGCCGCGGAACTTGTCCTCGATATTCTTGTAGAAACTGTCCTGTTCGTCGATCCGCTGCACCGGCTTGTTGGTCGGGATGGTCACGACGTTCATCTTGTAGATTTCGTAAAACTCGGTCGCTTCGGTCGAAGCGGTGCCGGTCATGCCTGAAATCTTCGGGTACATGCGGAAATAATTCTGGAAGGTGACCGAGGCGAGAGTCTGGTTTTCCGGCTCGATCTGGACGCCTTCCTTGGCCTCCACCGCCTGATGCAGGCCATCGGACCAGCGGCGACCATCCATCATGCGACCGGTAAATTCATCGATGATGATGACCTTGCCGTCCTTGACGATATAATCGATGTCGCGGCGGAACATGACGTTGGCGCGCAGCGCCTGGTTCACATGATGCACCACCTGGGTATTTTCAAAGTCATAGAGGTTGGTGCCCTGCAGCAGCCCGGCATCCTCCAGCAGACGCTCGATCCGCTCGGTGCCATCCTCGGTCAGGGTGACGGAGCGCTGCTTTTCGTCCTTCTCATAATCGGCTTCCGTGACCTGCTTCACGATCGCATCGACTGAGACATACAACTCGGATTTGTCGTCGGTCGGGCCGGAAATAATGAGCGGCGTGCGCGCTTCGTCGATCAGGATCGAATCCACTTCATCGACGATCGCATAGTTGAACGGACGCTGGACCATCGACGCACGGTCATATTTCATATTGTCGCGCAGATAGTCGAAGCCGAGTTCGTTGTTCGTCGCATAGGTGATGTCGGCGGCATAGGCGGCGCGGCGCTGATCCTCGCTGATGTTGGGCACGATGACGCCGGTGGTCAGTCCCAGGAAACGATAGACCTGCCCCATCCAGTCGCAATCACGGCTGGCGAGATAGTCGTTGACGGTGACGACATGGACGCCCTTGCCCTCCAGCGCGTTGAGGTAAGTCGCCAGCGTCGCCACCAGGGTCTTGCCCTCACCCGTGCGCATTTCGGCGATCTCGCCGCGATGCAGGACGATACCGCCCACCATCTGCACGTCGAAATGGCGCATGCCGAGCACCCGGACGGACGCTTCGCGCACCGTGGCAAAGGCTTCGGGCAGCAGATCGTCCAGAGTCTCGCCGGCGGCCAGTCGCTCACGGAACCGCGCCGTCTGCGCGGCCAGATCCGCATCGCTCAATGCCTGCACCGATGGTTCGAACGAGGCGATCCGATCGACGATCTTGCCCAGCGACTTCACATAGCGTTCGTTGGACGAACCGAAGATGGACTTGGCGAGTGCGCCGAACATGGACATTCCTGACTCAAAAGGGAGGCGTTGCCCAGTGATGGGCAGGCGCGCAGACATGCGCGGCGATTTAGGGAGCGCTCAGCGGTTAGTCAATCAAAGCGCGTCCAGATCGAAGCTATCTCCATTGGCGAACTCCACCAACAAAGACTGCTGTGAGATTTGCGAGGCGCATCTTTCGACATGTTTCGAGGCAATCAGCGAGGGCCAGAATATCTGGCGGCGGCCCGTTCCCCACCCCCCTCGGCGGATTGACGCACGCAGCAATTTCCATCATCCCGCGCCAATGAACAAGCGCTCCCCCCTCGCCCCTGCCCACTTCCCCGCCCTGCCCTCTATCGCGGGCGTGACGCTGCGCGTGGCGCAGGCGCGGTACAAGGACTGGGACCGCTGCGACCTCACCTATGTCGAACTGGATGCCGGCACGGCGGTCGCCGGTGTGACGACGCAGAGCCTGTGCCCGTCGCCCGAAGTAGAATGGTGCCGTGACGCCATCCCGCTGGGGTCGGCGCGCGCGCTGGTGGTCAATGCGGGCAATGCTAATGCCTTTACCGGCCATCGTGGCCGCGCGGCGGTGGAGGCGATTGCGGCCAAGGTGGCGAACCATCTGGGCTGCCTGCCTTCCGACATAATGGTCTCGTCAACCGGGGTGATTGGGGTGCCCCTGCCCATTGACAAGGCCGAAGCGGGCCTCGAAGCGGCGTTCGTTGCCGAACCGTGCGGCTGGGAGGCAGCGGCTACGACCATCGGCACCACCGACACCTATGCCAAGGGTGCCCATACCTCCGCCATGATCGGCGACACGCGCGTCGAACTGGTCGGCATCATCAAGGGATCGGGCATGATCGCCCCCGATATGGCGACGATGCTGGGCTATATCTTCACCGACGCAGCGATCGATCCGGCGCTGCTCCAACACATGCTGTCGGCGGCGAACAAGCGGACATTTGCCTGCATCACCGTCGATAGCGACACCTCGACCAGCGACACGGTGCTGGCCTTTGCCACTGGCAAGGCGGGCAATGCGCCGATGACCAGCATGGACGATGCGGGGGCAGACGCCTTCCACGCCGCGCTGTCGGACATCTGCCGCCAGCTCGCGCATCTGGTCGTGCGCGACGGCGAGGGAGCGACCAAATTCGTCGAAATCAGCGTCGAAGGCGCGGTGAGCGACGAAAGCGCGCATCGTATCGGCCTGTCGATCGCCAATTCGCCGCTGGTCAAGACCGCGCTGGCGGGCGAGGACGCCAATTGGGGCCGGGTCGTCATGGCCATCGGCAAGGCGGGCGAACCGGCCGATCGCGACCTGCTCTCGATCCGCTTCGGCGCGACGCAGGTGGCGACCGGCGGCCTGGCGGTCGAAGGCTATGACGAAGCGCCGGTGGCCGCGCACCTCACGGGGCAGGATATCGAGATTGGCGTCGATCTGGGTCTGGGCGAGGGCCGCGCGACGGTGTGGACCTGTGATCTGACCCATGGTTATATCGCGATCAACGCGGATTATCGAAGCTGATGCAGCTCGATATCCACGCCCCCGTCGTCGCCCTGATGCGCGACGTCGCGCGCGACATCGTCATGCCGCGCTACCAGAATCTGGCGCGTCATGAGATTAGCGAGAAGGCGGCAAACGACTTCGTCACCATCGCCGACAAGGAAAGCGAAATCCGCCTGGCCGAAGGGCTGAGTGCGATCCTGCCTGAAGCCGGGATCATCGGCGAGGAAGCCTGCGCGGGCGATCCCACGATCCTCGACCGGGCGGGTGAAGGGCTGAACTGGATCATCGACCCGATCGACGGCACCGGCAATTTCGCGGCGGGCAATCCGCCCTTCGGCATCATGATCGCGCTGGCCGATGGCGGCGCGACGCTGGCGGGGTGGATCCTCGATCCGCTGACTGGCCGCCTGTGCCACGCCATGCTGGGCGGGGGCAGCCATATCGACGGGGAACAAGTGCAGGCGCGCGAGAGCGGCGGTGAGCTGCCGATCGCGGCGCTGGCCGTCTATTTCATGACGCCGGAGGAACGGGCGGATATTCAGCGGCGATCGCAGGACCGTTTCGCGCTGGTGGACATTCCTCGCTGCGCCGCCGAACAATATCCCCGGCTGGTGCTGGGGCAGAATGATGTGTCGGTGTTCGCGCGCACCCTGCCCTGGGACCATGCGGCGGGCACATTGTTCCTGAACGAAGCGGGCGGCTGCTGTCAGCGGCTCGACGGATCACCCTATCAAGTCGGCGATACGCGCCGGGGTCTGCTGGGCGCATCTTCGCCGCGCTTGTGGGACAGGGCAGCGGATATCTTGTTCCCCTAACCCTGCCCCGCCTGCATCGATCTTACAGGACGCTTTCGAGCCAGCTCTTGAGCGCACTCTTGGGCGCGGCGCCGACCTTGGTCGCGGCGGCTTCGCCATTTTTGAACAGGATCATCGTCGGGATGCCGCGCACGCCATATTTGCCCGGCGCGTCGGGATTTTCGTCGATATTGACCTTGGCGATCACCACCTTGTCACCCAGTTCCTCGGAAATTTCCTCCAGAGCCGGGCCGATCATCTTACACGGGCCGCACCATTCGGCCCAGAAATCAACAAGTACGGGCTTGTCGGCGTCGATCACGTCCTGCTGAAAGCTGGCGTCGGTTACTGCCTTGGTGGCCATGTCTCTATTCTCCTTGCGTTGCGTGCTATCTAGGACGCCTGCTCGCCCGGCTCAACGGGCGGGAGCGGCAAATTCTCCTGCGCGGGCACAAAGCCGGGCTTGTGCGCGGCGAGCAGGGCGGACGGCAGGATGATGAGACGCGGGGCGCTGGTGTAGAGCAGCCCTGCCTCGATCGCCCTATCGGGGAAGATGACCTGCAGCGCCGCGACATAGGCCGCCATTTGGCGGATATGGGCGATCGGCACTTCGGCCAGCGTCAGCGGAGCAACCCGCCCGGTCTTGAAATCGACGATCTGGACACGATCCGCGCCGACACACAGCCGGTCGACCGTGCCTGCAATGACCGCTTCGCCGACCACCGCCGCGATCGGCGCTTCGGCCAGCGCATCGGGACTGAACAATCCGGCGAAATCGGGCGCTTCGATCACGCGCAACGCCTGGTCGATCACCTCCTGGCGCAGCGCGGCGTCAGCCGCGCCTTGCTGAGCCAGCCAGCGGTCAGCCGCATCGCGGCGACGATCGACCGGCACGGCGGGTAGCCGTTCGAACAGCGCATGGAGCCAGCGGCCCCGATCGGCGGCTGCACGCATCGCCGGGGTCGGCGGCGGATAGGGCTGGTCATCCTCCACCGCTGCCGATGGCGCGAGCGGACGCGGAGGGCGCGCTTCGACTGGCGCTGGCTGGCGCAGCCATGTTGGTTCCGTGACGTTGTCGCGCGCCTCGGCCACTTCCGTATCTGCCTTGGCGGCCGGGAGATGCTCGGTGCCTCGCCAGCGACGCATCTGGCCCCAGATGGGGTCGTCTTCCCACGGTGCCCCAAGCGATTCCATCGCTGCCTCGACCGCGCCATACCAGCTTTCGGGCTTCACCTGCCCCTTGGCCGCCGGGCCAAGCGATCCGGCCACCACCAGCCGCTCCTCCGCCCGCGTCAGCGCGACATAGAGCAGCCGCCAATGCTCCTGCCGCTCGACCCGCGCCGCTTCTTCGGCGAGGTCGCCGATCGGTCCCTGCCGTTCGGGCTTGCGCGGCGGCAGGATCGGCAGGCCGTTCCATTCCAGCCCGTCCATCCGGTTGCCCGCATCGGGATCGAGACAGGCATCGGCGAGAATGACGATGGGGGCCTGCAAGCCCTTGGCCCCATGCACGGTCAACAGCCGCAGATTATCGCCCTGAGCCGCGGCATCGCGCACGATGTCGACCTCGCCCCGGTCGAACCAGTCGATGAACCGCTGGAGCGAGGGGTGATCGTCCTGCTCGAACCCCAGAGCGGCGTTCAACAATTCCTCGATCGGGTCCGCCGCTTCGGTGCCCAGCCTGTCGATCAGGCGACGGCGGCCATCCATCGGCCCGGACAGGATCGCTTCGAGATAGCGATAGGGCGTCGAAAAATCCGCCACCGCCAGCAGGTCGCGCAGGGGTTGAAGCAGACCATCATCGAGGGAGCGCGTCAGATGCCGCCACAAGCCGCCACGCCGCCCGATCAGCCGGGTCATGAGGTCGTCCTGGGTCCAGCCGATCAAGGGCGATACCAGCAGCGCGGCGAGGTTGAGATCATCCTCCGGCTGCACCGCAAAGCGCAGCGCGGCGAGCAGGTCGCGCACGGCGAGCGGCGCATTGAGCCGCAGGCGGTCGATCCCCGCAACCGCGACTTTTTCTTCGTAAAGGCGGGCGACGATCAGCCGCGCCAGTTCATTGCGGCGACGCACCAGGATCATGATGTCGCCAGCGCGCACCGGGCGGCCCCGGCTCTCGAGCATCAGCCCGTCATCGATCCAGTTCTTGATCTGCCGCGCGATATTCTCGGCCAGTTTTCGTTCCTGATCGGCAGCCCAATTTTCCTCACCCTCGGCATCGTCAGATAGGCCCGCGATCACCGGCTTCCACAATTGCACTTCGCCGGGGTGGAGATTGGCGCTGATGTGGCGCACATCGCCCGGTTGCAGCCCCAGCCGCCCTGCATCGAGGGTCGCGATGGTACGGTCCACCACGTCCAGCACCGCAGGGGTCGAGCGGAAACTATGGTCCAGAGACAGGTCGTGGAGCCTGTGCCCCGACTGATCGGCATCGCGCTGGAACAGGATTTGCGCAGCGGCGAAATTGGCGGGGCTGGTCCCCTGAAAGCCGAAGATCGCCTGTTTGAAATCGCCGACGGTGAAGATGGTGCGGATTTTTTCACCCGATTCCCATTCACTTGCGAAAAACTCTTCGGCCAATGTGCGAACGATGCGCCATTGCGCGGCGTTGGTGTCCTGCGCCTCATCGACCAAAATATGGTCGATCCGCTGGTCAAGCTTGTAGCGGATCCATTCGGCAATACCGTCCTGTTCCAGCAGGCGAGCGGCGCGCGCGATCAGATCCTCGAAATCGACGGCCCCTGCCAGCCGCTTGCCCTCGGCATAGGCCATGGCATAGGCGCGTCCGGCATGAAGCCCTTGCGCCAGCAACGCGGCATAATCAGCGCGGGCCTTGGTCGCGAGCAATTCGGCGCAGCGCGTATGCAGGCGCGTAGACAAGGCACCATAGCCATCGTCCGGCGGCACCCACCCCTTCGCCTCAATCAGATCGCCATCCGTCTTGGCCCAGGCGCGGTGCAGATCGGCCAAGGTGGCCGCGCGCGTGGTGGGATCGGCGGCGCGCCAAGCAGCGATCCGGTCACAGCGTTCCAGCCCCCGCCCCTTGCCCCAGGCGACATTGGCGGCGACCAGCGCAGACAAGGTCAGCATGTCGAAGACATCATCGGAACATTGGTCAGCAAGCCATTGATCAATATCCCCTTCCGGCAGATCGAACTGGCCCGCGAGCCAGGGCGCGATGGGATCGGGCAGTGCCGCCAGCGCATCGACGCGCGCAGCGCAGCGCAGCAGGAAATATTCCGCCCCACCCTCGCCCAGCCTCAGGCTGATCGCCTGCAGCGCGCCGATCAACGCGCTGTCGCCCTGCTCCTGCGCGCGCACCGCCATGTCGGC
The DNA here is from genome assembly GCF_002312805.1 of Sphingobium sp. D43FB. Taxonomy (GTDB): domain Bacteria; phylum Pseudomonadota; class Alphaproteobacteria; order Sphingomonadales; family Sphingomonadaceae; genus Sphingobium. The sequence goes on along the minus strand of NZ_NMUA01000009.1, from coordinate 148,517 downwards.
CAAGGTCTGCCGCGCCAATGCGCTCTGCTCGCGCTGGTCGAGCGGGCGGAAACCGGGCACCAAGTCCGCCTCCAACGGGAAGGCGGTCAGCAATTGCTGGCAGAAGCCATGGATGGTCTGGATGCGCAAGCCACCACCCGTTGATTCCAGCACTTCGGCGAACAGGCGGCGGGCGCGTTCGCGGGCATCGGGGCCGGACTCTTCACCCAAAGCCTCAAGATCGGCGAACAACCCCTTATCATCCATCTGCACCCAGGCGGCGAGCCGATCATGGATACGATCGGCCATTTCCGCCGCACCTGCCTTGGTGAAGGTCAGGCACAAGATATTTTCCGGGCGCACGCCTTGCAGCAGCAGGCGGAATACGCGCGCCGTCAGCACATGGGTCTTGCCCGTGCCCGCCGACGCGGATAGCCAGACATGGGCGTCGGGCGCGGCGGCCTGCGCCTGATTGCCGAGCAACTTCTGGAGCGGGCGCGCCTTAGCCATCGTCGCGGCCATACCATTCCTCCAGCCGCATCAGCTGGTCATAATCGCCATAATTGGCGACTTCGGGGTTGAGTTGCGCGGTAAAGGGCGCGCTGCCGAGCAGATAGGCCTCGACCAATCCACTGAATTGTTCATGGGCATGGGCGGTGAAGCTCGACGTGACGATCTTGCCGCGGCTGCCGGTCGGATCGGCTGGGCTTTCGCGATAGCCGAACTGGTCGCCCTTTTTGGCAAGCGACCAATATTCGAAGTCGGCCGCGCGTTGTTGATCCCCCAGCCCCGCAAAACCGCCCATTTCGGCGATGACACCCAGCAGACCGAGTTGCAACGAATAGCCCGCCTTCACCATCTTGGCGCTGGGCGGCTTGCCGGTCTTGTAGTCGATGATGCCGAGCGTGCCGTCTGACAGTCGGTCGATCCGGTCGGCCTTGCCCATCAATATGACATCGGCGACCTCCGCCCGGCCTTCGCGTTCGACCGCCAATATGGTGCGCCCCGCCGCCTTGTCCTTGGCGACCTCCGCCGCGATCCAGCGGATCGCCTCCATCAGGCGCGGTTGCCACAGGGCTTTGAGCAAGGGATGGACTTCGGGCCGGTCGAACATCGCCTGCGCGCGGGCTTCCAGGTCAGCGGGATCGAGCGTGCCCGCCTCCGCCCAATGCTGGAGGATTTCATGCACCGCCGTCCCGCGCCAGGCCGGACCCGCATCGGCATCGACCGGGTCGAGCCGAGCCAAGCGCAGGATGCGCCGGGCATAGAAAGCATAGGGATCGGCCTTGAGCCGATCGACATCGGTGACCGGGATCAGCCTTGGCCGCACGGACAAAGGCGGCACTGGCGCGGGTCGCGAAGCCGGGTGATGGCCATCGGGTCGGTCGATCGCTTGTGCCAGCGCAGCATAGCGATCAGCGCTTTTCCATTGCGGGCCGGACATGGCCTTCAACCGCAGCCAGAAGCGCGAGGCGACCGCCGGGCCACTGCCACCGCGCCGGGCACGGGTGATGAGGACATGGGGGGCGCCCAAGGCGCTGGCGAAATCATGCGCGGCGAGGCCAATGCGGGTTTCCAGCCCCGGCAGGCCGAGTTCGCGGCGGATACGCGGCGCGAGCCAAGGGTCGGGCGCGGGCAAGCCCGGCCAGGTGCCTTCATTGAGGCCGCCCAGCACCATGAGATCGGCCTGTTGCAGTCGCGCTTCGATCAAGCCCAATATGGTGATGCGCGGATGGCCGCCCTGCGGCGGGCGCACGGAAACGCCGCCCAGCATATGATCGAGCAATACCGGCAGCGCGCGCATATCGGCCTGGCGCGGGCCTTCGGGCGCGGCCGCTTCCATCTCGGCGAAGAGATCGGCGGCGGCCTGCCCCTGATGCCCGGCCCAGATCGCGTCGCCCGTCAGCGCGCCCGCTTGCTCGCGGATGGCGGCAAGCTGGCCCGACAGGTCGGGCGTTGCGAGGAAGGCGCGCTCCAGCGGTTCGAGCAACGCACGCGCCTGCGGCCACCAGTCGCGCACCTGTTCGCGCAAGGCACCTTGCCGGTCCTCATCCTCGCGCGGGCGCAATGTTTGGTCGATGCCGATCAACCCGGCTTGCGGGCGGGGGCCGCGCAGCAGCAGGTCGAGGCCGCGTACGCCCTCCAGCCAAGCGAGCCGCCCCGCGCCACGCATCACCAGCGGATGTTTGAGCAACGTCAGCAGCGCGACCGGCGCAAAGCGCTCCGCCACCGCCTGCGCCATCGCGATCAGCAACGTGCCCGGCGGCAGGCGGGAGAGCGGAAGGCCCGCCGAATCATCCGCCTCGATCCCCCAGCGGCGCAGATGCGCGGACACGCGCGTCGCCAATTGCCGGTCGGGCGTGACCAGAGCGGCGGTGCGGCCCGGCGTTTCCAATGCCTCACGCAGGGCGATGGCAATGGCCTGCGCCTCCTCGCCCGGCGTCGCGACATCCAGCGCCTCAACCCCGGCAAGCGAGCGATCGGCGGTTTTCAGGTCGCGCCAGCCGCTGGTGAGCTTTGGCGGCAGCATCGCGTTGGAGATGTTGCGCCCGCGCACCGCTCGCGCATCATGTTCGCTGCCCCAGCGCCATTGCGCCACATCGTCGCGCGTCGCGCTCATGGCATGGAGCAGGCGCTTGAGCGCATATTGGGGATGGCTCTCATGCCCGGCAGGCGCGCGCCCCGTCACTGGGTCAGGCTCGAACGGGCCGATCGCCTGCCAGGCGGCATCGTCCATATGCTGGTCCAGCCCGGCGAACACCACCATGCCGCACGGCATCTCGCCGATCCGGCGCAGCAGTCCGGCCACGGCAGGGGCCGTGGTCGAAATACCCGCCGCCACGACGAAGCCCGAAGGTGGCGCATCGGCCCAGCGTTTGGCCAACCGATCGAACAGGCGATTGCGCCGATCGACCAGATCAATGCAGCCAAGCCGGGCCAGTTCGACCGGCCAACGCGCAATAATGATCTCGAACAAGATCAGAGACTTCTGCCAATGACCTGACAATTCTTCCGAAAGGCTAAGCTTGCGCAGTGCGTCGGGGGTCAGCCGTTCGACCTGCATCTGGTCCAGCACCTGTCCCAGCGCCTGCCCCAGTTTCAACGCTTGCCCGGCATCGATGCCGGGCTGTGCCTGCTGCACCAGACGGGCTAGGATCATCTGCCGCTGCATCGGCGCGATTGCGGGCGCAAGGGGATCATCTTCGCCCAATGGATCGAGCGCCCCGCCGACCTGCTCCCCTATGTCCGGGTCGCCGATCGGAATGAGCCGGGGGAGCAGCAATCCACCGCCCGACGCGCGAACAAAAGCGTCGGCCACTGCCCGGACGCCGCGATTGCTAGGTAACAGGATCATGCCCCGCGACAGCGCCAGCGGATCGCGCCCCTGCCGCGCCATGATGCCCGCGACCAGCGCGTCGGCAAAGGCGCGATGCGCGGGGATCGTGAAAAGCGCGGGGCGTCCGCGATCACCCATGGGCGAGCATGGCTTCGACTACGGGAATGGCCTGCGGCGTGCCGACGTCGAACCATAGCCCCTGGTGCGAAACACCATAGAGCCGCCCGGCCGCGATCGCACGGGACCAGAAGATATTGGTGGAAAAGACGTCGGCAGGCGGATCGACCAGCAGCGACGGGGATAGGATCTGTACGCCGGTAAAGACGAAGGGCGCGACATGCGCGCTCTTGCGCCGGGTCAGCCGCCCATTGGCATCCATGTGAAAATCGCCCGGCCCGTTATGGCAGTTCGCCCGCGCCAGCGGCACCAGCAACAGCAGCGCGTCCATCCGATCGGCATCCCAATGGCGCTGCATCAGCGCCAGCGTATCCTGCGGCCCGTCGATCCACAGATTGTCGCTATTGGCGCAGACGAAGGGCTTGTCGCCGAGCAGCGGCTTGGCATGGACCAGGCCACCGCCCGTCTCCAGCAATTTGGCGCGTTCGTCCGAGATCAGAAACTCCGCCCCGCTTTTGCGCGCGCGCAGATGCGCCTCGACGGTGTCGGCGAGATAATGGACGTTCACCACCACCTTGCGGATGCCGCCCGCTTCCAGCCGGTCGAGCGCATGATCCATCAACGGCTGACCTGCCACCTTGACCAGTGGCTTGGGTCGGGTGGCCGTCAATGGGCGCATCCGTTTGCCAAGCCCCGCCGCCATCAACATCGCCGTATCGATCATGCCGCCGCAAACTCCGTGAGCGCCTCATGGCGCTTGTCGGCTGGGATGTTGGCGGCGAACCAGTCCGCCACCGGGGCCAGCGCGGGATGCGCGAGGTCGCGTTCCAGCAGCCCCCACATGCGCGGCAGATAAGAAAGGTAACGCGGCTTGCCGTCCCGCTGCCACAGGCGGGTGAAGATGCCGATGATCTTGGCATTGCGCTGCGCCCCCAGCACCGCATAGGCCGCATCGAAATCGGCGGGCGGGGTCGCCACGGCTTTGTAATGCGCCAGCATCGCAGCCTCGACGGCAGGCGGCACATCGCGCCGCGCATCCTGCAACAGCGAGACAAGATCATAGGCAGGATGCCCGGCGAGCGCGTCCTGAAAATCGAGCAGGCCAAGGCCATGCGACGTCGCACGGTCGATCAGCATGATATTTTCGGCATGATAGTCGCGCAGCACCGTGACGATCGGGCTGGCCGATTGCTCGACCAACGGCAGCACCGCGTCCCAGGCTGCGACATATGCGTCCTGATCGACCGCGAGGCCGATCGCCGGGCAATACCATTCCGTCAGCAATCCGACTTCGCGCTGATAGACAGCGCGGTCATAGGCAGGCACGGGTGCGGCAGGCAGACGGTGCAGGTCGGCGAGCAGGTCGATCGCGCGGGCATAAACGGCCATTTCCTCATCGGGCCGGGCGTCGAGATGCTCCTTAACCCGCAGGTCGCCGAAATCCTCGATCAGCACCAGCCCGTCGTCCAGATCGCGCGCCAATATGCGGGGCGCGGCAAAGCCGTCGGTCAGCAGGTGTTCGGCAATGGCGATGAACGGGCGGGGATCTTCGTGTGGCGGCGGCGCGTCCATCAAAACCGCGCGGCGGCTATCGTCGATGACGCGGAAGTAGCGGCGGAAGGAGGCGTCCCCTGCGAGCGGAACGATGGCGGCGTCGCCCCACCCCGCGCGGGCGAGGAAAGCGGGCGCGGCGGCGGGCGGGATCATAGCTGTGACCATCGCTCCGTCCAAGCGTCCGGCACGTCCGCTGTCAAGCGCCGTCCGCCATCCGGGTCGAACGCGATGGTCAATCGCAGCGCATGGGACCACAGCGCATCGCCCAGCCGGTCGGGCCATTCGATGATCAACAGGCTGTCCATGAGATAATCGCCCAACGCCAGTTCGTCTGCCTCCCGCGCGTCGTCCAGCCGGTAGAGATCGACATGGGCGACGGGCAGGCGGACTTCGGGCACATCATAGGGCTGGACGATCGCGAAGCTCGGACTTGGTGCCTCGCCTTCCAGCCCCAGCGCTTCGAGGATTCCGCGCGCCAGCGTCGTCTTGCCCGCGCCCAATCCGCCATAGAGCGCGATCACGTCTCCGATACGCGCCTGCACGGCAAGGCGCTGGCCAAGGTCGAGCATCGCCGGTTCGTCGGCCAGATGGACGGCGCGGTCAGCCACGCGGCAATTCGATCACGATCATGGTTCCCTGCCCCGTTTCGGATACGAGTTGCAAAGTGCCGCCATGCGCCTGCGCCAGTTGCCGGGCGAGCGGCAGGCCGATGCCTGCGCGTCCCCCGGCCCGCGCTTGCCCCGCGCGCGCTGTCGGATCGAAAATCGCATCCTGCTGCGCCGTCGGGATGCCGGGACCATTGTCGGAAATCACGATCCGCGCCTTGTCTGCCCCGCCATCGCCATGGAGCAGCACCCGCGCGCCCTTGCCGCAATGGGCCAGCGCATTGTCGAGCAGATGGTCGATCGCCTGGCCGATGCGCCGCGCATCGCCCTGGACCACGCCCAAGCTGTTTTCCAGCGAGACGGCGAGGTCGATGCCCTTGGCTTTGGCGTCACTGCTGAGCCGTGCGGCGCTTTCCCGCGCTACCGCCGCCAGATCGACGGGCGCGCGCTCGATCGGCAAAGTGCCTGCCTCGCCCTGTGTCAGGTCCAGCACATTGTCGATCAGCATCGCCAGGCGGCCCGTGCTCTGGAGAATGCCGTCGACATAATCTTTTGCCGATGGACTGAGTTCGCCAGCATAGCCCGCGCTCATCATCTCGGCGAAACCGGCGATGGTGGTCAGCGGGGTGCGTAGTTCATAGCTCATATTGGTGACGAAGGCGGTCTTGACCTGATCCGCCTGCTCCAACGCTTCGTTGCGGTCGCGCAGCACCTGTTCGACCCGGCGACTGTCGGTCACGTCGAGCATGGTGAAGAGCGCATTACCGTCGGGAAGCGGAATGGCGGCAAATTCGAAGATGCGCCCATCAGCAAAGCCGACATGGCCCGCGCGCTGCTTGCGTTCGATCGTGGCGGCGCGGACCAGTTCGCGGACCAGATTGGCCTGTTGCGGCTTGGCGAGCCGCGCCTGCACATCACGCATCAGGTCGTCGATGCGGGGATGCTTGGCCAGCATTTCCTCGGTCGCGCCCCATATACTGCGGAACCGGCTGTTCCACATTTGCAACCGTCCGTCGGATGAAAATACGCCGATCGATTCGAACAGATTGTCGAACGTCGCCGTCCGCACCCGCAGCAACGTGTCGCGCGCGCTCGACAATTGTACCTGCTCGGTGCGATCCTCAAAGATCAGCAACAGGCCACCATCGGGCAAGGGCTGGGCATAGACGCGCAAATGGGTGCCGTCCTGCAACAGCCAATTTTCCTCGCGCGGGTCTGGCGACAGGAACCAGTCGCGCCGTTCCGCACGCCAGGCGGGGAAATCACGATGTTCCGGGATGCGCCGCGCATCGCGCATCTGGTCCAGCACGCGCTCGAACAAGGGGGAGTCGGCCAGTTGCTCCTGGTGCAGCGCGAACAGGCTGATGAAAGGCTGGTTCCAGAAGCGCAGCGCCCGGTCAGGCCCGAAGCGCGCGACACCGGCCGACAGCCGATCAAGCAAGTCGCGCTGTGCCGCTTCCAGTCGTCGATGCTCGACCCGCGCCTGTTCCAGTTCATGCTGGTCCACCGCATAGCCCGCCACCCCGGCCACGCCGAGCGGCACGTCGACCACGCGCATGGTCCGCCGCTCGCCGTCGATCGTGGCGGGCACCATTCGTGCGATCGGCTCGTCCTGCGCGACGGCATCGGCGGCGGCGGCCTGCGCGGAGAGGCCGGCCACAGGCTCCACCAATTCGATGCCCTGGGCAATGACGTCATGCGCGCTGCCGCCATCGACGGCAGCGACATAGGCGCTGTTGACGAGGCTGAGGCGCAGATCCGGGGTCCGATGCCACATCGGGAAGGGCGCGGCCTCAACCAGGCCCGCCAGCGCTTCGAGCGCGTCGCTCAATTGTTCGACCTTGCTTTGGAGCGAGCGGATTTCCGCCTGACTGTCGGTCGCGTCGAATATCCACAGAACGACGCCGCCATTGGACGCCAGTTCCGGCCCGGCGGGGGCACCGCGTATCAGCAGCAACCGCGAGGAGCCCACGCCGCGCACCGGCAACGCGAAGCTCTTGCCCGCACGCTGCGCCGACGCGATCTCACCCGCCAGCGCCGCTGCGTCCTCAGGCTCCAGCCCGCCGTCGGCAGCCGTCAGTTCGGAGGCGAAGTTCGGCACACGCGGCTTGCCCAGCCATTTGGCGAGGCGATCGGCCGCTTCCATCCGCCCGTCAGGGTGAATGATGACCGGCGCGGCGGGCGCAGACGCCAGCAATGTGGCTAGCCGGTCGAACTTGCCCTGCGCCTGCATGCCCTCGCGCCGCATCCGCTGTCCGCTGGCAAGCGCCCAGACGGCCGCGGCCAGCCATAAGGCCAGCACGACACCCAATATGATGGCGGCAAGGGGGCTGAGCGTCATCATGACGCCGTCTCTCCCTTTCGCCGAACCTGCCTGTCCCTGTACATAATTCCGCCCCGACTATCGCAAGTCGGGCGCAGCGGGAAGCGGGGATGCAAAGAATTGCAGGTTGGACGAAGAGACGAGATAAAAAAGGGGGAAGGCATCGCCCTCCCCCTTCATCATATTAGTAGCGGTAGTGGTCGGGCTTGTAGGGGCCTTCGACCGGCACGCCGATATAGTCGGCCTGGCGCTGGCTTAGCTTGGTGAGCTTCACGCCCAGCTTTTCCAGATGCAGTTCGGCGACCTTTTCGTCCAGATGCTTGGGCAGGACATAGACGTCGTTGCCGTACTGCTCGCTCTTGGTCCAAAGCTCGATCTGCGCCAGCGTCTGGTTGGTGAAGCTGGCCGACATCACGAAGCTCGGATGGCCGGTGGCGTTGCCCAGGTTAACGAGGCGGCCCTTCGACAGGACGATGATTTTCTTGCCATCAGGGAATTCGACTTCGTCGACCTGCGGCTTGATCTCGGTCCACTTCATGTTGGCGAGGCCGGCAATCTCGATCTCGCTGTCGAAATGGCCGATGTTGGACACGATCGCCATATTCTTCATAGCGCGCATATGGTCGACGGTCAGGACGGCTTCGTTGCCGGTCGCGGTGACGAAGATGTCGGCGCGGGGCGCTGCTTCTTCCATCGTCACGACTTCATAGCCTTCCATCGCCGCCTGCAGGGCACAGATCGGATCGACTTCGGTCACCAGAACGCGCGCGCCGCCATTGCGGAGCGAAGCGGCAGAGCCCTTGCCGACATCGCCGAAGCCCGCGACGCAGGCGACCTTGCCAGCCAGCATGACGTCGGTGCCGCGACGGATCGCGTCGACCAGCGACTCTTTGCAGCCATAGAGATTGTCGAACTTCGACTTGGTGACGCTATCGTTCACGTTGATCGCGGGGAAGGGCAGCTTGCCCTTCTTGGCCAGCTCATACAGGCGATGAACCCCGGTGGTGGTTTCTTCCGACACGCCCTTGATGCTCGCGACGGTCTTGGTCAGCCAGCCCGGACGCTCGGCCAAAACGCGCTTGAGTACCGCGCAGAAGATTTCCTCTTCTTCGTTCGACGGCGTGAACAATTCTTCACCGGCCTCGACCCGCGCGCCCCACAAGGCGAACATGGTGGCGTCGCCGCCATCGTCCAGGATCATGTTGCAGACGCCGGACTCATGATTGTGCCAGTCGAAGATGCGCTCGACATAGTCCCAATATTCCTGCAGCGTTTCGCCCTTGATGGCGAAGACGGGCACGCCCGACGCGGCGATCGCGGCGGCAGCATGGTCCTGCGTCGAATAGATGTTGCAGGTCGCCCAACGCACTTCCGCGCCCAGCGCGGTCAACGTTTCGATCAGCACAGCGGTCTGGATCGTCATGTGCAGCGAACCAGTGATGCGCGCGCCCTTCAACGGCTGCGACGCACCGAATTCTTCGCGCAGCGCCATCAGGCCCGGCATTTCGGTTTCGGCAATATCCATTTCCTTGCGGCCAAAGGTCGCGAGGCCGATATCGGCAATCACGTAATCCTGCGCCTGGGCGGCGGGTACGGTGGCCACGAGCATATCTCCGTCAGTCAAATAAAGGCTGGCACCGCTGACGTGAGCCGGGCGGCGACGATGGGCCGGGCTTTACCAAGCGGCGGGCCTAATGGCAATGCAATATAAAGATGTCTTTATGTGCCTATCGCCGATGACCCTCAGGCGGACCCGGCTCCGCTCACCAGATGCGACGAATCGATGCCCATCGCCGCGAAGATGGCCGACCATTTGCGGCGCGCGGGCGTTTCGAACAGCAGATCCTTGTTGCCCGGTGCCAGGAACCAGCTCTCGCCGGTCATCTCCTGCTCCAGCTGGCCTGCGCCCCATCCGGCATAGCCGAGCGCCACGAGATAGCGGCTTGGTCCCCTCCCCTCGCCGATCGCCTTCAAAATGTCGAGCGAACCCGACAGGCCCCAGCGGTCATCGACCTGCACCATATCCTGCCCCGTCCAGTCGAGCGAATGCAATACAAAGCCGCGACGCGGCTCGACCGGGCCGCCGCGCAGCACGGGCATGTCCGGCACGCCGCTGCTGTCGATGTCGAAACTTTCGAGCAGGTCGCGCAGCCGCACCTCCTCCATTTCCTCGCCCACGGCGATGCCCAGCGCGCCATGTTCGTCATGCACGCACAGGGCGATCACAGAATGATCGAATCGCATGTCGTCCATGCCGGGAAGCGCGAGCAGGAAATGCCCACCATAGAAGCGCGACTGGTCCATCGCCCGACTATAGCCGGACGCACGACATTGCCAAGGACGGCTTGCATGATGCCCCCTCCCCTTGACAGTCGGTCCGCCAAGCCCGACCTCCCGCCCGACACAAGGCCAGGAGATAAGACCATGACCATTGCCACAGGCGAACGCTTGCCCAGCACCACCTTTACCAAGATGACCCAGAACGGCCCCGAAGCCGTGGCTTCGGACGAGTATTTTGCGGGCCGCACCGTCGCCATCTTCTCGGTGCCGGGTGCCTTCACCCCGACCTGTTCGGCCAAGCATTTGCCTGGTTTCGTTGAAAAGGCCGATGCGCTCAAGGCCAAGGGCGTGGATGAAATCGCCTGCACCGCCGTCAACGATGTGTTCGTCATGGGTGCGTGGGGCAAGTCCGCCGGTGCCGATGACAAGGTCACGATGCTGGCCGATGGCAATGGCGATTTCGCCAAGGCGGTGGGCCTGACGATGGACGGCAGCAAGTTCGGCCTCGGCACGCGCGGCCAGCGTTTCTCGATGATCGTCAAGGACGGCGTCGTCGCCGAACTCAATGTCGAGGAACCGGGCGATTATAAGGTTTCGTCGGCCGACCATATGCTGGGCCAACTCTAATCGTTGCGAAGGCGCGCTGAACAACCAGCGCGCCTTTGTTGCAGCAAGCGTCTTCCTTCCGTCACGCAAAGACGGTAACAGGGGGCGATGACACAGAGCATCGGCAAGGCGACGGTCGCGCAACTCGACCATATCTATCAGACATCCATCGAAAATCTGCGTGAGGCCATGCGCGCCTACGCTCGCGACGGCAGCGTGCCTGCGGCCACCGCGCGCAGCGAGCGGCTTTTCTGCTATCCCGAACTGCGGATCATCTATCATGGCGAAAGCGACATGCCGCCGCCCGGCCGATCGTTCGCGCGCCTGTCGAAGCCCGGCCGCTATGTGACCACCATCACCCGCCCGGCGATGTTCGCCGACTATCTGGCCGAACAGATCGACCTTTTGGTCCGCGACTATGGCGTCGAGGTGGAAACGGGCCTCAGCACCCAGCAAATCCCCTTCCCCTATGTGCTGGACGGGCTGGACATCAGCGCGCTCGACGGCACGCCGCCGACCGAATTGGCGCGGCATTTTCCGGCGACCGAACTGGCCGAGATTGGCGACGAGATCGCCGATGGGCTGTTCATACCCAACGCTGATGGCGACCGACCCTTGGCGCTGTTCGACGGGCTGCGCACCGATTTCTCGCTGGCGCGGCTCAAACATTATACCGGCACGCCCGCCGAGGATGTGCAGCGCTATATATTGTTCACCAACTATCATCGTTATGTCGATGAATTCGTAGCCTGGGCCTGCGCGGAGCTAAAGCGCGAAGGCAGCCGCTTCACCGCCCTGTCGGGCGCTGGCGGCGTCTATGTCACGTCCGAAACCGCCGACCCTGCGCGGATGATCGCCGACAGCGCCTGGCGCCGGCATCAGATGCCCGCCTATCACCTGATCGCGCCCGACCGCAGCGGCATCACCCTCGTCAATATCGGCGTCGGCCCGGCCAATGCCAAGACGATCTGCGATCATCTCGCGGTCGTACGCCCCGAAGCCTGGCTGATGATTGGCCATTGCGGTGGTTTGCGTCCCAGCCAGCGGATCGGCGACTATGTGCTGGCCCACGCCTATCTGCGCGACGACAAGGTGCTGGACGCCATGCTGCCGCCGGAAATCCCCGTCCCGGCCATCGCCGAAGTTCAGGTCGCGATGGCCAGCGCGGCCGAAGCTGTGCTGGGTGGCGGCGACAAGGAAGATTTCCGCCGTCGTCTGCGCACCGGCACCGTCGTCACCACCGACGATCGCAATTGGGAATTGCGCTATTCCAGTTCGGCGCTGCGGTTCAGCCTCTCGCGTGCCGTGGGGATCGACATGGAATCGGCGACGATCGCGGCGCAAGGCTATCGCTTCCGCGTCCCTTACGGTACGCTGCTCTGCGTGTCCGACAAGCCGATCCACGGCGAACTCAAGCTGCCGGGGCAGGCCAACCGCTTCTATGAGGAAGCGATTGCAGGCCATTTGCGCGTCGGGCTGATGACCTGCGAATTGCTGCGCAAGGAGGGTGCGAAGCTGCACAGCCGCAAGCTGCGCGCATTCAACGAGCCGCCGTTTCGCTGATCAGGGGACCAAGAATCAGGCAGCCGCGCGCCAGATGGCGACGCGGTTCTTGCCTTCCTTCTTGGCATCATACAGCGCCGTATCGGCACGCGCGACCATATCCTCCAGGCTTTGGTCGGACGCGAGCAACTCGGCCACCCCGAAACTCGCGCGCAAGGCGGCTTCCGGGGCATTCGGCACGACAAGGCAACCAATCTCTGCGCGCACACGCTCCATGACATCGGCCGCCGCCGCCGCATCGGTCTCCACCAGCAGCAGGCCAAATTCGTCACCACCCAGACGCGCCACGATATCCCCGCGACGCACCGCATTGGTCAGCAACTGGGCGAAACCGCACAATGCTGCGTCTCCGGCGATATGCCCGTGCCCATCGTTCAACGCCTTGAACCCATCCAGATCGCAGACCACCAGCGCCAAGGGCCGCTGGTGTCGGTGCGCGTGGGCGATGGCGCGGCTTGCGGACTCGTCCAGCCCGCGCCGGTTCAATACATTGGTCAGCGGGTCATGGCGCATCTGCCTGCGCAATTGATGGGCAAGGTCGCCCGCCACCACCATGACGGCGGCGACGCCCAGCCCGACATAGATGGACGGAAGCCCCAGCCCAAGCAAAGCGCGATACAGGGCCATCCCCTCACCGGGCGCCCGACCCAAATCCGTTGCAGCACTGGCAACCAGCCCGGCTTCAAACAGCGCGAGGATGAGGCTCATGCTGAAAAAGGCCATATCCGGCGCGCTGAAACGCCGGTTGCGGGGCCAAAGTGCGATCGCCGAACACAGCATCAATAGGCCGACATAAGATGGCACGACAATGCCCTGGAGCGACCGGTCCCCGATCAACGCCACATAGCTGCCACCTGCGGCCACGACGGCACCACAGAGGATCAGCGCGAGCCATGGGACCGGCTTCCCCGATCGTTGCCGGACGCCCACGAGCATCAAGGATGCGCTCACCACGATCAGGCAGGACGTGAGGGCCATCAGACCGCCGCTGCCCAGTGCGGCACCACCTGCATTGGCCAGCCATTGTCCGGTTGCCGCAACATAGGATAGCGCCCAGCTACGCACATGACGTTGCCGCCCGAAGTGCAACCACGCTACCCCCATCGCCAGTGCCATGATGACACTGGTGAAAATCAGCAAAGCAATGATGATGATAACTGGGTCCATGAAGACCAGCCCCTAAGAAGTTTACGCTGCTTTTACCAGCCGCAAGACTTGCCTTTATTCTGTTGGATCAGCCATTTTTGCAATGGCGCAAAATAGGCGTTCATGGACTTGCCGGAAATGGTGCGTGTACCAGTAAAGGTCTGCAGTGCGTCGGGCCAGGGTTTGGACGCCCCCATTTCCAGCATGGCGTTCAGCTTGGCCCCGACATCTTTGTTGCCATAGAAGGAACAGCGATGCAGCGGCCCCTTCCAGCCCGCTTGCTTGCAGGCTGCTTCGTAGAATTGAAATTGCAGGATCCGAGCGAGGAAATAGCGCGTATAGGGCGTGTTGCCGGGGATATGATATTTGCCACCCGCATCGAACTTCGTCTCATCGCGCGGCGCAGGCGGAACGATGCCCTGATATTGCAGGCGCAGGTCGGTCCATCCCTTCTGCATCTGGTCCTGCGGGATCGACCCGTCGAACACGCCCCAGCGCCATTTGTCGATCAGCAGGCCAAAGGGCAGGAAGGCGACCTTGTCCATCGCCTGCCGCAGCAACAGCCCCAGATCCTTGTCCGCGCCCGGCACCTTGGCGGCATCGAGCAGGCCGATCTTCACCAGATAATCGGGCGTGATCGACAATGCGACGAAATCGCCGATCGCTTCGTGGAAGCCATCATTGGCCCCGTCCAGATAGAGATAGGGATTCTTGTTATAGGCGCGCTGATAATAATTATGCCCCAGTTCGTGATGGATGGTCACGAAATCATCGCTGTTGATCTTGGTACACATTTTGACGCGCAGGTCGTCCTTATTGTCCAGATCCCAAGCCGACGCATGGCACACGACTTCACGATCGAGCGGTTTGATGAACTGGGTACGGTCCCAGAAGGTCGCGGGCAGCGGCTCCAGCCCAAGCGAGGAATAGAAACCCTCGCCGATCTTGAACATCTGCTTTTCCCAATAGCCGCGCCGCTGCTTTTCCGGGGTGTCGGGGCCATCCACCTGATCGGGCCTGGTTTCGACAAAGCCCTTTGCCTTGAGCAGGTCACCGACATCGAAGCCCAAGTCGCCAGCGCCCGCAGGCGCCACCACATCATAGATATTGCCCCATTCCTGCGCCCACATATTGCCGAGCAGGTCGGCGCGGATCGGGCCGCTCGCGGGCTGCACCTCCGCACCATATGTCTCGTTCAGCTTGGTGCGGGTGTAGCAATGCAGCTCGTCATAGAGGGGCTTCACCTCGGCCCAAATCTTGTCGGTCAGCTTGGCGAAATCGTCGGCAGGCATGTCATATTTCGACCGCCACATCGCGCCGGTGTCGGCAAAGCCCAATTCCTTCGCGCCCGCATTGGCGATATCGACCAGCTTGGCATAATCGCCGCGCATCGGCGCGCCGACATTATCATGCCAGCTCAACCACATTTCCTTGAGTTCCTGCGGATTGCGGCTGGAACCCATTTTCTCTTCGACGTCGCTGCCGTTGATCGGCTGGCCGTTCAGCGTGCCCTTGCCTTTGCCATAGGTGGATTGAAGCCGGGTCGAGAGGTCGTTCAACTGCTGGGCTGCGCCCGGCGTCGTCGGGGCGGGCAAAGTGAGTGCGGTGCGCAGCAGGTCGAGCCGCCGCTTGGTTTCGACCGACAGACCGGGCGCGGTCGCATATTTGGCCGCTTCCAGCGCGTAATCGACCGTCATGGTGGTGCCGATCGCACCAAAATAGGCAGCAACAGCGTCACTGTCGTCGCTGATATAGGTGGAATTGATCCAGGCGGCCCGGCTGGAAATGAGCGAATGGTCGAACATCGCCTTTTCCACCTTGGCGAGGAAGGCGTCGGCCTCGGCCGCCGTGGGCGCGGGAGCCTGCTGCGCCATGGCGGGCGATATCAAAAGAGCGGCCGCAAGCGTGGCGATCGAGACGGCGATTTTCATGGGAGTCCTCTCATAGGCGTATGAGGGGAAAGTGGCCTGACGGTGCGATCCCGTCAAGCAGTGAGAAAATCGACCATCGCCTGCCCCATCTCCTTGCGGGTGACGGCATTCATATGGTTGCCGGGAATCTCGGCATAGCTGCCATGGGGCAGAATATCGGCCAGTTCCTGCGCCACGCCATTATCCTGGTCGTCTGCCCCGCAAATGACCTTGGTCGGTTGCATGATCCCGGCGATAGTGGTCTCCGGCGTATCGACGAATGTGTTGAGGATATGGAGCAGCGCGACCGGATCGCCCTTGGTGGTCTTGAGGAAGGCTTCGGTCATCCATTGCGACGTGCCGCGTTCGAACGTGCCGAGATTGGTCAGCACATTCTGATAATAGCCGCCATTGTCGAGCGATTGCACCAGTCCGCGCAGTCCCATCCCCGCCAGGATCACCCGGCGCGGCGTCGCGCCGCGTGCCAGCATCCGCACCGTCGTCCGCGCACCCAGCGAATAGCCGCCAAGATCATAGTCGGTCAGGCCCATCTGTTCGATCAGCGCCAGACCATCATCGGTCAGCGCATCGGCCGGATAGGCGGCGGGATCATGCGGCTTGCCGCTTTCGCCATGCCCACGCAGGTCCGGCATGATCAGGCGAAAGCCCGCCGCTACCAGCTTGGCGGCATGGCCATAGCGGATCCAATTTGTGTAGGCGTTGGAGAAATAGCCGTGGATCAGCACCAGATCCCGCCCTTCACCAACGACATGCACCGCGATCGGCAAGCCGTCGAAGCCCTTTACATCATGGCGTTCGATGGGGAGGTCGGTCATGGCACTGTCCTTTGGCTGGGGCGGGTTGCCGATATGGCGTCAGTCGGCGCGGCGCAAGAGTGCGATCAAGACCAGGCCTCGCTACGCCTGCCAGGACGGACGATCCGTCAGGCCCGCAATCAGGCCCGAAAATGCCGTATCAGCGCAACGGCGAACCAGCTTTCTGTCGGCCGAAATGACGATGGTTTCCAGCATTTGCGCCGCGGCCAGGAAAAAGCAATCATAGGCCGGGTGGTCCAGTTGCAGGCTTATGTCCATGGCGCGATCGGCCAGGCCCGCAGTCGGGATCAGTTCGACGATGTCGGGCAGCACTGCCACCGCCTCCCTGGCCTGAGCGGGACCGATTTCCTGCGCTCGCACCTTCTTCCACATGACGTTGGCGAACTCGGCCATCAGCAAGTCGGGCGCAACCAGTCGACGCGGCAAAAGAGTAAGAGCAATACTGACTTCATCCGACAAAACAGGATCATCGCTGCCAATGACCCAACGGGCAGCAACGCTCGTGTCAACGATGAGCATCAGTCGGCGTGATCTTCTCGCAGCAGTTCTTCAGGCGGTGTCTGCCTTACATTCTTAGGCGTCATCGCGCGTATATCTTCAAGACGGGTCAACATGCTGTTCAGGCGATCACCGGTCATCGGCCGACCGCGCGTCAACGCATCGCGCAACTCAGCTTCCAACGAACGTTGATTGCGTACCGCCAGTTCACGATAGGCAGCGATGACTTGTTCATCGAGGTTGCGGATAAGAACTTGGCCCATGCCGCTATGCTATCACCATGATAGCATAGCGGCAAGGTCGAGCTATCAGCCCTTCTTAAGGTGGCGACGGCCCAGCAATTCAGCGATCTGCACCGCGTTCAGCGCCGCGCCCTTGCGCAGATTGTCGCTGACGCACCACAAGTTGATACCATTTTCGACGGTCGAATCCTCGCGCACGCGGCTGATGAAGGTCGCGAAATCGCCGACGCATTCGACCGGCGTGATATAGCCGCCGTCTTCGCGCTTATCGACCAGCATAATACCGGGCGCTTCACGCAATATGTCCTGTGCTTCCTTGGCCGAGATTTCATTCTCGAACTCGATGTTGATCGCTTCGCTATGGCCAACGAACACGGGAACGCGCACGCAAGTTGCGGTCAGCTTGATCTTGGGATCGAGGATCTTCTTCGTTTCCGCGACCATCTTCCATTCTTCCTTGGTCGAACCATCGTCCAGGAAGACGTCAATATGCGGAATCACGTTGAAGGCGATCTGCTTGGTGAACTTCTTGGGCTCGGCCGGATCGCCGACGAAGATGTTGCGGCTCTGCTCGAACAGTTCGTCCATGCCCGCCTTGCCAGCGCCCGACACCGACTGGTAAGTCGCGACGACGACGCGCTTGATCTTGGCGGCGTCATGCAGCGGCTTCAACGCCACGACCATCTGTGCGGTCGAGCAGTTGGGGTTGGCGATGATGTTCTTCTTCTTATAGCCATCGATCGCATCGGGGTTCACTTCCGGCACGATCAAGGGAACGTCCGGGTCCATGCGATAGAGCGAGCTATTGTCGATCACGACGCAACCGGCAGCCGCTGCCTTGGGCGCATATTGCGCCGTCGGGCCGCTGCCCACCGCGAACAGGGCGATGTCCCATCCGGTGAAGTCGAAATGCTCGATGCTCTGGCATTTAATGGTCTTGCCACTATCACCGAAATCAACGGTCAGCCCCTGCGAACGCGAGGAAGCGACGGCCGCGATCTCGTCAATCGGGAACTCGCGCTCGGCGAGAATGGTCAGCATTTCGCGGCCCACATTCCCGGTGGCTCCTACGACGACGACCCTGTAACCCATGACTAAACTCTCCACTCCAAAGCAAATCTTGCGGAGTGCGCGCCATAGCGATACTGGGCCTTTTGTCCAGAAAGAAGGGCTTGTCCACTCGATAGCGGGCGCAATATCCAGTGCGTCGCACCTCTGTGCCGCCCTTCATCCTCTTTGAAAAACGGATTGTAATCGATGCAGTCAGCGCTGCTGCCACCCCTGCCCGACCGCTGGTTTCACAGCTTCGCATTCCCCGACGGCAGCCGCGCCGATGGCATCAAGCCGCTGGCCTCGCTGCAGGAAGAAGCCGACCAGATCTTCATTGCGCCGCTTGCGGGCAAGCGCGTGCTCGACATCGGTGCCTGGGATGGTTTCTTCTCGTTCCAGGCGGAGCAACGCGGCGCGGCCGATATCTTGGCGACTGACCATTTCTGTTGGTCGGGCCAGGGTTGGGGCGACAAGCGCGGTTTCGACCATGCCCATGCCCAGTTCGAATCCAAAATACGCTCTCTGGACCTCGACGTAGCCGACCATAAGGCCGACGAACTCGGCCAATTCGACATGGTGCTGCTGCTGGGCGTCCTCTACCATGTGCCAGACCCCTATCGCACGCTCGAAGCCGCGGCCGCGATGAGCCGCGATCATCTGGTGATTGAAACGGTGACGGCGCTGCGCCACGAGCCGGTGCCAGCGATGCGCCTGTTCACCGAACTGGAGCTGGATGGCGACCCCACCAATTTCTGGGCGCCCAACATCTTGGCATTACAGGAAATGTGCCGCCGCTTTGGCTATAGTCGTTTTCAGGTTTTGCCCGAAGCGCTCGACAATCAGGGCTGGCGCAAATGGGCCATGCCGCTGCGCCGCAAGGACCGTTACCGCCGGGCGATCTTCCACGCCTGGCGATAACTGATGTTAGGCTGGCAGCGCATCGAAGGCGATAGTGAGCCGCGATTGCGATCCCGAAAAGGGTGCAGTGCCGTGCCATAGATAAGAGGGAAACAGTACCAGCCGACCGGCTTGCGGCTGTATCACCCGTCGAGGCGGTAGCGCGGTCAGGTTGAGGGCATCATCGGGCACGCCAAACAAAATGGTGCCTTCACCCGACCGATCTTCCGCCGGAACATCATTGGGTAGCGCCACATAAAAGGCTGAACTGATCCAGCCCTGAGGATGGATATGGGGCACATGCCGACCATTTTCGCGCAGACGCACCGACCATGAGCCGGAAAATTGAATGTCGCCGGTCCGTCGATCCAGCAACGGATGACGCGGTTGATTGGGCAAGTCCGCCAGCGCAGATTGCGTGCAACGGTGTAACTGTCGCTTGAGCGCCATGATCACGGGACATCTGCGTCGATCAAACAGATCACCGCGGGTCTGCGTGCCGCCGCGCAATGTCTGGTCGGCCGGGTGGGCGGTGGTCACATGCAAGCGTTCAAGCGATTCGCGTAGGTCTACAAGAAAGGCCGATTGGTTGCTCCAGCCATCCGGCGTGCCAATGTCAAGGTCACGAACATAATGGTCATAGCCCGCCAGCCAATGCTCGCGTTCATCTTCAAGCAGGCGCCATATGACTGTCAACAGTGCCCACCCCGTCTGGTCCAATGGCGCATGTCGGGTGGCAAGCAGCGCATGACTGAGCGCCTCGTCGGGGTCACCCTGCGCCAAGAGCAACTGGGCGAGATTGGCTTGCAAACCGGCGCGGGCGGGATCGGCAGCAGCAAGGGTTCGGGCCAAGTCGATTGCGTCCCCATGCCGTCCAGCCAGCCCCAACGCCCGGATGCGGACCACGCTTAGCTGATCGGGATCATCCAGCATGGGCTGCGCGCGGTCGATCAGCCCCAATGCCCGGTCATGATCGCGAATATCCATGGCGACGCGGATGCCTGCCAATAGCAGTTGGATATGGCGTGGCTGCTGTTCGATTGCTAAATCGAAAGCGTCAAACGCTTCGGCCTCGCGCCCGATCTGCGGCAATAGCCTGGCCAATGTGTCCTGGGCATCGACATGATCGGGATAACGACGCAACGCCGCTTGATATTGCGCTACCGCATCATCGAAACGCCCCATTTCCGCGAGGATATGCGCACGAAGCGTAAGCGCTGGCGCGATGTCCAACCCGCCATCGATGGCGCGCTCGATCGCCTCCAGCGCGCTGGCGCGATCGTCGGACGCCCGGAGTGCCGTTGCGAGATTATAGCATGCGCGAAGATCCGATGGCTTTCTTACGAGTAGGGCGCGATACGCCGCCGCCGCCGCCTCGGGTCGACCCTGAGCCTGCGCCATCGCCCCTTGCACGTGCAGGATGCGATCATCCTGCGGCGCAATTCGTGCAGCTTGGTCCAGCGCCTCTTCGGCGATGCCGAATTGCATCTGATCGGTCGCGACGATCGCCAGGTTGATCCAGCCCTCCGCATAACGGGGTTGCACGGCCACTGCCCGTTGAAGCGCGGCTATGGCTGCAGCCCCGTCGCCCATATCATGCAAATGATTGCCATAGGCGTTCCAAAGCTGCGGGTTGGTAGCCCCGCCTTTCAGCGCAGCTTCGAATGCCATTCGCGCGCCTGCCATGTCACCCTGGGCACGGCGTGCAGACGCAAAGATATAGAGCGCGTCAGGATGATTACGCACCGGCGCGGCCATCGCCCGCAGCATCCGCTCGGCAGTGACAGCCTGCCCTGCCTGCAGCGCATTGAAGGCGTGCTGTAGGCGCTTTACGTCCTCGACCTGCAAAACGCCTGTCATGGTCAGGGTGCGATCCCGCGACGGGCCAGGAAATCCTCGATCGTGCGCCACAGATGCACGCTGACGCCCGGCCCACCGACGCGATGGGTCTGGCCGGGATAGGCCATCATCTCGAACGGCACTGCCGCGCCCTGCATCTTCGCCATCAGCGCGGTGGCATTATCGAACACGACATTGTCGTCAGACATGCCGTGGATCAGCAATAGCGGGTCGACGATCTTCACGGCCTCCTCGACTGCGCCCGACGCGGGATAAGCGCTGGGTGTGTCCTGCGGCTGGCCCAGATAGCGTTCGGTATAATGGGTGTCGTACAGTTCCCATTTCGTTACCGGCGCGCCAGCGATCGCCGCAGCGAACACGCCCGGCGCCTTCTCCAGCAGCTTCAGCGACATATAGCCGCCATAGGACCAGCCATATGTTGCGATCCGCTGTGGATCGACGAAGGGCTGGGCCTTGAGCCATTCGACGCCGGTCAACTGATCCTCGACCTCTACCGTGCCCATCGCACGATACAGATGATCTTCGAACGCCTTGCCGCGATCGGGTGTCCCGCGATTGTCGATCGCAAAGACGATCCAGCCTCGGTCGACCAGATATTGGTTGAGCGCACCGCTCCAACTATTGGTTACCTGCCGTCCGCCGCCGGGACCGCCATAATGGATCATGAACACCGGATAGCGTTTCCCCGGCTCGATCGGCGGGGTCATGATCTTGGTATAGAGCGTCGTGCCGTCGACCGCCTTCACCGTGCCAAATCTCGTCTTCACATGGCTGGCCACATAGGGCGCATAGGGGTGGCTGCCCGTCAGCGCATTTTCCGACAGCCATTGCAACTGCTTGCCGCTGCTATCGGCCAGATAGACCTGCTTTGGCTGGTCGCTATTCTGGCGGCTGACGACGATCCGGCTGGCCTTGCTGTCCATCACCGCATCATTCCACCAGCCACTGCGCGTCAACGCCCGCGCCGCCCCGGTCTTCATCAGCGGTACGACATAGAGTTGCTGCTCCAGCGGCGTTTCGCGGTTGCCGGTGAAGTAGACGAGGGCTTTGCCCTCATCGACGCCCACCACGTCGCGCACGTCCCACTTGCCGCTGGTCAGCGCCGTCCATTTGCCGCCACGCACATGATAGAGATGCCCATGGCCGGTCTTTTCCGACCACCACAGGAAACTCCCGTCGGCGAGCGGCCGGAAATTGTTGGAGAGGTTCACCCAGCTTTTCGCCGTTTCGGTAAGGATCACCCGGCCCTTGCCCGTCACGGGATCAACCGCCAACAGGTCGAGCCGCTTCTGATCGCGGCTTTCGCGCTGGACATAGAGGGTCCGACCATCCTTCGACCAGTTGACCCGTGCCAGATAAATGTCCGAATCCGGGCCGAGATCGACCTTCACCTGGGCCGATCCATCCGGTTTCATCACATAAAGATCGACCAGCGCGTTGGACGTGCCTGCCGCCGGATAGCGTTGTTG
Source organism: Sphingobium sp. D43FB (assembly GCF_002312805.1). Taxonomy (GTDB): domain Bacteria; phylum Pseudomonadota; class Alphaproteobacteria; order Sphingomonadales; family Sphingomonadaceae; genus Sphingobium. The sequence goes on along the minus strand of NZ_NMUA01000009.1, from coordinate 126,245 downwards.
ATAGACCTTGGTCCCCTCCCCGCCGATCGCGGTGCGGGTGACGATGCCGACCGGGGCTTCATCGACCCGCGCCACAGCGATCATCGCCTCATCGGGCGACCACCAATAGCCCGTGCGCCGGTCCATTTCCTCCTGTGCGACGAACTCCGCCACGCCCCAGTTCACCGTTTCGCTCGCGCCCTGCGTTATCTGCCGTTCCGCGCCACCGATCGGCTGCACGAACAGGTTGCCGCCGCGCACGAAGGACACGAAGCGGCCCTTGGGACTGACCACGCCGTTCAATTCGCCATCGGGTGTGTCGGTCAGTCGCGTGACCTTGCCATCCAGCGCGGCGAGATAGAGGTCGCCATCCACCGGCACGAGGATGGTCTTGCCATCGGACGACCAGTCATAGCTGGTGATGCCGGTGCTGCCCGCGACGCTGCGATCCCGCTCGCGCTGCATCTTTTCCGCTTCGCTTAGCGCCGCGCCGCTTCCGGTCTTTTTCGAATCGACCAGCATCCGTTCCGCGCCCGTGGCGGTGTCGATCGCCCACAGATCGAGCCGCTCCTTTTCATCCGCGCGGGGCTTGAGCAAGGTGACCAGCGTCCCATCGGGCGACAATGTCAGCGCGCGCGGTTGTGGCCCGGCCAGATCGGGGCTGGCGAACACACGTTCCAGCGTCAGCTTTTCCTGCGCCTGCACGGCAACAGCGGAACTCACCAACAAAGCGCCAAGCGCCGCGCTGGCTTTCAAAGAAGAGGGCATCGACATCCTTTCGGGCTCGACGCGCGCACGCGCCGGATCAGGACCGCAGGATTAAAGCCGCGTATCAAAAGATCAATGCCGGGAAATAATCTGTCCTGTCGTGGCGGATAAGCCATGGTGGGCGCGGCAGGGATTGAACCTGCGACCCCACCCGTGTGAAGGGTGTGCTCTACCACTGAGCTACGCGCCCCCTATAAGGAGGAAGCGGCCATTGGCATTGCCGGCTGGTCCTGTCAAGCGGGGGCCGGAATGGAGCGCGCGGAATCGCTCTTCCCGCCATCGCCATTCGGCTATAGAGGATCGCGACAACGCAATTGGAGTGATGAGATGATGCGCCCCGCATTTTGCCTGATGATCAGCGGACTGCTGCTGGCCCTATCGGCCTGCAACACGGTGCAAGGCGTCGGGCGCGACATCGAGTCGGTCGGCACCGCGGGTAAAGACGCCATCCGGTAAAACGGCCGACGACAGCGTTCCCTATAGCTTATTGCAGGATACGCGCAATCATGGGCATGGCCTTGCGCAGGCGCACGCCGTCGCAGTCCGGCTCGCCGCAGGTGCAGGCTTCGAGCGTATAGCGGACACCGCACATGACCAGCGTATCGCGGTCAAAGCTATAGTTGGAAATGCCCGCGCGCTCGACTTTTTCCTGGGCCATGGCCTTGAGAGACATGCGAGTCCTACCTTCTTGTTAGGCGTCGATAGTTGATGCTGCGCTGCACAATGTCAATTAACCGACATTGGTTCCGACACTATTTGTCATAATATTGTCTTGCGAATGCCACGGCTCGACGTGGCGCAGGCACCCGCTTGCACCGGACGCACTCCCCTCCCATATGCCGCCCATGAACGACCAACATCGCAGCGCCATGCCGGTCTGGCATGGCACCACCATCATGTCCGTCCGCAAAAATGGCAAAGTCGTCGTCGCTGGCGATGGCCAGGTGTCGATGGGCCAGACCGTCATGAAGCCCAATGCGCGCAAGGTGCGCCGCCTGCATGACGGCTCCGTCATTGGCGGCTTTGCCGGCGCGACGGCGGACGCCTTCACCTTGTTCGAGCGGCTGGAGGCCAAGCTGGAGCGGCACAATGGGCAACTGATGCGCTCGGCCGTCGAACTGGCCAAGGACTGGCGCACCGACAAATATCTGCGCAATCTGGAAGCGATGATGATCGTCGCGGATAAGGATGTGACGCTGATCCTGACCGGCAATGGCGACGTGCTGGAGCCGCTGAACGGGGTTGCGGCGATTGGATCGGGCGGCAATTTCGCTTTGGCCGCGGCGCGGGCGCTGATGGATTATGAGGCGGATGCCGAAGCCTTGGCGCGCAAGGCCATGGGCGTGGCGGCGGACATTTGCGTCTATACCAATGATCAACTGACCATCGAGACGCTGGATAGCGCCGCCTGACATTTCCCAACCCTCTCCCGTCTTCGCGGGAGAGGGATGGGTGAGGGTCTTTCTTGATTGCAAGGATAAGACCTCACCGACTTCGCCTAGATCGCTTCGCGATCAAGTCTCCGTAGCCTCTCCCGCGAAAGCGGGAGAGGAAAAGAAGAGATCGACATAGAGATGAACGACAATCTGACCCCCAAAGCCATCGTCGCGGCGCTTGACGCGCATATTATCGGCCAGAAGGATGCCAAGCGCGCTGTCGCTGTCGCGCTGCGCAATCGCTGGCGGCGGCAGCATCTGCCCGACGATCTGCGCGACGAGGTGACGCCCAAAAACATCCTGATGATCGGGCCGACGGGGTGCGGCAAGACCGAGATCAGCCGCCGCCTGGCAAAGCTGGCTGATGCGCCCTTCGTGAAGGTCGAGGCCACCAAGTTCACCGAGGTCGGCTATGTCGGCCGCGACGTCGAACAGATCGTGCGCGACTTGGTCGAGGAAGCGGTCCGACTGGAGAAGGACCGCCGCCGCGAAGCGGTGCGCGAAGCGGCGTCGGAGGCGGCGATGAATCGCCTGCTCGACGCGCTTACGGGCAAGGAAGCGAGCGAGGCGACCCGCCTGTCCTTCCGCCAGCGGATCGAGCAGCATCAAATGAACGATGTCGAGGTCGAGGTGGAAATCGCCGACAGCCCGTCGATGCCAATGGATATTCCCGGCATGGGCGGTCAGATCGGCATGATCAACCTGTCCGACATGATGTCCAAGGCTCTAGGCCAGAATCAGAAGAAGCGCCGCAAGCTGCGTGTGGCCGATGCCTGGGACAAGTTGGTCGAAGAGGAGCAGGACAAGCGCCTCGACCAGGATGATGTCGCGCGCGTCGCCATCACCAGCGCCGAGCAGAATGGCATCGTTTTCCTGGACGAGATCGACAAGATCGCGGTCAGCGATGTGCGTGGCGGATCGGTCAGCCGCGAAGGCGTGCAGCGCGACCTGTTGCCGCTGATCGAGGGCACGACGGTCGCGACCAAATATGGCCCGCTCAAGACCGACCATATTTTGTTCATCGCGTCGGGCGCGTTTCATGTTGCAAAGCCCAGCGATCTGCTGCCCGAATTGCAGGGGCGCTTGCCGATCCGGGTCGAGTTGCAGGCGCTGACCGAGGAGGATTTCGTCGCGATCCTGTCTGACACCAAGGCGAGCCTGGTGGCGCAATATCGCGCGCTGCTGGCGACCGAGGGCGTGACCATCGACCTGACGCCCGAAGGCATCCGCGCGGTGGCGCGGATCGCGGCCGAAGTGAATGGCGAGGTCGAGAATATCGGTGCCCGCCGCCTGCAGACGGTGATGGAAAAGCTGCTGGAGGATGTGAGCTTCGAGGCAGAAGATCGGCGCGGTGAGACGCTGGTCGTCGATGCCGCCTATGTCGAAAAGCAATTGGATGCGATTGCGCGCGACACCGACCTTAGCCGCTACGTCCTGTGATCGATCGGCAGCCGACCGATCCCATGCGGATCGGCGGCTGCCTGATCGCGATCAGTTCATCGCCAGGATCATGTTGCGCACCTGAGGATAGACCTGGCTTTCCCATTTACTGCCGGAAAAGACGCCATAATGGCCAACGCCCGGTTGGAGATGGTGACGCTTCAAGTGCGGTCGCAGACCGGTGCATAGACCATGGGCTGCCGATGTCTGCCCCACGGCGCAGACATCATCCCGTTCGCCCTCTACTGTCAGCAAAGCGGTATGGCGAATGGCGCCTGGCTTGACCAGGCGGCCCCGGTGCATCAACTCGCCCTTGGCAAGCGAGGCCTTCTGGAACACCAGATCGACGGTTTCGATGTAAAATTCGCGGGTCATGTCGAGAACTGCGAAATATTCTTCGTAGAAATTCTTGATCTTGTCGGCTTCGACCGTCTTGCCGTCGGCCAATAGCTGATAGAGTTCGCGATGCTGCGCGCCATGGCGTTCCATGTTCATCGCCATGAAGGCGGCAAGCTGGATGAAGCCGGGATAGACTTCGCGCCCGTGCCCCGCATAGCGGAACGGCACGACCGAAATCAGATTCTTCTCGAACCATTCGATCGGCTTTTCATTGGCCAGATCATTGACCGCCGTCGGCGCGGCGTTGGGATCGATCGGCCCGCCCATCAGCGTCATCGACCGGGGCGTCGCCGCATCCTTGTCTTCCGCCATCAACGCCACGGCGGCGAGCGCCGGAACGCAGGGCTGGCATACCGACACCATATGCGCGCCCGGCCCCATATGCTGGAAGAACTGGATCACATAGTCGACATAATCCTCGAACCCGAAGCGGCCTGCGGACAGCGGCACGTCACGAGCGTTCTTCCAGTCTGTGATATAGACATCATGATCGCGCAGCAGGGTTTCGACCGTGCTGCGCAACAGGGTGGAGAAATGGCCGGACATGGGCGCGACTACCAGCACCTTGGGCTGGGCCGCATCGACTTCGTCCTTGACGAAGTGCAGCAGGTCGCCGAACGGCAGGTCCAGAGCTACTTCTTCACGAACGCTCACCTGCGCATTGCCGCTGGTAACAGTGCCAATATCATAGGCGGGGCGTTTGTGCGTGAGCTTGGCGCCCTGGAACACATCCATCAGCGCGAACAGGCGGCGGGGCATCGCCCATTGCGCCATCGGTCCCATTCTGTCTCGCATGCCAAGCGCAATTTGCGCGCCAAAGCGCGCTGGCGCCAACATGTCGTTCCAGGCCTGATAACCGCTGTAGAGCATTCGCATAATCGCAATCTTGCCTTGTTACATCACCGCCAACGAATCGGTCTTATCATGTAACGCTATACAATCTTTTTATGTTGCGCCGCATCATCATAAATGGGAGGTTCTTGTCAGCGGGAGGGATTGCCATGGCTATCGCGGAACTCACTTTATCGAGCAAAAATTATTCCTCCTGGTCGCTGCGGGGCTGGCTGTTGTGCCGGATTGCGGGCCTGCATGTCGAAGAGAAAATGATCGCGCTGAATGACCCGGAGAATCGCGCGGAACTGTTGTTGCTCTCGCCCTCCGTACTCGTCCCGCGCCTGACCCATGAAGGCGCGAGCGTTTGGGATACGCTGGCGATCGCCGAATATCTGCATGAACTCTATCCCGATGCGGGCATGTATCCTGCCGACCGCATCGCCCGCGCCCATTGCCGGTCGGTGTCGGGCGAAATCCATTCGGGCTTTGCCAATTTGCGCTCTGCCCTGCCGATGAACCTGAAGGTCCGGCACGCGCGCTTTCCCATTTTTTCCGGCGCGAAACCGGATATCGAGCGGATCGAAGCGATTTGGGCAGAATGCCTTGCCAGCTATGGCGGCCCATGGCTGTTCGGGGACAAGCCCACCGTCGCTGATGCGATGTTCGCGCCCGTCGCCGAACGTTTTCTGACCTATGCCGTGCCGGTGTCGGATACCGCCGCCGCCTATTGTCAGACGATCAATGGCTGGCCGTTGATGCGCGAATGGATCGACGAAGCGCGGATTGAGCCGGACGAGGTCGAGGAACTCGATATCGAATTCTGACACGCCCTTCCCCCTGCTGTGGCATGGGGATAGAAGCGGGTCATGACGATACGCACGCTTGGCCTGGCTCTGGCCCTCACTGCCGCCCTTCCCGCCTCTCTCGCTGCGCGGACGACCGATGCGCAGCAATTGGCGCACTCCGTCCGCACGCTGGCATCCGACCTGTTCGAAGGGCGCGCGCCGGGCACGATCGGGGAGGAGCGAACGATCGGCTATCTGGTGGGGCGCTTTCAGGCTTTGGGGCTGGAGCCGGGCGGTCCCGATGGCCAATGGGTGCAAAGCGTACCCCTGCTCCACACCCGCCTCGGCAAGGCGGAGAAGTTGGGCATCGCGCAGGGTGGCGTTACGACCGACTGGACCGTTGGCAAACATGTCTACCTCTCCACCCTCCAGCCCAAGGACAAGGTTGCGGTGGACGCCGCGCCATTGGTGTTTGTGGGCTATGGTGTCTCAGTGCCCGAACGCGGCTGGGATGATTATAAGGGCGTGGACCTGAAGGGTAAGGTCGCGGTCTTCCTGATCAATGATCCCGATTTCGAAGCGACCAAAGGCGAGGATGCTTTCGGTGCATTCGGCGGACGCGCCATGACCTATTATGGCCGCTGGACCTACAAGTTCGAGGAAGCCGCGCGGCGCGGCGCGATCGGCGCGCTGATCGTGCATGATACGCCGGGGGCGGGCTATGGCTGGAATGTGGTGGTCAGCCCCGGTGGCGAAAATTACGATCTGGTTCGTCCGGCTGACAAGTTGACCAGCTTGGCGGTACAGGGCTGGGTCGAGGGAGACGCTGCCAAGGCCTTGTTCGCTGGCGCACGTCTCGACCTTGCTGCGCTGCGCACTCAGGCGCGCAGCAAGGCGTTCCGTCCGGTGGAACTGACCGGCGCGCGCTTCTCCGCCGCCTTTCCGGTGACGCAGGAAGTGGTGCAGAGCGCCAATGTCCTGGCGCGCATTCCCGGCACCAAGCGGCCGGACGAAACGGTGATGTATGGCGCGCATTGGGACGCCTATGGCAAGGGCGCGCCCGACGCACAGGGGCGCATCTATCGCGCCGGGGCCAATGACGATGCGCTCGGCATCGCAGGCCTGTTCGAGATTGCGCGCGCGTTCAAGGCTGGCCCTGCCCCCGATCGTTCGGTCCTGTTCGCGGCCTGGACGGCGGAGGAGCGCGGGTTGCTCGGCTCCGAACATTATGCCCAGAACCCGGTCTGGCCCCTGGACAGGACCGTCGCCAACCTGACCCTCGATATCCTCCAGACCGCTGGCAAGGCGAAGGACGTCATCCTGGTCGGCAAGGGCCAAAGCACATTGGAGGATGATCTGGCGAAAGTCGCTGCCGCCCAAGGCCGCGTCGTCACGCAGGAAAGCCTGCCCGAACGCGGCCTCTTCTATCGCGCCGACCATTTCTCCATGGCGAAGCGGGGCGTTCCCGTTTTGCTGCTGATGGGCATTGCCGGGGCATCCGACCTGGTGGAAGGCGGCCGTGCGGCGGGGCAGGCCTGGGTCGATGCCTATACCGGCCAATGCTATCATCAGGCGTGCGACGCGATCGGCCCGGACTGGAAGCTGGATGGTGCGGCGCAGGATGTCGACCTGCTGCTGGACATCGGCCGCGACCTCGCCACCTCCACCCGTTGGCCGCAATGGAAGCCGGGATCGGAGTTCAAGGCGGTGCGGGACAAGAGCGCGGCGGCGCGCCGCTGACGCCGGAAGGCAGACTTTCCACACGATCCGGTCGCCGAAGCGCGGCCAATAAAAAAGGGCTTCTCCCGCGTGGGAGAAGCCCTCTTTGTTAGCTTAGAGCGTGATGAGTTTACTCAGAACCGTTCGTCCTGAGTAGCCATTGAGCGAAGTCGAAATGGCGTATCGAAGGATATAAGCGCAGCCGACCCTTCGATACGGGTCTTCGACAAGCTCAGCCCCTACTCAGGGCGAACGGAGTGATGCGACTTAAAGTCATCATGCTCTAGCCTGTCAGCCGATCAAGCGGCGAGCTTGCGCAGCACATATTGCAGGATGCCGCCGTTCAGGAAATATTCCAGCTCGTTGATCGTGTCGATCCGGCACAGCGCGGTGAAGGTGAAGGTCGAACCGTCGGCGCGCTTGACCATCACGTCCACGTCCTGGCGCGGCTTGAGGCCCGCAACATTCTGGATGGTGAAGGTTTCATCGCCAGTCAGGCCCAGCGTGTCCTTGCTCTCGCCATCCTTGAACTGGAGCGGCAGCACGCCCATGCCGACCAGGTTCGAGCGATGGATACGCTCGAAGCTCTCGACGATGACCGAGCGGACGCCCAGCAGGTTGGTGCCCTTGGCCGCCCAGTCGCGCGACGAGCCGGTGCCATATTCCTTGCCGCCGATGACGACCAGCGGCGTGCCGTCGGCCTTATGCTTCATGGCCGCGTCATAGATGGGCATGACTTCGCCTTCATAGCGGGTCATGCCGCCCTCGACGCCGTCCAGCATCTGATTCTTGATGCGGATATTGGCGAAGGTGCCACGCATCATGACTTCATGATGGCCACGGCGCGCACCATAGCTGTTGAAGTCGGCCTGTGCGACCTGATGCTCGCTCAGCCACTGACCAGCCGGGCTGCTCGCCTTGATCGAACCGGCGGGCGAGATGTGGTCGGTGGTGATCGAATCGCCGAAGATCGCCAAGGGCTTGGCTTCGATGATGTCGTTGACCGGTGCCGGGGTCATGCTCAGCCCTTCGAAATAGGGCGGGTTGGCGACATAGGTGGAACCTGCGCGCCAGCTATAGGTGTCCGAGCCGGTCACGTCGATCGCCTGCCAATGGGCATCGCCCTTATAGACATTTTCATAGCGCGCCTGGAACATCGCACGGTCCATGCAGCCTGCCATGGTCGAGGCGACCTCGGCATTGGTGGGCCAGATGTCCTTGAGATAGACGTCGTTGCCAGCGGTGCTGACGCCGATCGGCGTGGTGATGAAATCTTCAATCACCGTGCCCTTGAGCGCATAGGCTACGACCAGCGGCGGGCTGGCGAGGAAGTTGGCGCGCACGTCGGGCGACACGCGGCCTTCGAAGTTGCGGTTGCCCGAAATGACGGCGGCCGCGACCAGGCCGTTTTCGTTGATCGCCGCGCTGATCGCAGGGGCGAGAGGCCCGGAATTGCCGATGCAGGTGGTGCAACCATAGCCCACGAGGTTGAAGCCGATCGCGTCCAGATGCTCCTGGAGGCCTGCCTTGTTGAAATAGTCGGTGACGACTTGGCTGCCGGGGGCCAGCGAGGTCTTGACCCAGGGCTTGGGCTTGAGGCCCAATTCGTTCGCCTTCTTGGCGACGAGGCCCGCGGCGACCATGACGCCGGGGTTCGACGTGTTGGTGCAGCTGGTGATGGCGGCAATGGTGACGTCGCCGTCGCCGATGTCGAAATCCTCGCCTTCGACCGGAACGCGCTGCTGCGCCTTCTTGTATACGTTGGCCAAGTCGGCGTTGAACACGTCATCGACTTGCGGCAGCGAGACGCGATCCTGCGGGCGCTTGGGGCCGGCGAGGCTGGGGACGACGGTGGCGAGGTCCAGTTCCAGCGTGTCGGTGAAGACCAGATCGGCGGTGGGGTCGATCCAGAAGCCCTGCTGCTTGGCATAGGCTTCGACCAGCGCGAGATTTTCGTCGCTGCGGCCGGTCAGGCGCATATAGTCGATCGTCTTGTCGTCGATGCCGAAGAAGCCGCAGGTTGCGCCATATTCGGGAGCCATGTTCGCCAGCGTCGCACGGTCGGCGAGGCTGAGCGAGGCCAGGCCGGGGCCGAAATATTCCACGAAACGGCCGACAACGCCCTTCTTGCGCAGCATTTCGGTGCAGGTCAGCACCAGATCCGTGGCGGTCACGCCTTCGTTCATCGTGCCGACCAGCTTGAAGCCGACGACTTCGGGGATGAGCATGGAGACGGGCTGGCCCAGCATCGCCGCTTCCGCCTCGATCCCGCCGACGCCCCAGCCGAGTACGCCCAGGCCGTTGACCATCGTGGTGTGGCTGTCGGTGCCGACGCAGGTGTCAGGATAGGCGACCATATTGCCATCGGCATCTTCGCTCGACCAGACGGCCTGGGCGATATTTTCGAGGTTCACCTGATGGCAGATGCCGGTGCCGGGCGGCACGGCGTAGAAATTGTTGAGCGACTTGCTGCCCCATTTGAGGAAGTCGTAGCGCTCCATATTGCGCTGATATTCGATTTCGACATTCTGTTCGAACGCCTTGGGCGTACCGAATTCATCGACCATGACCGAGTGATCGATCACGAGATGGACGGGCACCTGCGGGTTGATCTTGCTGGCGTCGGCGCCGAGCGCATTCATCGCGTCGCGCATGGCGGCCAGATCGACGACGCATGGTACGCCGGTAAAATCCTGAAGCAGCACGCGCGCGGGGCGATACTGGATCTCGCGCTGCGCCTTGCCCTTGTCATTCTGCCAATCGACGATCGCCTGAATGTCCTCGACCGTCACGGTGACGCCATCTTCGAAACGGAGCAGGTTTTCGAGCAGCACCTTCATCGAGAAAGGCAGTCGCGAAACGTCTCCCAATTTCGCGGCGGCCTTTTCGAGCGAATAAAAAGCGATGTCCTTGCCGTCGACATTCAAAATGTCGCGGGTGCCGAGCGTGTCCTGTCCGATGGCGGTCATAAGTTGTGCGTCTCCTCGCAAATGCCGCGGCCATGCGGAGGCAAGATGACGCTTTCCACCCGTCTCTCGCCGACCGGCCCGATGGTCCGGGCAGCAAGGTGGAGGGATGCGCCCCAACCGTCGGCCGAAGCGGGTATGTCCCGATGTTGCAGCGCCATACAGACTGCCGCGCCCAAGTCAAATGGACAAAGCAACCGTTGCACCTTTGGAGGAGGCGCATTTTTTGCGCTTGTCTGACCAAAGCGGGAAACAACCGCCTATAATGACGTTAGTGCGAGACAATGGGGGATTTTCCACATGCACCCTTCCCAAGTCCTGCCTACCCGCGACATGATCGCCGTCTATCGCTCAGGCGGCGCGATGCGCTGTCCCGATTGCGGGCAAAGCCAATGGCTGATCGGTCGGGTGATGGCGGAATGCGCCTGTTGCGAGGCGGCCCTGCCGCTGGACCTGGGCTATCGGGCATGGCTCGACCTTGCCAACGCCCCGCCCCGATCCCTGAGCATCTGATCAACGCGCTTTTTCGGCCGCAATCCATCCGTCAATCTGGCTTTCCAGCACGGTCAGCGGCACCGCGCCTTGTGCGAGAACTGCGTCATGGAAACGGCGGAGGTCGAACTTTGCGCCCAGGTCCGCTTCGGCCTTCGTCCGCAACCCCCTGATCCTGATTTCGCCGAGCTTGTAGCCCAGCGCCTGACCCGGCCAACTGATATAGCGATTGACCTCCGCATCGATATTGGCCGCAGACAGCGCGCTATTGTCGGCCATGAAGGCGACGGCGCGCGCTTTGTCCCAGCCCTTGGCGTGGAGGCCGGTATCGACCACCAGACGACAGGCGCGCCACATTTCGTAGGACAGGCGCCCCATCATCTTTTCGGGCGTGTCGTAGAGCCCCATCTCCTCTCCCAGAAATTCGGTGTAGAGCGCCCATCCTTCGACATAGGCGGTGAAGCCCGCGAGATATTTGCGGAAGGGCGGCAGCGGCAATTCCTGCTGCAGGGCGATCTGGTTATGATGGCCCGGCACCGCCTCATGCGCGGTGAGCGCTGGCAGTTCCCAGAAAGGGCGCTGGTCCAGCCTGGACGTGTTGACGAAGTAAGTGCCCGCTATGCCGCTCTCCGGCGCACCGGGCATATAATAAGCGGTGGTCGTGCCTTCCGCTTCGGCTTCTGGAATGGGTTTGAGGCCATAGGGCAGACGCGGCAGGGTGTTGAAATAGCGTGGCAGCAGGCCGTCGATCGCCTTCGCCTGACGCGCGGCGACCTGGAGTAGTTCTTCGGGCGTCTTGGCATAATAAAGCGGGTCGGTGCGTAGATGCGCGATGAAGGCGGCGCGGCTGGGATAGCCTGCCTTCGCTGCCACATCGTCCATGCGGGCACGGATGCGGGCGACTTCGGACAGGCCGATGGCGTGAATCTGGTCGGGGGTCAGGTCAGTCGTTGTGTGCGTCCGAACCCGGCTGGCATACCAGGCCGAGCCGCCCGGCAGGGTCGAGGCGCTGTCGCTTTTGCGGCAGGCGGGCAGATAGTCCTTTACGAACAGGTCATGCCATTTGCCATATTCGGGCGTGATGACGTTGCTGATCAGGGTGATAGCGCGCGCCTGCATCGCGGACCAATCGGGGTCGCTGATCGTGCGGGGCTTGGGGCGGGTGAACGGCTCGTAGAAGCGGGTCGATTCCGGCTCGCCCGCCACGATGCCGCTGATGGTGGCCGCATAATTGCCGAGGACAGAGCAGGGCAGGACATAGCCGCCCTCGATCGCCTGACGGGTGATGGCGAGGGCGTCGCCATTTTGTTTCGGGTAGAGCGACAGGCGGGTGAGATAGCTGTCATAGTCGGCGCGGTCGTAGAAAGGCAGGCCATCGCCCATGCCTGCAAAACCCTGGTGCCAGCCATAATAGGTGGTGAACAGCATCAGCCGTTCGGCCTGATGCGCCTCCCCCGCTATGTCGTCGCGCAGCATCCACAACAGCACGGCGCGGTTGACCCGATCGGCGGGGTCTAGCGTCGTTTCGCCGATCGCTTCCAGTCGGGCCACGAATGTCTGCTCGGCCTTGATCTGCGCGGCGCGGGCGGCGAGCGACAGGTCGTAGATGCGGTCATCATAGGTGCGGACGCCACGCGCGGTGGCCTCGACCGGATGGGTGGAGAGCCACCACTTCCAATGGTCGTCCATGACCTGGGTCAGGGTGTCGCGGGGCGTTTGGGCCTGGGCCAGAACCGGCGTGGCGACGGAGAGGAGAAGCAGAAGGATCTTGCGCATGACGCAAGGGGATCGCGTGTCCCCGCTGCTTTGGCAAGGGGTTTCAGGCGGGCGCTACGCCATCGGCCTCGACAATATCGTCGCCCATATAAAAGCCCTGAACACGCACCCGTTTTTCGACAAGATCGACGGGTACGCGCAGCAGGACGAGGCGGTAGGTGCCGCCTTGATCGCGCCGAAGCAGAAAACCGGCGGCGTCGCGAACGAGCCGCCCGGTTTCATCTACGTCAGCGCCACTTTCTATCACGCGGTCAGTCTATCGCATCCTTGATGCCCTTGCCAGCCAAGATGCCGAGGACGAGGAACAGGACGAAGACGGCGAGAGCGATGAAGAAGAGGATTTTGGCGATACCGACGAAGGTGCCAGCGGCGCCGCCGAAGCCGAGAACCGCCAGCACAGCGGCGATGACGAGTGAGATGACTGCGAGTTTCAACATGATGATCCGTCCCTTTCGATGGAAATGCTATGATTTCCGAACGGACGACGGCGCGCAGGGTTCCGTTAGACCCAGCCTTCGAGCACTTGGTTGGGGGGACGGTGGCCATCGACCCAGCTGCGGATATTGGCGATGACCCGCGCGCCGGTTGCATCCCGGCCCTCGAAGGTGGCCGAACCCATATGCGGCAGCAGCACGACATTGGCGAGGTCGAACAGGCGCGCATCGACCGCTGGCTCGTGGGTATAGACGTCAAGGCCAGCGCCAGCGATCCGCCCTTCGTCGAGCGCGACGATCAACGCGGCCTCATCGGTGATTTCGGCGCGGGAGGTGTTGATGAGATAGGCGTCGGGACGCATCAGCGCGATCCGCCGCGCATCGATCAGGCCGCGACTATCGGCGTTCAGCGGGCAGTGGATCGAGATGATGTCGCAAGCGGCGAGCAGGGCATCGACATCGCCCACCCATTCCGCTTCCAATTCCTGCTCCACCTCGAACGGCAGACGGTGGCGGTTATGATAGGCGATCGACAGGCCAAAGGCGCGGGCGCGGCGGGCAACGGCACGACCGATCCGGCCCATGCCGATAATGCCGAGCTTCTTGCCGCCGATGCGGTGACCGAGCATCCCCGACGGGCTCCAGCCGCGCCACTGACCGGACCGGACCAGCTTTTCCCCTTCCGCCAGGCGGCGGGGCACGGACAGGATCAGCGCCATGGTCATGTCGGCGGTGTCCTCGGTCAGGACGCCGGGCGTGTTGGTGACGATGATCCGCTTCGCCTGGGCAGCGGCGAGGTCGATATGATCGACCCCGGCGCCGAAGCTGGCGATGAGCTGCAATCGTTCCGGCGCGCCGTTCAGCAGGGCGGCGTCGATCGTGTCGTTGATGGTCGGCACCAGCACGTCGCACTGCGCCATGGCGCGGGCAAGTTCGGTGCGACTCATCGGCGCGTCGCCGACATTGAAGCTGGCGTCGAACAGTTCGGCCATGCGCGCCTCCACATTGGGCGGCAGGCGGCGCGTGACGATGACGCGCGGCTTGGCAGGGCGCAGTTTCTTGGCCATGGCCCTGCCGCTATGCCCGCCTGCGGCGTCGGTCAAGCGGTTATGCGGGAATGACTGTCGCGATGCCGCGCGGCGGGCTAAGGGACGATCATGGGTGACATGGGAAATGGGTCAGGAATGAAGCTGTTGATGCGGGGCGCTGGCGTGGCGATGGCGCTGGCTATGACGGCGGCGAGTGTCGCCGCGCCAGGCAAGCCGGTGCCCTATTGGGCGTCGATCGCGCAGGACGAGGCGCGGATGCGCGTGGGACCAAGCCTGGATTATCCGTCCAACTGGGTCTATCGCCGCCGCGACCTGCCAGTGAAGGTCGTGCAGGTGCTGGGACTGTGGCGCAAGGTGCAAGACCCGGACGGCGCGCAAGGGTGGATGCATGTGCGCCTGCTCAGCGATACGGCGACCGGCATCGTCAAGGCGGAGGTCGCGCCGCTGCGGCAATCAGCGAGTGATGGCGCGCGGACATTGTTCAGGGCGGAACGCGGCGTGGTTGGGCGGCTGTCCGACTGTTCGGGCGGCTGGTGCAGTTTCGACGTGCGTGGCCAGCGTGGCTATGTGAAGACCAGCGACGTCTGGGGCGCGACCGACCAATAGGATCGGACGCGCTTACCTTCGCATATTTCCCGCAAATCTTGAAATTTTCATATAGAATCTCGTAACTTTGTAACAATGACTTGGCCGGGCTATACTGTGATATTACCAGCCTCAAGATGGCGAAAACCCGGCCTGTAGGACAGCAATATTTGCTGTTCAGTGTGTGCGCTCACCAGGCATAGGCTTTGGGCAATGCCCCTTCCTCCGGCGTTGCGTAGCGGTCGCGCAATTTGGTCTGGCGGTTGTCGAGCGGTTGGGCGATGCCGTCGATCCAGACGGCGAGCGGCGCGGACGTCATTTCCAGCGGGTCGCCGTCCCATAGCACGACGTCCCCTGCCCGTCCGGCCTTCAGCGATCCGATGCGATCGCCAAGACCCATGGCCTCGGCAGACGCGGAGCTGATGGTGCGGAGCGCCTGGCCCCAGCTCAATCCGGTCGCGCCGGGCACCTTGTTCAGCGCGACCATATTGCCCGCCTGCTGCGTGGCGAGGCGCAGTTGCAGCCCTTCGTCGCGGTCCATGAGGCCCATCGAGACGGCGACGCCCGCCTTGACCATGCGGCCCACATTGCTCTGGGTGGCGGCGAGCTTTTCGAAGCTGGAGGGGAGATCGTCAAGGCCACCGGCGATCACCGGCACCTTGGCGGCAGCGATTTGCGGCGCGACCATCCAGCCTTCGGCAGCGCCCGCCAAGATGAGTTTCAACGCAGGGAAATCCTGCCTGAGCGCCAGAACGGCCAATATGTCGCGTCCGCTTTCGACATGGACCATCAGTGGCATGGCGCCGGTGACGACCGGGACCAAGGCTTCGGCATCGATGCGGTTGAGCAAGGCGTCCTTCGATCGACCGTCATAGCTGGCGGGGGCTTTGGCGAACTCCTGGGCCTCGCGCAGCATGGTCTTGAAGGTCAGGATCGCGGCGGGGCGGCTGCCACCGGCGTCCTTGGCCCCCTCCTCGCCCATTTCGACATATTGGAAGGCGCGCGGCTTGGTGATCGGGTTCATGTCCGCGCCGAGGTCCACGACCGCGCCTTGCCCGGCGAAGATGCCGGTGCCGGTCGAGGGGACGACGACGGCGCGGGTGATCCCCGCCGTGCGGCTGATCGCGACCGGGTTGGCGAGCGGGTTGATCGCGGGGGCGACGTCGATGGCTGCGGAGAAGGGCGAGCGGGCGCTGGCGTCGTTGGTTTCGTTGACGGCCGGGACTTCGACCAGGCCGACGCGCGAGAAGCCGGAGACGAGGCCCGGCGTGACCCATTTGCCAGCGGCGTCGATGGTTTTCGTGCCGGGCGGGATGGCGATGCCTGCGCCCGCTGCGGTGACTTTGCCAGCGGTAATGACGACCGTGCCGTTGCGGATGGGTTCGGAGCCGTCGCCGATCGCGAGGGTTGCGCCGGTGATGGCGAGGGATTGGGCGAAGGCCGGGGTGGAGATGGCAAACAGCAGACCCGCGAGTACCGTTCGGGCCGAGGGAAGTCGAAGCCTTCCGCTGAGCGGAGCAAAGTGGCTTCGGCTTCGCTCAGCCAAGCCCTTCGACAGGCTCAGGGCGAACGGGGGGAGAGGATGGTTCTGGTCACTCATTTCACGTCTCCCGCGCCGATCTGGCCGACTTCGAAGTCGCTGACCGGGCGCAATTTGGGGTTGGCGCTGTCGTAGAGCAGCGCGCCGTCGATCCAGACTTTATTAGGCCGGGTATAGGTGCTGAACGGATTGCCGTTCCACAGGACGACATCGGCCATCTTGCCGACTTTGAGGCTGCCGGTCTGGTCGCTGATGCCCATGGCGCGCGCGGGATTGATGGCGAGCCAGGTCCAGGCGATTTCGTCGGGAATGTCTATGCCCATGCGGCGCCCCGCGCCCAGGGCCTTGGCGGCTTCCTGGTTCAGGCGCTGGATGCCGTTGTCATCGTCGCTATGGACGATGGTGCAGGCACCGGCGCGATGGACGAGGGGCACATTTTCCTTGATCCCGTCATAGGCTTCCATCTTGAAGCCATACCAGTCGCCCCACAGTGCCGAGCAGACGCCATTGTCGCGCAGCAGGTCGGCGATCTTGTAGGCTTCGACGGCATGGTGGAAGGCGGTGACGCGATAGCCAAATTCCTTGCCCATATCGATGACATTGGCCATTTCATCGGCGCGGTAGCAGTGATTGTGGACGAGGATCTTGCCCTCCAGCACATCGGCCAGCGTTTCCATGCCGAGGTCGCGGGACTGATCCTTTCCGGCGGCACGCTTCTTCTGAAAATCGCGCGCCTTGATCCAGGTGGCGCGGTTGACCGCCATATTGCCCATGCGGGTCGAGGGTTCGCGCCCCTTGCTACCATAGACGCGCTTGGGATTTTCGCCGCATGCCATTTTGAGGCCATGGGGCGCGCCGGGGAACTTCATGCCCTGCATGGTGCGGGCGGGGACGTTCTTGAGCGTGACGCTGCGGCCGCCGAACAGGTTGGCCGAGCCGGGGAGGATTTGCAGGCTGGTGACGCCGCCATTGGCGAGGGCGCGGCTGAAGCCTGCGTCCTGTGGCCAGATGCTATGTTCGGCCCAGACATGGGCGGTGACGGGCGCGGTGGCTTCATTGCCGTCGGAATGGGCATCGACGCCGGGCGAGGGATAGTTGCCCAAATGGCTGTGAATGTCGATGACGCCGGGGGTGACATATTTGCCGGTGCCGTCGAACACGGCGATGTCGGCAGGGATCGGCGTGTCCGCGCCGCCGATCGCCGTGATCTTGCCGTCCGATAGGAAGATGACGCCATTGTCGATGCGGCCGCCCTCCCCGTCGAAGATGGTCGCGCCACGAATGGCGGTGGCGGTGCCGGGATAGGCTTTGTAGGTGGACGGATAAGGGTTTTCGGGTTCGACCGAGCTGCCTTGGGTGGCGGCCGGGGCATCCTTGTCCTTCTTCGCGCCGGCGGGACCGGCAACTCCGGCCAGCAGGGCGGCGATCAGCAACGGCGTTGCGCTTTTTCTCATGGCTTATCCTCCGAAGCGATCAGGTCGAGATGCATCAGGCGTTTGATATAGGGCGAGACGAGCAGGACAAGGCCGCCCACCACGATCGCGAACCAGCCGATGCGGCTATAGACGTCCAGCACTTGGGTCCCCCCGCCTGCATCGCCGCTGCCGGTGGCGCGGGCGATGAGGCCTGCGATGAAATTGCCCGCCGCCATGGCGAGGAACCAGGTGCCCATGACGAGGCCGACCATGCTGGGCACCGACAGGCGCGTCATCGCCGACAGGCCAACCGGCGAGAAGCAGAGTTCGGCCATGGTGTGGAAGAGGTAGATGAGGAAGACGAACAGGACGGGCGTGAGATTTTCGCCTGCCATCGCCGCGCCCGCCACGAGCACCAGGAAGCCCGCGCCGCACAGGATGAGGCCGATACCAAATTTGGCGGGGGATGACGGTTCGAGGCGGCGCTTGTCGAGGATGGTCCACAGCACCGCGAACAAAGGCGCGAGCAGGATGATGAAGACCGAATTGACCGACTGGAACATGGAAGCGGGGACTTCCCAGCCGAAGAGGACGCGATCGACATTGCGGTCGGTGAAGATGTTGAGCGAGGAGCCGGTCTGTTCGAACAATCCCCAGAAGAGCGGGTTGAGTGCAATCAGAAACAGCGCGGCGAACATGCGGTCGCGGTCGACCTTGCCCAGCGTCTTCATCGTGCGCCAGACGATATAGAGGACGGTCAGCGCGGCAAAGCCAAGCAGCGCATAGCCCAGCAATTCAGCATAGCGGATCACCAGCCAGATGGCGACGACGCCAAGCGCTGCGCCGAGATAAATGGTCCATTCCTGACTAAGCCCCGCCGCGACGGGCGCACGCAACTGGGCGGGTGCAGGCGGTTCACCCTTGCCGAGCAGCCAGGGTTTGAGCCAGACGAACATGATGAGGCCAAGCAGCATGCCGACACCCGCCGCGCCGAAGCCCCAGCTCCAGCCGTAGAGTTCGCCGAGCAGGCCGCAGATGATCGGCCCCATCATGCCGCCGACATTGATGCCCATATAGAAGATGGAGAAAGCCGGATCGCGGCGGGCATCGTCGCGGGGGTAGAGTTCACCCACCAGCACCGAGATATTGGCCTTGAGGAAACCGGTGCCGACGATGATGCTGGCAAGGGCGAGATAGAAGCCATTGAGGTAGAAACCGTCCTGCCCCCCCGGCCCTTCAGTGATGGCGATCAGGAAATGGCCGATAGCGATGAAGACGCCGCCCACCAGCACCGCCTTGCGCGGTCCCAGGAACCGATCGGCCAGATAGCCGCCGATGACCGGGGTGATATAGACTAGCGAGGTGTAGGCGCCATAGAGCAGATAGGCGCGATCTTCGCCGAAGAGGAAATGTTTGGTGAGGTAGAAGATCAGGATGGCGCGCATGCCATAGTAGGAAAAACGCTCCCACATTTCGGCGAAGAATAGCAGGAACAGGCCGCGCGGATGGCCGAGCCAGGTCTTGCCCGCTGCCTCCACGCCAGGAATCGAGGTCGCCATCGGGAACCCTTGTCATATGGTTTGACCGGCCCGCCGAACGGAGGCCGAATGATGGCCAGAGAGTAGAGCCAAATTCGCGTCTGTCAAAAACACAGGCGGCCCTTGCGTCATGGCGGTGGCCGGGCCATTTGTCGCGGCGATGTTCAACGACCTCTCCTCCCCCCTCGCCCTGCTCCAGACCCGCCGGTCAGGCAAACCCCGCGACCTGATCGCGCCCGGTCCCGACGACGCGCAATTGCGGCAGATATTGGAAGTGGCGCTGCGCACGCCCGATCATGGCAAACTCGCGCCGTGGCGATTCGTGGTGGTGCCTTCGGCGCGGCGGGCGGCGTTGGCCGACCTGCTGGAAAGCGCCTATCGCGCCGAGAAGCCCGATGCCGGGCGGCTGGAGATCGAGGCGATGCACCAGTTCGCGCATCAGTCCCCGACATTGGTGGTAGCCCTGTCCGCGCCGGTCGCGGGCAGCAAAATTCCGATGTGGGAACAGCAATTGTCGGTGGGTGCGGCGATCATGAACCTGCTGCACGCCACCCATGCGCTGGGCTTTGCCGGTGGCTGGCTGACGGGATGGCCGACCTATAATGAAGATGTGCGCGCGGCCTTTGCGCAGGGGGACGAGACGATTGCGGGCTTTGTCTTCATCGGCACGCCGGGCAAAGCGCAGGAAGAGCGCCCCCGGCCAGATTATGACGCCATCGTATCGGTTTGGGACCGATAATTGCCGCTTTAACCATGATTCGCGCAATGGTCTGACTTGACCCGCATGGCTGTATTATGGCAGTGATGCACCCATGGCCGACGACTCAAAACCCGTCTATCTCCGCCTGCGTGAGATCATTGCCGCTTCCATATTGGACGGGGATTATAGCGATGGCGACCTGCTGCCATCGGTGCGCGCCTTTGCCGCGACGCAGGGGGCCAATCCGCTGACCGTGGCGAAGGCCTATCAGAGCTTTCAGGATGACGGGCTGGTTGTGGTGCGGCGCGGGGTCGGTATGTTCGTCGCCGATGGCGCGACCCGGCGGCTGCGGATAGCGGAGCGGGCCCATTTTCTGGAGACGGTATGGCCGCCGGTGGCGGCGCAGATCCGGCGGCTGGGAATAAGGGCCGACGATCTGGACTTGCAGAAGGCCTGAGGGTTTCGGCGGCGGACCTGCCCTCTCCATTGGGCTGTACGCTTCGTGAGCGTTTCTCGACTTCGCTCGAAACGAACGGATTTTAGTTAAAGTGCTGCCAGCGCGTCGACGGCATCCTGACGGCCTGCAAAATTCCTGACCGCGACCGCCCGGCCCAGCGCCAGCTTGGCTTCATTCTTCCGACCTGCGGCGGCATAGGCCTGGCCCAGATGCAGGTTGAGCAGGGGATGACCGGGCGCGCGGGCAACGGCCTTTTCCAGCAGATCGACCGCAGCCGGGCCTTTTTCGCCGGTTTCCAGCAATGTCCAGCCATAGATGTCGGCGATCATCGGGTTGGCAGGCATCAGGCGATAAGCATGGGCGGCATAGGCGCGCGCCGCCGCCCGATCCCCGGTTTCGACCGCAGCGCGGGCAAGGTCCGCCATCAACAGCGCGTCATTGTCGCCCAGTTGCGCGCGCACAGCCTGCAGCATCCGCAGCGCGCCGCGCCAGTCGCCCGCCTCCATCGCGACGGCGGCGGCGATGCGGCGCATGGCACTGTCGGTCGGATTCTGGGTCAGGAAGAGTTGTACGATCTGCGCGGCACGGGCGGGATCGCCGGCGCGGTTCCATGCCGCGACGAGGCGCAGCGCGACGGCGCGATCGAAGCGGATATTGGCGGCGCTTTCATAGGCGCGGGCGGCCTCCCCTGCCCGTCCGGCGGTGCCCAGCGTATCGCCTAGCACGATCCAGGCATCCGGCGCGCCGGGGTTGGCGCGGCTGAGCATCCGGGCACGATCGACCGCTGCGTCGGTGCGGTTGGTGCTGAGCAAGGCACGGATATAGGGGATATTGTCGCGCGCCGTGGCGGCATTGGCGGGCGGCGGGCCATCGGCCAGTTGTGCGTCGCTTGGTCCGGCAAACGGATCGGCAGCGGCGCGCACTGGCCAGGCGGCGCGGGCGAGCATGTCGGCAGCCATGGCGCGATTGCCGAGCGCTTCCTGCACGCGCGCCGCGAGGGTCAGCACATAGGGGTCGGCGTCCCGCTGGGCGACGATCGGGGCAAGGGTGGTGGCGGCGGATGGCATGTCGCCGCCCATCTGATAGGCGCGGGCCAGCAGGGTGCGGGCGGTGCGATTGTCGGGCTGCATCGCGACCAGCGGCGCGAGCGTATCGGCTGCAAGGACCGCATTGCCATCCTGCAGATGCAACACGCCGCGCAGCAACAAGGTGGCGGGCTCGCCATCGAGCCGCCCCTGCGTCCGCGCCAGCAGCGATCGGGCGAGGTCGGCCTTGCCCGCGCGGGCGGCCATGATCGATTGCATCATCCAGGCGCGGGCATTGTCGGGTTCGAGCGCGAGGATACGGCGGGTGAGGCCCAGCATCGCGCCGGCTTCCCCCGCGTCGGCGAGCGTCGCGGCATAGGATTCGAGCGTCGGCACCGATTCGGGGTTGGCTGCGAGCGCGCGTTCGAACCAGGGGCGCGAGGCGGTGAGGCCATATTGGCCGCGCGTCAGTTCAGCGCGCAGGGTCAGCGCCTTGGCATTGGTGGGGGCCAGGCTTACCGCCCGGTCGGCCGCGCCGATCGCGCCTGCCTGATCGCCGGTTGCCAAGCGCAGGCGGCCAAGATCGACCCAGCTTTCGACGTCATTGGGCGCCGTCGCGAGAGTGCGCGCCAGTTCCGCCTGCGCCGCGCGCATATCGCCCTTTGCCATGGCGGCCCGCGCCCTGATCCGCGCGGCGGCGAGGCTATGCGCGGCGGGGACATCGGGCGCGCGGGATTCGCGCAAGGCGGCATCGACGTCGCCCTGCAACAACAAGGCTTGCGCCATCACGTCGCGGGTTTCGGCGGGTGGTCCGCCGAGTTTGCGGGCGCGTTCGACCTCGGCCTGCGCGCCTGCGCCGTCACCCAGTTCGGCCAGCGCCCGCGCCTGCGCCTGCCGCGCGACGACCGACCGGGGATTGCCCCTTATCGCGTTCATCAATTCGACGCGCGCGGTGCGGGCATCGCCCTTGTCGAGTGCGGTGAGGCCACGGGCCAGCGCGGCGGTGCCGTCGCGTTCATGCGCGCGCCATTGCCACAGGCCCGCCACCCCTAAGAACAGCAATATTATTCCGACGATCAGGGCGATGCGGGTGCGGCTCATGGATTATCCCTGCATCTGATATTGTTTGAGAAGATCGTACAAAGTCGGGCGGCTGATGCCCAAAATCTTGGCTGCGCCCGAAATGTTGCCGTCCGTGCGGGCGATCGCGCGGCGGATCGCGCGGCGATCGGCCATTTCGCGCGCCGCTTTGAGGTTCACCAGTTCGCCGCCTTCGGCCCGTTCCTCGTCCAGGTCGAGATCGGCGGCGGTCACCAGCTTGCCATCGGCCATGATGACGGCACGCTTCATGCGGTTTTCCAGTTCGCGCACATTGCCGGGCCATGGCCAGGCGTCGAGCGCGGCGAGCGCATCGGGGGCGAGGCCCTTGACCGCTGGGTTCATATCGGCGGCGAAGCGGGTGAGGAAATGGCGGGCGAGCAGCGCCGGATCGCCCGCCCGGTCCTTGAGCGCGGGGATGCGGATGACGATTTCGGCGAGGCGATAATAGAGATCCTCGCGGAAGCTGCCCGCGCCGATCATGGCGTCGAGATCCTGATGGGTGGCGCAGACGATGCGGGTGTCGACGGCAATGGGCGTGCGCCCGCCGATGCGTTCGATCACGCGCTCCTGCAGGAAGCGTAGCAGCTTGACCTGGAGCGCGAGCGGAATGTCGCCGACTTCGTCCAGGAACAATGTGCCGCCCTGTGCCTGTTCGATCTTGCCGAGGGTCGTCTTGATGGCCCCTGTAAACGCGCCCTTTTCATGGCCGAACAGTTCGGATTCGAGCAGCGTTTCGGGGATGGCGGCGCAGTTGATCGCCACGAAGGCGCCATGGCGGCGGGGGCTGGCATCGTGCAGCCCTTGCGCCAGCAATTCCTTGCCGGTGCCGCTTGCGCCGAGCAACAGCACTGACACTTGCGCGCTGGCCACGCGCTCGATCATGCGGGCAACCTTCATCATTTCGGGCGCGCCGGTCAGCACGCGGCCCAGCACCCGGCCATCGGCCGGCGCGGTTTCGGCGAGGCGCGCATTTTCCTGTTCCAGCGCATGGACGTGGAAAGCGCGGCGGACGATGAGGCCGAGTTCATCGATATCGACGGGCTTTTGGTAGAAGTCGTAGGCCCCGCCCGAAATCGCGTCGAGCGCGCTTTCGCGGGCACCATGGCCGGACGCGACGATGACCTTCGTGTCAGGCTTGATCCGCAAGATGTCGGCGAGCGTCGCAAAGCCTTCGCTGGTGCCGTCCGGGTCTGGCGGCAGACCAAGGTCGAGCGTCACGACATCGGGCGCGTGGGCGCGCAGCAGTTCGATCGCCTCCTCCCGATCGCCCGCGATGAAGAGCTGATAATCCTCATAGGACCAGCGCAATTGCCGTTGAAGGCCCGGATCATCCTCGACGATTAGCAATTTGGGGCGGGTGTCGCTCATCAGGCGGCCTTTTCCTGTGTGTGGGGTGCCCGTGGCAGGCGCAAGGTGAAGCGACTGCCGACGCCGGGACGGCTGTCGACGTCGATCCGGCCGCCCATGGCCTGCGCCAGGGCGCGGGCTTCGAACGCGCCGATCCCGAAACCGCCCACCTTGCTGGACGAGAAGGGCTTGAACAGTTCGCGGCGGACATATTCGGCGCTCATGCCGCGTCCCTGATCGATGATTTCGACCAGCACGTCAGTAGCGTCGGCGGACAGGCGCAGTTCCACCGGCGCGTCGGGGGCGCTGGCGTCGATGGCATTTTGCAGCAAATGGGTGATGATCAGGTCTACCCGCGCCGGGTCGGCGAGCGCGTCGGGGGCTTCCCCGCTGACCCGTATCGGATGCTGGCGCGCGCGCGTGGCGGCCGCATGGTCGAGCAGGGCGCGCAACGCGAACGGGCGCGGATCTTCGGCGCGGCCCTTATTATGCTGCGACAGGCGAGCGAGCAGGTCGTTCATCTTCCCGACAGATTCCTGCAGCGTCAGGATCATGTCGGCGCGAAATTCCGGGTTGTCGGCATGACGTTCGGCATTGCGGGCCAGCAGGGACAACTGGCTCACCAGATTCTTGATGTCGTGGATGATGAAAGCGAAACGGCGGTTAAATTCGTCGAAGCGGGCGGCGTCGTCTAGCGCCTGCTGGCCCTGCGCCTCGCTGATATAGGTTGCGACCTGCCGCCCGGCGGCGCGCAACATGTCGAAATCCTCCCAGTCGAGCCGCCGGTCGATCGGCGGGCGGGCAAGCAGGATCGCGCCGGTCAGACGGTTGAAATGGATGAGCGGCACCAGCGCCCAGAGGCGGGCATCCTGCGTCATCCAGTCGGGCAGCGGCAAGGCGGCATCGGTGGCGCGGCGTTTGCCGAGGTCGATGATCCAGCCGCTTTGCTCCAGTCGGGCGACGATAGCGGGCGACAGGGATGCGCCTTCGGGCAGGTCATCGCCCCAGTTCCAGTCGGTTTCGAGCATCAACCCGCCCTGATCGTCACGCAACATCAACAGCGCGGCGGGCGAATCGGTGATGTCGGCAATCGCCTTGGCCACGCGCTCGCCCAGCGGGGCGGGGTTTTCGCCGGGGCGGCCGATCGTTTCGCCAAAGCGCATCCATTCGGTGCGATAGTCGTAACGGTGCTGAAAGAAATGCTTGGCGACCTGCACTTTCCACAGCGCGCGCAGGCGTGGTGATGGCAGCAGCACCAGCGCGGTGACAGCGGTGAAGAAGACCGCAGCGATCTCCACCACCCGCGCATAGGGTCCAGCGATCAGCTCGATCAGGACGGCGGTGGCGGTCAGAAGGATGACGTAGAGCGCGACGGCGAAGATCGAGAGCGACTGGAAAGTCAGCGTGCGCGAGAGCGTGAGCCGCTCCGCCATCCCCTTGCGCAGGCCGATGGCGATCACCGGTGCCAGCAGGGCCATCAGCAGGCCACGCAACGCGAAAAGCTCGCTGGCGCGGCCGGGCACAAGATAGCCGATCGCATAGAGCATCAGGTCGTAGGCCCACATCGCCGCCAGCGCGCCGAACAATAGGGTCACGCCGCCCCGCTCGCGCGAGGGCCATGCGGCATAGAGATGATGGAGCAGCAACAGGCTGCCGATCGCGGTCATCATGCGCAGGATCAGCGACACGGTGACCAGCGCACCATGCAAATCCGGGTCGAGGGCAAGTTCGTACCAGGCAAGATCCGTGAAGGTCTGGAGCAGGATCAGCCCCGCAACGGCGACATAGACGGCAACGATGCCCCCAGCCTTCCCGCCCCGACCCACCGGGCCGCGCCGCAGCATGACGAACATCGTCATCAGCCATGCGGCGTTGCGCATATTTTCGCCAAGGCCCGACAAAGGTTTGGCAACGCCACCGAACGACACATAGAGCGCCCAGCAGGAGGTGAGCAGCATCGCCACCGCCAGCATCCGCATTTCCGCCGCATCGTTGCGGCGACGAAACAGGAAGATGCCCAGCGCCGCGAACAGCACCGCCGCCAGGGCGTGGCCCCAGTTCCCGACAAATTGGAGCAATAGGCCCATCGCCCGCCGCCCTTAGCGCGCGCCGTCGGGCCAGAGGATGACCCGCACCGTCTGGATCAGGATCAACAGGTCGAGGAAAGGCGTGTAATTCTTGGCGTAATAGAGATCATATTCGAGCTTGTGGCGGCTATCCTCGATCGACGCGCCATAGGGATAGTTGATCTGCGCCCAGCCGGTGATGCCGGGCTTTACCATGTGCCGTTCGGCATAATAGCGTAGATGCTGTTCCAGATCCTCGACGAACTGGCGGCGTTCTGGACGTGGGCCGACGAAGCTCATCTCGCCTTTCAAGACCGTCCAGGTCTGGGGCAGTTCGTCGATGCGCAGCTTGCGCAGCCAATAGCCAAGGCGGGTGATGCGCGGATCATCTTTTTCCGCCCAGACCGCCTTGCCCGCGACTTCCGCGTCCTGGCGCATGGTGCGTAGTTTGACGATCCAGAATTCCTGGCCGAACAGGCCGACCCGTTCCTGGCGGTAAAAGGCCGGCCCCTTGCTGTCGAGCTTCACCAGTAACGCAGCGAGCAGGATGATCGGGCCGGTCAGCAGCAGCAACAGGGAGCTGGCAATGATGTCGAACAGGCGCTTGGCAATGCTGGAAAGGCGGCGACCGGCCGAAAAGCCGTCGGAGAAGATCAGCCAGCTGGGATTGACGCTATCGAGATCGACGCGGCCGGTCTCGCGTTCCAGAAAGGTCGACAGGTCGTTGACATGGACACCCGTGGTCTTGATGCGCAGCAGGTCGGACATGGGGATGGCGTTGCGCCGTTCCTCCAGCGCCAGCACCACTTCGCTGGCGTTTAACCGGACGACGAAATCGGACATGTTGAAGATGGCGCTGCGGTTGATGGCTTCCTGCACGACCTGCGGCCCGTCATTCATGGCGATATAGCCGACGACGAGAAAGCCCGCCCCCCGTTTCTTTTCGAGTTCGCGGATACGATCGGCCCGGTTGCCCGCGCCCAGAACGACCAGCCGCCGCTTGAACGCTTCGCCGCCCAGCATCGAGCCGAGTAGCAGGCGAACGACGATCAGCAGCGCCATGGCGAGGCCCATGGCGTAGAGCGAATTGGAGCGCCACAAGGTCATGCCCGGCATGAGGAAATAAAGGACGGAAAGAAAGATCACCCCCAGCGACACCGCAACCAGCAACCGCGCAAAGGCAAAGCGGATCGATTGGAGCGCTTCGGTGCCATAGACGCCGACGGCGATCATCGCGGTCTGGACGGCAAAGGCGAAGCTGAGCAGCGGTCCCATGCGGGTCATGACATGGTCGATATCCATGCCGATCTGCCTTGCGCGCAAGATCCAGCCGCCTTCCGCCGCACAGAGCAGCAGGACGAAATCGAACAGCCCAAGCAGCAGCACAGCGTGCGGCACATAATGTTTGAACAGCCTGATCATGCGTCGCGCCCATTTCCCCAGTCGCCACAAGCGATACTGACAAGGTCGGGAAAAGCCTTACAACCAGCTGTAAGGAAATCCGACAGTGGCGGCACCCTGCCGGAAAATGGCAAAGATTTCCTGAATCCCGCGCAATATCGGGGAAGGGATCAGATTATTTGCGGAGCCTGTCGGCGGCGTTGCGGGCCGCCTCCTCCATCACGCGCGCGGCGTCATCGACGGACTGGGCCGCGCCAGTGACGGCGTCGGCCCGCCTGTCGTTGCGGCGATGTTCGGTGAGGTAGAAGAAACCAATGGCCAGCATGAGGGCAATCGCCACCAGTGCGAATATGACCCCGCCCGTGCGTGGACGCTTGTCCGCGTCCTCCACGAAGGGCTTTACAGGCTGGTTGGGGTCGATACGCACACTCATCTCCTTTGGTAAAAGGACAACGGGTGGCACCATGCTATCGTTCCAGATCAGTCCTCTACGGACTGACCACCCCGCCCCCGGCTGAGACGATCGACATCCTCCATGATCTCATCGAGCACGGCGGTATCGGTCGTTTCCTGGCTGCGGCGCGAGGGGAGATCGCCGCTTTCCATGAGCAGTTCCAGCGCAGCGCGCCCACGGGCAACGCGGCTCTTGATCGTGCCGACGGCAACGCCGCAAATCTCGGCGGCTTCTTCATAAGCAAAGCCACCTGCGCCCACCAGGATCAGCGCTTCGCGCTGCGGTTGGGGCAATTGCAGCAGGGCGCGTTGCATATCGCTGAGTTCGACATGCTTGTCCTGGCTGGCCGGTGCCGCAAGGATGCGGTCGGCCGTCAGGTCGTCCCATTCGCCGCGAAAGCGCGAACGGCGCATCTGCGAGAGATAATGGTTGCGCAGGATGATGAAGGTCCAGGCGCGCATGTTCGTGCCGGCCTGAAACCGGGCGCGTGCGGCCCATGCCTTGAGCAGGGTTTCCTGCACCAGATCATCCGCCACATCACGGTTGCCCGACAAGGAACGGCCAAAAGCACGGAGATGCGGGATGACCGCGGCCAGTTCACGCTTGAAATCCGAATCCGAAAGCGCAGCGCGCTCCTCGATCGGCTCTACGTCCTCATCCATGGAAACAACCCCCATATTGGCTGTCGCCCTCGCCGCAGGAACCGACGTCGTCAAAGCCATAAATGCGCCTATACCCTAATCAGAATTTTGCCAAAGGCCATAAGGCCCAAGAAGCATTGGTCAGAGCCAAAGCACCACCAGCATACCGATGACCACTAGCCCCAGCGAAATGCCGAGAACATAACGCACGACATGTTCCTTCGAACCGCCACGCGCTTCGTTCGTCGTGATATGCTCTTCTTGATCTGCCATAATCTCTCTCCCCGATCGTTACGCATGACTAACGCAACGACCGGCGGGGAGTTCCAAACGACATGGATATAAGCGTAACGATCAGACCGGCGCGGTCGCTTGATCGAAGAACAACGCCTGCGAAATGGCGGCCTTCACGGTCGAGCGCTGGAACGGCTTGGTGATGAGGAAGGTCGGCTCTGGCCGTTCCCCCGTCAGCAATCGTTCGGGGAAGGCGGTGATGAAGATCACGGGCACCGCGAACTCGGCGAGGATGTCCTTGACCGCATCGATACCGCTGCTGTCGTCGGCCAATTGAATGTCAGCAAGCACCAGCCCCGGACGATCGGCAAGCGCTTCGCGCACTGCGTCTTCGGCGGTCACGGCGATGGCGGTGACGTCATGACCCAGATCACGGACGATGGTTTCGATGTCCATCGCGATGATCGGCTCGTCTTCGATGATCAGCACCTTGGCACGGGTCTGCGCCTCGATCTCACTCAGCGCTTCTTCGACCAGGCCTTCGACATCATTGCTGTCCATATCGATCAGATAAGCGACATCATCGACCGTGAAGCCTTCC
Organism: Sphingobium sp. D43FB; assembly: GCF_002312805.1. Classification (GTDB taxonomy): domain Bacteria; phylum Pseudomonadota; class Alphaproteobacteria; order Sphingomonadales; family Sphingomonadaceae; genus Sphingobium. The sequence goes on along the minus strand of NZ_NMUA01000009.1, from coordinate 97,063 downwards.
AGCGCGGTCAACAGCAACGCCTGGCGCGGCAAGGGCGTCAGGCGGGCAAGGCGCGCCTGGGCAATGGCTTCCCGATCGCCATCGACGGTCAGCGGCACATCTTCCAGATGGGAAGACGACCATATGGCATGAAAGGTACGATAGAGGCCAAGACGCGGATCGACGTCGGACGGAAACTCCTCCGGCGCGGCAACGATCGCTTCGAGCGCGGCGCGAACATAGGCGTCGCCATGCGTCTGGCTGCCAGTCAGTGCGCGGGCATAGCGGCGCAGAAACGGAAGATGGGGGTGTAGTTGCTGTCCAAGCGACATCGTCAATTCGTCTCCCTGCCCATGTGCGGGCCTGTTGTATCCGACACGGGGAAGGATGATGCAAAGGATGGAATGTCGATGCCGATATGGCAACCCCCTACCCTTCGATGCTCCCCCGAAACCGGCGCGTAAAAAAACGCTCGCTTGGCCGGAACCAACGAAGGGGAAATTTGTTTCGCAGTCACATGGTTTTTTCGGCATGGGTGCGATTATCGTGGCTATAATGCGGAACGACGAATTGACGCGCCGCAAGATTCCCGCAAATACGGGCTGGCTGGCGTGACAGAGATTGCTTCAGAGGGGCAGATTTTGGTTTCTTCTACCACGGAACATCGTTCGACTGCAGCGGATGGGAAGGAAAGCGCAAAGATGACCGCTTCCCCTCGCAAGGGGCGAGCCGCGACCCCAATGGATGAAGGCCATGTGTCGCAAGTCCTGCGCAATGTGTATCAGCGCGCCGTCGATGAAGATATTCCCGCCGAGATGCTGGACCTGTTAAGCAAACTGGACTGAGTGGCAGATGATCCGGGGCAGCCTTCCTCCGGCAGCCCGGTCGCTGACGGAACCCATTTTTCAACTTTTCCGTTCAACAGGCGTCAAGATGTTCCTCATCCTGACGCTGGCTTTATTGCCGCTGGGGCTGATCGCGCTGATCGCTTCCCTGCAGGCCATTCGCACCGCCGACCTCGAAAAAGAAGCGCTATTACGGATCGCGGTGACGCAGAGCGCGCGCAAGCTGACCGCTGACCTGCAATCCGATCGAACCGCGCTGCAACTGACGGTCGACAGTCTCGCGTCCAACAGCGCCGACCGCGCCATCTGCAGCCGGCTTTCGCTGTTTCTGGCCGCCAATGACGCCGAGGGCGGCCGCTTCTACATCTATGATCGCGCAGGCCGTCGCCTGTGCAACTCCAGCGAAGGCGAGCCCGCGTCGATGACGCAGACGGCGCGCTTCACGGGTCCTGCGACCGAATTGTTGGCCAATGCCCCCTATCTGGTCAGCCGCGTGCCCAGCGCGGACAAACGCATCATAGCGCTGATCTATTATTCGCGGAAACATCTCGAAAGCGTGGCCGATCCGGCTACGGCGCTTCAGAACCGCAAATTGACGTTGCGGCAGGGCGATCGCCGATTGGCCATCAGCCATGTCCGCAAGGATCCGCCGGGCGGCAAAAGCAGCAGCCTTTCGGCGCGGCTGGACCCCTATGACGTGGAATTGACGATGACGGTGCGGGAGCCGCCAGCCACGCTGGCGCGCATGTTGTCTTTGTTCCTGCCTTTGGTGATGTGGTTTGCCGCTGCGGCGATCGGCTGGTTCGTGGTCAATCGCGTGCTGATCCGGCCGCTGGTGATCTTGCGGCGCGCGGTCGCCGCCTATCAGCCCGGCGAAGTGCTGGAGCCGTTGCAGCGGATGCGAACGCCAGCGCAGGAGATCGTCGCGCTGGGCGAAACGTTCCGCGAAATCAGCGAGGATGTGGCGACCCATGAAGCCGAGATGGCCGAGGGGTTGGAAACGCAGCGCAAGCTGACGCGCGAAGTCCATCATCGGGTCAAGAATAACCTTCAGATCATTGCCAGCCTCATCAACCTTCACGCCCGGTCGGCGCATGAGCCCGAAGCGGTCGAAGCCTATGCCTCGATCCAGCGCCGCGTCGATGCCCTGTCCGTGGTGCATCGCAATCATTTTGCCGAGCTGGAGGAAAATCGCGGGGTCGGCATTCGTCCGCTGATCAGCGAATTGTCGGCCAGCCTGCGCGGCACGGCACCGGCGACAGCGCGACGCTTTGCCATTCAGATCGATAGTGACAATCTGCATATCAGCCAGGATGTGGCCGTGCCGATCGCATTCCTGCTGACGGAACTGGTGGAACTGGCGATGATGCTCGATCCGCAAGGGGCGATGCGGATTTCCGCGCATGTGCTGCCGGAGCAGGCCAATCGAGCGCTGCTGAGTGTCGTGTCGTCGGGCCTGCGTGCGTCGGAAGACATGACGGTTCACCTGTCCGAACGCTATGGCCGGGTGCTAACCGGCCTGTCGCGCCAGTTGCGCTCTGCGCTGGACCATGATGGCGAGGCGGGTAGCTACGCCATCGCGATCACGATCATTCCTTAGAAGTCACCCGCTGATAGTCGCGGCGGAAGGCGGCGGTGAAGGCCGTAAACTGCCCGGCCGCGATCGCATCGCGCATCCCCTGCATCAACGCCTGATAGAAATGGATGTTATGCTGGGTCATCAGCATCGCGCCCAGCATTTCGCCTGCCTTAACAAGATGATGGAGATAGGCGCGGCTCCAGGTGGTGCAGACCGGGCAGGCGCAGCGCGGATCGAGCGGCCCCTGATCTTCGGCAAAACGGGCATTGCGGATGTTGAGCGGCCCGGCCCAGGTAAAGGCCTGGCCATTGCGGCCGGACCGGGTCGGTAGCACGCAATCGAACATGTCGATGCCGCGCTCGACCGCGCCGACGATGTCGTCGGGCTTGCCCACGCCCATCAGATAACGGGGCTTGTCGGCGGGCAGCATGTCGGGCGCGAAGTCGAGCGTGGCGAACATCGCTTGCTGCCCCTCCCCCACGGCAAGCCCCCCCACGGCATAGCCATCGAAGCCGATGTCGATCAGCTGCTGGGCCGATTCCCGCCGCAGCCCTTCGTCGAGCGATCCCTGCTGAATGCCGAACAGCGCCGCGCGGTCGGCATGGTCGCCACCTGCGTCGAAACCGTCGCGCGAGCGTTTGGCCCAGCGCATCGAGCGCTCCATGGACTTGGTCGCCTCCTCATGGGTGCAACCATTTTTGGTACATTCGTCAAAGGCCATGACGATATCGCTGTCGAGCAGGCGCTGGATCTCCATCGATCGCTCCGGCGTCAGCATATGCTTGGACCCGTCGATATGGCTGGAGAAAGCGACGCCCTGCTCGCTCATCTTGGTCAGCGCCGACAGGCTCATCACCTGATAGCCGCCGCTATCGGTCAGGATCGGCCGGTCCCAGCCCATGAAACCATGCAGCCCGCCCAGCCGCGCCATACGCTCGGCACCGGGGCGCAGCATGAGATGATAGGTATTGCCCAGGATGATGTCGGCACCCGCGGCGCGCACTTCGGCCGGGCGCATCGCCTTCACCGTGGCGGCGGTGCCGACCGGCATGAAGGCGGGCGTGCGGATCTCGCCCCGGCGCATACTGATTGCGCCGGTACGGGCCTTGCCGTCGGTGGCGGCGATGGAAAAGGAGAAGCGGGGCTGGGTCATCTGCGCGCTCTAGGAGCGAACGTGCAGGCGTTCAACCCGCCTTGCGGACGCCGTCGAACAGCGCAAGCGCGTCGATATTGAAGCCTTCGACCCGGCGATAGGGACCGATGAAGCGCAGGCAGTCGGTCGAAAGGCGCAAGGGCCAATGCGCGCCCGTCTGGTCGTGCAAAGCCAGGGTGGCCATTTGGGGATCGGATCGCTCTCGACGCATGACAGCCGAAATAATCGGCAAAGATTAACAAGATGCTTGTGACCCATCTTTACGATCGTCCGACAGGGCACTTTGTTGCAATATCGCAACTATCCGCGTGCATAACCTTATTTTTGGGCGACCGGGGTGCAACAGTTGCGTATAAAGATGGTTAACGGGCGCGGTCGAGTGAACCGCCGATTGCATCCGGCTTACCGGCCTGTTTTGTTGAGACCCAACGAAAAATCGGGGGCGCACATGATTGATTCAGGACAATTTAATTCCGCGAGCGAAACAGGGGCGAAACCGATGGCCGCCGAGAGGAATATGGTTACCGAAGACGCTGCGGAACGGGCGCTTGTAGAGGATATTGCGCGCTCCACCCTGTTCGACCTGGGGCAGATCGATGTGCGGTGGGACGCGGAATTGGGGACTTTGTGGGCGTTCATGACGCCGCTCGAACGGCCCAATTCCAACCTGTCCCTGATTCGCGATACGATGTCCTGGCAACGCGAGAGCCGCCGCCTGTTCGAAGACAAGGGCGGGATGCTGAAATTCATGGTGTTGGGGTCGCGCTTTCCCGGCGTGTTCAATCTGGGCGGCGATCTGGAGATGTTCGCCGAATGCATCCAGCGCCGCGACCGCGACACGCTGCTGCGCTATGGTATCGCCTGTTGCGAGATCGTCGATCGCATCTGGCACTGCAACGACATGAACATCATCAATATCGGGTTGGCGCAGGGGGACGCGCTGGGCGGCGGGCTGGAAGCGCTGATGTGCTTCGACGTCATCATCGCCGAGCGGCAGGCCCGCTTTGGCCTGCCCGAAGTGTTGTTCGGCCTGTTCCCCGGCATGGGCGCCTATTCCATCCTGTCGCGCCGGGTCGGCCCGGTGCTGGCGCGCCAAATGATTACCGATGGGCGGGTCTATAGCGCCGAGGAAATGTTCGACATGGGCATCGTCACCCAGGTCGTCGAAGAAGGCGAAGGCGAAGCCGCGACCATCGCCTGGATCAAGGATCACCGGGCGCATCATGCCGGTTATGTCGGCATCAATCGCGCCGGGCGGCGGGTCAATCCGATGACGCTGGATGAACTGACCGATATTGTAACCACCTGGACCGACACGGCACTGGCCCTGTCGGACCGTGACCTGCGGATGATGCGGCGATTGGCGGCGGCGCAGACCCGTCTGCGCTGAGCGACGGCGGTTCAGGCGAGGCGGCGACGACGGATGGCCGGGTCGGGTCTTTCCTCGCCATGGAGCGGCCCCGCCTCGATCAGTTCGATGATCCGTTCATGGATGACCGGGCGGCTGAACAAATAGCCCTGAACATTGGTGAAGCCAGCTTCGCGCGCGTGGGCGAGTTGGTCCTGCGTCTCGATCCCTTCGGCGACCGTGTCCATCGACAGGTCGCGTGCGAGATTGCCGATCGCGCGGACGATGGCGCGATCTTCGGCGTTGGCGCTGGTCCCCGCCATGAAGCTCTGGTCGATCTTGAGCGTGTCGAACCGGTAAGAGCGCAGATAGGAGAGCGAGGAATAGCCGGTGCCGAAATCGTCAAGCGCCAGACGCAGGCCGATACGTTGGAGTTCGCGCAGGATCGTGCTGGTCTGGCCGCTATCATCGAGGAAGATGGATTCGGTGACTTCCAGTTCGAGCCGACGGGCGGGCAAGCCAGTTTCCAGCAGGGCGGCGATGACATTGCCGGGCAGGTCGTGCGATTTGAGCGAGGCCGGCGAGATGTTGATGGCCACGCGCACGTCGCCGGGCCAGGCCGCCGCGGCGATGCAGGCCTGACGCAGCACCCAGCCGGTCAAGGCTTCGATCAGGCCCATGCTTTCGGCGATGGGGATGAATTCGGACGGGGGGATGGCCCCCAGCACGGGATGATTCCAGCGGATGAGCGCTTCGCAGGCGTCGATATCGCCGCCATCCAGCGCCACGATCGGCTGGAACATCAGTTTCAGTTCGTCGCCATCCAGCGCGCGGCGCAGGCCCGTCTCGATCTCATGGATGCGGTTGAACCGTTCCTTGAGCGACCAGTTGAAGCTGGATGCCCGGTTGCGCCCCGCTCCTTTCGCTTCATAGAGCGCGAGGTCGGCATGTTGCATCAGTTCGTCCATGTCGCGGCCATCCTGGGGCGCGACGGCATAGCCGATCGAGGCCGTGACCTGGAGATGATGGTCGGACAGGTCGAAGCCATGGGCGAAATAGGCGATGATTTCCTGCGCGATCGCCGCTGCGGTCACGCGGTCGGTATCGGGACAGATGATGACGAATTCGTCGCCGCCGAAACGGGCGATCCGGCCCCGCCCCTGCACCACGTCGGCCAAACGTTCCGCGACGGCGCGCAGCAGCCGGTCGCCGACCATATGGCCGAGCGAATCGTTGATCTCCTTGAACCGGTCGACATCCATCCACAGGATGGCGACGGCATCGGCGTGCTTTTCGGTGGTTTCGAAAATTTCGCGCAGGCGCATCTGCATCGCCATGCGGTTTTCAAGGCCGGTCAGATTGTCGTAGCGTGCGAGCCGCTCGAATTTCTCGGCCAGTAGCGACTTGTCGCGCTTGCCGATCAGCGCCTGGACGACGATTCGGTGCGTGGTCGAACTGATTTCAGCGAGGCCCAATATCATCGCGACCATCGCGATGGACAGAACCCGGTAACCGGTCGAACCCTCCAGCCACAGGCCGAGTGCGGTTGGCAGCAATGCGAGGCAGACCTGACCGATGGCGATCTGCACCCGCCCGGCGTTGCGCCCCGAAATGCCGCCGGCATAGCCGGTCGCCATCGACACGCTGAGCATATGGGTGATCGGATTGGACGATCCGATCAAGGTGACGAATCCCATGAGGCCGAGCAGCCCGGAATAGGCCCAGGCGCCCAATTCATAGGCGAGTTCCCAGTTGCGCGATGCGACGGCGGTGCCGCGCACCAACTGGCGATGAAAGAAGATGGCGGAAAAAACGCGCAGCGCCGCGACGATGCATAGGGTGGCGACGACGGCATGGATGGCGAGGCCATCGGATATGCTGCTGATGACGAGGCCGACAGCCGTTCCGGTCGCCGCGCCGATGGTCAGCGATGCGGGCGACGCATAGAGGGTTTCGACCAGGCTCCGCCGCACATCGGCATCCTGTTCCGAAGAGAGCGCTTTGCGCTTTTCCAGCAATGTCCTCAAAGCGCCCAAATGGCCGGTCTCCGGTTCCTGCCCCCTCATCGCAGTTTCCCTTTATTTTTTCGTTAACCGCAAGATCGCAGCCAACTGGCGCGTTTGCGCGCAGACGCCTATGCCGGTGACCTGACTGTCGTGGACCGGGGGAGCATCGCCATATCTGCTCAATTGCTCATCGCCCTCGCCTATGTCGCCCTGCTGTTCGGGGGGACGGCGTTCGCGCATGTGCATCGCCATCGGCTGCGCCAATCGCGATGGCGCATCCATGCCTACACGCTGGCGCTGGGGGTCTATTGCACCAGCTGGACCTATTTCGGTGCTGTGGGCACGGCGGCGACCGGGGGCTGGAGCTATCTGCCGATCTATCTGGGACCGATCCTGCTGATGATCGCGGGCGGGCCGTTCCTGCGCCGACTGAACGCCGAGGTGCAGGAGGATGGCGCTACGTCCATTTCCGACTTCATCGGATCGCGCTTTGGCAAGAGCCGCACGGTGGCGGCGCTGGTGACGCTGATCCTGCTGTTCGGGACCATTCCCTATATCGCGCTGCAATTGCGGTCGGTGTCGCTGAGTTTCGCGCTGGTATCGGGGATCACCCAACGGACCGCGCCGCTGGCCGTGGCGGCGGCGGCCCTGGCGCTGTTCGCCATCGCCTTTGGTGCGCGGCGCTATCAGGTGGCGGGGCAGAATGAGGCGATATTGTTCGCCGTCGCGTTCGAATCGCTGTTCAAGCTGGTCGCGTTGCTGTTGGTTGCGGGGCTGGCGGTCTGGCTGTTGTGGACCGCCCCTGTCGATCGGATCGCCGATGGCATGGCGACCTTTCGCAGCGGATTTGCGCCCGCCCGGCTGGACGTGAATTTCGCCGTCACCACTTTGTTGTCGGTGCTGACGATCATCTGCCTGCCCCGACATTTCTTCATCAGTGTCACGGAATCGCGCACGCCCGACGATATATTAACGGCGCGGTGGGGCTTCGTCGCCTATCTGTTGGTGACGGTGCTGGCGGTCCTGCCGATCGCTGCGGCAGGCATAGCGCTGGTCGGCCAAGGGGCGACGCCCGACCTGTTCGTGCTGAGCCTGCCGCAGGATTTCGGCTATCGCGGCCTGGCCTTGCTCGTCTTTCTGGGTGGCGTGTCAGCAGCGCTGGCGATGGTGGTCACCGAAATTGTCGCAATTTCGAGCATGATCTCCAATGATCTGTTCGCGCCGGTGCTGTTGCGGCGATCGACCGAAGATTCCCATTTGGGCGAGCGGTTGTTGTGGATACGGCGCGGCGCGATCATCGCGTTGATCGGCGCGGCGGTGCTCTATGCGCTGGCGCTGCCGTCCACCACGCAATTGGCCTCGGTCGGCCTGGTCGCCTTCGTCGCGATCGCCCAATGCGCGCCTGCGCTGATCTGCGCCGTCTATCGGCCGCATAATGATCCGCTGGCGGGCAAGGCGGGGCTGCTGACTGGCTTTGCGCTGTGGTTCGTCATTCTATTCCTGCCCGCAATCGGCAGCGAGACGATCACTCCGCCCGCCTGGCGCGGCATCAGCGCAGTGACGGCCGGAACGCTCATCAGCCTGGGCGGCAATTTGCTGGCGTTCCTGTTGGTGTCGGTGCGGAGCGTCGGGACGGTACGGTTGGTCCGGCAACGCGGCATCGCGCCGGTCACGACGATGGCGGCGCTGGGTGATCTCGTAACCCGCTTCGTCGGCGCGGAGGCGATGATCGAGGCGTTCGGCGCGACCGAAGGCAGTGATGCGCCGATCGATCGGGCCAGCGCGCGCGCGGCCGAGCGCTTGATCAGCAGTGTGGTCGGGGCGTCGTCGGCACGGGCCATCATGGCGTCGGCCATTTCCGGCCAGGGCATGGGCTTTGCGCAGATTGCCAAGGTGCTGGACGCATCGGGGCAATCGCTGCATTTTTCGCAAGGTCTGCTGGCGGCGACGCTGGAAAATATCGATGTGGGCGTCAGCGTGGTCGATCGCGACCTGCGGCTGGTGGCGTGGAACAGCCGCTATCTCGACCTGTTCGACTATCCCCCCGGCCTGATCCGGGGCGGCGTGCCGGTCGCCGATCTGATCCGCTTCAACGCCGAGCGCGGCGATTGCGGTCCGGGCGAAGTGGAGGATCATGTCGCCCGGCGGCTGGCGCATATGCGCAGCCGTCGCCAGCATGCGTTCGAGCGACATCGCGCCGATGGCCGCTGGATCAAGACGGTGGGCGGGCCGATGCCCGATGGCGGCTATGTCATGTCCTTCACCGACATCACGGTCGAAGCGCAGGCGCGGGCAGCGACCGAGACGGCGCGGCGCGACCTGGAGCAAGCGGTGGCGGCGCGGACAGCGGAGCTGAGCGAAGTCAATGTGAAGCTCGCGGCGGCGATGGCGGACAAGACCCGCTTCCTGGCGGCGGCGAGCCACGACCTGCTGCAACCGCTCCATGCCGCGATGCTATTTTCGTCAGCCTTGCGGCGGCGACTGGGGGAGCCGGAGCGGGCGATGCTATCGCGGCTCGATCGATCGATCGAGGGGGCGAACGACCTGTTGCGCGCCTTGCTCGACATATCGAAGCTGGATGCGGGCGGGGTAAAGCCGCAGCCGACCCGCTTTGCCGTGCGGCCGATGCTGGCTGATCTTGCCGAGAGTTTTCAGCCGCTGGCCGCGGAAAAGGGACTTTTGTTGCGGGTTGGTCCGGGGGATGGTTGGGTCGAGACGGATCGGAGCCTATTGCGGTCGATCGTCCAGAATTTCCTGTCCAACGCCATCCGTTATACCGACCAGGGCCGCATCCTCGTTGCCGTGCGACGGCGGGGTGCGGCGGTGCGCATCGAGATATGGGATAGCGGGATCGGCATTGCGCCCGACAAGCTGGCGCTGATCTTCCGCGAGTTCGAGCGGCTGGGTCAGGGGAGCGAGAGCGGCATCGGGCTGGGGCTGGCGATCGTGGAGCGATCGGCCGCTTTGATCGGCGGGACAGTGGCGGTACGATCCTGGCCCGGCAAGGGGAGTTGCTTTGCGATCAGCCTGCCGCTGGCGGAAGCGTCGCCGGTAGCGGCGGCAACCGTAGCGGCGGCGGTGCTAGCGCCGACGACAGGCCTGCGCCTGTTGGTCGTGGACGATGACCCGGCCAATCGCGCGGCGATGCAGGCGGCTTTGGAAAGCATGGGACATGACTGTGTGGTGGCGGCGACGGAAAGCGAGGCGTTGGCGGCCAGCGGGCCATTTGATGGCGCTTTGGTTGATTTCGCGCTGGGCACGGCGCGCGATGGCATCGACTTGATCGACGCGCTGCGCGATCGGTCGCCGGGGCTCGCGGTAGCGCTGGTGACGGCCGAGCGTAGCGAAGCGATGCTGGCGCGCCTCGCCGAACGGGATATTCCGTTGCTCGCCAAGCCTTTGGCGGCGGCGGTGCTGGAACACTGGATCGCAGACGTGGCGCGGCGCGGCGCTGGTGGGTCAGCGGTTCCCTAATCCCAGCGCGCGAGCCGCGAGCGCCGCCTGGGTGCGGTTCTGGACGCCGAGTTTGGCGAGGACCGTCGTCATGTGCGACTTGATCGTGGATTCGGCGACCCCCAGTTCCCAGGCGATCTGCTTGTTGAGTTGGCCGTCCAGCACGCCGAGCAGGACGCGCAATTGGGTCGGCGTCAGCGAGGCGACCTTGCCGGCCATCTCATCCACCTCATCGGGCATCAGGGGCGCGACGGCGGGGGTTTCACCCGCCAAGGCGGCGGCGATGGCGTCTTCGATGACGCTTAGATCCTGATCCTTGCCGATGAAGCCGACCGCGCCATAGCGGCGCGCTTCGGCGGCGGCGATCTGCGCGTCGGCGCTGGAAATGACGAGGATGGGGACCGAGGGGCGTTCGGCATGGAGCAGCGCCACGCCGGAAAAGCCCGCCGATCCCGGCATTTTAAGGTCGAGCAGGATGAGCAGCAAGTCGCTGGCGGCTGTGGCGGTTTCCACCGCGCGGTCGAGCGTCGCCGCCTCCATGATGCGCGCGTCGGGCGCGACGTTGGAGGCCGCCATGACCAAAGCCTGACGGAAGAGCGGATGATCGTCTGCCACCAAGATGGTGCCTATTGCCGTTGGCTTATCCTTCCCTCTCCGCCGCCATCCTGCCCTGCATTGGGCAGCGATGCAAATAGGGGTTGTCCCCTAGCCCGGCAAGCGGCTCAGGCCGCTGCCATCTGGCTGTCGGCGATCAGCGCTTCGACCACCGACGGGTCGGCGAGGGTCGAAATGTCGCCCAGCGCATCGGTCTCGCCCTCGGCGATCTTGCGCAGGATGCGGCGCATGATCTTGCCCGATCGGGTCTTGGGCAGGCCGGGGGCGAACTGGATGATGTCGGGCGTGGCGATCGGGCCGATCTCGCTGCGGACCCAGGCGACGAGTTGCTTGCGTAGCTCTTCGGACGGCTCCTCATGCGCGTTGAGCGTCACATAGGCGTAGATGCCCTGCCCCTTGATCGGGTGCGGCATGCCGACCACGGCGGCTTCGGCGACCTTGGCATGGGCGACCAAAGCGCTTTCGACTTCGGCGGTGCCCATGCGGTGGCCCGACACGTTGATGACGTCATCGACCCGGCCGGTGATCCAATAATAGCCATCGGCATCGCGGCGGGCACCGTCACCGGTGAAATAGCGGCCGGGATAGGTGGTGAAATAGGTCTGGAAGAAACGCTCATGGTCGCCATAGACGGTGCGCATCTGGCCGGGCCAGCTTTTGGCGATGCACAGATTGCCCTCGGTCGCGCCGTCCAGTTCCTTGCCATCGGCGTCGACCAGCAGGGGGTGGACGCCGAACAACGGCTTGGTCGCAGAGCCGGGTTTGAGGTCCGTCGCACCGGGCAGCGGCGCGATCAGGATGCCGCCCGTCTCGGTCTGCCACCAGGTATCGACGATCGGGCAGCGGCCTTCGCCGACGACGCGATGATACCATTGCCAGGCTTCGGGGTTGATCGGCTCGCCGACGCTGCCCAGGATACGCAGCGACGCGCGGCTGGTCGCCTGCACGAAGGCATCGCCCTCGCGCATCAGGGCGCGCAGAGCGGTGGGGGCGGTGTAGAAGATCGCGACGTTCCATTTGTCGCAGACCTGCCAGAAGCGGCTATGATCGGGATAGTTGGGCACGCCTTCGAACATCAGCGTGGTCGCGCCGTTGGCGAGCGGGCCGTAGACGACATAGCTGTGGCCCGTGACCCAGCCGATGTCGGCGGTACACCAATAGACTTCGCCGGGCCGGTAATCGAACACCTGCGCATGGGTCATCGCCGCCCAGAGCAGATAGCCGCCGGTGCTGTGGAGAACGCCCTTGGGGGTGCCGGTCGAGCCGGAGGTGTAGAGGATGAACAGCGGGTCTTCCGCGCCCATCGCTTCGGCCGGGCAATCCAACGCGGCGGCATCGCGGGCTGGGCCGTAGAAGAGGTCACGCCCCTCCACCATCGGCACGTCCGCGCCGGTGCGCTGGACGACGATGACGGTTTCGACTGAGGTGCAATGGGCGAGTGCCGCATCGACATTGGCCTTCAAGGGCACAGCCTTGCCACCGCGCAGTCCTTCGTCGGCGGTGATGACCAGGCGGGAGTCGCAGTCGCGGATGCGGCTGGCGAGGCTGTCGGGCGAGAAGCCGCCGAAGACGATCGAATGGACCGCGCCGATGCGGGTGCAGGCCAGCATGGCGAAGGCGGCTTCGGGGATCATCGGCAGATAGAGCGTCACCCGGTCACCGCGACGGACCCCCTGCGCTTTGAGCACATTGGCGAAGCGGCAGACTTCCTCGTGGAGTTGGTGGTAGGTGATGACCCGGCTTTCGCTCGGATTATCGCCTTCCCAGATGATCGCGGGCTGGTCGCCCCGTTCGGCGAGATGCCGGTCGATGCAGTTGGCCGCAACGTTGAGCTGGCCGTCGGCGAACCAGCTTATGCCGAAATCAGCCTCATCGAAGCTGCTTTCATCCACCTTGGTAAAGGGCGTGATCCAGTCGAGCCGCTGCGCCTGATCGCGCCAGAAGGCATCGGGATCGGCCAGCGCCTGCGCATGCATCCGGGCGGCGTCCGCGGCAGTGACCCGCGCATCGGCGGCGAGAGACGCGGGAACGGGATAGAGGGATTCGCTCATGGTTTTGGCCTCTCCAAACTCTTTCGCACTAGCCTAACGAAGCCAGACCCATGCAGCATCCTCGACCAAAGTTGGAGGGACTTGCGACCATGGTCCGCCTTATCCTCCCCCTGCCCCGACCCGCATGATGCAAGCATGGCCGGATCGCCACACCCCTTCGCAGAAAGGGGCGACCGGCGGGGAGAGGATGAATGATGACGAATAGCGCATTCATAAATCTGAGGCGTGGGATTGCGATGGGCGCGATGGCGGTGGCTATCGTCAACGCCCCTGGTGCCATGGCGCAGACGGCGCGCGAGGCCGAGCTGGAAGCGCGGCTCAACCAGCTGGAAGCCGCCGTATCAGCGCTGCGCAGCGAGTTGACGCAGGCGCGCGCCGAACAACAGACATCGACGCAGATCGCGCAGAAGGCCGACAGCCGGGTGGCCGCGCTGGAAGCCAAGCCAGCGTCAGACGGCTTCAAGGTCGGGGCCACCACCTTCAAGCTGGGCGGTTTCGTCAAGGTCGTCGGCAGCGCGACGCGCTATGACGATGGCGCGGTGCCGGGCGGATCGCTGGGCAAGGAATTCTACCTGCCACAACAAATTCCGGTGGGTGGTCAGAGCAGCCGCGACATCATCGGCCATGCGCGCCAGACGCGGCTGTCGTTCAGCACCTCCACGCCGCTGGGCGGCAAGGAGATTAAGAGCGTGGTCGAGTTCGACTTCGCACTGGCGGCCGCGCCGCTGGGCGCGCAGCGGGCGACCAACCCCTATACGCCGACCTTCCGCCGGGGCTTCATCAGCTATGGCAACTGGCTGATCGGGCAGGAATGGACGACCTTCCAGAATCCCGGCCATCTGCCCGAAACCACGGATTTCGTGGGGCCGATGGACGGCGCGATCTTCGTGCGGCAGATGATGGTCCAATATAAGCAGCCGCTGGGCGGCGGCTTCGACCTCTATCTGGCGGCGGAAAATCCGCAGACCGAGACTGAGACGACGACCGCCCCTGCCCTGGTCGACAATGACCAGGATCGCATCCCCGACCTGGTCGCCAAGCTCGCCTATAAGGGCGCGATCGGCGAACTGCATGTCGCCGGGCTGGTGCGGCAATTGTCGGTGCGCAACAATGGCGTCGGCGACACGGCGATGGGCTGGGGCATCACGACGGGCGGCAAGATTCCGTTCGGGCCGGACGGGCGGCATGACCTGCGCTTCCTGGCCACCTATGGCCATGGCATGGGCCGCTACTTCACGGTCGGCTATGCGCCCGACGCCATCTATGACAGCGCCATCGGCAACCAGTTGCATGTGCTCGACAATGTCGCTGGCTTTGCGGCGCTCAAGCTTGGCTGGACGCCGACGATCCGGTCGACCTTCATGGTCGGATACCAGCATGCCGACTATCCCGGCGGCATCCTGCTGCCGGATCTGGCCAACAAGGCGGCCTACAGCCTGGCCGGCAACCTGTTCTGGTCGCCGGTCAAGAATCTGGATTTCGGGATCGAATATCGTCATGCTCAGCGGGAAGTCGTCAGTGGCCTGAAGGGCCAGATGGACCGTGTCGAGATGGCCGCGAAATATACTTTTTAAGGGAGAGGGCAGATGGCGACAACATATGACGACGGCCAGCCAAAGCGCAGCGTGACGGGGCAGAATGAGAAGCTCGTCATTGCCGCGTCATCGCTGGGCACGGTGTTCGAATGGTATGACTTCTATCTTTACGGCCTGCTGGCGACCTATATCTCGGCGCAATTCTTCTCCGGCGTGAACGAGACGACCGGGTTCATCTTTGCCCTCGCCGCCTTTGCCGCCGGTTTTGCGGTGCGGCCGTTCGGCGCGATCGTGTTCGGGCGGATCGGCGACATGGTCGGGCGCAAGAATACGTTTCTGGTCACCATGGGCATTATGGGCCTGTCGACCTTCGCGGTCGGCATCCTGCCCAACTATGCCAGCATCGGCGTGGCAGCGCCGGTCATCCTGCTGGTCCTGCGTCTGGCCCAAGGCCTGGCACTGGGTGGCGAATATGGCGGGGCGGCAACCTATGTCGCCGAACATGCGCCGGAGGGCAAACGCGGCCTCTATACCAGCTGGATTCAGACCACGGCGACCTTCGGGCTGTTCGCCGCGCTGCTGGTGGTCATCGGCTTCCGCTTCGCGCTGGGTGAGGAAGCCTTCGCCGCCTGGGGCTGGCGCCTGCCGTTCCTGATCTCGATCTTCCTGCTCGGCGTGTCGATGTGGATCCGCCTGCAGCTCAACGAAAGCCCCGTCTTCCAGAAGATGAAGGACGAAGGCACCACGTCGAAGGCACCGCTGACCGAAGCGTTCGGCAAATGGGGCAATCTGCGCTGGGTCATCATCGCGCTGCTGGGTGCGGTCATGGGTCAGGCGGTGGTCTGGTATGCCGGGCAATTCTATGCGCTGTTCTTCCTGGAAAAGACGTTGCGGGTGGATGGGGCGACGGCCAATATCCTGATCGCCATCGCGCTGGCGCTGGCTACCCCCTTCTTCGTCTTCTTCGGCTGGCTGTCCGACAAGATCGGCCGCAAGCCGATTATCCTTGGCGGTTGTGCGCTTGCAGCGATGACCTACTTCCCGCTGTTCGGGGCACTGACCAATGCGGCCAACCCGGCGCTGGCCGCGGCGCAGACCTCCGCGCCTGTGACGATCGTCGCCTATAAGCCCGAATGTTCGTTCCAGTTCGATCCGGTCGGCAAGAACAAGTTCGACACATCGAGCTGCGACGTCGCCAAGACCTATATGGCCAAGACCGGGGTCAGCTATGACAATGTCGAAGCCGCTGCAGGCACGCCTGCGGTGGTCAGGATCGGCAGCGTCAGCCTGACCGCGCCCGATGCCGCCACGCTGGCGGGGCCGGACAAGAAAGCGGCGATCGCGGCCTATCAGGCGCAGTTGCAGGCAGGACTGGTCGATGCGGGCTATCCGGCCAAGGCGGACACCGCGAAGATCAACAAGGTCGCGGTCGTGGCGATCCTGTGGGCGCTCGCGATGCTGGTGACGATGGTCTATGGGCCGATCGCGGCGATGCTGGTGGAACTCTTCCCCAGCCGCATCCGCTACACGTCAATGTCGCTGCCCTATCATATCGGCAATGGCTGGTTCGGCGGCTTCCTGCCAACGACGGCCTTCGCCATGGTCGCGGCGACAGGGAACATCTATTACGGTCTATGGTATCCGGTGGTCGTCGCAGCGGCGACAGTGGTCATCGGCTTGCTGTTCCTGCCGGAGACGTTCAAGCGCAATATCGACGACTAAGTACAGCGACCCGTACAATGGTTGAGAGGGCGGCCGCCAATAGGAGGCCGCCCTTATTTTATGTCTCGTACAATCCACCCGACTAATGTCGAATGGCCTTTCCTATAGCGTTGCCGCATGATTATTTCCAACATGGGAGAGGATATCATGGCGCAGGCCTATTTCGACGCACAGATGCGCAGTCAGGACGATCGCGAAGCCTATTGGCTGGACGCGGCGCAGGCGATCGAGTGGCAGGTGCCGCCGGTGCGCGCCTGGACCGAGGGCGAAGGCTGGTTTGCGGGCGGCCTGATGAACACATGCCATAATGCGGTCGACCGCCATGTCGCGGCGGGGCGCGGCGACGATCTGGCGCTGATCTACGAAAGCCCGGTGACTGACACGCGCCTGACCTTCACCTTTGCGCAGTTGCAGGAAGAGGTGGCGCGCACCGCTGGCATGATCGCGGACCAGGGCGTCGGCAAGGGCGACCGGGTCATCCTCTATATGCCGATGGTGCCGCAGGCTGTGATCGCGATGCTGGCCTGCGCCCGGATCGGCGCGATTCATTCGGTGGTGTTCGGCGGGTTCGCCGCGCCTGAACTTGCCAAGCGGATCGACGATGCGACGCCCGCCTTGCTGATGACGGCATCCTGCGGGATCGAGGGCATCAAGGTCATCCCGTACAAGCCCCTGGTGGACAAGGCGCTGCAGATGGCGACCCACCGGATCGAACGCGTCATCCTGCTGCAACGGCCGCAGGCGATCGCGCCCATGCAGGAGGGCCGTGACCTCGATTGGGCCGACACGCTGGCCGACGCGGAGCCGGTCGATTGCGTGCCGGTGGAGGCGACTCATCCGCTCTATATTCTCTATACGTCGGGCACGACCGGCACGCCCAAGGGCGTGGTGCGGCAAAATGGCGGCCATGCGGTGGCGATCGCCTGGAGCATGGCGCATATCTATGGCATCCGTCCGGGCGAGGTTTTCTGGGCGGCGTCCGATGTCGGCTGGGTCGTGGGGCATAGCTATATCGCCTATGGGCCGTTGCTGGCTGGCGCGACGACATTGTTGTTCGAAGGCAAGCCGGTGGGCACGCCGGACGCGGGCACATTTTGGCGGACCATTGTCCGCAACGATGTCCGCATCTTCTTCACCGCGCCGACCGCGATCCGTGCGGTGCGCAAGGAAGACCCGGAGGGCGACTATATCCGCCAGATCGGCACGGGTAATTTGCGCGCGCTGTTCCTGGCGGGCGAGCGGGCGGACCCGGACACGATCCATTGGGCCGAAGCGCAACTCAACCTGCCGGTGATCGACCATTGGTGGCAGACGGAACTCGGCTGGCCCGCGCTTGCGACCTGTTTCGGCCTGGGCGATACGCGGCGCAAGGCAGGCAGCGCGGGCTTTCCTGTGCCGGGCTATGGCTTTCGCGTGGTGGACGATGGCGGCGTGGACGTTGCACCCGGCGAGACGGGCAATGTGGTCATGACGCTGCCGCTGCCGCCGGGCTGCTATGCCGGGCTGTGGAACAATGAAGCGGGCTTCGCCAAGGCCTTTGCCGGTTTCCCCGGCCATTATGAGACGGGCGATGCGGGCCATGTCGATGCCGACGGCTTCGTCAACATCATGGGGCGCACCGACGACATCATCAATGTCGCGGGCCACCGCCTGTCGACCGGGCAGATGGAGCAGATCGTCGCCTGTCATCCGCTGGTGTCCGAATGCGCGGTGATCGGCGTGGACGATGCGTTGAAAGGCATGGTGCCGATGGCCTTCGTCGTCGCGCGGACAGGCGAGTGGGACGCGGCGGCGCTGGGGGCCGAGATCATCAAGGCGGTGCGCGACGAACTGGGGCCGGTGGCGGCTCTGAAGGATGTGCATGTCGTCGGTGCCCTGCCCAAGACGCGGTCGGGCAAGATTTTGCGCGCGGCGCTGCGTCAGGTCGCGGCGGGCGAGCGGATCGCCATGCCCGCGACCATCGAAAGCCCGGCGGCGCTGGAGGCGATCATGGCGATATTCGCGAAGGTGGAGTGAGGGCGGCAGTGGCGGCGGTCAGACTGACTGACCCGCCGCCCAGCCGCTGGCCCAGGCCCATTGGAAATTATAGCCGCCAAGCCAGCCGGTGACGTCCACCGCTTCGCCGATGGCATAGAGGCCGGGCATTTTGGTCGCTTCCATCGTGCGGGATGACAGGCCAGCGGTGGCGATGCCGCCGACGGTGACTTCGGCCTTAGCATAGCCCTCCGTCCCGGTCGGGGCGAAGGGCCAGTCGTGGAGGCGGGCACCCAATTGCCGCAGCGCTTTGTCGGAGAGGTTGCCCATTTCGCCTTCAAGCCCGACCCGCTCCAGCAACGCGTCGGCGAGCCTCTCGGTCAGCGCCTGCGCGACCACCTTGCGTAAGGAAGCGCGGGGGCGGTCGCGCTTTGCCTGGATTAGCCAGTCGGCATCGAGGTCGGGCAGGAAATCGACCTGAATGGGGGTGCGGTGCTGCCAATAGCTGCTGATCTGAAGCATGGCCGGACCCGACAGGCCGCGATGGGTGAAGAGCGCTGCCTCGCGAAAGCGGGTCTTGTTCCAGCGCACCTCGACCGGAGCGGAGACGCCCGACAATGCCTGAAACAGCGCGTCTTCTTCGCCCAGCGTGAAGGGGACGAGCGCGGGGCGTGGCTGGACGATGGCGAGGCCGAAGTGCCGCGCGACATCATAGGCAAAGCCGGTCGCCCCCATTTTGGGGATGGACGGCCCGCCGGTCGCCAGCACCAAGGCGGGCGCGCGATGTTCTACCGCGCCCAGCATGACCCGGTAGAGGCCGTCGCCATGGGCCACGTCACCCACCGGCTGCGCCAGTGCCATGGTGACGCCACCGATGGCACATTCCTCTTCCAGCATCGCGACGATCTGCTTGGCCGAGCCGTCGCAGAATAATTGCCCCAGCGTCTTTTCATGCCAGGCGATGCCATAGCGATCGACAAGCGCGATGAAATCCTGCGCGCTATAGCGGCCCAGCGCCGATTTGGCGAAATGGGGGTTGGCGGACAGATAGCGGTCGGCGGCGGTGTGGATGTTGGTGAAGTTGCAGCGGCCGCCGCCGGAAATGAGGATTTTCTTGCCCGGCTGATCGGCATGATCGACCAGGAGCACGCGCTTGCCCCGCTGGCCCGCTGTCGCCGCGCACATCATCCCCGCCGCGCCTGCGCCCAGGATGATCGCGTCCCAATCCGCCATTATCGGCCCCGCTTGAGGCGCACCAGCGCCTCGTCCAGCGCGGAGAGGAAGCGCGATCGGTCGGCCTTGCCGAAGGGGGGTGGCCCGCCGATCTGATCGCCGCCTGCACGCAGATCCGCCATGATCGCGCGGGTGGCGATGGCCGCGCCGATGGAACTATGGGTGAAGGGCTTGCCGTTGGACGAAATTACGACCGCGCCAGCCTTCAGGCAGCGATCGGCGAGCAGGATGTCGGCGGTGATGCAGACGGTCCCCGCGTCGGCGCGCTCGGCGATCCAGTCATCCGCCGCATCGAAGCCGTCGCTGACCACCACCCGGTCAAGCAGGTCGTGCGCGGGGATGCGGATCGGGCTGTTGCTGACGATCGTGACCGGCACTTCATGGCGAAAGGCGACCTTGTAGATCTCCTCCTTGACGGGGCAAGCATCGGCATCGACCAGAATCTTCATGGAAGGCGCGATAAGCCGCCGGGCGAGGCGAGACAATGGTCGCCACGCTAATTTCGAAGGACGCTATTCCCCGCCTTCACCCCGCGACGATCCTGTCCTACATGGGGCGGGATGAGCGCTCCCCTGTATAACAAAGATATATTGCGGCTTGCCGCCAGCATCCCGCATCATGCCCGCTTGCCCGAACCGCAGGCGAGCGTGGAGAAAAGGTCGCCGACCTGTGGGTCGCGCATTGTGGTCGATGTGGCAATGGCGGATGGGCGGTTGGCGCAGATGGGGTTGGACGTGAAGGCCTGCGCGTTGGGGCAGGCGTCGGCGTCGCTGATGGCGGCGCAGGCGATCGGGATGAGCGCGGATGAACTCGCCGAGGCGCGCGACAAGCTGACCGCTTATCTGTCGGGTGCGAGCGAGGATCTGGATTTTTGGCCGGGCCTTGCGGTGCTGGCCCCGGCGCGCGGCTATCCGGCGCGCCATGCGTCCATTCGGCTGGGCTTTGAAGCGATTGCCGAAGCGGCGCGGATGGCGGACGCCTGATGCAGAGCGTGCCTGCCCCCCTGCCCGTTCCGGTCAGCGCCACCGACATGCTATTGTCGGAAGGCGTCATCCTGCTGGGGGCGGCCGTGCTGTTCGTCCTGCTGTTCCGCCGGTTCGGGCTGGGTGCGGTGTTGGGCTATCTGGTGGCGGGTGCGCTCGTCGGGCCGCAAGGGCTGGGGCTGGTCGGCGGTGGCGAATCGAAGCTGGCGATTGCTGAAATCGGCATCGTGCTGCTGCTCTTCCTCGTCGGCCTGGAACTGCATCCGGCGCGGCTGTGGCGGTTGAAGCGCGACATTTTTGCGCTGGGGCTGGCGCAGGTGGTGTTGTGCGGTTGCGTACTGACGGCGATCATCTTCTATTCCACCGGCTTCACCTGGGGCGCGGCGATCGCGCTTGGTCTGCCGCTGGCGCTGTCGTCCACGGCGCAGGTGTTGCCGGGGTTGAAATCCAGCGGCCGGATCAACTCGCCCTTTGGTGAGAAAGCCTTTTCGATCCTGCTGTTTCAGGATCTGTCGATCGTGCCGCTGATCACGATCATCGCCGCGCTGTCGCGCAATCCGGCCGATGCCGCCGGGCCGCCGGGCTGGGTGTTGGCGGGCTATACGGTCGCGGCGATTGCGGGCCTCGTGCTAGCGGGGCGATTCATCCTGCGGCCGTTGCTGGGGCTGGTCGGGCGGCTCGGCGAGCGCGAATTGTTCGTGGTGGTCGGGCTGTTTACCGTGCTGGCCGCGGCGGCGCTGATGCACAGCCTGCATCTGTCGACCGCGCTGGGGGCGTTCGTGGCGGGCGTGATGCTGGCCGATTCGCCCTATCGGCATGAGATAGAGGCCGATGTCGAACCCTTCCGCTCGATCCTGCTGGGCCTCTTCTTCCTGGCGGTCGGCATGGTGTTGGACCTCAAGACCGTCGCCGCCAATCCGGTGTTCGTCATCGGCATGGCGCTGATTTTGGTGGCGACCAAGGCGGCGATCATCGCTGGCCTTGCGCGATTGTTCGGCATGGATTGGCGACCGGCGTTGGGCGCGGGGCTGCTCTTGTCGCAGGGCGGCGAATTCGGTTTCGTGCTATTTGCGCAGGCGCAGAGCGCAATGCTGATCGCGCCCGAAGCGTCGAGCCTGTTCAGCGCGATCGTCACCTTCTCCATGGCGACGACGCCGTTCCTGATGCTGTTCGCCCGCCGGTTCGAATTCGCCGCGTCGCGCGATGGGGCTGACTTGCCCGGCCCGGACGAGGCACCGCGCGGCACCGCGATCATCGTCGGCTATGGCCGTTTTGGCCAAACCGTGGCGCAGATGTTGATCGGCCATGGCTTTGCCGTCGTGTCGATCGACAAGAAGCCCGCGCAGATCGAAGTGTCGCAGCGGTTCGACACGAAAGTCTATTATGGCGATGGCACGCGCATCGACCTGCTCCATCGCGCGGGTGCCGACGATGCCCGACTGATCGCCTTCTGCATTGACGACCCTTCGCTCGACAGCCGCGCGCTGCAGCCGATCGCCGAGGCCTTTCCGCAGGCCGCGCTGATGGTGCGGGCGTTCGACCGCAGGCAATTGCTGGCGTTGCAGAATATGGACCTCGCCGGTGTGGTGCGCGAAGTCTATGAATCGGCGATCTGCATGGGGGTGCAGGCGATGCAGGCGCTGGGCGTGCCTGACGAGGAAGTCGAGGAGGTCGAGCGCCAATATCGCGCCAATGACGAACAAAGGCTGGCATTGCAGATCGAGCATGGTGATCTGATCGCGGCCAAGGATCTGATCTACCGCCCCGGCAAGGGGATGCGGCTGCTGACGCGCGGCGATGGAGAAAAGACATGATTGCTGTTTTGGCGGCCCTGTCCGCGGCGCTCGCCATTGGCGCGGGCGCGTTCGGCGCGCATGGGGTGAGCGATCCCAAGGCCGTCGAATGGCTGCGCACCGGTGGCACCTATCAATTGATCCATGCCGTCGCGGCGATCGCGATCATGGGCGTCGCGCGCGGGGCGGCGGTGCTGCTGCTGATCGGCGCGGCAATCTTTGCGTTGACGCTCTATGCCATGGCGCTGGGCGCGCCGCGCTGGCTGGGGGCGATCACGCCGATCGGCGGCGTGCTGATGATCGGCGGCTGGCTATGGGCGGCATGGCAGTTCGGGCAGCGCTGACAGCCTGCCCTTGCCCCCGGCCCCGCCCCGGCCTAGATTGGTCCGATGGCCGACCATAAACATCATCATATTGAGCCGACCGGCACCAAATTGGCCGACGCCGCGCGCCGCACGCTGGAAGCCCAGAGCGAACAGTGGACGCCGATGCGCGCCGCCATTTTCGATGCGCTGTCGGCCGAGGAAAAGCCCGCATCCGCCTATGACATTGCCGATACGGTGTCGAAGGCGCGGGGCAAGCGGGTGGCGCCCAACAGCGTCTATCGCATCCTCGACCTGTTCGTGACGAACAATATCGCGATGCGGGTGGAGAGCGCCAACGCCTATATCGCCAACGCCCATCCCGGCTGTCATCACGACTGCATCTTCCTGGTGTGCCGCACCTGCAAGCAGGCAACCCATTTGGATGACGACAAGGTGACCAATCAGGTCCGTGCCGTCGCCGAGCAGGAAGGTTTCAAGCCCGAACGACCGGTCATCGAGATATTGGGCACCTGCGCGAAATGCGCGGCGTGACCACGGCTTCGCGCCGTTCGCCCACCCGCTCCAGCGCCTATATGAGTCTATCCCTTTCATGAATGATCGCCCGCAAACGCCGTTGCTCGACCAGGTTATCTGGCCTTCCGATCTGCGCACCCTGAAGCCCGAACAATTGCGGCAGCTGGCCGATGAATTGCGGCAGGAAGTGATTTCCGCCGTGGGTGTGACGGGCGGCCATCTAGGGTCGGGGCTGGGCGTGGTGGAACTGACCACGGCGATCCATTATGTGTTCGACACGCCGCGCGACAAGCTGGTGTGGGATGTCGGCCACCAATGCTATCCGCACAAGATATTGACCGGGCGGCGCGACCGCATCCGCACCTTGCGCCAGGGCGGCGGGTTGTCGGGCTTCACCAAGCGGGCCGAATCCGACTATGATCCGTTCGGCGCGGCGCATAGCTCGACCTCGATCAGCGCGGCGCTGGGCTTTGCCATCGCCAACCAGATGCAGGACCGGCCGGGCAAGGGCATCGCCGTTATCGGCGACGGCGCGATGTCGGCGGGCATGGCCTATGAGGCGATGAACAATGCGCAGGCGGCGGGCAATCGCCTGGTCGTCATCCTCAACGACAATGACATGTCGATCGCGCCGCCGGTTGGCGGCCTTTCGGGCTATCTCGCGCGGCTGGTGTCGAGCCGGGAGTTTCTGGGCCTGCGCGATCTCGCCAAGAAGCTGGCGCGCAAGCTGCCCCGGCCGCTGCATAATGCGGCGCGCAAGACCGACGAGTTTGCGCGCGGCATGGCGATGGGCGGCACACTGTTCGAGGAACTGGGCTTCTATTATGTCGGGCCGGTCGATGGCCATAATCTGGACCAGTTGATCCCGGTGCTGGAAAATGTGCGCGACGCGGCCGAGGGGCCATGCCTGGTCCATGTCGTGACGAAAAAGGGCAAGGGCTATGCCCCGGCCGAAGCTGCCGACGACAAATATCATGGCGTGCAGAAATTCGACGTGGTGACGGGCACGCAGGCGAAGGCTCCGCCCGGCCCGCCAAGCTATACCAATGTCTTTGCTCAGGCGCTGATAGCCGAGGCGCAGCGCGACCCGAAGCTGTGTGCGATTACCGCGGCCATGCCGTCGGGCACCGGCCTCGACAAATTCGCCCTCGCCTTCCCCGATCGCATCTTCGACGTGGGTATTGCCGAGCAACATGCGGTGACCTTCGCAGCGGGGCTGGCGGCGGAGGGGATGCGACCCTTCTGCGCCATTTATTCGACCTTCCTGCAGCGCGCCTATGACCAGGTGGTGCATGATGTCGCGATCCAGAACCTGCCGGTGCGCTTTGCGATCGACCGCGCCGGGCTGGTCGGTGCGGATGGATCGACCCATGCGGGCAGTTTCGACGTCACCTACCTCGCCACCCTGCCCAATATGGTGGTGATGGCGGCGGCGGATGAGGCAGAGTTGGTGCATATGACGCATACCGCCGCGATGCATGATAGCGGCCCGATCGCGCTGCGCTATCCGCGCGGCAACGGGACCGGGGTAGCGGTGCCGCAGACGCCCGAACGGCTGGAAATCGGCAAGGGCCGGATCATGCGCGAAGGGCGGCAGGTTGCGATCCTCTCGCTCGGCACGCGGTTGGAGGAAGCGCTCAAGGCGGCCGAGGTGCTGGAGGCCAAGGGGCTGTCCACCACCGTTGCCGACCTGCGCTTTGCCAAGCCGCTCGATGAAGCGATGATCCGCCGGTTGCTGGCGACCCATGAGGTTGCCGTGACGATCGAGGAAGGCGCGATCGGCGGCCTTGGCGCGCATGTGCTGACGCTGGCGAGCGACCTGGGGCTGACCGATGCGGGGCTGAAGATCCGCACGCTGCGTTTGCCCGATATTTTCCAGGATCAGGACAAGCCGGAAAAACAATATGCCGATGCGCGGCTGGATGCCGATGCGATCATTGACACGGTGTTGACCGCGTTGCGGCATAATAGTGCGGGTATTGGCACGGAAGCGCGGGCTTAACGCCCGCGCCATAGCTTCCATGAAAAAGGGGCCGATTGGCCCCTTTTTTTTGTCGCTTACGGTTGCGGCGTTACCGCTCTTGCGTCCTGGCCGTCGCCTTCGGGGGCGGCGATGATGTCGCGGGTGGTGGCACCCTTTTCCACGACTTCGGTCGCGGGGTCGCCGGCCGAGGAGCGGATGCCCGCTGCCGCATTGGCGCGGCCGGCGGCGTCGAGCGTCGCGGTTTCGGTGGCGCTGCGCTGAGCGGGACCGCCGAACATGGCGTCCATCGCGGCCTTGCCCGAATCGACCGAGGCGGCCGACGGGGAGCCGGGCGCGGGCGGAACCAGCGCGAAGTCTGGTGGGATCACCAAGGGCGCCTGGCGCGACACGGCGAATTCGTCAGGGCGCTCGCGGTTGAACAGGCCACCGCCGCCGCCACAGGCGGACAGGGTGGTAAGCAAACCGGCGGCGAGGATCAATTTACGCATTACTTCAAAGTCTCCGTCTTTGCGTCCTTGTCGCGCAGCAGCAACGCCCGCGCAAGCAGGATCAGCACCCCGATGGTGATGGCCGCGTCGGCCAGGTTGAAAATCAGGAAGGGTCGCCATTCACTAAAGTGTAAATCGGCATAATCAATGACATAGCCAAGCCGCATGCGATCAACGATGTTGCCGATCGCGCCGCCCAGGACGAGGCCGAGCGCGGCGACATCCTGCCGCGCCTTTTCGCGCCACATCCACACGGCCACGAACCCGGCGATCAGGATGGTCATGCCCACCAGCGCCCAGCGCATCAGATCGGTATCGGCGTGGAAGAAGCCCATCGAGACACCGCGATTTTCCAGCCAGCGCAGGCGGAAGATGGGCAGGATTTCGATGCCGATATCGGCGCGGCTTTTCAGCGCGAGCGGATAGGTGACGGTATATTTGATGAGCTGGTCGAGCGCGAGCGTCACGATCGCCACGGTCAGGCCCAGCGGGCGGTGGTTGATGGGGGTGGGCATGCCTGCGCTCTCTAGCCTAAAAAACTGTCGTCATCCTGAACTTGTTTCAGGATGACGACATGGAGGAACATCGCTTAGCCCGTCAGCACCGCGTCACAGCGGTCGCAGAGCGTGCCGTCGGTGGTGACTTCGGGCAGTTTGCGCCAGCAGCGGCCGCATTTATGCCATGTGCTGGGCTGGACGGTGATGCCGTCCCCCTGCCCCATGGTCACGCGCGCGACGATCGCCACTTCGGCGAAATCGACATCGCCGACCGCGAGCAGTTCGCCCATGGTGACGTCGGCGTCGAGGCTGGAGCGGACGATCTTTTCGCGGCGCAGCGGCTCGATCGCTTCGTTCACCTGCTCGCGCTGGGTGCGCAATTCGCGCCACTTGTCGTCTAGGTCGCGGTCGATCCAGTGATGGTCGATCTCCGGCCATTCGAGGAAATGGACGCTATCTTCGTCGCTTGGGAAGCGGCTTTGCCATACTTCCTCGGCGGTGAAGGGGATGATCGGCGCAGCATAGCGAACGAGCGCGTGGAACAGCGTGTCGAGCAGGGTGCGATAGGCGCGCCGCTTGGGGTCGGACGGCGCGTCGCAATAGAGGCAGTCCTTGCGGATGTCGAAGAAGAAGGCCGACAGGTCGCTATTGGCGAAGTCGAACAAGGCGCGGGTGTAGCGGCTGAATTCGAGCCAATTGTCGCTGTCCGCCGCCTTGTCCACGACCGACTTCAATTCCGCGTCCAGCGCCGCCAGCCGGTGAAGCATATAGCGTTCCAGCTCCGGCATTTCGGCGTAGGAAACGGCTTCGTTCACCTCATCATAGTCGGCAAGAGCGCCAAGCATGTAGCGGAAAGTATTGCGCAATTTACGATAGGCGTCAGACGACCCGGCCAGCACTTCCTTGCCGATGCGGACATCATCGAAATAATCGGTGCTGGCGACCCAGACGCGCAAGATATCCGCGCCGCTTTCGGCCATGATCTTGAGCGGATCGACCACATTGCCGAGCGACTTGGACATTTTCTTGCCCGTGCCGTCGAGCGCGAAGCCGTGGGTCAGAACCGCGTCATAGGGTGCGCGGCCGCGCGTGCCGCTCGATTCGAGCAACGAGGATTGGAACCAGCCGCGATGCTGATCGGACCCTTCGACATAGAGGTCGGCGCGAGTGCCTTCGCCATAGCGGGCTTCCACGACGAAACTATGGGTCGAGCCGCTGTCGAACCAGACGTCGAGAATGTCGGTCACGACTTCATAGTCGGCCAGATCATAATCGGAACCGAGCAGCGCCTGATGATCGGCACCGAACCAGGCGTCGGCACCGGCCGCCTTGAAAGCGTCGATGATGCGCGCATTGACCGCCGGATCAACAAGATACTGGCCGCTCTTGCGATGGACATAGAGGGCGATCGGGACGCCCCAGGCGCGTTGGCGGCTGATCACCCAGTCGGGGCGATCGCTGACCATCGCATTGATGCGGTTGCGCGCGCGTTCCGGCACCCAGCGGGTGTTCTGGATCGCGTCGAGCGCGACGCCGCGCAGGGTCGGGCCGTTGGTCGGCAGGGCCGTCGCCAGCGCGCCGGTGATCGGCTCCAGCGGCGGGAGCGGATAGTCGGGCGTGGCGTTGCCCGATGGCTTATCCATGGGGATGAACCATTGCGGGGTGCAGCGGTAGATGATCCGCGCCTTCGACCGCCAGCTATGGGGGTAGCTGTGGCGGAAGTCGCTGGCGGAGAGCAGCGCGCCGGCGGCGCGCAGGTCGGCGCAGATGGGGCCGTCCACGCCATTGAACTTGGTGTTGATGACGCTGCCCTGGCCCGGCAGCCATTCCCAATCGTCGCGGTAGAAGCCGGCGTCATTGACCGCAAAGACGGGATCGATGCCGAGCTTCTTGCAGCCGATGAAATCCTCCTCGCCATGGTCCGGGGACATATGGACAAGGCCCGTGCCCGCGTCGGTGGTGACGTGGTCGGCGGGGAGGAAGGGGCGTGGGCGATCAAAGAAGCCGAGTTGCGCTTTGTCGTCACCCCGGACTTGATCCGGGGTCCCGCTGCCTTCTGGCGTGAGCGCAGAAGAAGAAGCGGGATCCCGGCTTTCGCCGGGATGACGGAGGGAATTGGCCATGGGGTGGCGCGCTATGGCTCCGGCGAGTTGGGTACCTTTGATTTTGTTGCCGAGGGGCAAAGGATCAGATTCGTTGTACTTAACGATTTCGAGGTATGGGCCAGCTTCATCAGAGACTGTGCTGACCGTCTTGGAGCCGCGCAACCGATACCATGCTTCTGTCACCAAAGATTCGGCGATGAGAAGTCTCTTACCCTCCCACTCGACAAGACGATATTCAATCTCTTCCCCATAGGCGATCGCCTGGTTCACCGGGATCGTCCAAGGCGTCGTGGTCCAGATCACCGCATAGGCACCGACCAGTTCGGGCGCGTTGGGCGCTTCCACGATCTCGAACGCGACGTCGATCTGGGTCGAGGTGACGTCCTCATATTCGACCTCTGCCTCGGCCAGCGCGGTCTTTTCGACGGGCGACCACATCACGGGCTTGGCGCCGCGGTACAATTGCCCGCTTTCCGCGAATTTCAGCAATTCGCCGACAATGGTCGCTTCGGCGTCGAATTTCATGGTCAGGTACGGATCGGCCCAGTCGCCCATCACCCCCAGACGCTTGAACTGTTCCTTTTGCACGCCCACCCAACGGTCGGCATAGGCGCGGCATTGGGCGCGGAATTCCTGCGCGGGTACCTCGTCCTTGTTCAGCTTCTTCTTGCGATATTCTTCCTCGATCTTCCATTCGATCGGCAGGCCGTGACAGTCCCAGCCGGGCACATAGGGCGCATCCTTGCCGAGCAGCGACTGGCTGCGGACGATGATGTCTTTCAACACCTTGTTCATCGCATGGCCCATATGGATGTCGCCATTGGCGTAGGGCGGGCCGTCATGCAGGATGAAGCGTTCGCGCCCGGCGCGCTTTTCGCGCAGCTTGCCATAGAGGTCCATCGCCTCCCAGTGCGCGGCGATCGCCGGTTCCTTTTGCGCGAGGCCCGCCTTCATCGGGAAGTCGGTCTGCGGCAGGAATACGGTGGACTTATAGTCGGGTGCGTCGGTCATAATGGGTCCGGCAATGAAATTACTCCGTTCGTCCTGAGTAGCCATTGAGCGAAGTCGAAATGGCGTATCGAAGGATTGATGCTTCGATACGGGCCTTCGACAAGCTCAGTCCCTACTCAGCACGAACGGTTGATGTGAGCGCCGCATTAGGCGAGGTGGGGCGTTCCCGCAAGGTTTTGGCCCGCAAGGATTTGCCGTGCATCGACGCAGTCCTGGGCAATGCCGTTCATCAGCGCGTCCAGCCCGTCATAGGCGCGTTCGGCATGAAGATAGGCGATCAGTTGCACCGCGATCCGCTGGTCATAGAGATTTTCGGCGAAATCGAAGAAATGCGGTTCCAGCAGCAATTTTGGTGGGTCGAACATAGGCCGAATGCCAAGGTTCGCCGCGCCGTCCAAAATCCGGCCGTCCGGCAGCAGCCCGCGCACCGCGTAGATGCCATAGGCCGGGCGCAGATAATCACCCATGTCGACATTGGCGGTGGGGAAGCCGATGGTGCGGCCGAGCTTGTCGCCGTGCTGCACCACGCCTTCGATGGTGAAGGGCCGGGTCAGCAGCCGGGTGGCGGTGGCGCAATCCCCCGCCTGCAACGCGGTGCGGATGCGGGTGGAGGAGATGATGTCGCCGCTGGCGTCGGCGACCGGGGCGACCGCCTGCGTCCATAGGCCCGCTGCTGCACCGAGTTCTGCCAGCACCGCGACCGATCCGGCACGGCCTTTGCCGAAGGTGAAATCCTGTCCGGTGACCACGCCCGCCACGCCCATATCCTCAGCCAGAAGGCGGACGAAGGCCTGCGGGTCGAGCGCGGCAAGCTCCGGCGTGAAGGCGAAGACCAGCATCGCGTCGGCCCCGGCTGCGGCGAACAAGGCCTGCCGCTGGTCCAGCGTGGTCAGGCGGAAATGCGGTGTGTCGGGCCGGAACAGGCGCATCGGGTGCGGATCGAAGGTCGCGACGATGACGGGCCGCCCCTCCGCCCGCGCGCGCACGACGGCGTGGCCGACCACGGCCTGATGCCCGGCATGAAATCCATCGAAATTGCCCAGCGCCATGACGGCCCCGCGCAGATGCGCCGGAACCGGGGCGCTGCTTGTCAGCCGCTCCATGGCGCGGCCTATAGGGAGGTGGGATGGGTGTGGCAATTGGCGATGCACTGGCGCTCCGTTCACCCTGTGCCTGGCGATGGGTCTTGGACCTCGCTGCGCTCGGTCGAAGGCTTCGACAGGCTCAGCCCGAACGGATTTTCACGGTCCGCTATTTTTCACCAGCGTCACGAAACTGTGCGCGGGGCGGCCGTCGAGCGCGGGATGGTCGTCGCGCGCGACTTCCCTCCAGTCGGCCGGGTCGGGATAGGCGATGCTGGCGTCGCCTTGGGCCTCCAGATGGACTTCGGTCAGTTCGATCCGGTGCGCGAGTGGCAGGAACAGGCGGGAGATTTCCGCGCCACCGATGACCATGACGGTGGGCGCATCGGCCAGCGCCAGCGCACCCTCCACATCATGCGCAACGTCAGCCCCTACCCCGGCCCACGCCCGGTCGCGCGTCAGGACGATGTGGCGGCGGCCCGGCAACAGGCCCGGCAGGCTGTCGAACGTCTTGCGCCCCATGATCATCGGATGGCCGAGCGTCAACGCCTTGAAACGCTTGAGGTCGGCGGGCAGTCGCCAGGGCAGATCGCCATCCCGGCCGATGACGCCATTGTCAGCACGGGCGAGGATGAGGATGATGTCGGTCACAGCGTCAGCCGCGTCACATGGCCCATCTTGCGACCCGGCCGCGCGTCGTCCTTGCCATAGAGGTGCAGATGGTTGGCCGGGTCGGACAGGATCGCGGACCAGTCATGCGCGGCGTCGCCGATCAGGTTGCGCATCTCCACGCGGCGCGCGGCGAGCGCGGTATCGCCCAGGGGCAGGCCGCAAATCGCGCGGACGTGATTTTCGAACTGGCTGGTCAGAGCGCCCTCGATCGTGCCGTGGCCGCTATTATGGACGCGCGGGGCCATTTCATTGAAGACCGGGCCGTCGGCGCTGGCGAAAAATTCGCAGGTCAGCACGCCGACATAGTCGAGCGCATCGGCGATCTGGCGCGCCAGGGCGCGAGCGGCGGGCACCTGCCCCTCGATCAGCGGCCCGGCGGGCGCGATCGACGTGTCGAGAATGCCGTCGACATGGACATTGGCCGAACTGTCCCAGAAGCGGACTTCGCCATCGACGCCGCGCACCAATATGACCGAAAATTCCTCCGCAAAGGTCACGAAGCCTTCGAGGATCGCGCTTTGGCGATCGATCGCGTTCCAGGCGCCGACCGCGTCGCCCGGCTCGTTCAGGCGCGCCTGGCCCTTGCCGTCATAGCCCATGCGGTTGGTTTTCAGGATCGCGCGGCTGCCGATCGTCGCGATCGCCGCTTCCAGATCGTCCAGGCTGTCGACCGGCGCGAAGGGTGCCGTCAGCCCGCCGAGGTCGCAGACGAAGCGCTTTTCGGCGAGCCGGTCCTGCGCCACGCGCAGCGCCTGCGCGCCGGGGCGGACGAGGCCATGGCCCGCCAGTGTTTCGACCGCCGAGGGGGCGATATTCTCGAATTCATAAGTGACGACATCGACGCTATCGGCAAAGGCCGCGAGCGCGTGGGGATCGTCATACGCGCCCCGCGTCCAGCGCGGCGACACGTCGGCGGCGGGGCCGCTCTCTTCCGGCGCGAAGATATGGGTGCGATAGCCAAGCTGCGCGGCGGCGATGGCGATCATCCGGCCGAGCTGGCCGCCGCCGAGGATACCGATGGTCGAACCGGGCGCGATGGTCGTCATGGGCGTGATCAGTCCTCGACCGTTTCGGCGACCGCGTCGGTCTGCTTGGTGCGCCAGGCGTCGAGCCGGTCGGCGAGGGCCGGATCGTTGGTGGCGAGGATGGCGGCGGCGAGCAGCCCCGCATTGATCGCGCCGGGTTTGCCGATGGCCAGCGTCGCCACGGGGATGCCGCCCGGCATCTGGACGATCGAGAGCAGCGAATCCATGCCCTTCAAGGCTTTCGATTCGACCGGTACGCCCAGCACCGGCAGCCGCGTCATCGACGCGCACATGCCCGGCAGATGCGCCGCGCCACCCGCGCCCGCGATGATGACTTTCAGGCCACGGCCGACTGCGCTGGTGGCGTAATCATAGAGGCGTTGGGGGGTGCGGTGCGCCGACACGACCTTGCATTCATGGGTGACGCCGAGCGCGGCGAGCGTGTCGGCGGCGTGGCGCATCGTGTCCCAGTCGGACCGCGAGCCCATGATGATGCCGACCTCGATTGCCCCGCTCATGCCCGTGCATTCCCCTCATGGCGCGGCCGTTACGGTGCCGCCCGGAAAGCAAAGGCCCTTAGCGGCAGTCGAGACGTTGATCAAACCGCAAATCCTCCCCTGGTAGGGGAGGGGAACCACGAAGTGGTGGAGGGGTGTCACCCTATCGAGAGCGTGACACCCCTCCGTCTGCGCTGCGCGCAGCCACCTCCCCTGCCAGGGGAGGATGGAGAAAAGTCACCGTTCCGAGAGATAATAGCGGTCGATGGCGCTCAGGTCGTCGGCCAGTTCGTAGACGATGGGCTGGCCGGTCGGGATTTCCAGATGGGTGATTTCGTCATCGGGGATGTTGGAGAGGTGCTTCACCAAGGCGCGCAGCGAATTGCCATGGGCGGAGATCAGCACGCGCTTGCCGGCCTTGAGGTCGGGGGCGATCGTCGCTTCCCAATAGGGCAGGACGCGGGCGATCGTGTCCTTGAGGCTTTCGGTCGCGGGGATGGCGATGCCCGCATAGCGGCGGTCCTGGCTCAGGTCGAATTCGCTGCCTGCTTCCAGCGCTGGCGGCGGAATGTCGAAGCTGCGGCGCCAGATCTTGACCTGATCATCACCATGCTTGGCCGCCGTCTCCGCCTTGTTGAGGCCGGTGAGGCCGCCATAATGGCGCTCATTCAAGCGCCAGTCCTTTTCGACCGGCAGCCACAGCCGCCCCATTTCCTCCAGCGCCAGATTGAGCGTCTTGATCGCGCGGGTTTGGAGCGAGGTGTAGCATTGGTCGAAATCCAGCCCCTTCTCCTTCATCAACTGACCCGCGGCGCGCGCTTCGCCCACGCCCTTTTCGGTCACATCGACGTCCCACCAGCCGGTGAAGCGGTTTTCCAGGTTCCACGACGACTGGCCGTGGCGGATAAGGACGAGAGTAGGCATAGGGCGCGTCTCCTGCACAAGAGCGAACATGTAAGTCCCATGACGGGATTATCGCATAAATCGCCACCCCCACACCCGTTCGGGCTGAGCTTGTCGAAGCCTTGTCCTTCTCTTCAAGAAGTACGGCCCTTCGACAGGCTCAGGGCGAACGGGGAAAGGTAGGCCGCGATTATGCAACGATCCCCATAGCAACCAAAATCGGGGGCGCAAGGTTGCAGCCGCCCGCATCGCGCCCCCATTGCAGTCGATCGGGCGATGGGGTAGCCATGGCGCACAGGGCAGAAGGAACCGGCATTTGGCATTTGTGAAGGGCGCGTGGCGCATATTGGTGGCGATCAAGGACGGGCTGGTGCTGCTGTTCCTGCTGCTGTTCTTCGGCGCGCTTTATGCCGCCCTCTCCTTCTCGCCCAAGCCCGCCGCCAGCGTCAGCGCAGGCGCGCTGTTGCTCGACCTGGATGGCACGATCGTCGAGCAACCCGCTGAGGTCGATCCCTTCTCGCTGCTGTCCGGTTCCGGTCCCGACATGAAGGAATATCGCCTGTCGGACATCGTCACCGCGCTGGAAGCGGCCAAGACGGATGATAAGGTCAAGGCGGTGGTGCTGGACCTGGATGGCTTCATGGGCGGGGGTCAGGTCGCCATCGCCCGCGTCGGCGAGGCGCTGGATGCCTTACGCGCCGCCAAGAAGCCGGTGCTGGCCTATGCCACCCTCTATACCGATGACAGCTATCAGCTTGCCGCCCATGCGAGTGAAGCGTGGAGCGATCCGCTGGGCGGCGTTGCGATCATGGGACGGGGCGGATCGAACCTCTATTATAAGGGGCTGATCGACAAGCTGGGCGTCAACGCCCATGTCTATCGCGTCGGCACCTATAAGAGCTTCGTCGAACCCTATATCCGCACCGACCAGTCGCCCGAAGCCAAGCAGGCCAATCAGGCATTGGCGGATGTGTTGTGGCGCAACTGGCAGGATGATATCGCCAAGGCACGGCCCAAGGCGCAGATCGCGGCCTATGCGGCCGACCCGGTCGCGGCGGCCCGCGCCGCAGGGGGCAATATGGCCAAGGCTGCGCTGTCGTCGGGGCTGGTCGACAAGTTGGGCGACGCCACCGCTTTTGGCGCGCGCGTGGCAGAAATTGCGGGCGAGCCTTCGGATGCCAAGGCGGGCGGTTTCGCGAAGATCGACCTGGCCGCTTATGTGAAAGCGCGCAAGCCCGCCAATGACGGGCAGATCGGCGTGCTGACGGTCGCGGGCAATATCGTCGATGGCGAGGCTGGTCCCGGCACGGCGGCGGGGGATACCATCTCCGACCTGTTGCTGACGGCGCTTCAAGAGAAGGATTTGAAGGCGCTGGTCGTGCGGGTCGATTCGCCAGGGGGCTCGGTCATGGCTTCGGAAAAGATCCGCAGCGCCATCATGACCGCCAAGGCGGACGGACTGCCTATTGTCGTGTCGATGGGCAATGTCGCGGCCAGTGGCGGCTATTGGGTGTCGACCCCGGCCGACATGATCTTTGCCGAGCCGGATACCATTACCGGATCAATCGGCGTGTTCGGCATTTTGCCGAGCTTTGAAGGGACGCTCGCCAAGATGGGCGTCACGACCGATGGCGTGGCGACCACGCCGCTGTCGGGCCAGCCGGACCTCGCTGGCGGCACATCGCCGCAATTCGACGCAATCATGCAGATGGGGGTCGAGGATATTTATCGCCGCTTCGTCGGCGTGGTCGCGCAATCGCGTCGCAAGACGCCCGAGCAGATCGACGCCATCGCGCAGGGTCGCGTCTGGGACGGCGGCACCGCGCGGCAGAACGGCCTGGTCGATCGCTTCGGTGGACTGGAGGACGCGATTGCCGAAGCGGCGCGCCGGGCGAAGATCGACCCCAAGACAGCGCGTGCTTATCGTATCGAGAAGGCGCCGGACAAATGGGCCGAATGGATCGAGGCGATGGCGGAGCGCGATAGCGAAGATGCGAACGTGCCGCGCGACATGCTGGCGCGGCAAGCAATGATCCAGCGCGGCTGGGCGATGCAGGCGGTCGCGGACGTCAAGGCGCTGGTCATGGGCGCAGGCGTGCGCGCGGATTGCCTGGAATGCCGCAGCTATGGCGCGCCGAGGCTGCGCAATGCGGCGGAAGAACGCGGGCTGATGGCGATGCTGGCGGGGGTGTGGGGGTAAAAATCCCACCCCGTCATCCCAGCGAAAGCTGGGATCTCACTTCTTCTTGCGGCACTGTTGAAAAGAAAGAGAGATGCCAGCGTTCGCTGGCATGACGGGAGGGGATGCTATTCTCGCTCAGGCTATGCCTATCCCGCCCCATCCCGATACACCGGCAATCCCAGCCCGCGGCGGATCGCTACGGCCCGAAGCGCGAACCCGATCAGCGCGGCGATCAGGCCTGCGACCGGCACGTCCAGACCGACGGCGCGTAGTAGCACGAACAGGCCGGAGGCGACTGCCGCGGCGGTTACATAGAGTTCGGGGCGCAACAGGATGGACGGTTCGCCCGCTAGCAGATCGCGCATGATGCCGCCGACGCAGCCGGTGACGACGCCCATCATCCCGGCGACGAAGGGCGGCACGCCAAAGCTCATCGCCTTGGCCGCGCCGAACACAGCGAAGGCCGCCAGCCCGATCGCATCGAGCCAGTCGAGCGCGCGTTCGCTCCAGAATTTGCGCGGCGTGAACCAGACCATCAGCGCCGCAGCCATGCAGGCGATGGCGGGTATAGGATCAGCGACCCAGAAGACCGGCGCATCGATCAACAGGTCGCGCACCGTGCCGCCGCCGACGCCGGTCACCAGCGCGAAGAAGGCGAAGGTCACCAGCGTCTGCTGCAACCGCGCGGCGGCCAGCGCCCCGGATGCGGCAAAGACGAAGGTGCCGACGATGCTCAAGGTTTCGAGCACCGGGCCGATGGTGGTGGCGAGCGAGGCGACGGGGGGAAGCATAGCGCGATCTAACGCTGCTCACCCGCTTGTGTCGAGCGAACCTCATCATATTTCCGTCATTCCCGCGAAGGCGGGAACCCATCTCCTACGCTATCGTCGGGTGCGTGGTTGGGAGATGGGTCCCCGCCTTCGCGGGGATGACGAGGTTCGGTTTCGAGAGTCTATTTCCGCCCTTTTTCGGTCGCGAGGCGGCTCATCAGGATCGCGGCGCGCTTGGCCTGGCGTTTCATGCTCGACAGGTCGGCCTGTTCCGCCGGGCTGTGGTCGCCGGTCGATGTGACGCCGAGGCCGATCAACCCATCGACATCCTGCGAGACGAAGCTGATGTCGCCTGCGCCGCGTTTGAGCGGATCGAGTTCGGGCATCGTTGCAAGGCCGAGGTCGGCGTTGACGCCGTTGAGCTTGGCGAGCAGCGCGCGGTTGCCCGCTGTGGGTGCCATCGAAGGGTAGCCCATGTCGAAGGCGATGCTGGCCGAGGTGCCGGGCAGATGCCCTGCCCCGACGATCGCCTGCATTTTATCCCGCACGCGGGCGGTCTGCTCTTCGCTCAGCGTTCGGAAATCGCCTTTGGCGACAGCGATGGGCGGGATAATGTTGGTCTTGCCCGTCACCGCGATCCGCACGCCGTCCTTGTCCACGTCCGCGCTCTGCCCGCCGCCGATCAGGCCGACGTTGAAGGTCAGATTGGGTTCGGGCAATTCCTTGCGGAAGGCGACGATGATGCGCGCCAGTTCATAGACCGCGCCGTCGCCCGCACTGGCGGAGAAGATGCCCGAACTATGGCCCGACTTGCCGGTCGCGGTCAGCGTCCAGCTGTTGGAGGATCGCCGGGCGATCGACCCCATATCCTTGCCGTCCTCGACGGACAGCCCTTCGAAATCGAGTGCTACATCGGCGCGCTTGCCCGCTTGGATCAGGTCGGCGCGGGCGATACTGATGGGTTCGCCCGCATCTTCCTCGTCGCCGGTCAGCACGACTTCGATATTGGCGTTTTTGAGCGTGCCCGCCGCCTGCATCGCCTTCAACGCCAGCAGCATCGTGACGACGCCGCCCTTGTCGTCCGCCACGCCCGGTCCCTTGGCCAGATCGCCTTTGCGCTCGAATGTCTGGAAGGGCGAGTCGGGTTCGAACACCGTGTCGAGATGGCCGATGAGCAGCATCTTGGTGGTTCCGGCGCGGCCCTTATGCACCGCTATCAGGTGACCGGCGCGTTTGGCGGCGTCCATCGGCTGCCAGGTCACGGTAAAGCCCAGCGCCTCAAACTGCGGGCGCAGCATGTCGGCCACCGCCTTCACGCCCGCGAAATTCATCGATCCGCTATTCTGGTTCACCAGGGTTTCGAGCAGGCCGATCGCGGGTTCATAGCCCGTCTCGACGCTTTGCGTCATGGCGCGTTCGGCGGGCGACAGCGCCGCCATGGCAGGCGTGCCCGCCAGCAACAGCGCGCCCGCGATCAGGCCTGCCCGCATCACTTGGCGAGTTCCGCTTCGATCGCCGCGACCAGCGCCGCATCGTCGGGCGCGGTGGTCGGCGCAAAGCGGGCGGCGACGCTGCCATCCTTGGCGATCAGGAATTTCTCGAAATTCCACAGGATTTCGGGCACCGGATTGGGAGTCATGCCATAGCCTTTGAGCTTTTCGCGGAAGGCATCGCCCTCCCCCTGTGCTTCCGGCACCGCGCTGGTCAGCGCGGCGTAGAGCGGATGCTTGTCCGGGCCGGTCACCACGATCTTTTCGAACATGGGAAAATCGACACCGAAATTGGTGGTGCAGAAGGTTGCGATCTCGTCATTGCTGCCCGGCTCCTGCGCGCCGAAATCATTGGCGGGGAAGCCCGCGACCACCAGCCCCTTATCCTTATAGGCGGCGTAGAGCTTCTCCAGCCCTTCATATTGCGGGGTCAGGCCGCATTTGGAGGCGACATTGACGGCTAGGACCACCTTGCCCGCATAGTCGGCGAGGCTGGTGTCGGCACCCTTGATCGTCTTGAGCGGGATC
This sequence comes from Sphingobium sp. D43FB, assembly GCF_002312805.1. Lineage (GTDB taxonomy): Bacteria > Pseudomonadota > Alphaproteobacteria > Sphingomonadales > Sphingomonadaceae > Sphingobium. The sequence continues at coordinate 58,721 of NZ_NMUA01000009.1, read as the reverse complement.
TGCTGAATGTCGGTCATGCTTGGTCTCCTATGGTTGGCGCGAACCCTGCCACTATATGGCCGCGCCGAAAAGATGGCCTACGCCAGCGGTCATCGCCATCGCCAGCGCGCCCCACAACAGCGTGCGCAGGATAGACCGCAGCGGCCTCGCCCCACCCAGCCGCGCGCCGACATAGCCGAGCAGCGCCAGGCAAAGCAGGCATAGGCCCACGATCGCGACCAGCGCGCTGCCAGCCGGGACGATCGCGGAGACCAGCACCGGCGGGGTAGCCCCCACGGCAAAGCTGGCGGCCGAGGCCAGCGCCGCTTGTACCGGGCGCGCGGTTGCCATGTCCGAAATGCCCAGTTCGTCGCGGGCGTGGGCGCCCAGCGCATCGGTCGCCATCAACTGTTCCGCGACCTGTCCGGCGAGATCGGCGGTCAGCCCGCGTTCGACATAGATGTCGCGCAATTCGATCCATTCGGCGTGCGGCTGGGTGGCGAGCGCGTTGCGCTCCTTGGCGAGATCGGCGCGCTCGGTATCCGACTGCGCACTGACGGACACATATTCGCCCGCCGCCATCGACATGGCCCCTGCGACCAAAGCGGCGATGCCGGTCAGCAATATCGTCTGGCTGCTTGCACCCGACGCGGCGATGCCGGTCATCAGGCTGGCGGTGGAGACGATACCGTCATTGGCCCCCAACACGGTGGCGCGCAGCCAGCCGACGCGGTTGACATAATGGACGGCGTGGTGGGGCTGGTCAGTTACATCGTCCATTGGTCAGCGCCATCCCTACATCCGTTCGCCCTGAGCCTGTCGAAGGGCTTTACTTGTTTGAAGTAAGAACAGGGCTTCGACAAGCTCAGCCCGAACGGGGCGTTTTTTACCCCGCCAACCCTTCGGCCTTTTCCGCCAATTCCAGCCAGCGCATTTCCGCCGCCTCTTTCTCCGCCTTCGCCTTGTCGATCGCGCCGGTCAGCGCGGCGAATTTCTTCGGGTCGCGGGTGTAGAGCGCGGGGTCGGCAAGCGCCTCTTCATCGCGGGCGATGGCTGCTTCCAGTTCCTCGACTCGCTTGGGCAGCAGTTCCAGGTCGCGCTGGTCCTTATAGGTCAGCTTGGCGGAGACGGGCTTAGGTGGCGCGGGCGCGGCGGCGGCCTTTTTCTCGGCCTTGGCGGCCTTGCGCGGATCGCGCTTGGCGATCCAGTCGGCATAGCCGCCGACGATCACATCCACGACGCCGGTGCCGTCCAGCCCCAGCGTGACCGTCACCGTCCGGTCGAGAAAGTCGCGGTCATGGCTGACGATCAGCACCGTGCCGTCATAATCGGCGATCACTTCCTGCAACAGATCGAGCGTTTCGAGATCGAGATCGTTGGTCGGTTCGTCCAGCACCAGCAGGTTCGATTCGCGGGCAAATTCGCGCGCGAACAACAGGCGCGAGCGTTCGCCGCCGGAGAGGGTCGCGACCTTCGCTTCGGCAAGGCTGGGATCGAACAGAAAGTCCTTGAGATAGCCGTGGACATGCTTTCGCACCCCGCGCACGTCGATCCAGTCGCCGCCCTCGGCCAGCACGTCGCGCACCGTCTTGTCGCCCTGCATCAGGCTGCGCTGCTGGTCGATGAAGATCATGTCGAGCGTTTGGGCCAGCGTCACGCTGCCGCTGTCGGGCGCGAGTTCACCGGTCAGCAGCTTGAGCAGCGTCGATTTGCCCGCGCCATTGCCACCGACGATGCCGATCCGGTCGCCGCGCTGGATGCGCAGGGTGAAGTCGTCGATGATGACCCTTTCATCACTTCCGTTCGTGTCGAGCGAAGTCGAGACACCTTCGCGCTGCCGCTTCTCGACTTCGCTCGAAGCGAACGGAGATTTAGGAAAGCGCTTCGTGACATGCTCGGCCTTTATGACGCTCTTGGTCTTGCTGTCGTCGCTGGCCACGGCGATCTTCGCGGTCCCCTGCGGCCCCTGCATCGCGGCGCGGGTTTCGCGCATTTCCCACAGCTTGGCGAGCCGCCCCTGGTTGCGCTTGCGCCGTGCGGTCACGCCGCGTTCGAGCCAATGCGCCTCGATCTTCAGCTTGGCGTCCAGCTTTTCGGCCGCGCGCGCCTCTTCGGCATAGACCGCTTCCATCCATTGTTCGAAGCCGCCGAAGCCGATTTCGCTGCGGCGCATGACGCCCCGGTCGAGCCAAAGCGTCTGCCGAGTAAGCCGGGTCAGGAAGGCGCGGTCATGGCTGATGACGACGAACGCGCCATTATAGCGCGCCAGCCAGTTTTCCAGCCAATCGATCGCGGCGATGTCCAGATGGTTGGTCGGCTCGTCCAGCAGCAGCAGGTCCGGCTCGCTTGCCAGCGCGCGGGCAATCGCCGCACGGCGCCGTTCGCCGCCGCTTGCCGTCTTCGCTTCGCGCGACAGGTCGATGCCGAGTTGGTCGGCGATCGCCTCCACCTCATGCGGGGCAGGCGCAAACTCGCCCGCCAGCGCGAAATCATGCAGCGTGGCGAAAGGCGTGACGTCTGGGTCTTGCTCCAGCATGATGACCCGCGCGCCCGGCTGCACCGATCGCGTTCCACGGTCCGGCTCGATCAGGCCCGCGACCAGTTTCAACAGGGTCGTCTTGCCCGCGCCGTTGCGCCCGATCAGCGCCAGCCGGTCGCGCTGACCGACATGAATGTCGATCCCCTCGAACAACCAGTGGGAGCCTTGGGAGAGGCCAAGATTTTCGTAGGAAAGAAGAGGTGCTGCCATGGCGGTGCAGCTAGGCGTTAGCGCGCCGGGGGGCAAGGGCGAAGGAACCGGAAGCTGTCCCACGGCTTTCAACGCATGTCAGCGTCCATTCATCGCAGCCGATACAAAAGACCGGCATCCCCACAGGAGAGTTACCCTTCATGAAATCCGCCCTTGTTCTTCTGGCCCTGGCCAGTGCCGCCCTGCCCGCCATCGCGGCTGCCCAGACCAATGTGACCATCGCCGAAACCGCGCCGGTCGTGACGCTGAACGTCACCGAAAGCGTGGAAGCATCGCCCGACATCGCGACCGTCGGCACCGGCGTCCAGACCCGCGCGCCGACCGCGCAGGCCGCGATGCAGGACAATGCCGCCAAGACGGAGAAGCTGATCGCGGCGCTGGCCCGTGCGGGCATCGCCAAGAAGGATATCCAGACCAGCGGCATCAACCTGAACGCGCAATATGACTATAACCAGCGCGACGGCGAGCCGACCGGCCCGCGCTTCCTGGGCTATGAGGCGTCCAATACGCTGACCGTCAAGCTGCGCGACGTGAAGAAGGTCGGCTCGCTGCTCGATGCGATGGTCGCGGCGGGCGCGACCAACGTCAACGGCTCCAGTTTCGCAATCGATGATCCCGCACCGATGCTGGCGCAGGCCCGTGGACAGGCGTTGAAGAGCGCCAAGGCGCAGGCCGATTTCTACGCCCAGGCAGCCGGTTTCCGCACCGCGCGGCTGATTTCGATCAGCGAAAGCAACAGCGGTGGCCAGCCGCCCATGCCAATGCTGCAAAGCGCCCGTTTCAAGGCGGATTCGGTCGCCACGACTCCGGTCGAACCCGGCCAGGTCAGCGCTTCGGTGACGCTGACCGTGCAATATGCGCTGGATAAGTAAGTCCTTTTCGTCCCCGTCATGCCTGCATCCGCAGGCGTGACGGGGACGGCGCGAAACAATCCCCATCATTCACCACCTGTTCAATGCCCTGCGCCTATGCCATGCCCATGCTTATGAAGTGGAAAATCCGGCCAGCCTCCATGATGATCGGGATCGGCACGGCGCTCGCGCTGGTGGCGACGATGCCCGTCGCTGATGCAGGCGGTCGCCGCGACGAACAGGACGCCGCCCGACGTGCGATGCTGGACGGGCATGTCATGCCCTTTTCCATGATCAAGCGGCGGGTGGATGCCCAGATGGGCGGGGCCACCTATGTCGGCAGCGAATTCAACCCCGGTGCCAACCGCTATCGCCTGAAATATGTGAAGGACGGCAAGGTGGTATGGGTTGATGCCGACGGCCGGACAGGCGATATCATCGGCTGGGCGCGCTGACCGCGCTCGCTTTATAAAAGAAACGGAAAGCCCATGCGTCTGCTGATCGTCGAGGATGAACCGAATCTGGGCCAGCAGCTCAGGAACACGCTGGAGGGCGCAGGCTATGCCATCGACCTCGCCACCGATGGCGAGGACGGCCATTTCCTCGGCTCCACCGAAAATTACGATGCGGTCGTGCTGGACCTTGGCCTGCCCACGATCGACGGGCTGACCGTGCTGGACCGCTGGCGCAAGGAAGGCCGCGCCTTTCCGGTGCTGGTGCTGACCGCGCGCGATAGCTGGTCGGACAAGGTGGCGGGCCTCGACGCAGGCGCGGACGACTATCTCGCCAAGCCGTTCCAGAGCGAGGAACTGATTGCCCGGCTGCGCGCGCTGATCCGCCGCGCATCGGGCAATGCGTCGAGCGAACTGACCGCAGGCGACGTGCGCCTCGACACGCGGTCGGGCAAGGTGACGCTGGCCGGCGATCCGGTGAAGCTGACCGCGCAGGAATATAAATTGCTGTCCTATTTGCTGCACCATAAGGGCAAGGTGGTCAGCCGCACCGAATTGATCGAACATATTTACGACCAGGATTTCGACCGCGATTCCAACACGATCGAAGTGTTCGTGACGCGCATCCGCAAGAAGCTGGGTGCCGATGTGATCACCACCATTCGCGGCTTGGGCTACAGCCTAGACGAGCCGGGGCGCTGATCTCTTTGCAACCGTTCGTGCTGAGTAGGGATTGAGCTTGTCGAAATCCCGTATCGAAGCATTCTGCACGAACCCTTCGATACGCCGCTTCGACAAGCTCAGCGACTACTCAGGGCGAACGGGCAATTTGTGAATAGCACGGTCGACCAATCCCCCGTCCGCTCCACCGGGTCCATCAGCCGCCGGATGATGGGCATTGCCGCGCTGTGGATCAGCCTGTTGCTGATCGGCGGCGGGGTGGCGCTGGACCGGGTGTTGAGCGACGCGATCACGCGCAATTTCGACGATGGCATGAATTATGTGCTGACGGCGATGATCGCGGCGGCCGAGATCGGGCCGGAAGGCGAGGTGTTGTTCAACCGCGAACTGGCCGATCAGCGCTTTCTGGAGCCCAATAGCGGGCTTTATTATCAGGTCAGCGCCAAGGGGCATGAGGATTGGCGCTCGCGCTCGCTGTGGGACCGCGCGCTCAAGGTACCCGACGAACATCGCGACCGGCACCTGCATGTCTATGACAGCAAGCAATTCCCCGGCGAGGATCTGCGCATCATGGAGCGGACCGTGGTGCTCCCCGGTTCCGACAGCCGCTGGCTGTTCATGGTCGGGCAGGCGCGGTCCGGGCTGGACGCGCAGATCAAGACGCTGCGCGCCACGCTGTTCCAGAGTTTCGCGCTGCTGGCGCTGGGGCTGTTCGTGCTGGCGACGTTGCAGACCTTTTACGGGCTGCGGCCGCTGCGCAAGGTGCGACAGGAAATCGTGCGGATGCGCGACGGGCAGAAAAGCCGCCTGACCGAGCCGATGCCTGCCGAAGTGCTGCCGATGGTCGAGGAATTGAACGCCCTGCTCGCTCATAATGAGCGGCAGGCGGAGGAGGCGCGCACCCATGCGGGCAACCTCGCCCATGCGCTCAAAACGCCGCTAACCGTCATCATGAACGCCGCGACCGCGCAGTCGCCCGACCTTGGCGAAGCGGTCATCCGCGAGGCGACGACGATGCGGCGGCAAGTCGACCATCACCTCGCCCGCGCCCGCGCAGTCGGACGGCGCGGCGCGGCGCAGAGCCGGGCGGAGGTGTGGGCGAGCCTGACCGCCGTCGAGCGCGCGGTGCAGCGCCTCTATCCGCAGGCGCGCGTCGACATGGATGGCGACAAGGGCGCGGCGGTGCGCGTCGAGCGGCAGGATCTGGACGAAATGCTCGGCAACCTCATCGAAAATGCCGCGAAATATGGCGGCGGCTCCGTGTTCGCGACGGTGAAGCGCGCGGGCGACATGGTCGAGATCTTGGTGGAGGATGACGGCATGGGCATTCCGTTGGAAGAGCGCGTCCGCATCTTCGATCGCGGCGTGCGGCTCGATTCGGGCAAGCCCGGCACCGGCCTTGGCCTCGCCATCGTGCGCGATGTCGCGGAAATCTATGGCGGATCGGTGCTATTGGAGGAAAGCGAGGATCTGGGCGGACTGCTCGCGCGTTTGCGCTTGCCTGCGGCCTGATCTTTCCCTTGCCATCACGGGTCGCAGTTGCGAAACAATAGCAACACCCCCGCTCCCATAGGACCGATCATGCGGCGATATCTCTATTTCATCGCTGGTTGGGCGTCGCTGGGCCTCGGCACGATCGGGGCGTTCCTCCCGTTGCTGCCCACTGTCCCGTTCATGATACTGGCCGCTTTCTGCTTTGCCCGGTCCAGCCCGACGCTGGAGGCCAAGCTGCTCGACCACAAGCATTTCGGCGCGCATATCCGCCGCTGGCGCTACGGCGGAGCGATCAGTCGGCGGGGCAAGAAGGCGGCGCTGGGTGCCTTTGCCTTCAGCATCGTTCTGGCGCTGATCTTCTCGCCCTTTCCCTGGTTCCTGATCCCGATCGCCGCCGCGCTGATCGGCGGGACGGGGATATGGACCCGGCCTGAGGCCTGAACGGCTCAGCAGCGGCATTTCGCTTTGGCGGCGCGTTTGGGGGCGGTGGTGGCGAATTCGGCGGGGGTCAGTTTGGCGTCGCCATCCTTATCCGCCGCGCCGAAGCGGTCCGATGTCGCCACCGCCCATTCCTCGAAGGACAGTAGGTTGTCGCCATTTTGGTCGAGCGCCTTGAACGCCTTGGTCCGGCTGCCCAGCATCTCGATCCGGGTAATCGCCCCATCGCGATTGCGGTCGTAGCGGGCGAAGCGTCGCTCTTCGCGGCTTTGCGGGCTGGCCTCGGCGGGCATGGGCGGCGCGGTGCCCACGGCATCGGGATCGCCCTCCGGCAAGCTCTCCATAGCGGGCGGCGGTGGCGCGGCCATGGCCAGTTGCGGCACCGGATCGCTGCTCGCTTGGCCCGACCACCAGAACAGGCCGCCCGCAACCAGCAGCAACGCCGCCATGCCCCCTGCCAGCAATCGCCCCATATGCCCGCTCCCTCGCTCCTGCGAAGTGCAGCCTATCGCGTCTGCCTATCGCCCGACAAGCGCGATCCGCAGCAACCGCCAGGCGAGCGAACGCGGCATGCCGGTGGGCGCGCGCCGCCCGGCCAGCACATCCTGATGCACCAGCGTGGCCAATATCCGCACCGGTTTCCATGCGCGCGGCCAGCGCGCGCCGTCCATCCGTGGCGCGATTTCCCGCGCCAGCGCCAGCGCGGCGTCGGCCAGCGCCGCGTCGCCGACATGGCCCGCCATGTCCCACAAGGCCCAGACCTGCCCCGCCGCGTCCAGCCAGTCCGGCGCGTCAGCGACATCGGTCAGCGCGCGAAACAATCCGCCGCCCCGACCGACGGCATAGGCGCGCAGGCCTTCCACGTCGATCTCCGGTTCGGCCACCAAAATTTCCCAACCGTCGATCATCGCGACCAGCCCCGGCGCGGCCATCGCGCCCGTGGCGCGCAGCGCATCGACCACAGGCTCGCCCCGCCCCTTGCGCGCGTCGGCGTCATCGATGACGTCATTCCACCAGGCGAGCCGCATTTGCCCGATCGCGGGTTCGCTGGTCGTGCGCGCGACATGGGCGAGCCGCGCGTCGAACGCCCAAAGCGCGCGGTGCCGGTCCGCCCCCGGCCCGGCATGCGCAGCCAGCACATCGACCAGCGGCGGCAGTTCCTGCGCCAGGCCGCTCATCGGTGCGCACAGCCGCAGAGCAGGCGGGATTGGCGAGTTATCGGTCCTTTAACCATCTTCCTCATACACATTCTAACGAGTGCGCCTGCATAGGCGAAAATAATCTGTCCGGCCCGAAATGGGGGGCGACGGGCACGACATGGGTGATGGCGGACAAATGGGCAAGAAGATCGAACATCCGGTAGGGTTCCTTCGCCGCCTGGCGAAGAGCCAAGCGGGCAATACCATGGCCATCGTCGCCGCCGCGATCATCCCCCTCGCCGCCCTGATCGGTGGCGGTCTGGACATGAGCCGCGCTTATATGGCCCGGTCGCGCCTGCAACAGGCGTGCGACGCAGCGGCGCTCGCGGGACGCCGGGCGATGACGACGTCATCGATGACCACGGAGAATATCGCGGAAGCAAGAAAGTTCTTCGATTTCAACTTTCCGCAAGGCACGGCGGAAACCAACAGTTTCACGCCCGTGATCCAGAGCAAGCCGGGCGAAACCACCACGGTTCAGGTGATGGCATCGACCAGCATCCCGACTACGGTGATGAAGATCTTCACATTCACGACGCTGCCCCTGAACGTGACGTGCGAAGCGCGGTTCGACATCGGCAATACCGACGTCATGCTGGTGCTCGATACCACGGGGTCGATGGCACAGGCGATCAGCGACGGCAATGGCGGCAGCACCACGCGCATCGCGGCGCTGCGTCAGGCGGTCAAGGATTTCTACGATACGCTGGGCGCAGGATCGAATGCGACCGGGCGTATCCGCTATGGATTCGTTCCCTATAGTTCGACGGTCAATGTCGGCTATCAATTGCCCCCGACGGCCTTGCTAGGCGGCGTTGCTGGTGAAACAGCCGACTATCAAACGCGCCGTCTGGTCACCACCTATATCCCCTCCAGCACGACAGGTTCATGGGTATATACGTCAGGCACGCTTTCGGCATGGGCCAACCAGAGTTCGACATCGGGTGGATCATCCGCCGCCTGCGTCGCACCCGCCAATACCGTCACGACGGTGACGAACAATCCGACCACATCGACCAGCACCGGCAACAACGGCGCGATCACCACAACCACCAGCACGACCCGCGTGAGGAACGGCAGGGAATATAGCGCGACCTATACCCCTGCCACATCGGGCTATTGGGCGGGGCCGTGGTATGCACGATATTGGGTTGCGGGCACGTCAAGCAGTTGCGTCATCAAGGTCCGCACATACACCAATTATACCGAGACAAAGACCGACACCGATACGCAAACACCGCAATATAGCTGGCAATATGGCAAGTTCCCGGTTGATGTGACCAATTACATCAAGGGGAATGCGGTTGCCAATCCAACCTATCACGCGAGCCTGCCAGGCGACGTGAACGGCACAACTGTCGCGTCCACCACAAGCTGGCTGGGGTGTATCGAGGAACGGAAGACGGACAGCAGTATCACGGCGACCAGTTCGATCACATCGATCCCGGCGACCGCCTTTGATCTTCAGATCGATACGCCCGCCACCGATGCCGACACCAAATGGCGTCCACATTGGCCACAGGTGATGTTCACGCCGCAAGGACGCTGGCTTAATGACGACCGGCAAGATGCCTATAATAGTGATTGGTATCGCGCTTCCAGCGGCGGTTGGGACGCCCGCCCCCGCCAATCGCGCCGCCTTACCTCCTATGCCAGCCGCACCGCCATCCCTACAGGCCAGACGAGCAGTTTCAATGCCTATGTCGATGGCCTGATCGCGATCGGTGGCACCTATCATGACATCGGCATGATCTGGGGTGCGCGTTTTCTGTCGCCCACGGGTATCTTTGCAGCAGACAATAGTAATGCGCCCAACGGCTTCAATATCTCACGTCACATCGTTTTCATGACCGATGGCGACATGAGTGCCTATGACCAAGTATATGGTGCCTATGGCTATCAAAAGCTGGACGGTCGCGTTGCCGCGACGTCTGCGGACAATACGTCGCTGACCGCTGTTCACAATCGCCGTCTCGAAATGCTGTGCAATGCGGTCAAGGGCAGAGGGATCACCGTCTGGGTCATCGGGTTCCGCAACCAGTCCGAAGGCAATATCCAGGCACCGCTCCAAGGCTGCGCGTCCAGTTCCAATCATTGGATGATGGCCTATACCCAGGCGCAGCTAACCCAGAAGTTCAAGGACATCGCCAAGAATATCGGCGGTTTGCGGGTGTCGAAATGATGCGGGTAGGGATCACCCGTCTGGCGCGGCTGCGCCGCGACACGCGGGGCGTGACGCTGGTGGAATTCGGCCTGATCGCAGCGCCGCTGTGCCTGACGATCATGGCGATCGCGGATCTGGGCTATCAATCCTATCTGCGGTCGGTGACGCGCGGGGCGCTGGAACAGGCATCGCGATCCGCGTCGGTCGGGACTTTGAACAGTGCGCAGATCGACGCCTATATCGCGGCGCAGATGGCGACGATCAACGCCAAGAACGGCACGACGTCGGTGGTGAAGAAGAGCTATTATAATTTCTCGCGCGTGGGCAAGCCGGAGAAGATCACTACCGACACCGCCCCGCTAGGCAGTTACAATAGCGGCGACTGTTATGAAGACGCCAATGGCAACGGCTCCTACGACATGGCGTTGGGGTCGGACGGCCTGGGTGGCGCAGACGACATCGTCTATTATGAAGTCACCGTGTCGATGCCGCGCATCTTCCCCATGGCCAAGATGCTGGGATGGAGCGCCACGCAATCGACGAAAGCCACTACCATCGTCCGCAACCAGCCCTGGGCCAATCAGGCCAAGCCAGCGATCAAATGCGTATGACCCGAAAGCTGTTCACCCTGCCCCATCGACCACGCCGCCTGCGCGAGGATGATCGCGGGGTCGCGATGATCGAATTTGCCTTCTCGCTGCCGGTGCTGCTGATTTTGTGCATGGCCGGGTTGGAGACGGCGAACCTGGCGCTGGCGCATATGCGCCTCAGCCAGATCGCGATGCTGGTTGCCGACAATGCCGCGCGCGTGCGCACCTCCATCGATGAGGCCGACGTCAATGAAATCATGGTGGGAGCCGAACTGACGTCGGACAAGCTGGGATTGCAGCAACATGGCCGGATCATATTATCCAGCCTGGAACCCAATGGATTGACCGGCCCGAATGAAGGCCAGACCATAAGGTGGCAGCGCTGCTGGGGGGCGGGCGCCTTCCCGTCGAGCTATGGCGTGGCGGGCGATGGCGCGACCGACGCGAGCCTGAAGGATGGCATGGGGCCAGGCCCCACGGCCGCGACCAAGATCACGTCTGGCACCGGGACCGCGGTCATGTTCGTGGAAGTCGCCTACACCTACCAACCACTGGTGACCAACGACCTGTTTGGCCCGAAGGTGATCCGCTATACCAGCGCGTTCAATGTGCGGGAACGCACCGACCAGGCGATCAAAAATGCCGGCAATCTGGCGGCGTCCGCCACGGCCCGCTGCACCTGATGAAAAAAAGGGCGGCCCGCAAGCCGCCCTTTCCTTATTACTTGTAGCAGACCTTCTTCGCTGCCTCGACCACGCGGGCCGCGTCGATGAGGGCGGCCTTTTCCAGGTTCGCGGCATAGGGGAGCGGCACGTCTTCGTTGGTGACGCGCAGTACCGGGGCGTCGAGATCGTCGAAGCCCTTTTCCATGACGACGGCGGCGATTTCCGACGCGATCGAGCAGGTCGGCCAGCCTTCTTCGACCACGACGATGCGGTTGGTCTTTTTGAGGCTTTCCAGCACGGTCGCGGTGTCGAGCGGACGCAGCGTGCGCAGGTCGATGACCTCCGCGTCGATGCCCTCTGCGGCCAGCGTTTCGGCTGCATCGAGCGCGAGGCCGACGCCGATCGAATAGCTGACTAGCGTCACATCCTTGCCCGGCCGCATGATCCGCGCCTTGCCGATCGGCAGGACATAGTCATCGACCTTGGGCACGTCGAAGCTGCGGCCGTAGAGCAGTTCGTTCTCCAGGAACACGACCGGGTCGGTCGAACGAATCGCCGCCTTGAGCAAGCCCTTGGCGTCAGCCGCGTCGTAGGGCGCGATGACGATCAGGCCGGGGACCGCGGCATACCAGGGTGCATAATTCTGGCTATGCTGCGCGCCAACGCGGCTGGCCGCGCCGTTGGGACCACGGAACACTATCGGGCAGCGCATCTGGCCGCCGGACATGTAATTGGTCTTGGCCGCCGAGTTGATGATGTGGTCGATCGCCTGCATGGCGAAGTTGAACGTCATGAACTCGACGATCGGACGCAGGCCGCCCATAGCCGCGCCCGTGCCGATGCCGGCAAAGCCATATTCGGTGATCGGCGTGTCGATGACGCGCTTCCCGCCAAATTCGTCCAGCAGACCTTGGGTTACTTTATAGGCACCCTGATATTCCGCCACTTCCTCGCCGATCACGAACACGCGCTCGTCGGCGCGCATTTCTTCGGCCATGGCGTCGCGCAGGGCTTCACGGACCGTCGTTTTGACGAACTCGGTGCCTTCGGGCAGATCCGGGTCGGCGACGGTCGCCTTGGCTTCCGACGCCAGCTTGGCGGTGCCGCTTTCGGCCTTTTTGGGCGCTTCGGCTTCGGCCTTTGCGGGCGCTGCCGCCTTGGGTGCGGGTGCTTCGTCCTCGCCCTCTTCACCGGCCATCGTCGCGATAACGGTGCCGACCTTCACGCCTTCGGACCCTTCGGCGATCATGATCTTGCCGATCTTGCCTTCATCGACGGCTTCGAATTCCATCGTCGCCTTGTCGGTTTCGATCTCGGCCAGAATGTCGCCGGACTTCACTTCGTCGCCTTCCTTCACCAGCCACTTGGCCAGCGTGCCCTCTTCCATCGTCGGCGAGAGCGCCGGCATCTTGATTTCGATACCCATTAATATTGCTCCACCAGCACGTCGGTATAGAGTTCGGCCATGTCCGGCTCAGGCGAAGATTCGGCGAAATCGGCCGCTTCGCTGACGATCTTGCGGATGTCCTGGTCGATTTTCTTGAGTTCGTCCTCGCCCACGCCATGTTCGGCGAGATAGACCTTGGCGCCCTCAATCGGGTCGGACTTGTCGCGCATCGCCTGCACTTCCTCGCGCGACCGATATTTGGCCGGATCGGACATGGAGTGGCCGCGATAGCGGTAGGTTTTCATTTCCAGCAGGATCGGGCCATTGCCGCCCTGCACCCACTTCAACGCTTCCTCGGTCGCGCCGCGCACGGCCAGCACGTCCATGCCGTTGACCTGGATGCCGGGGATGCGGAAACTTTCGCCCCGGCGATAGAGCTGGTCTTCGGCCGAAGAACGGTTGACGCTGGTGCCCATGGCGTATTGATTATTCTCGATAACGAAAATGATCGGCAGCTTCCACAGTTCGGCCATGTTGAAGGATTCATAGACTTGGCCCTGGTTGGCCGCGCCATCCCCGAAATAGGCGACGCACACGCCGCCATCGCCATTATATTTGTGCGCAAAGCCCAGGCCCGCGCCGAGCGACACCTGTGCGCCGACGATGCCATGACCGCCGAAAAATTTATGTTCGACGCTGAACATATGCATCGAACCGCCCTTGCCGCGCGAAATGCCCGCGCCGCGACCGGTCAGTTCGGCCATGATGACGTTGGGATCGATGCCATAGGCCAACATGTGGCCATGGTCGCGATAGCCGGTGATAACGCTGTCCTTGCCGGGCACGAGTGCCGACTGGATGCCGACCGCAACCGCTTCCTGGCCGATATAGAGGTGACAGAAGCCGCCGATGAGGCCGAGGCCATATAGCTGGCCCGCTTTCTCTTCGAAGCGGCGGATGAGGACCATCTGCCGGTAGAATTCCAGCAATTCTTCCTTGCTGGCCTTGTAATCGGTCGGAGTGTCGGGGCGAGGCCGGTTATGGTCCGCGCCGACCGGGCTTTTCGCCTCGGCCTCTGCGCGGGTCGGGCGCGGCGTCGTTGGTTTCGCCAAGGCTCTTATCCTCTTGCGTGGGGTAGGATGGAAGGAAGCCCGATATAGCGGCAGAGTTGCATATATTGCAACGGCGGACCCGACGGAATCCGGGCCAAAGCTATCATCTTGGGCTAATATTGGTCGTGGCGAAGGCTCAGTTGAGCGGCACGATCACTTCATCATGGTGGATAACACCAAGCTGGCGGCGGATCAGTTCGTCCGACAGATCGGGATCGACGCGGCGCGGGTTGAGCAGGTCGACCCGGTTGCGCAAGTCGGCGCGCGCTTGCTGCACGCGCTTAAGTTCGGCCTTGGCCGCGCCGAGCTGCCGCGAATAATCGCCCCAGGCGAGGATGCCGTTCGATCCCACGACGACATAGCCCGCGAAGGACAGCAGCAGAAGCAGCGCGATCGCAGGGCCAAGGGCCGAGAATAAAAGGAGACGTAGCTTCGCGATGTGCGCCATCGCCCACAAGAATCACAAGAAAAGGTCGGCCGCAAGCGAATTTTGTCGAACTTGCGGCCAACCGAAGGAAAGCCGATCAGCGGAAGATGGAGCGTCCGGCATAGACGGCGACATCGCCCAGTTCTTCCTCGATGCGGATGAGCTGGTTATACTTCGCAAGCCGGTCCGACCGCGCGAGCGAGCCGGTCTTGATCTGGCCGCAATTGGTGGCGACGGCGAGGTCAGCGATGGTCGCGTCCTCGGTCTCGCCCGACCGGTGCGACATGACGGCGGTATAGCGCGCGCGGTGCGCCATATCGACCGCGGCCAAGGTTTCGGTGAGCGTGCCGATCTGGTTGACCTTCACCAGCAGCGAATTGGCCAGGCCCATGTCGATGCCCATCGACAGGCGCTTGGGGTTGGTTACGAACAGGTCGTCGCCGACCAGCTGCACCGAACCGCCGATCTTGTCGGTCAGCGCCTTCCAGCCTTCGAAATCATCCTCGCTCATGCCATCCTCGATCGACTTGATCGGATAGTCGGCACACAGGGCGGCGAGATAGTCGGCCATTTCAACGGGGCTGAGCGACAGACCTTCGCCCGAAATCTCGTACTTGCCGTTCTTGAAGAATTCCGTCGCGGCGCAATCGAGCGCCAGCATGACGTCGTCGCCGGGCTTGTAGCCAGCCTTTTCGACCGACAGCATGATGAAATCGAGCGCATCGCGGGTCGAGGCGATGTTGGGCGCGAAGCCGCCTTCATCACCGACCGACGTCGCCAGCCCCTTGTCGTGCAGGCCCTTCTTCAACGTGTGGAAGATTTCCGACCCGATCCGCACGGCATCGGCGATGCTTTCAGCACCGACCGGCATGATCATGAATTCCTGAAAGTCGATCGGGTTGTCGGCATGTTCGCCGCCGTTGATGATGTTCATCATTGGCACTGGCAGCACATGCGCCGACACGCCGCCGACATAGCGGTAGAGCGGCAGGCCGCGCGCATCGGCAGCGGCCTTCGCCACCGCCAGGCTGACGCCCAATATCGCGTTGGCGCCCAGGTTCGACTTATTGTCGGTGCCATCGAGCGCGATCATCGCCGCATCGACTTCGCCCTGATCTTCGGCATCGAAGCCGATCAGTTCGCCTGCAATCTCGTCATTGACGGTATCGACCGCTTTCAACACGCCTTTGCCCATATAGCGGCTCTTGTCGCCGTCGCGCTTTTCCACCGCTTCATAAGCGCCGGTCGACGCGCCCGACGGCACCGCCGCGCGGCCGAAGCTGCCATCCTCCAGCATGACGTCGACTTCGACGGTGGGGTTGCCACGGCTGTCGAAAATCTGGCGGGCGTGAATGTCGAGAATGGCGGTCATGATCGCTCCCTGCACTGACAATGGGCGGGCAACCCTGATGGCGGCCCCTCCCCTGTTTTTCCGCGCTCCGCTTAGCCAGCAGCCCGGCTATTGGCAATGCAGGGCTTGCACGCATCGGAAAAATGCCGATGGTCGAAAATGTGACGGCAACGGAACTGCATGCCGCTGCGGAGCATTTGGAATATAACCACCTGCCGCCTCGCGCGGCGCACCATGCTGCATCAAGAGGGAGATTGAGGACGATGGTTGATACCCCGGTAACGCCGGCCGCCAAGCGCGGACGCCCCCCCAAGGCCAAGACCCTGGATACCGCCGCCAGCGCCGTCGCCGTGAAGGCCGAGCCGCTCAAGACGGCAGCAACCGAGGCCGCATCGGAAACGGCTGCTGACGTGAAAAGCACCGCAAAGGGCCTGAGCGCACAGATCAAGCCGATCAAGGAGCAAGCCGAAAAGGCAGCCAAGGCTGCGGCCGAGAAGTTGAACGCGGTTGATTGGAAAGCCCATATCGACCCGATCAAGGAACAGGCTGGCAAGACCGCCAAGTCCGCCGCAGGCGTCGCCAAGGACAAGACCGGCACGGCCATGCAGAGCCTGTCCAAGCTGATCGCCGACACGGCCGCTACCGTCGATGCCAAGCTCGGCCCGCAATATGGCGACTATGCCCGTCAGGCCGCCGAACAGGTTGCCGGTGCCGCGGACAGCCTCGACAACAAGGATGTCGATCAGTTGATGGCCGAGGCGCGCGATTTCGTGCGCAAAAGCCCGGCTGTCGCGATCGGCGCGGCCGCCGTCGTCGGCTTCGTGTTGATGCGCCTTGCCAAAGGGTCGGACGACAAGGCCTGAGGGTTTGCCTTTCCGGCTTTCCCGTCACTGAAACGAAAGGCTCCGGTTTCGGGGCGGAGGATCTATTGACACAAGAGCCAACGGAAACGGCGGTTACGCCGCACGCCGAAGGATTGGAGCCAGGCGGTCCGGAAGAGGGCGCACGCACCGAAAGCGTGCGTGACGCCTTCGCCCGCCTGTACGCCGATGGCCGGGCCTATGTCTCGGCCGAAGCGGACAAGCAAAAGCTGCGGCTCAGCATCGTCGGCGTCGGCGTTCGCAATGCCGCGGTGCTGGGACTAGTCGCGCTCATGTTGGCCTTTGCCAGCATCGTCGCGTTGCTGGTCGGTCTTGTCGTGGCCTTGTCCCGCCATCTCGACCCTTTGTGGGCGACGCTGATCGTAACCGGCGGCGGGCTGCTGGTCACGATCCTGCTGCTGCTAATGGCCAAGGGCTGCATCACCCGCATGAAGAAGGCGATCACGCCATGACGCAGGAACTCGCCTTTCGAGAGGCCTGCGCCCGCGCCGACCTGGCCCGCGCGCAGATGAAGATTAGTGCCGCGCAAGCGAAGGCGCGGATCGCGCCTGCCCTTTTGATTCAGGACGCCAAGGATAAGGCGATCGACGGCGTTTCAGGCGCGGTATCGGGCGCAGTCGCCCTGGGCGCAGCCAAGGCGCAGCAACGCCCCGTTGCCGTCGGTGCAGCCGCTGCCGCGTTCGCGCTTTTTCTGGCGCGGCGGCCGATCACGGCACTTTTCCAACGCTTATACGTTCGTTTCAGGAACACCTCAACAGATATGCCGGAGAATGACCATGGCTGACATTCGTGCCCAAGTGAACCGTGCCCGTGAAGCGGCGAATGACGCCGCCTCGACCGCAACCGACCGCATCCGTGAAACCACGGCCAAGGCGCGCGAAGGCGCTGGCGAACTGGTCCAGACCGGCCGCGACAAGGCGGGCATGGCCTATGGCGACGCGCGCGACAAGACGCAGCGCGCCGCAACCCGCGCCAACCAGATCGTGCAGGACCATCCGGTCGCCGCCGTTGCTGGTGCGATCGCCGTTGGTGCCGTCGTGGCGTGGATGTTCCCCAAGAGCCGCGCGATGATGAAGGCGCTGCCGGGTCTTGCCGTTACCGCCGGATCGCGGGTTGCCGAAGCGGCGCTCGCCGCCCGCGCGGCGGCCGCCGAGGGCGCTGAAACGGTGAAGACCAATGCCGCCCATGCCCTGCACAGCGCGGGCGACGCCGCTTCGCATGCACGCGACAATCTCGCTTCGGCCGATCTATCGGCCAAGGCATCGAAGCTCGCCGATGACGTGACCTCGCTTGTGGCGCACCGTATCGAAGCGCTGGGCGATGCGATCAAGGCGCGGTTGCCCAAAAGCTAATCGCGACAGCGTGAAAAGCATGCCAACACGGCTTTAGTCCCCCTTGGATGGGGCGTGCGGCGCTGCTAGGGTCGCCGCCCACCCAAGGGAGATAATAAAACGCCATGAGCAAAATGCATCTGGTGCTGGGCGGTCGCGTAACCGATCCGCAGACGCTCGAATTTCAAGACCTCAGCAAAGTCGACCTGGTCGGCGTGTTTCCCGACTATGCCTCGGCCGAAAAGGCCTGGCGCGGCGCGGCGCAGCGCACGGTGGATGACGCCGAAATGCGCTATGTGATCGTGCATCTGCATCGCCTGCTGGAACCTGAACTGCCCAAGGCGGACTGAAAACTGACCATAGCCGTTCCTCGGATGAAACCGGGGAGCGGCTATTTTCTAGTAACTAATTAACCGCGCGCGGCCTTTTGCGGAAGCGCCAGCGGAGCAGCGGGCGGGTCAAAGCCAGCCCGGCAAGAAAGCCGCCAATATGCGCGGCGACCGCAATCTGTCCCAGATCGCCCATGCCTCCGGCGGTGGCGAATCCGATCATCAACTGGAGCGCGATCCAGCCGCCAGCCAGCCAGGCCAGACGCACGATATTGGCCGAAAACGGCCCAATCCGTCGTACCTGCTGCTGGCTATAGAGCAAGGCATAGGTCGCCACGACAGCCGAAATGGCGCCGCTCGCGCCCACCATCGGCCCGGTCGAGCCCGGATCGATCAGCCACTGCGCCCCGCA
Source organism: Sphingobium sp. D43FB (assembly GCF_002312805.1). Taxonomy (GTDB): domain Bacteria; phylum Pseudomonadota; class Alphaproteobacteria; order Sphingomonadales; family Sphingomonadaceae; genus Sphingobium. The sequence continues at coordinate 40,229 of NZ_NMUA01000009.1, read as the reverse complement.
GGCGGCATAGGCGCCCACGCCATAGAGCAGCAGCGTTGGCCCCTTGCCCAGCACATGTTCGACATGCCGCCCGCAAAAGACGAGCATCAACATATTGAAGCCGACATGCAGCCATCCGGCATGGATGAGCGTGCAGGTGAGCGGCGTCAGCCACCACGGCACCGCCGCCAGCCCCGCCAGCAGGTCGGCATCGCCCACACGCGCGGGGATGAACCCGCCCAACACGGCGGCATTGTCGATATGACCCGTGAGATACAGGATCAGGAACACGGCGAAGCTGATCGCCGCGATCCCGTTCGTCATGGGGCCAGCGGGCAATTTCACGGGATCAGATGAACTCGATTTTCTCGACCGAGTAGAATTTGTCGCCCGACGGCACCGACACCTCGACATCCTCGCCGACCGTGCGACCGATCAGCGCACGCCCCAGCGGGCTGTTGTACGAGATCATGCCCGCCTTGGCATCCGCTTCGGCCTGACCCACGATCTGATATTTCACCGGCTTGTCGTCTTCATCGAGCAAGGTCACGGTCGCGCCGAACACGATCTTGTTGCCCGACAATGTCGCAGGATCGATGATCTGCGCGCGCGACAGCTTGTCTTCCAGATCGTTGATCGTGGCCTCTACCTGGCCCTGCCGTTCTTTGGCGGCGTGATATTCCGCATTCTCGGACAGGTCGCCATGGGCGCGCGCTTCCTCGATGGCGTCCACGATGAGGGGCCGTTCGGCCTTGAGTTCGCGCAGCTGCGCATTGAGCTTTTCATAGCCCATCTGCAGCATCGGCATCTTCTCAACGGTCGCCATTTTGCAAATCCTTCGTCAAAACTTCCCTTTGGCGGCCCGAACAGCGGGCCGCCCGCAGCATGCTTCCTTGTGCAGGGGATCAGGCGTGCGACAGGGGATAATAGGACTGGAGCGAGCGCACTTCAAGGGGATGCTCCCGCAAAGCCTCGATCGCATCGGCTGCAGCGACGCTGGCGGCCGCCGTGGTGAAGCTGGCGACCTTGCCGCGCAGCGCGCTGGTGCGGATCGCCTTGCTGTCCTTCAAGGACTGCCAGCCCTCGGTCGTGTTGAAGATCAGCTGCACGTCGCCATCGGTGATCTTGTCCACGATATGCGGACGCCCCTCGGCCACCTTGTTGACCTTTTCCACCGCGATGCCATGGCCCGCCAGATAATCGGCCGTGCCGCCGGTCGCGATGAGCGTGAAGCCCATATCGACCAGCTTGCGCGCGGCGGGCAGGATCACCGGCTTGTCGCTATCCTTGAGCGAGATGAACACCGTGCCGCTGGTCGGCAGCAGCGTGCCCGCGCCGATCTGCGCCTTGGCAAAGGCGGTCGCGAAATTGCTATCGATTCCCATGACTTCGCCGGTACTCTTCATTTCCGGCGACAGGACAGGATCGACACCGGGGAAGCGCCCGAACGGGAACACCGCTTCCTTGACCGCCACATGGTCGATCGCATTGCGGTCGATCTTGGGCAGATCGCGGATCATCTCGCCCGCCATCACCCGCGCGGCGATCTTGGCGATCGGCGTACCGATCGCCTTGGCGACGAAGGGCACCGTGCGGCTGGCGCGCGGGTTGACCTCGATCAGATAGACCATGCCATCCTTGACCGCGAACTGGATGTTCATGAGGCCACGCACCGACAGCGCATGGGCCAATACTTCGGTCTGCCGCTCAATCTCGGCAATGATCTCGTCCGACAGGCTGTAAGGCGGCAGCGAGCAGGCGCTATCGCCGGAATGGACCCCCGCCTCCTCAATATGCTGCAACACGCCCGCGACCACGACATCCTTGCCATCGCACAGCGCATCGACATCGACCTCGATCGCGTCGCGCAGATATTGGTCGATCAGCACCGGCGATTCGCCCGACACCTGAACGGCGGTGGTGATATATTCTTCCAACTGCGCCTGCCCGTCGACAATCTCCATCGCCCGGCCGCCCAGCACATAGCTCGGCCGCATCAGCACCGGATAGCCGATGCGATTGGCGACCGCGATCGCCTCCTCCCGGCTGCGCGCGATACCGTTGGCGGGCTGGCGCAGCTTGAGCTTGTCGATCAACGCGGCGAACCGCTCGCGATCCTCGGCCAGGTCGATCGCGTCGGGCGACGTGCCCAGGATCGGGATGCCCGCATCCTCCAGCGCCTGTGCCAGCTTGAGCGGGGTCTGCCCGCCAAACTGCACGATCACGCCCTTGAGCGTCCCGTTGGTCATTTCGATGGCCAGAATTTCCAGCACGTCCTCAGCCGTCAGCGGCTCAAAATAGAGGCGGTCCGACGTGTCATAGTCGGTCGACACCGTTTCCGGGTTGCAGTTGACCATGATCGTCTCATAGCCCACCTCCGACAGCGCGAAACAGGCATGGACGCAGCAATAGTCGAACTCGATCCCCTGCCCGATCCGGTTCGGCCCGCCGCCCAGAATCACGACCTTTTCCCGATCGGTCGGGGCGGATTCATTCTCCGCCTGCCCGAAGATCGGCGCTTCATAGGTCGAATACATGTACGGCGTCTTGGCCGCGAACTCAGCCGCGCAGGTGTCGATCCGCTTGAACACCGGCCGCACGCCGAGCTTATGGCGCAGCTTGCGCACCTCCGCTTCGGTCACGCCGCCGGTCATCGCCTTGACCGCTTCGTGGATCAGGCCCGACCCGCGCGCGATGCCCCGCTCCATGCCGCGCAGATTGGCGGATTTGAGCGCCAGATAGGCAAGCCGCTTGTCGGAAAAGCCCATCGACTTGAGGTGCCGCATGCCATCGGCATCGCGCGGCAGGCCATTCTCCAGCACCTGCGCTTCGGCCTCGACGATCTCCTTGATCCGTTCCAGGAACCAGGGATCGAACTTGGCGATATTGTGGATTTCCGCCACGGTCAGGCCTTCGCGCAACGCCTGCGCCGCGACCAGCAGCCGGTCGGGCGTCGGCTGCGCCAGGGCGGCGACGATGTCGTCCTTGGGCGCGCCCGCCAGATGATCCACATCGTTGAAGCCACACAGCCCGGTTTCCAGGCCGCGCAGCGCCTTCTGCATCGATTCATGGATGTTGCGGCCGATCGCCATCACTTCGCCGACCGACTTCATCGCCGTGCCCAGCAGCGGTTCGGCACCCTTGAACTTCTCGAACGCGAAGCGCGGGATCTTGGTCACGACATAGTCGATCGTGGGTTCGAACGAGGCCGGGGTCGCCCCGGTAATGTCATTCTCGATCTCGTCGAGCGTATAGCCCACCGCAAGCTTCGCCGCGACCTTGGCGATCGGGAAGCCGGTCGCCTTCGACGCCAGCGCGGACGAGCGCGACACGCGCGGGTTCATCTCGATGACGACCAGGCGGCCATCCTTGGGATTGACCGCGAACTGTACGTTGGAACCGCCTGTTTCGACACCGATTTCCCGCAGCACCGCAATGGATGCGTTGCGCATGATCTGATATTCCTTGTCGGTCAGCGTCAGCGCCGGCGCGACGGTGATGCTGTCCCCGGTATGGACGCCCATCGGGTCCACATTCTCGATCGAACAGATGATGATGCAATTGTCGTTGCGGTCGCGCACGACCTCCATCTCATATTCTTTCCAACCGAGCAGCGACTCCTCGATCAGCACTTCGGTCGTCGGCGACGCATCCAGCCCGCCGCGCACGATGGTCATGAACTCGTCGCGATTATAGGCGATACCGCCGCCCGTGCCGCCCATGGTGAAGCTGGGCCGAATGATCGACGGAAGCCCTGTAAACTCCAGCCCTTCCAGCGCCTCTTCCATCGTATGCGCGATCCGCGAGCGCGCCGATTCCAGCCCGATCTTGTCCATCGCATCGCGGAACTTGATCCGGTCCTCCGCTTTGTCGATCGCTTCTGCATCCGCGCCGATCATCTGGACGCCGTACTTCGCCAGCGTCCCGTCGTTGAACAGCGCCAGCGCCGTGTTCAGCGCCGTCTGCCCACCCATCGTCGGCAACACCGCATCCGGCCGCTCCTTCTCGATGATCTTCGCCACGATTTCGGGCGTGATCGGCTCGACATAGGTCGCGTCGGCAAATTCCGGGTCGGTCATGATCGTCGCCGGGTTGGAATTGACGAGGATGATGCGATAGCCCTCCTCCTTCAACGCCTTGACCGCCTGCGTGCCCGAATAATCGAACTCGCACGCCTGGCCGATGATGATCGGGCCAGCGCCGATGATGAGGATGGAGGAGATGTCGGTGCGTTTGGGCATTGTTTAGAGTGCTCTCATTGAATAGGTTGATTGCAATGCAATCATGGGAGACGGGCGATGGGTAGCGTTACGATCCGCAACATCGATGATGCCGTTAAGGAAGGCGCTCGATTGTCGGCGGCGAAAAATGGGCGTTCGCTGGAAGCCGAACTGCGAATTTTGCTCGAACAGACTTATGCGCCGACGGCACCCGATGCCGCGCAAATTCGCGATCTGACGGGCGACGACTGGGTTCATGACCTGATTGCGATTGCAGGCGGCGCAGGGCTGGAACTGCCGGCTCGGCAAGATCATCCCGCTGATCGCGAGATTTTTGGTGCTGATTGACACGAACGTCTGGAGCGTACTCGCCCGGCCCAGACCGGAGCCCAAGGTGATCGCCTTTCTGGCCGCCAATCGCGCAAATTGCACATTATCCACCATCGTATTAGCAGAAATGGAATATGGCATCGCCAAAGCGATCGACGCCACGCATCGGTCGCGCCTTATCGCCTTCAGAAACCGGATCGAAACACTATTTATCGACCGGATCATAAAGCCCGATGAGGCAACAGCCGTTGTATGGGGACGCCTGAAGGCCGAACTGGAACGCGCCGGACAGATAATCGCAGACATGGACCTGCTGATCGCATCGCAAGCAATTGCAGCCGGTATACCAGTCGTCACCCGCAACGTATCAGACTTCGCCCGGACAGGTGCCGCCATCATCAATCCTTGGGAGCCATGAGCGCCTGCGCGCGCGAACAATCAATCTCGCACGCCTGGCCGATGATGATCTGACCAATGCCGATGCTGCGGATAATTGAGATCTCGGTGCGTTTAGGCATTAGTTCAGCCTGTTATCGGTCAATGTAGTGCCCACTGGTAAAGCGGCGTTAATGCAGTCGAGCGTCCGTGCATCGGACGAATAATGCCGAAACGTGAAGCCAACGAAGCTATCCGACGCTTCGATAGGTTCATATTTCGACACCCCGCACCTTTTTAAAAGAGCAGGTAATCTTGTAGCAGCATCCGGGACAATGGCCCCTTCAGCATCTGACTGGACACCGGTGCTTGCGAACGCCCCAATCATATATTCCACGGAATTCGAGGTAGCGCTGCAACCCGAAGCGACAATAAGTATGGGCGCTGCGAAAGGAATCGCCCGGCTCATCAATGCACCGCCCCCGTCCGAGCCTCGCACCCCCACCCATCATATTCCACGCCACACAATATCTCGATCTGCAGGCACTTCTTCGTCAACGCCTTGATCGACGCCTCATCCACCGCCTGCTCGCATTCCAGGAACAGGAACAGGTCGCCATCTTCATCCTCTTCGCGGTCGAGTTCGACCATGCCGAACTGGCTGGCGATTTCCAGGACGCGGTCGAAATCCTTGTCATTGCCCTTGAAGCTGACATCCACGGCGCGCGGGATCATCGGCTTGTCGCCATTGGCGGCGAGGTTGGCGAGGACTTCGCGGTCCGCTTCCCATTCGGCGGCAAGGCGGGCTTCATCGACGGGGGGCAGCTTGATGCTCATGCCGCCACCGGCTTTTTCAGGCCATCGACGAACCGCTTGAACAGATAGAAGCTGTCCTGCGGCCCCGGCGAGGCTTCGGGGTGATATTGCACCGAAAAGGCATTTTTATCAGTCAGTTCGATGCCGCAATTGCTGCCGTCGAACAGCGACACATGGGTCGTGCGGACATTGGCGGGCAGCGTCTCGGCATCGACCGCAAAGCCATGGTTCATCGACGTGATCTCGACCAGGCCATCGCTCAGCCGCTTGACCGGATGGTTCGCGCCGCGATGACCCTGATGCATCTTGATCGTCTTGGCCCCCACCGCCAGCCCCAACAATTGATGGCCAAGGCAGATGCCGAAGATCGGCACGTCGCGCGCCAGCAGCGCGGCGATCACCGGCACGGCATAGCTGCCGGTCGCGGCCGGATCGCCAGGGCCGTTGGAGAGGAACACGCCATCGGGGGCGAGGTCCATGATCTGCTCGACGCTCGCGGTCGCGGGCAGCACGGTCACGCGCGCCCCGGCCTGCACCAGATTGCGGAAGATGTTGTTCTTCGCGCCATAATCGATCGCCACGACATGCGGCGCGCCTTCGCCCACGGCGTTCAGGCCATAGCCCTTGCCCAGCGTCCAGCCGCCATCCTGCCACAGCCGCGTTTCCTGCCCCGTGACTTCGATGGCGAGGTCCATACCCTCCAGCCCCGGCCAACCCGCCGCCTTCGCCGCCAGCGCGGCGAGGTCGAACGCGCCATCGGGATCATGCGCGATCACGACATTGGGCGCGCCCTTTTCCCGGATCATCCGGGTCAGCGCGCGGGTATCGACACCGGCGAGGCCGATGCGGCCATTATCCGCCATCCACTGGTCGAATGCCATGACGTTGCGGAAGTTGGACGGCGCGGTCACATCCTCGCGCACCACGCAGCCCAGCGCATAGGGGCTGGTCGCCTCGACATCGTCCAAATTGGTGCCGACATTGCCGATATGGGGGAAGGTGAAGGTGATGACCTGGCCCGCATAGCTGGGGTCGGTCATGATCTCCTGATAGCCGGTGATCGCGGTGTTGAAGCAGAGTTCGCCCACCGCATCGCCGACCGCGCCGAAACCGCGCCCGAACACGGCGCTGCCATCGGCGAAAACCACGACCCCGGTCGCTCCTTTGGGCACGGTAAGGGTCTTGGCGTCAGCCATGAGATCAGCGTCCTTTTTTGCGTTGGCTTTGGAACCCGTCTGATGCGGGTTAAACGGCCGGTCACCTATGCCTGTGCGCGCTTGGGGTCAACGTCTGTTAAAAATCTCTTTTCGCATTATATCTATCGCTTTCCGCAAAGACACGAGGATTCGCTTCGCCATGATTCGCGAGCAGATAAAGAGCGCCCAGATCACCGCCATGAAAGCAGGCGACAAGGAGCGCCTGGCCGCCGTGCGCCTCATCCTCGCCAAGCTCAAGGACCGCGACATCGAACTGCGCACCGCATCGACCGTGCCCGACGATGACGCCACCGTGGTCGAAGTGCTGCAAAAGATGGTCAAGCAACGCCGCGAATCGATAGAGATGTTCACCAGCGGCGGCCGCGACGAACTGGCGGCCAAGGAACAGGTGGAACTGGACGTCATCGAAAGCTTCCTGCCGACGCAGTTGAGCGAGGACGAGACCAGGGCGGCAATCGACGTGATCAAGGCGGAAGTGGGTGCCGCGAGCCTCAAGGATATGGGCAAGGTGATGGCCGTGCTGAAAGAACGCCACGGCAGCGTGATCGACATGAGCAAGGCCAGCGGCATGGTGAAGGCGGCGCTTTCGTGACACGGTAATAGCCCCTCCCTACTTAGGGAGGGGCCACGCGCCCTTCCCCACCTCCGTTCGTTTCGAGCGAAGTCGAGAAACGCGGCAGAGCCAAGGCCAGCGACACCGGAGGCGCGGGACACCGCTCGACACCGGCGCGGGTTCAGGCATATTCCGTCAATGGCGTTCTGGACCTATATGCTCAAATGCTCTGACGGCCGCTATTATACGGGCCACACCGATAATCTGGGTCATCGAATCGCCCAGCATCATTGCGGCCTGGGCAGCGCCTTCACCCGCGATCGCCGCCCGGTGACCCTCGTATGGAGCGAGACGTTTGGAACGCGGATCGAAGCGCTGGAAGCCGAACGCATCGTTGGCGGCTGGTCGCGCGCCAAGAAGGAAGCGCTGATCGTCGGGAATTGGTCCTTACTGTCCTACTTCGCCAGACCGCCGAAAGAGCGGGATGTGGGCGATGCATCTTGCACGCCAGATGACTTGGAACAGCCGCAAGGGCAGTGTGAGCGTGTCTCGACTTCGCTCGACACGAACGGATGTGGTGCGCCCTCGCGGGAGGGGAGATTTTGAGTCTAACCCCCGCCTTCCTCGACGAACTGCGCATGCGCACGTCGCTGTCCACGCTCATCGGCCGCACCATCAAGGTGCAGAAGGCCGGGCGCGAGTATAAGGCCTGCTGTCCGTTCCATAATGAAAAAACGCCCAGTTTCACGATCAACGATGAAAAGGGCTTCTACCATTGCTTCGGGTGCGGAGCGCATGGTGATGCGATCCGCTGGATGACCGACCAGCGCGGCCTGCCCTTCATGGAAGCGGTGAAGGAATTGGCGCAGGCGGCAGGGATGGACGTGCCCGCGCCCGATCCGCGCGCCGCCAAACGCGCTGAAGCCGCCAAAGGCCTGCACGACGCGATGGCCGCCGCGCAGGATTTCTTCGCGGCCCAACTCGACGCGATCGAAGGGGCGGAGGCGCGCGCTTACCTCAGCAAGCGCGGCATCAGCGACGCCACCCGCCGCGCCTTCGGCTTTGGCTATTCGCCCGATAGTCGCGGGCGGCTGCGCACCGCGCTCAAGGATTATGGCGATCCGATGCTGATCGAGGCGGGCCTGCTGATCGATCCCGACGCGGCTGAACCGGATGGCGACCGGGCCAAGAAGCGCGATCCCTATGACCGGTTCCGCGGCCGCCTGATGCTGCCGATCCGCGACATTCGCGGGCGGACGATTGCCTTTGGCGGACGGATATTGGGTCAGGGCGAGCCCAAATATCTCAATTCTCCCGACACACCGCTGTTCGACAAGGGCCGCACCCTCTACAATATCGACCGCGCCTCCCCCGCCAGTCGCCAGACCGGCCGGGTCATCGTGGTCGAAGGCTATATGGACGTGATCGCGCTCGCACAGGCCGGCTTTGGCGATGCCGTCGCGCCGCTCGGCACCGCGCTGACCGAACATCAGATCGAACGGCTGTGGAAGATGGTTGAGGTGCCTATCCTGTGCTTCGATGGCGATTCGGCGGGGCAGAAGGCGGCGATCCGCGCCGCCACCCGCGCCCTGCCCCTGCTGCGCCCTGGCCACAGCCTCGCCTTCGCCACCCTGCCCCAGGGTCAAGACCCCGACGACCTTCTGCGTGCCAGTGGCCCGGCGGCTATGGACGCGGTGCTGGACGCCGCGCAACCACTGGTGGAGCGTCTGTGGAGCCATGAGCAGGGGTCTGCCCCGCTCGACACGCCGGAGCAGAAGGCCGCGCTCAAGCAGCGCCTGCGCGCGCTGACCGATGCGATCGCGGACCCCGATGTTCGCGCCCATTACGCGCACGCCTTTCGCGAACGCTATGACGCGCTCTTCTTCGCCCGCCCCGCCTTCACACCCACGACGCGCGGCGGCGGCGGCGGCAACAGCGCCGCCCGCTGGCAACGCGACAAGCGCGGTAACTGGAAAGCGCCGATCGGCCCGGCGGGCCATGAGGTCCGCGCCATCGGCGCGAGCGGCATGGAACAGCGGCTCTTGCGCGCGATTCTGGCCGGCCTTTTGCGCCATCCCGACCAGATTGCGCTGCATCGCGAGACGCTGGCGGGCCTGCCGATCGGCGATCCCATCCTCGCCCGGCTGGCCGATTCGATGATTAGTGCGTCACTACGCAAAGAAACTGTTGAAACACAGGGCCTCCTTACCATATTGGGGGCAGGTGAAGTGTATAATATGGCTAAAGGGATGCTCCGGGCCGACACGTTCACACTCACCCCTCACAAGATGACCGCTGACCCGGATCGCCTTGCGCGCGATCTGGAGGAGGCCATTCGGGTGATGGCGCAGGGACCGGAGCTTGAGGCAGCGCTGGCGGAGGCGACACGGCGGTTCAAGAGCGACGTCAGCGAGGAAAATCTCGCTGAGCAACAGCGCTTGCTGGCGCTCAAGGCCGACCATGACCGTCGACTGGCGGAACTGGCGCAGCCCGAAGACATTGTTTGAACGAGCCGTTCCCTCGCGGGGCGGCAAGGTTTGAACGAAACGTCCCTTTGGCGGACGATGCATTGGAATTGATCGCTCCCGCCAGAGGGAGCGGCGGAGTTAAGGCGAATAGATGGCGACCAAGGCGAACAGCAAGAATGCGGCGGGTGCAGGCGATGGTGGGGATGAAGGTGGCGATGCGCCCCTGCTCGACCTCAACGAAGCCTCGGTCAAGAAGCTGCTCGCCCGCGCCAAAAAGCGTGGCTACATCACCTATGACGAGCTGAACAACGCCCTGCCGCAGGACCAGATGTCCTCCGAGCAGATCGAAGATGTCATGTCCGCGCTCAACGACATGGGCGTCAACATCGTCGAAAATGAAGAAGCCAGCGAAGATGGCGAGGACCAGCAGCGCGAGGACGACAACGACGACGCCAATGAGGCGGCGGACGATGACGATGGCTCGCCGCGCCTGGTCACCGAAAAGAAGAAGGAAACGGTCGATCGCACCGACGATCCCGTTCGCATGTATCTGCGCGAAATGGGCGCGGTGGAGTTGCTCAGCCGTGAGGGCGAAATCGCCATCGCCAAGCGGATCGAGGCCGGTCGCGACACCATGATCCTGGGTCTGTGCGAAAGCCCGACCACCTTCAACGCGATCATCGAATGGTCGACCGCGCTCAACAATGGCGAAATGCAGCTGCGCGAGATTCTCGATCTCGACGCCATGCTGTCCAAAGACCCTGCCCCGGAAAGCCTGGAGGAGGGCGCCGAGGATGATGATGGCGAGATCAGCGAGAAGACCGCTGGTCCGAGCTTCAAGGAAGAAGAAGAGCCGGAGGAGGAATCCGCCGACGCCGACGAGGATGAGGACGGCACCGAACGCCGCACCCGCCGCGTCGAAGAGGAAGAGGAGGAGGACAACACCCTCTCCCTCGCTCAGATGGAAGAGACGCTCAAGCCGATCGCGCTGGAGAAGTTCGCCACCATCACCGAAATCTTCCGCGCCTTTTCGGCCATTCAATCGTCGCGCATGCTCGCCATGGGCACCGGCGAAGTGCTGAGCCAGAAGGATGAGGATGATTATCAGGAGTTGCGCGAAAGCCTGACCGCGCAGGTCGAAAGCGTCCAGTTCCATCAGCAGAAGATCGAATATCTGGTCGATCAACTCTATGCCTATAACCGTCGCTTGACCGCGCTGGGCGGGCAGATGCTGCGCCTGGCCGAGCGCCACAAGGTCAGCCGCAAGGATTTCCTCGACCGCTACGTCAATTTCGAACTGGACGATGCCTGGCTCGACCGGGTCAGCGGCATCGACAAGAAATGGGCCGCCTTCGCCGCCGCGGAAGCGCGCGCGGTCGAACGCATCCGCAACGAAGTCAGCGAAATCGCGCAGGCCACCGGCATGTCGCTCGGCGAATTCCGCCGCATCGTCAACATGGTGCAAAAGGGCGAACGCGAAGCGCGCATCGCCAAGAAGGAAATGGTCGAAGCCAATCTGCGCCTCGTCATCTCGATCGCCAAAAAATACACCAATCGCGGCCTGCAATTTCTGGATCTCATTCAGGAAGGCAATATCGGCCTGATGAAGGCGGTCGATAAGTTCGAATATCGCCGCGGCTACAAGTTCAGCACCTATGCGACCTGGTGGATCCGGCAGGCGATCACCCGCTCGATCGCCGATCAGGCGCGCACCATCCGCATCCCGGTCCATATGATCGAGACGATCAACAAGCTGGTGCGCACCAGCCGCCAGTTCCTGCACGAGCAGGGCCGCGAACCGACCCCGGAAGAGATGGCCGAGCGCCTCTCCATGCCGCTGGAGAAGGTGCGCAAGGTGATGAAGATCGCCAAGGAGCCGATCTCCCTCGAAACGCCGATCGGCGACGAGGAAGATAGTCACCTCGGCGATTTCATCGAGGACAAGAATGCCATCATCCCCGTGGATGCCGCGATCCAAGCGAACCTCAAGGAAACGGTCACCCGCGTCCTCGCCAGCCTAACCCCGCGCGAAGAGCGCGTGCTGCGCATGCGTTTCGGTATCGGCATGAACACCGATCATACGCTGGAAGAGGTCGGGCAGCAGTTCAGCGTGACCCGCGAGCGCATCCGTCAGATCGAAGCGAAGGCGCTGCGCAAGCTCAAACACCCTTCGCGCAGCCGCAAGATGCGCAGCTTCCTCGACCAATAATCTGCCGCTTTTCAGCGACATGAAAATGGGCGGCCCGCGGGTCGCCCTTTTTTATGTCGGCGTAAACCGCTTCTTTACCCCCTTTTGCTTAACCTGCGTTGCGAAGCCCGTCGGCGGATCGGGCAAGACAGGAATCCTGGCATGAGTGAAGCGGCACCCCGCTACCAATTTGGCGATATCGCGCGGATATTGGAGGCGCTGGTCGCTGCCGATGGCACCGCAGCGCATAGCTATGCGCTGCGCGCGGGGACTGGCATTGCCCGTGACACGCTGCTGTCGCTCGGCGACCTTGCGGACGCGGCCTATTATCTCTGCCTGCTTCATGGCCGCCATCCCGGCGTCATCGATCATGCCGCCACCCGCTCGGCCGACAATGCCGCGCGCGGCTGGCTGATCGAAGCCGCCGACGCCTTCGCTGCCGAACGCGCCTATATCACCCAGGTGACCGTCGCCGCCGGTCCCGTCCCCAGCACCGCTGGCCAGGCTGATTGCGAAACCGCCGTCAGCCAGCAACGCCATGCGCTCGACATGCTCGCCCAGTCCGACCGGCGCGGCTGCGCCATGGGCGCGGCGATGGCACTGGTCCTCGACTGGCGCGCCGTGCGCCAGGTGCTCGACATCGCCGCCCTGCGCGCGGGCATCGAACCCCATGCCTGCTCCCTGCCCGACCGCGCCGCCACGCTCGATGTCGCCCGCGCGATCGGCGGCGATGACGGCGTCGACCGGGCCATCCAGTTCGGCGCACGCCAGTTGCTCAACCAGCATCGCGGCCTGTGGGACTTGCTCGCCGCCCGCGCCGATGTGCGCGCGCGGCAAGACTGAACCCCACCGATACCGCCCACACGGCTTGCGCCCATGCGCCGCTTTGCCTAGTCCCGCCACAGTGACAGGCTAAGCAGGCGGACGATGATGCGTTTTGAAGGCACCCAGGACTATGTCGCCACCGACGATCTGAAGGTCGCGGTTAACGCCGCCGTGCTGCTGCGCCGCCCCTTGCTCGTGAAGGGGGAACCGGGCACCGGCAAGACCGTGCTGGCCCAGGAAATCGCGACGGCGCTCGGTGCCCCACTGATCGAATGGAACGTCAAATCGACGACCAAGGCGCATCAGGGCCTCTATGAATATGATGCCGTCGCCCGCCTGCGCGACGGCCAGCTCGGCGACCCGCGCGTCCACGAAATCTCTAACTATATCCGCAAGGGCAAGCTGTGGGAGGCGTTCACCTCGCCTACCCTCCCCGTGTTGCTGATCGACGAAATCGACAAGGCCGACATCGAATTCCCCAACGATCTGCTGCAGGAACTCGATCGCATGGCCTTCCACGTCTATGAAACCGGCGAGACGATCGCCGCCGCCGACCGCCCCGTGGTCATCATCACCTCGAATAATGAGAAGGAACTGCCCGACGCCTTCCTGCGCCGCTGCTTCTTTCACTATATCAAATTCCCTGATCGTCAGACGATGCAGGCGATCGTCGATGTCCATTTCCCCGGCATCCAGAAAATCCTGGTGAGCAAAGCGATGGATATTTTCTACGAGATTCGCGACGTTCCGGGCCTCAAGAAAAAGCCCTCGACCAGCGAATTGCTCGACTGGCTCAAGCTGCTGCTGAACGAGGACATGCCGCTCGACGTTCTCCAGAATAGCGATCCCACAAAGGCGATTCCTCCGCTTCATGGCGCGCTGCTCAAGAATGAGCAGGACATCATGCTGTTCGAACGCCTGGCCTTCATGGCGCGGCGTCAGGGCCGGTAACGGCTCACCCCAACGCAGATCCCCATAATCTCGCGCGAATCCGCTTGCACCCGCGCGCATTGTCTGTAGCCTTCCTGTAACTATTCAACGCCGCGCCAAGACGGTCTGGATCAGGAGCTGGATGCCAATGCCAAAGCGCGCCCTTTTTCTCTTTACCGCCGCCCTCTGTCTGGCCGCGCCCATTGCCGCGCAAGCCGAAGATACGCTCGAAGCCTGGACGCCGACCGATAGCAGCATCCGCGCGAGCGCCGCCGGGATCAGCCTGCCCCACAGCATCGCCACTCTCTCGCTCACCAAGAGCGGCGAAGCCTCCAACGGCGGTCGCGGGATCGACAATTATGCGCAATATGTCTCGCAGGATGGCGCGGTGCAGGCGACGCTCTATGTCTATCTGCCCACCTATGCCGACGCCTCGCTCGCTGCCTATATGACCGACAAGGCGGTGATGGAGCGGTTCGGCCCCAAGACCCGCCGCACCGCCTATGCCAGCGCGCCCGTCGCGGGCCAGGCCGACCGCGCGATCCGCGCCGTCTATGATGATGCGGCCGATGGCGCGCTCACCACCGCGGCAGGCTTCGTCCATGCCGGCCGCTGGATCGCCAAGATCCGCGTCACCGGCCCGACCGAACGCCGTGCCGAAGTGCTGGCCGGGCTGGACGCCATGCTTGCGCAGATGACACTGGACGATCCGGCCTCGCTCCACGCCACCGCCCCCGCCCGGTTCGACGCCTGCCCGGTAGCCGCCAACAAGGACGCCCGCCTCACTCGCACGACCGGGACCGGCGAATCCGTGCCGCAAGAGGTCCGCATGCCGCGCGAGGGCAAGGACGCGCTGTGCGTGCGCGGCACCGTCACCACCGCGCAGGGCAGTTACGACATGCTGCAACAGGTCGGCCGCACCGACGGCGCGATCATCGTGCCCGTCGATGACAGCGGCACCGTCCTCGCCTTCGATCCCGCCACCAGCGGCGCAGGCTATAAGCTGTCGATTCACATGGTCGGCCAGACCGACCTCTACGGCACCTACGACCGCGTCCCCAGCCCCCGCCAGGTCGCCGCCATCCTCGACGGCGACGATCCCTACACCGCCAAGGCGAGCGCCACCGCCGCCTACACCGCGACCGGCGAGGTGACGCTGGTGCAGGCCAATCAGATGAGGTAACCCACTTCATACAGGCCCCAGCGTCGCCCGCCGAAGACCAGCGGCACGAACACGCTGCGCAGCGCGCGATAGCGGCCTTCGCCCAGATCCTGGCGATAGGTATAGAGGAAGAAATCGCCCTCACCGTCCAGCGCACGGCGGGTCTGGCTGTCCATGAAAATCTGGCGGTTGCGCGCATGTTCCATGTTCCAGTGATGCGCGCCGGGCCGCTGCGGCTGGCTTCGCGCGCTGATATGGGTCGGCAGATAGCCGTTCATGTCGATCAGGCAGCAGCCCACGATCGCGCTGTCCTGCGCCGTGTGCCGGTCCAGCGCCGGGCGCAGCATCGCGTCGGCAAAGGCGGTGAAGCCGGTCTGATATTGCGCCGGGTCCGACCCGGCGACGCGGCGATAATCGACATCAAATAGCTGCGCCGTGTCGATATGTCCGTCGCTAAGCCCCTGCTCGATCAACGCGCCGATCTCCTCCGCGCCTTCCTCGGCCAGCGCGATATAGCGGCTGTTGCGCGTGCGTTGCGGCCCGTGCGCGGCGCTGTTGAGCATCGCATTGGCCATGGACTCCAGCCCTTCGAGCTGCACCCGCGCCTCGTCCGCCCGCGCCGCGCTCTCGCTGGCCGACTGGCGGAACGTCGTCAGGCCATGGCGCAGCGCCGCGACGTCGCCATCTGCCGCATCGGTGCAGGCCACTATCGTTTCGGATCGCTCGCCAAATTGCGTCACCAGCGATGCGATTTCGGCCATGCTCAGCCGCAGCCGGTCGATATGCCTGCCGACGCCGCGCCCCCGCACGATATTGGCTTCAACCCCGCCGATCAGTTGGCGCGCATCGCGATCGAGCTGGTGCAGCGTGTCGCCGACCGACGCGGCCGATTCCCCCGCCTGTCCCGCCAGCCGCCGGATTTCGTCCGCCACCACGGCAAAGCCCTGCGTCGCTGCGCCCCCGCGCGCCGCCTCAATCGCGGCATTGACGCCGAGCAGCCGCGTTTGCCGCGCGATCGCACCCAGTTCGTCGGACACATCGCCGACCGCCTCGATCACACTGAGAAATTGGCGCAAATGCCCCTCCAGCCCGGTGACATGCTCGACCAGACCAGTCAGCTCACCGATCGACAGGGTGATGACGTCATGCCCCTCGGCCAAGATCTGCCCGGCCCGCCGCGCGGTCAGACGCAATTCCTGCGCCGCCGTCACGCTTTCGCCATGGCTGGCCGCCAGCGCATCCATATTCGCCTGCAAGTCCGCCAGTTGCGCGGCGTCGCCCTGGATACGGTGATTGAGCGCGCCCAGAAACCCGGCTGTTTCGCTGCATTGCAATGCAATGTCGCCCGATCTTTCGCCCAAATCGGCCAGTAAGTCCCCGTTTTTCAAGCGCGCCCCGCAACGTCAATTATGTCTGGATAGTGACGCATTAACCCTGCACTGCAACACTTAATATTGTGCTGCCGTTATGATCGCGCGACCGGCTTGCATCGGCGCGCGCCCTGTCCGACAAGCCTTCCCATGTTGCTCAACTTTCTCGACGCCCTGCGCGCGGCAGGCATTCCCGCCAGCATCAAGGAGCATCTGCTGCTCCTCGAAGCGCTCGACCGCGATGTCATCGCCCGCCGCCCGGAGGATTTCTATTATCTCGCCCGTGCGACCTATGTGAAGGATGAGGGCCTGCTCGACCGCTTCGACCAGGTCTTCGCGCAGGTGTTCAAGGGCGTGTTCAGCGCGGAAGGTGTCGAGGCCGACATCCCCGAAGAATGGCTCCGCCTCGTCGCGGAAAAATATCTGAGCGCCGAAGAGATGGAGAAGATCAAGTCGCTGGGTGACTGGGACGAGATCATGGACACGCTCAAGAAGCGGTTGGAGGAGCAGAAGGGGCGGCATCAGGGCGGCAATAAATGGGTCGGCACCGGCGGCACCTCGCCCTTCGGCCATGGCGGCTATAATCCCGAAGGCGTCCGCATCGGCGGGGAATCGCGCCACAAGCGCGCGATCAAGGTCTGGGAAAAGCGCGACTTCGCCAATCTCGATAACACCAAGGAACTGGGCACCCGGAACATCAAGGTCGCGCTGCGCCGCCTACGCCGTTTCGCGCGCGAGGGCGCAGCCGACGAACTCGACCTCGACGAAACCATCCGCGGCACCGCGCGCCAGGGCTGGCTCGACATCCGCATGCGGCCCGAACGGCATAATGCGGTCAAGCTGCTGCTTTTTCTCGACGTCGGCGGATCGATGGACCCGTTCATCACGCTGTGCGAAGAATTATTCTCCGCCGCGACCGGCGAATTCAAGAATCTGGAATTTTTCTACTTCCACAACTGCCTCTATGAAGGCGTGTGGAAGGACAACCGCCGCCGCTTCGCCGAGCGCACGCCGACCTGGGACATTCTCCACAAATATGGCCATGATTATAAGGTGATTTTCGTCGGCGACGCAGCGATGAGCCCCTATGAGATCAGCCATCCGGGCGGATCGGTCGAACATATGAACGAGGAAGCAGGCGCGGTCTGGCTCGAAAGGGTCGCCCACACCTACCCCGCCACCGTCTGGCTCAACCCAACACCGCAGGCCCATTGGGGCTATAGCCAATCCACCCGCCTGATCCGCGACCTGATGAACGACCGCATGTATCCGCTGACGATCGAGGGGATAGACGAAGCGATGCGGGAATTGACGCGGAAGCGGTGATGGCTGGGGTCGTCGAACAGGTGCTGGCGCTGCTGCGGCAGGACAAAAATACCGCCGCTCGCGCGTTGGTGGACGCCGCCTGCGCGCAGGGCGATGGCACAGCGCTCGGGCTGCGCGCCCTCTGGCGGGTCGAAGGGCGACTGATGCCCCGGGCCTTGCCTGCCGCCCGCGCCGACATGCATGCCGCCGCAAATGCCGGGAATATCGGCGCAGCGCGTATGCTCGCAGGCTTCCTGGCAACGGGCGTGGGCGGTACACGCGATTGGACCGGAGCGCTCGCCCTGCTCCAAGCCTGGGCTGATCGAGATCCGCTTGCGGCCCGGCAATCCGCGCTGATCGCGACAATGGCGATCGACCAGTCGGGCGACCCGCTAGATCTTCCGCCCCGACACATATTAGTCGATCAACCCCACATCCAAGCCATACCCGCCTTGATCACCCCGTCGGAATGCGACCTGCTCGCCGACCTGTCCGAAGGGCGTCAGCGCCCGGCGCTGATCTTCCATGAAGGGCAAGGCCGCTTCGTCGCCGACCCGATCCGAAGTTCGGACGCGGCGGGCTTCCCGATTGTCTCCGAATGGCCTGCCATCCACGCCATCAATCGGCGGCTGGCAGCGGTGAGCGGAACGACGGTCGAACAGGGCGAAACCCTCCAGATATTGCGCTACCAACCCGGCCAGCACTATCGCCCCCATCTCGACGCTGTCCCCGGTCTCGCCAACCAGCGTGCGCTCACCCTGCTGGTCTATCTCAACGAGGAGTATGACGGCGGCGAAACCCGTTTCACCCGCCTCGGCCTCACCCATCGCGGGCGCAAGGGTGATGGCCTGCTCTTTGCCAACTGCCTGCCCGATGGCCGCCCCGACCCGATGAGCGAACATGCTGGACTGGCAGTACGATCAGGTACAAAACGTATTGCCAGCCGCTGGATCAGGCAGCGACCATCCGAAAGCACGGACGGCTTTGGCCGGCATGAGGCGATGACGTGATGCCCCGGCTGTCCTACAGCAGTCTCGCCTGCTATGATGCGCCACGCACTTTGCGATAGGATCAATCCCGCGCAACAAAATGTCACGATTGCCGGGAAATATGCGAAGTTAAGGCCGAAACACTACCCCACCCGTCATCGGCTCCGGCACGCCCGTCGTCCCCGGAAAGCTGATCGGCAGCCCCAGCATCGACCGCACCGCCATATAGGCAAAGCCCTGCGCCTCCAGCGCGTCGCCGTCCCAGCCCAGGCCATCGACCGGCACCACGTCCAGCCCGGTCCGCGCCCGCAGCATCGCCATCAAGGTGGCATTATGCCGCCCGCCGCCCGCGACATGGATGCAGGTGGGGCGTACCGCCAGATGGTCGATCGCCCGCGCCACTGCTGCGGCCGAAAAAGCGGTCAGCGTCGCCGCGCCGTCCTCCAGGCTCAGGCCCAGCACCGCGTCGATGGTAAAGGCTTCCCGGTCGATGCTCTTGGGCGGCGGCAGATCAAACCAGGGATCGGCCAGCATCGCCGCCAACCGCGCTTCATCGACGCGCCCCCGCCCCGCCGCCGCGCCGCCTTCATCATAGGCCGTGTTGCCCTGCGCCTGCATCCAATTGTCGATCAGCCCGCTCGCCATGCCGGTGTCGAACGCGACCAGATCGCCATCCATCCCAATAGCGGTAATATTGGCCACTCCGCCCAGGTTCAGGATCGCGGCAGGTTTCGCCAGCCCATCGGCCAGCGCGCGATGATAGACCGGCATCAGCGGCGCACCCTGCCCGCCCGCCGCCACGTCGGCACTGCGCAAGTCGCCCACCACCGTAATGCCGAACGCGCCCGCCAATGCCGCTCCGTCGCCAATCTGCCAGGTCCAGCCCCGGTCGGGCCGATGCGCCACGGTATGGCCATGAAAGCCGATCACGCCGATATCCTGCGCCACATGCCCGCTGCGCCCCAGCAGGTCGGCGATCGCCTCGACATGCAATGCGTTCAGTTCGCCTTCGACCGACGCGATGAGCGGCTCGAATCCCGGCGCGTCCATCGCCATTGCCCGCGTGCAGCTTTCCGCCAGCCGCACGCGAAACCCATCCTCATACGCCTTGGCGTGAAAGGCGACCGGCGTCACCGCCCCCGCCCCATCCGTCTCGATCAGCGCCGCGTCGATCCCGTCGCGCGACGTCCCGGACATCAGGCCAATTGCCAGCATTCATTGAACTCCGTTCAGATGGGGGACTTTTCGCCACGCATCGCCAATGCTACAGGCGCGGCCCATGAGCAACTATCAGTCCGATCTTCTGCGCCTGCTCGAAGCGCGCGGCTACATCCACCAGCTAACCGACGCGGCCGGCCTCGACGCCATGGCCGTAAGCCAGGTGGTGCCGGGCTATATCGGCTTCGATCCCACCGCGCCCTCGCTTCATGTCGGCAGCCTGGTGCAGATCATGATGCTGCGGCGGATGCAGCAGGCGGGGCACAAGCCGATCGTCCTGATGGGCGGCGGCACCGGCAAGATCGGCGATCCTTCGCTGCGCGACGAAGCCCGCTCGCTGCTGACCAACGAAAAGATCGCGGAGAATGTCGCGAGCATCAAGCGCGTATTCGAACGCTTCCTGACATTCGGCGATGGCCCGACCGACGCGGTGATGGTCGACAATGCCGACTGGCTCGACAAGCTCGAATATATCCCCTTCCTGCGCGACATCGGCCAGCATTTCTCGGTCAACCGGATGCTGAGCTTCGATTCGGTCAAGCTGCGGCTCGACCGCGAACAATCGCTCAGCTTCCTCGAATTCAATTACATGATCCTGCAGGCCTACGACTTTC
Organism: Sphingobium sp. D43FB; assembly: GCF_002312805.1. GTDB lineage: Bacteria > Pseudomonadota > Alphaproteobacteria > Sphingomonadales > Sphingomonadaceae > Sphingobium. The sequence continues at coordinate 19,670 of NZ_NMUA01000009.1, read as the reverse complement.
TGGAACTGTCGCGCCGCGCCGCCTGCCGCCTGCAAATGGGCGGGTCGGACCAGTGGGGCAATATCGTCAACGGCATCGAACTCGCCCGCCGGGTCGATGGTACCCAGGTCTTCGGCCTTACCTCCCCGCTCATCACCACGGCGGACGGCGGCAAGATGGGCAAGACCGCCAAGGGCGCGGTGTGGCTCAATGCCGATGCGCTCTCGCCCTATGACTACTGGCAATTCTGGCGCAACACGCAGGATGCCGATGTCGGCCGCTTCATGCGCCTGTTCACCGACCTGCCGCTCGACGAAATTGCCCGGCTGGAAGCAGCGCAGGGTGCGGAGATCAACGCAGCCAAGAAACTGCTGGCCGATGCCGCGACCGCCATGGCGCATGGCACGGACGCCGCCACCGCCGCCGCCGAAACCGCGCGCAGGACGTTCGAGGAAGGGGCATCCGACGCCAACCTGCCGACCGTCAGCCTCGGCACCGACGGCCTGACCGTCGTTCAGGCGACCGCTGGCCTCGGCTTTGCGCCATCGAACAAGGAAGTCCGGCGCAAGCTGGCCGAAGGCGCGATTCGCGTGAATGGCCAAGTCGTGACCGATCCGGCCATGACGCTGAATGCAGGCGACAAAGTGAGTTTCGGCGCGAAAAAGCACGGCATGATCGTCGCCTGACGGGGAATAGAGTCTTAGGCCGACATTAACGCTTTCTGGCAGGACGTCGTTCACATCTAGACGGGCAGGCTGCGGCCATGTCCTCGCTGTTTGCCCATCTCGACCATGTCCAACGCTCGCGCGATCCCTCCGTGGATCAGCGCCGGGCGCGCCGCGATCTTGTTGACCTGGTCAGCCATGTCACCGCCGGGCATCACGCCCATAGCGTGCGGATCATCAACATCTCGCCGCTCGGCCTCATGTGCCGCAGCGACGAGAGGGTATCGGTGAGCGCGCGCGTGACCGTGTGGCTCCCACTGGTGCAGGACATGCCCGCCGACATACGCTGGGTGGAAGATGGCCGGATCGGCATGGAGTTCATCGAGCCGATCAAGCCGCGCATCTATGACGCGCTGATGGCGCTCATCCCGCCGCGTCGGACGGCCTGGTAAAAGGCAGCATCGCCGCCCCCTCCGCCGTCTCGATCCGCTGCCGCCCGCGCACTAGCGCTTCGGGCATCTCGGTCCGCAAAAAGTCCAGCATCGCCTCGCGCACATCGCAGCGCAGGTCGAACGCCACCCCGGCATTGCGCGCCGACAGCAAGCAGCGCAGTTCCAGCGCGTCGGCACGATGGTCGGTCACCTGCAACAGCACGACCCGCTTGTCCCAGCGCGCGTTGGCGGTCGTCACTTCCACCAGCTTCTCGCGGATACGCGCCACATCGGCAGTCGGATCGACATAGAGGAACACCGTGCCCAACAGGTCCGACGTCTTGGTCGTCCAGTTCTGAAACGGCTTTTCGAGGAAATAGGATACCGGCACCACCATGCGCCGATCATCCCATATGCGGACCACGACGAAGGTCAGCGTGATATCCTCGATCCGGCCCCATTCGCCCTCGACGATCACCACATCGTCCAGCCGGATCGGCTCGGAAAAGGCCATCTGGATGCCCGCGATCAAATTCTTGAGCGCAGGCTGGGCCGCAGCGCCTACGGCCAGTCCGACCAGACCGGCCGACGCCGCCAGCGTCACACCGATCGTCCGCACGCCAGGAATCGCCATCAATATCATCGCGATCACCAGCACCGCGATGACGCTTTGGGCGATGCGATAGAGGATGCGGACACGGGTATGGCGTTGGCGCGCTTTCAGATTATCCTCGGCATTAATGTCGGCGCTGCGCTCGATCATCACGCGGGTGGCGCGCATCAGTCGGAACAGCAGCCAGCCGACCAGCAGCGCGAAGACCATCTTCGACCCGATCGACCAAAGCCCCTCGACGCGCGGCCCCAGATCCAGCGGCTGCACCCCCGCCCCCAGCGCCAGCAACACCACCAGCCACCGCGTCGGCTGAAACAGCGCCGGCAACAACACCGGGTCCATCCGCTGCCGCACCAGGCGCAACACGACGGCATAGAGCGCCCAGTGAAGGAGAAAGGCCGAAGCGACAGCGAGCGCGATCGAAACGGCTGCCGTCGATGTGATATGGGTGAGGCTGAGGTCCATCCCACGAAAACGCGGCATTAGGCCGATTGTTTCGCAAGTGCAGCATGGTTGCCGACCTCGGCTTCCTTCTTTCACGCCCACGCGCGCTGCAACCCACCGTCGCACTCAGCCAACGGCCTGTTCTTCTTAGCCCTCTCCCGCCTTCACGGGAGAGGGTTGGGTGAGGGTCTGTCTTACTGTCTGGCAAACCCTAGCGAAGAAGACCCTCACCGACTGCGACTAGGGCAGCACGCTGCCAAGTCTCCGTAGCCTCTCCCGCGAAGGCGGGAGAGGGCAATAATCGCTTCCCGTCACCCCCCCCTGAGCAACCCCACAGCCGCATCCTTCTCGAACAGATACAGGCACACCCGCGCCGCCTGTCCGCGCGCGCTGTCCAGTCCGCCGTCGCGTTCGATCAGCAGCCTTGCATCATCGCGCGCCGGGTCGATCAGCGCGGCCATATGTTCGGGCGTCGCCAGCTTCAGTGCGGCCTCGCCCGATTGCCGCGTGCCCAGCACTTCGCCCGCGCCGCGCAGTCGCAAATCTTCCTCGGCGATCAGAAATCCGTCATTCGTTTCCCGCATCAGCGCCAGCCGCGCGCGCGATGTCTCGCCCAGCGCGCCGCCCCGGATCAGCAGGCAGACCGAGGGCTTGTCGCCGCGCCCCACCCGCCCGCGCAACTGGTGCAACTGCGCCAGGCCGAAGCGTTCGGCGCCCTCGATGATGATCAGGCTGCTATTGGGCACGTCGACCCCGACCTCGATCACCGTGGTCGCGACCAATATCTGCGTCCGGTTGGCGGCGAAGGCCTCCATGGCGGCATCCTTGTCCGGCCCTTTCATCCGGCCATGGACCAGCCCGACCGCTTCGCCAAAGCGCAGCCGCAGCGATTCCGCGCGCGCCTCGGCCGCCGCCTGATCGCTCGTCTCGCTTTCCTCGACCAACGGGCACACCCAATAGGCCTGCCCCCCGCCCCCCACATGGCGGGCCAGCGCATCGACCACCTCGTCCAGTCGCGTCGCGGCCATCACCACCGTCTGGATCGGCTGCCGCCCCGGCGGCATCTCGTCCAGCTTGGACACTTCCATTTCGCCATAATAGGTCAGCGTCAGCGTGCGCGGAATCGGCGTCGCCGTCATCACCAGCAGATGCGGCGCCTGGGTCGCCTTGTTGGCCAGCATCATCCGCTGCGCCACGCCGAACCGATGCTGCTCGTCGATCACCGCCAGCCCCAGCGCCTTATACTGCACCTTTTCCTGAAAGATCGCATGGGTGCCGACCAATATGTCGATGCTGCCATCGGCCAGGCCCATCAACGTCGCCTCGCGCACCTTGCCCTTGTCGCGCCCGGTCAGGATGGCAATCTCAACCGGCAGCCCGGACGCCATTTTGCGCAGCGTCTCATAATGTTGCCGCGCCAATATCTCGGTCGGGGCCAGCATCGCCCCCTGCATCCCCGCTTCGACCGCATTGAGCAGCGCCATCAGCGCCACCAGCGTCTTGCCAGACCCCACATCCCCCTGCAGCAGCCGCAGCATCGGCGTCGCCTGCGCCATGTCGCCCTCGATCTCGCCGAATGCGCGCCGCTGCGCCCCGGTCGGCGCGAAGGGCAGTTTCAGCATCGCCCGCAGCCGCCCATCGCCCGCAATCGGTACGCCCCGCCGCCGCCGCGACGATTGCCGCACCAGCATCAACGCCAACTGGCCCGCCAAAATCTCGTCATAGGCCAGCCGCTCGCGCGCCTGGGCATCGGACGGATCGGCATGAATGCGCGTCAGCGCCTCGCGCCACCTCGGCCAGCCCTTTTGCGCCAGCAGGCTGGGTTCGATCCATTCGGGCAGGTCGGGCGCACGGGCCAGCACCTGCGCCACCAGGTCGCGCATCCGGTTGTTGGTCAATCCGTCGGACAGGCCATAGACCGATTCGCGCGAGGGAACGCTGCCCGCCTCCTCCGGCGGCAGCACATCGGGATGTACGATCTGGAGCGTCTCGCCATAGCTTTCCAGCTTGCCCGACACGAATTTGGCTTCGTTCAGCGGCAACAGCTTGCGCGGCCAACCGCTATTCTTGCCGAAATAGACGAGCGACACATAATTGCCATAGCGGTCGGTCGCCTGCACCCGAAACGGCGTCCGTGCGCCGCCGCTGGCCTTATAGTCCACCGGCGTCAGTTCGATGCCGATCACCCGCCCCGCATCGGCCATGTCCAGTTCGTCGGTCAGGTGCCGGTCGACCCAACTGACCGGCAAATGAAAGGCGATATCGACCGCGCGCGCCAGCCCCAGCCGCTCCAGCGGGCGGGCCAGCGCCGGGCCAATGCCCTTAAGGACAGAGATTTCGGCAAAGAGCGGATTGAGAATATCGGGTCGCATGTCTATCTGCTGCGCTCTACTCCAGGCAGGACATATACTCAAACGCACGTTCGGCCCGGCTGTTTTTGCTCAACCCTACTCCCGTTCGTGCTGAGTAGGGGCTGAGCGAAGTCGAAGACCCGTATCGAAGCACCGGCGCTTCGATACGCCATTTCGACTTCGCTCAATGGCTACTCAGGACGAACGGAAATGGGAATGACCATGAACGACAATCCCCAGATGCGCCGCATGAAATTCCGCGCCTGGCACCGTGGCACGCGCGAAGCGGACTATACCGTCGGCGGCTATTTCGAACGCTATCATGCCGAATGGGACGAAGCCGACATCGCCTGGTTCGAACGCTTCATGGACGAACAGGATGCCGACATCATCGGCTGGGCGCTCGGCACCATCCCCGTGCCCGATGAATGGAAAGGCCCGATGATGGACAAATTCCTGAAACTCGATTTCGTGAAGATCGAGAACTGATCATCCTCCCCGGCACGGGGAGGGGGACCGCTCGCGAAGCGAGTGGTGGAGGGGGTTCGCCCCCCGCACCACGCCCGGACGATCCCCCCCTCCGTCAGGGCTTCGCCCTGCCACCTCCCCGTACCGGGGAGGATCATTGGATAGCGACAACGACAATGACCGATCTCCAAACCATCCCCCGCGCCAAAGCCCCGCTGACCCTGTCTGGCGTGCCTGCCGGGTTCCAACCCTGGCTGCTCGCCGACATCGCCCGCGCGGCCTATGGGTCGGGTCAGGCCCGCGCGCTATTCATCGCCGCCGATGAGCAGCAGATGCGCGCCATCGCCGACACCGCCCATTATTTCGCGCCGGAGATCGGGATCATCGAAATCCCGGCCTGGGACTGCCTGCCCTATGACCGGGCCAGCCCCTCGCTGCGCGCCGCCTCCGCGCGCCTGGCGGGCCTGCACGCGCTGCAAGCCGCGCCCAAGGCACCGCAACTGGTCGTCACCACGCTCGCCGCCATGACGCAGCGGACGCTCACCCCGTTCCGCGTGCGCCAACTCGTCGCCCATCTCGCGCCCAAGGAGCGGATCGCGATCACGCGCCTTGCCGCCATGCTCCAGGGCAATGGCTATGTCCGCACCGACACCGTGCATGATCGCGGCGAGTTCGCCATTCGCGGCGGCATTGTCGATCTCTTTCCCGGCGGCGAGGATCAACCGCTCCGCCTCGACTTTTTCGGCGACGAGATCGAAACCGTCCGCCGCTTCGACCCCGCCGACCAGCGCACCACCGGCAGCATCGACGGCTTCACCCTGCTCCCCGCTTCCGAAGCGCTGCTGGACGAGGAGACGATCAAGCGGTTCCGCAGCCGCTATCGCGAAACCTTCGGCGCGACAGCGACCGGCGATCCGCTCTATCAGGCGGTCAGCGAAGGCCGCCGCCTCGCGGGCATGGAACATTGGCTACCCTTGTTCGAAGAGAAGCTGGTCCCGCTCGCGGACCATATCGGCGCGGACACCGTCATCATCCGCGACCATGGCGTCGCCGGGGCCGCCGATGCCCGGTTCGAGGCGATCCGCGATTATCATGCCAACCGGGTCCAGGCAAAAACCTCCGACCCCGGTGCCTATCGGCCATTGAAGCCCGACCTGCTCTATCTCGACACCACCGAATGGAACGCAGCCGTCGCCACCCGGCCGATGCACGCCACCACCCCCTTCCATGAACCCGCCAGCGCCGACGTGCTGGACTTCTCGGTCGATGGCCCGCGCGACTTCGCGCCCGAACGCGCGCAAAATACGAACATCTACGAAGCGGTCGGCAGGCATATCGCCGCGCTGCAACGCGCGAAGAAAAAGGTGGTGATCGCCAGCTATTCGGGCGGCGCGCGCGAACGGCTGTCGGGCCTGCTGCTCGACCATGGCGTCAAGCGGCTCGCCGCCGCCGATGGCTGGCAGGAAGCACTCGGCATCGCCGCCAATGGCAGCGTGACGCTGACCGTCCTGCCGCTCGACCATGGCTTTGCCGCCCCCGATGTCGCGGTCCTGACCGAACAGGATATGCTGGGCGACCGGCTCGTCCGCCGCGCGAAGCGCAAGAAGAATACCGACGCCTTCCTTGCGGAACTCGCCACCCTGTCGCCCGGCGATCTCGTCGTCCACATGGACCATGGCATCGGCCGTTATGAAGGGCTGACCCAGATTCCGGTCAGCAAGACGGCGCATGATTGCGTCGCCTTGAGCTATGCTGGCGGCGACAAGCTGTTCGTGCCGGTCGAAAATCTCGAAGTCCTCTCCCGCTACGGGTCGGACAGCGATGGCGTCGGCCTCGACAAGCTCGGCGGCGAAGCCTGGCAGCGGCGCAAGGCCAAGATGAAGGAGCGCATCCGCGAAATTGCGGGTGAATTGCTCAAGACCGCCGCCGAGCGCGCGCTGCGCGCCGCCACTATCGCCGAACCCGATGTCGCGGGCTACCCCGCCTTCGTCGATCGCTTCCCCTATCAGGAAACCGAGGATCAGGACCGCGCGATCAGCGACGTGATCGAGGATCTGGGGTCGGGCAAGCCGATGGATCGCCTGGTCTGCGGGGATGTCGGCTTCGGCAAAACCGAAGTCGCCCTGCGCGCCGCCTTCGTCGCGGCGATGGCGGGGATGCAGGTCGTCCTCATCTGCCCCACCACCCTGCTCGCCCGCCAGCATCATATGCAGTTCGAGGAACGCTTCCGCGGATTCCCGGTCAATATCGGCCGCCTCTCCCGCCTCGTCCCCGACAAGGAGGCGAAGGCCGTCAAAGCGGGCCTCGCCGATGGCACGGTCGATATCGTCGTCGGCACCCATGCGCTGCTGACCAAGGGCATTGATTTCAAGCGGCTCGGCCTCGTCATCGTCGATGAGGAACAGCGGTTCGGCGTCACCCACAAGGAACGGCTGAAGTCCTTGAAGACCGACGTCCATGTCCTCACCCTCACTGCCACGCCGATCCCGCGCACGCTGCAAATGGCGATGTCGGGCCTGCGCGAACTGTCGGTCATCCAGACCCCGCCGGTCGATCGCCTCGCGGTCCGCACCTATATCATGCCCTGGGACGGCATCGTCATCCGCGAAGCGCTGCTGCGCGAACATTATCGCGGCGGGCAGAGTTTCTTCGTCGTCCCCCGCATTGCCGACCTCGCCGAGATCGAGGAATTCCTGCGCACAGACGTCCCCGAAATCCGCTCCGTCGTCGCCCATGGCCAGATGTCGGCAACCGAAGTGGAGGAACGCATGTCCTCCTTCTACGACAAGCGCTACGATGTGCTGCTCTCCACCACCATCGTCGAATCCGGCCTGGACATCCCCAGCGCCAACACGCTCATCATCCACCGCGCCGACCGCTTCGGCCTCGCCCAGCTCTATCAGCTGCGCGGCCGCGTCGGCCGATCGAAAACGCGCGCCTATGCCTATATGACGACGCCCGCCAACCGCATCATCACCGAAACAGCGGAAAAGCGGCTCAAGGTCTTGTCCGATCTCGACACGCTCGGCGCAGGCTTCCAGCTTGCATCGCACGATCTCGATATTCGCGGTGCGGGCAACCTCGTCGGCGACGAACAATCGGGCCATATCCGCGAAGTCGGCTTCGAACTCTACCAGTCGATGCTGGAAGAAGCGATCATGGACGCCAAGGCGGGCGGCGTCGGCCTCGAAATCCGCCGCGACAGCTTCTCGCCGCAGATCAGCGTCGATGCGCCGATCATGATCCCCGACGATTATGTCCCCGACCTCGACCTGCGCATGGGCCTCTATCGCCGCCTCAACGAGCTGGAAGACCGCCAGGCGCTCGAATCCTTCGCCGCCGAACTGATCGACCGCTTCGGCAAACTGCCTGCGCCAACACAAAATCTTCTCAAGATCATCGAGATCAAGCAGAATTGCGTGAAGGCCAATATCGCCAAGATCGATGTCGGGCAGAAAGGCGCGCTGGTCAGCTTCTTCGAAGACAGTTTCCCCAATCCGGCGGGCCTCATCGCCTATATCCAGCGGCTCGACGGCGTCGCGCGCCTGCGCCCCGACAGCAAGATCGTGGTCAACCGCGCCTGGGCCGATCCCGCCGCGCGCCTCAACGGTGCCTTGCAATTGTCGAAGGGGCTGGCCAAAGCTGCGGTCTGACCAGGGCAGGACTTTGTCGCTTGTCAGCAATGATCTGGCAACAGTGGATACCTACATCTGGCTCAGGTGATCGGGCAACATAGCCTGACGCCAAAAAGCAGGAGAATGACATGAGTTTGACCCTTATCGCCCTGGCGGCCGCGGCCGCCACCCACACCGTTCCACTCACGCATCAGGGCACGCCGGTTCAGGCGATCTACACCGCCCGTGCCGACGTCCAGACACGAACCGTGGGTGCCAAGACGCCCAATCGCATGGACATGCAACGCTGCAACTGGACCGCCACGGTCGTCGTCGACCGCAAGCTGGATCACGGCCCCGCGCTGGCCCGCACCATCGCCAGCGATACCCGCTTTTCGGGCAGCGAGTCCGGTGCCTGCTCGCGTGGCAAAAATCTCGAACAGCGTGTGCTGGCCCAGCATGGCGATCGCATCCATTCGACCTTGATGGCGATGGCCGAACGCGATCGCGCGCCGCTGATGGCGGAACTGGATTCGGTGCGCGCGCTTGCGTCGAACTGATCGCGCTATGCGGGTGGCATGGGCAGCGGCGTTCGGGCTCGCCGTCCATGCCCTTCCGGCGGTCGCGCAGGATCGCGGCCTTGCCGCCACGCTCGAAGCCGCCAGCGACGAACGCCGCCGTGGCTTGAGCTGGAGCGATGGCGACCCAGTGCTGCGCGGCACCTTGTCCGTCCCCGTCACCTCCGGCCTCAGCCTCGACGGCGCAGCCACCACCCTATGGGACAGCACCCGCCATGGCGGCGCCGACGCGGTGATCGACATCGGCCCAAGCTGGTCGCAGCAGATCGGCGGCTGGCGGCTGACCGCGCAGGGCCGCTATCATCTCTTCCCCGGTGCCTCGGATCAGGGCTATGGCGAAGTCGGCGCACAGGCAGGCTTCCTCATCGGCCCGGCCAGCGTCGACATCGCCGCTCATTATGCCCCGCGCCAATCGGCCATCGGCGGCGACAATCTCTATGTTTCCGCCGCCGCCGCCGTCGCCGTCCCCGGCACGCCCTTCACCCTGTCGGGCCATGTCGGCCGCTCGTCGGGCAGCGTGCGTGATCCCCTCGCCGCCGCCCGCCTGCGCCCCGATGGCAATTATTGGGACCATGGCGTCGCGCTCGACTGGTATCGCGGCCAATGGTTCGCCGGCATCCGCTATGCTGGCAGCAGCATTGACGGCCCCGCCCGCACCCATGCCGGCGACCGCCTGATCGCGCGCGTCGGCTTCAGCCTCTAAGCGCGCGCCACATCCAGCGCTTGTCGCGCCCACCGCAATGCCATAGCGTGCGCCCCTTACCCCAATGGAGGCGCGCGCTATGGCTGTCGAACTGACGATACTGGCATGGTCGATGGTCCTGCTGCTCGTCCACATTTTCGCAGCGGCGCATTTCAAGACCAAACAATATGGCCCGCGCTGGAACATGGGCGCGCGCGACGAAAAGCTCCCGCCGCTCCATCCCCTCGCCGGACGCCTCACCCGCGCCCAGGCCAATTTTCAGGAAACCCTGCCCATCGCCATCGTCGCGCTGATCGGCGTGGTGCTGGCCGGTTGCACCAGCGACATGACCGCGCTCGGCGCCTGGATCTGGCTCGGCGCGCGCCTCGCCTACCTCCCTGTCTATGCGCTTGGCATCCCGATGATCCGCACGCTGATCTTCCTCGTCAGCCTGATCGGCCTCGGCATGGTCCTCTGGCCCCTGCTCGGTCTCTGACACGAGTGGGTCAAAGGCGGCGACCGTCGAATAAATTGGCCTGTTCTTCCATACGCCATGCGCTAGGGTAAGCCGCTCGGTACGGGGGAGAACAAGCCATGAAACGCAGGTTGATCGAGATAGCGGCGGTCATAACCGCACTATCCGCCGCACATAGCAGCTATGCCCAGACGCAACCTACCCGCATCGAGGCGTCTGCCCGCAAGAGCTGGACGCACAAGCCCACGAAGATCGGCCTGCCGCCCACCATCGGCACTTTTGCGCGCGGCGACGTGATGGATCTTAGCGGCGGCCCGCTACTCGACGTGTCGGTCGCTTATGACGACCCCGTCTCCCGCACCCACGTCAACGTCTACTTGTACCATGCGGCGGTTCCCTCCACCGCACTATGGTTCGATGTGGCAGCGACGATGATCGCCACCAACAGCAAGTTCGGCGAACCGCAGCATCAGGGTGATCCGATCGTCTTCACCCTGCCCGGTAGCCCCATCGCATCAGGTCTTCGCCAGAGTTTCACGATCACCAAGATCGGCCGGAGCAGCGGCGTCGCGTTGGTGGCCATCGGCGAATGGGTGGTGAAACTTCGCATGACATCGCCCAATCTTGACCCAGCGCAGCTCGACACCGCTATAGCGCAATTCATGGATGCGCTCGATTGGCCAAGGAAGCTTCCTCCCCTGATAGCCGCCTCGCCACTGACGCGCTGCCCCCAGCCCATCGCCTTTGGGCCGCGCGCCACCAAGATGAAAGCTGATGGCGCAGCCGTTCTTTTGGGAGCCATGAGGGGCAGCCTGGCGACTGAGGCACGTAGCAAAGCGAAAGTGCTGAAGCACCCGGCACTATGCATCCATGGCGACCGCATCGGTGGCAGGCTGCCTGTCTATCAGAAGGAAGGCGGAGAGGGCGGCTATCTCATTCCCTTGGGCGATTCAGGCGAACTGCTTGAGATCGGTAAGGATTGGCTCGCTGGGATCCTGCTTGGGGACGCAGCCAAGGATGATGGCGCAACGCCATGGTCGGTTACGGTCATGAAACTCGACAAATGGGTGCAATATCCCAGCTATGACGCCATGCCTCCACCGACGCAGGCTGTCGAAATCGTGCAAAGCGAAAACCCGCTGTCAACGACGAGCGTCTATGGCAAAGGCAGTACGATCAGCCTATCACCTGACGCGATGAAGGGGGAGTAGCCGCCTCCCCGCTTGCCCCGCGCGCCCACGCCCGCTAAGCGGCCGCCCCATGACAGCGCATAAACCCGGCGATCCGACCACGCTCAACCGCCTCTATGGCCGCCAGTCGGGGCATAAGCTGCGTCAGGCGCAGCAAGAACTGGTCGATACCTTATTGCCCGCCGTGTCCGTGCCGGACGAAGGGCCGATCACCGCCGCGGATCTGTTCGGCTATGACCGCCCACTCCATTTCGAGATCGGCTTCGGCGGCGGCGAGCATATGGCTTGGCGCGCCGATCTGCTGCCCGACCATGGCTTCATCGGCTGCGAGCCGTTCCTGAACGGTGTCGTCACCGCGCTTGGCCATATTCGCGACGGCGCGCTCGGCAATGTCCGCCTCCATATGGGCGATGCCCTGACCGTGCTGAGCCGCATCCCCGACGGATCGCTCAGCTTCGTCTATCTGCTCCATCCCGACCCCTGGCCCAAGGCGCGCCACGCCAAGCGCCGGATGATGAACCCCGGCCCTGTCGCGATGATCGCGCGCAAGCTCAAGCCCGGCGGCGAATTCCGCTTCGGCACCGATCACCCTGTCTATCTGCGCTGGGCGCTGATGGTGATGAACGGCCATCCCGATTTCGACTGGCTGGCCAGCGACCCCAAGGATTTCCTCACCCGCCCCGGCGGCTGGCCCGAAACCCGCTATGAGGCCAAGGCCCGGCGGCTGGGCCATGAAGTCTGGTATTTCCGCTATCGCAAGCGCTGAGCCGCAGGCTCAGTCCGCCCCCTCGAATAGCGCGGGCGGCGCGCCATGGGCGTCCGGCCATGCCAGATAGGCTACATCGGTCGGCCCCACGACGAAATCGCGCACCCGCCACGCGCTGCCCGTCCGCTGCAACAGCGCATAAACATCCGGCCCATCGAGCATCCCGGCGCGCAGCCGCTCGGCATGGCGTGTCCGGGTAAAATCGATCGCATCACCGGCGGTCGTCTGCGGCACGACATGGGCGAAGGCCCAGTCGCCCTGCACGCGCAAGGCCCGCACCACAAATTGCACCGTTTGCCCAAGATCGCGCGCAATCTCTGGCCGCAACGCATCCAGCACCGCCCGCCGCTGCGGATCGCCGACGCCGATATTGCGCACAACGGTCGCTGGGGCCGCCCCAACCGATGGGGTCGCCACCGATCCGATCACGATCGAAGCCATAGCCGCGATCTTGCCCATCATCCGCATCGCTTCGCTCCCCTATGGCCGACCTGGACCAGGCCAACCCCCGATATGACAACGGCGCAGCGAACAACGTCCGCTGCGCCGTCGGTTTCACCAATCCCCGCCTCCCCCCGGATGCGGGCATCAACGTCCAGTGTCAGTTCGCCTTGCTCAGATCGACCTTCTCGACCCATTCGGGGTAGAAGCTCGGCTCGCGATTGGACCAGCCCGCCGCCGTCGCCGCCGCCTCGCTGATCGACTGCAACAAAATGCGCCGCTTTTCAGGGTGGAGATGCGGCAGGCTCGCCGCCGCGCAAAAGGCACCGGGCAGCCAGGGCCGCGCGCCCGCGCCCAACAGCCGCTCGTATAGGAAACGATAGGAGGAAAAACTGGCCAGCCGGTCCTGCCCCAGGTCGAAGGCGGAGATGGTCACCAGCGGGGCCATGAACGGCTCCACCTGTTCCAACCCGCTATCGTCGGGCACCCGCGCCTTGATCTCATCCAGCCGTCCATAGATGCGCGCCTGCGCGCGGATGGAGGCTTCCTCGACCATGTCGCGCGACCATAGCTTCATCGCGTCGCGGCGATGCAGGCCGATGTCGAGCGATCGGCGAATATAGCGTTGCGTGGCAGACGAGAAGCTCGCGAACTCGCGCAGTTCCGCCAAGGTAATGGCGCCGTCCGCAGGTTTTGCATTCGTACCCATGTTCATGCCCTCCGACCCGTAGTCGATCGTCAGAACATGCGCCCTCTATAGTTACTGAAGGCTTAAGCGCCTGTTCCGCCGCCGTTCACAAGGGATCAGATTTCCTTGTGCAGCGCAACATGTAAATCGGATGACAATCATCATTTGGTCGCGTCGCCCGTTACGCTCCCGGTCGCCGCGCCAGCACCGCGCCGATCATGCTGCGCCACACCGTCACATCGCCTGCCTGCGCCATCTGCGCGTCCGGTTCGCGCAACGTATGCAGGATGGCATAGGCGTCCTCGACATGGTCCTGCCACGCCGCATCCACGGCCCCTGCGGCATGGGGATCGCTGCCCTCACCATTATGGCTCAGATGCCGCCCTGCCAGGACGCGGGCAATGCGCTCGACGGCGGGGGTTGCGGATGTCGGCATGGGGTGCAGGCTCCTCTCGTTACGGGCGGCGATGGCTTCATCTGCCGCCCGCAAACTCTATCATCGTTCGGATCGAAAAACCATCAATCCTCCGGCGTAAAGCCCGAAGATGGCACGGGTTCACCCTTGTCACCGGGTCGCGTGCTGGACGGCGGATCGGATGCGTCCATCGAATCCTCCAATTCCTCGTCCAGCTTTTCCTCGGCATCGCGAACATGGTCCTGCGCGTCGCTGCTGCGCGCCGCGTCGGCTTGCTCGTGGGCCTTGGTCTGGGAATGATCAATCGGGGTCATGCGTCTCTCCTCCTCAATGCCACACAGGCATCTCGCCCGATCAACGGGCCGGGCCGCATCCCGGTTCCCGCGCGCCGTTCGACCAACGCGCCAACCGCTTCGACCAGCAGCCACGCGATGGGGCGACAAGCGGCCCACGCGCGCGTAAACAGGATGCCATGACACATGCGCCCGACGACGGCGAACGCGGCATTTCGCCTGCGATCGCGCTCTATTCCATTCTCGGCTTCTGGTTATTCTATGCCGTGCTGGTCACGCTGCGCGCCACGGTCATGGGCTTCGATGCCCCCTATGAGCTGGCCGCCCGCCGGGCCATCGTCACCGTCATCGGCATCGTCACGACCTGGATCTTCTACCTGATGCTGCGCCGCTTCGACACGAAGCCGCTAAGCGTCCGCGTCGTCGCCGCCTTCTCGCTCGCCGCGCCCTTCGCGCTCGCCATGGCGTCGGCCAATTTCTACATGTTCAACGTCTATGACCCGGTCAACATCTTCACTGATGGCGACCGGATGAAATTTCGCAGCGAAGAACATTTCGCGCTGATCCAGATCGTCGAGGATGCGATCAGCCGCTATTTCTTCCTCTCCGCCTGGGCCGCGCTCTACCTCGCTCTGTCCTACGCCAGCGAAGTCCACCGCACCGAACGCCGCGCCGCCCGGCTGGAACGCGCCGCGCAGCAGGCCGAACTGCGCTCGCTCCGCTATCAGGTGAACCCCCATTTCCTGTTCAACACGCTCAACAGCCTCTCGACCCTCGTCATGCGCAACAAGCCCGACGAAGCGGAAAAGATGATCCTGTCGCTCTCCAACTTCTACCGCACCAGCCTGACCGGCGATCCGCTCGACGACGTGCCGCTGGCGGAGGAAGTCCATCTCCAGCAACTCTATCTCGATATCGAGGGTGTCCGCTTCCCCGAACGGCTGACGAGCGTCATCGACATTCCCGCCGACCTGATGACCGCCTGCGTCCCCGGCCTCATCCTCCAGCCGCTGGTCGAAAATGCGATAAAATATGGCGTGTCGCGCACGTCCAGCCCGGTGCAGATCCGCATCACCGCCCGCGCCGATGGTGACCTGCTCCACATCAACGTCACCGATAATGGCGACCAGCCGCCCGGCGACGCCGATCGCGGCAGCGGCATCGGCCTCGCCAATGTGCGCGACCGGCTGACCGCGCGCTTTGGCGATCAGGGCCGCATCGCTTATGGTCCGCGCGAAGGCAGCGGCTTCTCCGTCCTCATCACCCTCCCCATCATCCGTCAGAGTTGCTGATCCCCATGTCAATCCGCACCATGATCGTCGATGACGAACCGCTCGCGATCGAGCGGCTGCAGATGCTGTGCGCGCGCGAACCGCGCCTGACGCTCTGCGGCACCGCCAGCGACGGCGAAGCCGCCCTCCGCCTCATCGAAGCGCTCAAGCCCGACCTCGTCATGCTCGACATCGCCATGCCGCTGCTCGACGGCATCGGCGTCGCCCGCGCGGTCAGCCGCATGGGCCTGCGCCCCGCCATCATCTTCGTGACCGCCTTCGAAGGTTTCGCGGTCGAGGCCTTCGATCTGGCCGCCGTCGACTATCTGCTCAAGCCCGTCGCGCATGACCGGCTCACCCGCGCGATCGACCGGGTTGAGGCGGCGCGCAGCGTGGCCCCCACCGACGCCCCCGCCATCTCGACCGAGGCGCAACCCGACTGGGCCGAGGAATTCTGGGTGCCACACCGCTCCGAACTCATCCGCATCGCCACCGACCAGATCGACCGGATCGAGGCGGAGCGCGACTATATGCGCCTCCATGTCGGCAGCCACAGCTATCTCCTCCACCAGACGATCAGCAGCCTGGAGGAACGGCTCGACCCGCAGCAATTCGTCCGCCTCCACCGCTCCCACATCGTCCGCCGCGACCATATCGCCCGCCTGCGCCATGACGGCAGCGGCGTGTGGTTCGCGGCGCTCGCCGACGGCAATGAAATCCGCATCGGCCGCACCTTCCTCGCCAACGCCAGAGCCATGACCGGCCGCTAACCAATCCTCCCCTGTAAGGGGAGGGGGACCGCCGAAGGCGGTGGAGGGGTGTCACCCTCACGATAGCGTGACACCCCTCCGTCAGGGCTACGCCCTGCCACCTCCCCTACCAGGGGAGGATGCCGAAACACAAAAAAGGCCCGGCAATTCACCGGGCCTTCTCTCTATCACGTCGCGCTACCAATCAGTTTGCGACCAGCGGCAACCCGTCCTTGCCCCGCGCATCGGCATAGCGCTCGCTCGTCTCGGCCCTCGCAATCGCGGCGCTGATCGGCGCTTCGACGCGGGCGATCGCCTTGGCCTTGCACGCCTGCATGGTGGCGAGGTCGCTGGCGCTGCACACACGGCTCGCGGCACGCGCAATGCGGCTGCGCAACTGCGCCTGATGCGCGGGGTTCGATAGGTCGAGGTCGCCATGATAGACCGGGCTGGTGCGGCCATTGGAGGCGAAATCCTCGGCGGAAGCGGCACCGGCGCTGGCAAACAGGATGGCGGAAGCGGCGGCGGCAAACAGGGTCGAACGGAACATCATCTATCTCCTCAAAATCTGGTTTGGCCGGTCCGCCGCCAAATGGGGGGCTGCGCAGCGGGCCGGGGTGCGAACGGGGGGAGCCGGGGTCTTGGGGTCGGCGTCCTGCCCCGTTCGCCCATCCTGTTTAGCCCCGCGCCCCGCCCGATGCCCGCCCGCTTCGACCGGCAGCCCGCGTCATCGGCGAACGACGCCTGCACCGACGAAGCGCAAAATCGCGCCGACCAACCGCAGGACGAACGACATGTCGCCGCGCCACGAACGACATGAGCCGTAAGGGAAAGCGCGAATCGTAACGATGGGAGGGACAATAGAAAACGCCCCCGGCGCAAGGGATGGCCGGGGGCGTATCCAGGTTGCTGTCGGGCACACCGGGATCGGGATAAACTGTCAGGCCGGAGACGACACCATCAGGGCTGAACCGTCTCTGAACTTACCGCCATTATAGGGCAGCGCACGCCCGATGCGCCGTCCGTTCGATAATCGGCCCTCCGCTCCCGCTGGGCGGCATGGACGCGGGATCAACCGTCAATCAGGCCCGACCAACGACATGGGCGGCGCATCCCGCTCCAGCGGCGGCAGCCCCGCCACCTGCAACGCCTCCACCAGATAGGCCTCGAACGCCGCATCGCGCGACGGCGCCCGCTGCCGCATCCACGCCAGCGCCACCAGCGCCCGCCACGCCGCCAGCGCTTCGGGGTCCAGCCCAGTGAGCGCCCGGTGCCGCCGCACATAATAAGCGCTCGCCGCATCGCGCATCTTCGCCGCCGCCCAGCCCAGCACCGCCGCGCCGCCCTCGCCACCGACATCCCCGCCCGGCCCGAAGCGCATCACCATCTCGGTCCGCACCACATCGGTCGCCGCCATGCCCCGCGCCGCGCGCGACCAGTCGATCACCGCCAGCCCCTCCTCGGTCACGATCAGATTGGCGGGGTGCAGGTCGCCATGCGACAGCGCATCGCCTTCGTTCAGCTGGTCCAGCCGGTCGACCGCCGCCGCGCGCAGCCGCTCGCCCACCGGCGCCGCCTCTATGTCGACGCGCAATATCGCCTTGCGACTGCGCAGCGTCGGCACATGGCATTCCGAAATCCGCTGCTGCAACCGCGCCATCTCGCCCAGTGCCCAGCGCCCGCGATGCGGATTGCGCGCCATATAAGCGAGCAGGTCCGGCCCCGCCATGTCGGCATAGACGATCCCCTGCCGCCCGCCCGCTTCCTGCACGCCATAAGTGCGCGGCACCGGCAGCCCGCTCGCCTGCACCGCCCGCGCGATCGCATATTCGCGCGCGACGATGCTGGGGTCGATCCCGTCATGAAACAGCTTCAACACCCGCCCCTCGCCAAGCCGAAACACCTCGGCACTGGCCCCGGCGGCGATGAAGGTGGAAGGATCAGGTAGGCGCATAGCGGCGCGATGTGCCGCAGCGGAAGGCGCTTGACCAGCCCTTTTGCGGCAGCAGGAACGCGCCCCCCTCCACCCTCAAAGCCCCCCTCGCCTAAACCGCCCGCGCCTCGACCAGCCTCGCCGCCAGATCCCGCGCCGTCCGCGCCGCACCCATCAGCGTGGCTGATCCCGCCCCGCACCAGTCGCCATAGCCCGCCAGCCACAGCCGCGGCACCTTGATCGACCGCTGGTCCTCCACCAGAACCCGGCCATCCGCCTCCACCACGCCCAGCCCCGCCAGATGCGCCAGCGCCGGGCGAAAGCCGGTACACCAGATGATCGCATCGACCTTTGTCTCCGACCCGTCCGGCCACACCACCCCCGTCGCCGTCATCCGCGTGAACGGCCGCCGAGTGCTGAGGTCACCGCGCGCCCGCGCCGCCTTGACCGGCGGCACCATGACGATGTCGCCAATGCCGCCCACCGGCACATCGCTTGGCCCCGCCTTCATCCGCGCCACCGCCCGCTCGAACAGCACCCGGCCATCGACATCGTCGGGCAGGAACAGCGGTTCCTGCGTCGTCACCCAGATCGTGCGCGCCACCGGCGCCAGCTCCGCCGCGATCTGCGCCCCGCTATTGCCGCCGCCGACCACCAGCACGTTCTGCCCCGCATAGGCCTCCGGCCCGACATAATGCGCGGAATGGACCTGCACCCCCGCAAACAGCGCCCGCCCCGCCATGTCGGGCATATAGGGTTGCGACCAGGTGCCCGTCGCGCTGACCACCATCCGCGCGGCAAAGCGCCCCTTGTCGGTCACGACCGCCAGAGCATCGCCCGCCTGCTCGACCGCCGCCACCCGCACCGGCCGCTCGATCGGCAGCGCATAGCGCGCCTCATAGTCCCGCAAATAGGCCAGCACGTCATCGCGCGTCGGATAGCCCGTATGGGCCGGCGGCGGCATCAGCCAGCCGGGCAGCGAACTATAGCCAGCGGGCGAAAACAGCCGCAACGACTCCCACCCATGCCGCCACGCCCCGCCCGGCCCGTCTTCCGCATCCAAAATCAGGAAATCCGCCCCCGCCCGGCGCAGATAATAGCCGAGCGCCACCCCCATCTGCCCGCCCCCGATGACGACGATATCGCGTGGGACAGGATCAGTCATGGCATCACATCCTCAATCGCCGCACCGCCCCTCCGCCAGCCCGGCGGCAGGATCAGGTGCGGCACGGTAGCACCGAAGGTGCGCCAGCCAAGTACGCTTGGCCAGTGTTTTTGCGGCGGGAGCAGTAAACCGAATCGATTGTAAGCCCTCGTTTCACTTCAGCGTTGATGGATCGCAATGGCCGCTTGAAGTTCCATTATAAAATTCTAAAAAAAACGCACCGCTTGCAGTTGGAATGAGCATCAAACCAAATTGGTTTTTTCCAATTATACCAGTTCTCTCAAAGTTTTGATCCATTGGAAACACGGCTCGTCGATCGGCGCAATATCGCTTGTTGTTGCCCCCTAAAGGCCGGACAGTTCCTCACGGGTTGAACGTTCGATAAACTCTCTTGGCGATCTGTAGCCGAGAGCGCGATGCGGATGCACGCGATTATAGTGGTCGAGCCATTTTGGCAGC
>NZ_NMUA01000098.1 GCF_002312805.1 Sphingobium sp. D43FB | reverse complement strand
CAGCGCCGCATTATACGCGCTCCAGTTTGTCGTGCGATACTTTGGTGAGGCTGGCTTGGGCATAGCCGCCCCCTAAAGCACTCGATTCACCTGAGGAATCCCCCAGGCGCAATTTCGCAACAAAGCCCTTTTGCGGCATGGAATGGTGGCGTGAGTCTTGCCAAAATGGATACGCGGCGGGTCCATAGCCATCGCGTCCTTTGTCGTATCCTCCTCCCATCGCCAGCCGGTTGACGGCATCTTGCAAGGTTTGCCAGTGATGGGGTGGGGAATGTCATAACGCGGGCGGCTATCGCGCCCGTCATCGGGACCGGCGAAATTGTCGGGGAAATATAACCCGCGATCATCGGACCAGTTGTAATGCTTGTGTGATTTGCGAGGATCGTCCTTTGACAGCGAACGATACCACGCCATCATCTCGGTTCGGATCGCTTCGTGGTCATCCCCAAGTCGATCACGCAGTTGTTGATAGTAGGCCAGTGCCTCATCTGCGCCCGCCTTACGCCGTCGCCACTTGATGTTGTTCGCAGTCAGGTGGGATTTGTTGCGCGCATAGATGACGATGTATTCATGCACGATGGGGAGCAGCTTGGCGTCGCCCTTCTTGCCCTTCTGCCAAACCATCGTGCCAGCACGGTTCTGTCTGCCGAAAATCTCGTCCAAGATTGCGATCAGATTACTAAATTCGTTCTCATCAATCGAAACGACAATGCAGCCGTCTTGCTTCAAGAAATCCTTCAACAAACGCACGCGGGGGTATAGCATCGTCAGCCATTTATCATGGCGTGATAAATCCTCTGCTTCCTTGCCGACTACCTTGCCAAGCCAAGATTTTATTTCCGGTGAGTTCACATTGTCGTTGTAAACCCAACCCTCATTCCCGGTGTTATATGGCGGGTCGATATAGATGCACTTCACCTTGCCCGCGTAATAGGGCAGAAGCGCCTTGAGGGCTTCGAGGTTGTCGCCCTGCACCAATAGATTGCCTGCGTCCGGGTCGCCCGCAGACAGTTCCCCGTCACAGTGGATCAGGCGATAGGGCACCTCGCGATGATGATTGACGACGGCCTTTTTACCAATCCAGTCAAGCGTCGGCATCAGGAAGCAGCACCCTTCGATAAATTGCAGTCCACACAGGCCAGTTGGCCGTTGGCAACCGTGGTCTTACCGCCCTTGCTATGGGCAATGATATGGTCGGCGTGCCAATTATCCCAACCGACTTTCACGCCGTCGCACTTGACGGCCAAGCGGCATTGCCCGCCATCGCGCCGATAGATCGCCAGCCGCTGTTCGTGCGAGAAGCCCCGTTTGGGGTCCGTCTGCTCGATAGTGGGGTAGGCTTCAAAAAACCGCTTTTCCAGGAATTCCACCCGGCCCCGAATGCTTTCCTCGGTATCGGTCGATTGGCTGGTCAAGCGCTTGTATTCGATCAGCGCAACGTCGCCCATGCCCTCGTCAATGTCAGCCAGCAATTCGTTGGAGGCCCGTTCCTGTTCAAAGGCGATGAACCATTCAGCCAGGGGGGTATGCAACCCTTGCCAGACATAATTTTCGATTAGCTGCGAAGCTATCGCGTAGAGGCTGATCACGTTGTAGCGAACCAGCTCTGGCGTCTTTTCCGGGAAGGCGGCTTTCAGAAAATCGAACACCCGGCGAACCTTCTTGGCTACCTTTCCGGCTGGGTCGAAATCCGCATTTTCCCGATACATCCGGTTCAAATCGGCATCGCGGACGTTGGCGGGGCCGCCGTTGATCTCGGTCATGATGGTCTGTGCGGCGATATGATCGAACGCATAGCGGGAATTGGCAAAGTGGCAGCTAGCAAAGAATGGGTGGCCCGCCGTCTGCCGAACAAAATCGCGCATGGTGCCGATCATGGCGTTGCGCTTTTCCTGAGCCTTTAGCGTCGTGCCGTTTTGCAGCCGCAAGAACATATCTCGGACTTCGTTTTCTTGTTCGTCCTCAATCGCGTCCATGATGATGATCACGTCGAGCGAATATTCGTCGAATTTCTGCATAATCTCGATGGGCAATTGAGAGTGCTTCAAGCCCGCGACCTTATGCCCGTCTATCGGGTCGGTATCCTTGGGGAGGGGGTATCCGTCCGCCTCAAATTCCCAGATGGCACGGAGGCGTTGCTGGCCATCGACAACCTCATATTGAACGCCATCGGGCCGATTGACCTTGCGCCAATAGAATTTCGGAATGTCATAGTTCCGGAGAATAGTGTCCATCAGCAATTGCTTTTGCTTACGGGACCATGCCGGGGGACGCTGATAATCAGGCGTAGGGTCAATGCGGTTTTGCATCTTGCAGACCGTGGGGATCGCAAAAGGCTGCTTTTTCATTTCCATGCGATGTCGATCCGATTTTGCTTCCTACATCCGCCTATGAAATTGCCGATCAATCTACAAGGACGGGATCGGCAGGCAGACGTAATAGCTTTTGAGGGCTTTGTTGCGAAATTGCGCCTGGGGGATTCCTCAGGTGAATCGAGTGCTTTAGGGGGCGGCTATGCCCAAGCCAGCCTCACCAAAGTATCGCACGACAAACTGGAGCGCGTATAATGCGGCGCTG
>NZ_NMUA01000097.1 GCF_002312805.1 Sphingobium sp. D43FB | reverse complement strand
GCCATCGCAGGGTCATTCTGCCCATGTCGGGCAGATGGTAGAGTTTCATTATCGCTGGCATCCATATTACGGCGGTCGTTTTCGGCATGAAGGCCGCGAGGACCGGGCCAATGGCGCGATCATCCGGGTAGAGATCAGGCCGGGTGAGATCATCCAGGTCGCAGAGTGGATGCTGGACAGGGCGTTGTGCGCCGACATGGAGATGGGCGAACCGCGCGTTGCGGTGATTGGGCTTGTAGAGCTTCATGGACTGCTTACCGATCGCGGTTTCAGGCAGACTTCGACGGATGGACTCACGGCCATCCAGGAGGCGCGCCATGAAGGCACTACCACGACCCTCGTCGCTACCGATGCTGACCCAGCAGCTGAGCATGCCGCTCGATACGCCGCAGATGCGAGGCCTGAGCGAGGCGCAGCGAAGCGCCGTTGTTGCCAGGCTGGCGACCCTCTTGATGGCCGCAGCCGGCGTCGCGGCGAAGGAGGCCAGCGATGACGGGCAATGATCTCCTTCCAGTCACGGTGCTCAAGCGCAAAGCTGTGGTGTATGTCCGACAGTCGACCCCGGGTCAGGTCCAGAACAACCTGGAGAGCCAGCGCCGACAATATGAGCTTGTCGATGTTGCGCGACGCTGGGGATTTCACGATGTCGAGGTGATCGACGATGACCTTGGTCGGACCGCCAGCGGCACTGTCGACCGCCCCGGTTTCGAACGACTGGTCAGCGGCCTGTGCACGGGCAAGGTTGGCGCGGTGCTTTGCTTGGACGCATCGCGCCTTTCCCGTAATGGCCGGGACTGGCACCACCTTTTGGAGCTGTGTGGCCTGGTTGAAGCGCGCGTGATCGATCTCGACGGGGTATACGATCCCTGTCGACCAAACGATCGATTGTTGTTGGGCATGAAGGGCAGCATCAGCGAGTTTGAGCTTGGCATTTTGCGAACACGCATGCTTGACGCGGCGCGCGCCAAGGCAAGGCGGGGAGAACTGCGCCTCAGTGTTCCGATCGGCTATATCTGGCACCGCGAATACGGCCTGGGGCTGGATCCCGATATCCGGGTACAGGAGGCGATCCGCCTCATCTTTTCGCGTTTCCGCGAGCTTGGCAGCGCCCGCCAGGTGCTGATTTCGCTGACAGCTGACAATTTCCATTTTCCCCGCCCTTCTGACGGCCGCAAAACGGTGTCCTTCGACTGGGTGCCGGTTCGCTATCGAAGCGTTATTTCGATCCTGAAGAACCCCTTCTACGCTGGGGTCTATGTCTATGGTAAAAGCGAGAAGCGAACCGAGATTGTCGATGGCAGGGCACGCAAAAGTTACGGCCACAGCAAGCCCTTTGGAACGTGGGAAGTGCTGCTCCAGGATCATCACGAAGGCTATATCGATTGGAGTGAGTTTGAGAGGAACCAGAGCCATATCGCCGTCAACGCGTTCGGACAGAAGGGCGGCATCAAGTCGGGTCGTGGTGGCCGCGCGTTGCTCGCGGGCCTGCTCACCTGCGGCCGATGTGGAAGACGGTTGGGCGTTGTCTATTCGGGCCGGCCTCCGGGTCATCCCTATTACCGCTGCGAACGTATCAACCAGATGCTGGCCAAGCCACGATGCATGACTTTTGGCGCATCTCGCATCGACCCTGCCATAGGCAAAGAGATATTGAGAGCCGTGACGCCGATGGCGATCGAGGCCGCAATGGAAGCTGATCGGGCGCATCGGGATAATCTGGAAGAACGGCACCGCATGGTGGAGCTGGACTTGCAGCAAGCCCGATACGAGGCATCTCTCGCTGAACGTCGCTATGCTGCCTGCGACCCTGATAACCGCCTGATCGCTGCCCAACTTGAGAATAGCTGGGAAGCAGCGCTCAGGCGTGTTGAAGCCTATGAAGCGGGTTTGGCCCAAGCGCGACAAATCGATCTGGCCGCGCCGGCGCCCGATTTTGCTGGCATTGCCACCGACCTGGAGACCGCTTGGCGCTCGCCTAACGTCGACATGCGTTGTCGTCAGCAGCTCCTCCGCACGCTCGTGACCGATATCATCGCTGATGTCGATGAAGAGCAACGTGAAGTCATTTTGACGATCCACTGGAAAGGTGGCCAACATTCTCAGCTGCGCATTCGCAAACCCAAAGCAGGCGAACATGGCCAGAGTACGCCCGAAGCCGCCCTTGCCATCATCCGCTCCATGGCCACCCGGTGGTCCGATGCAGACATTGCCGCCACTCTCAACCGGATGGGAATGCAAACCGGACAAGGCAAGACCTGGACAGCGCGCCGTGTCGGCTCGCTGCGCACTGTCCACAAAATCCACGGCTACCGATCCGCCGAAAAGAATGGAGAGTGGCTCACGCTGACCGAAGCCGCCAAAAAGCTTGGGGTTACTGCCCATCGGGTCCGTCGACTGATCAAGGAGGGCGTGCTCCCTACCGAGCAAGTTGTACCCGATGCGCCGCACCAAATCCGAGCCACGGACCTGGAAAAGGACGAAGTGACCCAGTTCCCGCGTCACAGAGGCCCGTGTCGCATCAAAATGGAAAACCAAAAGTCCCTGTTTCCGGACATTTGAAGAGGAGGTGTAGTATGAATCGGTCGTTG
>NZ_NMUA01000096.1 GCF_002312805.1 Sphingobium sp. D43FB | reverse complement strand
TGCGTATTTCGTAAAAACGGGACATTCGTTTCGCTAAATCGCGGACAGCGGTTTCGCTAATTCCGGGACAGCTGGAGGTGTGTTTTCCGTTTGCCTTGTTGAAGTCGGGTTGGCTGATCGCGCGGCTTTGCTTTGAGGTCAAGCCTGAGGTGGTTTTTGCTTGCGCATGCTGTCCCCTTCGAGGGTGATGCGGTGGGCATTGTGGATGATCCGGTCGAGTATGGCATCGGCGATGGTGGGTTCGCCGATCATGTCGTGCCAGGCGGTCACAGGGAGCTGGGCGGTGATCAGCGTGGATTTTCGCCGATAGCGTTCCTCGAAGATTTCGAGCAGATCGAGCCGCTGCTGATCGCTCAGCGAGTGGGTGCCCCAGTCATCGAGGATAAGCAGTTCGACCCGCGCCAGCCTGTCTGCCAGACGCGGGAAGCTGCCGTCGAGGCGTGCAAGAGCGAGCGCGTCGAACAGGCGCGGCATGCGCATATAGAGAACCGGATGATCGAGCCGGGCAGCTTGCCGCCCAAAGGCGCAACCCAACCATGTTTTTCCGGTTCCGGTCTGGCCGGTAATGATGAGATTCTCATGAGCCTTGAGCCACGCCCCTTGCGCGAGCGACAGGATAGCGCGGCGGTGCATCCCGCGGTGCGCGGTAAAGTCGATGTCCTCGATACAGGCATCGGCAAAGCGCAACCGCGCGGACCTGAGCTTGTTGCCTAGACGCCGGTCCGCACGGACCGCCATTTCGCGGTCGAGCATCAACCCGAGCCATTCCTCGCGGGCAAGATCCTCGCCGCTGCCTTGTGCGGTCATCTCGCGCCACGCGGCGGACATTCCGGCGAGGCCAAGCGCATGCATCTGATCAAGGGTGGGATTGTTCAACATGGGAGTTTCCTTTCTTCATTGATAATAGCCCCGGCCACGGATGTTCGTGTGCGCAGGCGTGGGTCGTGCCGGCTCGGTCGCCGGCCTGATCCGGTCGAGCCCGGATTTGAGGATCGCGGCGACCGAAGAGTAGGAGACCGCGTTGATGATCAGCGCGCGTTCGCATGATGCTTCCACCCGGTCCCGCTCGTAGCGCCGGGCCAGCGACAGAACGCCCATCGCCGAACGATAGCCCTGTTCAGGATGAGGCCGGTCGCGCATCAGCCGTTCGACCAGGATCGCCGCGTTGACGCCGATCTGGTCGGCTTTGCCGATCAGGCTGGCTGGCGTCATGTTGGCATAACGCTGATGGGCCTTGGGCATATGCTCGCTCACCGTCACATGGCCCCGGCGCTGGGACCGCCGGACATGGCTCGCCACCCGCTGGTGATCGTGGAACAACTCGACCACCCTGTGGGTGAGCCGGACATCGACCTGCCGCCCGATCAGCCGGTGCGGGACCGAGTAGAAGGTCTTGTCGACCTCGACATGATAATCGGGATGGACCTTGGCCCTTTTCCACTCGGCATATTCGAACCGCGCTGCCGGGAGCGGCGCAAGGGCGCTCCGCTCGATCTCTTCGAACAGCGCGCGGCGCGATCGCCCCACATGGCGCATCGGTCGATCATTCAGATCCTCGAGCAACACGGCGATCGCCGCATTCAGGTCCGCAAGGGTGAAGAAGCGCCGGTTGCGCAGTCGCGCAAGGATCCAGCGCTCGACGATCAACACGGCCCCTTCGACCTTGCCCTTGTCGCGTGGACGACGACTGCGGGTCGGCAAGATTGTCGTGTCGTAATGATCCGCCATCGCTGCAAAGGTCTGGTTGAGCGTCGGCTCGAACCACAGCGCCTTCGCCACCCCGGCTTTCAGATTGTCGCAGACAATGGCGCGGGCTACCCCGCCGAAGTAACCCAGCGCTTGAACCTGGCCTTCGATCCAGTCGGGGAGCTTCTGACTCAGGCTGGCCATCACGAACGTCAGCGACGAAGCCCCCAGAACCGCCACGAAGATCTGCGCCTGGTGTATTTCCCCGGTCGATGGATCGATCAGCGGCACTGTATGACCTGCATAATCGGTCTGCATCACAGCACCCGCCTCATGCCGATTACGGAAGCTTGCATGGGTGCACTTCTGGAAGGCCGCAAAGCGATCGCAGAACCAGGTATAGCCATAGCCATTGGGATGCCCGGCGCGATATTCTTGCCAAAGCAGCGTCAGCGTCACACCCTTGCGCTTGATCTCGCGCGCAACCACCGGCCAGTCCGGCTCGCTCAGATCCTGCGGAGGCCGCCCGACACGGCGAAAGAGAAGCTGCTCAAGAGCCGCATCATCGTCATATCCCGGTGGCAGTGGCCAGCTGGAAAGGCCCACTTCGCGTGCACGCAGGACATAGGTCGATACTGTCGTCTTGCTGAGCTTCAATCGCTCCGACACTGTCCGTACTGATAGCCCCTGATCATAGGTCAGGCGCAGAATCGATCGCATGTCCTTCACGTTCGTTCGTCTCGCTTGCTTCCGTCTTGGCATCTTCCCTCCCATCACCTTGATGAAAGGACTCAATGCCACTCCGGCGCGCCCGAAAAACGAACCTCATTCCCGCCCGAAACCACTGTCCCGGAATTAGCGGAATCGCTGTCCCGTATTTACTGAAATCACTGTCCGCGAATTACCGAAATCCGTGTCCGGGAATTTGCGAAACACGCACC
>NZ_NMUA01000095.1 GCF_002312805.1 Sphingobium sp. D43FB | reverse complement strand
TGCCGTGCCGATCGACCCGTCTGCGGTCGTGCCTGGCAAGGGCCACCGGCTGATCATTGACGCGACAAGCTACCTGCGGCCCGATCCCATCGGCGAGGCACATCTCGTTAGTCCACCGACTGGCCCGAACATTGACGCGTTGAGCAAGGCAATCCGGTTACTTCAGCAAGGAGTTGCAAAATGAGCGATATGCTGTGTCCACGCTGTTCGAGAGCTAACGCGATAGTAGACTATCAAGGGTGGCAGGACGACACCGTCGTTTGGACGATCTTTCGCTGTATTACATGCTGTTTCTCATGGCGCGACAGCGAGCCCGCTAGCACCATTGGGGTTGGTGCGCGTTCGGCGGACTTCGCTGTCGATGCGGCAAATCTAGATCGCTATCCCAAGATTCTTCAGCAAGTTGGCAAGTGAGGAAGACACGATGACAGATCAAGCCCGCCAGAAGGCTGCGCTTGCAGCGCTCGAAGCCGTCTTGGGTACCGCAGCGGTAGAACGATCTGCAAAAATACTGTCTCGTTACGCTACAGCGCTTGCGACTCCAATCGGTGTCGTGATGCCTAGCGATGTGGGACAGCTGACGGCGGCACTTGCCACAGCAAAAAAGGCCGGTGCTGTGCTGCAGCCCGTCTGTAATGGTGCGCACGGACTTGAAAAAGTTGGCCTGGATCAGGTCATAGTGCTTGATTTGCAGCGCATGAACCGAGTCCTCGAGGTGAATGAGTCACTGGCGTATTGCCTGGTCGAACCCGGCGTCACCTTTCGCGAGCTTGACGCCTATATCAAAGGCAAGGGAATTAAGCTGTGGATCGATTTTACCGGCAATCCCGACGCGAGCGTGGCTGCCAGCTTCGTTAGCCGTAGCGCAGGGTACACGCCCTATTCTGATCATTTCCTGATGCAGTGCGGACTTGAGGTCATGCTTGCCGATGGCAAGATCGTTCGCACCGGCATGGGTGCCATGCCCAAGAGCACCTGCTGGCAGCTGTTCAAGTTCGGCTACGGCCCTTGGATTGACGGACTGTTCACGCAATCTGATTTTGCCGTGCCGACCAAGGTTGGGACCTGGTTGATGCCAGTACCGCCAGCGTCCAAGACATTCATGGTCACTGTCTCCGACGAGGAAGGGCTAGCGCCGATGTTTGACGTGCTCGGACCGCTCAAGCTCAACATGGTCGTCGCCAATGGCGTAGCCGTAGGTAATGCCTTGCATGAAGCCGCTTTGCTCGGCAGAAAGCGTCGCGACTTTGCCGGTCAGGGTCCCATGGCGGCAAGTGCCGTCAAGGCGGCCGGCCAGTTGATGGGGCTAGGATACTGGAACCTCTATGGCGCGCTTTACGGTTTGCCGGACAACGTTTCGCTTCTGTGGGATAGCGTAAAGAGTGCCTTTGGTTCAGTTCCTGGAGCGAAAGTCATTGCAAACGGAGAGGGTGTCGATCCCAGGCTTTGGTCATGGAGGATGGGCACGATGACCGGTGCTGTGGCAAGCCCACCCACGCAGGTCGCGGGATGGAGCGGCGGCCAAGCGCTCACAGTGAATCCGGTGAGCCCGGTCGATGGGGAAGAAGTGATGCGGCTCTACGCGCTTTCACGTGACGCCTGCGCGCAACACGGTTTCGACCTCCTCAGCGAAACTGTTGCCATCTGGCGGTCCGCCAATCACCGCCAGTTTCTACCTTCCGCTGGCGGGGACAAAAATAGTGTTGAGCGCAGTCGCCAATGTGCCGAAGCTTTAATTGCGATGCAGGCGACCGCCGGGTTTGGTCAAGTGTTCACCGAACCGGGTCTGCGTGCAACCGTCGACAAGACGTTCGCTGAGGGTGGACTATCGATACTGCACGATAAGGTTAAGAAGGCTCTCGACCCCACGGGGCTATTTGCATCCGCCTGATTTGGAGGGCGATCAATCGAGTTGGAGGCATAATGAAAATAGTCTTTGCCATGTCGCTTCTAGTTACGCTGAGCGGCTGCATCGCCGAAGCGAAAGATCAGAAGGCTGACGGCGCGGAAAACTATGCGTTGATGTGCGCCGGATGCCACGATCCTGGCCCAGGACACCCGGCAACCATGTTACTTCAGCAAGCAGGGCGACCAGTGCCAGCACTGATCGGTCGGAAAGATCTTGAGCTTGAATATTTGCGCGCGGTTGTGCGGCAGGGATTAATCGAGATGCCGCCATTTCGTCCAACGGAATTAAGCGAAGCGGAAATTGATGAAATTTATGCTCACATCATGCGCGGAAAGCCCTCAAAACCAGCCACTGCGATTCAGACAACGAAAGAGCCGTAAGAGAGAGAGATTCTATGCAGGACCATAGTTTTCCCAAAGTCGGTAGCTCCAACGGGTGCAGAGCTGTCGATCCTCATCTGGTGCGGCAGATGCAAGCGATGGTAACCCATCTCACCGATGAGGCGCTCAACGCGCAGTTCGGCATAAGTTACAATACGTGGCGTAAGCTGATAGCTGGAAAGCCGGTGCGTGCATCGCTCCTCGCTCGGTTGGAGGCGCGCCTAGCGTCGCTCGGAGCAAAAATTGTGCGAGAGAGCACGTGATATGGAACATAAAAGTTAAGTCTCGGGATTTATCGGATTTAACGAACCAAGCATTACAGTTAGCACTAGCCCGTATAATTCATCGGGGGTTGGCGGATGTAGCGTAAGCATCTGATTTAACGTATGATTTGGTTGTCTAATCCGATCAACGTCATTTCAAGAAAGCTACACCCGCCATGGACGATCCTACGCT
>NZ_NMUA01000094.1 GCF_002312805.1 Sphingobium sp. D43FB | reverse complement strand
GCCCGCTGCTCCACCACCATACGAACCGCCCGCTCGCGGACTTCAGGTGAAAATTTGTTGGTTGTCTTGCTCATAACGGATGCTCCTTCTCACAAGTTGGAGCCTCCTGGAAACCCGGGGCGCTTCACTTGCGCCAAAGCGCGCCGCTGTTCGTCTGTCAGCGACTGCTCGGCCGCGAGTGCCGCTTCCCAGTCTCGTTCCAGCGTCCGGGCAACCAAGCGGTTATCTGGATCTACCGCTTCGTAACGGCGGCGCGCGAGCGCAGTTTCATATCTCGCACGTTCAAGCCGCGTTTTCCATTGGTCGTGGAGTTGTCGGCGTTCCAGTTCAATATCCTCGGACGCTTGCAGGCTTACCTCTATTGCAGCCGGCGATAGGGCTTCAAGGATTAGCGTGGAGGTCAGCCTGTCGACCGGCCACGCACTGATCGACTGGCATCGTGCTTCCCCATAGGTCGTGGCGAGTTGATGGCAGACATAGCGAGCCTCGCGTCCGTCGTCGGTATAGGTCGTAAACATCCGCCGTCCGCAGAGCCCGCATGAGATGAGGCCGCCAAGCAGGGCCGCGCCGCCGCGCGGAACACCCGTGTGTCGGGAGCGGTTCATGGCCATTTGCCGCTGGTTCCTCTCAAAGTGGCTCCAGTCTATATACGCCGGCAACGCATCTTGGTGGAGTACCATCCATTTCTGCGGATCACGTAGATAAGATCGACCACTATGCGGCTTACCCGGAAGCCGGCGACGGCCATCATAGTGGCGACGCCCAAAGGCGTAGGCGCCAGCATAGGCCGGATGGCGCAACATGTCCGATAGCGTCGCGCGATTGGGACGATTCCAGCAGACATCTCCCTTGTTCGGCCCGCTCCGCACGCGATCAGGCAATTGCAGGTCATGGTCGACGAGATAACGCAGCACACCGCTGACCGATCGCCGCCGCTCGAAGACAGCGAAGACCAAGCGGATTGCGCGCTGCACTCCCTCATCTGGATCCAGTGCGACCTCGCCCGAAGGCTTCAGCACGTAGCCACGCGGAAGGCCCAAAAAGAGTTCGCCACGACGGGCCTTGGCACATCGGCCTTCGTGCATGCGGGCCTTGAGGATGTGAAGCTCCGCCTCGCTCATCGTTCCCTTAAGCCCAAGCAGAAGGCGATCATTGTAAGTGCCGGGATCATAAATACCATCGGCATCGCCAATGAGCGTGTCGAACAGAGCGCACATTTCGAGCAGTTGGTGCCAGTCGCAGCATGATCGTGCCAAGCGCGACACTTCGATCCCAAGAACCAACCCAACATGGCCGAGCCCCACTTCCGCGACAAGCCGCTGGAAGCCCGGCCGGTCTAGCGCCGAGGATCCGGAACGTCCAAGGTCATCATCGATGATGGTCACCTGCTCGCGCCGCCAGCCGAGCCCACAAGCTCGATCAGCAAGGCCATATTGCAAGCGGGTCGACTCTCTGTTTTCTACTACCTGCCGCGGCGTCGACTGACGGACATAAACGACGGCCTGCCGCTCTTGATGGCGCGGCAGGACCTTTTCAGGCAGCGCCCTGGTGAGTTCCATTGTCATGGCTTGCCTCCCGCGGGAGCGATAGCTGTCGCTGGATCAGCTCCCCCAAAATGACCACAAGCCGCCGGCGTCGATCCGTCGGCAGATCTGTCCAATGGATGTTCTTCCGATATGACATCGCCATGCCTCGCAATCCAACGGGCCAAGCTCAAAAGCGCGCCATGGCCCACCTGCGGCACTAAATGAACCTGTGACTCAGAGGTTCCAACGCCATGCCTTCTCGATCGGATTGAAGTCGGGCGAGTATGGCGGGAGGAAAAGCATCTGCGCGCCTGCCGCCTCAATGGCTTCCCGAGCAGCAGCGCTTTTGTGGACGGGGAGATTGTCGAGGATCACGACGTCGCCCTGTCGCAGCGTCGGCACAAGTATCTGCTCGACATAGGCAACGAACCATTCGCCTGTCATAGGCCTATCCAGGACCATGGGTGCGGTCATACCGGACAGTCGCAGCGCTCCTGTAAACGTCGTCGTCTTCCAATGGCCATGCGGGATCGGTGAACGACATCGCGCGCCGCGTTTTGCGCGACCGCGCACACGAGCCATCTTCGTCGAAGCGCCAGTCTCGTCGATGAAAACGAGATGTTCGGGGTCAAGATCAGGCTGGGCGTCGAACCAGGCCTGACGCCGCATGGCAACGTCGTGCCGCTCCTGCTCGTTGGCGTGCGCCGTTTTTTTTGAACGTCATCGCGTGACGGTCCAGAAAGCGCCAGATCGTGCTTGCCGCAAAAATGGCGCCATGATCCGTTCGGAGCATCGCTGCTATCTCCACCAGGGTGATGTCCACCTGATCCTCAACTGCCATCAGTACGCCGTGCGATAGGCTTCAATGCGTTGTGACCGCCGGTCACCGCCCTGCGGCTTTGCTCGAGCTGACCCCGTCTCCCGCCACTCGCGCACCCAACGGATCGCACTGGCCGTGCCGACACCAACCCGCTCCGCCGCCGCCCGCCGCGACAATCCTGCATCAACGGCTGCAATCACGCGAAATCGAAGATCGTCAGATATGGATTTCGTCATGCCACGCCGACCTCCCCTCGGCCGACACGATGATCAGACTTCCAACTGAAAGGGAATCCCCCAGCGACTCTGTCAGGTCGGATTATGCTCTAGTGGATTGATCGGAACGAATGAGTCCGTTGGGGGATTCCCATGCTGTCTGCGCCGTGCGACGATGCAGCATGCGAACGGGTATCGAGATCGAGGTCACTGCACCGGACACGAAGCGGCTTGAG
>NZ_NMUA01000093.1 GCF_002312805.1 Sphingobium sp. D43FB | reverse complement strand
GCCCGCTGCTCCACCACCATACGAACCGCCCGCTCGCGGACTTCAGGTGAAAATTTGTTGGTTGTCTTGCTCATAACGGATGCTCCTTCTCACAAGTTGGAGCCTCCTGGAAACCCGGGGCGCTTCAAACTGACGAGACAGCCCCTCGTGCCACAGTACGGATGCAATTTCCGGCCCGATGCCTTTCAACTGTAGCAACATCACGGGCACCGATGGTGCCGGTGATGACGGCTCTACCGCGGACACCAAATTGTTTGTATCGGTCGTGGCAGCGGGATGTGGCGCAGCAAGCAAAGCATCCCGCGCCTCCTCGCACGCCTTGATCTGCAGTATCACCAATTCGAGACGGTCGAGTTCGCGACAGATCTGCGCCTTAAGTTGGGCAGGAAGCGGCCGTCCATCACCAGTCTGAAGCTCGTCCAGCCGTTTGCGTCGGTCCTGGCGGAGCGGCCGATAGCCGTGGACACCCTGTCCGAAGAGCAACCCCTTGATTCGATTGACGTGGCGAGTGCGCTCGATCGTCAGGCACTTGCGCTCGCGGGAAACGCGACGGCGATCCTCCTCTTCCGGCGTCGGTGCCCGCACCATCGCACACACCCGGGGGTCGCCGCGTTTGTACGCCAACAGTGCGCGCACCAGCATCTCGCCATCAATTCTGTCGGTCTTGACGCGACGCTTGCGCCGCGAGACCGCAATCGAGGCAGGGTCTACGACGTGGCTTTCGATCCCCTCGGCTTCGAGCACACGATGAACCCAGAAGCCGTCTAGCCCGGCTTCCTGAATGACCACGAGCGGAAAAGCCCGTCCGGTGCGAGCCTCAGCCTTGCGTTGCAACTCGGCAAAACGGGTAAGCATGCCGGCAACGTCGCTAGCGGGAAGCGAGAACTTCGAAAGCTTTTCGCCACCTCCCGGTGACAGCGAGGTAATCAGCCATTTCGATTGGCTGAGTTCCAGCGAGATGAAAATCGCGCTAAGGTCGACACGAACGGCGGGCTGCGCTTCGGGACGGTGGACTGCAATGGTCATGCTGATCTCCAGAACGGTTTTTTAGCGAGAACACTCTGGCAGAGCACCGCACGCTGTTCACTTCCTCATAGGATCTGGCTGGATCGGCCAGATATTGCGCCGCGATGGATTTGACGTTATATATGACGTCATGTATGTACTCGACACGAACATTCTTGTCGCTGCGCTCTGGTCGCGGTCGGGAGCGTCGTATCGGATCATCCAGAGCGCGCTGCAAGGCGAGTTGCACTATGCGGTCTCGGTCGCACTGGTGTTGGAATACGAGGCTGTGCTCAATCGCGCGGCTATGCGCGAGGCGAGCTGGGCGTCGAAGGTGGAGTTGGATCAGGTGCTGGATGCCCTGGTGGGACGGGCGCGGCGGATCATGCCGATAAGGACCAAGCTTCGCCCGACGCTCAGCGATCCGGCCGATGACATGGTTCTGGAGTGCGCCGTCCAGGCCGGGGCGGATGCCATCGTCACCATGAACGTGCGTGACTTTCTGCCGGCACGGGAATTATACCGGGTAGATGTGATCAAACCCGGTGAGTTGTTTTTACGCCTCGAAGGAGGAGAGACGAAATGAGCAATTATCCCTTGCGGCTGCCGGATCATGTTATGGCGGAAGCCAAACATCTGGCGGAGCTGAACGGTACGTCGCTCAACCAGTTCCTGTCGTCGCTGATCGCGGAGAGGGTAGGGGAGTTGAGGGCAGCGGCAGATATCCGGCTCCGTGCCGAACGCGCAAACCCGGCTGCCGCGCTTGCAATCCTCGCGCAGGTGCCAGATCGGCCTCCGCTTGACGGTGACGAGTTGCCTGGAACGCATTGAAGGAGCTTCGGCTCAATAACGGGAGGTAATGCACCTTGCGCACTGGCAATTCACCGCACGCACGGGTGCTGCCAATAAACTGTCTTATATCAATAGCTTATAAGGCGTTCTTATAACCTATCAGGACATATTTTGTGTCCTGGGGATTTATTTGGCAAGCTTTTTTGCTTGATTCGTCCGGTTGACGCGATCGATCGCACCACTCAAACACCTGCTCCGTTTCCGTTCAGCGATCATAGAATGGTGCTCTTCTGATGCTCGAGATTAAGGCGATAGCGGGTCGACTTGAGCGTACGCATCCGATAGCAGACGCAGTGGAGCTGAGGGTCAAGATGTGAGATTATCGGCAGCGCCGCGAGGAGCTGCCTATGGAAGAGTGGGATATAGACACCGACCGGATTGATGAGGCGGTCCTGGCTCTGATGTTTTTGACGCTGCACGACCTGGATCGGATGTCAGGGACCTGTCGAGCCTGGAAGTCCTTTGATTGGGGCGCACTGGGACGCTTGTACGAGCAAGGATTGATCCACAATCCCGTGGGCAAGGCGAAGTCGGTAGTGTTGACCTCAGCCGGCCGTGAGCGCTGCGAGCAGCTATTTCAGGGACTGTTCTGCGCAAGCCGCAAGCCCTCAGTCTAACAGTTCAGGCGGCGAGTTCCTCGGCGGCCTGCTGCTGAGCAGCTTTCCAATGCCAAGGCAGGAGTTCGTGAAGGTGGTTCTGTGGGATGTCGGCGACCCGGGCGAGGACGTCGGTGAACCAGGCGAGCGGATCGACGTCGTTGAGCCGAGCCGTGCCGAACAGGCTGAACATCATCGCCGCACGCTGGCCGCCACGGTCTGAGCCCACGAACAGCCATGCTTTCCTTCCTCGAGCAACGCTGCGCAGTTGGCGCTCCGCGGCGTTGTTTGAGAGACATATCCGGCCATCGGCGAGGAATGTGGTGAAGCCCGCCCAGTCGTTCTGAAGGTAGGCGATGGCCTTGG
>NZ_NMUA01000092.1 GCF_002312805.1 Sphingobium sp. D43FB | reverse complement strand
TGATCGCAGAAGCGACGTCGGGTCAAAAGGACGATGCGGGAGAGACAGGTAATGAACGCGAAAGAACGACTGGTTGGGCGTATCGCCAACCTGCAGGTCCTGCGGGGACGGCTCCAATCCTGGTTGGCCAAGGATGAAACGCGCGGCGTCTATAAAGTAGATCGTGCAGCTTTTACCGACCCCGAGATTTTCGAGCTTGAGCTTAAGTATGTCTTCGAACGCAACTGGGTGTTCGTTTCGCATGAAAGTCAGGTCGCTAAGCCCAACGATTTTATCACAACCAAAATTGGCAGAGTGCCTGTCATTATAACCCGTGATAAGACGGGGGTGCTTCGCGGAATGGTGAATGCTTGCGCGCATCGGGGCGCGCGCGTCTGCCGTGAAAAGGCCGGAAATAAAAAGAATTTCATGTGCCCGTTCCATGGATGGACCTATTCATCGGCAGGCGATTTGCTTGATGTGACGGAAGAGGCGGCTGGTGGCTACGCGCCTGGATTCGACAAGGCTGATCTTGGTCTGCCGCAAATTGCGCGCCTTGAAAGCTATCGCGGCTTCATCTTCGCCAGCCTTTCCGACGACGTCTTGCCGCTTGAGGATTATCTTGCAGGGTCGAAAAAGTTCATCGATCTGCTGGTCGATCAATCCAAGACCGGAGAGCTTGAGGTAATCCCTGGCGCGACCCGATATCGTTATCGGGGCAACTGGAAGTTGCAGGTTGAAAACGGTCTGGACGGATACCACGTCAGCACTGTGCATGCGAACTACTTCATGACCGTTCAAAGGCGTGTGCTGGGCGTATCTAAGAACGATACGAAAGCTATCGATTTGGCCAATTACAATCGACAGGATGGTGGGTCATTCTCTTTCGAGAATGGTCATGCAGTCCTGTGGATGGACTACGCCAACTTCATTGACCGGCCGAACTTTGAAATTCTTGACTGGCTGACTGCCAATCACGGAGAGGAGAAGTCGTTGTGGATGAACAAGCGGATCCGCAATCTCCAACTTTTCCCCAATGTGTTCTTGATGGACCAGAGCAGTAGCCAGATCAGAATCATTCACCCGATTTCGGTCGATGAAACGGAAGTCACGACCTATTGCATCGCGCCTGTTGGTGAGAGTGCTGAGGCCCGGGCCTTGCGGCTTCGGCAGTATGAAGACTTCTTCAACGCCAGCGGCATGGCGACGCCCGATGACCTGACCGAGTTCAACAACTGCCAGGCCGGTTTCGCTGCCGGTGAAGGCCGGATGAACGACATGTCGCGTGGCGCCACAAGGTGGGAGAAGGACGCTGGACATTTTGGTGCAGGCTTGGGTGTGGACGCCGTCCTCAGCAGTCCCTCCGTGGCTGACGAAGGCCTTTATGTCGCGATCCATGATGAGTGGGTGAACCGTATGAATTCGGCGATCGATCGCGAAGGCGCTGAACTGATGGCGTTTGGGGACAAGGAGCCGGTTTTGTGAATGACGTCGATGCAAAATGGCTGTCGGTGTTGCGCTTCCTTGGGCGAGAAGCCCAGGCGCTGGACGAGAAGGACTGGGATTCCTGGTTGTCGCTCTACGACGAGGAGGCTGAATATTGGGTGCCTGCCTGGGATGATAGTGAACGCCTGACCGCCGATCCGAAGCGTGAAATCTCGCTGATCTATTATCATAACCGGGGCGGGCTGGAAGATCGGGTGTTTCGCATCCGGACCGGTCGGTCTTCATCCAGTACGCCTGCTCCACGGACGCAGCATATGTTCACGCTGCTGTCGGTCGAGGATACCGCTGCTGGTTTGCAGGTGCGAACCTCATGGACCGTCACTTCGGTGCTTGAGGGAGATGTCACCGTTTACAGCGGATCCGCGCACTACGACCTTGCGCCAGCAGGAAATTCCTTTGTGATCAAACGCAAGAAGACGATCGTGATCAACGACGTCGCAAGGACGATGCTCGATGTCTACAGTATCTGACCGGCCAATGGGTTCGCTTGGCGCACGGCCGGTCGTTGGAACGCTGATCGGCGACCCTGCCGGGATCGGTCCGCAGGTTGCGGTCAAGGCGCTTGCGAGCGGGCAGGTTCACGAGGTGTCGGTCCCGGTTCTGGTCGGGTCGTCTGCCGCCGTCGAACGGGCCATCGACATGACTGGGGTCAAAGCGCGCGTGCGTGCCATGAAGTCGCTCGAGACGCCCAGTGACGATCCGGGCGTGATTGACGTGATCGACACGGGTGCCTTGCTTGCCGGGGTTCTGCCGCTGGGCGAAGACACTGAGGCGGCGGGGCACGCGACGGCGCAATGGCTTGATGAGCTTGATGCGCTGGCGCGAGACGGATCCTTTGCGGCGACGATCATGGGACCGATCAGTAGCGGTTCGCTGAAGATGGCCGGCAAGCTGGACAAGGTTATCAGCCCCACGCCCGGCGAAAGCTATCTCGTTTTGCTGACCGGCCCCTTGCGGGTTGCGCATCTGACTGATCATATGTCCTTGCGTCAGGTGATCGATGTCATTTCCGCTGATCTGGTGGCCAAGGCCATCGGTCAGGTGAATGATGCCATGCGGTCCTGGGGAATTGCCAAGCCGCGTATTGCGGTTGCCGGGCTCAATCCGCACGCCATGGGCGATGAGGAGCGGCTGGCCATCGCACCGGGTGTCGAGCGGGCCAAGGCCATGGGGATTGCCGTCGAAGGACCGGTCGCGCCGGATTCAGTCTTTCGCCAGTGCATCGAGGGCCGTTACGACATGGTTCTCGCGATGTTCCACGATCAGGGCCATATTGCGGTCAAGACCTGGGGATTTTCGGGCAACTGCGTAATCATAATGGGGCCGCCCTATCTCCACATGTCGGTCGCCCATGGCACCGCCTACGACATTGTCGGTTCAGGCAAGGCGGACGCGGCGATGATGCTCAGCGCGATGCGCACCTGTGGGCGGCTCGCATCTGGGCAGGGATTTGAAC
>NZ_NMUA01000091.1 GCF_002312805.1 Sphingobium sp. D43FB | reverse complement strand
GCTGGCCCCGTGTTAAATGGGAGAGGTATCACTAAGCTGAATAAAATAGGCTTTGGTGAGGCGAACCCGGAGAACTGAAACATCTCAGTACCCGGAGGAAAAGACATCAACCGAGATTCCGTTAGTAGTGGCGAGCGAACGCGGACCAGGCCAGTGCCTGGTGCTTAGTTAACAGAAGTGTCTGGAAAGGCACGCCATAGCGGGTGACAGCCCCGTATGTGAAAGCAAAGCATCAGGACTCGAGTAGGGCGGAGCACGTGAAACTCTGTCTGAACATGGGGGGACCACCCTCCAAGCCTAAATACTCGTACATGACCGATAGTGAACCAGTACCGTGAGGGAAAGGTGAAAAGCACCCCGATGAGGGGAGTGAAACAGTACCTGAAACCGGATGCCTACAAGCAGTGGGAGGGTCCTTGAGACCTGACCGCGTACCTCTTGCATAATGGGTCTGTGACTTAGTGTATCAAGCAAGCTTAAGCCGTTAGGTGTAGGCGCAGCGAAAGCGAGTCTGAATAGGGCGACTTCAGTTTGATGCATTAGACCCGAAACCCGGCGATCTATGCATGACCAGGTTGAAGGTGCGGTAACACGCACTGGAGGACCGAACCGTTCAATGTTGAAAAATTGTCGGATGAGTTGTGCTTAGGGGTGAAAGGCCAATCAAGCCGGGAAATAGCTGGTTCTCCGCGAAATCTATTGAGGTAGAGCGTCGGATGATTGCCGTTGGGGGTAGAGCACTGGATGGTTGCGGGGGTCGCGAGATCTACCAACACTAACCAAACTCCGAATACCAACGAGTCTAGTCCGGCAGACAGACGGCGGGTGCTAAGGTCCGTCGTCAAAAGGGAAACAGCCCTAACCTACAGCTAAGGTCCCCAAGTCATCACTAAGTGGGAAAGCATGTGGGATTTCCAAAACAACCAGGAGGTTGGCTTAGAAGCAGCCATCCTTTAAAGAAAGCGTAACAGCTCACTGGTCTAAATAAGAGATCCTGCGGCGAAGATGTAACGGGGCTAAAGTGATGCACCGAAGCTTAGGGTGTGATCGTTTACGATCACGCGGTAGCGGAGCGTTCCGTAGGCCGTTGAAGCGATCTGGTAATGGGTCGTGGAGGTATCGGAAGTGCGAATGCAGACATGAGTAGCGATTAACAGTGTGAGATGCACTGTCGCCGAAATTCCAAGGGTTCCTGCTTAAAGCTAATCTGAGCAGGGTAAGCCGGCCCCTAAGACGAGCCCGAAGGGGGTAGTCGATGGGAACCACGTTAATATTCGTGGGCCTGGAGGTGTGTGACGGATGGTGTAACTGGTCTGGGCTTATTGGATTGCTCCAGGCTGGGAAATCGTCCCAGGAAATAGCCCCTCCGTATAGACCGTACCCTAAACCGACACAGGTGGAATGGTAGAGTATACCAAGGCGTTTGAGAGAAGTATCCTGAAGGAACTCGGCAAATTGCCTCCGTACCTTCGGAAGAAGGAGGCCCCATATAAGCGCAAGCTCTTATGGGGGGCACAGGCCAGGGGGTAGCGACTGTTTAGCAAAAACACAGGGCTCTGCTAAGTCGGCTTCAAGACGACGTATAGGGCCTGACGCCTGCCCGGTGCCTGAAGGTTAAGAGGAGGTGTGCAAGCACTGAATTGAAGCCCAGGTAAACGGCGGCCGTAACTATAACGGTCCTAAGGTAGCGAAATTCCTTGTCGGGTAAGTTCCGACCTGCACGAATGGCGTAACGACTTCCCCACTGTCTCCAGGATATGCTCAGCGAAATTGAATTCTCCGTGAAGATGCGGAGTACCCGCGGTTAGACGGAAAGACCCCGTGCACCTTTACTGCAACTTCAGAGTGGCATTAGGAAAGAGCTGTGTAGCATAGGTGGGAGGCTTTGAAGCATCGACGCCAGTTGATGTGGAGCCATAGGTGAAATACCACCCTGCTGTTTTCTGATGTCTAACCTCGTACCGTTATCCGGTACAGGGACCCTCTGTGGTGGGTAGTTTGACTGGGGCGGTCGCCTCCTAAAGAGTAACGGAGGCGCGCGATGGTGGGCTCAGGACGGTTGGAAACCGTCTGTTAGAGTGCAATGGCATAAGCCCGCCTGACTGCGAGACTGACAAGTCGAGCAGAGACGAAAGTCGGTCATAGTGATCCGGTGGTCCCTCGTGGAAGGGCCATCGCTCAACGGATAAAAGGTACGCCGGGGATAACAGGCTGATGATTCCCAAGAGCTCATATCGACGGAATCGTTTGGCACCTCGATGTCGGCTCATCACATCCTGGGGCTGGAGCAGGTCCCAAGGGTTTGGCTGTTCGCCAATTAAAGTGGTACGTGAGCTGGGTTCAGAACGTCGCGAGACAGTTTGGTCCCTATCTGCCGTGGGCGTCGAAATTTGAGAGGAGTTGA
This sequence comes from Sphingobium sp. D43FB, assembly GCF_002312805.1. GTDB lineage: Bacteria > Pseudomonadota > Alphaproteobacteria > Sphingomonadales > Sphingomonadaceae > Sphingobium. The sequence goes on along the minus strand of NZ_NMUA01000091.1, from coordinate 545 downwards.
CCCTAGTACGAGAGGACCGGGTTGAACATACCTCTGGTGTACCAGTCGTTCCGCCAGGAGCGCAGCTGGGTAGCTATGTATGGACGGGATAACCGCTGAAAGCATCTAAGCGGGAAGCCTCCCTCGAGATAAGATTTCATCGAGCCGTCGTAGACCACGACGTTGATAGGCTGGATGTGGAAGTGGAGTAATCCATGAAGCTAACCAGTCCTAATTGCTCTGTTCGCGCTTAAACGGTTCACTTGTGAACCGCAGAGTCCCACCATCAATGACAGCACTGGCAACAGGCAGCTTGAAACGATGGCGTGGTTCTTAGGCCAGCCAGAATATCACACACACAAAACACCGTGCACGGTATCGATTATAAACCCTGATTTTGCGCCAGCTTCATTGCTTGGTGACCATAGCGTCTGTGACCCACCCGATCCCATCCCGAACTCGGCCGTGAAACCAGTCTGCGCCGATGGTACTATTGCTCAAGCACTGGAAGAGTAGGGCGTCGCCAGGCATTGAAGCTCGCGCAAAATCAGCAAAAACCCATTCAC
>NZ_NMUA01000090.1 GCF_002312805.1 Sphingobium sp. D43FB | reverse complement strand
TAATGCAAAGCAAGCCGACCCAAAAATGGCAGAAATCCGCCAATCAGGCCGCGTTCCTCCGCATTATGGGAACCTCGTGATTAGTAAAGTTATGCTCACCTAACCATAACTTTACGAACGGCTTCACATACTGGCGGAATCAGCCGTACCTCATGGCCGATATGCGCCAGTTGGCGCGCCCAATGATGAGCTCCGCCGCAGGCTTCCAGCGCGACCACGCATCGGGGTTGAGCGGCGAAGAACGCAAGTAACTTGCCGCGGCTGATCCGTTTGCTGAAGAGCGCGTGCCCGCGCGCATCCGCACCGTGAGCGTGAAAAACATGCTTGGCGATATCCAACCCAATTGTGCTAACTTCCGACATGGACGCCTCCTCAAGTGGTGTTCAACACCTCCACTATGGCACATCGATGCCGCCGGGGGGCGTCCACCCCATCAGTTCATGCGCGATAAGTGGCTGTCCAACCGCATCTTCACATCCCACGACAACATCATCGACCTTTGCTGCGAAGCCTGGAACAGGCTGATTGATCAGCCATGGCGCATCATGGCAATCGGAAGCCGCAAATGGGCGCGTGGGTCATGATCACTGCAGGTTGGTATTAGCGTGCAGATACGTTACTTTCGTGTAGTCACCCCATCTTCCATCAGTCCGATGCCGCTATCCGCGGCCATGTGTTTGTCTCGTTCCTCGCTCTGACGCTGGCCAAGGAACTGACCCGCTTGTGTCAGGAAAAGGGCTTGCAGCCCGAATGGCAGCCGCTCCTCAACGATCTCGATCGCCTTCAGGAAGCCACCATCGAAAAGGACGGCAAGGTCATTACCACCCGCACCCACGTTTCGGGCCAGGTGGGGAATGTCTTCAAGGCAACCGGCATCGCGCTGCCGGCCAATATCAGCGAACTGCCGCCGCGAACCTGAGCCTCTGCAAGCTCAACCAAACTCAAAAATGTAGTGGTAATACTCGCGCCGGTGCGTGCATGTCATTGAACAAAAATGCCTTTTCCAAAAGCACTGTTCAAGTTGGGCATGACGCATCTCTGCCTCCTGTCAGACCCAATGAAGCAGATCAGGCGATCAAATGCGAGGGGTTTTTGGAGGTGCCCACCTGCGCACGGTTGGGGTAGACAGCGCTATTTCAATCGAAGTTCCCTAGAGGAGGGTTGGACGTGGCCCACGGTTCGATTGTTCAGGAGCAGGTTGGCTTTGCTGGGCGCACTAGGGGTTCCATCATCGCTGGACGAACTCGGAAAGCTGATCGACTGGGTAGGTGAAGCAGAAAGAAACGATCAGCCGTCGCTGACGATCGTATTTTCGATCACCCCAACGTCTGACACCTCAACGCGGACCACATCGCCCACTTTGAGCAGGCCATTAGTTGCCGCGCCTACACCCGATGGCGTGCCCGTCGATAGGATGTCACCGGGTTCTAGAGTCATTACCTGCGACAGATAAGCGATCTGATCGTAAATGTTGTAGATCATGTCGCCGGTCAGGGTAGACTGCCGCTCTTCACCATTGACCGTGAGGCGGAGCGTTAGTGCGTGTGGATCAAGGATTTCGTCGTCGGTTATGATCCACGGACCGATTGGGCCATGCGTGTCAAACGACTTACCGAGCGTGAAAGTGGGTGTGCGGTGTTGCCAGTCGCGTGCCGAGACATCATTGGCGACGGTGTAGCCAGCGATCACTGAACGTGCATCTTCTGGCAGCACATTGCGGCAACGCTTGCCGATCACTACAGCAAGCTCGGCCTCATAGTCCAACGCATTCGAAACAGCCGGATAAACGATCGGTGATGCTGGGCCAGTGATGCACGACACCTGCTTGTTAAACCACAGCTGGCTTGTTGGCACGGGTATACCAGCTGCGATCGCCTCTTGCGCATGCGCTTGATAGTTCATACCGATCGCCAGAAACTTCTGCGGATCGGTGATTGGGGCTTCGAGAATGACGCTCTCCAGCGGGAGCGCCGGTTCATCTGCCGCTTCAATTGAGCCGCGGATATCGGGCAGATCGTTCAGCAACTGCCGCATTGAGCCATGCGGCGCTATCGCACTTAGATCGACAACATTGGTGCCCACGACTTTGCCCAACCTGGTAATTCCGTTCGCAGTGTACCGAACCAGTTTCATATTCATTCCTCCCATGAACTACTTTTTCGCTACTTTGATAGGGCACTTCAGAACAAGGTACAAAGTATATAATCTAGTTGAAGACCTAGGCACGGTTGGGGTCGACAGCGCTATTACAATGGACGTTCCCATAGCAATTTCAAAATCGGGATGCTCTTTGTTCACGCACAGCGTCCACAGCGAAGAAGATCAATCCCGACCAGATGAATCCGAACGTGAACAGGTGCAAAAGACCGAAAGGTTCATGGAATAAGAGGACGGCCTGCAGGAACTGGAGCGACGGGCCAATGTACTGGAATTGGCCTGCAAGCGAATATGGCATCTGTTTGGCTGCGACTGAGAAAAGCAGCAGCGGTACCGCCGTTACGAATCCAGTAAAAATCAATAGTACGTTGGTAGATGTGTCGCCGCCAAACACCGGTATCCCGTTTTGGGAACTTAGAAATAGCCACGCCATCGCTAGCGGTGCCATGAGAGATGTTTCGATCAGAAGGCCGCAAAGCGGATCCAAAGGAGCAACCTTTCGGATCAAGCCAGCGGTGCTGAATGTAAATGCCAGAACCATCGCGATCCACAAGCTGTTGGGGCCTTTTCCAACAGCAAGGGCGATTACACCCACAGCAGCCAGGCCGACGGCAAATGTTTGAAGCCGCGTCAAGCGTTCGCCCAGCGCCACGACGCCAAGAACCACGGTTATCAAAGGAGTTATGAAAAAACCGAGACTGGTCTCGAGTATACGATCGTTCAGAACGGCCCAAATATACACGAGCCAGTTCACTCCAATGAGCGCCGCAGTCGCAGCAAACAACGTACGCATCCGGCGAGGACCGCAGCTACTGACGGTTCGCTGCGGGATTTGGCATCTTACTTGCCGAGGAAGGCCTCGACGCCTTCTTGAGCGAGCACATCGCGGAATGCAGCATCGGCATCGCGGTC
>NZ_NMUA01000089.1 GCF_002312805.1 Sphingobium sp. D43FB | reverse complement strand
CGCTGCCACGACCATGGCTTCGACTATATCGGTGAATTCCTGGTCGGCTGGCGCGACATGCATCACATTCTGATGATCATGTACGACCGGGCCGACGAGGCTATGCGCAAAAGCGCCTACGACCTTTTTGGCGTGCTGGTCGCCGAAGCGGCAGAGAGTGGTTTTGGCGAGTACCGCACCCACCTCGCCTTCATGGACCAGATCGCCAAGACCTATAAGCACAACGATGGCGCACTGTGGGACCTTCACCAACGCATCAAGGACGTGATGGACCCCAACGGCATTCTCTCACCCGGCAAGCAGGGCATCTGGCCCAAGTCGATGCGCACGACATCGTGATCGAAACGGCGGCATGTCCACCTGAATCAAGGATCGTAGTACGATGAAGAATCTCGACCACTGGATAGGCGGAGCCCGGGTAGCGCCAGGCAGTGGCGTCTATTTCGACGATCTAAATCCGATCGATGACAGTGTCTACGCAAGGGCCGCCGCAGGCACTGCCGACGACGTCAACCGCGCGGTCGAGGCCGGCGTGGCAGCCTTCCGCATGCACCGCGACCTCCCTGCCGCAGTCCGTGAGGGCTGGATGTTCAAGGCGGCGGAAATCATGGAACGAGACGTCGCCAAGTTCCAGGAAGTGCTGATCGATGAGGTCGGCTCGCCGGTTGCCAAAGCAGGCTTTGAGACCCGCTTTGCCATCGGTTTCCTTCGTGCTGCCGCCGGGGTTCCGCGCCGGGTCCGCGGCGAAACCATTCCTTCGGACACACCGGGCCGCTTCAGCATGAGCCTGCGTCAGCCGGTGGGTGTCGTTGCCGGCATAACGCCGTTCAATGTTCCGCTGATCAAGGGTATCAAGCAGTCCGCCATGGCGCTTGCGACCGGCAACGGCTTCGTTCTGCTCCCATCGGAAGCCGCGCCGCGCCTGGCTGACCTGCTCGCAGATCTGTGGCGTGAGGCCGGCGTTCCTGATGGCCTGTTCAACATCGTCTACGGCAATGGTGCCGAAATCGGCGATGCACTAACCGGGCATGCCAATATCGCTGCGATCACTTTCACCGGCTCCTCGCGCGTCGGCAAGCACATTGCCGGGATCGCAGCGAGGAACCTCAAGAAATATACGCTTGAGCTCGGCGGCAAGAGCCCGCTGATCGTCTGCGCCGATGCCGACCTGGAAAAAGCGGTTGGAGCGGCACTGTTCAGCATTTTCATGTTCCAGGGCCAAGTCTGCATGGGCGCGTCGCGCATCTATGTCGAACGCTCCATGTTTGATGATTTTGCGAAGGCCTTCGCCGCCGCAGCTTCCAAAGCCAAGATGGGCGACCTGCGCGAACCCACCACCATGCTTGGCCCAATCATCTCCGAACGCCAACGCGATCGGGTGCGCAGCCACGTCGATGATGCCCGCGCAAAAGGGGCCGAAGTGCTGGCCGGTGCGGAGTGGACTGGCAACTGCTGCTCCGCCACGGTGCTGCGCGGCGTTACTGCCGACATGACCGTCTGCTACGAAGAAACCTTCGGGCCGGTCACCTCGCTCTATCCATTCGACACGCTCGACGAGGCGATCGAACTGGCGAACGATACCGAATACGGCCTATCCGCCTCGATCTTCACCCGTGATCTCGACAAGGCCTTGCGCTTTGCTCACGAGGCCGAAAGCGGCATGGTCCACATCAACGCTCCGACCCTCTATGACGAGCCGCACGTACCGTTCGGGGGGACCAAGTCTTCCGGCTTCGGACGCGAGGGCACCGAGGCCGACCTCGAGATCATGACGGAGTGGAAATGGGTTACGATCCAGTCCGCCACGGCCAATCCCAGTGGTCACTAATGCCGCCCGCGTAAGGAACCGAATATGAACGACTTGGCCAATAAAGCGCGCGGCATTTCCTCGTTGCGGGACTTTCTTGAACTCCTTGAAGGCGAAGGCCAGGCGATCACCTGGAGCGAACGGGTGCTTCCGGAACCCGACCTGCGCAATATCGCGGTCGCGGCCTCGCGCGATGCCAATGGTGCACCCGCAATCTTGTTCGACAACATCGCCGGCTATCCCGGCAAGCGGACAGTGGTGGGCGTCCACGGTTCGTGGGACAATATCGCGTTGCTGCTGGGGCGACCCAAGGGCACGACAATCCGCGAGCTGTTCTTCGAGATCGCCGGTCGTTGGGGCGATGCCGATGCTCAGATCAGTTACGTTCCCGAAGGGCAGGCTCCGGTCCACGAGTGCCGGGTCGAAAGCGGAATCAATCTCTACGATATCCTCCCGGTTTATCGCATCAACGAATATGACGGCGGCTTCTTCATGGGCAAGGCTTCGATCGCATCGCGCGATCCGGAAGATCCCGATAATTTCGGCAAGCAGAATGTCGGAATCTACCGGCTGCAGCTGCAAGGCCCGGATTGCTTCAGCCTAATGACCATTCCCTCGCACGACATGGGTCGGCAGATCATGGCCGCTGAACGTACCGGTCTGCCGCTCAAAATTGCGGTAATGCTCGGTAATCATCCTGGGCTTGCCGTCTTCGCAGCCACTCCCATAGGTTATGATGAATCCGAATACTCCTACGCATCCGCGATGATGGGTGCGCCGATCAGACTGACCAAGTCGGGAAACGGTGTCGATATTCTCGCGGACAGCGAAATCGTTATAGAAGCTGAAATGCAATTGGGCGAACGAGTCTTGGAAGGACCATTCGGCGAATTCCCTGGCTCCTATAGCGGCGTCCGGAAGGTGCCAATCTTCAAAGTCACGGCTGTCTCACATCGTCGAGACCCGATCTTCGAGAATATCTACATCGGCCGTGGCTGGACCGAGCACGACACGCTGATCGGGTTGCACACCTCCGCGCCTATATATGCCCAGTTGCGCAAGGACTTTCCCGAAGTCACTGCCGTCAACGCGCTCTACCAACACGGTTTGACCGGGATCATCTCGGTCAAAAACCGGATGGCGGGCTTCGCCAAGACCGTTGCTCTGCGTGCGCTGAGCACGCCGCACGGCGTTATGTATCTCAAGAACCTGATCATGGTTGATGCCGATGTTGATCCTTTCGACCTTAACCAAGTCATGTGGGCGCTGTCGACGCGTACCCGCGCCGACGATATAATCGTGCTTCCCAACATGCCTGCCGTGCCGATCGACCCGTCTGCGGTCGTGCCTGGCAAGGGCCACCGGCTGATCATTGACGCGACAAGCTACCTGCGGCCCGATCCCATCGGCGAGGCACATCTCGTTAGTCCACCGACTGGCCCG
>NZ_NMUA01000008.1 GCF_002312805.1 Sphingobium sp. D43FB | reverse complement strand
CGACGCCATCATCGCAAACTACAATAACACACCCAGAAAATGCCTCGGCTTCAAAACTCCAGCCGAAACATTCCTCCCGTTGCACTTCCAATGTGAATCCACACCCGCATCAAGTCCGGGGTGACGGGGTTTGAGGGGGGCCGTCTTTCACCCGTGGTCATCGTCGTTGGTATAGGGAACATCATCGCAACGTCGCGCCAGGGTTATGTTGGCAGATGGGTTCCCGCTTTCGCGGGAATGACGGGGGGTGTGTGGGGCATGACGGAGGTGTGGGTCGCCGTCGTTTGGCCTTCCCCGACACCCGTGCCTATTGCGTGGCTTTTTCGTCGGGGGCGAAGAAGTGGTCGATGACGTCGCGGGTCAGTCGCGCGGGGCGCAGGCTGCTGGCGTCGATGCAGCACCAGCTGGATTTGACTTCGGCCAGCACTTCTTCACCGCGGCGGATGATGGTTTCGTAGAAAGCGCGCGCGCCCTGCACCTTTTCCAGCAACACGGTGGCGATCACGTCGTCGTCGAGGAAGGTGGGTTTGCGATAGGTGATTTCATGTTTGAGCGCGACCCAGAGGTGTCCGGCGACAGCCTCTGACGGGGCCAAAGCGCGCCAATGGTCCAGCACCGCTTCCTGCACCCATTTGAGGTAGCTGGCATTGTTGACATGACCCATGAAGTCGATGTCGGCGGCATCGATGCCGATGGAATATTGATGGGGAATCGCGTTACTCACATTAATGTCAATATCATCCTTGCGCCCGTCGCGCTAGGGGGATGCACCTTGGGACGGCGATGCTGCGCGGCGCTGAGAAATTGTCCCCCTGCTTCACCGGCTTATGCTGCATTGCAGCAAATGGCGTTGACTTGGGCGGGCTATTCTTCATCCTGACGGGACCGAAATGATGGAGGGAATCATCATGGCGATCACGAGCGACACGGCGGCCCAGGTGGCCGCGCAATTGACCCAGGCGTGGGCGATCCGGTCCGGGGTGAAGAAGCCCGATCCGACCAAGCCGATCGAGGATCAGGTCATCACCATCTACAAGCGGTTTCTGGACATAGTGCAGAAGGGCTGAGCGATAGTGTCGTAAAATGGTGAAAGGGGCCGGTTTTGTGAACCGGCCCCCTCCCCTATTTAGCGGCTTTTAGAAGCGCCAGCCGACGCTGGCGACGACCTGATGCCGGTCGGTGTCGATGCCGAAATCTTCGGTGGTCGCGCCATTGGCGAACTCGATATTGGCGTCGCTATATTTGGAATAGCGATATTCCACCTTGGCAAAGGTGTTGGTGTTGATCGCGCGTTCCACGCCGCCACCGATGCGCCAGCCGTCCAGCTTGAACGCGGTATCGGTGGTTTCGTCGGTGTTGCCAGCCAGCACGTTCAGCTTGCTGTTGGTATAGCCGCCCTTGACGTAGACGAGCGTCGAGGGATTGGCGAGGATACCGGCGCGCGCGCCGACATAGAGGTCACGACCCTGGCTGACGCGGCCGAAACCGAACTGGTCGGTGGGATCGCGACGATCGGACTTGGCGGTGGAGTCGGTCCACTCGCCTTCGACGCCGACCACGGCGCTGCCGAGGTTCACGTCGTAACCGGCACCGATGCCGTAGAGCAGACCGTCGATCGACTGGTCATCGCGGTCGTTATTATTGTCAACATCGCTGCCGGCGCCGACATGGTCATAGCCCAGGATCGCTTCGACGCGGGGACCGGTGAAGGTCGGGCCGACATCCTGTGCCATGGCGGGGGCGGCGACTGCGGCGCTGCCGAGAAGGGTTGCGACCATCAACTTACGCATATTCTAAACTCCATTGTCATCCCCCTGCAGGGGAGAGACGCTGAAAGCCGCGCAGAGCCGTAAGTTTCATGAACCTAAGATAAACAAGGACTTATGTTGCAGATATGACACAAATACTGTCGTTTCGTCGCAGATTTGACGGCGCAAAGCGACGAATGGAAGGGAACCAGCTCAGCACTCCACGACGTTGACGGCCAAGCCGCCAAGCGAGGTTTCCTTGTAGCGGCTGGCCATATCCTCACCCGTCTGGCGCATCGTTTCGATGACGGCATCGAGGCTGACGATATGATGGCCATCGCCTTGGAGAGCCAGATAGGCGGCGTTGATCGCCTTGACCGCGCCCATGGTGTTGCGTTCGATGCAGGGGATCTGGACCAGGCCGCCGATGGGATCACAGGTGAGGCCGAGATTATGTTCCATGCCGATTTCGGCGGCATTTTCGACCTGGCCGTTGGTGCCGCCCAGCACGGCAGCAAGGCCAGCGGCGGCCATGGAGCAGGCGACGCCGACTTCGCCCTGGCACCCCATTTCGGCGGCCGAGATGGAGGCGCGCTTCTTGTAGAGAAAGCCGATGGCGGCGGCGGTGAGCAGGAAGCGGCGCTCGCCATCGCGATCCGCGCCGGGAACGAAGCGGCGATAATAATGCAGGACCGCCGGGATGACGCCCGCCGCGCCATTGGTAGGGGCCGTCACAACGCGGCCACCGGCGGCATTTTCCTCATTCACCGCCAGCGCGAATAGGCTGACCCATTCGAAAATCTGCGCCGGACCAAGCGCGTCCTGTTGCAGGCGCAGGCGTTGATGGATGGCGCGGGCGCGGCGGCGGACCTTGAGGCCGCCGGGGAGCAAGCCTTCTTGCTGGAGGCCGCGGTCGATCGAAGCGCTCATCGCGTCGATCACACTGTCGAGGAAGGCGTCGGTTTCCGCCTGGGTGCGCCAGGCACCCTCGTTGCGCAGGACGAGGGTGGCGATGGAGAGGCCGGTCTCCTCGCCCTGCGCCAGCATCTCCGCGCCAGACGAGAAGGGATAGGGCTGGACGACATTATGGCCGAGCGGGGCGTCGTCGGCGACGCGCTCGCCAGGCAGCACCGCGCCGCCGCCGATCGAATAATAGTCGCGCACCAGCGGTTCGCTGTGCCCGTCGAGCCAGGCGGTGAAGCGCATCCCATTGCTATGCGCTTCGAGAAAGTCGCCCATGTGGAAGATGAGGTCGCGCGCTTCTTCGAACGCGATCCACTGGTCATGGGTGCTGCCCGCGCGGATGCGGCCATCGGTGCGGATCGCGGCGAGGATGGCGGGGATGGTGTCGGGGTCGAGCGCTTCGGGGCTGTAGCCCGACAGGCCGAGCAGGATGGCGGTGTCGGTGGCATGGCCCCGCCCGGTCAGCGCGAGCGAGCCGTAGAGATCGCACGACACCCGCATTGGCTGCGCAGGAAGAGAGTCCATGAACAGGCGCGCGGCGCGCATTGGGCCTACGGTGTGCGAGCTGGACGGGCCGATGCCGATGGTGAACAGGTCCATGACGCTGAGCGCAGCGGCAGCGTCGATGCGGGACTTGGTCATGGCTTAGTAATCCCGCGACACGCGGACGTTGGCGCTCTGGCGGCCGAGCGTCGAGATGGCGCCGAGCAGCGAGAGCCAGCGTGTGACCTGATATTCGATGCGGGTGGCGCTATAGCCCTGCCCGTCGGTGATCAACTCGACATAGGTTTTGCGGGTGAGATATTTGCCCGCCGCGATAGACGTCCCCTGCCCCTGGGTCGGATCGGCGGCAATGATGCGCAGCCGGTCGAGCCCCGCCGCCTTGCGCACGGCGTTGATCGGGTCGAGCCCGCCGCCGCCCTGGAGCGAGCCGACCGCCGAGGCGAGTTGCAGCGCTTCGGGCGCGGACAGGTTGGTGATCGAGGTGCCGAACAGGATGCGCGAGAGCAGTTCGTCCTGCGGCAAAGCCGGAATGCTGTTGAAAGTGATGTCGGGTTTGAGGCCGGTGCCGCCGACATGGATGGTGGCGGTCAGGTCGCTGACATCGGCGACGGCGTCGATGTCGAGCGTCGGGTTGGTCGGCGTCCTGCCATCGAACTGGATGCGGCCCTCGCGCAGTTCGAAGCGGCGGCCGGCAAATTCATAATTGCCGCGCACCAGCTCGGCACGCCCGGCAATGGCCGGGTTGGTGACAGTGCCGCCCAGGTCCAGATCCGCGCGCCATTCGCTGTCGAGGCCAAGCCCAGTGACGGTTAGGCGGTTGCGCGCGCGCGCCTTGATCGCCAGCGCCCAGGGGACAGTGGTGCGGACCGTTTCGATCTCCTCGCCGCGCCGGTTGATTTCAACGACGCGCAATTCGGGGATGGCGGCGACGGCGGCGGCGCGGCCCAGCGTGAAGCGGCTTTTGTTGAGGATGACATCGCCGCCGATCGTCCCGCCCGTGCCATCGGATCGCAGGGTGATGGGGCCGGTGACGGTCGCGGCGATATCGTCGCGCTCCAGCAGCGCGGCATTATCCGCCTGCATCGCCAGGTCCATGCCGACGCCCGCTATGCCGTTGAAGGTGAAGCGGCCGGTGCCGGTGACCGACCCGCCATTTTGCGAGGCGGCGGCGAAGCTGGAAATGACGAGCTGCGCGCCGGAGAAGCGGCCGCGCGCCTTAACCTTGGCCAGCCGCATGCCGGTGACCGGGCTGTTGATCGTGCTATTGTCCGTGGCGAAGGTGCCGGTGATGCGGGGATCGCCGAGCGTCCCGCGCATGTCAGCGGAGACGTTGACGGGACCACCCATGTCGACAATCTCCACCCCGGTCAGCCGCCACAGCGTATCGGCCGCGCCGCTATAGCGTAGCTGCGCGAACAGGGGTGCGGCGTTCAACCGTTCGACGAGGTTGCCGGTGCGGCCAAGCGGGGTAAGCAGCGCCTGGCCCCGGCCTATTGTCTTGCCATCGGCGACGAACACCATGCGGGTGGCGAGGCGATCCGCGCCCAGCGCCGCATTGACGCCGACATCGACCGGACGCGAGCTGAGCGACAGGCCAGAGCGCGACAGGCCGCGCAGGCGCAGTTCCGCCGTGCCCGTGGGCAGGCCGCCGCGCGGCTGCGCATAGCTGAGCGAGCCAGTGGCGATGCCGCCCAGCCCCAGATTGTCATAGGCAATGTCGAGCAGGCCGAGCGGCAGCTTGTCCATGCGCGCTTCGATATGGTTGGCGTTTGCGCCCAGTTCGCCTGAAAGCTGCAGCGATCCGCCCGCATAGCTGATCGTCGCGGGCGACAGGCGCCAGCCATCGTCGGTGCGGGTCAGCAACGCCGCGCGGGTCAGCCGGATCGGGCGCTTGTCGATGGTGCCGCCAGCGGTGACGCGGATGCGATCGGCATCGACCTGCGCCTCCCCCTGTAGTTCGAACAGACGGCCGCGCTGGCCCGACAGGCTGCCCCGGATAGTGCCGCGCCCATCGACCAGATCGGCATTGGCGGCGAAGCGGCCGACCAGCACCCCGCCGACGCGCAACCCGCGCGCCTGCGCCGTCGCCTTGAGCGTGGTGCCCGACGGATCGAGCAGGATCGTCGCGTCGAGCGTGCCGCGCCGCACGGTGATGATCGTCGGCCCTTCGAAACTGGCGCCGTTGGCGGTCAGTTTGAGCTGGACCTGCTGAATGTCGCCCACCGGCTTGAAGCCGACATAGCCGGTGACGGGGCCACTGACTGCCAGTTGGCCATCGAGGCCGCCGGTGACGGGGCGGATGTCGCCGCTGGCGGTGACGCCCGACACGGCGAGATTGGCGACGCGCACCACCGCCTGCCCGCCCTGGGGCAGCAGGATGACGCCGCGCCCGGTGAAGGGACCAAGCGTCGACCCGCCCTCCGCCGTGTAGCTATAGCCATTGGCGTCGGGGATGAGATGGGCGTGGACATCGCGCAGGCCGAGCGCATCCATCGGCCGGGCAAGCATCAGGTCGATCGTCGGCCGTTCGATATTGCCGTCGAGCGTCAGGGTGAGCGGGCCATATTGATCATGCTGCCCCTGGCCCTCCAGATGCAGCGTGCCGTCGCGAAAGCGCACGCCATTGCCCGCCAGCGTCAACAAGGGCGCGGCGAGGCGCATGTTGGTGAGCGCCAGCGTGCCATCCGGGCGCAGCGTCAGGTCGCTGCGCGCCGTGGGCAGACCGCCGCCCAATGTGCGCAGGAAATCATTGTCCAGCCGCCGCACCCGTGCCGCCGCGCTGCCGCTGAGGCCAAGGCCGCCATCGGCGCGCGGCATGGCGCGCAATTTGGAGGTGACGTCGACCACCCCGAAGCCGCGGATCGCGAGGCCGACGATCTGGCCATCCAGGCCCATATCATAGCGGCCGGTCTTGAGATCAGCGAGGACGGTCAGCTTGCCGCGCAGCTTGTCGGAGCGCAGCTCCATGGGATTGCTGACGATCTGCTGCCCGTTGAGTTGCAGCACGCCGTCGAGCGCGAAATTGCGCACGATGCCTTCGACCAGATCGCCCTGCCCGTCCAGGCGGCGGGCGCTCAGGCGCAGCGGGATCAAGGTCGGGCCGGACCCAGCCGTGCGGCCCTTGCCCTCGGCGCGAACGTCGCTGATGCGGGCCTTGTCGAACGTCAGTTCGCGCGCGGTGAGGAGATATTCATAGCCAAGCTGCGACAGCGGGCCGTCGAGGCGGATCTTCGCCACGACATCGCGCCCGCGCATCGTCTTGAGCAAGGCTTCGGGGCGGGCGAGTGTGAGGTCGAGCCGCATATTGTCGAGCGCATTGTTACGCAGATCGATCGCGCCGTCCGCGCTCAGGTCGATCGCGGCGGAGCGCAGCGAGGCGGTGCCGTCGATCACCCGATCAACCAAAGTGCCGTTGGCGCGCACGGTCAGGCGGGGCGAGGACAGGCGCTGGATCAGGCTGCCCCCGGCAATGGCCGACCCCTCGACCGTGCCGCGGGCCGAATAGGCACCGCTTCGCGCCGCAAGAACGAAGTCGGCGGCGGGCGCGGCATCGAGCGTGGCGGACAGGCGGCCGTCCCACTGGGTCCAGCTGCCCTTGCCACCGATGCGCAGATTGCCATCCTGTGTGAGCCCCGCCATCGTCGCCAGCACGCCGCCCTTGGGCGCGTTGACGGTGACGTCGAGGCGGAAGCGATCATCGTCGGGGCGGCTGTCGAGCGCGATGCTGAGCGCGTCGCGGCCATCTAGGGTGCGCGCGGCCAGATCGATGATCGCGCGGCCGCCGCGAATATCGGCGTCGCCCGCGATGGTCGCGGTCTGGGCGCGGCCGGTGACGCCGGGCGCGATCGCCAGCTGACCGACCGAAAATTGCATCAGGCGAATGTCGAAGCCGGGCAGGATCGGCCCCTGCCGCTGGGTCGGATTGAGCTTGGGCAGTTTGTGCAGGGTGGCGCGCGGGATCACCAGCCGGTCGATATCCAGCCGGTTGGACAGCCAGGCGAAGGGCCACCATTCCAGTTCGACCCTGGGCGCATCGAAGAAGCGGCCCTTGGGGTCGGCCAAGACTAGGTCATGCAGGACCGCCTTGCGATAGATGCTGCCATCGATCCGACCGACGCTGATCTGCAGGCCTGACCGGGACTTGGTGGTCGCGATGCGCGACACGAGGAAGCGGTGCCCCGACCCGGTATCGAGCCAGGCGAGCGATCCCGCCACGATCAGCAGCAGCGCCGCGAGCAGGCCCGCGACCCAGCGTTGCCAGCGCCCGTCCCAGGCGCGGCGGCGGATCGGCGCGGCGTGGATGGGGGCTTCGTCCGTCATCAGAAGGCCTGACCGAGCGAGACATAGACGGCGATTTTGGGATCGCCCGATTGCGGATTGATCGGCGTGCCGACATCGACGCGGATCGGGCCGAAATTGCTGTAATAGCGCAGGCCAAGGCCGGTGCCGATGCGCAGGTCGCGGAAGCGCGGCAGGAAGCTGGTTGAGATATTGCCCGCGTCGATGAAGGGCACGACGCCGAAATTGCCGAAGCGCACCCGCGCCTCCAGCGAAAATTCGGCGAGGCTCTTGCCGCCGACGGGATTGTCATCCTCGCCGAAGCGCGGGCCGATCGCCTGATAGCCATAGCCGCGCACCGATGCGCCGCCGCCTGCGTAGAAACGGCGCGACGGCGCGATCTGTTCGACGGTCGAGCCAAGGATGCTGCCGAAGCGGGCGCGCGCGGCGACCACCAGCTTTTCGCCCACTGGCTGATAGAGGCTGCCGTCGAGTTGCACCTTGGCATAGCCGAAGGTTTCGTCCTGAAAGGAGAGTTCGGGGCTGATCCGGCCGCCGAGGCGAAAGCCCTTGGTCGGGTTGAGCAGGTCGTCGCTGCCGTCATAGGTGAGGCTGAGCGGCACCGCGCCGATGAGGAAGGTGCGGCGTGAGCCGCCGGAAAAGGCATCGGCTTCGTCCGACGCGATCAATTCCGCGCCGACGCGCCAGACCCAGTCCTTTTGGAACAGGATGTTGGTGGTCCGCTCCAGTGCGCCCGACAGGGTGATGGTCCGCGCATCAAAGGCTTCGCGTCGGATGTTGCTGACCGACAGCAGGCCGGTCAGCACATTGTCGCGGCGGCGGAAATTATTGCGGCGATAGGTGAAGGAAGCGGTCTGTTCCTGCGTACCGACGACCCCGCGCACCGTGACGGCCCCTTCGGGCGGGAAGAAATTGCGATGCTGCCAACTGACTTCGGCGCGATAGCCCTCGCCCGTGCCATAGCCCAGTTCCCCCGCGATCGTGCGCAGCGGTGCGGGGCGGAGATCGATCGCCAGGTCGACATGCTCGCCATCGCCGGCATCGGTCGGCTTCAACGTCACCGATGACACAAGGCCGGTCGCGACGATGGCGCGGCGCAGATCCTCTACATCGGAAGCCATATAGGGGTCGCCGGGATCGAAGCGGGCGATATTCTGGACATGGCGGGCGCTGAACAATTCCGCATTGCTCAGGCGGATCGCGCCGAAGGTGCGATAGCCGCCGGGCGTGACGATGAGGTCGAGGTCGCCCTGTCGTTCCTCATGGTCGATCCGCACTTCGGGTTCGTCCACCTTGGCGAAGGGATAGCCGCTTTCCGACAAGGCTGTGGCGAGCGCGTCGCGCCCTTCGAGGATCTTGTCGGCATCGACCGGGTCGCCGACCTTGGGCGGGAAGGCGGCGCGCAGCGTCGGTTCGCGGCTGGCGGTTTCGGCGAGGCCCGCGACATCAACCGAGGCGAGCAGATATTGCGTGCCGGGCGTGATGGCGAACCGCACGGCCAGCCGATCGCTGCCCGCTGGCGGGGCGGAGACGGCACCGCGGATGCGCGCGGCATAATAGCCCTTGGCCCGCAGCAACCGGTCGAGCAGGTCGCTATCTTCCTTGATGCGGCGGTTGATCTGGGCGAGGTTGGCGGCCTTGTTCTCGCCCTGGCGCAGAACCGACAGTTCATCGAAGCGCAGCTTGAACTGCGCGTCGCTGATGGCGTCGATGCCGTTCAGCGCCACCGTGTAGCGGCGCTCTTCGCCGATTTCGGCAAAGGCGGCGACGGCTTCTTCCGGTTCGGCATCGGGGGTGACGATGGTAGCGGGCATGTCCGGCGCGGCGGTCTGCACATCGGCGGGATCGGCGGGCAGCGGTACGACGGTATCGGCCTGGCCCATGTCCGGCCAGTCGAGACCGATGTCGGGCATGGCGTCTAGCTGGGTATCGACATCGGACATGGTGCCGTCGGGCGTGGCGGGCGGCGGCGACGCATCCTGCGCCCACGCAGCGCACGGGGCGGCGAGCAGCAGTGGCGCAAGAAGGAGCCGGGCGGCTTGCGGGCGGCCAGCAAAGCGGCGTCGGGTCCGCAAACCATGGGTCATGGCGCGGGTCTAGACCAGATGCTGGCCCAAGCGCCAGTCCCATAGCGCCGATAAAGCGGGGTTTCGTCGCTATTTATCGCTAATTGCGCCGGACTGGTATCGGGCCGACGTTAGAAGGCGGTGTTGAGACGATCCAGCAAGGCGCGCGCGGGGTTGATCATCGGCATGGCGAGCGAACCGGTCATGCGGTCGAGCCGATCCTGCAACCGCGCCACCCGGTCGTACAGATCATGGCTCGCCTCGATCAGCGCGCGCGCGGCGAAGGGGAAGGTCGCCACCAGCAGCGGATCGCTTTCGCTGGCCTTTCCCAGCCGATATTTCTCGTCGGACAGGTCCGCATCGCCGATCTCGCCGCGTTGCCAGGCGCGCTGGCTGAGCAGCCAGGCGATGATGTGCATCAGCCGGGTCGTCACCTTGAGCGATTCGCAGGCGAAGGCGACCCGGCGGAGCGGATCGTCCATGCCGTCTTCCGCTACGTCACGGCCGTCGAAATAGGATCGCGCCTCGTCAGCCATCAGCATGGCTTCGAGATAGAGGCCGTCCACGAGGCCGCGATGCAGACCGCGATCAAGAGATATTGCACTGGGCATGGGCGATCACTGACATGAATTTGCAACCTTGTCAGGCCCGACATTGCGCCCGTTTTGGCGTCCTGTCCCATTTAAGATCGGTTAGCGCAACGTTAACCATGATCGCCAGATTAGGCGATGATGTCGGGCACCAGTTCGTCTTCCAATTGGGCGATTTCGTCGCGCAGCCGCAGCTTGCGCTTTTTCAGCCGGGCGATCTGCATCTGGTCGCCGCCGCCGCTATCGACCAGCGCGGCGATGGCCGTGTCGAGATCGCGATGCTCCACCCGCAACAGTTCCAGTCGGCGCATGATGTCTTCCCGGCTCACGGCGCTCCCTTGCATCCAAAACGTGGCAGATGGTGGACTGATAGCGGGGCGAGCCCATGCGGGCCATCGCAAATTTTCGCGCGACCATCGCAAAGCCCGAATCGACGCGAGACAAGGCGGACGAATCATGATTTACTTCTACGTCCATCACCCCTCGTAAGGAGAATGTCATGGAGAACAGCCATATTTCCGCTCTTTCGGCAAAGCATGCCGGCCTTGATGCCCGAATCAAGGCCGAAACGAGTCGGCCCATGCCCGACGCCACGTTGGTGGCTTCGCTCAAAAAGCAGAAATTGCGGCTGAAGGAGGAGATGTCGGCCAAGCATTAAGCCGCATCTTCGCCAGGGAGGAGGTCAGGATCCGGCAGCGTCCGACTGCCGATCCGACCTCACCCCAGGCCACGAGCCTATGACGCAAAACGCCCCGCATCCATGAGGATGATCGGGGCTATTTTATGCGATGTTCAGGCGCGCCGTGGGGCGCGGGGACGTCAACGGCGCAGGAGCGGGTTGGTGCGCAGATAGTCGGGCAAGCCCTGCTGATTGCTGGTCGATACCGGCTTGCGCGCCAGTTGCGGATCGATCGGCGCGTCGAAGGCGATGCCGATCTTGTCGTCGCGCGACCAGGCGACCACGCCGCTGACCTTGCCGACGCCGCGCAATTCAAATTCGACCCTGGCATCGGCCGGTATGGCGCGCTCGCAATCGGCCATCAGGCCGGTGGCGGAGAGATTGCGGATGCGGGCCTTGCCCAGCGGCGCGCCTTCGGGCGTGGCAAAGCTGGTGAGCAGGAACAGGCTGTCGCGCGGCGCTGTGCGTGCCGGCCCCCGATCAGCGATATTCCGTTCGTCGTTCATCATCCAACCTGCGCGTAAAATGTCAGTAGAATGACAAATGTCTACGCGCGAGGGATGGAAAAACCGTTAATCGTCGCGGGAGATTTTTTCGTGGCGTTCATGCCGTTCCTGCGCTTCGACCGTCATCGTCGCGATCGGCCGCGCTTCCAGGCGGCCCAGCGAGATCGGCTCGCCCGTGACTTCGCAGTAACCATATTCGCCATCGTCGATCCGGCGGAGCGCCGCTTCGATCTTCGAAATGAGCTTGCGCTGGCGGTCGCGGGTGCGCAGTTCGATCGACCAGTCGGTCTCGCTCGATGCGCGGTCGTTGAGGTCGGGTTCGCGGAGCGGTTCGTTCTGAAGGACGGCGAGCGTGCCTTCGGAATCGGCCAAAATCTGCTTCTTCCAACTCCACAGCCGCTGGCGGAAATATTCCAGCTGGAGTGGATTCATAAACTCTTCGTCGGGCGAAGGACGATAGTCGGCGGGAAGCGTTACAGTCGATTTTGGCGGTTTTTCACCGTCTTTATCGGAATTTAGGACCGATGCCATGTTGGCTCTCCGACTCGCAAGGCCCCGGCGTTTCAACGACCGGTCGCCCGTGATAATGCAGTGGGGGCGCTCATAGCCATCGGCTGGCAGCGACACAAGCGGCCATTCCAGAGACTCGCATGCGGGAGGGCGGATTTTTGCGCATGGGCGGACGCAGGGCGCCCCCGCCTCGCTCTTTACCCATCCCTCAAGCGCCGTTCCATAGTGGGACGTTAACCTATCGCTTCGCAAAAATATGGATTACCGCTCGACAGGCGACTGCTATTGAGGGTTAACGCCGTTGCAGTTAACGCTTTATTTTGCGTTGTTGCGGATAGGGAATACCCGCCAGCCTGTTTTCCGGATTTGCCGGTAGCGGGCGGGAAGGTAACATAAAAGAAGAGTGGAACCTATGTCGGTACGGATGGCATTGGCTAAATTATGCGCCTGCACCTGCGGCGGCGCGATCATTGGCGGCGGTGCCGTCCATGTGGCCGAAAGCGCGCGCCCGGCAGTGGTCCATAGTTCCAAAAGCACCAAGGCTGCGCCCAAGAAGCGCTATGCCGTGCGGACGGTGAAGCGCAAGGTGGTGAAGACCGCCATGACCTGCGCGCCCCAGACGGTGACCGTCACCAGCCAGCAGGCGCCTATCCCCCTGCCCGCTCCCATCCCGATGGCACCGGCGGAAATGCCGATGATGTCGGGCGGCGGCGGTGCCGTGCCGATCGTCATGGGCGGCGGCGGCGGATTTGGTGGCGGCGGCTTCATGGGTGGCTTCTTCGGTGGCGGCGGTGGCGGCAGCGGCGGGGGTTCGGTCGTGATCTCCTCGACCAGCAGCTCGACCGGCGGCATCAGCAGTTCGACTAGTTCGACAACCGGCGGCGTGTCCACGTCTACCGGCGGCGTGTCCACATCGACCGGGGGCGTTTCGACCTCGACCGGGGGCGTATCGACGTCCAGCGGCAATGTGTCGACGTCGAGCGGTAACGTCTCGACATCGTCGGGCGTCAGCAGCAGCTCGTCCTCGTCCAGTTCCAGCTCGTCGTCCTCTTCGTCCAGTTCCTCCTCCAGCAGTTCGGGTGGATCGAGCGGCGGCAAGCCCGACAAGCCGGATCATCCCGGTTCGACGGGCGGCAGCAGTGGCAGCAGCGGGTCTTCGAGCAGCTCCTCGTCGGGCAGTTCATCCTCGTCGTCGGGTGGCTCGTCCAGCTTTGGCAGCACCGGCAGCACGTCGTCCTCGACCTCATCGAGCAGCGCGTCGTCGAGCAGTTCCTCGTCCAGCGGTGGTTCGAGCAGCACGGGCGGCACCGATGTCCCCGCGCCGCCGATGGTGCTGCTGTTCGGCGCGGCCGCCGTCGCGCTGGTCGCGCGTCGCCGCTTTGCCGATCGCAAGGCGCAGGCCGCCGCCTGACGCTTTCGACACAGGTCACGAAAAAAGGGCGGCTTCCGGTATCGGAGGCCGCCCTTTTCGTATGTGTGCCGTCAGCGCGGGATCAATTGTCGGCGATGATCTTTTCGATGTCGGCGATCGGGTGGTTGACCAGATCCTTGGCGATCTCGCCGGCCAAGCGGTCCTGCACTTCCTTGTGATAATGTTTGCGCATTTCGCCCAGCGTGCCGGGCGGTGCGACGATGATCAGCTTTTCATAGTCGTTGGCAAAGGCGCGATGCTTGAGAATGTCGGCGGCCTGCGCGGCGAACCGGTCTTCCTCCAGATCGTGGAAATTGGTTTCCGACATGGCGCTGCGATGACCGCCGACCGAGTTGAAGGCGCGGCCGGGCGTATCGGTGCCCTGATCGCGATCGGCCGGATTGTCCTGCTTTTCGACCTGTTCGGTTTCCAGATTGGGGATGGCGGCATCGCCCTTGTTACGGAAAAACAACATCTTGCGGCCGTCGGCTACCAGCACAAGTGCGCCCGGATCTATTTGCATCGCCTTTTCCTTCTCTCTTTTTCAGGGGATAGACCTTTAACGGATGACAGCGCGCAGGGTTGCGTGGCCGATCGCAGGGCGGCATAGGACTAGCCATGCACGACATCCGTTTCATCCGCGAAAATCCTGCCGCTTTCGACGCTGGCCTTGCCCGGCGCGGAGCCGCCCCCCTGTCCGCGCAGATACTGGCGCTCGATGAGCAAAGCCGGGCGATCAAGACCCAGTTGCAGGTCGGGCAAGCCCGCCGCAACGAAGCGAGCAAGCTGATCGGCCAGGCCATGGCGGCTGGCGACAAGGACAAAGCCGAGGCGCTGAAAACCGAAGTGGCGGCGCTAAAGGATGGCACCCCTGCGCTGGAAGCACAGGAGCGCGAATTGGGCGATGCGCTGACGGCGATGCTGGCAGCGATCCCCAACCTGCCCGCCGACGATGTGCCGGAGGGGGCGGACGAGGACGCCAATGTCGAGGTGAGCCGCTGGGGCACGCCGCGCGCCTTTGACTTTGCGCCGCAGGACCATGCTGATTTCGGCCCGGCGCTGGGGCTGGATTTCGAGGGCGGTGCGAAACTGTCGGGCGCGCGCTTTACCGCGCTGCGGGGCCAGATGGCGCGGCTGCATCGGGCATTGGCGCAGTTTATGCTGGACACGCAGACCGGCGTGAACGGCTATGAAGAGACCAATCCGCCGTTGCTGGTCAAGGATGAGGCGTTATACGGCACTGGGCAATTACCCAAGTTCGCCAAGGATTTGTTCACGACGGACATTTCGCTAGACCCAATGCAATATTATCTTTTAAAGCAACAGCTTTACGATCTTTGGCTCAGTGAGACCGGCTTAACACCGGACAGGGCTCCCAGCCTCTTCACCGATGAGGTCTGGAATGCACTACCCCCCCCAAATACGCGCCGTTGGCTGATCCCCACCGCCGAGGTCTCGCTCACCAATCTGGTCGCCGACCAAATCGTGCCGCTCTCCGAACTGCCGGTGCGGCTGACCGCGCTGACCCCCTGTTTCCGTTCCGAAGCCGGGTCGGCCGGGCGCGATACGCGCGGGTTTATTCGCCAGCATCAGTTCGAGAAGGTCGAGCTGGTCACCATCTGCGCGCCCGACGAGTCGGAAGCCGAGCATGAACGCATGTGTGCGGCGGCCGAGGGCATCCTCCAGGCGCTTGCCCTGCCCTATCGCAAGATGCTGCTGTGCACCGGCGACATGGGCTTTGGCGCGCGCAAGACATGGGATCTGGAAGTCTGGCTGCCGAGCCAGCAAACCTATCGCGAGATCAGTTCCGTCTCCAACTGCGGCGACTTTCAGGCGCGGCGCATGAATGCGCGCTACAAGCCGGAGGGTGAGAAGCAGACGCGCTTCCTGCATACGCTGAACGGGTCGGGGCTGGCGGTCGGGCGGACGCTGGTGGCGGTGCTGGAAAATTATCAGCAAGCCGATGGCAGCGTGATCGTGCCGGAAGTGTTGGTGCCGTATATGGGTGGGGCTACGGCGCTTACCCCGAAATAAGATTCCGTTCGGGCTGAGCCTGTCGAAGCCCCGTTCTTTTCTTCAAGAAGGAATGCCCTTCGACAGGCTCAGGGCGAACGGAGTTTTTTTGGCTATGCGCATTCTACTGACCAATGATGATGGCGTGCATGCGCCCGGCCTCAAGGTGCTGGAGGCGATTGCGCGGACATTGTCCGATGATATCTGGATCGTCGCGCCGAGCGAGGAGCAGTCGGGGGCGGGGCATAGCCTGACGCTGACCCGGCCGCTTCGCATCCGCAAACATGGCGAGAAACATTATAGCGTCACCGGCACCCCGACCGATGCGGTGATGATGGCGGTGGGGCATCTGATGAAGGATGCCAAGCCAGACCTGATCCTGTCGGGCGTCAATCGCGGCGCCAATCTGGCCGAGGACGTGTGACCTATTCGGGCACGGTCGCCGCCGCGATGGAGGGGACGATTTCGGGCATAAGATCCATCGCGCTGAGCCAGGTCTATGCCCGATCGGGCATGGGCGACGATGTGCCCTTCGCCGCGGCGGAAGCCTGGGGCGAAAAAGTGCTGCGCCCGCTGATCGCGCTGCCCGTGACGCCCCGCATGTTGTTCAACGTCAATTTCCCGGCGATCGACCCCGACGCGATCAAGGGCATCCGCGTGGTGCGGCAGGGCTTTCACGATGTCGATCGCACCAAGATCGTCGAGGGCACCGACCCGCGCGGCTATCGCTATTATTGGTTCTCGCTGGGCAGCAGCGACGCGGTGCCCGAAGGCAGCGACCTGGCGGCGATTGCGGAGGGCTATATCACGGTCACGCCGCTGCATTATGACCTGACGCAGGACAACGCCATGGCGGTGACGGCGGCTGCCTTTTCCGCCTGACAGCGCAGGGGGTGGCAAGTTGTCGGCAATGCGATAGACAGGCATCGATGTCTCGCGCGCGCTTATCTTTTGTCCTCTTGCTGCTGAGCGGCTGCATCCCGACCGAAAGCACCCGCACGGGGGGCGACACGCCGCCGCCGCGACTGGACGCCGATGCGTCGAGCGTGGAACTGGTCGAGCAGGAACCGGTATGGACCGCGCAGCAAGTGGTCGCCAATGCGCAGACGGTGACGGCATCCCGCTATGTCGTGCAGCCTGGCGATACGCTGCGCGGCATCGGCAACCGCACCGGCGCGGGGTCGGAAATGATCGCGCGGGTCAATGGGCTGACGCCGCCCTTCGCCCTGCGTGTGGGACAGGCTTTGTCCATTCCCGGCGGCCGCTATCATCTGGTGGCGGAGGGCGAGACGGGAATCGCGATCGCCGCTGCCTATGGCGTGCCGTGGAGCCAGATCGTCGCGGTGAACGGGTTGGAAGAGCCCTATATGCTGCGGCGGGGACGCCGCCTGCTGCTGCCCGGCAATACGCCTGCAAGCGCGCCCGACCTGGAACAGCGCGCCGCCGCCTTTCGCATCGACATCGATGATGTATTGACCGGGGGCCAGCCGGCGGCAGCGGAGAATGCGCCGGTGGCGGTGGCGTCCGCCGCGCCCCGCCCGCTGCCGAGCAATGTGCCGATCGCCCAGCCGAGCCGCCTGACTGGCCGCTTCGCCTGGCCGGCCAAGGGCAGCATCGTCTCGCGCTTTGGCCCCGGCGCGAGTGGCGCGAAGAATAACGGCATCGACATCGGCGTGGCCGATGGCACCCCGATCAAGGCCAGTGCCGATGGCGTGGTCGCCTATGCCGGGGACAAGGTAGCGGTGTTCGGCGGGCTGGTGCTGATCAACCATGGCAGCGGCTGGGTCAGCGCCTATGGCCATGCCAGCCGCGTCGATGTGGTGCGCGGGCAGAAGGTGACGCGCGGCCAGGTGATCGGCCTGACCGGCGATACCGGCTATGCCAGCCAGCCCAAGCTGCATTTCGAACTGCGCAAGGACCGGGTGCCCGTGAACCCCCTCACCCAGTTGCCGACGCCATGAACGTCAAGCCCCGCGCCGCCTCCCCCAGTACCGAGGGTTTCCTGCGGCGGCGTTCGTCGATGCCGATGTGGGTCGATATCAGCTGGCGCGTCGGGCTGGTGTTCGGGCTGATCACGCTCGTACTGGGGCTGCACTGGATCGGCCGCGATGGGTTGAAGGACAATCTCGACGATCATATCAGCTTCATCGACGTGCTGTATTTCACGACGGTCACCGTGACGACCGTTGGCTATGGCGACATCGTCCCGGTCACGCCCGAAGCGCGGCTGTTCGAAGCCTTGTTCGTTACGCCGATCCGACTGTTCGTCTGGCTCATCTTCCTGGGCACGGCCTATAATCTCTTCCTCCGCAATATCCTCTACAGGTGGCGCATGGCACGTATTCAGGCCGATCTGCACAATCATATCGTCGTCACCGGTTTCGGCACCAGTGGGCAGGAAGCGGTGCGCGAATTGCTGGCGCGCGGCACCAACCCGCGCGAGATCGTGGTGATCGACGGCAGCGACAAGGCGCTGGAACTGGCCGAGTCCAAAGGGTGCAATGTATTGTGCGGCGATTCGACCCGCGACAGCGTGTTGAAGGATGTGGCGATCCACCGGGCGCGCAGCATGATCGTGTCGGCCGGGCGCGACGATACCTCGATCCTCATCACGCTGACGGCGCGGCATCTGGCCCCGCGCATTCCGATCAGCATCGTGGTGCGCAACGAGGATAATGAATTGCCCGCGCGGCAGGCAGGCGCGACCACCGTCATCAATCCAGTCAGCTTTGCCGGACTGTTGATGGCGGGCAGCACCAGCGGCAAGCATATCGCCGATTATATGGCCGATCTGGCGGCATCGGGCGGGCGCGTGCGGTTGAACGAACGGCTGGTGTTGCCGGAGGAAATCGGCAAGCCGCTCTCCGCCGTTAGCACCGGCCTTGGCGTGCGTATCTATCGCGACGACCGGCCGATCGGCTTTTGGGAGCCGGGGGCCAAGAGCCTGCAAAGTGGTGACCTGATCATCGAAATCGCCGAGGGCGACGGCCAAGACCGGCCGTAACCAGACTGGCTGATGGCGGCGCGTGACATTTGGCGCACAAATCCCTATGTGCGCGACCATCATGGCAACCAAATTTCCTGACGCGCCGAAGATCGGCATGGTTTCGCTCGGCTGTCCGAAAAACCTGGTCGACTCCGAACGCATCCTCACCAAGCTGCGGTCGGACGGCTATCAGATGTCAGCGGATTATGCCGGGGCCGATGTCGTGCTGGTCAACACCTGCGGCTTTCTCGATTCGGCGAAGGAAGAATCGCTGGAGGCGATCGGCGAGGCAATGGCCGAAAATGGTCGCGTCATCGTCACCGGCTGCATGGGCGACGAGGCGGATCTGATCCGCGCGAAATTCCCGCAGGTGCTGGCCGTCACCGGCGCGCATCAATATGAGCAAGTCGTCAATGCGGTGCATGATGCATCGCCGCCGATCCCCAACGCCTTTGTCGACCTGGTGCCCGAAGGTGGCCTCAAACTGACGCCGCGCCATTATAGCTATTTGAAGATCAGCGAAGGCTGCAACCATCGCTGCTCCTTCTGCATCATCCCCTCGATCCGGGGCGATCTGGTATCGCGGCGGATCGACGCGGTGCTGCGCGAGGCGGAAAAGCTGGTGTCGGCGGGGACCAAGGAATTGCTGGTCATCAGCCAGGATACGTCGGCCTATGGTGTCGACACCCGGCATGAGCCGCGCCAGTGGAAGGGCCGCGAAGTGCGCGCGCACATGACCGACATGGCGCGCGAACTGGGGCAGTTGCGGGACGCGGACGGTAAAGCGCCGTGGGTGCGGCTGCACTATGTCTATCCCTATCCGCATGTGGATCAGGTCATTCCGTTGATGGCGCAGGGGCTGCTGACGCCCTATCTCGACATTCCGTTCCAACACGCATCGCCGTCGGTGCTGAAAGCCATGAAGCGCCCGGCCAATGAAGCCAAGGTGCTGGACCGCATCCATAAATGGCGCGCCATCTGCCCCGACATCACGATCCGGTCGAGCTTCGTCGTCGGCTTTCCGGGCGAGACGGAAGCCGATTTTCAATATCTGCTCGACTGGCTGGACGAGGCGCAGCTGGACCGCGTCGGCGCCTTCCGCTTTGAACCGGTCGAGGGGGCTGCGGCCAACGCCCTGCCCGGCGCGGTGCCGGAGGCGGTCAAGGAAGAACGCTATCAGCGGATCATGGAAAAGACCGCCGCGATCAGCGCCGCGAAGCTGGCGGCCAAGGTCGGGCGCGTGCTGCCGGTGATCGTCGATGAAGTGGGCGAACCGGACGAGGAGGATGGCAGCATCGGCGCGACCGCCCGGTCACAGGCCGACGCGCCGGAAATCGACGGCAATGTGTTTTTGCGCGATGTCGGCGAGGGGCGGAAGTCGGGCGATATTTTCGACGTGCTGATCGAGGATGCCGATGAGCATGATCTTTATGGCGTGCCGGTTTAGGGTTTAGCCAACCATGCCAATCCTCCCCTTTAAGGGGAGGTGGATGGCCGAAGGCCAGCCGGAGGGGTGTCACCCTATCGAGAGGGCAACACCCCTCCGTCATCGCTACGCGCTGACACCTCCCCTGCCAGGGGAGGATTGGGAAGGGCGCTAGCCTAATCTACCGCCACGAAGGCATCGCGATAGTCCGGTTTGATCGCGTCGCGCATCGCAGCGTCGACCGGCAAGGCGACTTCATAGCTGCCTTCCGCATAGGGACCGGCGCTATAGGGGCCGACCACCACGGTCAGGCCGTCGATCAGCTTGCCATCCTTCGATGTCGGCACCAGCACCTGTTCCATCGGGTCGATACATTGGGTGAAGTCATCGTCGCCGCGCACGACGGGGGCGCCGCGCTTTTCAGCGCGTTGCTGGTCGAGTATGGCGCAGAAGCGGTCGCGGATCGCGGTGGAGAAGGCGGCGGGTGAGGTCATCAGCGCCTTGACGCTGCTTTCCTGTTTGCGCGCCTTGTCCCACAGCACGGCGTCATATCCGGTCATCCCATGCGCGCCGCCGGTATAGACATAGGTTTGCGACTGGAGTGCGAGGAAGCGGGGCGTGTCGGCCGCGACGCTCCACTCTGTTTCCAGGCTGTGCGGGCGGAAGGGATAGCCGGACTCTTTTGCGGCTGCGCTGTCTTCCTTCGCCATTTTGAGCGCGTCGGCCTTGGTCGCGGCCATGTCGCGCGCGAACTTGTCGACCAGCGCGGGGACGGCGGCGGCTTCCGCCGGATAGGCATAAGCGAATTCCAAACCGCCTGCCGCTTCCTTGACCGCAAAGGGCTTGGATGGCGGCGCGGGGGGCGGCGTGCCCGCCATGCGATCGGCATAGCGGGCGGCCGCTTCATTCTCGGCAGCATTGCCGACGGGAGCGTCGGACGACGGGGCGCAGGCTGCAACCAGCAACAGCGCGATCAGGCCGCTTGGTGCGTGCGCCCGCCGCATCAATGCGCCTGCGCCATGCGGCAGCGTTCGCCGACCGCCTTGCGTGCATATTCGCTGTCCAGCGCTTGCGCGGCATTGGGCCAGCCCTCGGCGATCAGCGCCTGTTCGACGGCGCGGATATTCTCGAAATGTCCTGTTTCCGCGAGCGTGTAGGCGCGCGCGCGAAGGGCCTGTAGGCCACGATCGTCTGCATGAAGCATCGTCACTCTCCTTGGCTGTGATTATGCCCCGGAAACTAGGCCCACGCGCGCGATAGTGCAAAGGAAGAAAGGGCCGACCGTGCGGTTGGGGCGACGAAAAAATTACGCCTTCCCTTGGCTCGGCGCTTTCCCTTACATGCCTGCCATGAACGATTTTGCCGACTGCATCAAAGCCGAGACGGGCCAGCCCGCCCATCCGATCCATCTGGTCGAGGCCAAGGCGCTGGACGCTTGGCTGGCGACCCGCCCGGAACAGAGTCGCGCGCTGCTGGCGGCGCAGAAATTCCGGGCCAAGCCAAATGAGACGGCGATCCTGCCGGGCGAGCGGGAGGGCGACTGGATGGTCGTCGCCGGGGTGGCGGACAAGGGGGCGCTTGGTCCCTGGTGCCTGGCGCGCCTCGCCGAGACGCTGCCCGAAGGGCGCTATCGCCTGGCAGAAGGGTCGCCTGGTGCGGCGATGCTGGGATGGATGCTGGGGCAGCATCGGTTCGACCGTTACCGCCGCGAGGATGTTCCGGTTGGGCCGCGCCAATTGCTGACCGGCGACGTCGCGCGGATCGCGCCTGCGGTCGAGCTGGCGCGGGCGGTCGCGCTGGTGCGGGATCTGGTCAATACGCCCGCTGCGGATATGGGCCCGGCCGAACTGGAAGCGGCCACGGAAGCGGTCGCCAAGTCCTCTGGCGCGACCGTCGTGGTGACGCGCGGCGATTCGCTGGCGCATGGCTATCCGATGATCCACGCCGTCGGACGGGCCGCCGACCGGCACTTCGCGCCGCGCCTGATAGAACTTAATTGGGGCGATCCGGCCGCGCCGCGCATCGCCATTGTCGGCAAGGGCATCAGCTTCGACAGCGGTGGCCTGGACATCAAACCCTCGTCGGGCATGCGCCTGATGAAGAAGGATATGGGCGGCGCGGCGCATGCGCTGGCGCTGGCGCAGCTCATCATGGCGGCGCGGCTGCCGGTGCGGTTGCACCTGCTGATCCCGGCGGCGGAAAATGCGATCAGCGGCAACGCTTTCCGGCCCGGCGACATATTGCGCAGCCGCAAGGGGCTGACGGTCGAGATTGGCAATACCGATGCCGAAGGGCGGCTGGTGCTGGGCGACGCGCTGACCCGCGCGGCGGAGGAGAAGCCGGAATTGATCGTCGATTTCGCGACGCTGACCGGCGCAGCGCGAGTCGCGGTCGGGCCGGACCTGCCCGCGCTGTTCGCCAATGACGACCGGCTGGCCGCCGACATGGCGCAGGCGGGGACCGACGTGGATGATCCGACCTGGCGGCTGCCTTTGTGGGAGGGCTATGCCGATATGTTGAAGTCCGACATCGCCGATATCAACAATGCGGGTGAAGGCGGCTTTGCCGGGGCGATCACCGCCGCTCTGTTCCTGCAACGCTTCGTGCCCGAAGGGACACCATGGCTGCATCTCGACACCTTTGCCTGGCGGCCATCGACCAAGCCTGGTCGTCCCAAAGGCGGCGAGGCGCTGGGGCTGCGCGCGGCGTTCAAGCTGTTACAGCAGCGTTACCAGCCCGCTAAGTAAAGCGTCACATTCCGCAGGACCGTTACGCAACCCGATTGGGCATCGTGCGTTAAGCCCGCATGAACGTCCACACAGCACAAGATCAGGTTGCCGCCATTGAACGCCCCGGAGTTCAGCCGCTTCGCCAATGGATGCGGACGCTGGTGGATTATGTCCGGTCGGGCAAACCCGACCTCACCAACCGGCAGATGGCGTTGATGATGACGGTCTATATCGGCGCTGGGCCGCATACGGTGCGCGGCCTTGCCGAAGCGTTGCATGTGTCCAAGCCCGTCATCACCCGCGCGCTGAACAAATTATCGGCGCTGGGCTATCTCCGCCGCGAGCGCGATGTGGCCGACCGACGCAATATTTTCATCACCCGGACCCCCAAAGGGGCGGAATTCCTTGACGCCTTTCATCATTTCATCGCAGGAACCGCGCGCGATGATAGGCACGACAACAGCAAAGCGGAACGCACCGCCTGAAAGAAGCCGGTTCAAGCTGGATGGCCGTTCGGTCGCGCTTGACCGCCGTATCCACGCCGCGCGCGGCGACCTGGCCGACCTGGCGCTAGCGGGCATTCTCTTTTCCGCCCATTATGCGCGCGCAGTGCCCTTTACCTGCGTGATGCCGGGCACGCCGATCCTGTCGGCTCCCTCCCCCAGCGCCGAAGCCGTGACCGAATTGTTGCGCGGCGAGAGATTCCACGCGCTCGACGTGATGACCGACTGGGCCTGGGGCTTTTGCGGTCATGACGGCTATGTCGGCTATATCCGGCGCGAGGCGCTGGACGTCGCTGAAACAGTGACTCACCGCATCACCGCGCAGGCCGCGCCGCTGTTTCGCAAGCCGGACATCAAGGCGCAGGTGCTCGACTATTGGCCGATGGGCGCGCAGTTCACCGGCGAAGTGGAAGGCGCGTTCATCAGTTGCGCCGAAGGCTATATCCATAGCCGCCATGCGAAAGCGATCAGCGAAGCGGACAGCGACTGGGTCGCGGTCGCCGAAGCCTATCTCGGCCAGCCCTATGTGTGGGGCGGACGCGGCCATCGCGGGATCGACTGTTCGGGGCTGGTGCAGGCGGCGCTTGGGCATTGCGGCATCGCCGTGCCGCGCGACACCGATCTGCAATGCGAGGGCATCGGCTTGCCGATCGAGAGCGACGCGGCGTTGCGGCGGGGCGACCTGATTTTCTTTCCGGGCCATGTCGGCATCATGACCGATGGCAAGACGTTGCTCCACGCCAACGCGCATTGGATGGCGGTGGTCAAGGAGCCGCTGGCCGATGTCGTCGCGCGGCTGGCCGACGACCATGCCCAACCCATTATCGCACGGCGGAGGATCGGCGCATGAGCCATACTATCTTCATCGATGGCGGCGTCGGCACGACCGGCATCGAAATCGGCGACCGGCTGGCGGGACGCCCCGAATTGTCGCTGATCACGCTGGATGAAAAGGACCGCAAGGATGCGGCGGCGCGGCGCGATGCGCTGAACGCGGCCGATATCGTCATCCTGTGCCTGCCCGACGATGCCGCGCGCGAGGCCGTTGCGCTGATCGACAATGATCATACGCGGGTGATCGACGCATCGACGGCGCATCGCGTGGCGGACGGGTGGACCTATGGCTTTCCCGAACTGGAGCCGGGCCATCGCGAGAAGCTCGCGGCCTCGCGCTTTGTCGCCAATCCGGGTTGCTGGCCGACTGGCTTCTTGGCGCTGGTCCGGCCGCTGACGCTGGCGGGGCTGGTGCCTGCCGACTGGCCTGTCACCGTGTCGGGCGCATCGGGCTATTCAGGCGGCGGCAAGGCGATGATCGCCGAATATGAGGGCACAGACGGCGCGCCCACCGCATTCCGCGCCTATGGCCTTGGCCTGGGGCATAAGCATGTGCCGGAAATGACCCGCTATTCGGGCCTGGTCCATCCCCCGCTGTTCGCGCCAGCCGTCGCCAATGGCTATCGCGGCATGGTGGTGGAAGTGCCGCTGCAATTGCGCGCCATGCCCGGTGCGCCGTCGCTGGCCGATGTCCATGCCGCTTTGGCAGCCGCCTATGCCGGGTCGCCGCTGGTCAGCGTAGCGCCCTTGAGCGAGAGCGCGGCGATGGGGCAGGTCGAGCTGGAGCATGTCGGCGCGACCGACCGGCTGGCGCTGTTCGTGTTCGGCAATGCCGATAGTGGTCAGGCGCGGCTGGTGGCGGCGCTCGATAATCTGGGCAAGGGCGCGGCCGGTGCGGCGGTGCAGAATCTCAACATATTGGCGGGCCTGCCCGAAATAGCGGGCCTGCGTCTCTGACGTCGCCGGTTAGTGAATGGTGCCGATCGGCTGGTCATCCGCCAACAGGACGATCAGCCGCTCGATCTGACGCCAGTGGCAAAAATGGATGTGATTGCCGAGGTCAAGGCTGCGGTCGGCGCGGGCGGCGGCTTCATAGCCGGCATCGGCACCGAATATCGCCATCAGCTCGGTCGCGTCGTCATAGCTCTTTCGATCCGAAAGATATGGTAGCTGCATGATGATCCCCCGACGATTATAGCGATAGGCTGTTCGGACAAGTGCTTCAATTGCCGTGCCATTTCCCCGCTTTGGCGTGGGAGGCGGGTTGGTAGCGTGAACGATCCGTTAGCCAAGTCCCAGAGCGGGACAGGCTGCTCCAGTCTGGCACAGCCTGTCCCGAAACGGTCCCGGCGGGATCGCCGCGCAAAGCCGCTGGCATTGGCCGCCGCGCCGTGGCAAGGGCGGGGCATGACGAAGCGCAAGAAAGACCCCACCGGCGCGGGCGCCATCATCGCTTTCCTGATCCTGGGCGGCGCGATCACCGGTGGATTGATGGGACAGCCCAGCATCGGCCTGCTGTCGGGCCTGGCGCTCGGCATCCTCATTGCCCTGCTGCTATGGCTGCGCGAACGCGGCAAATAAGCCCGTCCATCCGCCTTGCCCGGCGCCGCACGGCGACATAGATGGGAAGGCATGAACAAGCATGTCATCGCCCTCCCCCTCATCGCCATCGTCGTAGCCGGCGGCGCGTTCCTCTACCTCGCGCAGGGGGACACGTCGCAACTGCCGCCCGGCGCGGATACGGGGCGCGAACCGGTCTTCACCAAGCCGCGCA
Organism: Sphingobium sp. D43FB; assembly: GCF_002312805.1. Lineage (GTDB taxonomy): Bacteria > Pseudomonadota > Alphaproteobacteria > Sphingomonadales > Sphingomonadaceae > Sphingobium. The sequence goes on along the minus strand of NZ_NMUA01000008.1, from coordinate 163,056 downwards.
GCGAGATGGTCCCGACGATCAACATCGCCGAAGTGAAGCCATGGACCGGCGGTGAACAGCCAGTCGCGGCGCAGGGGCTTGCCGTGGCGCGCTTTGCCGATGGCCTTGTCCATCCCCGCTCGATGCTGCGCCTGCCCAATGGCGACATATTGGTGGCCGAAACCAACAGCCCGCCCCGGCCCAAGGACGGCATCGTCCAGCGGGTGATGAATTATCTGATGGCGAAGGCTGGCGCGGGCGATCCGTCCGCCAACCGCATCACCCTGTTACGCGACGCCGATGGCGATGGCCGCGCCGAGACAAAGACGGCGTTCCTGACCGGGCTCAACTCGCCCTATGGCATGGCGCTGGTCGGCGACATGCTTTACGTCGCGAATAGCGATGCGCTGATGGCCTTTCCCTATAAGCCGGGCGACCTGAAGATCAGCGTAGCGGGCCGCAAGATCCTGAACCTGCCTGCCCAGGCCCCCAATATGCATTGGACCCGCAGCCTGACGGCTGGCCCTGATGGGCTGCTCTATGTCGGTGTCGGGTCCAATAGCAATATCGGCGAAAACGGGATGGAGACCGAGACCAACCGCGCGTCGGTGCTGGAGGTCAATCCCAAGGATGGCAGCTATCGCATCTTCGCGTCGGGCCTGCGCAATCCGGTTGGCCTCGCCTTCGAACCGACGAGCGGCGCGCTGTGGGGCGTGGTCAATGAACGGGACATGCTGGGTGCCGATCTCGTCCCCGATTATCTGACGCGAGTGGAATTTGGCGGCTTTTATGGCTGGCCGTGGAATTATTGGGGCGGTTATGAGGATCGCCGGGTCCAGCCGCAGCGCCCGCAATTGCGCGAATATACCAAGCGGCCGGACTATGCGCTGGGCAATCATGTCGCGCCGCTGGGGCTGACTTTCGCTGACAAGGTGACGCTGGGCGCACCCTATGCCCAGGGCGCGTTCGTCGGCCTGCATGGCAGCTGGAACCGCAAGCCGGCGGCGGGTTACAAGGTCGTGTTCGTGGGCTTTGCCGATGGCGAAGCGGGCAAGGCCAAGCCGGTCGATGTTTTGACCGGCTTTCTGGATGCCGATGGCAATGCCCGCGGTCGTCCGGTCGATGTGACCGCCGACGCCAAGGGCGCGCTGCTGGTCAGCGACGATGTCGGCGGCGTGGTGTGGCGGGTGACGAAGGCGCAATAGCGCCTAGACCGTCAGCGCGTAGCGATGATGGAGGGGTGTCATGCTATCGAGACGGCGACACCCCTCCGTCTGGCCTGCGGCCAGCCACCTCCCCTGCCAGGGGAGGATAGTTTTGTCGTTAGACCGTTAGCCCGTGCCGCCCGGCCAGTTCGACCACATATTGCCAGGCGACGCGGCCTGATCGGCTGCCGCGCTGGGTCGACCATTGGATCGCTTCCAGCGGGTCGAATGCCACGCCGAGCTTGGCCGCATAACCGCTGACGATCGCCACATAGGCGTCCTGGTCGAGCGCGTGGAAGCCAAGGCTGAGGCCGAAGCGGTCGGACAGCGCCATGCGGTCGTCCACCACGTCGCGCGGGTTGATCGGGTCGTCCTGCTCCGACAGGTGGCGGGGAACGATGTGGCGGCGGTTGGAGGTGACATAGAGGCGGACATGCGCCGGGCGCGCTGCCGTCCCGCCCTGCAGCAATGAGCGCAACGTCCTGGCGTCGCCCACGCCCTCGTCGAAGCCGAGGTCATCGAGGAACAGGATGAACGGCCGGTCGGTGCCGCGCAACAGCGCGAACAGCGCAGGCAGGCTGGCCAGCGCATCGGTCGCGCATTGCAGCAGGGCGATATCTTGCCCTTCGCGCTGCAACCGGCCGACGACCGACGCCACCGCCGCCGACTTGCCCGTGCCGCGCGCGCCCCACAGCAGCACGTCATGCGCGGCATGACCAGCGGCCAGGCGACGGCTATTCTCCAGCAAGGCGCTCTTCTGCGCGTCGATGCCGGTCAGCAGATCGTAATCGACCGGTGTGAAGGCATCCACCGCCTGGATGGCGTGGCCGTCCCACATATAGGCGGGCGATGTGGTAAGATCGGCGCAAGCGGCTGGCGGCGGTGCGAGCCGGTCGAGCGCGTCGGCGATGCGGATCAGGAGGGCGTCGTTCATGCGCCGGGCTTAGCCAGCGATGATCGCTGCGGCAAGCGCAGGTCCACCAATGTCATTCTCCTGTCGCAATGGACTTTTACTTGAAGCTACCGAGGTCTATATCGCGGGGACAGTGACCATCGCCAATCCAGCCTATTCCACCAAATCCTGCCGTTATGGTGCCGAGGCGCTGCGCGAGGCGGCGCTGTTGATCCGCGCCGGGGAGCCCGTGGCGGTCCCCACCGAGACGGTCTATGGCCTGGCCGCCGATGCCACCGACAGCCATGCCGTGGCCGCAATCTACAGCGCCAAGGGCCGGCCTAGCTTCAACCCCTTGATCGTCCACGTTTCTGATCGGGCCATGGCCGAGCGGCTGGCGGATTTCTCCCCGGTCGCCATGCGCCTTGCCGACCGTTTCTGGCCGGGGCCGTTGACATTGGTGCTGCCGGTGCGGACGGATAGCGGGTTGTCGCCGCTGGTGATGGCGGGGCTGCCCACCGTCGCGCTGCGCCTGCCCGCGCATCCGGCGATGCGCGCGCTGATCCGCGAGAGCGGGCGGCCGCTCGCCGCGCCGTCGGCCAATCGCAGCGGGTCGATCAGCCCGACGCGCGCCGAACATGTGCTGGCCAGCCTGAACGGCAAGGTGCGGATGATATTGGACGAAGGGCCGACCAGCGAAGGCGTGGAATCGACCATCGCAGCGCCGGACGCCGATCAGGTGCGGCTGCTGCGCCCTGGTCCGGTGACGGCGGCGATGCTGGAGGAGGCAAGCGGTCTGCCAGTGGTCATCGGTAATGGCGCGCACAAGATCGAGGCGCCCGGCCAGTTGGAGAGCCATTATGCGCCGTCCAAACCGGTGCGGTTGAATGCGTTGCGGGCGGAGAAGGATGAATATCTGATCGGCTTCGGCCTGATGCCGTGCCACATCAACCTCAGCCCCGACGCCAATGTGCGCGAGGCCGCCGCCAGCCTGTTCGCGGCGCTGCACATTGCGGACGCCAGCGCCGCGGTGAAGATCGCGGTTGCGCCCGTCCCGATGGAGGGGATCGGCGCGGCGATCAACGACCGGCTGAAACGCGCGGCGGCGTGAGCTTAAAACATAGGATAATAATCTTAGATTGAATCAACACCGTTCGTGCTGAGTAGGGGCTGAGCTTGTCGAAGCCTCGTATCGAAGCATCAGTCCTTCGATACGCCATTTCGACTTCGCTCAATGCGTGTCCTGAGCGCCTGCCTTGGCAGGCAGTCGAAGGGGCTACTCAGGACGAACGGTGTTGAAAAAACCAGCTTTCAGCCGCAATTATCGTAGCCGGCCTCGCGGCATTGTTTGCGCCGTTCCTTGTCGGCTTTCTTGCGCGCCTTGCCTTCACGCGCTTCCTGTTCGCGCATCTTGCGGCCGTAGTTGCGGTCGGATTCGTCCTGGCTGGTCGTGGCCCAGTCCGCCGCCTGCGCACCCGCGCGCACGGGCAGGGTCACGACGTCCAGCGCAGCCTTCGCCACGCAGCCGGTCAAACCGACCAGCATCAGCGGCGCGGCGATCCATAATAGCTTCGTCATCTTTCAGCCCCCGAGTTGTTTCGCCGCCGACATGGCATAGCGCACATTAACCGCAGCCTAAGGACGAAGCAAAGCGCAATGCACCATCGCGGGGTGATCAGGCCTCGATACGTTCGGCGAAACCCTTGCGCAGCTTGGCGAGCTTGGGCGGGATCACCGCCACGCAATAGGGATTGCTCTCGCCGACCCGCTCCCAATATTTCTGGTGATAATCCTCCGCCGGATACCAGGGCGCATCCTCCTCGATCGTGGTGACGATCGGGTCGGTCTGGTCCGCCTGGGCGCGGTTGATCGCGGCGCGCGCCTGTTCCGCCTGTTCCGGGGAATGCGGGAAGATGGCGGAGCGATATTGGGTGCCGACATCATTGCCCTGTCGGTTCAACGTCGTCGGGTTGTGCGTGGCGAAGAAAATGTCCAGCAGGTCGGCATAGCTGATGACCGAAGGGTCGAAGCTGATGCGGATCGCTTCGGCATGGCCGGTCGTTCCCGAACAGACCTGTTCATAGGTCGGGTTCGGGCGCGCGCCGCCGATATAGCCGCTTTCGACGCCGCTGACGCCCTTCAAATTCTGGTACACCGCCTCGGTACACCAGAAGCATCCACCGGCCAGCGTTGCGACTTCCTGCGTCATATCGTCATTCCTATCCATGTTCGATGCCATAGATAGGAAGGGTCAGCCGCCGCTTCCAGTCGCCAATTCGGCCGCCTTCGCCCGTTCCTCCGCGACCAGTTCCTTGCGCGACAATTTGCCCACCAGCGTCTTGGGCAGGGTCAGCCGCACTTCGACGGCCTTCACCCGCTCATGCTTGCCCAGTTGCGGGTTGAGCCAGGCCTTGAGCGCTTCGTCATCGATATCGAACCCGTCATTGAGGGTGACGAAGGCCTTGGGCTGTTCGCCGCGATAATGGTCGGGCACGCCGATCACCAGTGCCTCCTTGACGGCGGGGTGGTGATAGAGGACTGATTCCACCTGGCTGGGGAACACCTTGAACCCGCCGACCGAGATCATGTCCTTTAGCCGGTCAACGATGCGGACATAGCCGTCTTCGTCGATCTCACCGACATCACCGGTGCGGATGAAGTCGCCCATGAACACTTCGGCGTCGGCATCGGGGCGGTTCCAATAGCCTTTCATCACCTGCGGCCCGGCAAACAGCAATTCGCCCGGTTCGCCCGGCGGCGGCGGCTTGGTCGGATCTTCGCGATCGACGATCTTGACCCGCGTGCCTGGCACGGGCTGGCCGACGGTGCCGGTCTTGTTCAGCCCTTCATAGGGGTTGGTGCAGACGATCGGGCTGGTTTCGGTCAGGCCATAGCCTTCGATCAGCTTCGCCCCGGTCGCTTCCTCGAACCGTTGCCGGACTTCCAGCGGCAGCGGCGCACCGCCCGAAATACAGGCGCGCAGCGAGGAAAAGTCGATGTTGCGGATCGCGGGATGATCAAGCAGCGCCTGGAACATGGTCGGCACGCCGGGCAGCGAAGTCGCCTTGACCCTTTGTACGGCGGCCAGCACCTGCGCTGCGTCGAAGCGCGGCAGCATCACCATTTCGCCGCCGTTCAGCACTGTACGGTTCAATGTACAGGTATTGGCGAAGACATGGAAAAAGGGCAGCACTGCGATGATGCGATCCGGCTCGTTCGCGTGCGGGTCGATCACCTGCGCCTGGCGCGCATTGGCGGTCAGATTTTGGTGCGTCAGCATCGCGCCCTTGGGCGTGCCCGTGGTGCCGCCGGTATATTGCAGTAGGGCGATGTCCTGTTCCGGGTTGATGTCCGCCACGGTGCAGGCACCCGGATTGGCGATCAGCTTGTCATAGCGCAGCACGCGGGGATCATGCGGCAGGGCGGCCGTCTCCGCCGCCTTGAACCAGCGGAACAGCAGCGATTTGACCGGCGAGAGCATTTCGGCGACCGAACCGACCACCAGCTTTTCGAGGCTGCTATGGTCCAGCACCTTGAGCGCTGTGGGCAACAACGCCTTGGCCGACAAAGTGAAGAGGATCTTAGTCCCGCTATCTTCGACCTGATGTTCGAGTTCGGCGGCGGTGTAGAGCGGGGAGAAGTTGACGACGATGGCACCGGCCATCAGCGCGCCATAATAGGCGGCGACATAATGAGGGGTATTGGGCAGATAGAGGCCGACCCGGTCGCCCTTTTGCACCCCCATCGCCTGCAGGCCGCAGGCGATGCGCTTGATCTGGCCGAACACCTCCGCATAGGTGAATTTTCGACCCATGAAATCAATCATGATGGCGTCGGGATGGGCCAGCGCGCTGTCGGTGACCATGTCCCCCATCGATAATGGCGGGAAGGTCTGGTCCCACAAAGCGGGGTGGCGGTAATTCTCTCTCCAGAGCTTTTCTATGTTCTCCATGGCCCAAAGTGTATGGCCATCGCCCGCTTTACGCAAGCGTCAAGCACAGCAAAAAGGGCCGCGCCGAAAGCCCGGCGCGGCCCTGAAAAAATGCTGCATTGCAACGACCTGTCCCGGTCGCCGCGTGACGCTACGGCATCACACCTCGCCCTTGTTGTTGCTGAACGGATCGATGATCGTGGCGACGCTCGAAATCAGGTCGGTCTCGCTCTTGAGCGCGTCTTCGGCGCGCTGCAACGCGTCCTTCCGTTCGCGGCGCAGCTCTTCGATCAGCGCTTCGCGATCGCCATCCAGGCGCGAATCGGTCGGCGCTTCGATGCCGAGCTTCTTCGCCGCCTTGGCCACCAGCGCGTCGAGTTCGCGCTGCGAACAGAGGCCCAGCGTCACCGGATCCTTGGGCGTGATGTTGGAGATGTTCCAGTGGGTGCGATCGCGGATCGCGGCGATGGTGGTGCGGGTGGTGCCGATCAGCTTGCCGATCGCGCCGTCCGAGATTTCGGGGTGGTTGCGCAATATCCAGGCGATGCCATCGGGCTTGTCCTGACGCTTGCTGACCGGGGTGTAGCGTGGCCCCTTGGTCCGGCGCACCGGCTCTGGCCCCTTGAGCATCTTCAAGCGATAATCGGGATTCTGTTCGCCCTTGTGGATTTCGTCCATCGTGATTTCATGGGCGCGAACGGGATCGCGGCCGGTATATTTGATGCTGGCCGTGTCATCGGCGATCGCCTGCACTTCCAATATGTGCAGCCCGCAAAATTCGGCGATCTGGTCAAAGCTCAGAGCGCTATTGTCGATCAGCCAACTGGCGGTCGCGTGGGGCATAAGAGGCTGGGACACGGGGCTTCTCCGGCACGTAAAAACGATAAGGGCCGCCCAAGCAGGGCGGCCGCGACCGTTGGCAGATAGTCCATCCCGCCCCGTTCGGCAAGGAAAAGCGTCAGGCGGCGCTGTCGATCAGCAGCGGGTCGATGGCGTGCAGGCCAGAGAGAAATTCCTGGGCGCTGCGTTCCCAGCTGAAACTGCGGCCATAGGCGGCGCAGGCATCCGGGTCGCACGGCAGGGCTTGCGCAATGGCGGTGCCCAGATCATCGGACAGCGCGCCGGTTTCGGCCGTCACGATATCGATCGGCCCGGTGACGGGATAGCCCGCGACCGGCGTGCCGCAGGCCAGCGCCTCGATCATCACCAGGCCGAATGTGTCGGTGCGGCTGGGGAAGACGAAGACGTCCGCGCCCGCATAGGCGCCGGCGAGGTCCGCGCCGAACAGCGCGCCCAGGAAGCGCGCCTGCGGATAGGCGCGTTCGAGCGCCGCGCGGGTCGGGCCGTCGCCGACGATGACCTTGGTGCCGGGATGGTCGGTCGCGAGGAAGGCCTCGATATTCTTTTCCACCGCGACCCGGCCGACATAGAGCTGGATCGGACGGGGCAGGTCCGCGAACAGGGCGGGCGGCACTGCGTCGGGGGTGAAGGCGGTCAGATCCACGCCCCGGCCCCACGGGCGCACATTGGCAACGCCATGCGCGCGCAACTGATCGCGCACGGATTTGGTCGACACCAGCACCGCCTGCGCCGGGCCGTGGAACCAGCGGATATAGCGCCAGAACCAGGCCGCCGGCAGCCCAGTGCGCTGGGCGACATAATCGGGGAAATGGGTGTGATAGGCGGTGGTGAACGGCACCCCGCTGCGCAGACACCAGCGCCGCGCCGCGACGCAGAGCGGCCCTTCGGTCGCCAGATGCACCGCATCGGGGCGGAAGGCGGCGATCGCCTGGCCCACGACGGCGGGACGCACCAGCGCGAGGCGGATTTCGGGATAGGTCGGACAGGGAATGGAGCCGTAGAGATCGGGCGATATCACCATGATCTCATGCCCCATCTGCTCCAGTTCGACCTGGATCGTCTGGAGCGTGCGGACGACGCCATTGACCTGCGGTGCCCAGGCATCGGTGACGATCGCTATCCGCATGTCCCCTGCCCCCTTAGGCCGCCATCCGCGCCGATGGCTGCACGCCCTCTGCGGCGGTGCGCTTCGCAATCTCGTCGGCCCAGTGCAGCACCTGCATCTGTCCGTCATCATGTTCGACCAGCGCGGTGCAGCCTTCCACCCAGTCGCCGTCATTATAATATTCTATGCCGTCGATTTCGCGCATCTCGGCATTGTGGATATGGCCGCACACGACCCCATCGACGCCGCGCGACCCGGCTTCATGCGCCACCACTTCCTCGAAACGGGAAATGAAGGACACGGCATTCTTGACCTTATGCTTGGCCATCTTGCTGAGCGACCAATAAGGCAGGCCCATGCGCTGCCGCACCGCATTCACCACGACATTGAGGCGCATCAGCGTCGTGTAGGCGGCGTCGCCGACAAAGGCGAGCCAGCGATGCGCGAGCATGATCGTGTCGAACTCGTCGCCATGCAGCACCAGCAGCTTGCGCCCATCGGCGGTCTGGTGGATCGCCTTGCGCCGGATTTCCACGCCGCCAAAGCTCATGCCGGTGAACTGGCGGAACATTTCGTCATGATTGCCGGGGATGTAGACGACCCGCGTGCCGCGCTTGGCGCGCTTCATCAGCCGCCACACCACGTCATTGTGGGTCTGGGGCCAGTAGAAGCGCCGCTTCAACCGCCAGCCATCGATGATGTCGCCGACAAGGTAGATGGTATCGCTGTCGACGCTGTCGAGGAAATCGATCAGCATCTTGGCGTTGCAGCCGCGCGTGCCGAGGTGAATGTCCGAAATCCAGATGGTGCGATAGCGGCGACGCTGCCCCGCCCGCTCCGGGATGTGGAACGGGTCGTCGATGCCCTGTTCCATCTCACCCAGGAAGGGCAAGCGCGTAATGGCGTTCATGGTACGGTCCCCAAAGACGTCTATCCTTGGGACCGAGTCCTTAGCGCGCCATTGTTACAAGTCCGCACCGAATATGACGGAAATGCTACGTTTTGCGGGGGTTTTGGCTTAGTCGATGTGGCTGAATGATTGCTGCAAGTTTATTTAACGCCGTCATTCCCGCGAAGGCGGGAACCCATCTCCCGACCTCTATTCTGTGGGAAATGGTGGGAGATGGATCCCCGCCTTCGCGGGGATGACGGGGAGAAGGCATGTCGTGCCGAAACATAAACGGAGAGCCAATGGATCCTGACTTTCGTCAGGATGACGGCGGGTGAGGCAGGACCGCTCCAATTCATCCCCTCACACTACTAGCACGATCTTCCCGAAATGTTCGCCGGCGTCCATCCGGGCGTGCGCCTTCGCCGCATCCGCCAGGGCGAAGCGTTGGTCCATGGCCGGGCGCAGCTTGCCTTCGTCGACGAAGGGCCAGACGTTGCGGACCAGTTCGTCGGCGACCAGGCTTTTGAAGCCGACCGATCGCGCGCGCAGGGTCGAGCCGGTCAGGGTCAGGCGCTTCTGCATGATGGTCGGGATGAAAATGCTGGCCTTCGCGCCGCCCAGCACGGCAATCGACACATGGCGTCCGTCTTCGGCCAGACATTCGAGGTTGCGCGGCACATAGTCGCCGCCGACCATGTCCAGCACGGCCTGCACCCCCTGCCCGCCGGTGATGCGCTGGACTTCTTCGACATAATCCTGGGTGCGGTAGTTGATCGCTTCGTCCGCGCCCCAGCCCTTCGCCTGAGCGCATTTCTCGTCCGATCCGCAGGTCACGATGACCTTGACGTCGAACAGGTTGCACAGGCGGATCGCCATCGTGCCGATCCCGCTGGTGCCGCCATGGACCAGCACGGTGTCGCCACCGACGGCATAGGCCCGCTCGAACAGGTTGGTCCATACGGTGAAGAGGGTTTCGGGCAGCGCCGCCGCCTCCACCATGTCATAGTCCGCCGGGACCGGCAGGCATTGGCCCGCAGGCGCCACCGCATATTCGGCATAGCCCCCGCCCGCCAGCAGCGCGCACACACGCTGTCCGACAAGCATGTCCGAACTGCGCCCGGCCGCGACGATCGTGCCGGAGACTTCCAGCCCCGGAATGTCCGAAGCGCCGGGCGGCGGCGGATATTTGCCCTGTCGTTGTAGCACATCGGGCCGGTTGACGCCGGCAGCGGCGACGCGGATCAGCACCTCGTCATCGCCGGGAACGGGCAAGGCGCGGCGCATCGGCACCAGCGCGTCGGGACCACCGGGCGCGGCGATGCCTATCGCCATCATCTCCTTGGGCAAGGCCTCAACGTCCGCCATAGATTCCCCCTAATACCGCCGATGCTGCGATGCATCAAAATTGCCCGATCCAGCATCCGTCCATATTGACACCGTGAGCAACAGGGTCAACATTGGCAACCATGGACATGGATGACGACCTCCCCCGCAAGGGCGACGATCTTCTGACCCGGCTTATCCAACAGGATCTAGGCCCGCTGTCCGTGATTGAACTGGAAGCCCGCATATCGGCCCTGGAAGCGGAAATTGCCCGCACCAGAGCAAAAATGCAAAGCGCCGTTAACCATAAGGCAAGTGCCGAGGCGCTATTTAATCGATGACCCCACGTCAAGCCCCAAGCGCCCCGGTCAAGGGCATATTAGGGCATGGACAGTCTGGCAATTCCGGCGATCGGGCGCTGCGCCTTGATCCGCCGTCGAGCAATGCCGACATAGGGTTCACCATCACCCTTCATTGGGGTCAGGAGTAGAGTAGATATGCCTTCATTCGCGCCCGCTCTGGAAACCACGCTGCACAATGCGTTGACCCACGCATCGGAGCGCAAACATGAATATGCCACGCTGGAGCATCTCCTCCTGGCACTGATTGATGACGAACATGCGTCAAAAGTGATGCAGGCGTGCGGCGTGGAAGTCGGCGAACTGGGCGACGCGGTCACCCAATATCTCGACACCGAACTCGACAGCCTCAAGGTCGAGGGGGCAAGCGACCCCTCCCCCACCAGCGGCTTCCAGCGCGTGGTCCAGCGCGCCATCCTCCATGTGCAATCCTCCGGCAAGGATGAAGTGACGGGGGCCAATGTCCTCGTCGCGCTCTTTTCCGAACGCGAAAGCTATGCCGTCTATTTCCTGCAACAGCAGGATATGAGCCGCCTCGATGCAGTGAGCTTCATCAGCCATGGCGTCGGCAAGGGCACGCCCGCGCCCGAGCGTCAGGAGACCAAGGGGGCAGCCGAGGAGGAAAAGAAGGTGCAGGACGGCAAGGGAAAGAAGGACAGCGCCCTCGATCAGTTCACCGTCAACCTCAATGAGAAAGCGGAACGCGGCAAGGTCGATCCGCTGATCGGCCGTGCGTCGGAGGTGGACCGGACGATCCAGATCCTGTGCCGCCGCTCGAAGAACAACCCGCTTTATGTCGGCGATCCCGGCGTCGGCAAGACCGCCATCGCCGAAGGGCTGGCGCGCAAGATTGTCGAGGGCGAAGTGCCCGACGTGTTGAAGGAAGCGGTCATCTATTCGCTCGACATGGGCGCGCTGCTGGCCGGCACACGCTATCGCGGCGATTTCGAGGAACGGTTGAAGGCGGTCGTCACCGAGCTGGAAAAGCTGCCGCACGCGGTGCTGTTCATCGATGAGATCCACACCGTCATCGGCGCTGGCGCGACCAGCGGCGGGGCGATGGACGCGAGCAACCTGTTGAAGCCCGCTTTGTCGGGCGGGACGATCCGCTGCATCGGGTCGACCACCTACAAGGAATTCCGCAACCATTTCGAGAAGGACCGGGCGCTGCTCCGGCGCTTCCAGAAGATCGACGTCAACGAGCCGACGATCGAGGATACGATCAAGATCCTTGCAGGGCTGCGCTCCGCGTTCGAGGATCATCATCACGTCAAATATACCCCCGACGCGATCAAGGCGGCGGTGGAATTGTCGGCGCGTTACATCAACGACCGTAAGCTGCCGGACAAGGCGATCGACGTGATCGACGAGGTCGGCGCGATGCAGATGCTGGTGGTGCCGTCCAAGCGCAAGAAGGTGATCACGCCCAAGGAGATCGAGCAGGTCATCGCAACCATGGCGCGCATTCCGCCCAAGACCGTGTCGTCCGACGACAAGAGCGTGCTGGAAAGCCTGACCACCGATTTGAAGCGCGTGGTGTTCGGCCAGGACAAGGCGATCGAGACGCTGTCGTCGGCGATCAAGCTGTCGCGGGCGGGCCTGCGCGATCCCGACAAGCCGATCGGCAACTATCTCTTCTCTGGCCCTACCGGCGTCGGCAAGACGGAAGTTGCGCGCCAGCTGGCGACGTTGCTCGGCATCCCGCTGCAGCGGTTCGACATGTCGGAATATATGGAACGTCATTCGGTCAGCCGCCTGATCGGTGCGCCTCCGGGCTATGTCGGCTATGACCAGGGCGGCTTGCTGACCGATGCCGTGGACCAGCAGCCGCATAGCGTCCTGCTGCTCGATGAAATCGAAAAGGCGCATCCCGACCTGTTCAACATATTGTTGCAGGTGATGGATAATGGCCGCCTGACCGACCATCACGGCAAGACCGTCGATTTCCGCAACACCATCCTCATCATGACCACCAATGCCGGTGCGTCGGACATGGCGAAGGAAAGCATCGGCTTTGGCGAACTGACGCGCGAGGATGTGCAGGAGGATGCGGTAAAGAAGCTCTTCACGCCTGAATTCCGCAACCGCCTCGATGCGATCGTGCCGTTCGGCTATCTGCCGCCCGAAGTGGTCGCCCGCGTCATCGACAAGTTCGTGCTGCAACTCGAACTGCAACTGGCCGACCGCGACGTCCACATCACGCTGGACGAAGAGGCCAAGGCCTGGCTCACCAAGAAGGGCTATGACAAGCTCTATGGTGCGCGCCCGATGGGCCGCCTGATGCAGGAAAAGGTCAAGCAGCCGCTGGCCGAAGAACTGTTGTTCGGCAAGCTGGTCCATGGCGGCGAAGTGCATGTCCATATGAAGGACGAGGCGCTTGCCTTTGAGATCACCCCCGCTGCCCCCAAAAAGGGCAAAAAGGGTGGCAGGGCCAAGGCGGCCGAAGGCACGAAGTAACCGCGTTTAGACGCGCGACGGAAAGGGCGGCCTGCGAGGGTCGCCTTTTTCTTATACTGCTCGCGCTAATATGGAACGACAGCATGGCCCAGTCCGCGTCATCGCCCGAAGCGATCATATTGCTGCACGGCTTTGGTGGCCATCCGGTCCAGACTGCGCTGTTCGCCCGTCGTCTGCGTCGCGCGGGTTTTGCCGTGTGCAATATCGGTTATCCCTCGTGGCGTTGGCCGATCGATCGCATCGTTGAGTATATCCATGCGCGGATCGCGCCCTTCGCGAAGGCGCAAGCTGGCCCGGTCCATTGCGTCGGCCACTCAATGGGCGGCCTTGTGCTGCGCGCTTATCTGGCGCGCCACCGTCCGGCCAATCTCGGTCGCGTCGTGATGTTAGGGACACCCAATGGTGGCAGCGAGATCGCCGATCTCCTCTATCGGCTGCGCCTCCATGGTCCCATCCTGCATCGCGCTGGGGACGCATTGCGCACGCGGCGGCAGGCTACCGTCGAGCAGGCCTTTGGCACCGTCGATTATCCTTTGGGCATCATTGCCGGTGACCGGCCGATGCAGGCCTGGCTTCCAGGCCTTGTGTTCCGCGCGGCGAATGATGGCAAGGTCAGCGTCGCCGCCACCCATCTGGCCGGACAGGCTGATCACCTGATCTTGCCCGTTGCGCATACGGCGATGATCTACACCCGCCCGGTGGTTGATCAGGTCGTGCATTTCCTGCGCGACGGCCATTTCCGTCGGGACGCGCGGCCTTAATCTGCTCCTATAGCGTTTCCAGCAGCCTATCCGCCTGGGCGCGGGCTTCGGCGGTGATTTCTGCGCCGGAGAGCATGCGCGCGATTTCTTCGCGGCGTTCCTGATCGTCCAGCGCGTGAACGCCGGTGCGGGTAACGGTGCCGTCGCTGGATTTGGCGATCAGCAGATGGCCCGCGCCCCGCGCCGCGACCTGCGGGCTGTGGGTGACGACCAATATCTGGTTGCTGTGCGCCAGGCGGGCGAGCCGTTCGCCGATGGCCGATGCCACCGCGCCGCCGACGCCCCGGTCGATTTCGTCGAAGATCAGCGTGTCCGCCCCACCCTGCTCGGCCAGCGCGACCTTGAGCGCGAGGATGAAGCGGGAGAGTTCGCCGCCCGACGCGATCTTGGTCAGCGGGGCGAAGGGCGCGCCGGGGTTGGTCGAAATCTCGAATTCCACCCGGTCCATGCCCTGCGCGGTCCATTGCCCCTCGTCCAGTGGCGCGACCACGGTGCGGAAGCGGGCGGCGTCGAGTTTCAAGGGCGCAAGCTCGCCTGCCACCGCCGCATCGAGGCGACCGGCGGCCAGTTGGCGTTCGCCCGACAGCGCCTGCGCCGCAGCGCGATAGGCGGCGGCCTTGGTCGCGACTTCCGTTTCCAGCGCCGCGATATGTTCCTCGCCGCCTTCGATCGCGGCCAGCCTTGCCGCCATCTCTTCGCACAGGGCGGCGAGGTCATCGGGTTGCACCTGATGTTTACGAGCAAGGCCGCGCAGGTCGAACAGGCGGGTTTCGATGCTGTCGAGCCGGGCGGGATCGAAGCTCAGCGCCTCAGCGGCTTCGGCCAAGCGATCCTCGGCCTCGCCCGCTTCCACCACGGCGCGGTCGAGCGCTTCGAGGACGGCGGTCAGCAAGGGTTCCTCGCCCGCGATCCGGTCCAGCCGCCGGGCGGCCTGCCGTAACTGCGCGAGGCCGCCGTCGGAGCCGGTCAGACAGTCGCTGATGGTGGTGAGGTCATCGGTCAGGCGCGCGCCCTTCTGCATCGTCGCGCGTTCCTCGGCGAGCGTCGCTTCCTCGCCGGGTTCGGGCGCGAAGCTGCGCAATTCTTCGACGGCATGGGCGAGATAGTCGCGGTCGCGAGCGGCATTTTCGACCGTGGCGCGGGCCTCGGCGAGTGCGGCAGCGGCCTTGCGCCACGCGCTATGCGCCGTGCCGACCGCGCCGGTATCGCAGCGGCCATAGGCGTCGAGCAAGGCGCGGTGGCCGCGCGCGTTGAGCAGGCCGCGATCGTCATGCTGGCCGTGAATTTCGACCAGCGATCCGCCCAGTTCACGCAGCAGCGCGGCCGAGCAGGGCTGGTCGTTGACGAAGGCGCGGCTGCCGCCATCGGCCTTGACCATGCGGCGGATGATGAGCGGTTCGCCCGGCTCCATCTCCACACCATTATCGACCAGCAGCGCAGCGGCGCGATGGTCACCGGTGGGCGGATCGAAGGTCGCGATGACGCTGGCCTGCGCCTCGCCATTGCGGACGAGGCCGCTGTCGGCGCGCGCGCCCAGCGTCAGCCCCAGCGAATCGAGCAGGATCGATTTGCCCGCGCCGGTTTCGCCCGTCAGCACGGACAGGCCAGCGCCGAACTCCAGGTCCAGCGCTTCGATCAGCACGACATTGCGGATGGACAGGGCGGTTAGCAAATCAAAGGACTCTCCCCTCCCGCTTGCGGGAGGGGTTGGGGGTGGGCGCGTCGCGCAGCGGCGTATGGCAACGCCGGGGCCGGATGCTCGCTACGCTCGCAGCCCACCCCTAGCCCCTCCCGCAGGCGGGAGGGGGACAAGAATTCTTACGCCTTGCCGCCATGTTGCTGCATCAGCTTGTAGGAGCGTTCATACCATTCGGAGCCGGGATAGTTGGCGCCCAATACGGCGGCGGCCTTTTGCGCTTCGGCGGGGACGCCCAGCGAGAGATAGGATTCGACCAGCCGCTCCAGCGCTTCGGGCGTGTGGGTGGTGGTCTCATATTTGTCGACCACGGTGCGGAAGCGCAGCGTGGCGGCGATCCACTGGCCACGGCGCTGATAGAAGCGGCCGACTTCCATTTCCTTGCCCGCCAGATGGTCGTTCACCAGATCGACCTTCAACCGCGCATCGGCGGCATAGCGGGTGTCGGGATAGCGACGGATCAGTTCGCCGAGCGCCGCCAGCGCCTGCTGCGTGATCTTCTGGTCGCGGGTGACGTCGGCGATCTGCTCATAATAGCAGAGCGCGATCAGATAATAAGCGTAGGGGGCGTCTTTGTTGCCGGTGTGGATCGCAAGGAAGCGCTGCGCCGCGGAAACGGATTCGGCATAATCGGTGTTCATATAATAGCTGAACGCCGACATGAGCTGCGCCCGGCGCGCCCAGGGCGAATAGGGATGCTGGCGCTCGACCTCGTCAAACAGCGCGGCGGCGAGCTTATACTGGCCGCGATCGAGCCGGTCCTTGCCGCTATTATACAGCGTCGACACGTCGCGGGCGACATATTGGGTGTCGGCCTTGTTTTTCGATGTCGAGCAGCCCGTAAGCAGAACGGCAGCGAGCAGGACCGGGGTGGTGGCCGCGCCGATGCGCGTCAGTGTTTTCGTCAGCATGATGCGGTTCATAGCCGAGCGGATCGCTGCCGCCAAGCGGCAGAATTGTCGCACGATCAACAGGCGGCGCGTGGCGGCAGGATAAGTTGTGCGACGGCACCGCCATGCGCGCCCGGTGCCAGGGTAAAGCGTCCGCCGATCTGCGCCGCCAGCGTGTTGGCGATGCGGAGCCCTAAGGATTTGCTATGCTCCACGGCGAAATCGGGCGACACGCCGTCGCCGTCATCAGACACGCGCAGGCATAGCTCCCCTGCATGATGGTCCAACACCACGGCAATAGTCCCGCCTCGATGCGGCAGGCCATGTTCGATGGCGTTGCTGACCGCTTCGGCCACGACCAGCGCCAGCGGCACGGTGATGCCGGGTTCGAGTTGCACCTCTTCAGGCGCATCGACGCTGATTGCGATGTCGGTGCGGCCGCTGGCTTCGATGACATCGGCCGTCAGCGTCGTCAAAAAGGCCCGCACCCCCTGCCCCGCGCCGGACGGATCGTAGAGCGCCCGGCTGATCCGGCCGATCAGCGCCAACCGTTCGGAGGCGTCATCCAATGCGCGGCGCGCCACGTCATGGTCGACATGGCGGCGTTGCAGCGCGAGCATCGCGGCCACGACCTGTAGATTGTTGGACACACGATGCTGCAATTCGTGGAACAGCAATTCGCGATTTTCAGCGAGCGCCGCGCTGCGTTCCCGTTCGATGGCCAGGTGGAAATTGGCGCGCTGCATGAAGTGGATCAGCACGATATCGACAAGCACGACACCGGTGTAAAAGATCATCGCAGCCGCCACGCCCGGATTGAGGACGAAACTGTTGCGGGGGGCGATGAAGAAATACCAGGAGGAGGCGGCGCACAGGATTGCGGCGAACAGACCCGGCCGGACCCCGAACAGGAAAGACGCCAGAATGACGGCGGGAAAGAATGTCACGAACGGATAGCCGTCGGGCAGCAGCGGTTCCGCCGCGAAGCGCAAAAGCAGCGCCAGCCCACAGAAAGACAGCGTCAACGCATAAGCATAGACCGGTCGGTTAAGAACGAGCGGTAGCCGTTCGACGAACCGCGCGTTGCTACGCTGCATGCCATGTTCCGATATCCATGTCGTTACACTAGCAGAACTTCATGCCAGTGCATTGATCGAAATCAGTCGGCGGGCGGCGACATGAAAAAAGGCGCCCGGATGAACCGGACGCCCTCTTTTTCTTGGTTGCTCTGACGAGCGGCCGATCAGTCCTGCGTCAGGAAGTCGGGCAGGCCGGCGTTCGAGCCATCATCCTTGGCTGCGTCGTCGCGCGGGCCACGGTCGCGGCGGGGGCCACGATCGCCCCGACCTTCACCACCACGGCCTTCGCTACGCTCGCCACCACGGCCACCGCCGCCATCACGACGCGGACCACGGCCACGATCGCCACGGCCTTCGCCACCGGCGCGGGGTTCGCGCGCTTCACGGGCAGGACGGGTGTCCTCCAGTTCTTTGCCGGTTTCCTGATCGACGACGCGCATCGACAGGCGAACCTTGCCACGCGGATCGATTTCGAGCACCTTGACCTTCACTTCCTGGCCTTCCGACACGACGTCGGTCGGCTTTTCGACGCGCTCATTCTTCATTTCGGAGACGTGGACGAGACCGTCCTTGCCACCCATGAAGTTCACGAAAGCACCGAAGTCGACGATGTTGACGACCTTGCCGTCATAGATCTTGCCGACTTCCGCTTCCTGCGTGATGCCGAGAATCCACTTGCGCGCGGCCTCGATCTGCGCCGGATCGGAAGAGCTGATCTTGATCAGGCCTTCATCGTCGATGTCGACCTTCGCGCCGGTTTCGGCGACGATTTCACGGATCACCTTGCCGCCGGTGCCGATGACTTCGCGGATCTTCGACTTGTCGATCTGCAGCGTCTCGATGCGCGGGGCATGGGCCGACAATTCGCTGCGCGTGCTGTCGAGCGCCTTGGCCATTTCGCCCAGGATATGCGCGCGGCCTTCCTTGGCCTGATGCAGAGCGGCTTCGAAGATTTCGCGGGTGATGCCCGCAATCTTGATGTCCATCTGCATCGTGGTGATGCCTTCGGACGTGCCGGCGACCTTGAAGTCCATGTCGCCGAGATGATCTTCATCACCCAGGATATCGGACAGGACGGCAAAATTCTTGCCTTCCAGGATCAGGCCCATGGCGATGCCGGAGACCGGACGCTTCAGGGGGACGCCTGCATCCATCATCGAGAGCGAACCGCCACAGACGGTCGCCATCGAGGAGGAACCGTTCGATTCGGTAATGTCCGACAGAACGCGGATCGTATAGGGGAACTCGTCCTTGCTCGGCAGCACGGGGTGCAGCGCACGCCATGCGAGCTTGCCATGACCCACTTCGCGACGACCCGGCGCGCCGAAGCGACCGACTTCACCGACCGAATAGGGCGGGAAGTTATAGTGCAGCATGAAGTTTTCATAATGCAAGCCAGTGAGGCCGTCGATCATCTGCTCGGCGTCCTTGGTGCCCAGCGTCGTGGTGCAGATCGACTGGGTTTCGCCGCGCGTGAACAGCGCCGAACCATGGGTGCGGGGCAGGAAGCCGACCATCGCTTCGATCGGACGGATCTGCGTGGTGGTACGGCCGTCGATACGCTTGCCGTCCTTAAGGATGGCGCCGCGCACGATTTCCGCTTCCAGCTTCTTGGTCAGCTTGATGCCGGCCATCACGGTCTGGGCGTCCAGGCCGTCAGCGGCCAACTGGGCCTTCGCCTTGGCGCGGGCTTCGTTGAGCGCGTTCGAGCGGGCCGACTTGTCGGTCAGCTTGTAGGCGGCGGTGATGTCCTTGCCGATCAGCTTCTTGAGCTTGGCCTTCAGGTCGCCCAGATCATCGCTCTTGGCCATGTCCCAAGGATCCTTGGCGGCCTTTTCAGCGAGGCTGATGATCGCATCGACGATCTTCTTGCTGGCGTCATGCGCGAACAGGACGGCGCCCAGCATGACTTCTTCCGACAGCTCCTTGGCTTCGGATTCGACCATCATCACCGCGTCGTAGGTGGCGGCGACGACCAGGTCGAGTTCGCCGGTCTTCACTTCGTCCAGCGACGGGTTGAGCTGATATTCGCCATCCTTGTAACCGACGCGCGCGGCGCCGATCGGGCCCATGAAGGGCACGCCCGACAGGGTCAGGGCAGCCGACGCGGCAATCATCGCCACCATGTCCGGCTCGCTTTCGCCATCGAACGACAGCACCTGGGCGATGACGTTGATTTCGTTGTAGAAGCCTTCAGGGAACAGCGGGCGGAGCGGACGGTCGATCAGGCGGGAAACCAGCGTTTCCTTCTCGGTCGCACCGCGCTCACGCTTGAAGAAACCACCGGGGATGCGGCCGGCGGCGGAATATTTTTCCTGATAGTGAACGGTCAGCGGGAAAAAGTCCTGGCCTTCCTTCACGCTCTTGGCGGCGGTCACGGCGCACAGCACCACGGTTTCGCCATAGGTCGCCAGCACGGCGGCGTCAGCCTGGCGCGCGATGCGGCCGGTTTCGAGGGTCAGCGTCTTGCCGGCCAGCTCGATCGATACTTTCTTGACGTCAAACATAGATTTTTTCCTTCGCCCGCATCGGCCCTATTGCCGGGCGGGGCCTTTGGTGGAGCCATATTGCTCCATAGTTGCCCCCTCAACCCGTTCGGGCTGAGCCTGTCGAAGCCCCGTCCTTTCCTCTTGAGAAAGTACAGCCCTTCGACAAGCTCAGGGCGAACGGAGGTGGCATTAGCGGGACAAAGCGCCGAATTGCGACTTGCCCCGGAATCAGAAACGGCCCCGCATGGGGGCCGTCACTTTTAACAGGCTTACTTGCGCAGGCCCAGCTTGCCGATCAGGTCGGTGTAACGCGCCTGATCCTTCTTCTTGAGATAGTCCAGCAGCGAACGACGCTTGTTGACCATCATCAGCAGACCACGACGGCTGTGATTATCCTTGTGGTGACCCTTGAAATGCTCGGTCAGGTTGGTGATCCGCTCGGTCAGGATCGAAACCTGAACCTCTGGCGAACCCGTGTCACCCTCAGCGCGGGCATATTCCTTGATCAGCGCTTCCTTGCGCTCGGCAGTAATCGTCATCTAATCGTCTTCCCTCGACATCAGGTTGAAACCGCGCACCACGATGATCTCTTGATCATCCGACCGGACCAGCGCGACGGGGATGTCCCCTTGCGTCGCCAGATACAGGCCGGTGGTGGCAGTGATCCCGGTCAATACCTTCCCCTGGCGGAGCATAAGGGCTTGATCGGGAGAGACGGGGAGAGCCGGGATGTCGTCCAGCCCCGCCGTCAGCGGCAGCATAAGCCCACCGATGTCGCGCTCGTTAGCAGCATGACGCAATTTGTCCAGCGAAATCGCGGATTCCAGGGTGAAGGGACCGGCCTTGATGCGGCGGAGCATGGTGACATGGCCCACCGTGCCGAGCGCCAGCGCGATGTCACGCGCGAGGCTGCGGATATAGGTGCCCTTGGAGACATGGGCGCGGAGGGTGACACTGCCCGTTTCCTCGCCAAGGTAATCCAAATGATAGATGGTGATGCGGCGGCTCTTGATGTCGGGAGCTTCGCCAGACCGAGCTAGATCATAAGCGCGCGCGCCATCGATCTTGATAGCTGAGTAGACAGGCGGAATCTGATCTATTTCACCGATAAAGTCGGCGAGCACATCCTCTACATCACCGAAACTCGGCAATATATCTGAGGTGGCAATGACCTTTCCCTCTAGGTCCAGCGTGTCCGTCTGCGCGCCGAAGGCTACGGTAAAATCATAGATCTTGTCGCTGTCGAGCATCCGTCCGGCGAGTTTGGTCGCTTCGCCGATCGCGATCGGCAGGACGCCGGTCGCCAGCGGATCGAGCGTGCCGCCATGGCCGACCTTGCATTTGCCAGCGCCGCTGTCGCGCAGGGCGCGCTTGACCGCGGCGACGGCCTGCGTCGAGCCAAGGCCATGAGGTTTGTCGAGAATGATCCAGCCGTGCATTGTGCGCCCCTATAGGGCAGCGCGCGCGCTGTCAGCCCCGCATCTGCGCCATGAAGTGACGGCGGCACAAAGCGACATAACGGTCATTGCCGCCGATCTGCGTCTGTTCGCCGCGCCGGATCGGCCGCCCCTCCCCGTCCACGCGCAGGTTCATGGTCGCCTTGCGCCCGCAATCGCACACCGTCTTGATCTCGCTCAGACTGTCGGCCAGCCCCAATAACTGCGCGCTGCCTTCGAACAATTCGCCCTGGAAATCGGTGCGCAGGCCATAGCAGAGCACCGGCACGCCCAGCTCGTCGCACACCCGCCCCAATGCCCAGACCTGCGCGCGGCTTAGAAATTGCGCTTCGTCCACCAGCACGCAGGAGAGGTGCGTGTCGTGATGGCGCGCGGCGATGGCGGCGAACATGTCGGTATCGGCTTCAAACAGATGCGCCTGCGCCTCCAGCCCGATCCGCGACACGATCCGCCCCTGGCCATAGCGATCGTCCACCGCGGCGGTCCACAGCATCGTTTCCATGCCGCGTTCGCGATAGTTGAAGTCCGATTGCAGCAGCGTCGTCGATTTGCCCGCATTCATCGAGCTATAGTAGAAATAGAGCTTCGCCATGGTCGCTTACCGGATCGTCGGGGCGACGCGCGACAGGAAGCGCACCAGCGCATCGGCGAGCGCGATCCGGCTGTCGGAAAAACTATGGTCGGTCGGCCAGACCGTCAGCCGCGCCTGCGGATTGGCGCCCTGCGCGTCGGCCGCCGCCTTGCGCGCCTGATCGCCGATGCCTTTTTCCGCGCCGATGATGCTGAGCGGGCGGCGGCCATAGGCGGCCATGCGGCGGCCAAGGTCGAATTTGTCCCCGCGATCGCGGATTTCACCGGTCAGCCCGTCATAGGTCGCGCCGTGGAGCGGCGGCAGGTCGCTGGCCACCTCTGCCTGCCACGCCGCGGCGCCCTCCGCCGTGGCGAGCGAGGCGACCGTTTGCGCGGGATCCCATGGGTCGATCAGGAACAGGCCAGCGACGCGCGGTTCGGCGGCGGCGACATCGGCAGCCATGAAACCGCCCATGCTGTGCCCGGCCACCACGATCGCGCTGGTGTCGATGCGATATTTCGCGACGGTAGCGGGCTGTTGCAGAAATTGGAGCGCGGCGAAGGCATCGTCCGACGCGCCGCCGAAGGAGAAATCGCCGGGGCTACCCCATGACCCGCGATAATGGAGCGTCAGCACATGCCACCCGGCCCGGCGCGCGGCCTGGGCGAGATCCAGATTTTGTTCGTTGCCGGGGAAGCCGTGGAGGAGCAGCAAGGTCGGATGCAGCCCGCCGCCCGCAGCGGTGTAGAGAACCGCGTTCATCGCGCCGTCACCTGAGGGGATGACAAAGGCGCTCATGCCTGCGGGATTGGTCGCGTCGGGCGACGGATCGCTGGTGACGGCGGGGTGGATGGCGGGTTCTTTGGCATTGGCCGGGATAAAGGCGCATGCCAAAAGTGCACTGGACAGCAGCAACGCCCGCATGGTTGGATTCCCCGATATCATGTCAACGTCATGACGGCGACGGGAGGCGAATCCCCCACCGTCCGCTCAATCCGCCGGTCGAATGTCAAAAACAGGTCCGCCTCGGCGGCCATCGACACATGCATCATTTCAGCAAAATCAGCACCAGCGGCAAAGCGATCCAGAACCCAGTCTATGCGGGCCGGTTGCCCCAACGCTTCCGGTAAATCGATTACGTCAAGCAAGGCTGCCGCGATACGCTCGCGCGGCCATCCATAGCTCGCGCGCAATACCCACTCCGTTTCGACCAATACGGTCGGCAATAAGATAAACCCCTGCCTGATCCGGTCAGCCGCGACAGCCGCTTGCGCCAAGTCGTCGCCCGTTAGGAAGCGCACCAGCACATTTGTATCGATCGCCGCTGCCATCAGTCCTGGCGGTCGCGGAACATCTGCGTGATGGCCTGGTCCATGTCTTCAATAGAAACGGGCGGCCCTTGATGCTGGTAACGGGCCTTGATACCCACCATGATGTCTTCGAAGCTGCGACCGGACTTTTTGTGCTGGGGATTCAACAGCACGCCCCCACCCATCGGCACGACGTCGAACACCTGCCCCGACGTAAAGCCGAGTTGGTCCCGCACATCCTTAGGGATGACAATCTGGCCCTTGGCCGAAAGAGTCGTTTTTGCGTTCATGACGGTAAGATGCGTCTTACCGTTAGCCAAGTCAATCCTCGTCCGCGTCATCCTTGACCAGGTCCTGCGCGACCTTGGGATCGCGCAGCAGCTTGTCGATGTGGCTGCCTTCGTCGAAACTGTCGTCGGCCAGGAACTTGATCTTGGCGGCATATTTGAGCCGGGTGCGCGATGCGACTTCGCGTTGGAAATAGGCGGTGTTGGTGCGCAATGCCTTTAGCACCGCCTCCTCTTCCCGGCCCAGCAGCGGTTTGATGAAAACCGTGGCGTGGCGCAGGTCGGGCGACATGCGGACTTCGGTGACGCTCACGACATGCTGGGCCAGCACATCGTCATGCACGTCGCCGCGCTGCAGGATTTCCGACAAGATGTGCCGCACCTGTTCGCCCACGCGCAGCGCGCGGACATTTGGACCTTCATTCTGACTGGACATATATCATCCTCATGGCCCCGGCCGAAGCCAGGGACACGTCTTTCCTATCACAGCGTACGAACGCGTTCCTCGACCTCGAACAGTTCGAGCGTGTCGCCAGCCTTGATGTCGTTGGTATCCTGCAACACCGCACCACATTCCATGCCCGCGCGGACTTCGGACACATCGTCCTTGAAGCGCCGCAGCGAGTGGATGACCGTTTTCGACACGATGACATCGTCGCGGGTGAGGCGCGCATTGAGCCCCTTGCGGATGATGCCTTCCATGACGAGCAGGCCTGCCGCCTTGTCCTTCTTGCCGGCCGGGAAGACCTGCAGGACTTCGGCGCGACCAACGATCGTTTCGATGCGTTCCGGTGCGAGCTGGCCCGCCATTTCGTTGCGCACTTCTTCGAGCAGATCGTAGATCACGTCATAATAGCGCAGCGAGATTTTCTCGCGGATCGCCAGCGGACGCGCCTTGGCATTGGGACGGACGTTGAAGCCGATCAGCGGGGCACGGCTGGCGGACGCCAGGGTGACGTCGCTTTCGGTGATCGCGCCGACGCCGGAACTCAAGATACGCACCTTGATCTCGTCCGTCGAAATGCGGTTCAGCGCACTGACGATCGCTTCGACCGATCCCTGCACGTCGCCGCGGATGACCACCGGATATTCGATGACCTTGGTGCTGAGCGCCGAGAACATATTTTCGAAGTTGGTCGGCACCGATGCCGTCCGCTTGCGGGTGATCTGTTCCTGACGATAGGCGGCGACCTCACGGGCGCGCGCCTCATTCTCCACGACCGTCATCTGGTCGCCTGCCATCGGCACGCCCGACAGGCCCAATATCTCGACCGGGGTCGATGGTCCGGCCGATTTGACCTGCTGGCCCTTGTCGTTGATCAGCGCGCGCACCTTGCCGCTTTCCGCGCCGATGACGAAGGTGTCACCGACCTTGAGCGTGCCCTTGCGCACCAGCACGGTCGCGACCGCACCACGGCCCCGGTCGAGTTGCGCCTCGATCACATTGCCTTCGGCAGCGCGATCGGGGTTGGCGGTCAACTCCATCAGTTCGGCCTGGAGCAGGATCTTTTCGATCAGCTCATCAAGGCCGGTCTTCTTGAGCGCCGAAACCTCCACGTCCTGAACGTCGCCACCCATATCCTCGACCACGATCTCTTCGCTCAGCAAGCGCTCACGCACCTTTTGCGGGTTCGCGTCAGGCTTATCGACCTTGTTGATCGCCACGATCATTGGCACGCCAGCCGCCTTGGTATGGTTGATCGCTTCGATCGTCTGCGGCATCAGCCCGTCGTCGGCCGCCACCACCAGGATGACGATGTCGGTGACGTTCGCGCCACGGGCACGCATTTCCGAGAAGGCTTCATGGCCCGGCGTGTCGAGGAAGGTGATGACATCGCCCTTCTTCGTCGTCACCTGATAGGCGCCGATATGCTGGGTGATGCCGCCGCTTTCGCCCGACACGACACTGGTGCCGCGCAGAGCGTCGAGCAGCGACGTCTTGCCATGGTCGACATGGCCCATGATCGTGACCACGGGCGCACGGGGCTTGAGCGCTTCGACCGCATCGGCCTCACCCTCAATCCCGATTTCGATGTCGGCGTCCGACACGCGCTGGATGCGGTGGCCGAATTCTTCGACCAGCAATTCGGCGGTATCCTGATCGATCGACTGGTTGAGCGTGACCGCCTGCCCCATCTTGAACAGCGACTTGACCAGATCCGCGCCCTTTTCGGCCATACGGTTGGCCAGTTCCTGCACGGTGATGACTTCGGGCACGATCACGTCGCGCGACTGTTTCTCGCGCGTCTTGGAGCCACCGGCATAATGGGCGCGGCGTTCCTTTTCACGGGCACGCTTGAGCGCCGCAAGGCTGCGGGCGCGGGCGCTGTCGTCATCGGCCAGCGCCTTGGTGACGGTCAGCTTGCCAGCCTGGCGACGATTATCTTCGCCCTTCTTCGCGCGTTCCGGCTTGGTCGGTTCGGGACGCTTGACCGGCGTAACCGGGGTGAAGCGGCGCGGCGGCGGCGGAGC
Organism: Sphingobium sp. D43FB; assembly: GCF_002312805.1. Classification (GTDB taxonomy): domain Bacteria; phylum Pseudomonadota; class Alphaproteobacteria; order Sphingomonadales; family Sphingomonadaceae; genus Sphingobium. The sequence goes on along the minus strand of NZ_NMUA01000008.1, from coordinate 137,040 downwards.
GGCCGTGGTCGGCGCAGCAGCGGCACCAGTGTCGGCCTCGACCGGCGTTTCAGCGGGCTGAGCGGCGGCTTCCTGCGGCGCGGCGGTCGCTTCGGCGACGGGCGTGGGTTCAGGCGCAGGCGCTTCCTCGACCGCTGGCGCGGACGCGGCGGTTTCGGCAGCCTGGCGATTTTCTTCGGCGCGGCGCTTTTCCGCTTCGATCGCGGCGAGACGCGCGGCGTCTTCACGACGACGCGCCTCTTCCTGCGCGTTCATGCGGGCTTCTTCGGCTTCACGCAGCAGCTTGGCCTGCAATTCCTGACGCGACATCAGGCTCTGCGGCGGCGCGGTGCGCACCGGCTGTTGCTGGCGCGGCGGAGGGGGCGCAGCCGGACGCGGCGCGACAGGCGCGGCAGCGGCGGCAGTCGGCGCGGGATCGGCCTGCGGCGTGGCAGCGGGCGCACCACCGGTGCTTTCGCCCGGCTTGCCCAGGACGCGGCGCCGCTTCACTTCGACCACGACCGTATTCTTGCGGCCATGGCTGAACTGCTGCTGCACCTGACCGGATTCCACGGTCCGCTTGATGCCCAGTGGCTTGCGGCCCAGAACCGGCTTGTCTTCCTTGCTGTCACTCATACGATCGAACTTAACCCTTCACTTCCGCTTCGGCCGGATAGGCCCGCCGACGCCTTATTTATACGTTTGCCTGGACGCCCGGCGCATCGGTGGAGCGTGGCTCCCCATGCGCAGGCGCCTCAGCAGCGCAACCCAGATAGCTTTCCAATCGGCCGATGGCCGCACGCAGACGCGACGCCGCACGCGAGTCGGTCACTGCGATATGGACGACATTGTCGCGCCCCATTGCCATAGATAGGGCGTTGCGGTCCACAGGCAAGACGATGCCCGCAAGATCCGTGCCTTCCGCTTCCTGTCCGACGCGCAGCGCCTGGTCCAGTTTGCGGTTGCCGTCAGGCGCCGCATCCATTGCGTGGAGCAGCAACCGCACCTGGCCCTTGCGGCAGGCGACGTCAATCTTTTCCGATCCGGTCAGCAGCATCGAGGCGCGCGATTCCAGCCCCAGCCGGTCAAGCAGCGCGCGGCGAAGGCCGGTTTCGATCTGATCCGCGAGATCGTCGGGGATCGCCAGTTCGCCCGTTTTGAAGGCGCGGGCGATGGCGCCGCGCAACTTGCCCTTGGCCAGCGCCACTTCCAGTTCGGCGCGCGACACCCCGATCCAGGCACCACGTCCCGGCGCCTTGGCGCGCAGGTCGGGGAGCAACTGATCCTCCGGGCCGATGGCCAGGCGGATGAGATGGTCGGGGTCGGCGCGGTCGCCGGTCAATATGCATTTGCGTTCGGTCATGCCTGCCCCTCCGCCAAAACGGATGAACTGGCAACCCCAACGCTATTGGATAGGCCTAAACGCTCATCGGGGAGTGTCCGCAACATTGGCGTCCTCCCTTGATAAAGCGACAACCGGCGCGCGATCAGCCAGAAGCTGACCCGCCGCGCCATAATTCTCGGTCGAAATTTCCGAAATCACCACCTGCACGGCAGCCGCAGGCTTTCCCAGCCGCTCAACGAGCGACTGGGTGACGTCGGCAACGATCGCGGCTTTTTGCGCGCGGGTTGCCGTGCCGGCCAGACGGATATCGACAAATGGCATCTTGGCTCAGGCTTCCTCGTCTTCAAACCAATGCGCACGGGCGGCCATGATGATCTCATTGCCCTGCTCGTCCGACAGGCCGTAGGCGGCCAGAATGCCACCCTTGTCCTCGGTCGTTTCGCTCTTGCGGCGGCGTTGGTCAACGCGCTTCTTCTGCACCAGCTCGTCGGTGGCCAAGTCGGCCAGATCATCGAGCGTCTTGATGCCCGCCTTGCCCAGCGTCACCAGCATGGCTTCGGTGAGGTGCGGCATGTCGGCCAGCGCATCTTCGACGCCCAGCGCCTGACGCTCTTCGCGCGCAGCGGCTTCGCGACGATCGAGCGCTTCCTGCGCACGGTTCTGCAACTCGGCGGCGAGGTCTTCGTCGAACCCTTCGATCCCGGCCAGTTCCTCGACGCTGACATAGGCGACTTCTTCCAGCTCGCCAAAGCCTTCGGCGACCAGCAGCTGCGAGAGCGTTTCGTCCACGTCCAGTTCGTTCTGGAACAGTTCGGAGCGCGACACGAATTCCTTCTGGCGCTTCTCGCTTGCATCAGCCTCGGTCATGATGTCGATCGCCTTGCCGGTCAGCTGGCTGGCGAGGCGGACATTCTGACCGCGACGGCCGATGGCGAGGCTGAGCTGATCGTCGGGGACGACCACTTCGATCCGCTCTTCTTCCTCATCGATGACGACGCGGCTGACCTGCGCGGGCTGCAGCGCGTTGACGACGAAGGTCGCGGTATCTTCCGACCAGGGGATGATGTCGATCTTTTCGCCCTGCATTTCCTGCACGACGGCTTGCACGCGGCTGCCCTTCATGCCGACGCAGGCGCCGACTGGATCAATGCTGCTGTCGCGGCTGATGACGCCGATCTTGGCGCGGCTGCCCGGATCGCGGGCGGCGGCCATGATGGTGATGACGCCATCATAGATTTCGGGGACTTCCTGCGCGAACAGCTTTTTCATGAATTCGGGATGGGCGCGCGACAGGAAAATTTGCGGCCCGCGATTTTCGCGGCGCACGTTCAGCACGACCGAGCGAATCCGGTCACCGACCCGGACGACTTCGCGCGGGATCTGCTGGTCGCGGCGGATGACGCCTTCGGCCCGGCCGAGGTTCACCACGACATGGCCAAATTCGACCGACTTGACGACGCCGGTGATGATTTCACCCACGCGGTCCTTATATTCTTCATGCTGGCGCTCGCGCTCGGCATCGCGGACCTTCTGGAAGATCACCTGCTTGGCCGACTGGGCATCGATGCGGCCGAGGTCGATCGCGGGCAGCGGATCGACAATGAAGTCGCCGACGACCGAGTCTGCCTTCAGCTTCTGCGCGGCCTTCAGATCGACCTGCTTGAAATAATCCTCGACGGTGTCGACCACCTCGACCACGCGCCACAAGCGCAGGTCGCCGGTTTCCGGGTCCAGCTTGGCGCGGATGTCGTTTTCAGCGCCATAGCGGGCGCGCGCGGCGCGCTGGATCGCATCCTCCATCGCCTCGATGACGATGGCCTTGTCGATCATCTTTTCCGACGCCACCGAATTGGCGATGGCGATCAGTTCTGCCCGGTTGGCGGAAATGGCGTTGGCCATGACTTATGAACCCTTATTCTTCGGTTTCAAATTCATCCGCCCCATCGGAGGAAAGCGGCATGGTAGCAGAAATCAGCGCGTCGGTCAGCACCAGCTTGGCACCATCGATCAGGCCGAAGGGGATGACGACATTGCCAGCCTTGGTATCGCGAAACTGGATATCCTCGCCCTCGACCCCGCCAAGGATGCCCTTGAAGGTCTTGCGCCCCTCGATCGCCTCGGTCACGGTGATGCGCGCTTCGAACCCGCCCCATTCGACAAAGTCGTGCAGGCGGGTGAGCGGGCGGTCGATGCCGGGCGAACTGACTTCGAGACGATAGGCTTCCTCGATCGGGTCGACCTCGTCCAGCAAATCGGACAGGCGGCGCGACAAAGCGGCGCAATCCTCGATCACCAACTGCTTGGTTTCGGGCCGTTCGGCCATGATCTGAAGCGTGCGATCATCGCCCGATCCGAACAGCTTGATCCGCACAAGGTCAAAGCCCAAAGCCTTCGCCTCAGGTTCGATCAACGCTGTCAGTGCGGCGATGTCCGCCATGCAATCTCCAAATCCAGATATATGCGCGCTTTCGCTGCCGCAGGCTGGTTGCCTGCGACCCTGACATGTTTGACGATGTAAGGAAGCAATGCCGATATAGGCGGAGACCATTAAATCTGCAACATTAATCGTCCCCACTCATTCTATCGCTCAAGACCCACCTGTGAACGCTCATAACCGGAGATCGCGATGCGCCGTATAGCCATGACCGCCCTGCCCCTCATCCTCATGGCCTGTTCGGCCGAAAACGCCACGGGCCAAAATGCGGCCGCGCCTGCCGACAAGCCCTTCGCCACCGCCACCATCGCGGATTTCGATTCGCCCTGGGCGATGACCTTCCTGCCCGACGGGCGCGCGCTGGTAACGGAAAAGGCGGGCGAGATGCTGTTGTTCGATCCCAAGAACGGCACGAAGATCCCGATCGCGGGCATCCCGACCGTCGATAGCGCCGGACAAGGCGGATTGATGGACGTCGTCCTGTCGCCCGGCTTCGCGCAGGACAAGATGGTCTATTTCAGCTTTTCCGAAAGCCGTGACGGCGGCAAGGGCGTGGCGCTGGCCAAGGGGGCCTTTGCGCAGGCGAGCGACGGGACGACCAGCCTGACCGACGTGCAGGTGATTTTCCGCGCCAGCCCCTATGTCGAGGGCAATGGCCATTATTCCGGGCGCATCGCCTTTTCGCCCGACGGCAAATATCTGTTCTTCACCAATGGCGAGCGGCAGAAATTCGATCCGGCCCAAGACCCCAAATCGACCCTGGGCAAAGTGTTGCGCCTCAATCCCGACGGCACCCCGGCGGCGGGCAATCCGCTGGCGGCCAAGGGCTTTCATCCCGCCATCTGGTCCTATGGCCATCGCAATCTGCTCGGCATCGCCTTTGACGGCGATGGTCGCCTGTGGGAGCAGGAAATGGGGCCGAAGGGCGGCGACGAGGTGAACCTCATCAAGCCGGGTCTCAACTATGGCTATCCCACCGTGTCGAACGGCAGCCATTATGATGGTCGCGACATTCCCGACCATAAGCCGGGCGATGGCTTCGAAGCACCCAAGGTGAGCTGGAATCCGGTGATTTCGCCGGGCGGCCTGCTCTATTATTCGGGCGATATGTTCCCGGCCTGGAAGGGATCGCTGTTCATCGGCGGCCTGTCGAGCAAGGCGTTGGTCCGGGTCAAGCTGGAGGGCGACAATGCAGCCAAGGGCGATCAATGGGACATGGGCGCGCGCATCCGCGATGTCGACCAGGGGCCGGACGGCGCGCTGTGGGTGCTGGAGGATGGCGGCGATGGCTCACAAGGCCGGTTGTTGAAACTGACGCCCAAGCGCTGACGATAAGCGCAATGCCCTCGATCGACGATCCGTGCGGTCGAGGGCATAGTGCCGGAAGGCTTCACCGTTTGAAGGATAGTGTATGAGTGGCCCCAAATTATTCGAGCCGATAACGGTCGGCGGCCTGACACTGGACAATCGCATCGTCATCGCGCCGATGTGCCAATATTCGGCCGTCGATGGCCAGATGAATGATTGGCATCAGATCCATCTGGGGCAGTTGGCGCTGTCCGGGGCGGGATTGCTGACGATCGAGGCCAGCGCCGTCCTCCCCGAAGGCCGGATCAGCCATGCCGATGTCGGGTTGTGGGATGATGCGACCCAAGCGGCGATGAAACAGGTGCTGGACAGCGTGCGCCGCCATTCCGACATGCCGATTGCGATTCAGTTGGGCCATGCCGGTCGCAAGGCATCGACGCACGTCCCCTGGCAGGGGAGCAAGCAAATTGCGCCGGACGCGGTCAATGGCTGGCAGACCGTTGCTCCGTCAGCCCTGCCCTTCACGCCCGGTAGCGTTGCGCCGCGCGCTCTGGATCGCGATGGCATTGCCAAGCTGATCGAGGCTTTTGTGAGCGCGGCGAAACGCGCGCATCATCTCGGCATCGACGCCATCCAGTTGCACGGCGCGCATGGCTATCTGCTGCATCAATTCCTCTCGCCCCTCTCGAACCAGCGGGACGATGATTATGGAGGAAGTCTGGACAACCGGATGCGCCTGCCGCTGGAAATCTTCGATGCCGTCCGCGCGGCCTTCCCTACCGACAAGCCGGTGACGATGCGTGTGTCCGGCACGGACTGGGTCGAGGGCGGATGGGATATCGAGCAGACCATCGCCTTCGCCAAAGCGCTGGAGGCGCGGGGTTGCGCGGCCATCCATGTGTCGAGCGGCGGGCTGCATCCCGATCAGGCGATTCCCGTTGGGCCGAGCTATCAGGTGCCACTGGCCCGCGCGGTCAAGCAGGCCGTGTCGATCCCCGTCGTCGCCGTCGGCCTGATCACCGATTTCGAGCAGGCCGAAGCGATTGTCGGGACCGGGGACGCGGATATGATCGCGATCGCGCGGACGATTCTCTATGATCCACGCTGGCCATGGCATGCGGCGGCGCATCTTGGTGCCACCGTCAAGGCGGCCAACCAATATCTGCGGTGCCAGCCGCGCCAATATCGCCATCTGTTCGACGCCGCGCGTCCCTGAACGCCGACAAAAAAAAGGGAGCGTCGAAGCGCTCCCTTTTTCCTTATACCAACCGGCTCTGCTTGACCGCCGCTTCGATGAAGCTGGCGAACAGGGGATGGGGATCGAAGGGTTTGGATTTCAGTTCCGGGTGGAACTGGACGCCGACGAACCAGGGATGGTCAGGCCGCTCGACGATTTCGGGCAGCGTGCCGTCGGGCGACATGCCGGAGAAGAGCAGCCCGCCCTTTTCCAGTGGTTCGCGATAGCCAGCGTTGACTTCATAGCGATGGCGGTGCCGTTCGCTGATTTCGGTGGTGCCATAGACGCCAGCGACGACGCTATTGCCCGTCAGTTTGGCGGGATAAGCGCCCAGCCGCATGGTGCCGCCCAGGTCGGTTTCGGCGGTGCGCTTCTGCAAGCCTTCGGTGCTCATCCATTCGGTGATAAGGCCGACGACCGGTTCGCTGGTTTCGCCAAATTCGGTGGTCGATGCCTGTTCGATACCCGCCGTGTTCCGCGCGCCTTCGATACAGGCCATCTGCATGCCGAGGCAGATGCCGAAGAAGGGCACGCCGCGTTCGCGCGCGAACTGGACCGAGGCAATCTTGCCTTCCGACCCGCGCACGCCGAAGCCGCCGGGGACCAGGATGCCGTGCATCGGTTCAAGCCGGGCGGTGATGTCCGAATCCGCTTCCTCGAACAGCTCCGCGTCGATCCACTTGATGTTGACCTTCACCCGATTGGCAAGGCCGCCATGGTGGAGCGCTTCGTGCAGCGATTTATAGGCGTCGAGCAGGCCGACATATTTGCCGACCACGCCGATCGTCACTTCGCCTTCCGGGTTCTGCTGCCGGTCCATGATGTCGTCCCACCGCTCCATCGAGGGCTCGGGGGCATCATCGATGCCAAAGGCGCGCAGGACTTCGGCGTCCAGCCCTTCGGCATGATATTGCTGCGGCACGGCATAGATGCTGGAGGCGTCGAGCGCGGGGATGACCGCTTCGGGACGCACGTTGCAGAAGAGGGCGATCTTCTTGCGCTCGCTTTCGGGCAAGGGATGTTCGCAGCGGCACAGCAAGATGTCCGGCTGGATGCCGAGCGACGTCAGTTCGCGGACGCTATGCTGGGTCGGCTTGGTCTTCAATTCGCCGGCCGCCGCGATATAGGGCACCAGCGTCACATGGACGAAGATCGATTGGCCACGATCGAGGTCGTTATGCAGCTGGCGAATCGCCTCCATGAAGGGCAGCGATTCGATATCGCCCACGGTGCCGCCGATCTCGCACAGGACGAAGTCGAGACCGTCGGTATCGGCGAGGGCGAACGCCTTGATCTCGTCCGTGACGTGTGGAATGACCTGTACGGTTGCGCCCAGATAATCGCCGCGCCGTTCGCGCTGGATGATCGTCTGATAGACGCGGCCCTGCGTGACATTGTCCGACTGGCGCGCGGAAACGCCGGTAAAGCGTTCATAATGGCCAAGATCGAGGTCGGTTTCCGCACCATCGTCGGTCACATAGACTTCGCCATGCTGATAGGGGGACATGGTCCCCGGATCGACGTTGAGATAGGGGTCGAATTTCCGAATGCGGACGCGATAGCCCCTCGCTTGCAGCAGCGCTGCAAGGGATGCGGCCATGAGGCCTTTTCCGAGCGAGGAGACCACGCCGCCGGTGATGAATATATACCGCGCCATGGGAGAGAAGGGTTAGCCTTTCGGAACAACAAAGGGCAAGCGCGCGAATCCACGCGCGCTTAAAAAAGATCAGCGATGTCGATGAACGGTTTAGTTGGCGAGGGGAACCGCGCCGTTGGCCGCCGCACCATTGCCGACCGAATCGGCCGCACCGGTCAACGGATCGACGGTGCCGGTCGCGGGCGCGCCCTGGCTCGTCGGTGCCTGCCGCACCAGCGAGGTGTCGATGTCGGTCGGGGCATGGCGCACCGCCGCGATCACCGCCATGGCGATCGACAACAGAACGAAGACCGTCGCCAGGATGGAGGTGGACCGGGTGAGGAAATCCGCCGCGCCGCGCGCCGACATGAAGCCAGCCGGGCTACCGCCCACGCCCAGCCCGCCGCCTTCCGACTTCTGCATCAGGATGACGGTGACCAGCAGGGCGGCCACGATGGCCTGCACGACGAGAAGAAAAGTGAACATGCGACGGGTTTCTGTCCGGGTAAGGAGGGCGTTGCCGGGCACATAGCGACGAAGCGACGCGGGGGCAACCATTGCGCGCGTTCACGTTGCACGGGATCATTCTAAGTCCGTTCGCCCTACGCCTACCGAAAGGAAGCAGAGGGCTTCGACAGGCTCAGCCCGAACGGTGGAAAGTTTCGGAATGAACCGCCACCCCGTCGGCGGTGGCGACAACCAACCATCCTCCCCTGGCAGGGGAGGTGGCAGGGCGTAGCCCTGACGGAGGGGTGTCACGCTATCGATGGGGTTACACCCCTCCACCACTGGCTTCGCCAGCGGTCCCCCTCCCCCGCCGGGGGAGGAATTTGGTGCGCTAACCCACCACCCCATCCGCCGCCGCGATGATGGGTGCGAATTTTTCGGCGGTCAGGCTGGCGCCGCCGACCAGGCCGCCATCGACATCGGCGATGGCCATCAGTTCGGCGGCATTGTCGCCGTTCATCGATCCGCCATAGAGGATGCGCATACCCTGCGCTTCGTCGCTGATCCGGCTCGCCAGCGCGGCGCGCAAGGCGGCGTGCATGGTCGCGACCGCCTCCATCGTCGGGATGCGGCCAGTGCCGATTGCCCAGATGGGTTCATAGGCGATGGCGAGCCAGTCCGCCGCCGCGCCGTCGGGCAAGGAGGCGAGCAATTGCGCCGACACCACCGCTTCGGCGTCGCCCGCGTCGCGCACGTCCAGGCTTTCGCCCACGCATAGGATGACGCCGAGGCCCGCTGCCTTGGCGGCCAACGCCTTGGCCGCGACATCGCCGTCGGTTTCGCCCTGGTCCTGCCGCCGCTCGCTATGGCCGACGATGGTCCAACTTGCTCCGGCTTCGGCCAGCATCGCCGCCGACAGGCAGCCGGTATGCGCGCCGCTTACCTGCATGTGGCAATCCTGTGCGCCGATGAAGGCGCCGCCCTTGCGCGCGTCCGCCGCCGCGATCAGCGTTGCAGGCAGGCAGAGGCCGACCTCTACCGCTGGATGCTGCGCCGCGCGTGCGCCGATGGCGGCGACCTCGTCCAACGCGGCCTGCATCCCGTTCATTTTCCAGTTGCCGACAACCAGCTTGCGCCTGCTCATCGTCTATTCCCCTTATTCTTTATTGCTGCACGTCGCCCCGCCCCCTCCGCCGCGCGCCTGTGTGGCGTCACGCCTCCATCGGAAGGGACATGGACTGGCCAGAGGCGATGAACGGCGCTCGCGCATTTGTCCAGTGCAAGCCTTGCCGCCGCGCGCATCCGCCCTTAAAGCGGGCCGCCATCCCGCCGCAGTTCGGATATTTTCATGCTTTCTGTCTTTCGCCGCTTCATCAAATCCCGGTTCGGGGCAGTGTTCGCGCTGCTATTCTTAGGGACGATCGCCGCAGCCTTCATCCTGGGCGATCTGTCGAGCGGCCAGTTCGGCACCAGCTTTGGCGGTGGCGGCACGGCGGCGAAGGCCAAGGGCTACAAGCTGACCGAAACCGAATTGCAGGAGCGGGTGCAGCGGGTGTTCGACAATGCGCGCCGGTCCGATCCCGGTCTGCAGATCAACGATTTCTTCGCGCAGGGCGGCGCGGCGCAGGTCTATGACCAGCTGGTCGCGTCGCTGGCGCTGCGCGCCTTTGCCGACGATCAGGGCATGCATATCTCCAAGCGGCTGGTCGATGCGCAGATTGCGCAAATCCCGGCGTTTCAAGACGCGGCGGGCAATTTCAGCCAGGAGAATTTCCGCAATCTGCTGGCGCGCGAGCGGCTGACGGAAAAGGATCTGCGCGACGATATCAGCCGCGAAATCCTGCAGCGGCAGTTGCTGACCCCGATCGGCATGGGCGTCAAGCCGAGCGACAGCCTGGTCCTGCCCTATGCCTCGCTGCTGCTGGAAGCGCGGCAGGGCACGGTTGCGGCAATCCCGGCGGTTGCTTTCCTGGACGAGAAAGACCCGACCGACGCGCAACTGGCCGATTTCTACAAGCGCAATGCCGATCGCTTCACCATCCCCGAACAGCGGCGCATCCGCTATGCCGTGGTCGATGCCGAGCGTTTCGCGCAGGCTTCGCAGCCAAGCGATGCGGAAATCACCGCCGCTTATAGCCAGAACAAGGCCGCCTATGCCGCCAAGCAGAGCCGGACGGTGGAGCAGCTGGTGCTACCGACCGAGGCGGCTGCCAAGGCGATTGCCGACAAGGTGAAGGGCGGCGCGTCGCTGTCCGCCGCGGCGCAGGGCGCTGGCCTCGCGGTCGCGACGCTGGCCGACCAGACGCCCGCCGCACTGACCACAACGGCGGGCAAGGCTGCGGCCGATGCCGCCTTTGCCGCCAAGCAAGGCGATCTGGTTGGTCCGGTACGCGGGCCGCTCGGCTGGCTGTTGCTGCGCGTCACGGCGGTCAAGGATATTCCCGCCCGCGCGCTGGCATCGGTGCGGGACGAAATCGTCGCGACGCTGCGGACGCAGAAGGAAAAGCAATTGCTGGCCGACTTTACCGGCAAGCTGGAGGATCAGATCGCCGATGGCGGGACGTTCGAGGAAGTGGTCAAGGATAATGGCCTCAAGCTCGAAACCAGCCCGTTGTTGCTCGCCACCGGCAAGCAGGTCGAGGATCAGGCCTATGTGGTCGCACCCGACGTGCAGCCGCTGCTGGCGCCTGTCTTTGCCATGAGCGCCGACGACGACGCGCAGATGGTGCCGATCACTCCAGACAAGCGCTATGCGATGATCGCACCGGGCGAGATCGTCGCCGCCGCGCCGCCGCCGCTGGCCAAGGTCAAGCCGATCGTGCAGGCGCAATATAAGCTGAACGCCGGCAACGATAAGGCGAAGGCATTGGCCGAACAGATCCGCGCCAAGGTCGCCAAGGGCATGAAGCTGGCCGACGCGATCGCGCAGGCCGGCGTCAAGCTGCCCGCGCCGCAGACGCTGAGTGGCAAGCGCGCCGACATCATGCGCGGCGAGCAGCGCCCACCGGCCGAAATCGCCATCCTCTTCTCGATGGCGGCGAACACGGTCAAGACGCTGCCGATCGGCCAGGATCGCGGCTATTTCGTGGTCCAGCTCAACGCGATCGAACGGGGCGATGCCAAGAACCAGCCCGAATTGATGGCGCAGATGCGCGACCAGCTCGGCGAAGTGATCGGCCAGGAATATGGCCAGCAGTTCGAGCGCGCGGTCGAAAAGCATCTGAAGGTCACGCGCAATGCCAATGCGGTCGAAGGCGTGCGCAGGGCGCTGGCCGCCACCACCAGCGGCGACCAATAAGATGATCGCAGGCGGGGGCGACGCAGCGGCGCGGGCGGCGTTGGAACGCGGCGAGTCCGCGCTGGTGTGGCGGCGGCAGATTGCCGACACCGACACGCCGATCTCCGCCGCGCTCAAATTGTTCGAGGCCGATCGCGGCGACTATCTGCTCGAATCGGTCGAGGGCGGCGCGGTGCGCGGCCGCTACAGCCTGATCGGCCTGGCCCCCGACCTGGTGTTTCGCGCCCATGGGCAGAGCGCCGCGATCAACCGTCACTGGGCGACCGACCGCGACACCTTTGCGCCGCTGGAGGCGGCCGCGCTGGACGCCTTGCGCGATCTGGTCGCCGAATGCCGGGCAGAGATGGACCCGGCGCTGCCCGCAGCGCTGGCCTGTCTGGTCGGCTATTTCGGCTATGAGACGGTGGGCCTGGTCGAGAAACTGCCCCGCCCTGCCCCCAATCCGATCGACCTGCCCGACATGCTGTTCGTGCGGCCGACCGTCATTCTGATCTTCGATCGCCTGGCCGACCAGCTCTATCTGGTCGCGCCGGTGTGGAAGGGCAGTTTTGCCGACGCGGATCGCGCCATCGCGCAGGCGTTGGAGCGGATCGAAGCGACCGCCGCGCGGCTGGCTGCACCGATCCCGGCCCTCCCCGCCCCGGCCGACATTGCCGACATCGCCGTGACGCCGGTGCTGGAGCCGGGCCGCTATGCCGCCATGGTCGATCGCGCCAAAGAATATATCGTGGCGGGCGACATTTTTCAGGTGGTGCTGGCACAGCGTTTCACCAGCCCCTTCACCCTGCCGCCGATCGCGCTTTATCGGGCACTGCGGCGGATCAATCCCTCGCCCTTCCTCTATTATCTCGACCTGCCCGGCTTCGCGCTTATCGGGTCAAGCCCCGAAATCCTGGTCCGGGCGCGCGATGGCGAAGTCACGATCCGGCCGATCGCAGGCACGCGCCCGCGCGGCAAGAACGCCGTGGAGGACGCCGCGAACCGCGAAAGCCTGCTCGCCGATCCCAAGGAGCGGGCCGAACATCTGATGCTGCTCGACCTTGGCCGCAACGATGTCGGCCGGGTAGCGACCGCTGGCAGCGTGACCGTGACCGACAGCTACACCGTCGAATTTTACAGCCATGTCATGCATATCGTGTCCAACGTGGTCGGCCGCCTGTCGCCAGAGAAGGACGCGCTCGACGCCCTGTTCGCTGGCTTTCCGGCGGGCACCGTGTCCGGCGCGCCCAAGGTGCGCGCGTGCGAGATCATCGCCGAGCTGGAACCCGAAACGCGCGGGGCCTATGCTGGCGGCGTCGGCTATTTCGGGCCGGACGGCAATATGGACAGCTGCATCGTGCTGCGCACCGCGGTGTTGAAGGATGGCGTGATGCATGTGCAGGCCGGTGCAGGCATCGTCGCGGATTCGAACCCCGATTATGAGCAGCGTGAGTGCGAGGCCAAGAGCGGTGCGTTGCTGGCAGCGGCGCGCGAAGCCGTGGCGTTGGCGCGGGATGCGGGGTTTGGGCAGTAGGTCACGGTCCAATCGCCGCGATGTATATCAAAGCATGTCCGTTTAAAAAGCGTTTTGACTCGCCACTCACATGCGCGTAGCTTCTCTTTAATAGAGAAGGAGCATGCGATGCGATTGGCTTTCCTGACATCCCTCTGTTGCGCTTTAGCGACGCCGGCAATGGCGCAGGTCGTGCAAGGCCCCGTGACATCGTCCGGCCTTTACGCTTTTTCGGCTAACAGCACGGGCGATACCACTACACCAACAGACCTGGGCGGTCGCTCTTATGATGTCTCAGCCGCCAAAGCCGCCAGCGTCCTTATTTCTGACGGTCGCTATGCTGAAGCTGACGCGATGCTCACCGACAGTATAGCCCGCTCTGCCAATCGCCAGACCCGATTCCTGAAAGCTGTTGCTTCACTGGGCGTCGGCGATGCTGAAACGGCGAAGCGCTACTTCCGCACTTTGGTAAAAATGGGCCACTACCGCCATGTCGGTGCGGTGTCTGGTCTGGCGATTGCGGAAATCCGTCTCGGCAATGCGGATACAGCACGCGATCTGTTGCGAAATCTGCGGTCGCAGCAGGAGAAATGCGGCATGGATTGTAGCCGTGCCCAATCTCTACAACAGGCTATCGGCGCAGTGGAAAAGGCTTTTGTGTCCTGAAGGGGCTGCAGCGTAGGTAACTCGGCAGAACGACGAGCTTTTGGTTCTTGGACATTTTCCGGTAACTGACGGATATCACACGGGGCAGCTTGGTCTATTATGACGAATGAGCCAATCTAAGCCTTGCGGCCCCTACCGGCAGGCCCGTCCCCCCATTGCGCCGCGTTCGGCCTGGTCGAGATGAAAATGGTCGCGGTGCGCGGCATTATAGTCGGGTGACAGGACGGTCGCAAACAGGTCGCACGCCCCGTCGCGCACGGCGCGCAGGAATTGCGCATCCTCGCCCTCACCTTTCCAGTCGCGCAGCACGCTGATGCTGCGGCCGTCGGCCAGGGTGAAGTCGGCCACGTCGAGCGCGTCGGCGGTCGCATGTTCGCTGAAATCGCCTTGGCTGCGGCCATACATGCGGCGACAGCTATAGCTGCCCAGATGGCGCACGGACCGTACCGACTGGCCGTAGATGCGCTGGGCGGCGGGCTGCACGACCTGCCACTCCCATAGTTTGAGCGCGGCGACGACCGGGCAGGACGGCGCGACCGACGCCGGGGCCAGCGCGATCGCATCCTTTTCCGCGCGCAACCGCACCGCGTCGGCATAGGCGCATTGGTCCGCGCCACCCGGCTGCACCGCGACATAATCGACGCCCGCCCGGTCGAGCAGCGCGCGGCATTGCGCGGCGTCACCGGTCAGCGCCGTCAGCTTGCGCCCGGTGAACATGCCGATCGGTTGGCTGAGGTCCAGCTCAGTCCACGGCATGTCCTGCGGCCGCTGCCGCACCAGCGCATAGCCGAGCAGCAGGAGAAACAGCAGGACGGCGAGCAGGACGAGCCGGCGAAGGGTCACATGAAGTTTGCGCATGGCTCAAGCACGCCTGACCTGCCCCATAGGTTCCGACGTGATCGGATATCCCAGATGATCGGGGATGCATAAATGGCGCTCGCCGTCGCGCTCCTCCTGCCAGGGCCGTACTTTTTCGACAGGATAGGCGCGCGCATGGGCGACCAGTTCGGCATGGTTGGCGCACAGGGCCAGCCGCTCCAGATTGCGCCGCGTCGGATAAATCACCTTCCCCTCCCCCGCATCGCATTGCGCCAGCGTGGCCGTCGCGCCGCTCCAGAACAGTTTTACATTTTCGGTCGTGTCGACGGTGGCCATCTGTCCGTCCGGCGCGCGGGCGATGTAGAAGCGCGTGTCGAAGATCCGCGTTGCCTGATCGAAGGGCGCGGGATGCCAGCGGGCAAAGGGCGTCAGCGCATCGAACGCGACTTCCAGCCGATGCCGATCGAGCAACGCCCCTAGGCCCACGCCTTCGCGCAAGCCGTCGCGCAGGCGCAGCACGGTGGCGGCGTCCACCACGCCATGCAAGCCAACGCCCAGCCCGGCTTCCTCGATCGTTTCGCGAATCGCGGCGATGCGTGCGGCGGCCTCGTCCTGCTCCAGTCCGTGATCGATCCGCGCGGCCAGATCATGATCGTCCGCATCGACCGCGCCGCCCGGAAAGACGAGCGCGCCTGCGGCAAAGGCCATGGTGCTGGCCCGTTCCATCATCAATATATCCGGCGGCCCATCGGCCCGGTCGCGCACGATCACGACGGTGGCAGCCGGACGGCTGCGATCTTCCATATCTGTCATGAGACCGCCTTAGGCGCGCAGGGCGCTGGCGGTAAAGTCCTTCGAGCAACCCCAAAGGGAGGGGTTGGTGGAGCCTAGCGGGATCGAACCGCTGACCTCGTCATTGCGAACGACGCGCTCTCCCAGCTGAGCTAAGGCCCCAAAGGAGCGCTGCCTATAGGCGAGGGATTTGGCGCTTGCAACGGTCTTTTTGCACGATCGCTTGCGCCGCCGCCGTGCGCGGTGCCAAAGCGTTCGCCCGTCCCAAAAGAGGCCCCTATGCCGACCATCGCCCTGCTGATCATCTCCAATGTCTTCATGACCATCGCCTGGTATTGGCACCTCAAGGGCGGGATGGAAAAGCCGATCCTGCTGGTCATCCTGATCAGCTGGGGCATCGCGCTGGTCGAATATTGTTTTGCCGTTCCCGCCAACCGCATCGGCTATGCACATGGCTGGAGCGCGGGACAGTTGAAGGTCGCACAGGAAGCGATCGCGCTGGTCATTTTCGGCGGCTTCATGGTCACCGTGCTGGGCGAACCCCTCCACTGGCGCCACCTCGCCGCCTTCGCCTGCATCATGGGCGCGGTGGGGTTCCTTTTCGTGGGGAAATAGTCGCAGAACCTGCCGTCGTATCTCGCACGAAGGTCTGACCTAAATGAATTCTGTTGATTTGGATCAATAATAACGACTAGCCTACCACCAATTCTGTCATCCCATCTACGGAAGTCCGATGTTTCAACAAGGCGAACGTAACTATTCTGGGCCAGGAATTGGAAACTCTGATCATATCATGTCCGATAATGCGCTGATATTGCATATATGGCATATCGATACAGTCGAAGAAATACGACGACATGTCGATTTTTTTCCTGACGAGACCGATCAATTCGTTACATTTTCAAACGACATCGATTCAGCGCAACGATCCTATATCGAGCGATCCTTCCCCCATGCGCGATTATTCCCCGTAAAAAATATAGGGCAGGATTTCGGTGCCCTGTTGCAACTGCGCACTATGGTCGATCTCTCCAAATATGATTTCCTGTGCAAAATACATTCCAAGAAGGGTCTGAAAGAACCAGAAGAATGGCGAAAAACACTGTTGCAGGGCGTTTCATCTTCGAGCCATCATGTCGGACATATTATCGAATATTTTAGGAATTTTCCGAACATACTGATTGCCGGATCGCGACACCTATATCTTTACGGCCCGAAGAACTTGTTCAAAAATGGACCTAATATTGAAAATTTATTTGGGTCGATATTGAATGATTTTGATTTTCGAAAGGAGGATTGGGGCTTTATCGCTGGATCCTGCTTCTGGTTCCGGCGCTCCATCCTGGATGCCATCGCGCAATGTCCAATCGATTTTGAAGAAGCATCCTATACCGATGATGGCCTGTCGGCGCATGCACTCGAACGCATGTTCGGCATGGTGGCGACGATCATGGGCGGCCAGATATTATTGAGCGACACGTGCGGCTTTTCCCCTCGCCTCGCCGTTGAAACCGCATTCCCCCATGACCTGCCAAGGGAGGTCGTATCGATCAAACAGACCCTTGCGACTCTGGCCATCGCCAGGTCACGGGCACGCCCCAGGCCGTTGCAGGGAAGCCTTGATCTCCATCCCCGCGCGGCCGTGATAAGAGGCTGGCTCGCCGCGCCAGATGACCCCTGCCCGCGCGATGTCATCCTGCGCTGCGAAAATGTGGAAATCCGCGTCATCGCCTCGGTCTTTCGCCAGGACTTGAAGGATAATAACATCAACGAAGGACGGCACGCCTTTCACGTCAATGTCCCGCGCAACCTGGTCGATGGTAGCACGCATGACATCGCGCTGATCGACGCCGCCACGGGCCAGTTGGTCACGACCCGCAGTTGTCGATGGGAACGGCCAATACGAGCCTACAGGAATTTTGACGAATTTCTCCGCTGCTCGATGATCCAGCCGATGATTCCCGTGCCCTTCATGGATGAGGACAAGCGCTGTTTCGCCGTGATGGAGAATATCGCCGATCATCTCGCCCGACAGGCGCTGGCGCTTGAACAGCCGCCGCTCGTGTCAGTGATCATGCCGATCTATAATCGTGCCGACATTCTAGGCGAAGCGATCCAGTCGATCTCGTCCCAGCAATATCGCAATTTTGAATTGATCATCATCGATGACGGCAGCGAGGATGACAGCGTCGCCGTCATTCGCGGCATAGACGACCCCCGCATCCGACTCATTCCTTTGTCACGCAATGGCGGGCAGTGCAAAGCGCGCAATATCGGTGTGACATTGTCCGACGGGCAGATCATTGCCTATCTCGACAGCGATAATATGTGGGACGATCGGTATCTTGCCGCTACCGTCGGTGCCTTCGTGGAACTGCCCGAAGCCGACGCGATCGCCACGGGCCAATTCCTGTTTCGCGGTAATGACAAGGAGCCCTTTGCCGCTCGATACGGTCATTTGAACAAGGCACTGGTGGAAAATAATAATTATATTGATCTCAACTCGCTTGCCCATCGCCGTAGCCTCGTCGCCGACATCGGTGGACTGAACGAACAGTTGATCCGCTATGTCGATTTCGATTTCATCCTGCGCATCATGGACAAAGCGAGTTTGTGGACCGTTCCCGTCCTGTTGACCCAATATCATTTCGATCGCGCGGAAAATCAGGTCACGCGCGTCCATGATCGCCCCAATGACATGACATTATTAAGACGCGAATTCCAAGATCGCATGGCGGCCCGCCTGTCCAAGCAAGATCTGAGCGACCTTCACCATCCGGTCAGCGTCATCATTCCCAACTGGCAATCATTGGAGGATATCAATCAGTGCCTGGATGCGCTCTGCGCGCGCGATTGGAAGGGCCAGTTGGAGATCATCGTCGTCGACAACGGATCGGATCACGATGTTGTTGATCGGCTGCGCCAACGCCGGGATGCGGGGCAGTTGCGATTGATCGAGAATAACGAGAATTACGGCTTCAGCTATGCCGTCAACCAAGGCATTGCCATTGCGCGCGCCGACGCCGACATTTTGCTGCTGAACAATGATGCCATCGTGCAGCCAGGATCAGTGCAGGCTTTGCAGCAAGCGGCCTTCGCCCTGGCTGACGCGGGCATCACGGTGCCGCGCCAGATTCTGCCGCCGGGCACCAAGACGGTGCAACAACATGCGCCCTATGCCAATCCTGCCTATGCGGCCGACGTCAACCTTTCTGCCCATCATCGAAACATCCTGCGGGTTGATGTCTATCATGATGGTGGGCCGGTCGAACTCCATTATGCACCCTTTTTCGCTGCCTATATCCGGCGTCCGGTCATTGAGAGCATAGGGCCGCTGGACGCTGAATTCGGCCGCCACTACCGCTCCGACCGGGCCTATTGCGACTTGATGCGGACGTTTACCGGCAAGAAAATCTATTATGTGCCCGACGCGCATGTCATCCATAAACTCCAGCGCGCGACCGAAACCCTGCGCGCGGATACGGCGGGCAACACAGCCTTCGACCTGATGTTTCATCGCAATCAGTGGAGCGCGGCGGACCGCAAGCGACTGGGCTACCGATCAGCGGTCTGGGACATATTTTGAATTATGCCCCTTACCCAGCGGGCAACAGCAAACTCGAATCGCCATAGCTATAGAAACGATAACCGCTGCCGATGGCATGGGCATAGGCGGCCTGCATCCGGTCGCGGCCCATCAGCGCCGAGACCAGCATGAACAGGGTTGATTTGGGCAGGTGGAAATTCGTCATCAGCCCGTCGATCGCGCGGAAGCGGTAGCCGGGGGTGATGAAAATGCGGGTTTCGTCGGCAAAGGGATGGATGATGCCGTCTTCGCTCGCCGCGCTTTCCAGCAGGCGCAGGGACGTCGTGCCGACCGCGATCAGGCGACCGCCCGCCGCGCGCGCGGCGTTCAGCCGGTCGGCGGTGGCCGGTTCGATCCGACCCCATTCGGCATGCATGCGATGGTCGTCGGTATCGTCGGCCTTGACCGGCAGGAAGGTGCCCGCGCCGACATGCAGCGTCAGCGTTTCCGTCAGCACGCCAGTCTGCGCCAGCGCCGCCATCAGGTCCGGCGTGAAATGCAGCGCGGCGGTGGGGGCGGCGACCGCGCCATCCTCGCGCGCGAACATGGTCTGATAATCGCTGACGTCGCGTTCGTCGGTCGGGCGCTTGCTGGCGATATAGGGGGGCAAGGGCATGCGCCCCGCGCGCTCCAGCAGCACTTCCACCGCTTCTGTGCCTTCGAAGTCGAGCGTCACGCCACCATCTTCGTCGCGTGGCCCGGCGATCGCGGTGACGCCTGCGCCGAAGTCGATCCGGTCGCCATCCCGCACCCGCTTGGCATTGCGCAGGAAGGCCTGCCATTGGCGGAGGCCCAGGCGCTTATGCAGCGTCGCGCCGATCCGCGCTTCGCCGCGCGTGCCTTCCAACTGGGCGGGAATGACGCGGGTGTCGTTGAAGACCAGAACATCACCCGCGCGCAGCAAGCCCGGCAGGTCGCGTACCGTCAGGTCGGCGAAGTCTCCTGCCCCCGGCACCAGCAACAGCCGCGCGGCATCGCGCGGGCTGGCGGGGCGCAGCGCGATATTTTCCGGTGGGAGGTCGAAGTCGAACAGGTCTACGCGCATCGGTCTATCTGTTTCGTGTGATCAAGCCAGTGACCGTTCGTGTCGAGACGGGCGCGCCGCTGCGCGAGCGGCTTCTCGACTTCGCTCGAAGCGAACGGAAAGCTGTGGCCTATTATTGTTCCGGTGCAGGCGCAGTGATCGAGGGGGCGGCGGGGGCGGCCATGCCGGGCATCGGCGTCGTCACCGGCGGCTTGCCGTCACTTTCGATCGAGGCCTGCAAGATCGTGCTGGGATTGGCGGGTGGTTCGCCCTGCGCGATCGAATCGACATATTGCATGCCTTCGATCACGCGACCGAAGACGGTATATTTCTTGTCGAGTTGCATCCGGGGCAGCAGGACGATGAAGAACTGGCTGTTGGCGCTGTCTTCACTCTGCGCGCGCGCCATCGACAGGGTGCCGCGCAAATGCGGCATCGGATTGAATTCGGCCTTGAGGTCAGGGAGTTGCGATCCGCCGGTGCCGTCGCCCTTGGGGTCGCCGCCCTGCGCCATGAAGCCGGGGATGACGCGGTGGAATTTGAGGCCATTATAGAAGCCCTGGCGCGTCAGTTCCTTGATCCGCTCGACATGCGCAGGCGCGATGTCGGGGCGCAACTGGATGCGCACACGGCCGCCGGTCGACAGGTCCAGATCCCAGATATTCTGCGGATCGGCCGGCACGGTCGCGGGCGGCAGCTTGGGGGTCAGGTCGGTTTCCAGCGACTTGGCATTGTCCTGCGCGCGCACGGCGGCCTCGGCCCGCTTCGCTTCGTCACCCCCGCCGCCACCGGGCGCACCCTGCGCATAGGCAAAGCCGGAGGTTGCGAGGGCGACACCGATCGCCATGGTCTTGAGCGCGCAGGTGAAACGCATGAAGCAGACTTCCTTGATCTTATGGGCATAGGGCCAAGCCGCCCTGATAGCGCGCTGATCGCGATTGGCAACTGAACGCAAGCTGAGCGGCGTTATACGTTGCCCTTCCGACCTATCGCATCGACCCGCGCCACGACTTCGTCGCGCACGGCGGGACTGACGAATTTGTGGATCGGCCCGCCATAGAGCGCGATCTCCTTGACCAGGCGCGACGCGATCGGTTGCAGGCAGACGTCCGCCATCAGGAAAACGGTTTCCACGCGCGCATTGATCTGCTGGTTCATGCCCGCCATCTGATATTCATATTCGAAGTCGGCAACGGCGCGCAGGCCACGCACGATGACGCTCGCCCCTTGCGATTCGGCAAAGTCCATCAACAGCGAATTGAAACCGATGACGACGATGTCGGCGTCGATTCCCGCACATTCGCGCCGCACCATGTCCAACCGCTCTTCGTCGGAGAACATGGGCGACTTGGCGATATTGGTCGTGACCCCGATCACCAGCTTGTCGACCAGCTTCGCGCCGCGCCGGATGATGTCCATATGGCCCAGGGTGATGGGATCGAAGGTGCCGGGATAGACGCCGATACGCTGTTTGCTCATGGGGCTTAGCGATCCCTTTCGATGATATAGTCGGCGATGGCGCGCAACAGGTCGGCCTCCGCGCCATAGCCGTGCAGATGCGCCTTGGCCTGATCGACCAGCATATGCGCCTGCGCCCGTGCGCGATCGACGCCCAGCAGCGACACGAAGGTTTCCTTGCCCGCCGCGGCATCCTTGCCCAGCGCTTTGCCGGCGAGGTCCGCGTCGCCCTCGACATCCAGCAAATCGTCGGCAATCTGGAAAGCGAGGCCGATGTCGCGGGCATAGCCATGCAGGCTGGTGCGCGCGTCCACCGGGATGCGCGCCATGATCGCCGCCGCTTCGACGCAGAAGGCGATCAAGGCCCCGGTCTTGAGATTTTGCAGGCGCGTGACGGTGGCGAGGTCGAAGCGCGATTTTTCCGCCTCCAGGTCCATCATCTGCCCGCCCGCCATGCCCGCCGGACCACTCGCCAGCGCGAGCGCCCTCACCAGATCGATCCGCACGAACGGGTCGGCATGAGTCTGTTCGTCGGCCAGGATTTCGAAGGCGACATCGTGCAGGCAATCGCCCGCCAGGATGGCGCTGGCTTCGTCGAACGCCTTGTGGACGGTCGGCTTGCCGCGGCGCATATCGTCATCGTCCATCGCGGGCAGATCGTCATGGATCAGCGAATAGACATGGATGCACTCGACCGCCAGGCCGACCCGCAGCGCCGATTCGCGCGCGATGTTGAACAGGTCGCAGGTCGCTTCGACCAGTAGGGGCCGCAGCCGCTTGCCGCCGCCGATCGCGGCGTGGCGCATCGCTTTATAGAGGCGCGCGCGCGCATCATCTGGCACGGGCAAGAGCAGGTCGAACGCATGATCGATCCGCGCGGCGACATCGCGCGATCGGCTGGTCAGCAACGCCGCCGACGAAACATCCCCCCCCATGCCGCTTAGTCCGCGCCGAACGGCTGCGCGCCGGTCACCGCGCCATTGGCGTCGACCGTCAGCTTGGCGATCCGCGCCTCGGCGGCCTGCAGCCGGTCGGCACAGCGTTTGCGCAACGCTTCCCCCTGGGCATAGAGCGAGATCGACTCATCGAGCGGCACATCGCCGCTTTCGAGCCTGCGCACGATCGATTCGAGGGCGCGTAACGCATCCTCGAACGAAAGCTGGGTGGGGTCCGGGGCTTGCGTGCTGCTGTCGGTGGCCATGGCCATGCATTGACCGCCACCGCTCGCCCGGTCAAGCCCGCAGCGGACAATCGGGCATATGCCTTATGGTTCGGACAGTCCACTGACTGCACTGCGGCATGACGTCATATCAAGCGCATGGCGGGAATAGCGCAGTTTTGCGTTGACGCATCATGCTGCACACGCACATAAAAGGATCGCTATGAAATCTTATATCACCCTGATCGCCGCCGCGAGCCTTGGCTTGCTGTCCGCCTGCAACCAGAATGACGAACCTGAAGTCGTGGGCGGCCCCGCCGACCCGATGGCTGCGGAACTCGCCAATGCCGCGCCCGTCGAGCTGCCGCCGTCGGTCAAGGCCAACAAGCAGTTCCGCTGCAAGGACAACAGCTTGCTGTTCGTCGACTATATGAGCGACGACAAGACCGCGCTGCTGCGCACCGAAAAGGGCGGCGCAGCCACCACGCTGAAGGCGGCCGAAGCCGGTCAGCCCTTCACCGCCGAGGGCGGCTACACCATCGACGGTTCGGGCGACAATGTCACCATCACCGTCCCTGGCAAGAGCGCGCAGGCCTGCCACGTTTAAGGCGACCTGATCCTTTCAACCATTTCCAGGCCGGACCGCCCCTAACGGTCCGGCCTTTTTCTTGTCTGCGCATTGGGGGGCTTCGCCCATTTACCGACATTAAGTTCGATGCGTCGCAGAAGACTGCACAATACCCACTCGACGTTAAGCGCGTCGCTCAGCGCACTTTAGAGCAGATTATCGACAAACATGATTAGGCCAGCTTCTTCGTAGAGCGCACCACGTTCTTTGGTTACGTCCTCGAATCTAGCGACGTCAAGAAGGTCGAACTCATGGATGCTCTCGTTTAGACACTGGATCGTGATGGACCCGCGATAGCGCCAGCTGTAGCCCTCGTTGCCGTTGTTGCCGACGTAGCACCCGCGCACTGCACCCTCAACGAGAATCCCGTCCTTCATAATGACGCGTACGATACCGCCGAGCGGCATTGTTTCGTTCAAACGAGCCAAGTGAATAGCTTCTGCGTCGTTGTCGCTCCAGCGCATGTCCGTCTCTCTCCTGCATATGGCATAAACTTTGTCAGGGCTAACAACGCCGTCAGATGATATGACATGGGCGGGCGCGGCGTCGGAAGCAAGCCCCTCACATGTCGCGGCCGGACCACGGCAATGTTAACTCAGGCCTTCTATCCGCGAGGATGTGACTGTAACGCAGTCAGGGTCATGTCGGCAGAAGGCATTCCGCAGGTCTGCCAATCGAATCCGCTTTCCACCATTTCTCGCCATCCAGAGAACGCCGACACGCTCCTCATGTCTCTGCGCCTCTGCGCGCAATGGCAGCAGGCAAGCGCGGAAAAGGCGCGCCCACTTCTTATCCCGTTTCTCCCGCCCGATCGACGCATGTCCACCAAAGCATGCACGCCGCCATTGCCCTCCGCCCACGCCCCCGCTAAAGGCGCGGCATGTCCAGCACCGCCACCCAGATCACCCCGGAAATCGTCGCCGAACATGGCCTCAGCCCGGAAGAATATGACCGCGTCTTGAACGCAATCGGCCGCGAGCCGAACCTGACGGAACTCGGCATATTCTCGGTCATGTGGTCGGAGCATTGCTCGTATAAATCCTCCAAGATCCACCTGATGAAGCTGCCGACCACCGGCCCGCAGGTGATTTGCGGGCCCGGCGAAAATGCCGGCGTCGTGGATATTGGCGATGGGCAGGCGGCGATCTTCAAGATGGAGAGCCACAACCACCCCAGCTATATCGAACCCTATCAGGGCGCGGCGACGGGCGTTGGCGGCATCCTGCGCGACGTGTTCACCATGGGCGCGCGACCGATCGCCAACATGAACGCGCTGCGCTTCGGGCGGCCCGACCATCCCAAGATGCGCCACCTGATCAGTGGCGTCGTGCGCGGCATTGGCGGCTATGGCAATTGCGTGGGCGTGCCGACTGTCGGCGGCGAAGTGAATTTCCACCCCGCTTATGACGGCAATATCCTGGTCAACGCCATGACCGTGGGCATCGCCGACACCGACAAGATCTTCTACAGCGCCGCATCGGGCGTGGGCAATAGCATCGTCTATGTCGGCTCCAAGACCGGGCGCGACGGCATCCATGGCGCGACCATGGCCAGCGCCGATTTCGGCGACGACGCCGACGCCAAGCGCCCCACCGTGCAGGTCGGCGATCCCTTCACCGAAAAGCTGCTGATCGAAGCCTGCCTTGAACTGATGGCGTCGGACGCGATCGTCGCGATTCAGGATATGGGCGCGGCGGGCCTCACCTCCTCCAGCGTCGAAATGGCGTCGAAGGGCGGCGTCGGCCTCCTGCTCAACATGGATGCCGTGCCGCAGCGCGAAACCGGCATGACCGCCTATGAAATGATGCTCTCCGAATCGCAGGAGCGCATGTTGATGGTGTTGAAGCCCGGCCGCGAAGCCTTTGCCGAAGCCATTTTCCACAAATGGGAACTGGATTTCGCGATCATCGGCGAAGTCACCGACAGCGGCCGCATGGTGTTGGTCCATCATGGCGAAACCGTGTGCGACATTCCGCTCGCCCCGCTGGCCGACGACGCGCCGCTCTATGATCGTCCGTCGATGCCGATGGACGACTATAAGGCCTGGTCAGGCGTGAAGCCGCTCGGCGACATCCCCGATTCCACCGACATCGGCGCGGACCTGCTCAAACTGATGGGCAGCCCCGACATCGCCAGCCGCCGCTGGATCTGGGAACAATATGACCATATGGTCGGTGCCGACACCGTCCAGCGCCCCGGCGGCGACGCAGCGGTCGTGCGCGTCCATGGATCGAACAAGGGCATCGCAATCAGCACCGATTGCACCCCGCGCTATTGCTATGCCGACCCCTATGAAGGCGGCAAGCAGGCGATCGCCGAATGCTATCGCAACCTGAGCGCGGTCGGCGCGACGCCGCTGGCGGTGACCAACTGCCTCAACTTCGCCAACCCGCAGCGCCCCGAAATCATGGCGCAATTGACGGGTTGTCTGGATGGCATGGGCGACGCTTGCCGCGCATTGGACTTCCCGATCGTGAGCGGCAATGTGTCGCTCTATAATGAGAGCAAGGCGACCGGCGGCGGGAGTGCGATCCTGCCGACCCCTGCCATCGGCGGGATCGGCTTGCTGGCCGATGTGGATGTGATGGCGACGGTCGCGTTCAAGAATGAAGGGGATGTTCTTCTCGTCGTTGGCGGCAAGGGGTATGGAACGGACCTTGGACAATCGCTTTGGCTGCGCGAAATACACGGGCTAGAAGCGGGGTCGCCTCCACCCGTCGATCTTCAGCAGGAGCGCCTTGCAGGTGAGTTTATCCGGACACTCATCGCAGAACAGTGTATTTCGGCCGTTCACGACATTTCCGATGGCGGCCTGCTAATCGCGATTGTCGAAATGGGATTGGCTAGTGGGCTTGGTGCTAGGTTGGACCCTTCGTTCAAAAGCGACCACCTTGAAGATAACCTTCGGCTGAGAACGATGATGTTTGGCGAAGACCAAGGTCGATATGTGCTGGCCGTGCCAAAGGAAATCTGGAGCAGCGTCGCTGACCGAGCGCATAAGACGGGACTGGCTTGCAAATGGTTGGGTTCCGTAAGTGGCAAGACAATCTCAATCTATGGTGGCCCAAACCAGTGGTCATGGAAGCTCGCCGACCTGCGCGCTGCGCATGAAGGCTTCTTCCCCAAACTGATGGACAGCGAACTCTAATCCCAACATCCTCGTCGTCCCCGCGAAGGCGGGGACCCAACTATCCCCCTCCACCTTGATAGGCGTCGCATGATCGGGTCGCCCCAAATCGCCCCCTCATTGCGCAACCGCATGCCAGCCGCTCGATGCGCCATGGGTTCCCACTTTCGTGGGAACGACGGGTGGTTTAGGCTGGGCGAATGCGCCTCCGCGAGCCCTGCGTTTACATCTTGGCCAGCCAGCGTAACGGTACGCTCTACATCGGCGTGACCTCCGACCTGATCACGCGCATCCATCAACATCGTATCGGGGCCGTGCCGGGCTTTACCCATGATTATAGCGTCAACCGCCTGATGTGGTTCGAACAGCACGGCACGATGGACGAGGCGATCCGGCGCGAAAAGCGTTTGAAGAAATGGAACCGCGCCTGGAAGGTCGCCCTGATCGAAGAACGCAACCTGCACTGGGACGACCTTGCCATCCCGCTCGGCTTCGAACGCCTTCCCGAAACTGATGGACACGGTAGCTAGGCGAGACCTGTTTCCTACAGCCCCGCATTTCGCTATACTTGTGCCTGACACGTTCCGATAGGATCGCTCACGCGCAAGAAAATGTCTGATTCAGCGGGAAATATGCGAAGTTAAGGCTTCAGCGATGTTACCCGGCCCAGCAGCAACGCATAGCTGTCGCACCCGCCGCCAGCGTCATAAGCCGCCATCACGCGCCGCAATGTGCCGACGTCCAGCGGTTGCCGCCCCTCGCCCGGCACGACCGCGCCGATGCCCTTGAGATGCGCCAGCAGCGCCCGTGCGCCAACACCATCAAGCGGGACCGTTTCATCGAACGCGAAGGCGTCGTCATACCCCGCCAGCATTGCCCGGAGCGCCGCCAAGGTCGGATAATCCGGCACTCCGCTGGCGACACCGCAGGCCGCGTGAGCCGCGCGCCATTGCGCGAAACTGCCTTGCCCCATGGTCGAGAAGATCAGGCTGCCGCCCGGTCGCAACAGGCCCGCCAGCCGCGCGATCGCGCCCGCCAGATCATCGAACCATTGGAAGGTCAGGCTGGACAGGATAAGGTCGAACCACGGCCCCTCGAAGATCGGCGCTTCGCCGTCCATCGTCAGGAACCGGCCCGCAACTAGCCCGCCGGACGCTGCCTTGGCCAACATGCCGGGCGACAAGTCGGTCACCACCAGTTCTGCGCCGGGCCAGCGCGCCTGCACATCGCGAGTCAGAAAGCCGGTGCCGCAGCCGATTTCCAATATCCGCTCTACCCCATGGGGTTTTTGCCGCTGCGCCAGGTCCGCGACGAGCCTAGCCGCCAGCCGTTGCGGTTCGGCATGATCCTCATAGCAGTCCGCCGCCGCGCCGAACGCATCGCTTATACGTTGCTTGCGGGCATCAATCATGGCTAGGCGAATGGCAGAGCCAGCCCCGCTTGACCAGTCACCCCAAGAGGAAATCGCCGCCCATGACCCCTGCCCCCCGCATCCCCGCCATGGACGTGCTGCGCGGTTGCGCGGTGATGGGCATAGTGTGGATGAATATCAACGCCTTCGCCCTGCCCCAGACCGCTTATTTCAACCCGGCCGCGGTCGGACCGCTTTCGGGTGGCGATATTGGTTTCTGGGCTGTCAGCCTGATATTGGTCGATGGCAAGATGCGCGGCCTGTTCGCGCTGCTGTTCGGCGCGTCGATGCTGTTGCTGATCGACCGGGAGGAAATGGCGGGTCGCGACGGTCGCCGCGCGCAGATGGTCCGCGCGGGTTGGCTGTTCGTCATCGGCGCCGCGCATTTCCTGCTGCTGTGGTGGGGCGACATTTTGCGGGTCTATGCGCTGGTCAGCCTGTTCGCGCTGCTGTTCGTGCATCTCGAACCGCTTGCGCTGATCAAGCGTGCCTTCCTGTTCTTCCTGCTGCAATTCCTGCTGGTCGCGGCGTTCATTGGCAGTCTCTACCTGTGGAGCCATGCCGCTGGCCTACCGGACGCCAGCGCCGCCACCCGCGCTGGTTTTGTCGATTTCATGGGCACTTTGTCGGACCCGGCCAGCCCCGCCATCCAGAGCGAGATCGCCACCTATCGCAGCGACTATGGCACGATATTGGCGCACAAGATTGCGGGGATTCCGGGCGAATGGCTGTGGGGTTTCCTGTTTACGGCGTTTGAGACGCTGGGCTTCATGCTGCTTGGTATGGCGATGCTCAAGGGCGGCTTTCTGACTGGCCAGTGGGACAGCGAACAATATCGTCGCACCGCGCGCCATTGCTTCCTGATCGGCGTGCCGCCCATGGCGGCGCTGGCGCTGTGGGTGTGGTGGAGCGGATTTGCGCCGCTGCCCGCCTATGGCGTGGCACTGACCTGGTCGCTGCCGTTCCGCATTCCGTTGACCGTGGGTTGGGCGGCGCTGATCCTGTGGCTCCTGGCGCGTCATCGGGACCACAGCCTGGCCGCGCGGCTCGCCGCGACCGGGCGGATGACGCTCAGCAATTATCTCGGCACCAGCCTGGTCATGACCGCCATCTTCTATGGTTGGGGACTGGGCCTGTTCGCGCATGTACCCCCGGCGCTGCTGCCGTTGTTCGTCCTCGCGTCCTGGGCGGTGATGTTGCTCTGGTCGCCCTGGTGGGCGGCGCGCTTTGGCCAGGGACCGATGGAGCGGGTGTGGCGCGGGCTGGCGCGGATCGGGCAGCGGTGAGGGTCGTCAGCCAATGACGAAATCAGCCAGTCCGATCGCCATTGGCGCAACACTCGCCCCCAGGTCGGCAATCTCGTTCACAGTCACACTGCCATCGGCCAAGGCGGTGTAATAGAGAATAGTGTGGTTCTGGTCATCCCGAGCGGCAATGAATAGCGGACTGTCGCCCGTGCCGTTGGTAGCAAGCAGCGCTTGGACGTCGTCAGCGTCTGCCAGTATATCCGAATAGACGAACAGATCCGTTGTCATCAAATTCGTCGCGCTATCACCTTCGGTCCTTACGTCGAAGCTTATCGCGTCCAACGCAAAATTGGTGCCTTGGAACACCAGCTTATCTGTACCAGGCTGGAAGAAATCAATCACATCACCCCCTTCCCCTGGATCTGACCAGATAAATCGATCAATCCCCCCACCGCCACGCAGAACATCCTGTCCATCGCCGCCAGTAAAGTCCACGCCGTTGGTGCCGGTCAGCAACGCACCGCCAATTATGTCCCGGCCCGACCCACCGGTGACGGCAATCCGACCATCAAGGACATCGGTGAAATTGCTATCACGCAGGAAAATGCGGTTAAAGCCATCAGCAAGCAGAATATTCTCGATACCCTGTACATCAGCGAGCACATTAACCTGCTGCACCACTGGAGATTCAATCGCCAAGGTGTCGTTGCCACCATTACCGCGAACCCTGTCACCGATTAAATGCGATGCCGCAAATCTGAACAGATCGTCGCCAGCACCTCCCCTCAAGACATCAGCGCCGGCACCGCTAACCAGTTCAACTGAATATGGGGCCGTCAACGAAGAAGCGTCAATGATATCAACGCCGCTGCCCCCAATTATCTTCATTCGTCCTGTCGCAACATCAATCATATTATTATCATTTATTATCAGCAGATTGCGAAAATCTGCAAGCCTGACGATCTCGATACCTCGCACGCCAGAAAGTAGGAAGCGCCCGTCATCGCGCGCGGCAGTGGTCATATCCAACGTATCTCGCCCGTCGTTGCCGTGAATAGTGGCGAGGCTAAGTTGGGCGCTGGACGATCGAAAAAGATCATTGCCAGCACTACCCAACAAAATATCTCCACCTCCGCCGCCTAGAATTTCTACGGAGTAAGCGCTGGATACAGACGATGCGTCCACAGTCTGATCAGAAAATCCCCCAGTGATTTTGATTCTGCCGCCCGAAACGCCAATGAAGTTGGCGTTAACGATCGAAAGAGAGATGGCGTGATCGCCGAGCGCTACAACTTCGACTTCCCGCATATTCATCAGAGCATCGGCACCAAATGCTCCGTCAGAGGTAGGCGCCAAAGTGTCATGCCCCGAACCACCAACAATCGTATCACCGCTCAGATCCGCAACTGTGCCGACGAACCGATCAATGCCTGAACCACCCAATAACTGGTCTAAACCCCCGCCGCCTATCAATTCGACCCCATAGGACGCCGCCAAGCGGGAGGCATCGATTATATCGTCTCCACTTCCTCCTGTGACGAAAATGGTTGCATTTAGTACATTGAAAGCATTCGCACTGGATAGTTGCAAAATATTCGATCCATCGGCGAGAATATATTGTTCTACACCCTGAACATCGTGCAAATCGAACACACTGAATGTTCCTGCTGTGGTCAATATGATTTTATCCACACCGCCATTGCCACGCACCATATCTCCGCTAAGCTGTGGATGGGTGAAGCGAAAAATATCATTGCCAGCACTGCCTTTGAGTGCATCGAGACCATCGCCGCCGCTTATGTCCAGTTTATAAGAATTGGTCTTTATATTGGAGCCGTCGATAGTATCACTGCCCGACCCTCCAAAAATAGATATCGTACTGCCGGAAATTTCCGTGAATTGATCTTCACCGATGGCTATTTCGTTTGTACCATCTGCCAGAATGAATTCCTCTATTCCCCAAACCAGAGATAGAGAATTTTTCGGAATTAATCCTGCGGTTGTGAAACGTAAGGTGTCTACCCCACCTCTTCCAGACAGTATGTCATATTCATTCAAATCTTCTACAGCGAATAGAAATAGATCGCCTCGGCTGGAACCATAAAATGTATCGTTACTGTTCTTCTGGCCCTTGAATGTGAACATGACCATCCTCCGATTAGCACAATAAATTACCATAGCTCGGATGCGTTAGAAAGTTCGATTTGGGGACCGATCAAATTGCAGCCGAGTGGTAACCGCATTGGGGCGGCGTGCAAACCTGCCTGCCGGCATTCTGACGCCAAAATCATTTTACTATTGCGACCCATTATCATCCGCGCTATCTCTGCTCCAACAGGAGAGTGCTTCGATGGTCGTGTGCATCTGTAATGCCATTCGTGAGAAGGATCTGAAGGAAGCCGTGCGCGATGGCGCGGATACGCCGTGCAGCGCCTATGCGCGTTTTGGGCGTCGCCCCAAATGCGGCCAGTGCGTTCCCTTTGCCCGCACCATCATCGCGGCGGAGCGCGCTTCGGCCTGATGGCATTGCAAATCATCCGCACGAAACAATCGCGACCTTGACGCAATAGCGTCCCAAAAAACCTTGATTTTCCTAGGTTTTTTGACTTAACAGCATCCTGCACAGGGGTTATACGTCCGGCTTTCCCTAACAGCCGGAGTAAACGCCATGAAAGGCGACCCGAAAGTCATCGATTATCTGAACGAGGTGCTCCGCAACGAGTTGACCGCGATCAATCAATATTTCCTGCACTATCGCATGCTCAACCATTGGGGCATCGAAAAGCTCGCCAAGTTCGAATATTCCGAATCGATCGACGAGATGAAACATGCCGACAAGGTGGCGGAGCGCATCCTCTTCCTCGACGGCTTGCCCAATTTCCAGCTGCTCGGCCGCCTCAAGATCGGCGAGACGGTGGAGGAAATCCTCAAGTCGGATCTGGAGCTGGAATATGAGGCGCTGCCGGTCCTGCGCGACGCCATCGCCTATTGCGAGACGATCCGCGACTATGTCAGCCGCGACCTGTTCCAATATATCCTCGAAAGCGAGGAAGAGCATGTCGATACGCTGGAAACCCAGTTCGAGATGATCGAACGCATGGGCATTCAGAATTATATCCAGTTGCAGAGCAAGGCGAAGGAAGACTGATCTTCACGGGCACCGGGACACCGGTGCCCGTCGCTTTACAGCAGAGCTTCCAATATCCCGATCAGCGGCAGATCGGCAGGCGGCATGGGCAGCGCATACATCTGCGCGGGACGCACCCATTTGAGCGCCGTCGCGTGATGGGGATGCGGCACCCCCTCCCACTTGCGACAGACATAAAGCAATAGCAGCAGATGCCGGTCATCAAGCGGCTCGCTGGCGAAGGTTGCAGGGGCCAGGCAGCTCGCGTGGGTGCGGATGCCCAGTTCTTCTTCCAGCTCGCGGATCAACGCGGCTTCGGGTGTTTCGCCCGGCTCGACCTTCCCCCCCGGAAATTCCCACAGATCGGCCATCGCCTTTCCCGGCGGGCGTTGTTGTAGCAGAACGCGGCCATCCGCGTCGATCAGAGCGACCGCGACCACGAGCAACGGCAAAATTTTCGTCATCTTCATCCAGACAAGGGCTTTGTTAACTACGCATGCTTTACAGGCCTAAGCGGGACTGTCTGTAGCGAAGTGGGGGCCGTATGCTTGGGCTGAATAAGATCATGGGTCACCTGAGCGTGCTTCGTTGCGAGCGCGGTGCCACAGCCGTGGAATATGGCCTCATCATCGCCCTGATCGTGCTGGCCATGATTACAGCCTTGACCAGCGTAGCCGACAAGACAACCGGCATGTGGAACAACGTATCCACAGAAGTAACATCTATTTAACCATCACAGGTTGACAGTTTTTTCCAACATTAAACATTCATCAACCCATATTCACTAGAGAAAATCTCGCTGACCACGAACTTCCAAGGCGGGGCGGCCGGGTAGTTAGACATTGTTTCAAACCAGGAGACTTAAGATGCAGTTCATTCGTAAGATGCTGAAGAACGAAAAGGGTGCCACCGCGATCGAGTATGGCCTGATCGCCGCTCTCATCGCCGTCGCCGCGATCACTGCCATGACCACGCTCGGCAGCAACCTGACCAACACCTTCACCAACGTTTCCAACGAACTCTAATCGTTCGATGCGTAAAAAGGGGGCGGCGAACGCGAGTTCGCCGCCCCCTTTTCGTTGGATTGACATTGAATCAGATAACGATCTTCACCTTTTGCCCGGCGCGCAAGGATGCGTTCGCGTTCAGCGCGTTGATCGTCAAAAACCGTTCCAGCTTATAGTCGGGATAGGCCATTCGCTGGCTGAGCGACTGGACGGTGTCGCCGGATTTTACAGTCACGACATCGATGCGACGCGGCTTGATGGTCGCTGCATCCTGCGCGGATAACCGCTGCATCGACTGGACCATCGCGCTGAATGGCGCGATCCCCTGGCCCGCGGGCGTCAGCAGCAGGAAATGATAGGCTTTCCCGCCCCCGAAATCATAGGCGAATACCGTGGCATCAACCTGCTTAGACTGGCTGGTGGCGCGCACGGTCCGCCATGCCGCGGGCAGGCCGTTGACGGTGGTGCGACTGACTGTTCCGGTGGGGACATTCCCCTGCCCGCCGCCCATCTGCGCAAAGACACCGTCTATGTAGCTGGCCAGATTGCCCGAATAAGGGGCAGCGCTGAATTGGGCCTGCCCGCCGGAGCCCATGATCGACACCGCATCAGACCCATTTTCCATGCCGAAGCCGGAGGGGGCGGCAAAGCTGAGGCGCAGGTCGGGGTGGCGGAAACGACTGCCTTCGATAATGCCCTGCTTGGGATCATCGCCGTACAGGATGCCATCGAGCGCGGCGAGAAAGACATCGCGATTGCGCACCGTGGCCTTTGAGCCACTACCGCCCGCGCCGCGTGCGGCGCGGTTGACGCGCGAGGCGGGATCGGGATGGGTGCTGGCCCATTCCGGGGTCGATCGGGCACTGCCCGCCAGACGCGCGTCCAGATTGCTCTGTGCCGCCAATGAGGCCAGCATGTCGGACAAAGCGCGGGGATCATAGCCGCCCGATGCCAGGTAGCGGATGCCCAGATCGTCCGCCTCATATTCCTGGCTGCGCGAGAATTTGAGCGTCAGCAACTGGCTGCCGGTGCC
The DNA here is from genome assembly GCF_002312805.1 of Sphingobium sp. D43FB. Lineage (GTDB taxonomy): Bacteria > Pseudomonadota > Alphaproteobacteria > Sphingomonadales > Sphingomonadaceae > Sphingobium. The sequence goes on along the minus strand of NZ_NMUA01000008.1, from coordinate 102,780 downwards.
GATGCCCTTCTGAATGAGGTTGCCGAAACCCGAATCGCCCAGAAACGCACCCGCCAAGGCGCCAAGCAGCGCGCCGCCGATCGCGTTGCGCTGCGCGGTCTTTTGCCGCCGCTGGCCATGTTGGGCGGCGACATGGCCGACCTCATGCCCCAACACGCCGGCCAGTTCCGCCTCGTCATTCATCAGCGCCATCAGCTGGCGCGTGACATAGACGTAGCCGCCTGGAATGGCGAAGGCGTTGTTGACCGGCGAGTTGAGCAGGGTGACGGTGAAGTCGCTTTGGGCGTTGGACAGGCCGGACTGGACCGCGATGCGCCGTCCGACGCTTTCGACATATCTCGCCTGGGGACCGCTATAGCCCCCGCCAAATTCCTTGAGCAATTCCGGGTGCTGCTTGGCCCCGCTGCTCTTGTCCTGCGCGCTGATCGAACTCACCGTGCGGATCGCCCGCTGCTGCCCGATCACGGCAGGGGCGCTGGCGGCCACGACCAGGGCGGCCGCCCAACAGCCAAACATCATCTTCCGGTTCATCACTTTATCCCATCCCATTCCCATTACCGACACGTAACGAGAAAAAGGGGTCAGCTGTTCCAAAAAAGACGGTAGTTCAGGCGCCTATGGCCAGAAATTTATCGGCCCGATCAGTGCGCAGCGCGTCGGCGTCCAGGATCGACAAGGCCTCCAGCTCCGCTTCGATCGCGGTGCCGAGGTGGGCTATGGCCTGCACAGGGTCGCGGTGCGCGCCGCCCATCGGTTCCGGCACGATCCGGTCGATGACGCCCAGCGCCTTGAGATGCTGGGCCGTGACCTGCATCGCCGTCGCCGCTTCGCTGGCCTTGGCCGCCGTGCGCCACAGGATCGAGGCGCAGCCTTCGGGCGAAATCACCGAATAGACCGCATGTTCGAACATCAGCACGCGATTGGCCGCCGCCAGCGCAATCGCGCCGCCCGATCCGCCTTCGCCGACCACCGCGGCGACCATCGGCACGCCTAGTTTGAGGCAGGCTTCGGTCGAGCGTGCGATCGCTTCAGCCTGGCCGCGCTCTTCGGCCTGCACGCCCGGAAAGGCGCCCGACGTATCGACCAGCGTGACGACGGGCAGGCCAAAACGGTCGGCAAGTTCCATCAGGCGGATCGCCTTGCGATAGCCTTCGGGCTTGGCCATGCCGAAATTATGCCGCACCCGGCTGGCGGTATCGTCGCCCTTTTCATGGCCGATGACCATCAGACGCCGATCGCCAAGCGTTGCAAAGCCGCCGACGATCGCCTGATCGTCAGAGAAAGCGCGGTCCCCCGCCAGCGGCATGAAATTGTCGAACAGACCGGCGACATAATCCTTGAAATGCGGCCGTTCGGCGTGGCGGGCGACCTGCGTCTTCTGCCACGGCGTCAGCTTGGCATAGGTGTCGCCCAGCATCTTGGCCGCGCGCTGCTCCAGCGTCGCGATTTCGCCGTCAATGTTAATGTCGCCAGCGCTCGCCGTGGCGCGCAATTCGACGATGCGCGCCTCCAGTTCGGCGATGGGCTTTTCAAATTCCAGAAAGCTAACCATGGCGCTGGCGTTAGGGCGGCGACGCGCCGTCGTCAACGCAGCGTTGCACCATCGTCGCCAAGGGATGTCGGCTGTTGACCAATTCGATCAGGCGACGGCTGTCGACATGGGTGTAGATTTGCGTGGTGCCGATATCGGCATGGCCCAGCATCGATTGGAGAGCGCGCAAATCCGCGCCGCCCTCCAGCAAATGGGTGGCGAAGGCGTGGCGCAGCACATGGGGGCTGACCCGTTCCGGCGCGATGCCCGCCGCGGCGGCCAGCGTCTTGACCAGCTGATAGAGGCGGATGCGGCTGAGATAGGATTTCCCCGACGGGAAGAGCCAGGGGCTGTCGAGCGGCACATGGGTCAGCCAGGTTGCGACGGCGGCGCGGGCACGATCGGAGATCGGCACCAGCCGCTCCCGTCCGCCCTTGCCCTTGAGGATCAGGAAGGGCCGATCCGATGCCAGCGCGCGGCGCGGCAGCGACACCAGTTCGGTCGCGCGCAGGCCCGACCCGTAGAGAAGTTCGATCAGGGCCGACAGCCGCCGGTCGTGCGGCGCAGGATGGGCCACCGCCAACCGTTCTTCGATCAAGGCGAAGAGCGAATCAACTTCGGCGGTGGACAAGATCTTGGGCAGGGATCGCCGCGTCACGGGGCGCGGAAGCGCGGCGGCGGGATTATCGAGGCGCAGCCCTTCCTCTTCGAGAAAGGCGTAGAAGGCGCGCAGGGCCGAGGATTTGCGGGCGACCGACGAGGCGGCGAGTGCCGCCCATGCCCCGGCGAGATCGCCCAGCCGCTCCTTGCTGGCCGCCACCAGCCCGCCGACGATGGTTGCCGCCCCGTTCAGGTCCGCGCGATAGGCCAGCAGCGTGTTGCGCGACGCACCACGTTCCGCCGCCATCATTTCCAGAAAGCGGTCGATCAGGGCGTCATCATCCGCCATCGTCAGGTCCGGCTGATCGCCTCCGCCGCGATCATCCGCGCTTCGGGGTCCAGCCCGACACGATGAAGCGCGGCGACGACATGATAGAGATGCGCTGGTGGCAGGCGGCGCCAGTCGCGCCCCTGCATACCGACGGCCGCGAGCAGGACGACGGTCGCCTTCTCGCCACGCTGCGCCGCTGCGCCGATCGCGCGCGCCCAGCGGCTGTTGGCAGCCAGCGTCACGCCATTATCCTGTGCCAGCGATGCGGCGTCGTCGGCCGACAGTCGCGCAAGGCCTGCCAACGCCGCGATCAGCATCTGACCCTTTTCTTGTCCTGCCTCACCGATATAGGTCGAAATGCGGCTGTCGCTGATGTCAACCACCGGGCTGGGTGCGCCAACCGCGAGCAGGCCCCAAAATTGGGCTGCCCCATCGCCGTCGATTTGGCCCAGCGCCCGCGCCCAGCGCGCAGCATTGCGATCATAGCCTGCCGTCAGCATCGAGGCGACCAGATTGGCCGCATCGCGCGCATCGGCCTGCGCCACCGGCAGCGCGGCGGCCGCCCGTGCGGTCGTGATCAGGCCGACATAGTCTGGATTGCCATTGTCACGCCACAAGCGCTGCATCGCGCCGATACGATTGCCCACCGTCGCCCCGGCATGGGCAGTGCGCAGCGCGTCGATCCGGTCCGCCATGTCGGCAGGCGTGTCGCCTTCGGTGCTCATCTGGCCATAAAAGCCGACCAGCGCCGCGCTGGAAAATACGCCAAGGCGCGCCGCGACTTCGACGCCGGGTCGCCGCCGCACCGCGCTCAGGGCAGGCGCGCGCGCTTCCCAGGCGCGGACATGCGGACCCACCGTGCCGAACAGCGCATCGGGTATCTCGACATTGAGCGCCGTCGCGAGGCCAAAGCGCCAGGCAGTCAATTGACTGACCGTGTCCCATTCGATCTTCACCGATCGGCGGGCATTGAAGCCGGTGCCGACGACCTTTTCCGCCAGCCGATAATCGATACCGCGCACCACGCCGCGTCGCTGCGCCTGGTTGAGCGCGCCGCTGGCGGTGCCCTGATCCCCCGACAAGGCAGCGCATATGGCGCGCGTCATGTCCCAGCCGGGTTCCTTGCTGACCCGCAGCGCGCCTTCCGACAGGGGGCAAAGCCCGGCCGGATCGGCGCTGCCAAGATAGGCCTGCATGGCAACGGCGTAGAGGCGCGGGGTGTAGCGATCGGGATCGACGCTTTGCACCATGGTCCGGGCGCTGTCCGCCTCCCCCATGCGCAGCAGCAGCCAGGCGCGCTCGGCCGCCCAGTCCGCGCCATCAATGTCGGCCGGCGTATCCGTCGCCGACAAAAGCGTGCGCCGCAGCAGGATCGACGCCCAGCGCGACAGGATCGGCGCATGCGTCTCCTTCATCAGCGCGGCGAGATATTTGCCCGACTGGTTGCCGAACGCATCCGGCTCCAGCCCGCGCGTCTGCGGCGTCAGTGCGCCGATACGGGCGAGCGAACGGCGCGCGCTATCCGGCAGATCATATTTCGCCTTTTCCGCCGCCAGTTCTTCGGGCGTCAGTTCTTCTTCGGCCGCCGCGTTGTCCGCTTCGGCCAGCAACGACAGATCGGGGGGCGTTGCAGGGTTGAGGGTCGGCAAAGCGGGCGCTGCGGGCGCGCCCGGTGCCGGGCGCGCGGGAGCCGGTGCAGGCGTCGGCGCTTCGGGCGCATCGCCAAAGCCCGGCGGCAAGAGCGATTCGGGTGCCTGTTGCGCGACCACAGGCAAAGCGAGGGCCAGGGCAAAGCTGCCCAGCGCCCATTTCGCTCTGCTCCCTTTAGACGTGCCCCCCTTGACCCGCATATGCCTTACTGGCCCAGCTTCTCAGCGGGGATGGCCTTTTCGACCTGCACCTGCGGCTGTTCGCCGCCGCGTGACCAGAAGAAGGCGAGCAGAAGAATGACCAGCAGGACAAGGGCGATGGGCAGGATCGGCAAGTTGGTGCCACGGCGGCGGCTGCTGCCTTCGAAACTGCTGAAATTGCGATTTTTCTTCATGTGTCCTTCTGCGGCTGAGCCGGGCGACGAGCAAAAGATGCGATTTGCCTCTGTGACGGGGGGCTGTATAGCCCCGCTCGGCATGCAGCGAAACAGCAAATTCCCCCCATCCGTCGACCGGCGCGGTCCCATCGTCCTGGTGGGGATGATGGGCGTGGGCAAATCGACGGTCGGGCGGCGGCTCGCGGCCCGGCTGGGGCTGGCGTTCGTCGATGCCGATGAGGAAATCGAAAAGGCGGCGGGCATGAGCGTGAGCGAGATTTTCGCGCGCTATGACGAAGCCTATTTTCGCGATGGCGAGCGGCGGGTGATCGCCCGGCTGATGGATGGCGCGCCCAAGGTGATCGCGACCGGCGGGGGCGCCTTCATGCAGGAGGACACCCGTGCGCTGATCCTGGAGCAGGCGACGGCGATCTGGCTGGATGCGGATATCGATGTGTTGGTGGACCGGGTTTCGCGGCGGGAGGGGCGGCCGTTGCTCAAGGATCGCGATCCGCGCACGGTGCTGACCGAACTGACCGCGGTGCGCAATCCGGTCTATGCGCTCGCCCCCATCCACGTCAAAAGCGTCGCCGCACCGCATGAAGTGACGGTCGAACGCATCATGGAGCAATTGACGGCATGGCAATAGTGCAGGTCGCGCTGGGTGCGCGCAGTTACGACATCCCGATCGAACAGGGCGCGCTCGATCGTGCGGGCGATCTCCTCAGCCCCTATGCCCGCAACGGGCGGCTGGTGGTCGTCACCGACGCGCATGTCGCGGCCGCGCAACTGCCCCGGCTGGACGCCAGCCTGCGCGCAGCGGGCATCATGGCCGAGCCGATCATCCTGCCGCCGGGCGAACAGACTAAAAGCTGGCGGCATCTGGAGCAATTGCTCGACGCGCTGCTGGCGCTGGAGATCGAGCGCGGCGACCATGTCGTGGCGCTGGGCGGCGGCGTGATCGGCGATCTGGTCGGCTTTGCCGCGTCGATCCTTAAGCGCGGCTGCCATTTCATCCAGGTGCCGACCACTTTGCTGGCGCAGGTGGATTCATCGGTGGGCGGCAAGACCGCGATCAATACGCAGGCGGGCAAGAATCTGGTCGGCAGCTTCTACCAGCCCGCTTTGGTGCTGATCGACCCGTCGACGCTCGACAGCCTGCCGTCACGCGAAACCCGCGCGGGCTATGCCGAAGTCGTCAAATACGGCCTGATCGACGATCCCGCCTTCTTCGCTTGGTGCGAGGCGCATGCCGACGATCTGCTGGCAGGTAATCCCGATGCCCGGACCTATGCGATCGAACGGAGCGTCCGCGCCAAGGCGGCGATCGTCGCCGATGACGAGCGCGAAACATCGGGTCGCCGCGCGCTGCTCAACCTTGGCCACACATTTGGCCATGCGTTGGAGGCGGATACCGGCTTTTCCGACACATTGCTCCATGGCGAAGGCGTTGCGGCGGGCATGGCGCTGGCGTTCCGCTACTCGGCCCGGCTTGGCCTGTGCCCACAGGCGGATGCCGACCGGGTGACCGGGCATCTGCGGTCGGTCGGCCTACCCTACGATCTCGCCACCGCGCATGTCACCGCCGACGGCGCAGCATTGGTGGGCCATATGTTGCATGACAAGAAGATGGCGGCGGGCACCCTGCCCTTCCTGCTGGCGCGCGGCATCGGCCAGACATTCCTGTCGAAGGATGTCGCGCTGGACGATGTGGCGGCGTTTCTGGATGCCGATCGGGCGGGGTAACGCCCTCGCGCCCGCGACTACATTTATTATCGCAAGTCATCCCCGTTCGATGCGAGCGAAGTCGAGAAGCGGCAAGCGCTGTGCGGGGGTTTCTCGACTTCGCTCGAAACGAACGGAACCTCTCTTCCAAAACCAAAAAGGGCGCCCAGTGGGCGCCCTTTTCGTTCAACCATCGAAGGCCGATTACTTCTTCAGCGTCAGACCACCGAAACGCTTGTTGAAGCGTGCCACCTGGCCACCCGTGTCCATCTGACGGTTGCCGCCGGTCCAGGCCGGGTGCGACTTGGGGTCGATGTCGAGCGCCAGCGTGTCGCCTTCCTTGCCCCAGGTCGAGCGAGTCTGGAAGGTCGTGCCGTCGGTCATCTGCACGGTGATCATGTGGTAGTCGGGGTGGGTATTGGCCTTCATGGCGTAACGCTCCGTATGTGCCGGTTCCGACCGGCTGTGGATGCTGTAAATAGCGAAGGCGCGCCGTTAGCGGGTTCGGCGCGCCTTGGCAAGGGATAACCCCCAGTCGTCATGCCAGCTTTCGCTGGGATGACGGAGGGTTGGCTCAATCCTTGGGCGGATCGGCGATCATCGCGACGAACTGCGCTTCGGCGGCCAGCTTGTCGCCGATCATCGCCTTGCCGCTGAACTTGCAGATCGCGCCGCGATTCTGGGTCACTTCGACATGCAGGTCGAGCAGGCAGCCCGGCTCCACCGGCGAACGAAACTTCGCGCCGTCGATGCTCATGAAATAGACGAGCTTGCCGGTGTCGGCGAGTTGCATCGATTCCACCGCCAACACGCCAGCCGCCTGCGCCATCGCTTCGACGATCAGGACGCCGGGCATGATCGGCCGGGTCGGGAAATGCCCCTGGAAAAAGGGTTCGTTCACCGAAACTGCCTTGATCGCGTGGATCGACTGGTTGGGCACCAGCGACACCACGCGGTCAATCAGCAGCATCGGATAGCGATGCGGCAGCGCAGCCATGACCCGACGGACATCCATCGGGCCAAGCGCGGTCGTTTCAACCTCTCCCGTCATTCTTATCAGCGCGACTTGGGAGCCTGCGCCGGGGCAGCGGCTGGCGCTGCCTGGCGACCACCGGGCTGCCAACCGGCAGGCGGGGTGATCGACACGCTAGGGACCAGCGCGTTGAGTTCGGTGATGACGGCGGGGGTGATGTCCGCGCCCGCGCCGAAGCTCTCGGTCGCGGCCTTCTTGACCACGATTTCGGACTTGGTCTTGGCAGTAGCGGCCTTGAGCGCATCGTTCAGCTTGGCGACGAGCTGTTCCTCGACATAGGCGCGTGCGATGGCGATCGGCTGGCCCATGCGCTGCAGTTCGGCCTGCGCGGTCTGCTGCGTCTGCTGATATTGCTGATACTGGGTTTCGATCGCCGGGGTCGGCTTGTTGCCCGCTGCTGTCAATGCGGCCTGGAGCGCATCGCCCTTGGTCTTGAGGTCCGCTTCGATCGCAGTGCGGCGCGTGTTGAGCGCGTCGATCTGCGGCTTGTAGGTGGTCTGCATCTGGCTGATCGCGGTCGTGTAGGCCGTGCTCTTGGCAACAGCTTCTTCCAGATCGACGACGGCCAGGCCCGACTTGGTCTGGGCGACGGCCGGCATGGCGGTCAGGGCGATGGCGGTCATGGGCGCAAGAGCGAGCGCCGCGGCTTTGAACATGGTCTTCATCAGAATTGAGTCCCTACGTTGAAGGTAATGAGCTTGTTATCGTCGCCAGGTTCTTTGAGCAGCGCCCTGGCAATGTCGATGCGGAACGGGCCGAAGGGCGAATTCCAGTTGACGCCAAAGCCCACCGACAGGCGCGGCTTGAGCGTGTCGCCGAGATAGACTTCTTCGAAGGCACCACCTGCATAACTGGCCACGAACCCGGTCGGCGCCGCGTCGCAGTTGCCGATGGAAGGTGCCCTGACCTGTGTCGTCGAACCGGTATTGCCCGTTGCGGGCGCTACGGTGCAATAGCCAGCAAATGTGCCATCGCCATTCACCAGGGTCGGATTCTTCAACCCAGCGACGGCACCGACGTCCATGAAGATCGACGGACGAAGGCCCATTTCGCGTGCGCCGGAGCCAAGCGGAATTTCGACTTCCGCGCGAGCGAGATAGTAGATCTTGCCGCCCAGCGCGTCGTCGGACACGTTATTGTTGCTATTGTCGCGAACATAGCTGGTCGACCCATCGTCATTGGTCTGAGCCTGCAGATAGTAACGCTTCACACGTGGCCCAACGCCGCGAATGTCGAAGCCACGGAACTGCGGTTCACCCAGGAAGAAGCGATCGACCAGGCGGACCTTTTCGACCAATTCGCCGGTCGCATCGCGGCGTTCGCCTTCCAAGCTGTGGATATAGCCGCCTTCGGCCGAGACCGAGAAGATGAAGCCGCTGCCCAGCGGGAAGAATTTGGAGCCGTTGATCCGGGTCTTGATATATTTGACGTTACCGCCAAGCCCGGCAGAATCCTGGCTCAGCACGACATTATGGCCGCGCGTCGGGCGGATGCGGTTGTCGCGCGTATCGTAGATCAGCGAATAGCCGAGCGACGAGGTGGTGCGCTTGCCGATCGCATCGCACAGATAACGACCCGCGATGAGAGGATCGCACTCCCGCGTGCCGTCGCCGTCCGTGTCCGAATAATAAGTATCTTCGTCCAGCGTCGTGTCATCGAAGTTTAGCTGATAACGTAGCGCCAGCGACATATATTCAGTGATCGGCACACCCGCGCGCAACTGGATACCCGTCGACGTATTCTCATAGGTCGTGTCGCGCGTGTTGCTGGTCAGATAGCGGAAGCTGTTGAGATCGCGGCGATAGATGTCGCCGCCCAGCGCGATATTCTTGTCCATGAAATAGGGTTCGGTGAAACCCAGTTCGATCGACTTGGAATAGGCCGAATAGTTGACCGAGGTGCGCAGTTCCTGGCCCTTGCCGCGGAAGTTGCGCTGCGTGATCGAAGCCGACACGATGAAGCGTTCAAGCGACGAGAAGCCCGCCGACAGCGACAATTCGCCGGTCGATTTTTCCTGCACATTGGTTTCCAGGACGATGCGGTCGGGCGCGGAACCCGGCTTCTGCTCGACATCGAGCTTTTCCTGGAAATAGCCGAGCGAATTGATCCGGTCCTTCGACCGCTTGACCAGGAAGCTGTTGAACGCGTCCCCTTCGGCCAGACGGAATTCGCGACGGACGACTTTGTCCTGCGTCAGCGTATTGCCGTTGATGTCGACGCGCTCGACATAGACGCGCGGGGCGTTGGCGATGCGGAAATTAATCCCCATCGTCAGCGTGTCCTTGTCGCGGTTGAAGTCCGGCGACACTTCGGCAAAGGCATAGCCGAACAGGCCGGCAGTCTCGCTCAGCGTGTCGACCGTATCCTCGACCTGCTTGGCATTATACCAATCGCCCTTCTTCATCGGCAGACGCTTGGTCAGGCCATCGCCCGACAGGTCGCGAATGTCCGATTCGACCTTCACATCGCCGAATTTGTAGCGCTCGCCCTCTTCCACCACATAGGTGATGATGAAGTCCTGCTTGTCCGGCGTCAGTTCGGCGACCGCCGAAATCACGCGGAAGTCGGCATAGCCTTCGGTCAGATAATATTGGCGCAGCTTCTGCTGGTCATAGGCCAAGCGATCGGGATCATAGCTGGTGCCCGACGAGAAGAGGCGGAACCAGCGTGACTGCTTGGTCACCATCTGGCTGCGCAGCGCGCCGTCCTTGAACTTCTCATTGCCGATGATGTTGATCTGGCGGACCTTGGACTTGGGGCCTTCGCTGATCTCATAGACGATATCGACGCGGTTCTGGTCCAACTGCACCAGTTTCGGCTCGATCGTCGCGGCGAAGCGGCCCTGGCGGCGATAGAGTTCGACAATGCGGGCGACGTCGGCGCGTACCTTGGAGCGGGTATAGATTTGGCGCGGGGCAAGCTTGATTTCCGGCCGGATCTTGTCGTCCTTCAGCCGCTTATTGCCTTCCAGCACGATGCGGTTGATGACCGGATTTTCCTTCACCTCGACGGTCAGGGCGCCATTGTCGTTGCGGATCTGGACGTCGGCGAACAATTCCGTCTCATACAGGTCGCGCAAGCCCTGATCGAGGCTTTCCTGGCTGTAGGGCTGGCCGATGCGCAGCTTGGTGTAGGACAGGACGGTGCCGGATTCGAGCCGCTGCGTGCCGGTGACGGTGATGCTGCTGATCGTGCCCTGTGCTGCGGGCAGCGACGCGGGCGCAACCACGGGCGCGGGCGCGGGCGCGGCAGCATCCTGTGCCATGGCCGGGAGCGCAGACAGACCTGCGATCATCGTCGTCGCCAACAGGGCGACCACGACCGGGCGCTGCCTCTTGCTGCTGTTCATCGCTGTCACCCGCATCACCTCAAAAACTCGAAAAATTTTGTTTCCGCCGCAACAGACGTCGCCAAACCGGGCTTCCCTGCCCGATGCGCGTCAACCGATCAAGCCGGACAGGCTCTTCCACAGCCCGAAAGACGACAAATCGTTGAAAGTCACCAGCACCATCACCGTCATCAGCAGCGCCAAGCCCGATCGATAGGCCCATTCCTGCACCTGCGGGCTGACCGGCCGACGCTGCAGCGCCTCAATCCCGTAAAACAGCAGATGCCCGCCATCCAGCATCGGGATTGGCAATAAGTTGATGAACCCCAAGTTAATCGAGATGAGCGCCATGAAGGTGAGGAAGCCGAACAGCCCCATCATCGCGGCCTGGCCGGAGACATCGGCGATCTTGAGCGGTCCGCCCAATTCCTTGACCGATCGGCGTCCGGTGATGATCTGGCCGAGGCCGTCCATGGCGGACACGAACATCTGGCCCGTCCGCAATGTACCGACCACCGGGATCTCCCACAGCGCGATGTCGCGGAATTCGACCTTGTCGGACATCACGCCCAACTGGCCGAGGCGGAAGATATTGCCGAACCGGTCCTTTTCGATCCGCTCACCGGCCGCGATCGTCATGGCGGTGCGCTGACCATCGCGTTCGATGACATAGGGCAGGACTTCACCCGGACGCAGCGACACGATCGGCGCGATGTCGGTGAAGCTGTCGATCTGACGCCCCATGATCGACACGATGCGGTCGCCGGGGCGCAAGCCTGCCTTTTCAGCGGCCGATGCAGGCGCAACCTGCTGCACGACAGGTGGGCTGACCGGATCGCCCTTCCAATAGGCAAGGCCGCCCAGCAGCAGGATCGCAAACAGGAAATTGACCGCAGGCCCCGCCGCGACGATCGCTGCGCGTTGCCAAACCGGCTTGGCGGGAAAGCTCTCGGCCCGATCCTGCGCCGACATTTGCAGCCAGGCGGGATCGGCCTGACTGGCCGCGTTCATGTCGCCCTTGAAGCGGACGTAGCCACCCAAGGGGAGCGCCGCGAGCCGCCAGCGCGTGCCGCGCTTGTCTACCCAGGCCAGCAGTTCGGGGCCGAAGCCGATGGAAAAGGCCTCCGCCTTCACGCCGCACCAGCGCCCGACGATATAATGGCCGAACTCATGCACAAAAACGAGCGGCCCTATGACCGCGACGAAAGCGAGAACGGTCAGCAGGAAACCGGGATTTTCTAACAAGCCGTCAATCTTTCCATCACTTGGCCCGCCATGACGCGCGCCGCAGCATCCGCCGACAGCACATCCGCAATGGCATGGGGCGCAGGCGCGCTATAGCGGGTCAACACTTCCTCCACAATCATGGCGATATCAAGGAAGCGGACGCGTCCGGCGAGAAAAGCCGCGACGGCGACTTCGTTGGCGGCGTTCAGAATAGCCGGAACGGCACCGCCCGCCTCGGCCGCCTGCCGCGCGAGGCGCAGTGCGGGGAAGCGTTCCGGGTCAGGCGCTTCGAAATCAAGCCGACCGATCCGCGCCAGATCGAGCGGTTGGCACGGCGTAGCGATCCGCCGGGGCCAGGCCAAGGCGTGGGCGATCGGGATCCGCATGTCGGGCGACCCTAGTTGCGCCAAGGTCGATCGGTCGCGATATTCGACCATCGAATGGATGACCGATTGGGGATGGACCAATATCTCGATCCGATCGAGCCCGACCGGGAAGAGATAGGCCGCTTCGATAAATTCCAGCCCCTTGTTCATCATCGTCGCGCTATCGACGCTGATCTTCGCGCCCATCGACCAATTGGGGTGCGCGACCGCCTGCTGCGGTGTGATGTCCGCCATCTCGGCGCGGCTGCGGGTGCGGAACGGGCCGCCGCTCGCGGTCAGGATGATCCTTGCGACATCGTCCAGAGTGCCACCCGCAAGACACTGGAATATCGCATTATGTTCGCTGTCCACCGGGAGCAATGTCGCGCCGGAGGCGCGCGCCGCCTCCATCATCAGCCCGCCCGCCGACACCAGCGATTCCTTGTTGGCGAGCGCCACCGTGCCGCCCGCCTTGAGCGCGGCCATGGTAGGCCGCAGCCCGGCGCAGCCGACGATCGACGCCATGGTCCAGTCAGCCCCGGACCCGGCGACATCGACCAGCGCCTCTTCGCCTGAAGCCGCCTCGACACCCGACCCGGCGAGTGCAACCTTGAGCGCGTCATAGCGCGCCGGGTCGCCGATGACGGCGATCTGCGCGCCGGTTGCCTTGGCCGCTTGCGCCAGCCCCTCGACATCGCTGTTCGCGGTCAGCGCGACGACCTGATAGGCATCCGGTTCGCGTTGGATGAGGTCGAGCGTGGACATGCCCACCGAGCCGGTCGCGCCAAAGATCGACACCGTCCGCATCACGCCTGTCCCACCATCAGATAGAGCAGCGCGGCGAGCGGCGCGGCGGCCACTACGCCGTCCAGCCGGTCCATCACCCCGCCATGGCCGGGCAGCAGCATCCCGCTATCCTTGACGCCTGCGCGCCGCTTCATCGCGCTTTCGAACAGATCGCCCAATTGCGCCGCCACCGCCAGCAGGCCGCTCGCCGCCGCCAACTGGATCGGCAGGCCAGCGAAACGATGCAACAAAAAGCCAGTGATCAAGGCCGCAAGGACACCCCCGGCCAGCCCGGCCCAGGTCTTGGACGGGCTGATGCGCGGCGCGAGCTTGGGACCGCCGATCGAACGCCCCGCGAAATAGGCACCAATGTCGGTCGCCCAAACCAGCGCCAGCGCCCAGAAGGCGAGCAACAGGCCATAAAGATTGGGTTCCTGCCCGCGCAGGAACAGCAAGGCCATCACCGGCACGCAGACATAGAATATGCCACACGCCAGCCTGTATCCGCGCGTCGCGGCCATCACGAAGAGGAAGGCCGCGATCATCAGGCCGACCGCAAACCCATCCACGCCAGCCGCCAGCGGGCACAGGATCGCCAGCGGCACCGACACAGCGAACATAGACAGCTTTCGCTGTTCGGCGGTTGCGCCATTCAGGTCCGCCCATTCGCCCTGCATCAATACGCCAGCGACCGCGAGCAGCAGCCAGAAGAGCAATCCGCCCGACAGCAAGGCACCGACCGCCATCGCGATCAAGGCGACACTGACGATGGCGCGGGTCTTCAATTCGCTGGCCATCGCCTACAACCCGCCGAAACGGCGGTCCCTTAGACGGAAGGCATCAAGCGCGCGTGCCAGTTCCGCCGCGTCGAAATCGGGCCAGAGCATGTCGGTAAAATAGAGTTCGGCATAGGCGGCCTGCCACAACATGAAGTTGCTGAGCCGTTGTTCGCCCGATGTGCGGATCAACAGGTCGAGCGGTGGCAGATCGGCGGTGTCGAGCGCCGCGCCGATCGTCTCCACGCCAATCTCGTCCGCGCGTATCTCGCCGCAGGCGACACGCTGCGCCAGTTGCTGGGCTGCGCGCACCATCTCGTCCTGCGCGCCATAGTTGAGCGCGATGGCGATGACCGGGCCGCTATTAGCGGCGGTACGCGCAACGGCGGCCTCGATCAGATCGACCAGCGACGGATCGAGAACGCGATAATTGCCGATCACCCGCAGCCGGACGCCATTGGCGTGAAATTCGTCCAGATCCGCCTGGATGAAATGGCGCAGCAGGCCCATCAGGTCGGCCACTTCGCTGGGTGGGCGCTTCCAGTTCTCGGACGAGAAAGCGTAGAGCGTGAGGCATTCCAACCCCATGTCGCGGGCCGCCCGCGCGACCCGGCGCACCGCTTCCACCCCGGCACGATGGCCGGCGATGCGCGGCAGCAGGCGCTTCTTGGCCCAGCGGCCATTGCCATCCATGATGATGGCGACATGGCGCGCGCCATGAGCAGGCGCGGTGCTGGTCAGGTCGGGTTTGGCTTGCGTGGCCATCAGATCAGGATGCGGGCAATGGCCACGAAAGGAAAGCCCCGGCTTACTGGCCGAGGATTTCCTTTTCCTTCGACGTCGCAGCGGCGTCGATGTCGGCGATGATGCTGTCGGTCAGCTTCTGAACTTCGGTTTCCAGGCGCTTGCGCTCGTCCTCGCTAATTTCGCCTTTCTTTTCATCGGCTTTCAGGCTGTCCATGCCGTCACGACGCACATTGCGTACAGCGATGCGTGCACCCTCGGCATATTTGCTGGCGAGCTTGGCCAGTTCCTTGCGCCGGTCTTCGGTCAGATCAGGGATCGGCAGGCGCAGCGTCTGACCATCGGTGATGGGGTTGAGGCCAAGGCCCGCCGATCGGATCGCCTTGTCGACCGGGCCGACATTGGTCTTGTCCCACACCTGGACCGACAACATGCGCGGCTCAGGGGCGGACACGGTCGCGACCTGATTCAACGGCATGGATGCGCCATAGACGGTGACGGTCACCGGATCGAGCAGCATCACATTGGCGCGGCCGGTACGCAGGCCGGACAGATCGCCGCGCAGCGATTCGACGGCACCGGCCATGCGGCGTTCCAGATCGGATTTGTCATATTGGGCCATGATGTCAGCGCTCCTGATTATGCACGATCGTCGCGACGCCCTGCCCCGCCAACACTGTCGCCAGGTTGCCGGTTTCGCGGATGTTGAACACGACGATGGGAATATTATTTTCGCGGCAAAGGGCAATGGCGCTTGCGTCCATAACCTTTAGGTTATCGGTCAGCACTTGGTCGAAGCTGATCTCGTCATAGCGGGTCGCGTCGGCCACCTTTTTGGGGTCGGCATTATAGACGCCATCGACGCTGGTGCCCTTGAAGATCGCGTCGCAATTCATTTCGGCGGCCCGCAGGGCGGCGGTCGTGTCGGTGGTGAAGAAGGGGTTGCCGGTGCCCGCCGCGAAGATGACGATCCGGCCCTTTTCCATATGCCGCACCGCCTTGCGCCGGATATAGGGTTCGCACACCGACGCCATCGGGATCGCCGACTGGACGCGGGTGTCGTAGCCAAGCTTTTCCAGCGCATTCTGCACCGCCAGCGCGTTCATGACCGTGGCCAGCATGCCCATATAATCGGCGCTGGTCCGGTCAAACCCCTTGGCCGCGCCAGCAAGCCCTCGGAAGATGTTGCCGCCACCGACCACCACGCACAGTTCGAATCCAGCGTCGCGGGCCGCCGCGATCTCGCCTGCGACACGATTGACCGTCTCCGGTTCGATACCGAACTGGCCCTGCCCCATCAGGACTTCACCGGATAATTTCAACAGGATGCGCTTGTAGGCAGGCCGGGTCATAGGCGGTGGGGAGTCCATGTTGCTAGCGGGAAGGCCAGCGATCATTAGTCAGCCCAGCGCCCAATGCCAAGGGGCGTTTGTCGTCAAATATCGCGCCGCATCGCCGGATGGCGTTTGCCGTCCCGCAATTGCCGTCATCCAGTGGGACCGTCAGCAGGGACGATCGGGCAGGCAGGGCGGTCCGCCACTGCCCCGTGGAGCCTTCCCGCCCCGCGACGGCGGCCGCAATTCATCCATAGCCAGCCATCCGTCATGATTGGCATCGGCCGCATCGAACCGTTTGCCTTGATAGGCCAGCAATTCTTCGAGCGAGAGGCCCGCGTCATAATTGCTGTTGGCGTTGGTGATCAGGCCGACGCTGAGCGGTTCGATGAGCGCAGCGAGGCCCATGCTGCCAGGGTCATCGCCAACATCGGGCAGGAGGACTTCGGCGATCGGACCGTCCCGGTCACCGGTCCCGGCCACTTCCGACGAGGCCACCGACCCCATTTGCCGCTGCCAGGCGACGAATTCCTCATAGCTCAGCGCGCCATTATGATTGCTGTCGATCTTGGTGAAGCGCGCGCGAATGAGCGCCTCGCGCCGAGCATCGAACAGGCCACGCAATTCGGCGATCATGATCATGCCATCGCGGTTGACGTCGCCTTCCCGGAACATCGCCGTCACGACCTTGTCGAACTGCGCGCGTTTGATCGGCTTGGGCGGCGTAGGTTGGCGCGGCCCGCCCCTATCGCCGGGCGGTCCACCGCCGCCGCCTGGAGGGCCACCAGTGCCGCCACCCTGCATATCGCCGCCCATCCCGCCCTGCGCCAGCACGGGGGCGGTCCATAATAGCAGCGACGCCAGCGCGCCGGACAATATCTTGTGCATCGACAATGCGAACTCCGCCAAAGTCGGAGACAGGCAGGCGGATAGCTATCCGACCGCGCACGCCCCCGAAGCCACGTTTGGGGCAGAGACGGCACGGTGTTGGCAATTCAGTAGATCAAAAAACTATTCCATGGCGCCTATCGCCCGATGCGACGGTCGCCAAAAAAAAGAGCGCCCAGCGGGGCGCTCTTTTCCTTGTTTCAGGCTGTACGTCCGTATGTCAGACGCCGGCAGCCGCCGCGACTTCCGCCGCGAAGTCGCTGACTTCCTTTTCGATGCCTTCGCCCAGCTGGAAGCGGACATAGCCCTTCAGGCTGATCGATGCGCCGGCTTCCTTGGCGGCCTTGGCAACGACGTCGGCGACCGGGGTCTTGTTGTCCATCACGAACAGCTGCGAGAGCAGCGCGTTTTCCTTGGCGAACTTGGCCACTGCGCCATCGACCATCTTGGCGACGATCTCGGCAGGCTTGCCCGATTCGGCGGCCTTTTCAGCAGCGATCGCGCGCTCACGCTCCAGCAGCGACGGATCGATGTCCGACGCGGCCAGCGCCAGCGGGAAGGCAGCGGCGATGTGCATCGCGATCTGCTTGCCCAAAGGCTCCATGACCTCAGCCGAGGCATCGCCTTCCAGCGCGACCAGCACGCCGATCTTGCCGAGGCCCGGCGCAGCAGCATTGTGGACGTAGGGAACGACGACGCCCTGGCTCACTTCGACATGGCCGACGCGGCGCACGGTCTGGTTCTCGCCGATGGTGGCGATGTTGGCGACCAGCTTTTCAGCGACCGTGCCGCCCGACGGATAGGCAGCGGCTGACAGCGCTTCGGCGTCGGCAGCGCCGGTTTCGAGCGCGATCGTCGAGACGGTGCGGACGAAATCCTGGAACTGTTCGTTCTTGGCGACGAAGTCGGTTTCGCTGTTCACTTCGACGGCAACACCCTTGGTCCCGGCAACGGCAACACCGACCAGACCTTCGGCCGCGGTGCGGCTCGACTTCTTCTGCGCCGCGGCCAGACCCTTGGCGCGCAACCAGTCGGTTGCCGCTTCGATGTCGCCATTGGCTTCGGTGAGCGCCTTCTTGCAATCCATCATGCCCGCGCCCGAACGGTCGCGAAGTTCCTTGACGGAAGCAGCGGTAATATCGGCCATGTTTCGGCTCCTAAATCAGTGTGGTTCAAATATGCGGCAGGGCGCGTCTCTGAAAGAGCGCGCCCTAGCCTGTCATTCTTTCAGTTGCGCGACGCTCTTAGGCTTCGGCGACAACCTCTTCCGCCATCGGCTCGTCCATCGCGCCCAGGTCGACGCCCGAAGCCTGCTGCGCACCACGGTTGCCCTTGGTCGCGGCGGCCGCAATGGCGTCGCAATAAAGGCGGATGGCGCGGCTGGCGTCGTCGTTCGCGGGAACCGGGAAGGCGATGCCGTCGGGCGAGACGTTCGAATCGAGGATCGCGACGACCGGGATACCCAGCGTGTTGGCTTCCTTGATCGCCAGTTCTTCCTTGTTCGCGTCGATCACGAACATGACATCGGGAATGCCGCCCATGTCGCGAATGCCGCCGAGCGACATTTCGAGCTTCTCATGCTCGCGCGTCATCTGAAGCACTTCCTTCTTGGTCAGGCCGTGGGTGTCACCCTGCAGCTTTTCCTCAAGGGTCTTCAAGCGCTTGATCGAACCGGAAATGGTCTTCCAGTTAGTGAGCATGCCGCCCAGCCAGCGATGGTTGACGAAATGCTGGCCTGACTTGCGCGCGGCCTCGGCGATCGGATCCTGCGCCTGGCGCTTGGTGCCGACGAACAGCACCTTGCCACCGGCGGCAACCGTACCCGACACGAAGTCGAGCGCGCGGCCGAACAGGGGCACGGTCTGCGACAGGTCAAGGATGTGGATGCCGTTGCGCTCGCCGAAAATATACGGCTTCATGCGCGGATTCCAGCGATGGGTCTGGTGGCCGAAATGCGCGCCAGCGTCGATCAATTGGTGCATGGTGACAACAGGAGCCGCCATAAGATAATCTCCTTCCGGTTAATGCCTCTGGGAATCGGGAACCGCAGATGGTCTGAAAGACCGCTGCCAGCACCGGATATGATGATTCCCATGTGGAATGAGGCGCGCCTTTAACGCCACAGAAAATAATGTGCAAGGCTTGACTTGCGCCGCAAGCTGGAACATAAAGTGAACAAACGGAACAAAGGCGGTTCGCTGCCGTTGAAACCGTCATAGTGAGGCCAGCCGTGCAAATGGCAAGATGGAAAGTGACCGTTATGTTCACATTCGTTGCAGCGACCCTGTTTCTTGGCGCATTCCTGATGGCCGTGGGAACCATCGCATGGATGTTCCTGCTCTATCATGACAAGATGGTCGCTGCGCTCCAGTTCGAGCCGATCCCCCACAAGCCCGTTTATCATGTGCGTATCCGTCGCCCCCGTGCCGTCGAGTCAGACCGCGCTTCTGCCGTCCGAGTACCGAACGGCGTTTTCGCGGCCTGATCGCTTTTCAGGCGGGCGTTTCCGACGCAGCCTCGCGGGTCCGCACGACCTTGGCATAGGAGATGATGCCGAACGGTATCAGGGCCACATAGACGGCGCAGAGCAACAGCAGCGTCAGCCACGGATCGGTTACCAGCAACGCCGCCAGCAACCCGGCAAAGGCAATGACTTCCAACCGGATGCGCTTGCGCAACCGCAGCGCCGACCAGCTATAGGTCGCGATGTTGGAGATCATCAGGAAGGCGACGAACGCCGTCCAGGGTGCCACGACATACCAGGCGCGAAACAAATCTTCGCCCGTCACCAGCCACAGATAGAGCGGAACGAAGGACAGGCCTGCCCCGGCGGGTGCGGGCACGCCGGTCATGAAACCAGCGGATTTATGCGGCTGTTGTTCCGCATCGATATTGGCATTGAACCGCGCCAGGCGCAGCGCGCAGGACAAAGCGTGGGCCAGCGCGAATATCCAGCCGAATTTCGGCATGGCGTGCAGCGACCAGAGATAGAGGATCAACGCCGGCGCAACGCCGAATGCGATCGAATCGGACAGCGAATCCAGTTCCGCGCCGAATCGGCTTTCGCCGCGCAGCATACGGGCGATCCGGCCATCCAGTCCATCCAGCACCCCGGCAAAGATGATCGACAGCACGGCCCGCTCCCAATCGCCCGATATGCCGTAGCGCACGCCGGTCAGGCCAAAGCACAAGGCCATTGCCGTCACCGCATTGGGGGCGAGCATGCGCAGGGTGATGCCCCGCCGCATGCCCTGCGGCACGGCGCGCCGCCGCCTCATTGTTGAATACCGGCGACGACCCGGCGATCACCCATTTGCCCAAGGATGGTTTCCCCGGCGATGGTGCGCTGGCCCAGGATCACACGCGGCGCGGTTCCGGCGGGCAGATAGACATCGACCCGGCTGCCGAAGCGGATGAGGCCGATCCGCTGCCCCGCAGCGACCATGTCGCCAGGCTTGACGAAGGGCACGATCCGGCGCGCCACGAGGCCCGCAATCTGCGTAAAGCCAATGCGGACGCCATCATGGCGTTCGACCAATATATGCTGGCGCTCATTATCCTCGCTCGCCTTGTCGAGATCGGCATTGAGGAATTTGCCCGAAATATAGACGACCGACTTGATCGTGCCGCCGATCGGCGTGCGATTGATATGGACGTCGAACACGCTCATGAAAATGGACACGCGGATCATCGGCTGGTCGCCAAGGCCATCGACGCCCGCCATTTCGCGCGGCGGCGGCACGCGCTGGATCAGCGTCACCAGGCCATCGGCCGGTGCAATGATCGCGCCCTCATCCTGTGGCACGGCCCGCACGGGATCGCGGAAGAAGGCGAATACCCAGATCGTCACCATCAGCATCAGCCATCCCAGCACCTCCCATCCCATGAGGAACAGGAGCGCCGTGATCGCGACTGCGATCAGGCCGAATTTCATCCCTTCCGGGTGAACCGAAGGAAAGCGCCATTTGACATTGCCGCCAGCGGCGATCGTGATTTCGTTATTGTCCATGGCCACCATCTTTAGGGAGAGAGCTTCCCCCTGACAACGGCCGATCCCGGCGAAGGCTCCGGTCTGTCATATAACTATGCGTGCGCAGTTGAACATTCTGCCCGCTTTGCCTAGGGCGATTGCCAAATCCACCCACGATGAAGAAGGCGAACAGGCGCATGGCGAAGATCAAGGTGAAGAACCCGGTCGTTGAGATTGACGGCGATGAAATGACCCGGATCATCTGGGAATGGATCCGCGAGCGGCTGATCCTCCCCTATCTCGACATCGACCTCAAATATTATGACCTGTCCGTCCAGAAGCGCGACGAGACGAACGACCAGATCACGGTCGATTGCGCCAATGCGATCAAGCAATATGGCGTCGGCGTGAAGTGCGCCACCATCACCCCTGACGAACAGCGGGTCGAGGAATTCAACCTCAAGTCGATGTGGAAGTCGCCCAACGGCACGATCCGCAACATCCTGGGCGGCGTGGTGTTCCGCGAGCCGATCGTCATCAAGAACGTCCCCCGTCTGGTCCCCGGCTGGACCGACCCGATCGTCATCGGCCGTCATGCCTTTGGCGACCAGTATAAGGCGACCGACTTCCTGGTCCCCGGCCCCGGCAAGCTGCGCCTGATCTGGGACGGCGAAAATGGCGAGAAGATCGAAAAGGAAGTGTTCGACTTCCCGGCCGCTGGCGTTGCCATGGGCATGTATAATCTGGACGAATCGATCCGCGATTTCGCCAAGGCAAGCATGAACTATGCGCTCGACCGTGGATGGCCGCTGTACCTTTCGACCAAGAACACCATCCTCAAGGCCTATGATGGCCGCTTCAAGGATCTGTTCCAGGAAGTGTTCGACGCCGAATTCGCCGACAAGTTCAAGGCGGCGGGCATTGTCTATGAGCATCGCCTGATCGACGACATGGTCGCGTCCGCGCTCAAGTGGAGCGGCAAGTTCGTCTGGGCCTGCAAGAATTACGACGGCGACGTCCAGTCGGACACCGTGGCGCAGGGCTTCGGCTCGCTCGGCTTGATGACCTCGGTCCTGCTCTCGCCCGACGGCAAGACGGTGGAAGCCGAAGCGGCGCATGGCACCGTCACCCGCCACTATCGCCAGCATCAGCAGGGCAAGGCGACCTCGACCAACCCTATCGCGTCGATCTTCGCCTGGACGCAGGGCCTGTCCTTCCGTGGCAAGTTCGACGGCACCCCCGAAGTCACCAAATTCGCCGAAACCCTTGAGCGCGTCTGCATCAAGACCGTCGAAGATGGCGCGATGACCAAGGATCTGGCGCTGCTGATCGGCCCGGAACAGGCGTGGATGACGACGGAACAGTTTTTCGAACAGATCCGCGTCAATCTGGAAGCCGAAATGGCCAAGTGGAACTGATAGGCTCCTGAAGCTTTCAGTACGGAAACGGAATGAGGCGGTGCCGATTATTCGGTGCCGCCTTTTCCATAGCCATCGCGCCGAGGGAAGAAAGCCATGACGACAGCCACGCAGAAACGCCTTGAGGTGCGCCCGGCGGTGCCGACCGACGTGCGCGCGATCATCCGACTTATCGCCCGCGTCTATCCGGGCCTACCCAATTATTCCCCCGCCACCGTGCGCGGCCAGATCAACAATTTCCCCGATGGCTGCTTCGTCGCGCTCTACGATAACAAGGTCGTGGGCTATTGCGCGACGATGCGGGTCAGCAAGGGCATGGCCTTTGCCTGGCATGATTGGGAGGAAATCACCGCCAACGGCTTTGGCACGCGCCACAGCGCGGCGGGCGAATGGCTCTATGGCTATGAGATGGCGGTGGACCCCAAGCTGCGCGGCCTGCGCATCGGCCAGCGCCTCTATGACGAACGCAAGGAACTGGCCGAGCAACTCGATTTGCACGGCATCGTCATTGCCGGCCGGATGCCGGGCTATCTGCGCGCCAAGCGCAAGGTCGAAGGCCCCAAAGATTATCTGGACAAGGTCGCCGCGGGCAAGATCCGCGATCAGGTCGTCAGCTTCCAGCTCAAGAACCAGTTCGAACCGCTGGGCGTGCTGGAAAATTATCTGCCCGAAGACAAGCAGTCCGACGGACACGCCGCACATCTCGTCTGGCGCAACCCCTATGTCGATCCCGACGAAGCGCCCGAAATGCGCGTGCCGCGCGGCGTCGAAAGCGTCCGCCTGGCCACATGCCAGTTGCAGGCACGTGCGGTCGAAGATTTCGAGGGGTTCGTCCGCAACATCGAATATTTCGTCGATGTCGCAGCGGATTATCGCTCCGACTTCATCGTCTTCCCGGAGCTTTTCACCCTGCCCCTGCTGTCGTTCGAGACCAAAAAGCTCAATCCGATGGAGGCGATCGACAAGCTCACCAGCTACACGCCGCGCCTGACCAAGGAACTGACGCGGATGGCGCTGCAATATAATATCAACATCATCGGCGGCTCACACCCGACCCGCGCCGATGATGGCGATATCCAGAATATCGCTTATGTCGCGCTACGCGATGGCTCGGTTCACACGCAGGAAAAGATCCACCCGACGCCGAACGAATCCTTCTGGTGGAACATCAAGGGCGGCGATTCGCTGGACGTGATCCAGACCGACTGCGGGCCGATCGGCGTGCTGATCTGCTATGATAGCGAGTTTCCCGAACTGGCCCGCCGCCTGGTCGATCAGGGCGCGCGGATCATCTTCGTGCCCTTCTGTACCGATTCGCGGCTGGGCTATATGCGGGTGCGCTATTGCGCGCAGGCGCGGGCGATCGAGAATCAATGTTATGTCGTGATGTCGGGCAATGTCGGCAATCTGCCCAATGTCGACAATATGGACATTCAATATGCCCAAAGCGCGATCCTGACGCCGTGCGACCTGCCCTTTGCGCGCGATGGCATTGCGGCGGAATCGACCGAAAATGTCGAGACGTTGACGATGGCCGACGTGAACCTGGCCGACCTTAGCTGGGCACGGGCCGAAGGGACCGTCCGCAACCTGCGCGACCGGCGCTTCGACCTCTATCATATCGAATGGGACAGCAATCCCGACCATGGCCATGCGCCCAATGGCGGCCCCGTTCCCGCCGGCGGCCATAATTCACCGGGCGGCGGCTGAGGCGATCAGGCCGCGACCGGTTCCAGCAGCCGGTCGCGCGTCGCCAGCAGCGCTTCGAGCGGCGGCTGATCCGCGCCGCGCGGGGCGCTGGCCATCGCGCGGTCGAGCCGCGCCTGCGACTCGGGCTGGATGTCCGGCAGCGCGTCGGCGATGGCGACCATATCGTCCATCCGCCCCCAGCAATTGAGCGCCAGGTCGCACCCCGCCGCCACGACGCCTGCGGCCAAGTCCGCGATGCTGCCATCCAGCGCCTTCATATCGAGATCATCGGACATCAGGAGGCCGTCAAAGCCGATGGCATCGCGGATGATGCCGCCGATTACCTTGGACGACAGGCTGGCGGGCTGCTCTGCATCCCAGGCGGTATAGACGACATGCGCCGTCATCCCCATCGGCGCCCAGTTCAGTGTGCGGAACGGGCCAAGGTCGGTTTCCAGCGCATTAAGGTCCGCCTTCACCACCGGCAATTCCAGATGGCTATCGACCAAGGCGCGACCATGCCCCGGCATATGTTTGACGATGCCGACCACGCCGCCCTGCGCCAGCCCCTCCAGCGTCGCGCGGCCCATCGCGGCTACCCGCATCGGCTCGGCCCCCAACGTCCGGTCGCCCATGATGTCGCTTGCGCCCTCCTGCCGCACATCCAGCAACGGCAGCGCATCGACGGTGATGCCGACCTCGGCTAGCGTCAGGGCGATAGCATGGGCATTGGCCCGCGCCGCCGCGATCGCGCTCGATGGCGCGACGTCATAGAGGCGATCGAACACAGCGCCGGGCGGAAAGGCTGGCCAGACCGGCGGGGCCATCCGCGCCACGCGACCGCCTTCCTGATCGATCATGATCAGCAGGTCGTCGCGCCCATGCAAGGCGCGCAAATCGTCGGTCAGCGCGCGCAGTTGCGCCCGATCGACGATGTTGCGCTTGAAGAGGATATAGCCTGCGGGCTGCGCCTCGGCAAAGAAGGCGCGCTCGTCAGGAGTGAGGACTGGCCCGGACAGGCCGAAAATAACAGGCTTCATGGCATCGACGGTAACGATGTACGGCGCTTCTGTCGAAGGGCTTTATCCGATCCTAATTGACCATCAGGCAGCTTTCGCCCGCTACCTTGAGCTTGCCGCAAATCACGCTCGCCTGCCCCCCCGCGCTGGCACGGAGGCGGTAGACGGTGCCGCCGCCGACCTGGGCCGGTTCGACGGTCATGGCGAGCGGCGCGAGATAGGCGAAGCGCTTGGACAGGCGGCTCCAGGCATCCTTGGCACCCGCCGCGCTGCCATAGGCGCCCAGCTGGATCTTCGCGCCGCCGCTAGCGGCCTTGGTGGCGGCAACCGGCGTGTTGCTCGTGCCGTCGGTCACGGGCGCGGAGACGCTTTGCGCAGGCTTGACCGGCACGACCGGCCGGGTGCCGGTGGGCGCAGGCGTGCCCTTGGCCATCGGCGTTTCGGGCACGCGGCTGGGGTCAATCCGCCCGTCACGCGCCACGCCTTCGCTCGCGGCGAAGCTGGCATCGCCCTCGCCATCGAACTTGCGCGCATCGGCTTCATTGGCGGCGATCTTATAGTCCTGCGGCGGCGCGGCGATGAGTTGCCCTTCGCCGGCCAGATTAGCGCCGTTGCGATTCTGCACCCACCACACACCGGCGACGACCGCGCCGACCAGCATCAGGCCGAGCAGGATCAAGCCGAGCAGACGCAACGGCGAGAGGCTTTCCGGGTCGCTATCGTCGATCGCAGGCTCCAGCCAGGGCAGCCGGTCCTCATCGTCGAAATCGAGTCGACCGCGCCCATAGTCGCTCATCGTCACTTCACTCCGCTTTCATTCACTGCATTTCGGTCAGCGCGACCACACCCATCAGGGCGAGGCCATTGCGGATAATCTGCCCTATTCCCTGCGCCAGGGAAAGCCGTGCCGCCGTCATCGCCGGATCATCGGCCAGGATCACCCGCGCGCGCGGATCGTCATTGCCCATATTCCACCAGCCATGGAACGCGGACGCCAAGTCATTGAGATAAAAGGCAATACGGTGCGGCTCGCGCATCTGCGCTGCCCCTTCCACCACGCGCGGGAATTGCGCGGCGAGCTTGACCAGGCCCAATTCGGCCGTCCCAAGAAGGGACAGGTCGGCTGCGGGAAGTGCAATCCCCGCCTCCTGCGTCCGCCGTCCGAGCGAAGAAATGCGCGCATGGGCATATTGGACGTAGAAGACAGGATTATCCTTCGAGGCTTCCACCACCTTGGCAAAGTCGAAATCCATCTGCGCATCGGCCTTGCGCGTCAGCATGGTGAAGCGCACGACATCCTTGCCCACTTCGCCCACGACATCTGCGAGCGTCACAAAATTACCCGCGCGTTTGGACATCTTCACCGGCTCGCCATCGCGCAGCAGGCGGACCATCTGAATGAGCTTGACGTCGAACCGCGCCTTGCCTTCCGTCAGCGCAGCGACTGCCGCCTGGATGCGCTTGACGGTCCCGGCATGGTCCGCGCCCCAGATGTCGATCAACTGGTCCGCGCTCTGCGCCTTCTGATAATGATAGGCCATGTCGGCACCGAAATAGGTCCAGCTGCCGTTCGACTTCTTGATCGGCCTGTCTTGATCGTCGCCAAATTTGGTCGAGCGGAACAGCGGCAGTTCGACCGGCTCCCAATCGTCGGGCAGTTCGCCCTTGGGCGCTTCCAGCACGCCATCATAGACCAGATCCTGCGCCCGCAGCCAGGCTTCGGCCTGTTCAGGCTTGCCCGCCGCCTGCAATTCCGCCTCCGACGAAAAGACATCGTGACGGATGCCCAGCAGCGCCAGGTCCGCGCGGATCATGTCCATCATCTTCGCAACGGCGAAAGTGCGGAAGGTCACCAGCCAGTCACTCTCCGGCGCGCCCACGAACCGATCGCCATATTCGGCAGCCAATGCCTGCCCTACCGGCACCAGATAATCGCCGGGATACAGGCCTTCGGGGATGGCAATCGTCTCGCCCAGCGCTTCGCGATAGCGCAGATGCGCCGACCGGGCGAGGACATCGACCTGCCCGCCCGCGTCATTGATATAATATTCGCGGATCACCTTATGCCCGGCATATTCCAGCAGCGTGGCAAGCGCGTCGCCCACCACTGCGCCGCGGCAATGGCCCATATGCATGGGGCCTGTCGGGTTAGCGGAAACATATTCGATATTGACGGTGATGCCCTGCCCCACATCGGACCGGCCATAATCATCGCCATCGGTCTGGATCGCGGCCAGTTCCGCGCGCCATGTCGCATCGGTCAATGTCAGGTTGATGAAGCCCGGCCCGGCGATCGAGGCGCTGTCGACCTCTTCGAGCGCTTGCAGCTTGGTAACGATCGCCTCGGCCAAGGCGCGCGGGTTGGTGCCCGCGGGCTTGGCCAGCACCATCGCCGCATTGGTCGCCATATCGCCATGGCTGGGGTCGCGCGGCGGCTCGACCGTTACCGGCTTGCGGTTGAGGCCAGCGGGCAGAATGCCGTCAGCCTCCAGCGCGTCCAGCACGGCATCGAGGTGAGCGGTAAAACGGGTGTAAAGGGACATCAGATTATATCCTGCATCACAAAATGCCGTTCGTCCTGAGTAGCCATTGAGCGAAGTCGAAATGGCGTATCGAAGGATCTGCGCAGCGTGTGATGCTTCGATACGGGCCTTCGGCTTCGCTCAGTCCCTACTCAGCACGAACGGAGATAGGTTAATCGGGTAAGATTAGCGGGTCGCGTTATAGCGCAACTGATCCTGGGTCAGGTTGAACCCGACCAGCAGCTCGAAACTGGTTCGTGCCAGCGCCGCTTTGACATCGGG
Source organism: Sphingobium sp. D43FB (assembly GCF_002312805.1). GTDB lineage: Bacteria > Pseudomonadota > Alphaproteobacteria > Sphingomonadales > Sphingomonadaceae > Sphingobium. The sequence goes on along the minus strand of NZ_NMUA01000008.1, from coordinate 75,186 downwards.
CTGGGCGAAGGGATCGATCGCGGCATCGGCGTCACCCGCCTTGCGCTTCTGGACGATCTTCGCCTGAATGTCGGCAGGCAGCGTGGCCGAGGATTTCTCGACATAGGATGCGGCCTTCGCCTGTGCGCTGGCGCGATAATCGCCCGGCGCGAAATTGAGCGTGACTTGGCCCACCCGCTTGGCGACCACGGCATTGCCGCCACGCACCACGGCGGAATAATAAGGCAGCGTCACCTGTCGCGCTGCGCTCGCGTCGCTGCGCCGCGCGTTCACGGTGAAGGTCGCTTCGGTATAGAATTGCGCGCCGTCGGTGCAGGTCGATCGCAGATCGGTGATGTTGGCCACCACGTCGATCGCCGACGCATCGGTGCTGTTGGCCGGGTTGAACAGCGTGATGTCACCGGTATAGGCCGGCACCGCCGCCACCGGGCAAGCCGAACGCACTGCGACGATACCGCCGGACGCATCGATTTCTCCCCGGCGCGAACAGCCCGCCAGGGTCAAAGCCAGCATGGCAGTCAGGGCGACACGAGACAGACAGACGTTCCTTGGCACAGGCAGATAATCCTTGGCATGGCCCATCGGCCGAAAGCATCGCGCTTCCTTATCCATCCGCCGCCGCCCACGCAACCGGAAGGAAGCGGCTTTCCTCGTGGCTTACATTCGCCTAAGCGCGAAGACATGACCGAGCCCACCGCCGCCCGCCCGCCGATGACCCTGCTGATCGCTGCCCCGCGCGGCTTTTGCGCCGGGGTCGACCGCGCCATCATCATCGTGGAAAAGGCGATCGAAGCCTATGGCGCGCCGGTCTATGTCCGTCATGAAATCGTTCACAATAAATATGTGGTGGACAGCCTGAAGGCGAAGGGCGCGATCTTTGTCGAGGAACTGGACCAGGTACCCGATGGCGTGCCGGTCGTTTTTTCCGCCCATGGCGTGCCCAAGGCGGTCCCGGCCAAGGCGGAGGAGCGCGGCCTGTCCTATCTCGACGCCACCTGCCCCCTGGTCAGCAAGGTGCATCGCCAGGCCGAACGGCAGGTGGAGCTTGGCCGCCACATCCTCTTCATCGGCCATAAGGGCCATCCCGAAGTCATCGGCACGTTCGGGCAGGTGCCCGACGGATCGATGACTCTCATCGAAACGGTCGAGGACGCAGAAGCGTTCGCGCCGACCGATGCCGACAATCTGGCGTTCCTGACGCAAACGACGCTTTCGGTGGACGATACTGCCGCGATCGTCGCCGTGCTGCAACGTCGCTTCCCCGACATCGCCGCGCCCAAGGGCGAGGACATTTGCTACGCCACGTCCAACCGCCAGACATCGGTCAAGGCGATCGCGCCTCGTTGCGATGCGCTCTATGTCATCGGCGCGCCGAATAGCTCCAACTCGCTGCGACTGGTGGAGGTCGCCGAGCGCGAGGGCACCCGCGCCCGGCTGATCCAACGCGCTGATGAAATCGACTTCGATTGGCTCGACGGCGTGACGACATTGGGGCTGACCGCTGGGGCGTCCGCACCCGAAATATTGGTCCGCGAAGTCGTGAATGGCCTCGCGGCGCGCTATGACGTGACGGAGGAAATCGTCGAGACCGCGCGCGAAAGCATTGCCTTCAAGCTGCCGCGCGGACTGGAGGCCGTCTGATCCATGGCCGTCTATACCCAGGTTCCGGCCGAAGAGATCGACGCCTTCCTCACCCGCTATGACGCTGGTCGCCTCGTTTCCGCCAAGGGGATCGCCGAAGGGGTCGAAAACAGCAATTATCTGCTCGAAACCACCGGCGCGGACGGGTCAGGCCATCGCTACATCCTCACCCTCTATGAAAAGCGGGTGGATGAAGCCGACCTGCCCTTCTTCATGGACCTGCTCGACCATCTGGGTGCGCGCGGATGCCTCGTCCCCCGCTTCATCGCCGATCGCAGCGGCCAGCGATTGCAGCAGCTCGCCGGACGCCCCGCCTGCCTGATCGAGTTCCTGACCGGCATTTCCGTGACCGAGCCGACCCCGGCGCAATCGCGCGCGGCGGGCCAAGCGCTCGGCGAACTGCATCACGCGGCCGAGGGTTTTGCAAACGAACGCCCGAACGCGCTCGACAAGGCGGGCTGGCATGATCTGGCGCGCAAATGCGGCGCGGATTTCGACCAGATCGCCCCCGGCCTTGCCGCACGGGTCGCCGATGAGTTGGCGTATCTCGACGCCCATTGGCCCGCCGATCTGCCACGCAGCGTCATCCATGCCGACCTGTTCCCGGACAATGTGCTGATGCTGGGCGACCGGGTCACGGGCCTGATCGACTTTTATTTCAGTTGCACGGATGTCCGCGCCTATGACCTGGCCATCACCCACAGCGCCTGGACGTTCAGCCATGACGGCGCGACTTTCTTTGGCGACCGGGCCGTGGCGCTAGGTGCGGGCTATGCCCAAGCGCACGGGCTGACCAATGCGGAACGCGCCGCCTTCCCGATCCTGTGCCGGGGCGCGGCACTGCGTTTCCTGCTGACCCGCGCCTATGACTGGATCAACACGCCCGCCGATGCGCTGGTCACGCGCAAAGACCCGCTCGCCTATCTGCGCAGGCTCGACTTCTACGCCAACGCCGATGCAGCTGACCTGCTCGGCGCATAACCCATGATCCGATCGCCTCTTTCGATGCGATCGGAGGAGACAGCATGACCGACCTGCCGACCGTAGAGATTTTCACCGATGGCGCGTGCAAGGGCAATCCCGGCCCCGGCGGCTGGGGCGCGGTGCTGCGCTTTGGGAGCAAGGAAAAGGAAATATCCGGCGGCGAGGCGCAGACAACCAATAACCGGATGGAGATGATGGCCGCGGTCGAGGCGCTCAATGCGCTGAGCAAGCCCTGCCGCGTGACGCTCTATACCGACAGCAAATATGTGATGGACGGCATCACCAAATGGATTTTCGGCTGGCAGAAAAATGGCTGGAAGACCGCTGACCGCAAGCCGGTGAAGAATGCCGAAGTCTGGCAGCTATTGGTGCAGGCCACCGCGCGGCATCAAGTGACCTGGCAATGGGTTAAGGGCCATGCCGGTCACCCGGAAAATGAGCGCGCCGACCAGCTCGCCTGCGCCGCGGCGGAGAGCTTCCGCCGCTGACGCCGGGTGCAGGTCAAATATCCTGCGCGATCCGCCCATATAGCTCCGGCCGCCGATCGCGGAAGAAGCCCATCCCTGCGCGATGGGTACGCGCCTGCGCCAGATCCAGCGTCGCCACCAGCGCACCGAAATCCTTGGCATCGCCGTCAGCGATCAGGTCGCCCCATTCGTCGCTGATGAAGCTGTGGCCGTAGAAACGCTGGCCATCCTCCTCGCCGATGCGGTTGGCGGCGATCACCGGCATGCAATTGCTGACCGCATGGCCGATCATCGCCCGCCGCCACATGCGGCTGGTGTCGAGGTCCGCATCATAGGGTTCCGATCCGATCGCGGTCGGGTAAAACAGCATCTCCGCGCCCATCAGCGCCATCACCCGCGCGCATTCGGGATACCATTGGTCCCAGCAGATGCCGACGCCGATCGTGCCATATTTGGTCGGCCACACTTTGAAGCCGCTATTGCCGGGCCGGAAATAATATTTTTCCTCATAGCCCGGCCCGTCAGGAATATGGCTCTTGCGATAGACGCCCATAATCTCGCCCTGATCATCGATCATCGCGAGCGAATTATAATGATGCTGGCCGTCGCGCTCGAAATAGCTGGTCGGGATATAGACGCCCAGATCCTTGGCCAGCTTGCGCATCTCCTGCACCGCAGGATGGCTGTCGGTCGGCTGCGCCAGCGCAAACAGCGCTTCGTCTTCGACACGGCAGAAATAGGGGCCTTCGAACAATTCGGGCGGCAGGATGATCTTCGCGCCGCGCGCGGCGGCCTTGGTCACATGCTCGGCCACCTTGGCGATATTCTCGCCCATATCGTCCGAAAAGCTGAGCTGCAGCGCTGCAACGGTCACTTTGGTCATATCGTCTGTTTCTCCGTTCGCCCTGAGCCTGTCGAAGGGCTCCACCGAGCGATAGCGAGGTGCCTTCGCTTGCGCTCAGGCGCGGGCTTCGACTTCGCTCAGCCCGAACGGTTGATGTTAAACACTTGGCATTTGCTGGCTGCAGCAATGAAAACTGCCGCCACCGGACAATATGGCATCGCTGCGCAGCCCGACAATATCCCGCCCCGGAAAGAAGGGCGCGAGCGTATCGAGCGCGGCCTGATCATTGGGCTGACCATAGATAGGCACGATGACGGCCGCGTTGCCGACATAGAAATTCATATAGCTCGCTGGAACGGCCTCGCCATCAACCAGCACCAATCCCGGCGAAGGAATGTCGATCACTTCGACCCCATGCGCGATCGCCCGCGCGCGCGCATCGGCGTAGATTGCCGCATTGGGATCATCCTCCGTCGTCGCGATCGGTAGCGCCAGTAGCCCTTCGCCAACGAAGCGCGCCAGATTGTCGACATGCCCATCCGTATGGTCGTTCAGCAATCCGTCACCCAGCCACAGCATGTCGGAGAGGCCCAGACTCCCGGCCAGCAGCGTTTCGATCTTGCCGCGGTCGAGGTCCGGATTGCGATTAGGGTGGAGCAAACATTGTTCGGTCGTCACGAACAGGCCGGTGCCATCGGTATCGACCGCCCCGCCCTCGAACACCCACTGCTGCGTCGATGTCGGCAAGCCGGTGGTCGCCGCCAGCCGTGCGCCGATATCTTCGTCGCCCGCCATCTGATATTTACCGCCCCAGCCGTTGAAGCCGAAATCGACCAAAGCCCGCGCCTTGCCGTTCAGCACGGTGATAGGCGCGGTATCGCGCAGCCAGACGTCGCCCAGCGGCTGCACGACGATCGACACGCCGGGCGCGACCAAGGCGCGCGCGGCGTCGGCATCCCCCTCGTTCGCGACGACCAGCCGCACCTCTTCGCCGCGTCCATCCGCATGGAGCGCGTTGGCAAAGGCGGCGATCTGCGTCCGGGCGGCATCGAATGCGCCGGGCCATTCATCCGCGTTGGTCGGAAAGCCGATCCAGGTCCAGTCGTGCGGTGCCCATTCGGCAGGCATACGAAAAGTCATGCAATGTCGTCCTTACTCGGCGGAAAGGCCGATCCGTGATAGCGGGCGTTAGGCGCGCTCCATAGCGTGCCGGATCGGGTCTGGACAGAGGGCGGGAGCCATGAAGAGAAGAGTTTCGACGATCATAGCGGCGCTGCTGCTGGCGCTGCCCGTCCACGGCAGCGCAGGCGAATTGCCCGATTGGCTGACCGGGGAATGGGTGCAGAAGCGCGACGATCGCTGGAGCGAGGAAGTGTGGACGCTGCCGCGCGGCGGCGTGATGATCGGCGTGGGACGCACCGGGCGCGGCGAAAAGCTGCAATCCTGGGAAGTGATGCGCATCGTTCGCGCAGCCGACGGATCGCTCGCATTCCACGGCGCCCCCGAAGGTGGTCCTGCAACCATTTTCCCTGCGATAGCCGAAGGGGTGCGCGACATCAGCTTTGCCAATCCCACCCATGATTATCCGCAACGCATCCGCTACTGGCGGGAGGGGCGCCTACTCATGGCCGAAACGGCGAATATGGACGGCAGCCGGGCGCAGAACTGGACCTATGCCCCGGCCGGTGAGTGACGCACAAAATCGCCGTTCGTTTCGAGCGAAGTAGAGAAGCGGAAACGCGGTGCCAGCGTTTCTCGACTTCGCTCGAAACGAACGGAGGTTTGTTGACTGACTATTTCCCTGCCCGATCCTTGTCGCGGATCGCGCGAAATTCGTCGCCATCCACCCAATTGGGCCAGTCGGTCGTATTCGCCAGATCGCGCCCGACCGTATAATAGAGCTTCAGGTCGGCCAGCACGCCGGTCCAGTCCCAATTGGGATCATATTCATCCTTTGGCCCGTGGTAGCGGTTCTTGGTATAATCTTCCGCTGCGGCCATGCCCGCCGCCGTGCCGCCATTGACCAGATCCTCGCCGCCCTCGAAATAGAGCATCGGCAGGCCGTGCTTGGCGAAGCTGAAATGGTCGGAGCGATAATAATAGCCCTTTTCCGGCGTCGGCTCCACCGTCGCGACCCGGTCCTGCGCGGCCAAGGCGCGGTCGAGATAGGCGTCGAGTTGCGACTTGCCCTTGCCGATCACCACCACATTCTTGGCAAGGCCCGCGACCGATAGCGCATCCATGTTCACGCCACCAACGGTCTGGTTGAACGGGACCACCGGATTGCTGCCATAATAGGCCGACCCCAATAGCCCCGATTCCTCTGCCGTCACCGCCAGGAACAACTGGCTGCGATCGGTCGGCCCTGCCTTCACATTGGCCTCCGCCAGCGCCACCAGCGCTGCCGTGCCGGTCGCATTGTCGACCGCGCCATTGCAGATGTCATCGCCATCGGGCGCGGCCTGGCACCGGCCAAGATGGTCCCAATGCGCGCTGTAGAGGACATAGTCATCGGGGTGCGTCTTGCCGGGCAGCAGCGCGACGACATTCTTCGAACTATGTTTGCGCGGGTCGTTGTCGAACGACACCGACGCCTTGACCGCGCCCAGCGGCACCGCCTTGAACCCAGCTTGCTTGGCGGCCGCCATCTGCGCGGTCAGGTCCAGCCCAGCGCTGGCGAACAGGGCCGCCGCCTTGTCCTTCTGAATCCAGCCGATCGCCGAAGATTGTTTGGCATTGCCGTCCGCACTGTCGGCGACATGCTGCGCGCCCGTCCAGCTCGATTGGACCACGTTCCAGCCATAGGCGGCAGGCACCGTGTCATGCACGATGATCGCGGCAGCCGCGCCCTGCCGCGCCGCTTCCTCATATTTATAGGTCCAGCGGCCATAATAGGTCATCGCCCGGCCATTGAAGGGTCCGGTCAGGCCCGTCGCCTCATAGTCGGGATCATTGACCAGAATGATGACGGTCTTGCCCTTCACATCCACGCCCGCATAGTCGTTCCACCCCTTTTCGGGGGCGTTGATGCCATAGCCGACGAACACCACCGGGCTGTCCTTGACCGCGATGCTCGGCTGGGTCGTGCGATAGGTGCCGACCACCATTTCGGGGCCATAGGTCGCGCTGACCGCGCTCTTGCCGCCGGTGAAGGTCAGCGGCGACACATTCCTGGCATTGATCTCGACCAAGGGCACGTCCTGAAACCAGCTGCCCTTGTTGCCAGGCTTCAGCCCCAGCTTGCTGAACTCCGCCACCAGCAGCGCCAGCGTCTTCTCCTCGCCCGCAGAGCCAGGCGCGCGGCCCTCATAGGCGTCGGACGACATTTCCCGCACCAACCGCTTCATCGTATCGATCGACGGCTCGGCGGCATTTGGCGCTGCAGCGACCGACACGGGCGGCGCATCCATGCCATCGGTGGCGCAGGCGGAAAGGGCGAGAACGGCGGCAATCGCCGCGATGGAGCTACGCATGAAAGGCACCCTTTATTCTTGTGATAGCAGGGTGATGCCACTGTGCGGGACACAGGGCAAGCAAGGCCGTTGCCAAGTCTGCAGCGCTCGCCTAGCCATTTGTTACTGGGGCAATGGGGGAGTGAATGGGCATGATCGGATATCGCAGGGCAATGATCATGGCGGCGCTGGCCACCGGAACCGCACCGGTCGCGCTGGCGCAAACCCCGCCTGATGCCCTCGCCAAGGCCTTTGGCGCGCGCGAAACCGTGATTTCCGCCAGCATTTCGCCCGATGGCCAGAAAATCGCGCTGATTTCGGCCGGGCCGGGACGAACAAGCCGCGCCTATGTGCTGGAGGCTAAGGAAGGCGCAGAGTTGACGGTGGCGGCCAGCACTACCGGCAAACCGGAATATCTCACCCGCTGCGACTGGGTCGCGACCGATCGACTGGCTTGCCAGATTTATGGCGAAAGCCGCTATGCCGACGACGTCTATGGTTTCAGCAATATCTTTGCGATGGATGCTTCGGGTGGCAATGCCAAGCTGCTGAGCCAGCGGCGGGGCCAGAATGCGTTGCATGCCGATTTTCGCGGGGGTGACATCGTCGATCTGCTGCCTGGCGAAGACGGCGCGATATTGATGACCCGATCCTATGTCCCTGAAGCCAAGATCGGCAGCCTTGTGGAAAAGCGACTGGAGGGGCTCGGCGTCGATCGCATCGACACCCGCAGTGGCAGCGGGAAACGGGTTGAAACACCGGCCAAATTGGCAGTCGATTATATTTCGGACGGCGTCGGTACAGTTCGGATCATGGGACTGCAGGAGATCAAGGGAACCGGCTATTCCAAGGGAACCTATAAATTCCTCTATCGCCCACAAGGCAAGTCGGGCTGGGACGACCTTTCGACCTACGACGTGCGCGACAATAGCGGCTTCTATCCCCTCGCCGTCGATCCGCAGCAGAATATCGCCTATGGCTTTGAAAAGACAAACGGTCGCGACGCGCTGGTCTCGATCGCGCTTGACCCCGGCCAGGAAAAGAAAGTCGTCTTCGCCCATCCGCAAGTCGACGTGACCGGATTGATCCGGGTCGGCCGCGACCGCCGGGTCGTGGGCGTCAGCTATGTGCTGGAGCATCGCGAAGCCGTGTATTTCGACAAAGACGCAGCTTCTCTTGTTACCTCATTGGGTAAGGCGCTGGGTGGCAAGGCTGTTCACATCGGCGACATGAGCAGCGATGGGCAGCGGGTGCTGGTATGGGCCGGTAGCGACATCGATCCGGGCCAATATTATCTGTTCGATCGGACGGCGCGCAAATTGTCACCCCTGATGCCGGATCGCCCCGAACTGGCTGGCCGCCAACTGGCCACGATGCAATCGACGAGCTTCAAGGCAAGCGATGGGGTGACGATCCCAGCCTATCTGACGCTGCCGCCCGGCAAAGAAAGCGCCAAGGGTCTGCCCGCCATCGTCCTGCCCCATGGCGGCCCGGAGTCGCGGGACGAATGGGGTTTCGACTGGTTGGTGCAATATTATGCGGCACGCGGCTTCGCCGTCATCCAGCCGCAGTTTCGCGGTTCCTATGGTTTTGGCGAACAATGGCTGATGCAAAATGGCTATCGATCCTGGCGCAAGGCGATCGGCGACGTCGTGGACGCCGGACGATGGCTGGTGGCACAGGGCATTGCCGACCCGGCGAAGCTGACCATCGCGGGCTGGTCCTATGGCGGCTATGCGGCGCTGCAGGCGCAGGTCATCGACCCCGATCTGTTCAAGGCGGTGGTCGCCATCGCGCCCGTCACGGATTTCGGCGATCGATTGCGCCGCGCGCAATATGACAGCAGTTACCTCGTTCAGCAGCAGCGCATGGGCACTGGCCCGGAGGCCGAAGACGCTTCGCCATCCAGCCATGCCGCGCAGTTCCGCGCCCCGGTCCTGATGTTTCACGGCACAAACGACGGCAATGTCGACATCAGCCAGGCAAAAATCATGCAAGGCAAACTGGAAGGCGCGGGCAAGCGCAGCCGCTTGGTCATCTATGACGGGCTGGCGCACAGCCTGAACGACAGCGATGCGCGCGCCGACATGCTCCAGCAGAGCGCCGACTTCCTGCTGGCGGCGGGGAAATAGCCCCAGATAGAAAAAGGGCGGCTCCTTGCGGAACCGCCCTTTTTCGTAAGTCTGTCGGAAAACCGATTAGCGCGAATAGAATTCGACGACCAGGTTCGGTTCCATCTTCACCGGATAGGGCACTTCGTCCAGCGTCGGTACGCGGACATAGCTGACCTTGGCGGCACCGTCGGGTGCGACATAGTCGGGGATGTCGCGCTCGGCCAGGGCCTGTGCTTCCATCACCAGCGCCATTTCCTGCGCCTTCTTGCCCAGCGTGATCTCGTCGCCCGGCTTCACCAGACGCGACGCGATGTTGCACTTCACGCCGTTCACATAGATGTGGCCGTGTGAAACGATCTGGCGGGCCGAAAAGATGGTCGGCGCGAACTTGGCGCGATAGACAACGGCGTCCAGGCGGCGTTCCAGCAGACCGATGAGGTTCTGGCCGGTGTCGCCCTTCATGCGGCTCGCTTCGAAATAGTTCTTCTTGAACTGCTTCTCGGTGATGTCGCCATAATAGCCCTTGAGCTTCTGCTTGGCGCGCAGCTGGATGCCGTAGTCGGACACCTTGCCCTTGCGGCGCTGGCCGTGCTGACCGGGACCATATTCGCGCTTGTTGACAGGCGACTTAGGACGGCCCCAGATGTTCTCGCCCATGCGACGGTCGAGTTTATACTTGGCGCTTGTGCGCTTCGTCATGATAATTCCTTCGATATGCTAACAACGTTACCCCGGTATCGCCTACGTCCGTATTGCGTCGAAACACTCAGGGGCAGGGCCACCGCTTCACCGGGATGCGGGACCAATCGCGAAGGCGCGCCTATGGAGAGAAGGGCCGGGTATGTCAACCCTCGACACGGCTGGACGCGCGGCTTAGTCCGGCACTCATGAACCCTGACGACTATACCTCCATGGCGCAGGTGCGCGCGGGCGTCGATGCGCTGGATCGCCAGCTCGTCGCCCTGCTTGCCGAGCGCTTTGCCCATATGCGCGCCGCGGCCCGCATCAAGCCCGATCGCAGCGCCGTGCGCGACGAGGCTCGCAAGGCGCAGGTCATCGCCAATGCCTGCGCCGAGGCGGAGCGGCTGGGTGCGCCCGCCGACATCGTCGCTGAATTGTGGGAGCACCTGGTCGAAGCGTCGATCGCCTATGAGATGGCGACGTTCGACCGGACGCGGGGTTAAACGCGGCGCTGCGCCGCGAACCAGGGGATCATTCGCGCGATCGCATCCTCGACCCGGTCGGTCGACACCGCAAAGCTGAAGCGGATGAAGCGATGCCCATCGACCGGATCGAAATCGATCCCCGGCGCGGTGGCCACCCCCGTCTCGCGCAACAGCCGCTGGCAAAAGCCAAGGCTGTCCTGCGTCAGATGCCCGACATCGGCATAGATATAGAAGGCCCCGTCGGGCGGCGCGATCCGTGCCAGCCCCAGCGCGGGCAGCGCGTCGAGCAGCAATTGCCGATTGCGGCGATAGGTTTCGACATGCGCCTCCAACTCGTCGGCGCAATCGAACGCTGCCAGCCCCGCCTGCTGCGCCAGCACCGGCGGGGTCAGGAACAGATTGCCCATCCGTGCCCGCGCCGCGTCGATCAGGGCGGGCGGCACGACGATCCACCCCAGCCGCCATCCGGCCATGCTGAAATATTTGGAAAAACTGTTCACGATCACCGCGTCGGGCGCATATTCCAGCATCGAATGGGCCGGCTCACCAAAGCTCAGCCCATGATAGATTTCATCCGACACGATGCGGATGCCGCGATCGGCACAGACCCGCGCGATCCGTGCCAGTTCGTCGGCCGGAATGATGGTGCCGGTGGGATTGGCCGGACTGGCCAGGATCAAACCGTCGGGCGCGGGATCGATCGCCGCCAGCGCCTTGGCGCTAATCTGGTAACGTTCGGTCGGGCCGCATCCGACCTCGACCGGTTCCAGATAGAGCGCCTTCAAGGTGTTGCGATAAGCGACATAGCCCGGCCGGGCCGTCGCGACCCGCGCGCCGGGCGCAAACAGGCTGGTCAGCGCCAGCACCAGACCCGGCGACGCGCCACAGGTGAGCAGCACCTGCTCGGCCTCCACCGAAACGCCATGCCGTTCGGCATAAAGATGCGCGATCCGCTCCTTGAGCGCTTGGCTTTCCCAATAGCCCATCGGATCGGTATCCAGCACATGATGCGCCCTGGCGATGGCGGCGGCAGGCGCGCCGGTCGATGGCTGGCCGAATTCCATATGCAGGATGGAACGGCCCTGCGCTTCGAGGGCATGGGCTTCGCGGCTGATGGCGATGGCGTGGAACGGGTCGATGCTGGCGATCATGCGCGTCTGCCTAGGCCGCTGCCTGCCTGATCGCAACCATGGCGCTGGCCCGGCGTTCAAAGTTCCATGTCCGACACCATCCTCACCGCTCTGCAATATTATGGCGCGGGCGCCGCCACGTTGGCGGCCTTGATCGTCTCACTGAACCTTGGCCGACGGATCACCGGCTGGGCCTTCGTGCTGTTCGTCACCAGCTCGATCGCGTTGATCGGCTGGGGCTTTCTGGCCGAGGATAGCGAGGGGATTGGCTGGCAGAATGTCGCGCTGCTCGTCATCAACGCCGTGGGCGTGTGGCGCTATTTGATTTCAAAGCACAAGCCGCGCGATTGAGCTCTGGCTTTATTCCGCTTCCTCGACCGATGCGCCAGGGCCATTCTTGAGCACCGATTCAATCGCATTTCTGGCCCCTGCCTTGCTGGCATAGCCTTCGGCCCAGAATATCGTCTCACTATTATATTTGAACTTGGCGACGAACTCACCGGCTTTGTTCTTTTCGATCACGAATTTATGCGCCATTTTCCGTCTCCAGACTCGTTGCGTCAACGAAACCGTCCTGGACAATAGGCAGCGGCGTCGATCCCTGCAATGCTTTGTGGCAACGATTCCCCCCGGATGATGGCTGCCGCCAGCATCGCAGCAGCCGGTGCCGTCTGGATGCCGAAACCGCCCTGCCCCGCAAACCAGAAAAAGCCCGGCATGTCGGGATCGAAGCCATAGACCGGCGCGCGATCGGGCGCGAAGCTGCGCAGCCCGGCCCAGCGATGCTCGATCCCCGCCACCGGCCAGTCCACCACCGCCTCGAACCGCGCCACCGCCTGCGCAACGGCCATCTCTTCCGGCGCAGCATCGCAGGGTGGTGAGGGCACTTCGTCATGCGGGGTCAGCCACACACGGTCGCGCCCTTCCGGCTTGAAATAAAAGCCACCGCCAAGATCCATCACCAACGGCAGGTCGGGCGAAGGCAAGGATGGCACCCGCAATTGCGCCACTGTCCGCCGCAGCGGTGTGATCCCGACCGGCGCGACGCCGCAGGCCTGCGCGACATCATCCGCCCAGGCGCCCGCCGCATTGACGATCAAACCGCAGGCCAGCGGCCCGTCCGCCGTCTCGATCCGCCAGCCGCCTCCTTCGCGCCGTGCGCTGATCAGCCGCGCGCCCAGTTGCATCGTCCCGCCGCGCCGACGCAATTGCCGCAACCAGGCCTGATGCAGCGCCGCGACATCGATATCGCGGCAACTCGCCTCCATCACGCCCAGCGTCCATTCGGGCCTTAGTCCCGGCACATAGGCGGCCGGATCGACCGGCTGCAAATCCACCCTGCCCGCAAAATCCGCGATCAGCGCATCGCGCGCAGCTTCATCCGAAGCCCGCCCGATATGCAGGGTGCGGCGCGGCGACAGGAAGCTGCCGTCATGAAAGTCGGGATCGGGGGCCGCCAGCATTGGTCCCGATGCCGTGGTCAGCGGCTGGACCGCCGGGCCGCCATAGGTTTCTTCCCAGAAGGCCACGGACCGGCCGGTCGCATGATAGCCCGCCTGCCGCTCCATCTCCAAAACCAGCACGCGGCCATGCGCCGCCAGTTCCGCACCCAGGCTGGCCCCCGCCATCCCGCCACCGACAATCACGATATCGGGCAGGCTCACCGGGCGGCCTCATCCAAAAATGCATCGATCCGCCCCAGCGCATCCAGACGTACCCCGTCCAGTTCGCGCAGGATTTCATGCGCCGCCTCGCGCCCATAGACATGCAGTTGCGCGCCCGGAATGCGGGCCGCCGCCGCCCGGATGGCGGGGGTGGACACCAGCTGATCCACGCGCGTCGCCAATATCAACAAAGGCACGTCGATCTGCGTGAGGCCGTCGCCTTCGCTTAGCGCTTGCGTCGATTCGAGCGCCTGCGCGACCCAGTTCCAGCTTGGCGGCCCCAGGGCAATCTCGCGACTATGGTCGCGCCACCATAGTTCGTCGGCATAGCGTTCCGGGTCATGCGTCAGGCGCTTCTGTCGCATTCGCCGCTGCCGCTCCGAATCCTCCTTCTGCGTCCAGGCACGCAGCCGCCCCTTGCCACGCCGGATCATCCCCTGTGCGACCATCACCGCCAGCCAGCGTGGCAGCGGCGCACTGTGCAGGCCCAGCATCGGCGCAACGGCAACCGCTGCATCGGGTGGCGTCATCCCCTCGGCGAGCGCCCGCAGCAGCATATGCCCGCCCATGCTATGCGCCACCATCGCGCTTGGCCCGCTACCCTGCGCCCGCCAATCGTCGGCCAGGGCGCGCAGGTCGGCGATATAATCGGCGAAATCGTCGATGTGCCCGCAGAGCAGGTCATCCGTCAGACGCCCCGACCCGCCCTGCCCGCGCCAATCGAAACTGGTGACGGCCCAGCCGCGCGCCGCCCAATGGGCAATGACCTCCAGATATTTTTCGATCATGTCGCCGCGCCCGCCCATGACGAGCATGCGCCCGCGCGCGCCGCTGCCCAACTGGTAACGGCGAATCGGCCAGCCGTCAGGCGCGGTCCAATAGTCCAGCCGCCCGCCCATTGGCCAGGCGCGCCGGTCCAGAACCGGTGTGTCGAAGGCCGGAGCCGGAGAAAGGGGCGAATCCATGAACCGCATGGTTACGGTTTGGTAAGTCATCAGGTCTAGGGAATAGTGCCCATGTTAGGGGAATATTTCCGGCTGGCGCTGATCGTCGCCCTGGGCGCGCTGCTGATTGCGGCGGCGATCACCGATTTGCGCGCGCGGATCATTTCCAACCGGCTCAACTTCGTCATCGCCGCGCTCGCGCCGCTCTGGTGGATCGCCTGTGGCCTCAACCTGTGGCCCGATGTCGGGGTGCAACTACTGGTGGGCGGCATCGTCTTCATCCTCTTCGCCGCTCTATTCTCGATGGGCATGATGGGCGGCGGTGACGTCAAGCTGCTCGCCGCTTTGGCGCTATGGTTTCCCTGGCAGGCGGTCATCTCGCTGCTGGTGCTGATGGCGCTGCTGGGCGGTCTCGTCACCCTGATAACGGTGATCCATCACCGCATGACCCGGCGGCTGGGCCAGCCCGAAATACCTTATGGCGTGGCGATCTCGCTCGCCGCTTTGTGGCTGCTACCTTGGCCAACGATATCTTAACCAATTTACGGGATGAGTAGGGCACTGGGGGCAGTGTAGCCGCTTGAGGGAGGCGAATTTCGTCATGGATGCCAAGAAGATCGTGCTGCTGGTGGGGGCGCTTATTATAGCAGTCACTACAGCCTTGCTTGCACGCAACATGTTGAGTTCTTCGAGCACGCCGCAGGCCACCGCCTCGTCGATGCCAACCGAAGCGGATCAGCCCCATGTGCTGGTTGCGACCAAGGCCTTGCCCGTCGGCACCATCCTCGATGCGGAAAGTTTCCGCTTCCAGCCATGGCCCAAGGATCTGATCGAACAGGCCTATTATCTCAAGGGGCAGGCCGATCCGGTCAAGCTGGCAGGCAGCGTCGTGCGCACCGCCATCTCGGCTGGTCAGCCCTTGACCCAGGGTGGCCTCGTCAAGCCGGGCGACCGGGGCTTCCTGGCCGCCGCCCTTGGCGCTGGCATGCGCGCCGTGACCGTGCCCGTTTCGGCGCAAAGCTCGGTTGCAGGCTTCGTCTTCCCCGGCGATCGCATCGACCTCGTCCTGACGCAGAGCGTTGCTGGCGGCGGCGATGGCGAACCGCTCCGCGTGTCGGAAACCATCCTGCGCAACATTCGCGTGCTGGCCACTGACCAGCGCATGGATGCCATGGGGCCAGACGGCAAGCCGGTGGTGCAGACCTATTCCAACGTCACCATCGAAGTGACGCCCAAGATTGCGGAGAAGATCGCGGTTGCCCAGACGGTCGGCTCGCTGTCGCTGTCGCTGCGGTCGCTCGCCGACAATTCCTCGGACCTGGACGCGGCCATTGCCGGCACCGACGTCGAACTGCCCGATGGGGCCAGCCCGAACGCTGAAAAGGCACTGCTTGCAAAGCTCGCGTCGCGCCCGGTCGATCGTGGTGCCACCTATTCCACCGGCGCCGACGTCTCGCGCTATCAGCGCAGTTCCGTCCCCGCCAAGGCCGAAGCGCCTATGCCACCGATGGTCGCCGCCAATGGCGCACCGATGGGCACGGTCGCCTTCAAAGGCCCAGTCATCCGCGTGGCCCGCGGTACCAACGTGACCGAAGTTCCGGTCGGGGGGAAGTAAGATGAAGACCATGCACAGCTTCGCACGGCGCATCGCGGTCAAGCCGCTCGCTGCCCCGGCCCTCGCCATCGGCCTTGCCATCCTGGCGACCGCCGTTCCCGGCACGGCCGTCAACGCCGCCCCGTCCAGCGCGCAGGACAATGCCATCCTGATGTCGGTCGGCGGCAGCCGGGTCGTCAATCTGGGTGCCAAGATGTCGGATGTGGTGATCGGCGACCCCAATGTGGTCGACGTGCATGTCCGCTCACAGAACCAGCTCTATCTGATCGCCAAGAAGCCGGGGGAAACCACGGTCTTTGCCACCGCCACCAATGGCAAGGTGCTGTTTTCCGGCACGGTGCGGGTCGGCAACAACCTGACCAGCATCGACGACATGCTGCGTCTGGCGATGCCCGGCGCGCAGGTCGCGGTCAACAAGATGAACGGCATGGTCCTTTTGACCGGCACGATCCAAGCACCCGAAGACGCGGCCGAAGCCGAACGGCTGACGCAGGCCTTCGTCGGCAAGGATGTGACCGTCGTCAGCCGCCTGCGCATGGCAACGCCGCTGCAGGTCATGCTGCAGGTCAAGATTTCCGAAGTCGCCAAGGATGTCGGGCACAAGATCGGCACCAACTTTGCTACTGTCGACAGAAGTGTTGGGCCAGGCAACAGCGTCAGCGGTATGAGTGGTGGAGGCACCCGCGCTTTTGCCGAATATAACCGCGATGAAGGTTTCTGGAACTTCAATTACCCGGTGGACGGCGGCTATAGCCTCGGCGGCGTTGCCCGCATCCTGGGCATGGACATTGCCGGTGCGTTGGACCTCGCCGAATCGAGCGGCCTTGCCAGCACGCTGGCCCAGCCGAACCTGACCGCTTTGTCGGGCGAAACCGCCAGCTTCCTGGCGGGCGGTGAATATCCCTACACGATCAACAACGGTCAGCAGGGCAACAGCATCGAGTTCAAACAGTACGGTGTGCAACTCGCCTTCACGCCGACCGTGCTGGCCGATGGACGCATTTCGCTGCGGGTTCGCCCGACCGTGTCGACGCTCGACTTCACGCTCAATGCCGATGTTCCCGCGCTCAAGAGCCGCACCGCGGAAACCACGGTGGAACTGGGGTCGGGCCAGGCCTTCATGATTGCTGGCCTGCTCAACAATGAAACCAGCAACGGCATCAACAAGGTGCCCGGCATCGGCAATATCCCGATCCTGGGCAGCCTGTTCAAATCGCGCCAATTCCAGCGCAGCGAGACCGAACTGGTCATCGTCGTCACCCCCTATCTGGTGAAGCCGATGAACGCATCGGACGTGCGCCTGCCGACCGATGGCTTCCGCAACGCGGATGTGGGCCAGGGTCTGTTCCTGCAGCAGGGCCATGACGGCGTCAGCGGCGCTCGCGCGCCGATGCCGACCCGCGCGCCCGGTGGCAGCGTGCCGACCCCCGGCCCGCAGGCGATGGCGACCCCGGCCCCGGTCGTTGCCAGCGCCGACAGCCGCAAGGCCGGGAAATCCGGCGCGGCCGCCCCTGGCTTCAGTTTCTGACGGAAGGACGAACGACATGACCTCCCCTCTCCCGACCCGTCTATCGCGCAAGCCCCTGGCCGTATTGGCCCTGATGGCTTTGCCACTGACAGCCTGTGTGACCGATAGCCAGAACCGCAGCGTCGATTCGGTTCATCAACCGGTCGTCAGCTACGCCGCCTACACCTATGATGTGCAGGCTGGCGCTGGCGATATGCTGACGCCCGCCGAAACCCGTCGCCTGGACGACTGGTTCACCTCCATTGGCCTCAGCTATGGCGATCAGGTGGCGATCGTCTCGGACAGCTATTATGGTCCCGCCCTGCATGACGGCATCGCCGACGTGGCGGCGCGCCGGGGTCTGCTGGTCGGCACCGACAGTTCGGCAGCGGCCGGCGTCGCGCCGCAGGGCATGCTCCGCTTGGTCGTGCGCCGCGCCACGGCAACCGTGCCGGGCTGTCCCGACTGGTCGGCCAAGCAGGAATCCGAAATGAACCTGGGCGCGTCGAGCAATTATGGCTGCGGCGTCAACAGCAATCTGGCGGCGATGGTTGCCAATCCCGAAGATCTGGTCCGGGGCCAGGGCACCGACAGCAATTTGCGGACGGCGACCTCCAACCGCGCCATCACGACATATCGCGAAAAGCCGCCGACCGGTGCTGGCGAACTCAAGGAAATGCAGGCTGGAGGAGGCGAGTAACATGAACGCACCCTGGAAACCCGGCGCGGCTGGTCCACGCGATCCGTTCCACGCCTTCGTCTGCGACGATCATAGCTTCGACATGGTTCGCGCCGTGGCGGCCGAAATGGGCTGGGCGCCTGAAAAAGTGAACAAGGGCGGGATGCGCAATGCGGTCCAGAGCCTGTCGATCACTGCTTCGCCCCAGATCCTGTTCGTCGACATGTCCGAAAGCGGCGATCCGCTCAACGACATCAACAGCCTCGCCGAAGTGTGCGAGCCGGGCACGGTCGTCATCGCGGCGGGCCAAGTCAACGACGTGCGCCTCTATCGCGATCTCGTTGCCAGCGGCATTCAGGATTATCTGCTCAAGCCGTTCGGCGCCGACCAGTTGCGCGATGCGCTGGCCAATGCGCAGGCCGTGTTCATGGCCCCGCGCGATGCGACGCCGGACCGGCCGCATATGGCCGTCGCGGTCATCGGCACGCGCGGCGGCGTTGGCGCGTCCAGCTTGGCGACCTCGCTTGCCTGGTTGCTGTCGGACAAGAAGAAGCGCCAGACCGCGCTGCTCGACCTAGACGTGCATTTCGGCACCGATGCGCTCGCGCTCGACCTGGAGCCGGGCCGTGGCCTGACCGACGCGATCGAAAATCCGAGCCGGATCGACGGTCTGTTCATCGAACGCGCCATGGTCCGCGCTAGCGACACGCTAGCGATCCTCTCGGCCGAAGCCCCCATCAGCCAGCCGATGCTGACCGATGGCGGCGCCTTCTACCAATTGCTGGAGGAGTTCCGCTCGGTCTTCGAATGCAGCGTCATCGACCTGCCGCGCGCCATGCTGATCCAACACCCTCATTTGATCAGCGAGATTCAAGTCACGATGGTCGTGACGGAACTGACGCTGGCGTCAGCGCGCGACACGATCCGCATTCTGTCCTGGCTCAAGACGAACGCACCCAACAGCCGCGTCGTCGTGGTCGCAAACCGCGTCCACCCTGGATCGCCGGAGATCAGCCGCAAGGATTTCGAACAGTCGATCGAGCGCAAGGTCGATGTCCTCATTCCCTTCGACCTGCGCGTGGCATCGCAGGCGGCAAAGCTCGGCAAGACGCTGGCCGAAACCGCCAAGGGCAGCAAGATCGGGGCAGCCTGCTCCAGCCTGCTCGAAGAGATAGTCGGCGCAGCAGAGTCGGAATCGGCCCAATCCGGTGGAAAATCTGCCGTGAAAAAGGGCGACTCCCTGCTCGGCAAAATCGACTTCAGGGCCATGATGCCGTCGCGACGCAAGGACAAGGCCGCCGCGCTGGAAGATTGACGACGCAGGTCGCCCGGTGGCGACGGCAGCCCATGAAGGACGGGGTAGATAATGGACGGCAATTTCATCCTGATCATGGTGTTGATGGCGACCCTCATGGGCCTGGCCGTCGTCGCCTTTGCCGGGCCATCACCGGAAAAGGCGCGCAAGCGCCGCGTCGCGATGATCCGCGGCCGTCACAGCGATTCGGCCGAAGCATTGCTGGAAGCGCGCATGCGCAAGGCGATTTCCAACCGCTCCACCACCATCGAAACCAAGATGCTGGTCTCGCTCATCCCCAACCCGGAAAATCTGACCAAGCGGATCGTGATGACCGGCAAGAAATGGACGCTCAGCCAATATATGACGGCCAGCGCGTTCATCTTCCTGGGGCTTGCCGCCTTGCTGATGCTGCGCAGCTTTCCGCCGCTGATGGCGCTGATGTTCGGTCTCGCCGCGGGCCTTGGCCTGCCGCACTGGTGGGTCGGCCGCCTGATCACCAAGCGGGTCAATCAGTTCACCGCCAAATTCCCCGATGCGCTGGAACTGCTGACGCGCGGCCTGCGGTCTGGCCTGCCGATCGCGGAGACATTGGGCATCGTGTCGAGCGAAGTGCCGGGACCAGTGGGCGAAGAGTTCAAGCTCATCACCGAGCGGATCAAGATCGGCCGGTCGATGGAACAGGCGTTGCAGGAAACGGCCGATCGCCTGGGCACGCCTGAATTTCAATTCTTCGTCATCACCTTGTCGATCCAGCGGGAAACCGGCGGCAACCTGGCCGAAACCTTGTCCAATCTGGCGACGGTCCTGCGTCAGCGCGCGCAGATGAAGCTCAAGATCCGCGCCATGTCGTCGGAATCCAAGGCATCGGCCTATATCATCGGCGCCCTGCCGTTCCTGGTGTTCGGGATGATCTGCTACATCAACTTCAACTATATGGAACCCTTCTTCACACCGGACCCGGCGGGCCTCTTTGGCCTTTCGCTGATGCAGGTCGTGGGCATAGGTGGCTTCTGCTGGATGGGCATCGGCGCGTTCATCATGGCGCAGATGGTCAATTTCGAAATCTGATCGGGACGGGAGAAAAGATATGGACGCCCCTGCCCCAGCCGGCACCTTGTTTGGCCTGACGGCCACTGACGTCGGCACCCTGTTGGCCGCTCTGGCAACGCTCGCCATGCTCTTTGCCCTTTATGCGGTGATGACCGTGCGCGACCCCATGGCCAAGCGGGTCAAGGCGCTCAACGAACGGCGCGAACAGTTGAAGGCGGGCATTACAGCCTCCACCGGCAAGCGCCGCGCCAGCCTGGTCAAGAAGAACCAGACGACCGACAATATGCGCTCCTTCCTGTCGAGCCTGAAGGTCTTGCAGGACGACCAGCTCAAGGACGCCCAGATCCGGCTGGCCCAGGCCGGCATCCGGTCCAAGGATCTTGCCGTCGCTGTGATCTTCGGCCGCATGTTCATGCCGATCATCATCGGCGGGCTTGCCGTCACCCTGCTCTATGTCGTGGGTATCCAGCCCGAATGGGGGCCGATGAAGCGCTTCTTTGCGTTCGCGGTCACCCTGATACTCGCCTATAAGGCGCCAGACCTCTACATCGACAATAAGGTTGCAAAGCGCTCCGCCGCCATCCGCAAGGGGCTGCCCGATGCGCTCGACCTGCTGGTCATCTGCGCCGAGGCGGGGCTGACCGTCGATGCCGCCTTCAACCGGGTCGCACGCGAACTGGGCAAGGCTTATCCCGAACTGGGCGACGAATTTCAGCTGACCGCGATCGAACTGTCCTTCCTCACCGAACGGCGCATGGCGTTTGAAAATCTCGCCACCCGCGTCAAGCTGGATGCAGTCAAGGGCGTGGTGACGACCATGATCCAGACCGAAAAATATGGCACTCCGCTTGCCTCCGCGCTGCGCGTCCTCTCCGCCGAATTTCGTCATGATCGCATGATGCGCGCGGAAGAAAAGGCCGCGCGCCTGCCCGCGATCATGACCGTGCCGCTCATCCTCTTCATCCTGCCGACCCTGTTCGTCGTCATCCTGGGTCCGGCGGCCTGCTCGATCAGCGAGGCCTTCTAAAAAATTGCGGCCACGCGCTGCGCGATGCCGTAGCGTTTCGCGCCAAACTGCCTGCTTCCGCCCTAAATGGCGGTGGCGGGCACCGCGCATCCCGCCTATCTCTGGTCCCAAGACAAAGAGAGAGGATCGCATGAAGAGCATCGCATTCACCATCGCCACATTGGCCGCCGCCTCGGCCCTGCCCGCCCAGGCCGCTCAGCCCGTGACCGGCCGCTGGACCACCGTCGATGGCAAGGCGATCGTCCACATTGCACCGTGCGGCAAAAGCCTGTGCGGCAAGATCGAAAAGATCCTCAAACCCACCCCCGGCCGTCCGCACACCGACGCGGAAAACAGCGATCCTGCGCTACGCTCGCGCCCGCTGGTGGGCCTGCCCTTGCTGACCGGCTTTTCCGATGCGGGCGACATCTGGAAAGGGACGATCTACGATCCCGAAAGCGGCAAAAGCTACAAGTCCAAGATCAACCGCAACCCCAATGGCACCTTGAAGGTCCAGGGTTGCATCGCGTTCCTTTGCAAAACCCAGACCTGGACGCCAACGCGGTGAGCCGAAACGGGCGAGCCGGAACGATCGTTGACAAGTTTCCGACCAGCGTGAAGAAGGCCCCGCTCGACAGCCGGAAGGCTGACCTACAATAATAAGGCCTATTTCTATGTTCGCCAGTTCCATCGCCGGTCGGATGGATCGACACAGTTTTGCAGACCAGTTGGTGGCAGCGAACGGTGGTGCCTGGCCCGATATGGAAGGTCTGATACGCGACCTGTATGTGACGCATGCCCGCCCCGGCGACACCATGCTGGATGTCGGCGTCAACCATGGCGGCCATTTCATGCAGATGGGCGAGGCCGTTGGCGAAGCCGGCCATGTCATCGGGTTCGAGGCCGCGCCCGAACTGGCGCGGCGCACCATGGCGACCGTGGACCAGCATTGCGCCTATCTCCGCCCGCGCCTGACGCTGCATCAGTGCGCGGTATCCAACGAAGCGGGCGAGGCCAGCTTCTACTTCAGCAAGATGAATGACTCCGGCCTCAGCGGCCTCGCCAACCGTGCCATCCTTGCATCGGGGGACGTCGAGGAGATCAAGGTCGAAGTCCGTACCATCGACAGCATGGTCGATGATTATGTCGCGGCCATGCTATGCTTTGCCAAATTCGACATTGAGGGTGCCGAATATCACGCCTTCCTGGGTGCCGAAAAGATCTTCAAACATCATCCCATCATCACCTTCGAATGGGATGTCAGTTCACCGCGCTATTTCAACTATAAGCCCGAAGACATATTCAACTTCGTTACCAGCCGGGGCTATCGCATTTTCGACCTGTTCGGCTTTGCCTATGACAGCGTCGCAGAGCTGGTCGATGCGCGCGTCTGGAACTTCGTCGCCATACCGCTTGAAATGGACCCTGCCCATATTCTGAGCCCCAGCATCGAGACCATGACGACGCTCTTCCCCGATATTTTCCGCTAACGCCGCGCGGTGCGCGCCGCGCCGCCCTGTTTCATTCCCCCAGGATGAAATCCACGCCTGCCATCGCGTGAATACTGGTGCAGTCGTAGATCGGCAGCACATTGGCCTTCACGTCGACGATCAGTTCCAGCTCGGTACAGGCCAGCACCACCGCCTGCACATCCTGCTTGGCGATGTCGGTCAGCGCGCTTTTCATGAAGCGCTGCGAATCCTTGTTGATCCGCCCCGCCGACAATTCTTCATACATGATGTGGTTGATCCGGTCGGCCAGTGCGGGATCGGGCGGCAGCAGCGACATGCCATGGCCCACCAGCCGCTGACGATAGAATTTCTCCATCATCACATTGCGCGTACCGAGCAGAGCCGCGGTGGTGATGCCGTCCCGCTTCATCGCCTGCCCCACCACGTCGGCGATATGGATGACCGGAATCGATACAGCCGCCTGCACCCGGTCATGGACGCGATGCATCGAATTGGCGCAGATCAGCAGCGCCTGCGCCTCGGCCGCCTCCAGCCGCCGCGCCGCCGTCACCAACGGGACGGACGCGCAATCCCAATCGTCGTCCGACACGCATTGCGCCACCGCCGCGAAGTCCAGGCTTTCGATCGCCAGTGGCGCACTGTGCAAGCCGCCTTTGGTCCGCTGCACCGCTTCGTTGATGATCTGATAATAGCGCGCCGTGGACGCCCAGCTCATTCCCCCGATCAGGCCAAGTTTGTGCATGCTATCCCCTATTTCGTCATCCCGGCGAAAGCCGGGATCTCACTTCTTCCCTGCTTGGAAGCGAAAGAAAAGAGAGATTCCAGCTTTCGCTGGAATGACGGGAAGGAGAGGTTGGCTTAATGGGCAAGCCCCTTGACGATTTCCTCGACCATCTTCTTGGCATCGGCCAGCAGCATCATGGTGTTGTCCATGTAGAAGACTTCATTGTCGACGCCGGCATAGCCCGCTCCGCCCATGGAGCGCTTGACGAACAGCACCGACTTGGCGTTGGCGACGTCCAAAATCGGCATGCCATAGATGGGCGACGTCTTGTCGGTCTTGGCCGCCGGATTGGTGACGTCGTTCGCACCGATGACGAAGGCGACGTCGCACTGGCCGAACTCGCTGTTGATGTCCTCCAACTCGAACACTTCGTCATAGGATACGTTCGCTTCGGCCAGCAGCACGTTCATATGCCCTGGCATACGGCCCGCGACGGGATGGATCGCATATTTGACGCTGACGCCTTCCTTCTTGAGCAGGTCGCCCATCTCGCGCAGCGCATGCTGGGCCTGGCTCACCGCCATGCCATAGCCCGGCACGATGATGACGCTGTCGGCCTGCTTCATCAGGAAGGCAGCATCCTCGGCCGAGCCGCGCTTGTAGGGACGGTCGATAACCGGCCCACCTGCGCCCGAAGGCCCGGACTCCGCGCCGAAGCCTCCCGCGATCACGCTGATGAAGCTGCGATTCATCGCCTTGCACATGATGTAGGACAGGATCGCGCCCGACGATCCCACCAGCGCGCCGGTGATGATCATCGCGCTGTTGCCCAGCGTAAAGCCCATCGCGGCGGCAGCCCAGCCCGAATAGCTGTTGAGCATCGACACCACGACCGGCATGTCCGCCCCACCGATCGGGATGATCAGCAGGAAGCCGATGATGAAGCTGAGCGCCGTTACGGTCCAGAAAATCCAGGGGCTTTGATCGGTCACGAAATAGGCGATCAGGCCCAATATCGCCGCCAGCGTGCCCAGGTTGATGACATGCCGCCCCGGCAGCATGATCGGCTTGCCCGACATATTGCCGTTGAGCTTCAGGAAGGCGATCACCGAACCGGAGAAGGTGATCGCGCCGATGGCGACGCCCAGACCCATTTCGATGCGGCTGGCACCATGGATTTCACCCGTCACGGCATCCAGAATCCCAAACGCTCCAGGGTTGAGGAACGCCGCTGCGCCCACCAGCACCGCGGCCATGCCGACCAGGCTGTGGAACGCCGCGACAAGCTGCGGCATGTCGGTCATCGCGATCCGCCGTGCGATGATGAAGCCGATGCCGCCGCCGATGACGATAGCCCCGATGATTTCGGGCAGGCTCACCACATCATGGGTATAAAGCGTGGTGGCGACGGCAATCGCCATGCCGATCATGCCCATACGGTTGCCGCGACGGCTGGTGGCCGGGCTGGAGAGGCCACGAAGGGCCAGGATGAACAGGACGCCTGCGACCAGATAAGCGAGGCTCACGCCCCATGGGATCTGTGCGATCTCATGCATCACTTGCGCTCCTTCTTCTTGTACATCGCCAGCATCCGCTCAGTGACCGCAAAGCCGCCGAAGATGTTGACCGATGCAAAGACCACCGCGAGCAGCCCCAGATATTTGGCCGCCGCACTCCCCGCCTCCGCCGACGCGACCAGCGCACCGACGATGATGACAGATGAAATGGCGTTAGTGACCGCCATCAACGGCGTATGCAGCGCGGGCGTCACCGACCACACCACATAATAGCCGACGAAACATGCCAGCACGAAAACCGACAGGATGGAAATAAAGTCCATCATCCTACTCCCCGTTCGTCCCGATTTGGCTGCGGGACGTTGGCCCGAACGCGCATGGCGCGAACGGGCGATTCCCCTAACCGAGCAGCCGCTCGTTCACGACCTTGCCGCCCTGCGTCAGGCGGATGGCGTTGCCGATTTCTTCGTCCAGCACCGGCGCGCCCTTTTCCTTGTCCCAGAAGGCGGACAGGAAGTTGAACAGGTTGCGCGAGAACAAAGCGGACGTGTCCGCCGCCAGCCGCGACGGCACATTGCGGTGGCCCACGATCTTGACGCCGTGGCGCAGGACCACTTCGCCGGGCACAGCACCCTCGACATTGCCGCCCTGCTCGACCGCCAGATCGACGATCACGCTGCCCGGCTTCATCGTCGCGATCTGCGCGTCGCTGATCAGGCGCGGCGCGGGCCGCCCCGGAATGAGCGCCGTGGTGATGACGATGTCCTGCTTGGCGATATGCGCGGACACGAGTTCGGCCTGCGCGGCCTTATATTCATCGGACATTTCGGTGGCATAGCCGCCCGATCCTTCGCCCTCGATGCCCGCGACCTTCTCGACGAAGATCGCCTTGGCACCCAGCGACTCGATCTGCTCCTTGGTCGCGGCGCGCACGTCCGTCGCGCTGACCTGCGCACCCAGCCGCTTGGCGGTGGCGATCGCCTGCAGGCCTGCCACGCCCACACCCATGATGAAGACGCGCGCGGCCGACACCGTGCCCGCCGCCGTCATCATCATCGGAAAGGCCCGGCCATATTCGGCGGCAGCATCCAGCACAGCCTTGTAACCCGACAGGTTCGACTGGGACGACAGGATATCCATCGACTGCGCACGCGTGATGCGCGGCATGAACTCCATCGCCAGCGCCTCATAGCCGGCCGCCGCATAGGCATCGACCCGTGCCCGGTCACCGAACGGGTTAAGCCCTGCCACGATCCAGGCACCTGGGTTCACGCCCGACAGGCTGGCCACGTCCGGCCCCTGCACGCCCAGCACGATATCCGCGCCTGCCACCGTCGCGGCTCGATCGGCGACGGTAGCCCCCGCCGCCACATAGTCGGCATCGGCGATCGACGCAGTCAGCCCGGCCCCCGCCTCGACAGCGACCTGCGCGCCAAGGCCGATAAACTTCTTCACCGTCTCCGGCGTCGCGGCAACACGGGCTTCGCCCGCTGCCTGCTCTTTCACCACTGCTATTTTCATTATTATGGCATCCCCTCCCTGTTCGTCGCGCCGTGCTTAGCTGGAGATCAGCAGCACCACGATCGCGGCCACCGCCACCGAGGCGATCGTGCCCCACTTCATCAGACCCACAAACCCCGAATAGGTCTGGGTCGCATCCTTGATATTTCCGTCCGTGGCCATGCTGGGTCTCCCTATTGTGGTAAAATCAGGCCAACCTCTTATCCGCAACCTGCCCCCCCCTCAACCCGCCCAAGGCCAAGAAAATCTTTCGCAGTTAAGCGCGCCTTTACCCCGCGTCCCTATCGTCGGTCGCCTGTTGCAATTGAGGGGTGCGAATGGCGCGCGACGGCATACCAATGCTGATGTTGATCGACGACGAACCGGCGCAGCGGCGGCTGGTATCGGCACTCGCGGCGCGTGCGGGCTGGCGCACGATCTTTGCAGGCGACAATGAAACCGCCATCGCGATGCTCGGCACGCAGGACGGGATGCAGCTTGATGCGATCATCCTCGACCAATGGAGCCCGGATTATGAGCCAGCCGGCTTGGTCGGCGAGATTCGCACCCGTCGCCCCGCTCTGCCGATCCTGATCCTCACCGCCCACAATAATGTCGCCGTCGCGGTCGATGCCATGCGGGCCGGGGCCACCGACTATCTGTCCAAGCCGATCGCGCCCGAACGCCTGCTTGCCGCACTCAATGCCACGCTCACCGATGGCAGCGACGGCGAACTGCGCCCACTCACAGAAAAGATCACCGCCCCCCTCTCCTTCGAGGATGTCGTCGGCTCCGCGCCGCAATTCCGCGCGGCCCTTGCCATCGCGGCCAAGGCAGCGCGCGCCCGCGTGCCCGTCTTGATCGAGGGCGAAAGCGGCGTCGGCAAGGATGTGATCGCGCGCGCCATCCACGCCGCTTCGCCCCGCCACAAACAGGCGATGGTCACCGTCAATTGCGGTGCCATCCCCGCCAACCTGGTCGAATCGGAACTGTTCGGCCATGAACGCGGCGCCTTCACCGGTGCTTTCGACCGGCATGTCGGCAAATTTGCCAGCGCCGACATGGGCACCATATTTCTCGACGAAGTCAGCGAGATGCCGCTCGATGCGCAGGTCAAATTGCTTCGCGTTCTGCAGGATGGCGAAGTCCAACCGATCGGCGCGCGCCGCCCGATCCATGTCGATGTGCGCGTCATCGCTGCCACCAACAAAAAGCTCGCCGAAGAGATTGAGGCCGGGCGCTTCCGCGAGGATCTCTACTACCGCCTCAACGTCGTCCAACTCACCATCCCGCCGTTGCGCGAACGCATGGGCGACATTCCGGCTTTGTGCCGCCACCTGCTGACGCGGATCGCCGCGCAGCCGGGCTTGCGTGGCCTCGG
Source organism: Sphingobium sp. D43FB (assembly GCF_002312805.1). GTDB lineage: Bacteria > Pseudomonadota > Alphaproteobacteria > Sphingomonadales > Sphingomonadaceae > Sphingobium. The sequence continues at coordinate 47,032 of NZ_NMUA01000008.1, read as the reverse complement.
CCTCACCGACGATGCGCTTGCGCTGCTGATGCAGCATGGCTGGCCCGGCAATGTCCGCCAGCTTCAGAACGCGCTGTTCCGCGCCGCCGTGCTATGCGAGGGCGACGCCCTTACGCCGCAGGATTTCCCGCAGATCGCCGCTCAGATCAAGGCGAGCGACCCGCTCGATCGCTTGTCCATCCGCCCGCGCGCCGCCAATCAGCCGCACCGCGACGGCGCAGGCATTACCCTGTTCGAGGGCGACGGCCATGTCCGCCAGCTTGCGGACATCGAAGCGGACGTCATCCGCCTCGCCATCGGCCATTATCGCGGTCGCATGACGGAGGTCGCCCGACGGCTGGGGATCGGGCGATCTACCCTTTACCGCAAACTGGCCGAACTGGGCATCGACAGCGCCGCCTGACCGGTGAACATGACGTCCTGTCGCCTCCTCTCGGGCAATGTCGTTGAATTATCGCCGCGCCTATGCTTTGGATCGCGCATGAACCGTTTTCCCCTTACCGCTTGCCTGCCCTTCCTGTTGCTCGCCGCCTGCGGCCGCACCGAGCCGGTTGCCGATATGCCGAGCCAGGAGGAATTGGCCGCCGCCGCCAATGCCGCCGCGGCAGAAGCACTCGCCACGCAGCAGAGCGACGAAGGCCTCGAATCGCTCGAATATGTGAATGCCGCGCGCGGCTTTTCCGTCACGCTGCCCGAAGGCTGGGTGAAGGATGAAAGCGCCAGCAATGCCGATGGCGTGGTCTATGAAGATCCCGGTGCCGGCGCGGACGTGCGCGTCTTCTGGCAGAAGAATGACGGCGACCAGACATTGCAACAGATTGTCGAGGCGGTCAGCGACGGGGCCGAAGGCGTCGATGGCGATTTCATCGGCGACAATGAATATCGCGGCACCGCCAATGACGGCGAAGGCAATAATGTCGCCGTGCGTCTGCTGCGCCAGCCGGACGGATCGATCGTGACGGCGACCTTCGTCTATCCCGAAATGCTGAGCGAACAATATCAGAGCATATCGGACGCGCTGTTGCGGAGCCTGCGACTATTGCCCGCCGCGACACCGGCCGCCGCGCCCGAAGCCGCCGCCAATGCGGCGAGCGCGCCGAAGCCCTGAGGCTGACGCTCTAACCCCGGCGTCGTCCGATGCTGTGCGCGCCCCATGCGAGCGCCGCCACAACGATCGCGCCGACCGCCTGATGCAGCACGGCGAGCGGCAGCGCGATACCGCTCATCACCGTGGCTATCCCCAGCAGGATTTGCGTACCTACGCTGGCATTGATCGCGATCGACGCACCGCGCTGTCCAGCCCGCTTGGCCCGGCGCGCCAGCATCACGGCCAGGATGGCGGCACCCCAGGCCCACCAGCGATGGATGAAATGGACGAGATAAGGGTCGCTTGACAGCGTCGCCCATAGCGACCCCATCCAGGCCATGCCGTCCGGCACGAAACGGTCATTCATCAGCGGCCAGGTGTTGGCGACATAGCCCGCATTCAGCCCGGCGGTGAATGCCCCGAACAGCAATTGCACGAACAGCCCGATCAGCACGACCAACGCGAAGGGCCGCAGCGTCGCCGGGCGCGCATTGCGGTCGCGCGCCAGCATCAATAGGTCGAGCGCGGTCCACACCAACCCACCGATGATCAGCAGCGCATTGAGCAAATGCACGGCCAGCCGATAATGGCTCACGTCGGTGCGTTCCGACAAGCCCGACTGTACCATCCACCAGCCGATCGCCCCCTGCAATCCGCCGAGCGCCAGCAGCGCCACCAGCCGCCAGCCATAGCCCTGCGGAATGGCGCGCTTCCACGCGAACCACAGCAAGGGCAGAGCAAAGGCCAATCCGATCACCCGCCCCAGCAACCGATGCGCCCATTCCCAGAAGAAGATGAACTGGAAATCATTGAGGCTCATGCCCCGGTTGATCTGCTGATATTCGGGGATTTGCTGGTAGAGGCGAAACGCCTCCATCCATTGTTCATGGGTCAGCGGGGGAATGGCCCCGGTGATCGGCTTCCATTGCGTGATCGACAGGCCGGATTCGGTCAGGCGCGTGATCCCGCCGACCACGACCATGAGGAACACAAGCGCTGCTACCGATAGCAGCCAGCGGGCGATGGCGCGCGGCGCAGGCGCGGCGGACGATCGGGGGAAGGTCGCGGTCATGGCCGGTCCATGCGCCGATGCCTGGCGCGTTTCAAGAGCGCATGCGCTTGACAAATGGGCAGGCCAGCCGCCGGGTCGGCTACGCAAGCGGCGGTGCGCGCCCCGGATCGACGCCAAATTTGCGGCATCGGTCGCATGCACGCTTGAAACTGTATTTGTATGAGTATATCGGAATGGCGAGCGCGCAAAAAGCGCCATGCCTTATTCTCGTCAGGATGCCCCAATGAGCGATTCGTCCAACTCCGCCCCAAAACTGCGTAGCCGCGCCTGGTTCGACAACCCCGACAATATCGACATGACAGCGCTCTATTTGGAGCGCTATCTCAATTTCGGCCTCAGCCTCGACGAACTGCGTAGCGGCAAGCCGATCATCGGCATCGCCCAGACCGGCAGCGACCTGTCGCCCTGCAACCGCCACCATATAGTCCTGGCCGAACGCATGCGCGACGGCATCCGCGAAATGGGCGGCATTGCGCTCGAATTTCCGGTCCATCCGATCCAGGAAACCGGCAAGCGCCCGACCGCCGGCCTTGACCGCAACCTCGCCTATCTCGGCCTGGTCGAGGCCATGTACGGTTATCCGCTCGATGGCGTGATCCTGACCACCGGCTGCGACAAGACCACACCGGCGCTGCTGATGGCCGCCGCCACCGTCAACATCCCCGCCATTGCGCTGTCGGTCGGCCCGATGCTGAACGGCTGGTTCAAGGGCGAGCGCACCGGTTCGGGCACGATCGTCTGGAAAGCACGCCAGTTGCTGGCGGCGGGCAAGATCGACGATGAAGGCTTCATCAAGCTCGTCGCCTCCTCCGCCCCGTCGACCGGCTATTGCAACACGATGGGCACCGCCTCGACCATGAACTCGCTCGCCGAAGCGCTGGGCATGATGCTGCCCGGATCGGCCGCGATCCCGGCCCCCTATCGCGATCGCCAGGAAGTCGCTTATCTGACCGGCAAGCGCATCGTCGAGATGGTGGCCGAGGATCTGAAGCCCTCCGACATCCTGACCCGCGAGGCTTTCCACAATGCGATCATGGTCAACAGCGCCATCGGCGGATCGACCAACGCGCCGATCCATCTGGCCGCGATCGCCCGCCATATCGGCGTCGACCTGCCGCTCAAGGATTGGGAGACGGTCGGTCACAAGATCCCGCTGCTGGTCAACCTCCAGCCTGCGGGCGAATATCTGGGTGAGGATTATTATCGCGCCGGTGGCGTCCCCGCCGTGGTGGCCCAGCTGATCGCGCAGGGGTTGATCCATGAGGATGTGATGACCGTCAATGGCAAGACCATGGGCGACAATTGCCGTGGCGTGGAAATCGAAGACGAAAAGGTCATCCGGCCCTTCGACCAGCCTTTGGTCGAGGATGCAGGCTTCCTGGTCCTGTCGGGCAATCTGTTCGACGCCGCCGTCATGAAGACGAGCGTCATCAGCCCGGAATTCCGCGACCGCTACCTCTCCAATCCCGAAGACCCCAATGCCTTTGAAGGCCCGGCGGTCGTGTTCGACGGGCCGGAGGATTATCATCACCGCATCGACGATCCCTCGGTCGGCATCACCGATCAGACCTTGCTCTTCATGCGCGGCGCGGGGCCGATCGGCTATCCGGGTGCAGCCGAAGTTGTAAACATGCGTCCGCCTGCCTATCTCATCACCGAAGGCGTTTCGGCCCTGCCCTGCATCGGCGATGGTCGCCAATCGGGAACGTCGGGCAGCCCGTCGATCCTCAACGCTTCGCCCGAAGCCGCGGCCATGGGCGGCCTCGCGCTGCTCGAAACCGGCGACCGGGTGCGGATGGATCTCAACACCGGCACGGTCAACGTGCTGATTTCGGACGAGGAACTGGCGGAACGCCGCGCAAAGCTGGAGGCCGCTGGCGGGTTCAAATATCCCGCGTCGCAAACGCCGTGGCAGGAAATCCAGCGGTCGGTCGTTGGCCAGATGGATACCGGCGCGATCCTCGAAGGCGCAGAAAAATATCAGCGCATCGCCCAGACCATGGGCCTGCCGCGCGACAATCACTGATCCCTTCCCTGTTCCCCGGCCCGCGCCGGGGAACAGCATCATGAACCAATTTCAGGAGAATCCCATGTTCAACGGAGCCATCCTCATCGGCGCAAACGAGCGTCAGGGCGGAGAGACTTTCTACGCCATCAACCCGGCGACCGGCGAAAAGGGCGACGTCGCCTTCTCCAGCGCCATGCCCGCCGAAGTCGAAGAAGCCGCCAAGCTGGCCGATGCCGCGTTCGATAGCTTTTCGACCTTGGTACCCGACGCCCGCGCGACTTTCCTGGAAACCGTCGCGGACAATATCGTCGCCATCGGCGACCTGCTGATCGAAACCGCGATGGCCGAATCCGGCCTGCCGCGCGCCCGTCTGGAAGGCGAGCGGGGCCGCACAGTCGGCCAGTTGCGCTTGTTCGCCAGCTATGTACGCCTTGGTGACTGGTTCGATGCCACGATCGACCCCGCCATGCCCGACCGCGCGCCGATGCCCCGCGCAGACCTGCGCCGCGTCAACCATTCGGTCGGCCCGGTCGCCGTGTTCGGCGCGTCCAACTTCCCGCTCGCCTTCTCGGTCGCGGGCGGTGACACGGCATCGGCCTTCGCCGCTGGTTCGCCTGTCATCGTCAAGGGCCATAGCGCCCATCCCGGCACCGGCGAACTGGTCGCCCGCGCCATCCAGGCAGCGGTCAAGGCCTGTGGCCTGCATGAAGGCGTCTTCTCCTACCTGCCCGGCGCCAACCGCGCGCTGGGTGGCGCCCTGGTCGCTGATCCCCGCGTCAAGGCGGTCGGCTTCACCGGATCGCGCGGTGGTGGCGTTGCGCTCATGAAGATCGCGGCGGAACGCAACGAACCGATCCCGGTCTATGCTGAAATGTCGAGCATCAACCCGGTCGTCCTGCTCCCCGGCGCTCTCGCCGAACGGGCCGAAGCCATGGGCACGGCATTCGTCGGCTCGCTGACCATGGGGTCGGGCCAGTTCTGCACCAACCCCGGCCTCGTCATCGCGCTTGACGGCCCGGACCTCGACACGTTCGTCGCAGCCGCCGCCCAAGCCATGTCGGGTGCCCAGCCGCAGGTCATGCTGACGCCCGGCATCCACGAAGCCTATGAAAAGGGCGTCGCTGCCCTGTCCGGCGCAGATGGCGTCACCACCGTCGCTCGCGGCACCGAAGCGGAAGGCTGCAACCGTGGCCAGGCCGCCTTCTTCGCGACCGACTCGGCGACCTTCGGGGCCAACCCGCTTCTGGCCGAAGAAGTGTTCGGTTCGTCGTCCGTTTTGATCAAATGCAGCAGCATCGAGGAAGTCATCGCGACCATCGCCGGTCTCGAAGGCCAGCTGACCGCTACGCTTCAGCTGACCGAAGCCGACAATGCCGACGCCGCGAAGCTGCTCCCCGTGCTGTCGCGCAAAGTCGGCCGCATCCTGACCAACGGCTGGCCCACCGGCGTCGAAGTGACCCATGCGATGGTGCATGGTGGTCCTTTCCCGTCGACCGCCGATGGCCGCTCGACCTCGGTCGGCACGCTGGCGATGATGCGCTTCCTGCGTCCCGTCTGCTATCAGGACGTGCCTGACGCGCTGTTGCCAGCCGCCTTGCAGGACGCCAACCCGCTCGGCTTGACGCGCCGCGTCGATGGCAAGCTGGTCGCTGCTGCATGAGCATCCGGGCAGGTCTGGTAGGGCTGGGTAAAATCGCGCGCGACCAGCACCTGCCCGCGATGGCCAATACCGACGGCATCGATCTGGTCGCCGTCGCCAGCCGCAACGCGCAGGGGGAAGGGGTGAATAATTACCCCGACCTCGGCGCGATGCTGGCGGGCGAGCCCGACCTCGACGCCGTGATCCTGTGTCAGCCGCCGCAGGCCCGCTATCATGCGGCGCGGCAGGCGTTGCTGGCGGGGAAACATGTTTTCCTCGAAAAGCCGCCCGGCGCGACCGTCTCCGAAGTCGAGGCGCTGATCGCGCTGGCAAAGGCGCAGAATGTCACCCTCTACGCCAGCTGGCACAGCCGCTACGCCGCCGCCGTGGCGCAGGCCAAGGCCTGGATTGTGCAGCGCAAGATCGAACGCATTTCGATCCAATGGCGCGAGGATGTGCGCCACTGGCATCCCGGTCAGCCCTGGATCTGGGAAGCGGGTGGCTTTGGCGTGTTCGATCCGGGCATCAATGCCCTATCGATCCTGACCGAAATTGTCCCCGAACCCGTCACCGTCCTGTCCGCCAATCTGGAAGTGCCCTCCAACAAGGACGCCCCGATCGGCGCGACGCTCGCCATGGCGACCGCGTCGGGCGCGCCGATCGACACCGTGTTCGATTGGCGTCAGACCGGGCCGCAGACCTGGGACATCGCCGTCGATACCGATAATGGCAGCCTTCTCCTGTCCGAAGGCGGCAACACGCTGCGGCTGGACGGTGAAGTCCAGTTGAAAGCCGCCGACGAAGAATATCCCGCCATGTATCGCCGTTTCGTCGATCTGGTGGCTGACCGGGCGATCGACGCCGATATTGCCCCGCTCCGTCTTGTCGCCGATGCCTTCCTTTGCGGCCGACATTGTCCTACGGCTGTGTTCGAGGACTGATAAGGGAGCAAGGTTTTGGGCAGCGGGCGCAAGTTCGGATCGGACGAAAGCACGCTCCGCATCCATCAGACGATCGCCCGCGACCTGGGCACGGCCATCCTGACCGGCAAGCACAGACCGGGCGAATTGTTCGAGGGCGAGATAGAGGCGTCCGATCGCCTCGGCGTGTCGCGCACCGCCTATCGCGAGGCTGTCCGCATCCTGATCGCCAAGGGGATGCTGGAAAGCCGCCCAAAGGCGGGCACCCGCGTCCTGCCGCGCAATCGTTGGAACGTGCTCGACCCCGAAATGCTCGCCTGGATGTTCGCCGGCGAGCCGGATGCCAATTTCATCCGCGACTTGTTCGAGTTGCGCGGCGTCATCGAACCGGCCGCCGCGGAGTTCGCCGCGCGCCGCCGCACCGACGAGCAATTGGCGGTGATGGAAGCCGCGCTCGCGGAAATGGGCCGCTACGGCCTCTCCACCCCCGAAGGCCGCGCCGCCGACCAGCGCTTCCACAATATGATTTTGGCGGCGACGCATAATGACGCGCTGGAAGCCTTGGCCAGTTCGGTTGGCGCAGCGGTCAGCTGGACCACCACCTTCAAGCACCGCAAGAAATTGCTCCCCCGCGACCCCCTGCCCGACCACCACGCCGTCTATCAGGCGATCGCGTCGCGCGACACGGCGGCGGCTCGCGCGGGCATGGCCGAACTGCTGCGCCTGGCGCTTGCCGACATGGACATTGCACTGGCCGAACCGGGCGGGTGATACTCCTCCCCTATCCTTTATCGTCATCCCCGCGCAGGCGGGGATCCATCTCCGGCGCTATCCACTGGTGCAAAGTCGGGAGATAGATTCCCGCCTGCGCGGGAATGACAAAGTTTCTATGTGCTTCTGCTAAATCTGCACCAGATGCGCGACGTCCTTCGCTGTCTCGTCGGCGATCGCGCCTTGCCGGATGATCCGACCATTCTGCATCGCGCAATAGCGGTCGGCAAAGCGCCACACGAAGTCCAGATATTGTTCGACCACCAGCACCGTCATGCCCAGTTCGTCGCGCACATGGACCAGTGCCGCTTCGATCTGCTGCACGACATTGGGCTGAATGCCCTCGGTCGGTTCGTCGAGCAACAACAGGCTCGGTTCCCCGGCCAAAGCGCGCCCGATCGCTAGTTGCTGTTGCTCGCCCCCCGACAGGAAGCCTGCCGCCCGGCCGCGAATATCCCATAGCTTGGGGAAGAGGTCGAAAATATGCTGCGGCACCTTGGCGCTGCGCTTGCCTCGCCCGGCCAGCGCCGACAGGCCCGTTTCCAGATTTTCCATGACGGTGAGTTGCGGAAACACATGCCGTCCCTGCGGCACGAAGCCGATCCCCGCCCGCGCCCGGCCATGCGCGGGCATGGCGGTCATGTCGCGCCCGTCGAAATGCAGCGTTCCGCCCGTCACCGGTCGCGTGCCCATGATCGTGTGCAGCAACGTCGTCTTGCCCACCCCGTTGCGCCCGATCAGCGCCATCACCTGCCCGCGCGCCAGCGTCAGGTCCACGTCCCACAAGACCCGGCTCTGACCATAGGCGCTCGACAGGCCCGCAATCTCCAGCAGCGCGCTCATGCCGTATGGCCCAGATAGACGGCGGCGACTTGCGGGTCGGCGCGCACTTCGGCGACACTGCCTTGCTTCAAGAACTTGCCCTGATGCATCACCGTGACCGGCGCGGCCAATTGCTCAACGAAGCTCATATCATGGTCGATCACCAGCACGGTGCGGCTATCCCCCAGCCCCAATATCAATTGCGCGGTACGGCTCGTTTCGGCCGGTCCCATGCCCGCCGTCGGTTCGTCCAGCAGCAGCAGTTCTGCGCCCGTTGCCATCACCATCGCGATTTCCAGCCATTGCTTCTCGCCATGGGCCAGCGTGCCCGCCTCCACATCGGCGCGATGCGTGAGCGCGACTGCCTCCAGCGCCTCTTCGACCGCCGCGCGCTCTTCCACCGGGATGCCGGTGCCCAGGCTTTTCCACCAGCGCCGGTCGCGCCGCGCCGCCAGCGCCAGATTGTCGCGCACGCTCAAGGTCGGCAACACGCCTGGGGCCTGGAACTTGCGGCAAATGCCGCGCCCGACAATCGCCTGTTCGGGCAGATTCTGGATGTCCTCGCCCTTGAAGACGATCCGCCCCTCGCTCGGCCGCACCCGGCCGATGATCGTATCGCACAGCGTCGATTTGCCCGCGCCATTGGGACCGATAACGACCCGCGTCTCGCCCCGGTTCAGCGTCATCGAAAAACCATCGAGCGCCTTGAACCCGCTATAATCGACGGTGACGCCATCGACGCTGAGCAGCAATTCGGAAACCGCCGAACCGCTCATGCCGCCTTCCCCTTGGCCAGGCCAGCCAGGCCGCGCGGCAGCAGGGTCACGACGAAGATGAACAGCGCCCCCATCAGATAGAGCCACAATTCGGGAAAAGCGCTCGACACCGCATCGCGCGCCAGGTTGACGAGCAGCGCGCCGACGATCGCACCCGCCAGGCTATAGCGTCCGCCGATCGCCACCCACACCACCATCTCAATCGACGGGACGACCCCGATCAGCGCGGGCGACACGACGCCCGCATGGAGCGTGAACAATGCGCCGCCAACCCCCGCCAGCATCGCGGCGATGGCGAAGGCCGCGACCTTGAAAGGCGTCGGGTTATAGCCCAGGAACCGCACCCTGTTCTCGCCATCGCGCGAGGCCCGCAGCAATATGCCAAAGCGCGACGCCAACAGCCAGCGCAGGGCAATGAAGGCGACGCACAGCACCGCCAGCGTAATCCAGTAGAGCATTGATCCGGTGCCGGGACTGGCAAGCCCCACGCCGAAGATCGAATAAAAGTCGGTAAGGCCGTTAAAGCCCCCGGTCACATCCTGTCGGCTGATGATCAGCGTCGCGAAGGCGAGGCTGAGCGCCTGCGTGATCAGCGCGAAATAGGTGCCGCCCACGCGGCGATGAAACACGGCCCAAGAAAAGAGCGCGCCCGCCAGGGTCGGGATGACGATGATCGCGGCCAGTGTGAAGAGCGGGCTGGTGAACGGCTCCCACCACAGCGGCAGGCTTTCGCGCCCGCTCCACACCATGAAATCGGGGATCTCGCCGTCCGGCAGGTCGGCCAGTTTCATGTGGATGGCGATGGCATAGCCGCCAAGGCCGAAAAACACCCCCTGCCCCAGGCTCAATATCCCGCCATGGCCCCAGATGAGGACGAGGCCCAACGCCAATATCCCCATCGCCATGAAGCGGGCGAGCAGGTTGAGGTCGTAGCTGGACAGTGCGAACGGCGCGACGAGGGCCAGCGCCAGCAGCAGCCAGGGCAGTAGCGGCTTGACCGGCGCGAAACGCGCAGTGAGGGCGGAAAAATCAGGCATCGAGTTGGCGGGTCTTTACGGCGACGACGCCTTGCGGGCGCACCTGGATGAAAAGGATGACGAAGACGAGCAGCAGCATCTGCGCGACGCTGACATCGACGAAAATCTGCGCCAGCGCAGCGAACAGCCCGAGGATGATCGCCGACGCAGTCGTGCCGACGATGCTGCCCAGCCCGCCCATCACGACGACCAGGAATGCGGGGATGATATAGCTTTGCCCGACATTGGGCGTCACCGGGCCAAGCAGCGCAAGCATCACGCCCGCAAGACCCGCAACACCCGAACCCAGGCAGAAGACGGTCAGGTCCACCCGCTGCACATCGATGCCGGTCGCCGACGCCATCATCCGGTCCTGATTCACCGCCCGCACCAGCAGCCCGATCCGGGTCTTGAGCAGCACGAGCGCCAGCGCGCCAAGCACCAGCGCGGCGATCGCGATGATAAACAGTCGTGCGGATGGCAGGGTGACGCCGAAAGCCACGAAACTGCCCGTCAGCCATTCGGGCGCGCGCACTTCGACGCCGACTGCGCCGAACAGGTCGCGCGCGCCCTGTTGCAGGATCAAGCTAACGCCCCAGGTGGCGAGCAGCGTATCGAGCGGGCGCGCGGACAGGCGGCGTATCAGCGTCGACAGGATCAACCCGCCCATCGCCGCTGCGCCGATGAAGGCGACCGGAATGGCGAGGATGATCCCCATCGCCCCCGGCACCACCAGCAATGTCATCCAGGCGAGATAGCCGCCCAGCATCAACATTTCGCCATGCGCCATGTTGATCACGCGCATCAGCCCGAAGGAGAGGGCCAGGCCAAGCGCGGCGAGCAGATACAGCGACGCAAGCGACGCGCCGTTGAACAACTGGTTGAGGAAGAGGGCGTCCATTATGCTGCGCTTCTCGCGATCAGAAGGGGCTGTGGCATATCATCACCCTTCGTCACTCCCGCGTAGGCGGGAACCCATCTCCCAACCTTCCGTCTTTCGATAGGGCGGGAGATGGATCCCCGCCTTCGCGGGGATGACGGCGTTGTTAGGCATTGTTAGAGCTTGCAAGTCTTGCCGGGGAAGGCGAGCGCGTCATAGGGCTCCGGCGCGATGTCCTTGCCGCTGTCGGCGATGATCTCGAACTGGCCGTCGGCTTTCAGCTTGCCGATATAGGCTTTCTGCACCAGGCTCTGGTTCGCCGCGAAGCTGACCGTGCCCATGGGCGTCGCAAAGCCGCCCAGCGATGCCGCCGCCTTGCGCACCGCATCCGGCTCGAAGCTCTTGGCCTTCTCGACCGCCGCCTTCCACGCATAAACGTCCAGATAGCCATGGACCATCGGATCGGTGATCGCCGCATCCTTGCCGAACTTCGCCTTATAGGCGGCGATGAACTTGGCGTTCGCCTCACCCGTCAGGCTCTGGAAATAATTCCAGGCGGCATAGCTGCCCTCGACCAGGCCCGCGCCCATTGCCTGGGCTTCCTGTTCGCCGATCGAGAAGGACATGACCGGCATCGTCTTGGGGCTGATCCCCGCGGCCTGCATCTGCTTGAAGAAAGCGACATTGCTGTCGCCGTTCAGCGTGTTGATGATGATCGCGGGCTTGGCCTGCGCGATCTTGGCGATCACGCCCGAAAAATCGGTGCCACCCAAGGGCACATAGGCCTCGCCCAGCACTTGCATGCCGCCCTTTTCGATATGTTTTTTCAGGATCAGGTTGGCGGTGCGGGGATAGACATAGTCGGACCCGACGAGGAAGAAGCTCTTATAGCCCTGCGCCACTGCCCATTCGAGCGCGGGCAGTGCCTGCTGGTTGGGCTGCGCGCCCGAATACATGATGTTTGGCGAACATTCGTTCCCTTCAAACTGTACCGGATACCAGAGCAGGTTCTTCGTCCGCTCGAACACCGGCAACATCGCCTTGCGGCTGGCCGAGGTCCAGCCGCCGAATACGGTCGACACGCCATCGCTTTCGATCAGCTTCGACGCCTTCTGTGCGAAGGTGGACGGGTCCGACGCGCCATCCTCGACCAGGGCGTTGATCTGCTTGCCCAGCACGCCGCCGGTCGCGTTGATCTCCTCGATCGCCAGCATCTCGGCATTTTTCACCGTGATCTCGCTGATCGCCATCGTGCCGGTCAGCGACTGGAGCACGCCCACCGACACGCTGTCGCCCGCAGGCGCGCTCGCATTGTCGCCGCCGCCGGAACAGGAGGCCAGCGCCAGCGCGCAGGCGGAAGTGGCAAGCATAAGCAGCCTGGAACGGATCATGATGTGTAGGTCTCCCCCTGGCAGGCCGGTGGTGGCGCTGCGGCACTCTGGATGGGATGAAGGCTATGGAATGCGGGCTATCCCCCGTATGCGTCATTTGACGTAGGCAGGGCGCGCCGCTTGCGCCTAGAGTTGGGACCATGGCGGGCAGGGCGGAGATTATGGGGATCGACAGCGACGGCGCGGAGGCGACGCCCGGCCACGCATTGCGCCCTGTGCGCAGCCGGATCGGCAAAGCCATGCGCGATCCGCTATTTGCTTTTTTGGTCGCGGGCGTGGCCCTGTTCGGCGGCTATCAGATCATCGAACGCGCGCAAAAGCCGCCGGTCGTCTTCACGCCTCAGGTCGAGCAGGCGATGGTCGAAGACTATGAGATGCTTGTCGGCCGCCCTGCCACCGCCGCCGACAAGGCGCGGATCAAGCGCGACTATCTGGCCGAGGAACTGCTGTTCCGAGAGGCGATCGACCGCAACATGCATCTGACCGACGGGGAAACCCGCAAGCAACTGGTCGACAAGGTCCGCTACCTGATCGCGGGCGCTCCGCCCGAACCGACCGACGAACAGTTGGTCAATCATTATGCCGACAATCTGGCGCAGTATCGCGCCGAACCGCGCACCAGCTTCACCCAGGTTTACCGGGCACAAGAGCCCGCCGACGCGGCGCTGCTGCTGGCGCAGCTCAATGCCGGGGAGACGATTCCCAGCGACGATTTCTGGCTGGGTCGCGCCTTTCCGCGCTATGGCGATTCGATGGTGCGCGGCATTTTTGGCCAGCCCTTTGTCGCCACGCTCAAGACCGCCCCGGATGGGCGCTGGTTCGGTCCGGTCCAGTCGCCGCGCGGCTGGCATTTCGTGCGCAAGAGCGAGCGCATCCCGGCGGCCATGATCCCCTTCCCCGCGATCAAGGACCAGGTGCGGCAGGATTATATGATTGCCCATAGCGAAGCCGCCATCGACAAGGCGTTGTCGGGCCTGAAGGAGAAATATGATGTGGAAGAATAGTCTGGCCGCCCTCCTGCTCGCGCTGGCGGCGTTGCTACCGGGCACGGCGATGGCCGACATCTTCCTGTCCGCTGATTTCGCGCTGACGCGGGGCGAGGATGCGAACAGCTATGAATTCACCGCCGCCGTGCCCGAAACGGTGGGCCAACCCGCGCCGATCGTCTGGCCGCAGGGCTGTCGCCAGACCGCGATGACGCGCCAGATGAGCGGCGGCCGCGCGCAATATGCCTATGAATTCGCCTGCGAACGCCCGTTCAGTGCGGGCGACGTCATCCAGACGCCATGGAAGGCCGATGGCGGCCGCTTCGTCACCAATGTCATGGGCAGCCAGGTCGATCGCAGCCTGACCGGCGACGCGAAAGGCATCGCGGTTCCAGTCGGGGAAACCGCCGTCGGCGAACGCGCCCTGACGCAGATCGCGCCGGAATTTCTGGCCCAGGGCGTCTGGCATATCTGGCTGGGCTGGGACCATCTGGCGTTCGTTCTCTGCCTCGCTCTGCTGGCGCGCGGGCGAGATTTGCTCTGGCTGGTCAGCGCCTTCACCGCCGGACATTCCATCTCGCTGGCAGTCGCCTTTTTCGAGCTGGTCCATGTTCCCGTTCCCCCGGTCGAAGCCGCCATCGCCCTGTCGATCGCCTTCATGGCACGTGAGGCTTTGCTGGTCGGGAAAGGCGAGCAGGCCTTCGCCTTCCGCCGTCAGTTGACGGTCGTGTCGTTGTTCGGCCTGCTCCACGGCCTCGGCTTTGCGACGGCACTGGGCGAACTGGGCGTGCAGGCCGGCGAGAAACTGCCCGCGCTCATCTTCTTCAACATCGGCGTCGAAGCGGGGCAATTGCTGTTCGTCGGGGCCATCATGGCAACGCTGGCGGGCCTGCGCGCTATTTCGCTCGCCGCGCCGGCGCGGGTCGCGGCGCTTTATGCGGTCGGTGCCATCGGCTGCTTCTGGATGGTGGAGCGGGTTGCGGGGTTCGGCATCGCCTGATCGTCCAAACGGTCCCGCGCGACGATCCCGCTGACATTGGCTACCGCGAAACTTACGCCATAGAGGTTGCGCCGTTGCTCGACGCCGGGGATCGGGCGGGGATGGCCGGAGGCATGGACGATCCCGTCCCGAACATCATAGGTGTCGCGCGGGCAGTCCCAATCCAGAGCGACGCCCAGCACCCCGTCCAGACTGCCCGGATAGCAAGGCTGCCCTTCGGTATCGTGCGCGGCCACGATCAGCACGCCCGCCTGCCCCGCCCGTTCCACCGCCGCCGCGAAGGCCGGGGCGTGCGCCGGGTTGACGGTGCCCAGGCTTAGGTTGATCATATCGACCCGCGCTTCCACTGCCAGGTCGATCGCGCGCACCAGCGCCCGCGCGCTGGCCCGCAGCCCATCGTGAAACACCCGGATCGGCAGGCACAGCGCAGCGGGGGCCTGCTCCATGATCGCGGCGGTCACCGCCGTTCCATGACCCAGCCGGTCGAGCGCATCATCGGCTGTTACCGCCCCATCGCGCGCCACGGCAAAGCCGGACAACAGCCGCGCCGCATCGATATGGGGATGGTCGGGATGGACGCCGCTGTCGATGACGGCGATGCGGACCGGGTCAGGCATCGACCATTTCGCTGCGCTGCTCGACCCGCGCATGGCCGTCGGCCAGGGTGACGACCATATCCGCCATTCGCGCCATGGCGGGCTTGTGGGTGATGATGATGATCGTCGCATCGGGCAGCGCGCCGCGCAGCCGCCCGGCAATCAATTGCTCGGTCTCGCCATCCAGCGCCGATGTCGGCTCGTCCAATATCAAGATGCTGGGTGACCGCAGCAAGGCGCGCGCCAGCACGATCCGCTGCCGTTCGCCCGCCGACAGCGCCATGCCCCGCTCCCCGGCGCGCGTTGCATAGCCGAGCGGCAGCTTGGCGATGAAGCCATCCAGCCCCGCCGCATGCGCCGCCGCTTCGATTTGCTCGCGCTTCACGTCGGGCAGGGCAAAACCGATATTCGCCGCAATCGTATCGTTGAACAGATAGGGCGACTGATCGACCAGGATGATCTCGCGCCGGACATCGTCGAGCCGATAGGCGCGCAGGTCGCGACCATTGACCAGCACCCGCCCGGCATCGGGATCAAGATAGCGCACCATCAGGTCCGCCATGGTCGATTTGCCCACGCCGCTGGGGCCGAGAATGGCGCACAGGCTGCCAGCGGGAATCGTCAGGTCGATGTCGCGCAACACCGCATCGCGATCATAGCGCATCGCCACCTGTTCGAACCGCATCGCCCCTGCCCGGTCCAGCGCGACCGCATCATCCCGTTCGACCACCTCCGCCTTCGTATCGAACAGTTCGAAAATCCGCCCCAGCGACACCCGCGCCGATGCGAGGCCCGATGTCAGTCCCATCAGCGTCTGGATCGGCGAGAGCAGACGCAGATGATAGGTCATGAAGGCAACCAGCGTGCCGATGCTCATCCCATCTTCGATGATGCGCCAGCCGCCATAGAGGATCACCGCCGATGTCGCCGCCGTCATCAGCGTGCCGGGCAGTGCGCCGGTCATGAAGGAGGCAACCTGCATCCTGAGCATGGCGCCGACAAAGGCATCGTTGCGCCCCTTGAACCGCTCCACCTCATGCTCGCCCGCGCGCAGCGAGGCGACGACGCGCATCCCCATCACCGTATCGACCAGCAGGCTGCCGAGGTCCGCGCCTTTCTCGCGCATGTCGCGGGTCAGCGCGGTCAGGCGGCGCTGATAATAAGCGAAGGTCGCAAGGCTGGCCGGCACCAACACGACGCTTACCAGAAAGAGTTTCCAGTCGAGCCATAGCATCATAGCGACGCAGCCGACGAAGAACAGCAGATTGCTGACCACCGAGAGCAAGGTGTCGGACGCGATCCGCTGCACGTCGCTCACATCGCTGTTCATCCGCGACACCAGATCGCCCAGCCGGAAGCTTCCATAAAAGCGCGGTGAGAGCGTCTGGAGATGGCGCAGCAGCGCCGCGCGAATGTCGTAGAGCATCGCCGCCGACAGCGCGACATAGCGATAGCTGGCGAGGATATTGATCGCGAACCCGGCGATGGTGACCGCGATCATGATCGCCGCGATCTTCACCAGCGCGCCCATGTCCCGGCGCAACAACGCTTCGTCGATCATGAGTTTCGAGAGATAAGGTTGCGCCAGCCCAAGCATGGTCGATACAAGGCTGATCGCCAGCACGACGACCAGCGCCCCGCGATAGGGTTTCAGAAAAGGGGTCAGCCGCTTATAGGCGCCCCAATCGGCAACCGGCGCGCGCGTCCCGTCGCTCATGCCGCCTGCTGCCGGGGCACGAGCCGCGTCCCTTCCAGCAGGAAGCCCGGTTCCGGCATCTTCGCGAGCAGCCCGGTACACCAGCGATGCCCCTCCAGCAGCGCATCCTGTTGCGCGCGCCACCAATCCCCCGTGCCGCCGGTCGTGTAGAATTGAGCGCACAGCAACAGGTGCCGCCGCATCACCGCGATCAGCATGGATTGATAGTGAGTCAGAAGCGCGGTGGCGTCCTGCCCTTCGGCGATGCCGGTCACCACTGCGGCGGCAAGGATCGCCTCGCGCACCGACTGCGCCGTTCCGTCCCCGCAGATCGGGTCGAAGCCCAGCGCCGCCGTGCCGCAGGCGAGCCAGTCCTCGCCGCACAAGGGCAAGTGCAGGCGCGGTGCGGCGAGGAACGGCGTCGATGCGGCCGCCACCGCATCGACCACCGGCGCGATCAGGCGGCTGTCGGCGAGCAGATCGTCCAGCGATCCGCCCACGCCCAGTAGCCAGCCCTCCCCCGCCCCTGCGGGCACCAGGAAGAGCCAACCGCTGGCCACCGCCTCGACCCGGCCTTCCTCGCTGCAAGACGGATCGCGCAGCCCGACCTTGGCTGCGACGGCCCGCCGGTCGCCGAAGACATGCGTCTCCCCCTCCGGCATCGGCGGCGCAGCGTGGATAGTGAAATCCACGGGGCCATCCTCCGGGGCAGGCTTGTCCTTCGCCAGCACAGCCTGCACCTGGTCCTCCGACGCCAGCGCCGCGCCATGCGGCACGACGACCGGTGCGCCGCCGCCCCAGGCCACCACACGGCGCTTGATCCGGGGACTGTCGGCGAACAGGTCAGGCCGCTGAAATATGTCGCGCAGCAGCGCCAGTGCTGCATCGCTCAGCATGATCGTTGGGACGGGCGGACGATGAACGACCTTGGTTGCGACCCGGAGGCCCGCTGCCTTGAGCAAATACGCGCATGTCGTCGCGGCAATCCCGCTGCCCCTTATCCCGACGATCATGCGCCTGTCGGTCATTCCACCGCAACCATGCCCGCGCCGGTCGTGTCATAGCCAAGGTCCAGCGTCGTCTCATGCTTGAGCGTCCTGGCGTCATAGACCTCCAGGTCATAGCTCGCGCCATAGATGTAGAGCTTGGCCCCGTCGATCGACATGCCGAGGCGGAAGCGCGAGCGGCAGGGGAACTCCGCCTTATCCACCACAGCGTTGGTGGCCATATCCATGTGCCAGAATTCGCAGCGCTTATTGCCGAGCTTCCCGTTCGTCACCACCGTATAGGCATGTTTACCATCGGGCGTGACCTGCAATCCCGCCATGGCATCGGGCGCAGGGCCGATCGGGGTGAAATCGAACTGCCGGGTCGACAGGTCGAAGCGCGCCATGCCGAACATCTTGTTATGCACATAGGGGTCGGCCGCGTTGAACAGGGCGACCAATTGCCCCGACGAGCGCACGGCATCCAGCGTGCCGCCAAAGCCGATATTCTCCATCCCCATGCCTTCGGGTTTGGCGAGGTCAATGCGATCGGCGACCTTCAATGTCGCCAGATCGACGATCACGATCTTCTCGCCGAAGGAATAGAGATATTTGCCATCCGGCGAGACTTTATAGCCGCCGCGTCCCCCGGCCCGCTCTTCCTCTTTTTCCAGCGCGGCGGTGCGGACGACCTTTTGCAGCTTCAGGTCGATGACGCCATACATCGGCTTGCTGACGGTATAGCGGTCGATGCCCTTCTCGAACTTCGAGAGGACGGTGTAGAAATAGCGCCCGGTCGGATCGGGCACCCCGCCCCAAAAGCGATAGCGGGTGGTGCCGTCATTCAGGCTGAACTTGTTGATCACCTTGCGCGTCGCGGTGTCGATCACCTCGATCCCGCTGGTGGTGATGGTGGTCACATAGATGCGCTTGCCATCGTCGGACAATTGCATGGACGTAGGCAGGCCCGTGTCCAGCTTGATCGTGCCGGTGACCGCCCCCTTTCCCTCTTCGAACACCAGCAGGCGGTCAGGATAGGAGCCCATGAACAGCGTCGCGGCGGACGCGGGTATGGCGCTCAACAGGGCCAGGCCAGCGCCCAGCATCAGACGATATTTCTGCATCGCGCGCCTCATGGAAAAACGAGATCGAGACTGCGCCAGTCCTTCGTGGCGGTGGCGCAGTTGCTGGCCCAGTCGGGGGAGTAGTTGACATGGTCGGGCACCTGAACCGGCCAGAAGCAGGTGACATAGCAGTCGTAAATGTCGCGCTCGACCGGCTGGCACAGCCCGGCCGTGCCACCGCCCGCATCGACTTCCCAGCCGGGCGAGAAAGAGAGCGAACAGCCCATCGGCACATGCGGGCGCGGGGCCTGCTGAAGCGCGACGACATCCTCCTCCATGTCGGCGTCGGGTGATACCGCCGCCTCCATCTGCGTCACGGCCTCATCGATCCGCTGCGCCTTTTTATTGATGGCACGAAGATGCTTCATGACAGCCCCTTTCTTTCGGCAAAGCGTTCGAGGAAGCCTGGATTACGCACCGACAGCACGCCGTAAATGCGCAGGCACGTGTCGGTCCACTGGCGTATCCAGTCGCAATAATGGAGGTTGGCATGGCCCGTGTCGCCATAGCGCACGAACGCCTCATGATGGCACCCGCCCGCACAGAGCGGCCGCGCCCAGCAGCTTTGGCAATCATATTTTGCCTCGACATGCCCCTTGGCGAGGAACTCGCCCTGCTTGACGCGATCGATGCCGCTGGAGACATGGCCCATGCTGTGTGTGTCGGCATCCGTGAACCGGTGACAGGGCGACAGGTCGCCCGATGGGCTGACCCCCATCAGGCCCAGCCCAGCGCCGCAGGGATGCGATTTGTTGACGCCCGAAATCAGCTCGCTGATTGTTTCGCTGACATTGGTGAAGCCATGGGACTCACCGCGCAAGGCATATTCGAGCCATTCTTCGGCCAGCAGGTTGAACTGCGCCAGCACGCTGTCCATGCCGTTGCCGTCGAGCGAATAGGCGCGCTCTTCTCCCGTCGTGACCGGCGCGAAGCCGACTTCGTGGAAGCCCAGATCATCCTTCAGGTGGCGGAAGATGCGGACCACGTCTGTCACGCCCTCGGTCAGCGTCACCCGCGCGGTGATCGCCCGCGTCTTGTGATGCGCGATCAGCGTGCGCAGCCGCGGTTCGATGACCGCATAGCTACCCTTGCCATTCTTGTAGACGCGATGCTTGTCCTGCAATTCCGGCGGGCCATCCATGCTGACGGTCACGCCGACCCGGTTGTCGGACAGGAAGGTGACGATCTCCGGCGTCAACAGCGTCGCGTTGGTGGTCAGGCTATAGGTGATCGCTTTCCCCGCCGCTGCGGTCGCTGCATTGGCATAGTCCACCACATCGCGCAGCAGCTTGAAGTTCATCAGCGTTTCGCCGCCGAAGAAGGTGATATGCACCGCCTTGCGCCCGACCGCCTCGGCGATCAGCAGGTCGACCGATGCCTTGGCCGTATCCAGCGTCATATATTTGGGCTTGCCCGCGGGCGTCGCGATCTTGTCCGCGCCAAACTCATAGCAATAAGTGCAGGCGAGGTTGCACTGGTTGGTGACGTTGAGGACCAGTGCCTGCAACGGGAAGTCGGCGGGCGGCGCTTGGGGCATTTCCGCCACCGGCATGCCATGGCCGAGATGAATGAGCCGCGCCTGCCGCAATTCGCGCACCAGCCCGTCGGCTTCCTCCTGCGCCCGCCCTTCGCTCACCAGTTCGCGCACCAACATGGCGTGGGTGAGTTCCTGCCCATCCAGCCGGTCAAGCACCGCGCGGACATCCGCGTCGATTTCGAAGATCGCACCCGCGCTCACCAGATAGACGAAGTCGCTGCCGCCCGCATCGAAGCCATGATATTCCGCCCGGCGATAAGTGGGTGCCTGCATCACGGTCATTGCGACACCTCCGGTTGATCCCATTTCTGATAGGCGGGTACGGTCACCACCATATAGGCGCGCGCACTCAGCGGCTTGCCGAACTTGTCCTTCTCGCTCTTGGCCGTCGCGACGACCCAGACGTCGCCATAATTGTTGCGACCAAAGCGGCGCTCGGGGTTCGGCCCTTCGACATTGGGGGTGAACAAAGCGGCGGGACTGAGCGCGCCGACATATTTGGCGTCGTCGTCATAATAGACGGCCAGGAACTCCTGCGTCGACCAGGTGACATCGACCGGACCGACCGCGATGTCATCGGGCGTCCCCTGCTTGCCATCCATGCCATTTTCGAAGCCGATCGCCTCGAACTGGGCATAGCCTTTGGGGAATTTGATCCCGCCCAGGCGCGACACGGCGGTTTCGGGGGTCACCTTGATATAGTCGATCTTGCTGTAGACCGGATAGGCCTTTTCCAGCACCGCGCCGCCGATCGCGACGTCGCGTTGCCCTGATGGTGCGTTTGCCGCGACATCTGCGGTCACGACCAATTCCTGCGGACTGGCGGATACGATCTTCGTCGCGGTGACACCAGTACCCAGGTCGATGTCGGAAGCGGACAGCGAAGCGGACATGTTATGGCCTATTATGCGGAACTGTGCGCCTTTGGTTCCCGCCTTCACCGGCCCAGGCACGACCGCCAGCACGGCGGGCGCGGCGGTGGCGCGGATCAGTTTCACGTCGAGGCCGAATTCCTGATAATCGCCCCAATACCAGCGACCTTGTGCGCTTTGCTGATCGGGCGCGAACCACATGGTTTCGCGCGCGGCGCTGGCGAGATCGTCGGGTTTGCCCGCGGCGGCCGCGCCCTTGGATGAGCCGCGCCAGCTATAGCCGGCATAGACGATGCCAGCGCCGCTGCGGTTGACGGTGCCGCCATTGGTCAGCGACTTGAGGGTGCTGCTGGTCACGAACTCGTCGGCACTCTTGCCAGGCTTTACGCTGAACGCGCCGACGAAGCGTCCCTGCCCCGGCGCGGAGGCCACGACCAGCCATTCGCCCACCAGGCGCGGCACGCTCTGGCGCGACCGCCAGACCGCCCATTCGGGCGTGTGCAGCGGCGCGGCCTTGGCCATGTAGGCGAGCGCATATTCGCCGCGCTGCATCTTGTCCTTGGGGTCGCGGCCCGCAGGCTGTTCGCTATCCTCGGCCGGGCGGCGATATTGGGCGTCCGCCTGCGAATACATGGCGACGTGCAGATCCTGCAGCGACTTCCATTCCGTCTTGGACCGACGCCAGGATAGCGGCTGGGCGAAGCTGTGGCAGACGGCACAGGCGCCCCGCATCGTTTCATTGGGGATGTTGGTTTCGTCGATTGTACGCTTTTCGGCGAGATACATGACCGGCAACGCCTCTTGCGGGGCGAGGCCGTGCGAGGCGGACAGCGACTTGACCACGGCGCGGGATTCTTCGGGTGTGATCGGCAGGCCGTTCAGGCGCACCATCCGCTTGATCACCTGCGCCCAGCCTTCTGGTGTGGTCCGCACCCAACTGATCCGCGACATATTCCCCTTGTCGTCGGGCGCGTGGCAGGTGCCGCATTTTTCCTGCACCAGCGGGTCGGTGACCGGAATGCCCGGATCGCTCTCCTTCATCGCCACGCCGTCCGGTCCGCCATCCGTCTGGGCAAAGACGACCGACGCGGAGAAGAGGGCCAGCAAGCCGAATTTCGAGACCGTTGTCCGCTTCACCCTATGTCCCCCTTTACGCGATCCCTGTCCGCGTCGACCCAGAGCCTAGGCAGGTGCCAAGGCAGCGCCATTGCCCAAATGACGTATGGCCCGATGACAATCCGCCATATCAAACTGGACGACCGTCAAGATTTTTCAGCTTTTCCTCTTTGGCCCGTAATATGCGTCCTGGCCATGTTCGACCGACACCGGGTTGAAATAGCCGGGCGGCAGGCCTTTCTTGCGCATCGCAATGCCCGCCAGACAGGCGTTCAGCAGATAATTGCTGTTGAGCGCGGTCTTGTAGCTGGTGTCGAGATAGGGCGCGACTTCGACGATATCGATGCCGGCAATGTCATTCTCCGCGCACAGCCGCCGCATGATCGGCTGCGCCTCGCGCATGGTCAAGCCACCGGGAACAGGCGTGCCGGTGCCGGGCATGAAGGCGGGGTCCAGCACATCGACGTCGAATGATATCCACAGCTTCTTGGTGTTGGTCCGCGCTTCCTTGAGCGCGCGTTCCATCACCTTTTCCCAACCCCATTTCTCGACTTCGACCATCGTGTGGTATTTCATGCCCTTGTTGCGCATCCACCCGAATGTTTCGAGATCCGGCCCGCGCGCGCGCAGCCCCACCTGGACATAATCCTGCGGGCGGACATGACCTTCATGCAGGACGCGATAGACCGGCGATCCGTGCGTGATCCAATGGACGCCGTTGCGGCCGACATCATAATGGCTGTCGAAATGGACGACGCCGACATTGCCCTTGCCATGGACATCGGCGGCGGCGGCGACATTGGGATATTCCAGGCTATGATCGCCGCCGATGACGATGGGGATGGCACCTGTCTGTGCGATTTCGCGCACCATCTCGCGAACATGGGCGACCGATCGCTCGGTCGAATTCTGGTCGATCGCGATGTCGCCATAATCGACGATCTCCAGCACCGAGCTGGGGTTGATCATCGAATACATGTCGTTACCGCCGGCCCCGCCGGTCATGCGCAAGGCGCGCGGCCCGTCGATCGCGTTGCGCCAGCCCGATCCCATGTCGAGCGGGGCACCGACGATAGCAACATCGACCTTGCCTGCGCGCAGATCTTCGGGCGTCATCGCGACGGGCGCACCGGCGAAGGTCGCAAAGCCGCCGCGCCGCCCGCCGATATAGCGGCCCAGGTCCATCGGCCCCGGATCGCGCTTGGGGTCCATTACCAATGGCCGCTTGGCCTTCCACGCATTGAACCAGACCGATCGGGTGTCGAGCGGAATCGTCTTGGCGTCCCGCCCTTCCTTATATTCCACCTGCTCATGCAGCGCCGCGATCGCGTCGATATAAGTGATCAGCTCGGCGGCAGGCAGCGTGCGGATGCGGTCGAACAGCACGTCCTTTTCGACATAGCGGCCGGTTTGCCCCTGCTTGATCAGCGCGACCTTTTCCGGCGCGATGCCGGTCAGCTTCGCGGCAACATCGGCGGGAAGCTCCACGGGCTTAGGCTTGCCCATAATATCTTCCTGCGGGATCGGCGGTGGCGGGTTGGGCGTGTCGAACGCATCCCCCGCCAGTACGGAGGTCGCCGCAGCGGCCGCCGCCATGCTCCATCCGGTTATGGCGTTGATCGACGGCATCGCTTTTCTCCCTTAACGCTTGGCGGTCTTGACCGACACGCCTGTCTTGCGCATCGCGATGCCCGACAGGCAGGCATGCAAGATGTAATTGGCGCTCATCCGGCTGACATAGGTCGGGTCCAGAATGGGTGCGGCGTCGAGCAGATCGAAGCCGACCACCTTGGTCTGGGCGCACAGTTGCCGCACCATGGGGATCGCTTCGCGCATGGAGATGCCGCCCGGCACCGGTCGCCCGGACGCGGGCGCATCGCCCGGATCAAGCACGCTCATGTCGAACGAGATGAAGATGTTTTCCGGCCCGCCTTTGAGGCCGGAGAGAATATCGTTGGTCACCGCCTGCCAGCCGCGCTCCGTCACGGCGGCGGTGGACAGGATGCGTACGCCGCTGTCGGTCAATCGCTTTTGCGTGGCGACGTCCGCGCCGCGCCCGCGCAGGCCCACCAGCGTCACGTCGCTGCCGCGCAACAGATTCTGTTCCATCAGCCGGGTCAGCGTCTGCGTATCGGAAATCATATGCGCGTCGTTCAGGTCGGCATCGGCATGGGCATCGAACTGCACCAGCGCAACCTTGCCTGCGCCATAGGTGTCGACCATCGCCGCGACATCGGGAAACATGACCGTATGATCGCCGCCGACGATGAAGGGGATCGTGCCGACGCTCGCCATTTCGGCGATCATCGCGCGGATATGATCGAGCCCCCGGTCGGGCGCCATATAGTCGGGCGTCAGATCGCCATAATCCGCGATCGACAGGATGAGGCCCGGATCGATTCCGCCATCGGCGTCCGCGCCGACCAGCCCATCCATGCCGCGCAGCGCCATCGGCGCATGTTTGGCATCGCGCCAGCCCGACGAGAAATCGAGCGGCACGCCGACAAAGGCGACCTCCACCTTGCCCGCGACAAGATCCTCCTTGCGGATCGCGACCGGCGCATCGGCGAAGGTCGGGATGCCGCCCTTTTGAAACTGATAGCGTTTCAGGCTGAACGGCCCATCGTCACGCTTCAGCTTGTCGAACAGTTTGGGGCGAACGGTGGTGCCCGCATTCCATCCGCGCGCCTGCGGGTTGAGGGCGATTTCCGACGGGTCGCGCCCGGCTTTGAACTTGCTGTCCTCGACCACCGCCATCAGCGCGGTAGCATAGGCATCGACATCGGCGGCGCTGCGCCCGGCGAGCGCGACCTGGAGCTTCTCCGCTGTCAGGCCAAAGCGCGTCAACATCACGGGGTCGGACAGAAAGGCCTTCTTTTCCGGCGACAAGGTCGCGAGCGGGTCGCTGGCCTGTGCATGGGCCGGGCCGCACAGGGTTGCGATCGCCAGGGCTGCGGCGGCGCACCGCGCCAGCAAGGGGGTGCGTGCCATCAATTCTTCTTCCCATAATAGCTGTCGAGGCCGTGATCGACCGAGACGGGGTTGAGATAGCCGGGCTTCAAGCCCTTCTTGCGCATGGCGATCCCCGCCAGGCAGGCGTTCAGCAGGAAATTGCTGTTGAGCGCGGTCTTGTAGCTGGTGTCGAGATAGGGCGCGACTTCGACGATATCGATGCCGGCAATGTCATTTTCCGCGCACAGGTTGCGCATGATCGGCTGCGCTTCCCGCATGGTGAGGCCGCCGGGAACCGGTGTGCCGGTGCCGGGCATGAAGGCGGGGTCCAGCACGTCCACATCGAAGCTGATCCACAATTTCTTGGTGCCGCCGCGTGCTTCCTTGAGCGCACGGGCCATCACCTTGTCCCAGCCCCATTTCTCGACTTCGACCATCGTGTGGTATTTCATGCCCTTGTTGCGCATCCAGCCGAACGTCTCCAGATCCGGCCCGCGCGCGCGCAAGCCCACCTGGATATAGTCGCTGGCGCGGACATGGCCTTCGTTGATGACGCGATAGACCGGCTGGCCATGGTCGAGCAGATGGACGCGGCCGCGACCAATGTCATAATGGCTGTCGAAATGGATGACGCCGACATTGCCCTTGCCATGCACGTCGGCGGCAGCGGCGACATTGGGATATTCGAGGCTATGGTCGCCGCCGATCACGATCGGGATCGCACCGGTGCGGGCAATCTCCGCCACCATTTCCCGCACATGATCGACGCTGCGTTCGGTGCTGTTCTGGTCGATGGCGATATCGCCATAATCGACGATCTTGAGCGCGGCATTGGGGTTGATCATCGAATACATGTCGTTGCCCGCCGCGCCGCCGGTCATCCGCATGGCGCGCGGCCCGTCGATCGCATTGCGCCAGCCCGACCCCATGTCGAGCGGCGCGCCGACGATCGCGACATCGACCTTGCCCGCCTTCAAATCCTCCGGCGTCATCGCCACCGGCGCGCCTGCAAAGGTCGCAAAGCCACCGCCCCAGCCGCCGACATAGCGCGTCAGTTCGATCGGCCCGACGTCCCGCTTGGGGTCCACACTGTTCGGCCGCCTGGCCTTCCAGGCGTTGAACCAAGGGGAACGGGTGTCGAGCGGGATCGCCGCGACATCGCGCCCGGCCTTGAACTCGACCTGGGCATGGAGCGCCTGCATCGCGTCGATATAGGCGCTGATTTCTTCGGGCTTGCCGGTGCGGATGCGGGCGAAGAGCGCGTCCTTTTCGACATAGCGCCCGGTCACGCCGCTCTTGAGGAAATCGACCTTCGCCTTGTCGACGCCTGCCAGTTTGGCCTCGACATCCTTGGGCAGTTCGAGCGGCTTGGGCCGTCCCATATCATCCTCGGCCGGCATTTGCGGCGCGGGTGTTCCTGCATTGGGCATTTGCAGCGGCAGGTCGCCCGCGACCGCAGCCCCGATGGCCGCGATCCCGGCCATGCTCCATCCTGTGACGGCGCTCAAAGACGGCATGTCATTCTCCGGCCCGGTCCACCGCAATCGCGCGATGCGGGCATAGGCAACAGATATGGAGCAGGTTTTCCCGCCCCTCGCCCAAGGGGTAGGCGGGGACGCCCCCCAAGCCCAATGGGGCATTTGACGTAGGATAGGCCCATGGTGACCCGGACGAACAGGCTACGTCAAATGCCCCATGTCTGACTGCCTGCGCACTCCATAGCCTCTACCCCAGATCAGAAGAAAAGGAGGCGGCAGTCCGTGCCGTCCGATGCCAGCCGCTGCCGCCGCACCAAGCGCGGGGCGGTCGATCCGGGAGGGGATCGAAAGCAGGGAAGACAATGGACAAAAAGGGGAAGACCATGTCGTATCGCGCAAAACTCAAAATGGGGCTGCTGTCCGCCACCATCATATCGGGCGCCGCCTTCGCCACGCCGGTCCTGGCACAGGAGCCGCAGGCCGCCGCCGACGCAGAAAGCGACGTCATCGTCGTCACCGGCACCCGCCGCTCCACCACGCTGATGGAAACGCCGATCAATATTTCGGCGATCGGTGCGGCCGAACTGGCCAGCGAACGACTGGACGACGTGCGCGACCTGGGCGCTTTCACGCCGGGTATCACCGTCACCGACACCGGCCCGCGCGGCGCGGCCACCATCGTCATGCGTGGCCTGTCGGCCGATGACAGCGGCGCGACCGGGGCCAATTACGACAATGCGATCGGCACCTATCTGGGTGAAATTCCGCTCTATCTGGACTTCAAGTTCATCGATATCGAACGGATCGAAACGCTCCTGGGTCCACAGGGCACGCTTTATGGCCTGGGCACGCTGGCGGGCGCGATCCGCTATATTCCCAATCGGCCCGATCCGACTCAATTCAGCGGCGAAGTCCATGGCCGCGTCTATGATGTCGCGCACAGCAAGGGTGTGGGCTATGTCGGCGATGCCACGATCAACATCCCGATCGTCAAGGACGTCTTGGCCTTCCGCTCGGCGACAGGCTATTATTATGACCCCGGCTTCATCGACTATCCCTATCTGGTCGCGACGCCGGGCGTGTCGATCGCCCAGCCGGGTCCGGCCAGCAATCCGCTGGGCACACAGGCGCAACAAGACGCCAATTTCGCGGGCCGCAAGGATCTGAACTTTGAAAAGACGTTCACGACCCGCAATCAGCTCGGCCTCTCGGTGCCCGACTTCAACGCTTACCTGACCTACGCCTATCAGAAGACCAAGACCGATGGCGCGCAGGCGACCACCGACGGCATTTTGGGCGAAGGCAAATATGAATCCGCCAAGCGTTTCGCAGAACCTTCCACCCGCCGATCGACGCTGATCAGCCTGGAAATGGAAGCGCAACTGGGCGACGTGTTCCAGGCGGTCTGGGCTTCGGCCTACACCAAGACGAAGAACAACACCGTCGGCGACGTCACCGACCTGCTGCTCGACCTCGACTATGATTATGAACTCTTCCCGGCATTCGCTGGCTTTACCACCAACGACAACAGCCGTACGCAGTTCAACCAGGAAATCCGCCTGGTTTCGACCCATGGCGGACCGTTCAGCTGGGTTGTCGGTGGCTTCTACAATAGCATGAAGTTCAAGTCGGACAGCATCGAGCGCCTGCCTGGTTTCGCCGAATTCGCGGCATCGCCCACCGGCAGCGAAATCTATGGCGGCTTCTATGATGGCCTGATCCGTCCCGACGGTGCGGAATATGTGTCCTTCACCCGGTCCAAGACCGAAGAGCAGGCGGTGTTCGGCGAGCTGAGCTTCAAGCCGATCGAGCAGTGGCAGATCACGGCGGGCGGCCGTTATTTCAAATATGACACGTCGATCACGGGTGGTTCGGACACGCCGATGACGCGATCGGGCCGTCGCCGGATGCCCTATCCCAGCCTAACCGTCGACCCGTCGCGCGTGCGCAGCGGTCAGGCCAGCGACGATGGCTTTGTCTGGAAGTTCAACACCTCGTTCAACTTCACCCCAGACCTCATGGCCTATGCCACCTATAGCAAGGGTTATCGGATCGGCGGCGTGAACCGTGTCGTGCCGTGCATCCAGCCGCTTCCTCCCGGCCAGAATCTCTGCGCCCTGCCTAATGAGCTGACCTTCGGGCCGGACAAGGTGAACAATCTGGAACTGGGCGTGCGCGCGCAATTGTTCGATCGCCGCCTCAGCACCAGCGTCTCCGTCTTCCAGGTCAAGTGGGACGGCATTCAATTGGCCAGCCAGACGGTCAATGGGGCCATCGGCATCACGGCCAATGGCGGCAAGGCCAAGTCGCAGGGCGTCGATTTCAGCTTCAATGCGCGCATCACGGACCAGTTCACCGTTCGCGGCAACTATTCCTATCTGGATGCCAAGCTGACGCAGGATGTGCCTGATCTTCTATCGACCGCAAACGGTTTCGCCAGCCTGGAATCGGGTGATCGCTTGCCTGGCTCTGCCAGGCATTCGGGTGCGGCCTCCGCCGTCTATACCGTCCCGATGGGGGAGAATGATCTGCGCCTGAACTGGACCGCGACCTATACCGGCAGCATCCTGACCCGTCCCGGCGCACGGGGCGGCGGCGAACGCCTGCCTGACTATATGATGCACCGAGCGGCCGCGACCTACAGCACGGACGTTTGGGAAGTCAGCCTGTTCGCCAATAATATCTTCGACAAATATGCGATCACCGGTGTTTCCAACGACCTGACCCGCCGTGGTCAGATCAATGACGGGATCATCTATCGCGGCTATGCGCAATCGGTCGCGCAACCGCGCACGATCGGCATTGAAAGCCGCGTGAAGTTCTAACGGGACGATCCTTCCTACGCGTCAGAGCGTAGGGACGGACAGGCAAAAGGGGCGGAAGGCGCAATATCGCGCTTTCCGCCCCTTTGTCATTCAGCGACCTGCGCGCCGTAGCGCCGGGCCAGCACGGCGCAGACCATCAGCTGGATCTGGTGAAACAGCATCAACGGCAGCAGGATCGGCCCGACCGCCGCTGCGGGAAACAGCACGCCCGCGATCGGCACACCGGTCGCCAGGCTTTTCTTCGACCCGCAAAATTGCAGCACGATCGCATCCTCGCGGCTTAGCCCGATCAGCCGCCCCAGTCCGAACGTAAGAACCAGTACGGTTGCCAGCATGAGGCAGCAGACACCCGCCAGCAGCGCCAGTTCGCCGCCCGACACGCTCTGCCACAGCCCCTCTACGACGGCCGCCGAGAAAGCGGCATAAACGACCAGCAGAATCGAGCCGCGATCCACCCATCCGATCTTCGCCTTGTGCCGCGCCACGAACCCGCCAATCCACGGCCGCGCCAGATGACCGACGAGAAAAGGCAACAGCAGTTGCAGCACGATGCCCTCGATCGACGCCAGCGACACGCTCGCCCCGCCCTGCCGCATCAGCAGCGCGACCAGCAGCGGCGTCGCGACGATGCCGAGCAGGTTGGAGAAGGACGCGCTGACCACGGCGGCGGCGACATTGCCACGCGCGATCGCGGTGAAGGCGATCGACGACTGCACGGTCGAGGGCAGCAGGGTCAGGAACAGCAGGCCCGCCCGCATGTCATCGGGGATGACGCCAATGTGCTGCGTGGCGAGGCCGATCAGCGGGAAGAGGAGGAAGCTCGTCCCCAGCACCGCCAGATGCAGCTTCCACGCCCGCGTCCCGTCCCAGATCGCCGCGCGCGACAATTTTGCCCCATGCAGAAAAAAAAGCAGCACGATGCCAGCGTCTGCCGCCATCCCCACGATGCGCGCACCATCCCCCCGCGCAGGCAGGATCGACGCTAGGGCAACGGTTGCCAGCAGCAGCAACAGGAAGGGATCGAGGGCGTGGCGCAGTCGGTTCATCATGGGGCTAGGCCTTGGGCTGACAGACGGCGGGGGGATAGACGCGGCCCGCCGCTTGCGCCAACAGTTTCGCCAGAGACATGCAGGCGTGGTCAGTGATCTGGATGGTAGCTGTTCCCCGGCGAAGGCCGGGGTCCAGTTCAGAGCGTGGGACTGGACCCCGGCCTTCGCCGGGGAACAATAGTCTCCATCGTCCGATCAATGCCCATCGGTAGTGACAGAGACATAAGGGAGAGCGCATCGTGAGCCAGTCCATCGCGATCATCGAAGATATCGCCGGCGTCATCGAAATCCATATCGACCGCCCCGACAAGAAGAACGCCCTGACCGCCCCCATGTATCATGCGATGACCGCAGCGCTGGCCGATGCGTCGGCGCGCGCGGACATTGCGGTAGTGCTGTTCACCGCCAATGGCGACGCCTTCTGCGCGGGTAACGACCTCAAGGACTTCATGGCCGGGCCGGAGGGCGGCGCGGCTGCCTTTGCGTTCATCCGCGCCATCGCCGCCTTCGACAAGCCGATCATCGCCGCCGTGCAGGGACTGGCCGTGGGTGTCGGCACGACGATGCTGCTCCATTGCGACCTCATCTATGCCGCGCCCGACGCCCGTTTCATCATGCCCTTCGTCAATCTAGGGCTGGTCCCCGAAGCGGGATCGAGCCTGCTTGCGCCGGCGACGCTGGGCCATGCCAAGGCGGCGGCGATGCTGATGCTGGGCGAGCCGATGGATGCCGAGGCGGCCGATCGGGCGGGGCTGGTCACGGCGGTCGTGCCCGCCGACGGGCTGCTGGCGCATGCGCGCGCCAAGGCCAGAATATTGGTGGCCAAGCCGCCCCAGGCGCTCGCCACCACCCGCCGCCTGATGAAAGGCGACCCGGCTATTCTCACCGCGCGGATCGAGGAAGAGGCGCGGCTGTTCCGCGACACGCTGCGATCCGCCGAAGCGCAGGAAGCCTTTGCTGCCTTCTTCGAAAAGCGCGCGCCGGTGTTTCGGCGGGGCTAGGTCGAGGCGCGGTCGCGCTTTCCGAACCGCATTTCGCTCACGATCATGGCGGCGACGATCAGCAGGCCACCGGCGAGCGCCAGCGGCGGCAGGCGATCGCCCGCGATCCGCCCGATGATCCCGGCCCAGACCGGCTCACCCGCGTAGATCAGCGTGGCGCGGGTCGGCGACACGCTGCGCTGCGCCCAGTTCATCACGAACTGGATGAGCGCCGTGACCAACCCCAGCCCGCAGGCCGACAGGATCACCGTCCAGGACAAGGGCGGCACCGCTTCACCGGCCGGGAGCATGCAGGCGAAGGCGAGCAGCGCGGTCACCGCCAACTGCACCAGCGTCACCCGCGCGACATTCACCTGCCCCGCCCACAGGCTGATGAAGATGATCTCCAGCGCGATGGCGAGCGTACTGATCAGGGTCAGCACCTCTCCCGTCCCCAGCGCCACCCCCTCCTGCGGCGCGGCGATCAGCATGAGGCCAGCGAACGCCAGGGCGACCCCGACCCAGCTGGCGATTCGCGGTCGCCTGCGCAGGATGATCCATTGGAGGATCGGCACCAACGGGACATAGGCGGCGGTGATGAAGGCCGACGTGCTGCTCGATATCGTCTGGAGCCCCCAGCTTTGGAGCGAATAGCCCGCAAAGATGCCGAGGCCGATCACCAGACCAGCGCCGAGTTCCTGCCGCGTGATGCCGCGCAACAGCGGCCAGGCGAGCGGCAAGGTGACCAGCGTCGCCGTCCCGAAACGCAATCCCACGAAGAAGAATGGTCCCGATTCGCGCATCGCATGATGGACGATCAGGAATGTGCCACCCCACAGGATGGTGATGCCGATCAGCGCCAGTTCGGGACGGCCGATCATCAGGCGGCTGGTGAGAGGTGGGGCGGGCGCAGCGGACGACATATCCCTGCGCTGTCCGCAATACAGCGCGCCGTCAAGCGCGCGCATGAGCCACGCATAACCGTACAGTCATGCGTGGCCCATTGGCATCAGTCGTTCTTGAGGTCGCTGCCCGCTTCCTGCAGCGTATCGCCAACATCGCGCTTGGCTTCATCGGCGGTGCGATCCGCATCTTCAGCCGCTTCGTCGGTCGCAGCACCGATCCGCGCCGCGCCATTGTCGATCGCACGGCCCGCATCATCCAGCCCGTTGTCGATCGTGTCGCCCGCGCGGTCCATAGCGCTGCTCATGTCATTGCCGATCGCCGACCCGGCATTTTCGATGCTGTCCTCGGCCTTTTCCGAACAGGCCGACAGGCTGACCGCCGAAACGACCGCCAGTGCGGCGAGAAATTTGTGACGCATGATGGCTCCTCTTGTCAATGAATGGAGTCCGATAAGCGCAGGAAGGCCGATTAGGTTGCGTCTTGTGCGCTATCGCCCGCGCAGGCCGAACACCATCGAACGATCCGATTCGGGGATCAACCCTTCCAGCACGCGCCAGAATCCGGTGACCGATCCCTGCCCTGCCTGGGCATAGGCCGCTGCCATTTTTTCCCGCAACGCCCGGAACAGCTCGGCCTCCAGCGCGGCGCCTTCTGCGCTGAGCCGCAGCAATTTTTGCCGCCGGTCGCTGGCACCCGGCCGCGTCTCGATATAGCCGCGCTCGATGAGGTCATTGAGCACCCGGCCCAGCGATTGCTTGGTAATGGACAGCAACCGCAGCAGATCCTTGACGGTGAGGTCGGGCTGGCGCGAGATGAAATAGAGCGCGCGATGATGCGCCCGCCCAAGCCCCTGCGCCGCCAGCCCCTCATCGATCGAGCGGGTCAGCGCGGAATAGCCGAAATAGAGCATTTCGATGCCGCGCCGGATTTCATCTTCACGCAGAAAGAGCGGCGATGCAGGCGCCATCTGCGCGGATGTGGGGGAAGAGGAAGCGGACATGGTTGTGGTAATCCGGTACGAAGCCAAGAAGCGTCATAGTGCCGTCGCGAAACTGTGATGACTAGGCTTTCCTTTCGCGCCCGACGCGCTATATGGCGACCCGCGCCGACGATGGTCGGCCTGCTGGGGCGTCGCCAAGCGGTAAGGCAGCGGCTTTTGATGCCGCCATGCGCAGGTTCGAATCCTGCCGCCCCAGCCAGTTTCCTATCAACACACTGCAAAACCTTGGTTTTCGAACAGCGCCGGAACCGTGGTGGGGCATTTGCTACAAAGCTCTGCTACAAAGTTGAGGCTTTGTTGGTATGGGAGCCATCCCAAATACAGTGCGTCGGGCAGGGATTTATCATTTCCGCAGAGGGATTCCGGCCGCCCTTCAACCTATTCTTAAACGGGTTGAGCTGACATGCAGTCTGGGTACGAATGATGCGGCGGTGGCACGAAGCCTGTCCCGCTATTTGTATCTCCAATCGGAGGAGATGTTCAGTGTCGTTAGGTGTGTCCCGTTGCTGACCGATCAAGACATTGCGGCCCTGATCAAAGATTTCTACGCGACGATCCTCTCTCGCGATGAAAGCGTGCGGTTGGATAGCGATGAGCCTGTGTGTGAAGAAGTTCGCCAGGGGCTTAGCGATCATTACCGGATTTTGGCAGAACGCTCACGCATCGACCTGGCTAGTAATGCGTTTGACTCCGTGCGGATGATTACCGGCGCAATGTTGGCCCGTCGTTTCGGCATTGACGCCAAATTTGAGAGGAGCGAGGTGCGCCGTCTCGAACATGCGATGCTTCGGGCAGGGATTGAGGTTTCGGAAACGTTGCGCGCGCGATGGGAAGGCAATTTCAACTACGAGCCTTCCGACAAACTGCTGGCCCAAGCGTTGCGAGAAACGCCCTCTGCTCCGATTTCTAACCCAGCGCCCCCTTCGACTGAAGTGCCTTCCGTAGTGGCCGGTCCTACCTTCTCGGCAGCGGCGGAATTGTTTCGCGAGGGCCAGTTGCGGCGGAAAATCTGGGAACGTCAAACCTATCTACAGGCAAGAGCCACATATTCGATTTTCTGCGACTTTGCTGGGGATCGGCCACTCAGCGGATACGTCCGAGCCGATGCGGGTCGTTTCAAGGCACTTCTTGAGGAGTTGCCCGCGAACTACAGCAAAGCGGCCGAATATCGGGGTTTGTCAGCACAGCAAATCGTTGCTCAAGCGCTACAGCAAGACGTTCCGCGCCTATCGTCCCGCACTGTGCAGCGGCATTTCGCTGCTTTGTCTACTTTATGGGATAGCGCCATCGAACAAGGGACGGCGAGCATCAAGATTTTTAACGATTGGAAGTTTACGGCAGCCAAACGCGCTCGGGACCAACGTAAGATGTGGGACAGTGAAGCCCTCCAAAAGTTGTTCTCGACTCCTATTTGGACTGGCTGCCAATCTGAGCATCGGCGATCCAAGCCAGGGCAGCATGTCCTTCGTGACGAGAAATTCTGGCTTCCGCTCATCGCTGTATATTCCGGAATGCGTCAGGAAGAAATTTGTCAGCTTCGGTTAGCCGACGTGCGCCAAACCGAAGGGATATGGGTGTTTGATCTCAGAGAGGGTGATGGACGCCAACTCAAAAACAGCAATGCTGTGCGGAAGGTGCCGATCCATAATATGCTGATCCGGCTTGGTTTATTAAACTATGCTGATGCTCTGCGGACTGAATCCGCCCAGTTACTGTTTCCGAATTTACAGCCTGGAGGCGCGGATGATCGTTTAGGGCATAATTACTCCAAATGGTTCACGCGCTATCGGCGTGACACAGATCTTTACGCCGAAGGGCTGGATTTCCATTCGTTCCGCCACAGCGCCACGACGTTTATGAAGCGGGCAGGTGTTGCAGATTCCGTCATTGATGAAGTGACGGGCCATGCAACGGCTGGTGAAACAGCCCGCTACAATAAGGGATTGACGGTCGCAAACTTGAAAGACGCCATTGACAAGATCGACATCGACGTAAATCTAATCAACCTCGAGCAAAAATAGCGGGAAACGCTGGCGGGGTCAGCGCTCGAACGACTCGACAAGGGGGGCTCTTCGGTACATAAATTTCTGGCGCTCCAGACGCCTATGCCCTCCCTAATACCTACCTTACCCTTATCTATCCTGCCTTTATACATACCATCCTTCTCTCCCTTTCCCTCTCCATCCTTGGAAGAGAAATGAAGGAAGATATGATGAGATTTAAGAAGATGCCGTCAGCGGAAATCCAGCCGGATGATGATGAGTTGATGGCTACTGCCATTGTTCAGCTGCGCGGGTACGGCGCAGATGTGCGTCGACCTGAAGGTTCATCATTCCAATTGAAGCTGCCCAAGGGCGTCAACTTCTATCCCACCACTGGAAAAATATACATTGATGGTGGGGTGTCGGCCCTCTCGCAGAAAGGCCTGGAGGCCCTTCTGCTGATTTTGCGTGATCAAGGAACAATTGCAAATCCTGCATAGATATCGACCGTTTCGATGAATCTTTGCTGCCGGACAATGCCCGGCCAGCAGAGGAGAATTCATGACGCCAGAGTCCGGCAAAGCCATTGGCCAACTGCCCATCGTGCCAGAAGAGTTGCTAAAGGCGCACTTCGTCCACGAAAAGTTCGATACTCGCTTTCGTGCATGTGCCCGGTTGCTGCAGGCGATGTGGCGGGAGCGCCAGGGGCTTCCTGTAGGCACCTTCCAGGGACGAGATGGCCGCAAGCGGAAGGTCGGCTCCCTTCTTAGCACGACGGCAGCAGCGGTGGGCCGCAACTTCCTCGGACCCGCCGTGGCCCATCTGGCACGACGTGAGGTCATCTATCAGGAGACAGGAGCACTCATCGACCGACAGAGGCTTTACAGCAATCTGCTGAGCTCCATGCCATTGGCCTTTAACTTCTTCGCACCATTGCGCTTTGATCTCGCGCTGGCAGCAAAGGTCATGCGAGCCATTGCACCCACGATCGACATCGCCGCCGTTCGCCACGTTTGGTTCGAGCATTCGCCGGGCCGTCGTCAGGCAGACTTGACCGGTGACCGCACCGCCTTTGACGTCGCGATTGTCTATGAGCGAAGCGATGGCGCGACAGGCCTAATCGGCATCGAAGTCAAATATTCTGAAAACCTTGCTGAACCCGCTCCTCCCGAGCTGAAGTCACGTTATGATGACCTGGCACAAGCATCCGATCTGTTCAAAGAGCCGATGCATGCTGCTTTGCGCATCAATCCGATGCAGCAGCTGTTCCGCGAACATCTGTTGGCGCAAGCGGCACGGATGCGTGGCGATTGGGCCGAAACGCACTTCATGCTGCTTGCCCCTCGGCACAACCACCACGTCCAACAGGGCGCGCAACTATATGGTAAATTCCTCAAGACGCCGGGCTCGGATCAGGCGTCCTTCCTCAACGTCGATCTGGAGCAGTTCGTCGAGGCACTTGGCTGGGCTGGCGCGCGCGATGAGGCCTATGCGCTCTTCGATCGATACCTCAACTGGGGCATCGTGATCGATGCGGTCGAAGCCTGCCTTCGTAGCAAAATGGACGATTGGCACATCGCCCCACCGACCGCACCGCTTAGTCTGATCGGGAAGGCTGCCTGACATGGACAAGCCAGCATTCCTCGATACTGCCACCTTCGCGATATTGCAGGCTAA
Organism: Sphingobium sp. D43FB; assembly: GCF_002312805.1. Classification (GTDB taxonomy): domain Bacteria; phylum Pseudomonadota; class Alphaproteobacteria; order Sphingomonadales; family Sphingomonadaceae; genus Sphingobium. The sequence continues at coordinate 9,888 of NZ_NMUA01000008.1, read as the reverse complement.
CGGTCGGCGAAGTGCGTCGGGCGAAAATATAGATCTCGTGCCGGTGGTGAAGCTCTTCACCCCGGACGCCGGGGCAACCTGGCTCCTCACAGAAATTGATCCGATCGATTCCGACCGCGCTTTCGGCCTGTGCGACTTAGGATTGGGAGAACCCGAGCTGGGCTATGTAAGCCTCGCCGAATTAGCCCAGGTTCGCGGGCATCTGCGCCTGCCGATCGAAAAGGACATTGCGTTCGTCGGTGCTCAACCTCTGTCGGCTTATACCACCGAGGCGCGGATCGCCGGTAGAATTATAGCTTAACGTCGAGGGTTGACGGCTGGAGCAAATCCAAATGCGAAACGCCCAGTGCCAGAGCAAGCTCATACACCGTCACGATCGTTGGGTTCCGTCGACCGCCTTCAAGGCCTGAAACATACTGCTGACTGAAGCCTGAGCGTTCAGCAAACTCCTCCTGCGTCCATCCTTTGTCTTGGCGCAGACGCTTAAAATTTGATCCGATCAGGCGGCGCATATCCATGCCGCCCTGATCGGGCTTGCAATGTCCGTAAGTTTATCAACTATAATATGTATTGTTCATTGGGGGGTATATGACTGATCGGATCGATGCGCTGGAGCGCCTAGCTAAACTCAAGGCAGATGGCGCGCTTTCGGAGATGGAATTCGCTTCTCAGAAGGCCAAAATTCTCGGAGAGCAGGCTAGTCAGCAGGCTCCCGCCTTAAGCGAGCGTTGGCGTGAAGGACGGACGAAAACGCATGGGACGCGGCGCTTCTTCCGTTGGTTCTGGGGAATCCAGATGTTGTTTATCGTTTGTATCGGAATTTACTTCCTGACAGCCGGTAGCAAAGAGGAGGCCCGGCGCAGCGTCATAGCCGATGAGGCCCCCGCCGCCGCTGTACCACAAACACGCGAGCCAGCTCAGCCACTCCAAACGGTTGAGATTACAGATGCGACCCTTACCGACCCTTGGAATTACGACGGGGATGGCGGCAAAAACAGCCATATGGATGTGTGTGCAAGCAGACAGGTCACAATCGCTAACCAGTCCACCCGGACACTACATCTTGAGCTTTATGATCTGGCAACCGTCGAGGCACAGGGCACGATTCCTGACTTGGTTGCAGGCGAAAGCCGCCTTTTTAGCGTCGGAAAAGTCGGAGAATATGTCATCAGCAACAGTGCCGAGGCAGGACAGGTGGCGACTACGCTTTTCCTCCTCAACGCCGTGAAATGCTCTTCTGATGAATGACCATCTCGAAAAGATCGAGAGGCTTCATCGCCTTCGCGAGCAAGGGCATTTGTCTGTACGGGAGTTTGAAGCCGAGAAGGCGGCTCTACTCGACAGCCTCGAGAACCACGAGACGCCACCGACTTCCCTCGTGAGATCAGGCGCGGTTCGATTCGTTTGGATCATCACGGGCATTGCCGTCCTGCTTTGCGCGACATACTTCACCGCGCTGCATCGTCGCCCGGAAAGTGTGCGCGAAGTGCAGAGATCGCCGATACCCAGCCTGGTCAACACTATGACCTCCGACGATAAGCCGCGCAGTGTCGGGCCACCGCCAGATTATATGAGGCTTTGCATTTATAGTGGCGTGACGCCCATGGGCACGCGCCTATCTACCATGGCTAGCTTGCTTCAACAGCAAGGTCGATTGGTCGCTTGGCAGGAAAATGGCACTGATTGGATTATGCGGACCACCTGGCATGATCGATTGACCGACACCGATCATGAAGAAGGGTTCGAATTTCATCGCCGAGATGGTGCAGAGCCAGCGCCAGCCTGTAATCGCCCCATAGGAGAGGTCATGCTGGATCGCGTAGCCCGTGATGGCATGGAATTGCCGACGCTCGATACGTCCCTCGCCACGCTTTTTTACAAGGACATCGGACAATCGCAGCCGGGTGGCGAACACGATAGCGGGGGTGACGACGAATCTTCTATCCGGGCCGTGCCGATCGTGGCTCAATATATCGCATTGAATGACCGCTGCCGTGGCGGGTCCGGCGATGACGATGCGACGATGAAGGCTTGTGAGAAACGCGATGCCCTCATGCCGGAAGTCGAACGTCAGGGATATTGTTGGGGCGGCGCGTCGGATCAGTCTGAAGCAGATAGAAAATGGCAGCGCTGTGATGGACGATGAGTGCGACGCCGTAGGCCGACAGTCCTCGACTCGTAACGGCGCGTCCTTCGAAATTGGGCAGCACGTGTTTTTCTGGACCGGGCGTAGGTCTCAAGGATATGGCACCATAACTGCTGTCAAAAACGAACGGTTCCTCATCGAACCAGATGCTGACGCCTTAAAAGGAAGCGATTTTCGGGTACATCCACCTGGATCGAAAAAAGCAGATTCATGGGCCCCCCGTGACTATGGTGTCATGCCAAGCCAGATCAATTCGCCGCCAGATCCTTGGTTTCAGGACTCCTGACATTAATGAATGCGAAACTAGAATGTTGGACATTCATGCTTCGTCGCCCAACTTGCATTGATGCGGTTCCTCCGCTTGGCGTGTTTCGTGGTCGGATTCTGGGGTAAAGAACGGGAATCAGGTTTAAGGACGGAATGCCTTATGGTCTGGGTTAATACGACAGATGACGTCCCCTTTATGCCGAAACCCCCTTTCGAAATGAAGAAGGGTGACGATGTAATTGAATTTCGGGCGAAAAAATTCGTTTCTTCTGCGGCACACGACGAGGATGGCCCCGACGATCCCTATGGCCGCTCAGTCATGCCGATTATGCATGCATTAAGTCGTGGTGACCTGCGCGCGTACATCCATCTTGATTCTGGATATTTGCCCATCCCCAAATCGATGTGGGCACCTGATGAAAATGGAAGCTGGCCAGTCGACTGGTTGATTGGGCAAATGGATCCGATACCGTTTGGTGACGAGGCAGAGCGCAGAATTGTATTTCCATTCGTTGGCGCTACCGTCATGTTTCTGGAAAGCGAATATAAGAAATGGGCCAACTCGCCAAGTGGCAAGCCGAGACAAGCCGTAGACCAGCCGGGCTATGTGTCAGAGCAGAATATTCGTACTTGGTTGACAACCGTCGACACGACTCAATTCAAGCAAGCTGAACTTCTCGCTGCGGCACAGAAGTGGTTTAGTCCGCACATCGTTCGACCTTACCATGTGAAAAAGGCCCGTCGTGAGATCGAGCCTGGCAATCGCAAATCGGGTCCAAAGAGCGGATCTCGAGCCATCCCAGACTGAGTGCGTAGAAGGCGCTCGGCAACTTCTACCGATTGCCCTTTTCCCCCTAATTATTGGAAAATTTTCCCCGCCGCATTTCCGAATTTTCTTTTCCAAATAGCCCGGTCCAGATCCTTGTGTGCACAGGCAATTGCCCCTGCATATCAGGAGACTATCATGAACAGCATACCGCTTACGGTATCGATCGAATCCGCCGGCAACATCATCGGCGTCTCCCGCACTATGATTTATGCGCTGATCAATGCCAAGCGCATCACCGCGGTAAAGGTAAACCGTCGAACGCTGGTCACGATGGAGAGCTTACGGGCGCTGGTCGATTCCGGCTGATCTGCCCGCTAGGTGAGAGAGGCTATCTAGACCAGCGGCCAAATAAGCAGGCCAACTTTCATGCGGTAGGGCTCTAACTTACATCAAGCGTAGCCCCATCTGCGCCTCACAGGCCTCGTAAGCAAACCGAATATCAGAATATAATGCAATTTTATCAATGTCTTACGGAATGGTGGGCCACTTGTCGGTTTGGAGACCTAGCCTTTCGACTCGGTGGCAAAAGTTGGTGTAGCGCGACAGCTTCGCCGAGCTAGGTCGCTGTCCAAAACGCCCGCGTTGCGTGCGATTTAATCCCCATTTTCAAAATCTGAGCGCCCGTGCGCCACGGAGGACTGCGTTCACATGGAAATCCACAATAGCAGTATGATCGGCAGCCCGCTTCCGACAGCAATGCGCCCGCTCAACTTCGATACCGTGATCGGGCATGAAGCGGCCATTGCTCAGCTTTCGGCGATGATCAGATCGCAGACCATGAGCCATGTTATTTTTGTTGGTGCTTCCGGCGTTGGCAAGACCACGCTCGCCCGCATTCTCGCAAAGAATCTAAATTGTGTCGAACGGCCGGGCACAGTGCCCTGCGGCCAATGCGCGAGCTGCCGTTCGATCGACGAGGGCCGTAGGCACCGGGCCTATCATGAGCTTAATGCTGCAGGCCGCGATGGCAGCAAGGAGGAGCTGAGCGACTTCTTACAACATGACATTAGCGTCGTTCCGCCCGGCTATCGACATCATATCGTGTTCATTGACGAGGCCCAGCGTCTCTCCACATACTCGCAAGATCTACTGCTGAAATCGCTTGAAGAGCAGCGCGGCAAGACGATTTTCATCTTCGCCTTAATCGATGAAGGACCGCTTTCCGAGGCATTCCAGGCTCGTTGTCGGATAATTCGCCTGCATCCGCCAACGATTGAGCAACGGCTGCTCGCGCTCCAGCGGGCATGCTTCGAAGCGAAGATTGGCGCTGAACAGGACGCGTTGGTGTTAATTGCTGAGCGCTCCTCCAGCATCAGGCGTGCGCTCAGCAGGCTTGAACAGGTCCGTGACGCTACTGAGGATGGGGATAGAATCAGCGTCGAACTGGCCCGCACGACGCTGTTTCGCGAAGAGTCGGATGCAACGATCGCCCTTCTTAAGTCTGCGCTTGCCGGCGACGCTGCAAGCGCGGCGGTTGCGATCGATCAGATGGGATCCGACCCATCCGCCGCGATTTCCTCGATCCAGCGCCTTTTAACGCTGATCAAGGTGACGCAAATCGGCCCGCATTTCGGGCACCCATCTCGCGCTGAGATGCTGCTATACGACCATGCCGCAATCGCCGCGCTAGTCGATGCGATTGTACGCACGGCCAAGAACCTCAACCACTCGTCCTACTCCTTCTACGACGAGCTGCTTGAGCACTGGAGTTTCACGCCGCCGCCAACATCTGAAGCCCTCAGGCTGCACGCCCTGCGCTTTGTCGACCTGTGCGCGGCGACCGGCTCATGCAACGAACCATCACGCAAATTAGGCCTGCTTCCCACGATCAGCGAGCCCTATCGTTCGTCTCGCCTCCGTCGGCCACGAGCCACCCGGTATCGGCCTCAGTCTACAGCAGCGCGCCCGGATCAATTTTTATCATCGGCTCAAGCTGCCCAGGTCTATGAGGCGGCAACCTTCCTGGTTCAGGAATTTGGCATAGCGCTCAACGCGGCATTGAAGATCAATTTCATTGAGTTTGGGATCGCATCCGAGGAATCAGCGGCATCGTTGCTAACCAACCTTAGTCGCGAAATGGCGCAACGGCTGAGAGGCCGGACCGGCAGCGCTCATACCGGACCAGGGCTTCATCGTCTATCGCTGCTCGGGCGCGACGCCACCGGAAATATTACCGGATCACTTGTTTTTCACCTCCCGGCAGGCACGGACATACAAGGATGGCTCAATAGCTATTTTGGTCGATTCGCCCATAACCAGCCGGGCATAAACGATCTTCCAGAGCTGGATTTTCGCGCCCCGGTCGATCCGCGTAATGCGCTCGACCGGCAATGGTCACTGCTTCGTCGCTACATATGGGCAGGCCTCGATCCCGCTCTGCTCATTCAGAACGTTCCGCTTATCGACCATCTAGCTGTTGCCAATCGGCAGCGACATCCTGCGGGCGCCGTTGAAAGAGCACGGTTGCGCTTTTCGCACAGCATCGGACGTAAAGGCCAGACGGGCGCGGCGGCGGAAGGCATGGCTCATCTGTCTGCGTGGCATGCCGGACGATGGGATCAATTATTTACCGGCTGGGAACTTCAAGAACATCGTGAGCGGGTTCGACTGCGTGAACGCCGCTGTGAAGCCTTGACCCTATTTGAAGCGCGGCGTGCGGTAACGGGCGACCCCTTGGCACTCAGCGTGATCGATAAACTTGAACATGACGAGCGAACTAGTTGGGCAAAAGATCCGCTCAATCGGCCACGCACGCGACCTTGCTGGGCGGCTCGCTCCCCAAAATCTGGAACAGGAAATTGAAAATGAAAGCTTTACGTCACATGATTGATCGCGCCATTCGCAATGGCGCGGACCCCGCTGACACTAACCTCCCCGACGAAATTCGACGTGCAGCAGCCATCAACAACCTAAATGCAGCCTCTGCGAAGGTTCGATCTAGAGACGGTCTTAACGCGGTGGGTTTGGATGAGGACGCGAAGCTTGCACTTGCTGCGCTGAAAGAGATGAAGGACGGAGGGCAGACGCGCTTTAATAGCCATCACGGCGTATTCATGGCCATCCCACTGGATCTCCTGCATGACGCGGTAGTGGGCGTTCAGCTCCCTAACGATGACCAGGCAATCCTACGTCAACTTCGCGAGCCAATCAATGGATTGAAAGGAATAAAAGGAACAGCACCCTCAGAAGAGAGGTATATTTCTGACCGTAGGCTCGCGGCGAGGCTGCAGATGTGTACGATAAAATTAATGAGAGAGGCAGTTGAATTTCATAATAGCATACCCGGATTCGATATATGCGCTACTTCACCTGCTCTTCATCATGAATCGGAACTGCATAACAGCGATATTTCATTCACCTTTAGATTCCATATACTGTCGGAATTGTTTGATCATAGTTTAAACGGTCAACATTTTAATTGGAGCAACGTGGCCAACAAGCAGCAGCTTGTATTTTTTCATTATGTAGCGCGGGAAAAGACGTTTACGATCATCTATGGTGATACGTGCCTGAATATTAGTGTCGATCCAATGCCCGCTCCTGAGACGACGCTCGCTAACCTCGCACTTGATGCGCCTCGCCGCACCTTTGATACCGTCTCCTTGATTGAGGGGCTCGATTGGGTCTTGCGCTGGGCTGGAAACTTTGACGTTCTGCAAGAGGCGGGGGCTGTGATCAGTACAAACCATGTTCGTCCGATGTCTTTCAGTACGCCAAATATAGATCGTGAGCGGATTGCCATTCCCGCCATAGTTGCACCTACTCTGAAACGAATTCTCAGACGTCTTGGTGCCGGCGCATTCATCCGTGATGACGGCAATCATTATTTCATCGAAAAGGGCGTCTTCACGCTCGCCTTTGCAATAGCGCCGCCCTACCATAGTGATTTCCAAAATATTCACGCTCGCATTAACAAAAACGGAATATTCCTAACACTCGATGCCGTGGCAATGCTTCGGGCGTTACTGCTGATGCGCGTGATCGAAGCAGACCGCGCACGCATGGAACTGATTCCGGGTAACCCAGCTCATATCAAGTTGTCAGCTGTTCGATATCGAAATGGGAAGGAGGATCGTGCAGTAGACTATTTTCCTGTCGTAGATTTTGCAAATCCGGATGCTATAGTTAATCGAAGCGTCGAATTTGATGTCCTGCCTTGGATCGATATCCTCAGCAGCAGGGAAGCGAAAGTGATCAAAATTATCATTTCTGGCGACCGTACAGGTGTATCGATAGAGCAAGAGCATGAAGAGCGTGTCGTCCATGCACTGGCTATGATCACACCCACCCTGCCAGACGATCACGAATGGGATCGCATGCCCACGGGCGGATCTGCGTGTAACGCGTCTGGCCTCAGCAATGTCCCCGCAGTAGCCGAAAGGCTGGCAGACCTATGACAAAGGCTCTTTCGCAATCGTCTGGTGGCGGTATGTCCATATGACTGCAATTTGGCATTACACAGTCGACCGTTGAACTCGCATCCCCGGTCGGGCCCTTCGCTGTTGACGCCATCACGGAAATTCCCGGGTTTCAATCCATAATAAAGATTTGAAAACAGGCGAGCAAATTTGCGGCAGAATGCCCTCACGGGGGAGTTGCGACATGGGGACGACCTCCAGCTCGAGGATCATTTTCAGGCGGGGTTTGTAAGAACGCGAAAGGCATATCACCCGCCATATACCATCGCGTCCCGTTACCCAGATGTAGAGGAACTGGAGCGGTTCCTCGCAAGAAATCTCTGCTGTTCGTGAACCTTTCATCGCAACTGCGGTGCGAGGACAACAATGAAGGCAGACTTATATCAGCGTATCACCGACGAGATTGTCGCCGCTATCGAGGCTGGCACCGCTGAATTCCACATGCCTTGGTATAACTGTGCGAGCATTGGTTCTCCGAAGAACATTGTTACCGGTCGGCCATATCGTGGCATTAATACGCTGCTGCTTTGGGCAGAGGCTCGCCACCGCGGTTTCAAGTCAGCAAAATGGGCAACCTACCGGCAATGGATGCAATTGGGCGCGCAGGTTCGCAAGGGAGAGCGAGCAACGACCGTGTTACTATGGAAACCCGTCGAGAAGCGCATGGATCTCGACGAGGGTAATGGTCAGCCCGACCGTCAGCGGATGTTCGCGCGCGCATTCAGGGTCTTCAACATGGCGCAGGTCGATAGCTATGAGGAGGTAGCCCTTCAGCATCCTGCAATTGCACCGATTGAGCGCGCTGACGCCTTTTTCCGTGCTCAATCAGCGAATATTTGGGAGGGTAGCGACAGCGCCTTCTACGACCCTCACGCCGATATGATCTCGATGCCGTCGTTTGATGCGTTCGTATCTGCGGAGGCCTATTATTCGGTTCTAGCCCATGAGCTGACCCATTGGACGGGCGCAAAGATCCGTCTTGACCGCGACCTGTCTGGCCGTTTTGGATCTGACGCTTATGCCATGGAGGAATTGATTGCCGAGCTTGGCGCGGCGTTCACCGTAAGCCACCTCGAGCTCGCCTCCAAACCAAGAACCGATCATGCACCATATATCGCATCTTGGCTGCGCGTTCTTGGCAATGATCCTCGCGCGATTTTCACGGCCGCCAGTCGGGCTCAGGCTGCGGCTGATTATCTGATCGGTGCGGAGCACAACAAGGTTGTAAGGCCCAAACTCAGGTCGGATGGCTTGCTCACAGCTCTGGAACAGGCGGCATGAGCCACAGTTCCACCCGATATCGGTTGTCAAAATCCAAGATCGCAGCGTTCGAGCATTGCCCACGGCGATTGTGGCTACAAATTCATCACCGTGACGTCGGTCATTTTGATTCCGACACACTCGCCCGATTTCGGATCGGACATGAGGTTGGCCGCCTGGCAACGGTAGCCATGCCGGACGGAGTTCTGGTCGAAGCCGAACCCAATATCGAGGCAGCGCTTGTTCGCACGACGCAGCTGATTGCCCATGACGCGAGCCGCCCAATCTTTGAGGCAACATTCCAGCATCATGGTGTTTTGGTACGTGTCGACATCCTAGAACCTGTTGGCCTGGGCAGCTGGCACGCCATCGAAGTCAAACCCAAGTTGAACAGTGCCGGCGGAACACGCAGGGAACGCGAGCTGGTAAGTATTTGATTTTGCTAGGCGTGGGTTTGGGGGCAAAACCGGATGTGCTAACAACATTTTGCCTGTAACTGGCCGTTTGGTTTATCTTTACGAGTACAGGCAGTAACAACCTGGCCATGTATGTCGTCGAACGAGTCGCGCGCGGCCACCGCTATCTTTACCTGGTCGAGAGCGTGCGCGAGGGCAAAACTGTCCGCCAGCGCACGATCAAGGCTCTGGGCCGCAAGGATGCGCTGGCCGCAAGTGGCGAACTCGACAGACTGGCCGCCTCGATCGCACGTCACGCAGAGCGCAGCATCATTCTGTCCGATATCGATGCAGGCCGGATCGTAGCCCGCAGGATCGGAGGCCCGTTGCTGTTCGGGCGCCTGTGGCAGCGGCTTGGCATCGATGCTGTATTGGAAGAGGTGCTGGAAGGGCGCCAGTTCGGCTTTGCCGTGGAGCGCGCCGTATTTGTCGCTACACTGCACCGCCTGTTCGTCTCAGGCTCGGACCGAGCCTGCCTGGACTGGATGGAGAGCTACGCCATCGACGGCAGCG
>NZ_NMUA01000088.1 GCF_002312805.1 Sphingobium sp. D43FB | reverse complement strand
ACGCCCCGGAAAGGGCGACATCGCCACCTGCTGATCCGGCTCCGGGCTACGCCCTACGCCGCATCAGCAGGTGGCGATTCTCATCTTGATTGACGCTGCTCTCTCATCCTGATTGTCGCGCGGCAGTTACCTGTTGAGTTGCACTGAGAAGTGACCCGGGATTTTCATTGAGAAGTGACCCGGGTGGGCGTGGATGATGTGCTGCCTGCGACGAGCAGGGTCAAGCGGGTGATTTGTCCTTTCTGGATTTTGGGGCGGCGGAACTGGCTCTGAAGCGGAAGCTGTCATTGCCGGTTTCAAGGATATGGCAATGATGCGTGAGGCGATCCAGCAGGGCGGTGGTCATTTTGGCATCGCCAAAGATACTGGACCACTCGCTGAAGCTCAGGTTGGTGGTGATAACAACGCTGGTCCGCTCATAGAGTTTGCTGAGCAGATGGAACAGCATGGCCCCGCCTGAAGGGCTGAAGGGTAGATATCCCAGCTCATCAAGGATGACGAGGTCGAGGCGCAACAGACGCTCGGCCAACTGGCCCGCTCTGTTTGCGGCCTTTTCCTGCTCCAACGCATTGACCAGATCGACGGTGGAGAAGAAGCGGATCTTTTTGCGGTGATGCTCAACCGCCTGGACGCCCAAAGCCGTCGCGATGTGGCTTTTGCCGGTGCCTGGTCCGCCGATCAGTACGACGTTGTCGGCGCTATCCATAAAGTCACCACGGTGAAGTTGACGCACGAGCGCCTCGTTGACCTCACTGACGGCAAAGTCGAAGCCTGCCAGATCCTTGTAGGCCGGGAACCGGGCTGCCTTGATCTGGTAAGCAATGGACCTGACCTCCCGCTCGGACATCTCCGCCTTGAGAAGCTGTGAGAGGATCGGAACGGCAGCATCAAAGGCTGGCGCGCCCTGCTCGATCAGATCACCAGCGGCTTGCGCCATGCCATACATTTTGAGGCCACGTAGCATGACAACCACAGCGGCGCTGGCCGGATCATGACGCATGGCGTAACGCCCTCAGCGTGTCGTAGCGTTCGACATCGGCAACAGGCTCCTGGGCGAGGCGCAGGGCCTGCGGGGCATCGATTGGGGATGCCGGTGGAGCCTTGCCATCGATCAGGCGGTGCAGAACATTGAGGATGTGGGTTTTGGTCGGCACCCCAGCTTCGAGGGCCAGTTCGACGGCGCTGAGCACAGCCTGTTCGTTATGCTGTAGAACAAGGGCGAGGATTTCGACCATCTCCCTGTCACCACCGAGCCGCTTGAGCAGATGCCCCTGCAGTTGCCGGAAGGCTTCGGGCATTTCGAGGAATGGCGCCCCATTGCGCAAAGCGCCAGGCTTGCGCTGAACAACTGCCAGATAGTGCCGCCAGTCATAGATCGTCTGCCCCGGCTTCTGGTGAGAACGGTCGATAATCCGGTTGTGCTCGCACAAGATTTGCCCCTCGGCCGCGATGACCAACCGATCAGGATAGACCCGCAGGCTCACTGGCCGGTTCGCAAAGGATGCAGGAACGCTATAGCGATTGCGCTCGAACGCGATCAGGCAGGTCGGCGACACGCGCTTGGTATGTTCGACAAAGCCATCGAAGGCCCGCCCCATCGGCATCAGGCTGATAATCTCAACGGCGTGCACATCGGCAACTGTGCCGGGGAGGACGCCATGCTGGATTTCTCCCCATTGTGCGATGCACCGCTCTTCCAACCAGGCATTGAGGGCATCAAGATCTGGGAAGTTGGGCATTGGCTGCCATAACCGTCGACGCGCATCCTGAACGTTTTTCTCGACCTGACCTTTCTCCCAGCCTGAGGCCGGATTGCAAAAATCCGTTTCGAACAGGTAGTGGCTGGCCATGGCAGCGAACCGCGCATTGACCTGTCGGACTTTGCCCTGGCCGATCCGGTCTACAGCCGTCTTCATATTGTCGAATATTCCACGCTGAGGCACGCCGCCCAGCACCCGGAAGGCCTGCGTCAGTGCGTCGAACAACATCTCGTGCGTTTGCAGCAGATAGGCTCGCGTGATGAACGCCCGACTGTGGGAGAGCTTGGTATGGGCCACCTGCAGCTTGGTAGGCCGGCCATTCAGAAGGGCGTAATCTTCACTCCAATCGAACTGAAAGGCCTCACCGGGCTGGAAGATCAGCGGTACGAATGTGCCGCGCCCACTGGTTTGCTTTTCATATTGGCGTTCGGTCTTCCACGAGCGGGCGAAGGCGGCAACACGGCTGTATGATCCCTCGTAGCCCAGCTTAACCAGATCTGCATGTAGCTGCTTGGCTGTTCGCTTCTGTTTGCGCGACTTGCCAGATTCCACCCGCAGCCACGTCGTCAGTTTTTCTGCAAACTGATCAAGCTTGCTCGGCCGTTTGGGAACCTTGAACGTCGGCTCCACCGCGTCATCGCGCAGATATTTGCGGATCGTGTTGCGCGATAATCCAGTCCGCCGCCGAATCTCGCGAATGGGGATGCCTTGCCGAAAATGCCAGCGGCGGATCACACTGAGTAGGTCCATGTCGATCACTCCGATGCCTCCTGACTGTCAGCCAGGGGCGAGGAAAACATGGGTCAATTCTCAGTGAAAACTTATAACCCTCCCGGGTCACTTCTCAATGCAACTCAACAGGTTACCCAATGATGCACTTGTGGGTTGTTTAATCGCATCCCGGTCAAGGCAATTTCGATCTTCGTCGATCTATCGTCGTGAGGTCGTAAGCTTGGCTGGTTTTACAAGCGCCCCCATCTTCTGTCTGCGGGTGATGCCGTCTGTCGGGTACAAGGTCGTATACGCGGTCAGGACAACTCCCTGCGGGATAGATCTTCGTCGGACAGAAATTCTATTCAATCACACGTCGAGGCCGATAAACTGCTCTATGGTTGTCTCCGGTCCGATGTTGCGTCCGGCTATGCGGTCGTGAATCCGTATTTCATCCTATCGTGGGCAACCCCCGTCAAACACATCGCAATCGCCCCGGGGCGCGTTACCCCGCGAAACTCTGTATAATCGCAAGGGCCGCAGGATGGATGCCGAACAGGCGGGTTGCCCTGTGCCAAAAGTCATCATTGGCGGTGGGCAGGGCCGCCAATTCTTGTATTGGCAAGTCCGGACAGATACCATCATTATTCGCTCATAAGGGCTGAGGCTTGACGCCCAGCTTCTGTCCATCCCAGTCCAAGCGACTTCTGTATGGCAACATAGCTGGCGGTGAGGGCCGCAACCGCACTGTGCAGGTTTGCCTCTGCAAGCCGCTGTTGGCGGTCAGCCTCCAGAGTGTCGCCTCTCGAAATGACCTGCCGCGCATAGCGCTGCCGCATCAGCGTTGCCGCTTCATCTGCGGACCGCTTGATTTCGGCAAATGCGGCGACGTTTCGCCTTTGCTGTGCAAAGCGCGCAAGCGACGTCTCCGCATCCTCAAGCGCGCCCAGCACTACCTGCCGATATTGTGCCTCGGCTTCATCGCGACCAGAGCGTGCCTGTGCTATCGCCGCTGACGTTCGTCCAAAATCGAGCAAGCCCCATTGCAGCTGAGGGACGGCGATGTTGGAAATAT
>NZ_NMUA01000087.1 GCF_002312805.1 Sphingobium sp. D43FB | reverse complement strand
GCGCCTGCGGCGGCGGAGTTCGTCTCGTCGTTTGGAATACGCGGCATAACCATGGTGATATCTCATCCGCGCCCTCAAGGCTAAATTACCGGCGGTGCTTTGTCTCACCGTCGTTGGCACGGAGGGGCCGCAGTAGGAAGATCCGCTCGTCCCTTTGGTGCTCGCGCACGATTCCGCCGGAGAAGCGCCTTGCCTACTCGGAAAACTACCAAGACAGGGTACCGCTTAGTGAATTTCGTCTGTGGCTTCGCTGTGAAGCGTCCACTGTCCTTCACTGAGCAAATGCGCGAGGGCATCAGCCTGGTCGAGCATCAGTTGCGCAAATTTACGGAGCAATGACGCTCTTTCAAGGTCTACTGATACCGGCCCAATGCGGGAGTGCCGACTGTGCTGCCTCGATCGCTGTCCGTGCTTCGAGCTCAACCATCAGCGGACCTTTGCCGATCCCAGCCTGTTAGCTGGATCATCGACATTCATCCCGGCTCCATTTCTGATCCCTTGTCCGCCGATCAGGCATGCTTGACGCTTGAGCTGCAAGGGGAAGGCGGGGACGTCCATGGTCACGCCTTGTGTTCGCACGTGCCCGCGCTCAGCGCCGAAATCAAAGCCGTGATTTCCATTAGATGTTCCGATGTTTTGACAAGGCGATCGGAATATGAAGGATTGGAGTCCGCGAATCTAGAAGGTCCCCACCACCCTTGTGGATCCTGGCGGTCAATGAACCATTTTGTCATTGGAGCAAGCCATCTGCCCCATCCGCCGTTCGGGTCAGCCTGATGCATGACGCCCACGGCCCAACCAAATTTGCATGCTTGGACGCTTTCAAGGTCGGTAAATTGCTCCTGTGTGCCGTTGATATTATAGTGGAGAAAATTCCGAGCGAGTTCGATTGCCTCTGGCCTGTGGCGAATGTGCGCATATCGCGCAAGAAACACTGCAGCCATTCCTGGGCCATAGAAAGCCTGTCGCGGCTGATCGAAAGGCACAATTGCAGCCCAGGAGAAAGCCGGGTCGGGCGTGCGCCATACGTCCTCGCCTTGGCGGAACATGTAGAAGCTGTGTGCAGACGGTTGAACTGCTAAAAGTCCTTTGAGCCAAAGGTAAACCTTGTCGGCGACATCCAATTGCCCTGTGATGAGTGCGGAAAGGCCAACCTGTGCCGTCGAGAGAACATCGCAGATACCCGCGGGGTGATTGCCACTGTCCAGGCGTGTCGGCAGTCCACCATGTACCGGGTCCTGTTGGCTCGCGAGATAGCCCATGGAACGCATGGCGATGTCATAGCTTCCTGCCATCCAGGCGCTTACGACAAATGTGCCGAGCCAGTAATTTGCATATTGGGAAATATAGCTTTGCCCTTGCATGAAGCCGGGTCGGTAATCCCCATTCTCGGCGATCCGATGCTTCGCGGCCCAATTGACGACGGCGCTAGCCGCTGCGGGTTGGCCAGCTACCGCGAGGCCCCAACCCAGGCGGCTCCATCCGGTTCGGGTCTCGCAATCCGCCGGTCGACCGTCGGAATCTATGTGCTGCAAAAGCCAGTCGAGGGATCGATCGCGTGCGACCAAGGCCGTTTGAGTGAGCTTATTCGGAATGAACATTTTGAGATGTCTCCATTCAGCAGTCGGTTGTTTGCCCTCAAATCATCATGAAAATCATGCGATATGGCCTGCATTCGCCGTATTGAGCGATATCGATTAAAACTCAGAAAAGCGAAGCAGCGTCACCAATGTATAATAGCCGAATACGATAATATGCGCGTTTTGCACTTGTTGTGCATAATTTGAGATATGCACCGCTTCATTTTAAAACTGTGGAAGAGCTACGTTCTACAGTCGTCACACGCTAGAGTGATTTCATCCGCAATATGCTTTTGAATAATGTTAGAGAGAATCGGGCAAACACGACATTCTGTCAAATGACATCGCGGTCTTTACGTTGCGCTGAACTCAAAGCTCGACTGCCGCAATTCCGATCGCAGGATCGGATCCTTATCGGGGGACAGGAAGGGGACCGATATCAATGGCAACATTGTCGGATTCAAAGATGCCGCCGATGTTGAATGGTAACCGTCCGATTGTTACCGCGGCTTATGGGCCTTGAAGCGCGCGGCGAGCTCGGGATCGTCGATAAAGTCATCGAGGAATTGGTGCCAGGCCTTGGTCGTGAGACGTGCTTGGCTAAGCATGTCCGTCAGTTCTTCCACGCCGTGATCCGTCAGCGCGGTGATGGACTCGTCCAGACCGGTGTGGACGCTGACGATGGCGCCGTAGGTGAGGTTGTCGTCGTTTGAAACGATGGCTTCCAGCAACTCCACGTTCTCGTCGAGTATCCTGGCGACATAGTCGAGGGTGAGGAGGGAAGTGACAGCGGCCATCAGGCGGCCAGTGCTTGCGGGATGGTGCGCGGCACCCAGTTCCAGGGTAACAGCTCGTCGATCCTGTTGATCTTGTGATCGTGGATGCGATTGAGCAGGTCGGTGATGTATGCTTGTGGATCGAGGCCGTTCATTTTAGCGCTTTCGATCAGCGTCATGGCGCGGGCGAGGGTTTCGGCGCCTGTTTCGGAGCCGGCGAATAACCAGTTCTTCTTGCCCAGGCATATGGGCCGGACAGCCCGCTCGGCAGCGTTGTTGTCGATGGCGACGCGTCCATCGTCGATAAAGAGGCTGAAGGCGTGCCAGCGCCCCAGGGCGTAGCGAAAGGCCTTTGCCAAGTCTCCCTTGGTCGAGATACGGGTGAGTTGCTTCTCGGCCCAGCTATGCAGAGCCTCGAGCTTGGGTCGGCTCAGCTCCTGGCGTACTGCCCGGCGGATATCGGCAGGCTTGCCCGCGATCTTGCGCTCAATGTCGTAGAGTTGCCCGATACGCTCGAGCGCCTCGTGCGCGATCTCGGATTTTTGCGATGTCCAGATGTCATGAAAATCGCGTCGCCAATGCGCAAAGCAGGCCGCTTCGCGGAAGCGAGGCTCACCATCCGCGACGGGTTCGTAGAGCTTCGCATAGCCTTTGTAGGCGTCGGCTTGCAGGATACCGCTTGCGCTGCCCAAGTGAGCAAGTACGTGCTCGGCTTTCCAGTTGGGCGCATAGCGGTAGACGACCCCAGGCGGCGCGGTGCCGGCCCAAGGCCGCTGATCACAGACATAGCCCCAGATCCGGCCTTGCATCACACCCTTGCCGATACCCTTGGCGCGTCGTTCCGGAGCCAGCACGCGGATCGGTGTGTCGTCGGCGTGCAGGATGTCGCTGCCCAGGACCGAGGCCTCGATCCGATCGATTACCGGCTGCAGGATCCGCATCGAGCGACCACACCAATCGGCCAGCGTGCTGCGTGGGATGTCGGCACCCATGCGCGCGATGATCTCGTTCTGCCTGTACAGCGGCAAATGGTCGTCAAACTTCGAGATCAGCACGTAAGCCAGGAGACTTCCTCCGGCCATGCTGCCGGGGATCGGCCGGCTCGGGGCTGGCACCTGGACCATCTTCTCGCAGCAACGGCAGGACTTCTTCGGGCGGGCGACTTCGATGACCTGGAGCTTTGCCGTGATCATCTCGAGGATCTCGCTCACGTCTTCGCCGACGA
>NZ_NMUA01000086.1 GCF_002312805.1 Sphingobium sp. D43FB | reverse complement strand
CGCCAAGGACTTTGAACAGACCATCGCATCGGCAACTGCGTGGCTGTTCATAGCTTCCATCCAGCTATTCGCGCGTCGCATCGCAAGACTATGAAATTTCATCGGATAATTATGAATCAGGCTCTGAATGATTTTCTGGGTCGCGCAGTAAATCATTTCCTAGCAATTGTCAGATTAAGATTAAATAGAAGGGCGCTTAGTGATACGCCCGGAATAAGAATTTATTTATTATGAATATTGCCAATATTCATCTAATAAATTATAAGATCTATATGGTAGTCGTCGTAATCATGAATTAATGATATGTTCCTTGAAATAATCCGGAATAAATAACTCCATGAAGGCATTTTTATCTTCGGATTGGTGCTGAAATTTCTTTGATGGCATGAGTATGTTGAGTCCAATGAGGTGAGCGAGAGCCATTGCTGCTGTTTGGCGCGCCCTGTTTCTGCTCTGACCAAGTTCGATATAAGCCTCTGCTATTAGACTCATTCGATCCTGATCAACGCGCTTTGTTGTTTCCGCAGCAATGTCGGAAACTCGTGCCCATTCCCGCAGGGCTTGTTCAATAGGGCCGCCAGGAACGTCGGGACCTTTATTCAAAGCCAAGGTAAAGAAATATCGCAACCGATCACGCGGAGCATTAAAATCACGCTTGCCCGCCAAACCGATTGCGATGGTGGCGGAATTATACCAATATTTTAGTGTCTCAGAGAGCAGAGAATCTCTATCTTTGAAATGCCAATAGAAACTTCCTTTTGTTACTTTTAGTTCCCTTGCCAAGGATTCTATTTGAATAGCAGCTACGCCTACATCACCTATCTTACCTAGGGTATGTTTTAGCCATATATTCTTCGACAGCCTAGCCGTTTTTATAGATTCACTCCTATCTTCAGGCATGAATTCTCCTTCAATTGACTGAATAGTATCCGGAACACGGTCTAGCAGGTAACTTAATAGATGCCTCAAATCTGACCGTCCAGCTTGCCTGAGGCTCCTCTGGGAAACGGAGCCGCGTCGATAATGAGCAGGTGCTTCGCCTGCAACGCTGCAATATGATAGCTTTATCTTCCTCCTCTATCCGGGGTCTGAGTAGCAACGGAACAGAAAACCTACATAAGGCACGCCGTCAGGCATCGTCGATGCCCGTGGCGCCGGGATCGCGAAGCGGCCGAAGCTCGCCCCGCGCGACCATGTCGGGAATGGTGAACGCGTAGCGCCCGAGCATGTTGATGTGCCGGAAGCCGAGCGGCGAGAGGCGTGCAACATCCTCGTCCAGCATCACATGGCCTTCGGTCCGGAGCTGGTTGAGCGCGGCATCGATGTAGATCGTGTTCCAGAGCACGATCAGATTGACGACCAACCCGAGCGCGCCGAGCTGGTCCTCCTGTCCATCGCGGTAGCGCTGGCGCAGTTCGCCGCGCTTGCCGTGGAATATGGTGCGGGCAAGCTGGTGGCGGCTCTCGCCGCGGTTGAGCTGCACGAGGATACGACGTCGGTAGGTTTCGTCGTCGATGAACCGCAGCATATAAAGCGACTTGATGAGGCGACCGAGTTCCTGGAGCGCGCGGGCGAGCTTGGTTGTACGCCTCCGATAGCGCTTGCTCTTACCCACAAGTGGTCGCGTGCGTGATTCGGCCTACCGCGCGCCCATTGCCTGGCTGGAATCACCCATGATTCATTCTCCGGCACCTTTGGTATCGATGGCGGAGTAAAATGCCCCAGAAGTGACATTTGAAAATTCCCCACTTCGTTTGATTTGGCCCTGTCCGGGGCGCGCCCCGGACAGGGCCAAATCTAGAAAATCCGGCATAGTCCCCCTGTTGGGAGGCGATGCTGCGATGAAGAAGCTTGGAGAATTGATTATGATCCTGGATTTGCATCGCCAAGGCGTGAACATCGCCGCGATAGCCCGACAAGTTGGCGTCGACCGCAAGACGGTACGCAAATACATTGCGCGCGGTGTGGAGGTGCCGACATATGGCCCTCGGCAGCCACGGGAACGCTTGCTGGACCCACATATTGAATACCTGCGAGCGCGACTGGATGCGTATACTCGAACCCCGAGCGGGTCATCGTCCGACCGGCGTTGTTCAAGAACAGCGCGGTGTCGCCACCGACGGGCCTAACGGCGATCCAGGCGCGAATGGCGGCTAGGCGAGCGGCGTACCCTGATGCGAAATGAACAATGCGTCGCTCTGTGTCGGTGCCGTCAGACGCTCCGCCAAATAAATATCCAGGGCTCGTCTCGTCGTAGAATGAAGAGGTAACAGCCTGCTCTTCTTGAACTTGGTCTGGGCAATGATCAGCCCGTCATCGGTGACATCAACAAGGCGAAGGGAGATCGACTCCGAAACGCGCATGCCGGTTGCCGCGATCAGTCCAAACAGGGTGCTGTATGTGCGTGGCCTGATCGATCCAATCGGTCCGAGCGACAATGCGCGATCGCGAAACGACGTACCGCCAGCAGGCGGTTCCGACGTTGCTCCGGAGACGGCGCAAGAAGCGCCCACTCCTGTACGCGCGCTTGCATGATATGGCGGTCGCCCCGCTCCTCGGCATATGCGACGAAGTTGCGCAGAAGAATGCCCGGTGTTCGAAACTTGAAGCCGAGGGCCTGTTGCCGCTCACCTGCAGCATGCCGGTTGCCCAATCGAGATCCTGAAGCTTCAGCGCGGTGACATCACCAGCCCGAAGGCCCAGGCGCGCCAGAAGAAGCTGGATGGCCCGGTCGCGGAGCCGTCCGTTGGAGAGCTGATCGCATGAAGCGACGACACGTTCGACATCGTTAGCCGACAGATATCGCGGCAACGACGAAAGCCGCCATTGCACAACGGGCGAGATGGCATGATCAAGGTTGGGCCGGCAGAGACCGGCGGCGGCCAGGAAGCGCAAATAGCTACGCAACGCACTGGTTATCGTTCTGAGGTCCGCAGGACCCGTTCGCTCTCGCCACTCCCGTACCACGCTGCGGATCAGCCCTGCGTTATAGTCGCGGGTCGCCTCGCCGAGCGTCGGCAGCAGGTTGGTCAGGAGACGACGATGGCGAGCGATCGTCCGTTCCGAAAGGCCGCGATGAATGCGCAACCATCGCTGATAGTCATCAAGCAAGGGATGGACCGGAGCCAAGGGCAGCGAGGCGGGTGCCGGCGCAACGGCAATATCCTGCAAGAAGGTATAGAAGCGCTTGGCGCGCCGGAAATACTTGGGCGAGATGCGCGACCATCGCCGCCCGCCGGGGCACTCGCAACGATGGTCGGCGAAACGCCGAAGCAAATCGGCATCGACCATCTGGATCGGCGTCGATGTGCTGTTGACCCAGGCAGCAAAGTGCCGGGCTGCGTCGGTGTAGCCTAAGATCGTCAGTCGTGAATAGCGGCGGTCAGCAAGTTCTGCACCAAACCGGTCGATCCACGGTGCCAGCGAACCAGGATCAAGAAACCAGCGACAATGGTCTTCCTCGCACATTTTTACTCTCCTTGTGATGTTCGACATCGCAAGGGATCATAGTTATGCGGTGATCGGTGACGACCTGGCTCGATCTAACCGATGGAAAAGATACCCGAATCTTGGCTGGAAACTCGCCGACTCCGCATAATCATGGTCAGCGCATAGTTGCGCATGTCAGTGACGCCGCAGGCGAGATAGACCCTTACGCCGGTGCCCGGTCCGATCATGCAGCTTCCACCGACCGGATAAGCCGGGTCAAGGCAGTAGCCTCGATGTCGGCATCGAAGCGAAGCCGCCGTCCTTGCGCCAGACACAGCTCGATGATCAAGGGCGAGGCCACCACCCGGTCATCGACCACGGGCTCCGCGCTCAGCATGGGCGCCCCGATATCAACCGGCAAAAAGGTCGGTTCGTCCGCCGCACGCAGCAACCCTCGCTTCCTGAACAGATGGCGCCATTGATAGATCTGGCTTCGCGACACATCGTAGCGGCGCGCGACGCGCGCCAACGTCTCTCCGTTCATTCCCACAGCGGCGACGATCTCGAGCTTCTCCGCGTTGCTCCACCGACGACGCCGTTCCCGGCCCAATATCTCCACCGCCGTCCCTCGCTTTGGCTCAGCACGTCCATAACGACGTCCTTATGGACGTCCCTTACGCGCTCACATCACAGCAAGGCAGGCGGCCTCAATCGGCTTGCTCTTACCCACAAGTGCCTGCTGGGTGCCTCGAGATTCGAGCTCCCTCAACGAGATCGGCGAGTCGCGTCATTCCTCTCCATATGACGGTCGTGCCGGGTGGTGGGTCAGACGCGCGGTCCA
>NZ_NMUA01000085.1 GCF_002312805.1 Sphingobium sp. D43FB | reverse complement strand
TCCCTTCAACCCGCAAGCCTCAACATACCCGACCTTCGGCTCATCCCCGGGAGTGATGCACCGCGCCTGCCTCCAACCAAAAACCGAAATCCTGACGCCCGATCAACAACGCGATGAATTATACGGGCTAGTAGGTGAACTGCGCATTGCCTCACCTGATTTGCTCCTCATGACCATGCCGTTGCCTCATCTCAACAGGAATCTCAGATTACCCTTCTGCGACCGGGCTAGCCCTGCCAGCCGAGCGCCCTGCTTGCGCCTTGCGCTGCCTCGATAATTTTTGCCATCTTGGCCTCGCTGAAAACCGCTTTATGTTGAGAGCGGGCTAGGACACTTACCGTCGCAACCAAGCGATTTTGCGAGTCTAGGATCGGCGCTGACACGGCTGATAGTCCCGGCACGAAAGTTCCGAAAGTACGCGCGAAACCAAGTTGCCTCGCCTCGTCAATCAGGGCCTCAAGCCTGAGGTCATCAACAATAATGCCTTCCGCCCGTTCCAGTTTGACCCGTTCCCAAGTCTGTGCTCGGGGACAATACGCCAAGAAGAGGATGCCGGTCGATGACGTCTGCAACGGAAGGACTGACCCCGTGTGCAGCGATGTAGACAGCGGCATTCCTCCATCGACCCACCGAATGACCGTCGGACCGTAGTCGCCCCAAACGCAGAGCAAGCCCGTGGCCTTCAATTCTGCCAGCACATTCTCCAAATGCATGTTAGCTATCCGTACGGTGTCCAGTCGGGCCATCGCCGCCAAGCCCAGACGTACTGCGAAGCTCCCTAGCGAATATCGTCCGCTCTTTTGGTCCTGCTCGACCACTTCGGTATTGACAAAAGACAGCAAATAACGATGAGCTTGGCTACGAGATAGGCCGGAATTCTCAGCGACTTCTCGGAGATACGCCCCCTCCCCCTTCTTCATCAAAGCCAGGAGGACTCTTACTCCAATTTCAACCGATTGAATCGACTTTCTCGGACTATCATTGTCTTCGAATTTATCTTCAGTCGAATCTATTACTTTTTTTTGGTGGTCCATGATAATCCGATTTGAGTTATGTAGCGATCTGAACATCATCTGACATGGCTCCAGCATACCCAAGCTGGAATTACAGCAGGGCCGTATTATTGCGCATGATCGCGGGTGAAGCAACACGCATACTCATCCGCTCGGTCCCCGCTTGGTCAACGAGTTGAAAGACCAGTCTTATGAGACCTGTGCGCGGGTGGGTGTAGAAGACCGAAAAGCCATCGGTTTTGGTCTTTAGTGCGGGTTGCGCCGCTTCGCGACCATTCAGGCGACAGGCTGTAGTTTCCATTATGAGTTTGTCGCAACGGATGTTATCTGAATTGCGCTAAGCGAGTACAGATAGCGAAACATGTGCTTGCATCAAGTGGCCCCGCTCGTCCGTGCCAGGTTGAGCGGTCGCCGTTTAGCTGGCATCGCGGCCGCGCGATCCCATAGGAAGTCGCCTGAGAAGGCGATATGCCCCCAGCCAACGGGCGAGGTGTGCGCCAACAGTTCGTCCGACACGTCTTCGCCGATCGTGCGAAGAGGCGCGACCGCATCCGCGATGTAGGTCGAGTTCCAATAGACAATCGCGGCAATGATGAGATTAAGGCCCGAGGCGCGGAATTGCTGGGCCTCGTGGGAGCGATCGGCGATGCGGCCCTGTTTGAAAGTGCAGATTGCCTGCGTGAGGAAGTGGCGCTGTTCGGACTTGTTGAGGCCGGCCTGACAGCGTCGGCGCAATGCGGGGCTTTCCAGCCAATCGAGCATGAAGATCGTGCGCTCGACGCGGCCGATCTCACGGAGTGCGAGGTCGAGCTGGTTCTGGCGCTCATAGGCGGCGAGTTTGCGCAGCATTGCCAAGGGCAGGACGGCACCCGCTTTCATCGAGGCGACGAGACGGACGATTTCGTCCCAATGCTGGCGGATGACATCGACCTTCACCCGGTTACCCATTAGTGGTTTCAGCAAGGGATACTGTCCAGGGGCATCGACGCACGCCATCCGGCGATCGGGAAAGTCACGCAGGCGCGGGCAGAAGCGGAATCCGAGCATCCGACACAGTGCGAAAACGTGATCGGTCGCGCCACCGGTGTCGGTGTAATGCGTGTCGATCCCCAGCCCGGTGCTATGGTGAAGCAGGCCGTCGAGTACATAGGGTGCCTCGTGTGTTGCGGCCGAGATGACAGTGACATGATAGGGGCCGTGCTGATCGGAGACGTGCGTGTAAAAGGAAAAGCCCGGATCGACGCCGTATTTGGCGTTGAAGTCCCCGGCGCCGCTGCCGCGCTTACCCGAGCGGAAGAACTGGCCGTCCGATGAGGACGTCGTGCCCTGACCCCATACCGCCGCGATCGGCAGCGCGTGATGGGCATCGATGATCCGTGCCAGCGCGGCTTTGTAGTTGTCGGGTGCGATATAGGCCGATCTTGTCCAGACGAGTTGGTCAGGAGTAACACCCTGGCTCGCCTGTGCCATGCGTGCGAGACCAAGGTTGGAGCCATCAGCCAGGATCGCGGCGAGCAAGGCGTTTTCGTTGTCATGCTGTTCCCGGGTCCGAAGATTGAGGAACGTCTGCGTAAAACCGGTCGCGCGTGCAACCTCGTGGAGCAGTTCGGTGATGCGCACGCGTGGCATCAGGCTGTCGATGCGCGCGGCGAGCGCTTTGGCGGCAGCGGACTCGTCGGCACGCACTGGAGTGATGGACAGCTTGCCGTCCTTGAACGTGACGCCCTCGACCTGGCCGCGGGCGAGGCGATGGGAGAAGCGTTTCAGCCGCCGGTCGAGTTCGCGACCCCGATCCATTCGTTGGCGGTCGCAGGCAGCTTCAGGTCGGTGGCGATCGGCGCAGCCTCGGCGGTGGAAAGCATGTAGCTGTCGAACTTGCGATAATTGGACGAGCGCTCGACCCACACGTCGCCCGAGCGCCATTTGTTGCGCAGGTGCGCCATGAGGCCGGTTTCTCAGAGCCGGCGATCAGGCTTGTCGCCGCCCTCCTTGACCAGCGTCCGCCAGTCCTTGCGGAACGGCATCGGCGCGGCCGGGGGTACATCGCGGCGTCCCGAGCGGTTCATTTCGCGCAGCGTGTTCACGGCCGCGATCGTCGACGCGCTGCCGCGTCCAGCCTTGAAATCGATGGCTTCGAGAAGCAGCGGCGTGAATTTGCGCAGCCGGCTCCACTGGTCCGCCGCCCGCAGCAAGGGGTTCTCGCCCGCAAGACTGGCGATGGTGCGGGCTTCGCCGCGTGCGCGGAGCAGCTTGTCCCAGCCCACTGCTGCATCGACCGCGACGAAGCCATCAATCCCGCTTTCCTGTGCTTCCTCCAGCGCAACGACCGTGCGATCGAACAGCCGCATGATGCGCCCGACATCGCGCGTGGTTGCCGCGTAGCTTTTCTTTTGCTTGTTGTTGCCGCGCGTAAAGCTGCCGCCGATAATGCGATCGGCCATGTCGAGCGCGGCGTCGATCAGTTTTGCCTCCTGGTCGAGGATCATCGCCGCAAGCGTAGCGCGCCGACGCGACGGTGTATAGCGACTGATAAGCTGCGCAGAGGAGGCACGACCCTCGCGGACGAGCTGGCGAAGCCGATCGGGATGGATCGCGTCGCCGATCGCGACGGGCAGCCCGATGTCGCGCACGCGCGCCAGTCGGTCAAGCAACCCGCGCACATTGTCCGGCGTCGGGGCGGTGGTAATCTCGCGCAGCCAGGCGAGCGGCGTCAGCCCGGTCTGCGGATCGACGACCAGCACAGCATCGAGCTTGGCCAGGCTGTCGGCGGATACACCAACGAGCAGGGCGTCGTAGGCGCGGAGTCGCGCGCGGGCGCGACCGGCGATTCCGGCACGCTCGATCACCGACGGCGATGGCAGCGTGATACACGACGCCCGAAGCGCTTCGGTGATACCGATCACAATGGGCACCCCGCGATCGGTCGACCATGCTGCTTTGGCCCCGGCCTCGATCAGCAAAGGCAGGTCGGCATTGGTCGGCTGTCGCAATCCGAGCGCCGCCTCGGCGTCGCGTGCGTGAACAGACGCGGTGGCGGGGCGTGCAGCGTAGCGGTCGAACGCCGAAGCGAAGACGCCAATCTGTTCACCCATAAAGGCGACAAGGTGTTCGGGCGCGCCCTCCTCGAGCGTGAAGCCGAACCCTGGATGGCGAAGCAGCGCAAACTGCACCGCGAAGCCGAGCCGGTTTGTGTCGCCACGCTTGGCCACGACGGAAACGAGGTCGCGCGGCGACAACATATAGTGCCGCGCGAGATCCTCGCGGGTCTCGGGCACGCCGAACAGTGCGTATTTCGTAAAAACGGGACATTCGTTTCGCTAAATCGCGGACAGCGGTTTCGCTAATTCCGGGACAGCTGGAGGTGTGTTTTCCGTTTGCCTTGTTGAAGTCGGGTTGGCTGATCGCGCGGCT
>NZ_NMUA01000084.1 GCF_002312805.1 Sphingobium sp. D43FB | reverse complement strand
GCACTGGCAGCGCCGCCCGCCAAAAGCTGATCGAGAAGCTCATTCGGTAT
Source organism: Sphingobium sp. D43FB (assembly GCF_002312805.1). GTDB lineage: Bacteria > Pseudomonadota > Alphaproteobacteria > Sphingomonadales > Sphingomonadaceae > Sphingobium. The sequence goes on along the minus strand of NZ_NMUA01000084.1, from coordinate 4,409 downwards.
GGCAGGCTCTTTGCGTCGAGACATAGTGGGACTCCCTTTTTACCCATTATGCCCGCCCGCACACGGAAATCCTGACAGTCCCCCTCGCTGCTGTCGTTGCTGCACGGCTTCGTGCGGGCACTCGAACGCAACATCGAGGAAGTGTCGCAAGCCGCGCAATTGCACCATGACGGTGCCCAGACAATCCTGGCCGGCAGCAAGAGCGTCGGACAGGATGTGGAAGCGGTACATGAAGCCATCAGCTCGATCGCAGGCGGACTTGCTGCCGTGCAGGCCAATGCGGAGCACACGCTATCCGTAGGCGGCGCGGTTCGGTCAAATGCCCAAGAGTTGACTGTCAAATGTGACCAGATCATTGCTCGCCTGCGCGCGGCCTGAGGACTCTAATCTCATGCATCAGATAATTGTCTCCGCCTTGGCGGCTGCATCGCTCACGCTACCTTGTCCAGCCCAGGCGCAGCCCTCCGGCAGTGGGCAGGTGGTCGGCGAGATCGTCGTTACGGCGCAACGCCGGCATGAAAATATCTTTCGCGTGCCTGCCGCGATATCGGCCTTTCCTGAAAGCTTCCTCGATCGCGCGCGTCTCGACGATGTGAAGGACATCGTGACCTTTACGCCTGGATTTTCCGGGAATTCGGACGACAGCTACATCGACAGCCTTGCCATTCGAGGCATAACGTCAAACGACTATGGTATCGGCGGCGATCCATCGATCGGCATCTTCAAGGACGGGGTGTATCAGGGACGGACCGGCGCGGCAGTGACATCCCTTTTCGATATCGCTCAGGCGGAAGCATTGCGTGGACCGCAGGGCTTCCTGTTTGGCCGCAACGCGATTTCGGGCGCGATCAGTATCGCCACTAACAAACCCGAGCCAGGACAGACTTCGGGCCACATCTATGCTGGTCTGGGTAGTGCCCGTCGTATCGATGCGGAAGGCGCAATCAACCTGCCGATAGGAGACGATTGGGCCGTGCGCGTTGCCGGTTATGGAACCCGCTTTGACGGGTGGATCGACAACAACTTCACGCAGGATCGCGATGACCGGCTGATGGGCGGCAACAAGCAGGCAGGACGTGTCGGATTGCGGTACAGGGCCGACAAAGTCGATCTTATCGTGACGGCCGAACATGAACGTCGAAGGGTCGACGGCTCGCCGTATCGCGCCTCCAACGATGATCGCGAGGTCATTGATTATCTGAACGAGGCACTGGAGCAGGAAATTCTAATCGGTGGATCCGCAAAGGAGGTGGACAGCGACCTGGTAAACCCACGCGATGACGGCGATATCACAAGCCTGACCGCATCGGTCGATGTCGATTTCAGCTTCGCGCGCTTCAACAGTCTTACCGCCTACCGCCGTTCCAAGTTCTTCTATCTTGAAGATTATGACGGAACGGCGTTGCGACTGGGTAATTACAGCCAGGATCAGCGTGCCAGCTACGTCAGTCAGGATTTTCGCCTCGTTTCACCAGATGGGCGAAGGCTTACCTGGTCGGCGGGCCTCTCGCTCTATCGGGAGAATGTCAAAGCGCGCTTCGAAAATGAAGCCGATGCGGATCTGGTCTGCACCGCAGGATATGGTTATGCGGACTGCAACGAGATGACCCTCGACATTTACGAAACCGCCTATATTCCTGCGCCCGGCAATCTCCTGGTCGATATCAATGAGGTGCGCTCGCGCAATCACGGTTGGTCGGTCTTCCTCGACACGAACTATGCATTCACGTCTGCACTCACCGCAGGCGTCGGCGTTCGCTACGCGCGTGACACCAAGACGTTCAGCATCGACATTCCACCGAGCGAGAGCAGCCTGGGCAATGTGTGGACATTCACCTATTTTACAGATGGTCCCGTGACTTCAGACCGAAGTTGGGACGGCCTGACACCTCGCGCATATGTCCGCTATGCGGCAACACCCAATTTGAACATCTATGCCAGCATCACGCGTGGCTTCAAAGCGGGAGGGTTTGGCTCCTTTACAGTTGATGCGCCTACCACAATTGATGAATATGGGCTGGTTCCCAACGGCACGAGGGCTGACGTCTTTGCGCCGGAGACGATATGGAGCGAGGAGATTGGTGTTAAGGGAGCAGCCTTTGGAGGCAAGCTGACCTTCGATCTGACCGCCTTTCATTATCGCTATCGCAATTTGCAAACTGTCTTTTTCGATACCGCGCTACGAACACAGCAGGTCGTCAACGTCGGTCGCGTAATCGGCTATGGCGTGGAGAATTCGATAAGTTGGCGACCAAGCCGATATTTCGACGTGTCTGGGCATCTGACCTGGACACGCACCGAAAAGCGTGGCGATCGAGATTGCACGACGCGGGATTGTGGCGGCCTTCCCAATCCGATCTGGTCCAGCGCGGGCATAGCAACCGTGCATCGCCCGCTGGGTGGCGGCGAAGCCTATTTACAGGGTGAGTGGAGCTATGAGGGACGTCGCCGCGAGAGCTATGATTGGCGAGGCATCACCCGCCGCGACGCCTATATTCAGTTAAATCTGCGACTTGGCTATAAGAATGATACTGGGTTGGAAATCGTGGCCTACGTTCAGAATCTCTTGAATGCCCATTACGTACGAGGCGTCGAAAATGGCGGCGACTTGACGCCGGCAAATGTCTGGGGATTATCCCAGCCGCGCAACTTCGGCGTGGATCTACGATTTCGTTTTCGATAAGTTAGCATAGCCTTCACCTATATCCGGACTTCCCAGGGCTGGCTCTTTGTCTCTACTCCATCAGACGACCGGTGCTCGTGGACGGTCAGCTGTACCTCATTCTGGGGTAACAAATCGTCGATCCTGTGGATCTTGTAATAGTGGATGAGATTGAGCAGGTCGATGATGCAAGCTTAGTGATCGAGGCATTCATTTTGGCGCATTCGACGAGTGTCATGGCGCGCGCGAGGGTTTCGGTACCGGCCTCGGCGCCGGTGAATCAATAACCCGTTCTTCGTGCTGGGCATAACTGAGCCCTCCTGGACGAACACTGCGATCCGGCGGCCGAAGAACGAGGTCCTGATCAAGCTGGATGTCGGTGTTTCGGTGCAATAGCCTAGTTCAGCCGTTTTTGCTGTTCGATCTACCTAATCAGGCGGGTGAACGAATTACCGATTTCCGGATACGTCGCCCACCAAACGAAGGCCGAAATTGAGGCGCAGGACCGCTAGCCCACATCACTTCCTTAGTTGCGCAAAAGATAAATCGCGCAACTATAAGAGTCAATGCGCAACTAATCGTGGTTGTGCGCAATTTCGCGGGAATTCGTGCAGGCTTACAAGCGTCGGCCCGCTTCTGTTTGAAAGGCAGGGTGGGCAGGCATTGGATCGGCCCCTTTTGTCATTTTGCTCTCATGCGCTTTGCAAAGATTGGAGCTTGGGTGCCTTCCGACCAACTTTCAGCAATTATCCAAGGGAAAGAGAGGGTGGGGGGTGAATGCTCCCATTTTGGGAGTGATTTTTTATCCGCGCGACCCCGGGCGTGATAGTATCGACCAGAAGGAGGATCGCATGAGCGGAACGGAAGACAAACCCATTCCAGGTGAACCGCCGCAGAGCTCAGATCTGGTAAAGCCAAAAGCAGCACATTGGTTCTGGCGACCCTGGTATGCCAAGTCATGGTGGACAGCAGCTGCAATGTTCTGGCTGATTGCGTTTTTCGCGCCGAGCCTTTCTCTGACCACAAATAATGTCGCCCCACTCATCCTGCTTGTGTTTGAAAGCCTGAACCACCATCTCGTCCAGATCGACCGTATCCGGACAGGGCGAGAGCCGATGCCATCGGCAGCGGTGATCGACAGTCAGAGCGTCAAGACCAGCGAGGCGAGTGGGCCGCGCGGCTATGACGCAGGCAAGAAAACCATGGGGTGCAAGCGCCACGCTATGGTTGATACCGATGGTCGTGCGCTTAAGCTGCTGGTCCATGGTGCCGACGTTCAGGACCGTGATGGCGCGGTGCCGCTGCTCAAGCAATCACGCCAGCGCCATCCCTTCGTCGAGCGCACCTATGCCGACAGCGCCTACAATAGCCATCGCGTCCTGGATGCCACCTCCATCACCATCGAAATCGTCCGAAAATTCGCCGATCAGACTGGCTTCGTCGTCCATCCCAGACGATGGGTGGTCGAACGGACATTCGCATGGCTCAACAGAAATCGCCGCTTGGCCAAGGACTTCGAGCGAAGCATCAAATCAGCAACCCCGCTTCTCTATGCCGCCGCTGCCATCGTCCTCATTCGGCGCATCGCTCGTTACACATGAGATTCAAGACAGGCTCTTAAGCTCGACTTTGTACGATTAGGTAGCGAAGCATAGTGCTTGAGCCATACGTACGAGGCGTGTTGTCGGAATATAGTGCGGTTCTCGGTGCGGCGGGGAGTGTTGATTAATGTCGCCGACCCAGAGCT
>NZ_NMUA01000083.1 GCF_002312805.1 Sphingobium sp. D43FB | reverse complement strand
CTGCTTCAAGCTGCTTGGTCAGCGCGTCATGGCCCGCACCTTCGAGCGTCAGATAACCGAGCTCAAAGTCCGTGCTGCAATCCTCAATCGCTTCTCGCAAATCGGCACACCAAATACTGTCCGCGTCGCGTAGTAATCTCAAATAAAGCCCGCAGCAAACCTATCAGGAGTTATGCAACAAAGCCCCTTAAAAGCAGTTCATCATGCCAGAGGTAGGCGAACGAACGCACTGACACCTGCACCACGAATTTATTACAAACTATCTGCGTCTGCATCAGATGGCATGAAGGCAATAAATTTGGGGACGTATTTAGGTGCCGGGATCGAAGTTAATGCTGCGATTTGAAGAAGCAATTTATTTTGAAAGAATTGAACGGTATTTCTTGTTCAAGGCCTTCATTACGCGCCCGCGAAAATCAACAATATGCGCGATGTCCGCTTCGGATGGCATTGCAAGAGTGCGTCGGTGAAAATCCTCATAGGATCCGATAATCCTAGCAGGAACCCCAGCTACAATGGAACCGGAAGGAACCGATTTGGTAACCATGGCCCCCGCACCTACGATGACTTTATCCCCGATCTCGACCCCTGGCATAAGCGTGGAGTTTGCCCCGATGAAGCATTCGCTGCCGATCTTGAGGGGACGATAAATATACCGTCGACCTTTTTCATCGCGGACAAGCCAAGATGCTCCGTCATGTGTCAAAAATGTCACGTTGCTGGAGACTGTAACCCGATTTCCAATCTCGATAAGGAAAGGCTCTGTCCCGAAATTGGATGATAAAATCCGGCAATCAGTGCCTATCTTGACGCCAACACGCCTTCCAAACCTTTCGTGACCAAGCAATCGTTTGAGAATAAATTGCTTCAAGCTCACCCCCGCTGCAAGTTCGACCTAAGCATAATCCATACCCTGAATTCTGCGTGATTTTCAAAGTTATCGTAGCGTTAAGTACCGAAGTAACCGCAAAGTGCTACGCCATGGCCCGGCCACACTCAGCGCCCATTTTTCCACGGATAAAGGCCCATTCAGGTGCCTATCCGGCGCGCTTGTAAGCCGACGGTGTGCGGCTGTCTAAGCGCAACTGCAGCCCTTCAATGCGCTCACCAATTACCCCCAGCCGGCGCTGACTTTGAATAAAGCGATAAATCTCGCGATACTTCTGCTTGAACGTCGGGCTGAGCGTGAACCTCCAATTTTTGGCAATACGCAGAGAACCACCTTGATAAACCAAACGCCCGAAATAAGCCTCTGTAACTCCGAGTATTCCAAGAAGCAACGCCGGTAGCCCCACTGTGACGAACGCCCATTCGAACGTTATGCTCGTGTGCGATGGTTCAAACAGCCATGACCATACGGAAATCAGCACCACCCCGAGTGTCAGCGGCTTAAACCAACTCAAATGCGAAACATATATAGCAATCATCGTTCGCAAGTACGCCCGCGTTGCCTGCAAATGAATATGCTGCCGCACGATCGTCCGCTGCGCCGCAGCACGGTCAAGGAAGCGCTCCTCATGAAAGCGCATCAGCCCCGCTTCCGCATCGCTCATCGGTTCATTGTCATTCATTTACCACCCTCCGCTGCGCCAGGAGATCGGCCATGTCGTTGGAGATCGTACCGTTCTCGATCAGATATTGGAAGTAGAGCTTGGCTAGCCTGAGTTCGCTCTCCCGGCTCGGGCGAGTTTCGTATTTGAGGACGAAGTCCTTTGCCAGGACTAGTGCCTTGCCCATCATTTCGACTAGCGAATCGCGGAAGGGGATGCCTGTGCCCGATAGGAGCCAGGTCGGGTCCACCTTGTGCACTTCGCATAGCTTCGCGATCGCGGCGGCGGGCGGGTCTCGTTCGCCGCGTTCGTAAGCGACGAGGGCGGATTGCGAGAGGCCGAGCTGGCCCGCGAACTGCATCTGCGTCGCTTTCTGCATTCGCCGGATCTCGAAGAACCGCTGACCAATCGACACGTACGTGAACCCCCTTGCGAAATATCGCGATTATGATAAATCGTATGCTATCGTCATTGAAACGCTTTCTCTCTGACGATACGCCCAATCTACGGAGGATTTGCGCATATGCAAATGCTGACGATCAAAGAGATGGCTGCGGCTTCGGGATGGCCTGAAGCGCGCATTCGTCGCCTTATTGTCCGGCGCCGGGTGCGTCACGTCAGGCTCGATGGCCTGCTGCTTTTGCCGGAAAACGCCCTCGAAGAGTTCCTGCAGGCCAACATGGTGACGCCGGAGGACACGCATGGGAATTCATAGCGATATCGATACCGCCGAAGCCTTGGCGTTTGGCGATTCCGGCGGGTTCCTCGCCCTTCAGCTCAAACTATCGAAGTTCCTCAAGCGCGGGCGCGGTGGGCGGCTTTCGCCCGAGGAACTTGGCGCACTGGTCGCCTGCGGTGCCTATGAGGCGCTGGCGGCAGCGGCCACCGAACAGGTGAAGAAATGGCACGAACAAAGCGCGCGAAGCCGCTCTACCAGCGCGGCCCCTATAGCCTCTACCGACGCGAGGGGCGCACCAACCTTGAAATCATCTGGTACGACGCTGAGGCCCAACGCGAACGAAGCGCTAGCGCGGGCACAGGCGATGTTGGGGAAGGCCGCAAGGCCCTAGATCTTCGTTATCTGGAGGCCAATGGGCACGACTGCTGCTCGAGTTGCGGGCGATTGATGGATGGCGAGGCGGCGCCGCTGGCCACCATCGCGATCACTGATTACCTGCTGAAGTCGAGCGGCAAGGCGGGCGAGAGATCCGCAAGGACCCGGCTGGCGCATGTCATCGGCTATATCGCAGGCACCAATCCATCTGTCACCGTTCCGATGATCGACGAGCGCTGGGTGAACGGTTTCCGGACCTTCATGCGCGACAAGGGCTATGCGCTGGGGAACATCGAAGGCTGTGTGCTTCAGCTTGCCGCAGCGATCAACGCGCTGCGGGGGCATCAGGCGCAGTTCAAGGCGCGTTCGCTGAAGGATGTCGCGGTGTCTCCGACGCACCGTTCCGACATTGCGACGATGGCCGGCATGTTTCGCTTCTGCATCGACCCGCCTCCGCCACCGGGGCGCGAATGGAGTGAGAAGGAGCGCGCCATGGTGATCGGCACCCGCGTCAATCTTTTGCGCTATCTGCGCGCTGCCGTGGCGACATGGGCGCGGCCGGATGCGATCTTCGATTTGAGGGTAGGGCGGCAGTGGGTGCGGGAAGCGCAAGTCCTGATGCTCAACGAACCGGATCGCGAACAGACCAAGAAACACCGTCCGGCCATTCCCGTGGCGAGGCAGTTCGTTCCCTGGCTGGAAGAGGCGCTTGCCCGTGATCACTATCTCCCGATCACGACGGTGCGCCATGGCTGGCATGCCATGCGCGTGCATCTGGGGTTGCCGCTGGGCGCGCAAAGCGGGGAGAAGCTGATTCGCAGATCCGTTGCGACGATTGCCAGACGTATACTGGGGGAGGCGAACTGGGTGCAGGGCGAGTTCATGCTGGGCCACCGCAAGGCCACCATCAGCGACATCTACGCAATCCCCGCGATCGAGAATTTCGGCCTCGCGCTGTCGGCTACGGAACACATTATCGACGAGATCGAGGCCCTGTGCCCTGGCGCTTACCGCGTTTCTACCGCAGGGGCCGCCGCTTCAGATCTTCAAAAAGGAGCAGAAAATGGCTGATTTCCGGTATGGAGCGGGTGAAGGGAATCGAACCCTCGTCGTAAGCTCGGGAAGCTCGAGCCGGTCGCGCAACCGCGCCCATAATTCATCGGGCGTGGGGAACTCGGCGCGGATGGTTTCCGTCCCGGCCACCATGTCGATCTCAATAATCTCATGCCCGTTACTCGAATAGGCAAAGCGTAAACCCAGCACCTCGGCATAGTCGCGCGCCTGCTGGACACCGTCCTGTGCTGAACGATAACCGGCCTTCGCCTCAATCACTGCGATCGGATAGTCTGGGCGGTAGCGCAGGATATAATCGGCCCGCTTTTTCTGCCCGCGGCGTGGAGTGCCGCCGATGAACATGACACGCCCGTCAGTGAATGTGCGCTGTTCCTGGATTGCGCACGGCGCATTGTCCCAACCGGCTGCTTGCAGGCGGGGGACTATCAGTTTGCGACAGGTATCTGCTTCTGTGATCATCGTTCAGCCGGTGTTTTGCCGAGCGCAATCGTGCCTGGCAACGAACGATTACCAGAAACGACATCCGCTGTGCAGAAATGTCTGGTTTCTTAGGCGGAATGCCATGAAGCCGACAGTCGGCTAGGTCGAAGGGTTTCGGGCGCCGGTAGGCGTACGAAAGTCTTACATGTACGACCCGCGGGGCCTCAGGCGCTGGGCTATGGCGATTTCGGATCTGGGCCGTTAAGCGCACTGGCGCTATTGCTGGTTTGGTGAGATCCGTGTGGACCAGGCGGACTACCTTTTGCCCGTTTCAAACGATTTAGCCGGCGGCAGTGCGCATCGTTTTGGTAATGTGATGTGGCATCGGCGATGCGGGGGATCGTGCCCCACAACGTGGTGTAGGTTCGCTGGGATAGCCACAGCGACCTCCGGCTAAGCCGGATTGATCATGCTGCCATGGCAGGCAACGTGATGATGGGATTATCGCTTAAACCTGAGACGCTCTCAAGTGTCATGTAGC
>NZ_NMUA01000082.1 GCF_002312805.1 Sphingobium sp. D43FB | reverse complement strand
AGGCTACGTCGAAGTCGACGACGGGATCGACGATCTGCCACGGCACCTCGCCGACTATTCCGATGCGATCGATCGCCTGCAACTTGCCGAGGGACCGGCACAGGCCTATCGGTCCGAGGCCGAGCATTTCGTGGCCTGGCTTCGCATGGCGCGGCGCCAATGGATCGATATCGATGACACGATCATCGACCACTATGCAGCGCATGATTGCCGATGCCCGGTCTGGCGCAAGCGGGGCAAGTTGGTCGCAACGGGCACCAAGCGGCGGCGGCGATGCGCACGGCACTTCGTCGAGTTCCTGCGAGGCCGGGGCGCCATCCCATTGGTTGAACCGGTGGCGGACGATGACCCGCACATGTCGGCTTACTTGGCATGGCTCAAGCAACACCGCGGCGCCACGGACGAGACGATCCGGCGCTACCGGACCGATATCAGACGGCTCATGCCAATGCTGGGCGAGCCTTCGCAATGGGATGCCGCCGGACTCAGGAGCGCATTCCAACGACGAAGCAAGGAGACGCCGGGGTCGGCATCGCTGCTCGTCACGATAATGAGGAGCTACATCCGGTTTCTGGTCGTGCGTGGCGAGTGCCGGCCGGCGTTGTTGCATGCAGTTCCATCAGTACAGCGCTACCGCCTTTCGACGCTGCCGCGCCACGTCGACCCGGCAACGATCGAGAGGATCATTGCGGCCTGTCCGACAGATCGTCCGGTGGAAGTTCGGGACAAGGCCATCATTCTCCTGCTCGCCAGGCTCGGCCTGCGGGCTGCCGATATTCAGAACATGCGTCTCGACGACATCGACTGGCGATCCGGCCACCTGACGGTCAAGGGCAAGACGCGTCGACCGGACCGCCTGCCATTGCCGCAGGATGTTGGCGACGCGATCCTGGCATATCTTGCGGCAGCCCGCCCGAAGGCCGCCGAAGAGCATCTGTTCCTGCGTGCACAAGCACCGTTTCGGCCATTCCGCTCGTCCGCTGAGATAGCGGGCATCGTCGCTCGTACGCGCGACCGCGGTGGGATCGAAGGAGTGCCGACCGGGTCGCACATATTCCGGCATTCGCTTGCCACCAACCTGCTGCGCGCGGGCGCAGGCCTGGAGTCCGTCGGGACCATCCTGCGTCACAGCTCGCCCGAGACCACTGCCATCTACGCCAAGGTCGATCTGCCGATGCTCATGAAGATCGCGCAGCCCTGGCCGGGAGAACAGTCATGCTGAACATCCACATTTCCAGATACGTGGCGCTGCATCGCAGCCTCGGGCTGAAGTTCTCTGAACAGGAACGCATGCTGCGCCTGTACGCCGCCTACGCCGGGGGTTTCGGCGATCGGCACACTCAGGTCCAGCGCATCTACGACTGGTGCCATACGTCGAGCTCACAATATGTGGCCCGCCGGAGGTTCGACACCGCACGTAACTTCAGCCTTTTCGCTCACGCCGAAGATTCAGGCCACGAAGTTCCGCCTGCCGGCGTCTTCGGTCGGGGCAAGCGGCCACGCCCGACGCCGACCATCATTGAGCCGGACCAGGTGCGGGCGATCATGACTGCTGCATTGGACGTTCCACCCCAAGGCACGATCAGCCCACACACGTACCATTACCTGTTCGGGCTGCTGGCGGCGACAGGTCTCCGGATTTCCGAGGCCCTCGCATTACAATGCAAAGATCTGGTCGAGGATGGCCTGATCGTCCGCAACGGCAAGTTTGGCAAGCAGCGGCTGATTGCCTTGCAGCCATCGACGCGCCAAGCACTCGAAGCCTATCTCGCCCTCCGCGAGAAGCACGCGGCCAGGGGCAACGACCTGTTCGTCACTATCCGGGGACGGGCACCGCACAAGGTGCGCGCCCACGTCGTGTTCGTCAGATTGGCCCGGCAGCTCGGATATCGTGGACCAACCGGTACGGCGGGCATGCGACTCCACGATCTGCGGCACACCTTCGCTGTCCGTTCCCTTGAGTCCTGCCCACCTGACAGGGAGGCCATCGCTCACCACATGGCCGGTCTCAGTGTCTATCTGGGGCACGCGTCGGTCGCCAACACGTACTGGTATCTCGAGGCCACTCCGGTGCTGCTGCGCGACATTGCGGCTGCGAGCGAGCAGCTTTACCGGGGAGAGGCGGCATGACGGCGCTCGCTCCGCATCTCTCGGCATACCTGCGTGAGCATCTGCCACGCGAACGTGCTGTCAGCCCGCACACAGTGAAGACTTATGCCAACTGCTTCGTCCTCCTCGTTCAGTTCGCTGCCGATCGGCTGAAGCGTCGGCCGACCGATCTTGAGATCGAGGATCTCGGCCCCGACATGATCATGGCTTTCCTGGACCATGTCGAGACCGGGCGCGGCAGCTGTGTGCGGACCCGCAATGGCAGGCTCGCCGCGATCCGGTCCTTCTTCCGGTACATCGAGTATCGGATTCCGGCCTGCCTGGATCTGGCCCTCCGCGTCAGATCGATCCCGACCAAGAAGACCGACAAGGCGCTGATCGACTACCTCGACCGGGCCGAGATCAAGGCTTTGCTCGATGCCCCGGATCCCCGGACACGCCTTGGCACCCGCGATCGCGCGATGCTGCATCTGGCCTATGCCGGCGGGCTGAGAGTGTCGGAACTCGTAACGCTGCAGCTGCGCGATTTCCCGGACCGCTCCCTGTCCACCGTGCACATCATGGGCAAGGGTCGGCGTGAACGGGTCCTGCCGCTCTGGAAAGAGACCCAGTTCGTATTGCGCGCGTGGCTTGCGATACGGCCCGACGCGCAAGCTGCCGAGATATTCCTCAATGCCAACGGGCAGCCCATGACCCGCGACGGATTTGCGTTCCGTTTGGCCGAGCACGTCAAGACCGCGGCAACGAAGCAGCCGTCGATCCTTGGCAAGCGGGTTACGCCGCACGTGCTGCGGCATTCCTGTGCGATGCACACGCTCGCGGCGACCGGGGACATTCGCAAGGTTGCATTGTGGCTCGGCCACGCCAGCATCCAGAGCACCGAGACCTATTTGCGCGCCGATCCCGAGGAGAAGCTGCAAATCCTCGCGGCTCACGGCGCACCCGCCATCAGGCCCGGGCGCTTCAAGCCGCAAAGCGACGATCTACTATCAATGCTTCAGGAAATACGTGCAGGAGGTCATGTCAAAATTTGACACAGGTCCGCATCGCAGTTCGAAGCGCCAGTGGCGCTCCCGCCAACAAAGCTTCGCCTTCGAGGCGGCCGTTGATGCGTAGCATAACCGAACCGTTTTGACGGAGAAGCATCGGAATGAGTTGGGAACCAGTGAGGTTGGCCTGCCAAAACGTGCTCTGAGCGTTCGCGCGGCCGGTCGGAATGTCAATTAATCGACCAGCAAAATTCCATGTAACCGTAACGCGCGGCACCGTCGCGGGCTTGTTAAGGAGCATGGCCATCATGGGGCGGTTGCCTTCACAAAACAGGCTAAACGACTTGATGTTTGGCGAAGCAGCTACATCGACATAGGCCATTGGGGCGCGACCTTGGACCGGCACGACCTCCCAAGCAGTCCCAGGCAGCGGCACTGCGTCCTCAGGTGGGCTGTCCATAAGCAGGCGAGCAATGTCCTGGGGCACGGGCAAGCGGCCTCCTTGAGGCGCATAGACCGTCAACTTTCCCTTTTCCCAAAGGCCAATTTGAACAGCACGGCGATTTGCATCAAGCAAAACATAGGCTTGCTCTACACCGCCTTGATGCGGCGCATTTCCCGTAACCCAATAGAGAGATCCTTGTCGTTGGAGACCGGATATCGCCGAAAGATTGCTGGCCAGCAGGTCTATTTTGCGGCCCAAACGCGAACGTATCGCGTCAGCTATCGGACCACTTGTCAAAAGATCTATTCCGTTGGGATCGGAATCACTTTGGAATTTTCCTATGGAACTCGCAAGATTGGTCCAGGCTAGCGGCGTCGGTTTTCCCAAGACTGGCCTTGCTTGCAGAGGTGCTTTTGAAGCAGCAGATGCCGGCCCAGACTCCTTGCACAAGAGCAGTGGGGATTGCGACACGAGCGCTGACTTGAACGGATCCAGGCGCTGTCCAGGCGCGACGTCTGCTTCAAGGCGGACTACGCCTCGCTTTTCGTCGTCATTGACCGTCAAGATCACGCGTCCGAAATCGTTGGCATTGACAGGAAAAGGAAAAAAGACCGCGCTAACGCCTTCATAGGTCGGGCCAAGAAACGAAGCCGCGTACTCAAACCGGGTGCTTTTTACAGTCTGACCAGACGCTTTGAAAGTAAAGCCGGTTTCGTTGATCTCAAGGCTCGCCCCTCGAGAGCAATCGCCACGCGGCGCATACGAGCCATAGCTTCCTTCGAGATCCATGCCTTTTAATGACGTCAATGTCACTGCGCCTGCGACGCCGGGCAAGCCCAGAAAAATCCCTGCGAGAAAAACGATAATGGGGCGCTTGGGCAGTTTGTTCGGCATGGCAGATCTCCATGGCGGACAGCCTTGCATCGGGACCTCGATTGAAAGCGACGAACGACTGCCTCGGGGATTTTCTACAACCTGCACCATTCCAGCGGTGCCGACAATCCTAACGGCCCCAGCATTCAACCTTGTCAGGCAATTATCTGGAGTGAAATCATGGAAAACCGAAGGAAACCTGCGCCTCCCGCCGCCACGCTCGACATAAACTGCGACTGCAAAGAATATGTC
>NZ_NMUA01000081.1 GCF_002312805.1 Sphingobium sp. D43FB | reverse complement strand
ATCCCACAGAACCGCCTTCACGAACTCCTCCCTTGGCATTGGAAAGCTGCTCAGCAGCAGGCCGCCGAAGAAATCGCCGCCTGAACCCCGGCACCGCGACAACTCGCGGCGGCTATCGGATGCGTACCCACGAACTGCTGCCCTGGAACTGGCGCGTAAAAGACGATCAACGCAAAGCCGCCTGATCCGCGGTTCTCACCGGATGCTTACAGTCAAGCGTGGTTGGCATGGGAAGGCTGATCGCGTCGGTTAGTGCGTCGACACGTTAATCAACCTTGTGCTTGTTTTTCTCAATGCGGCGTGTCGCGCGAGGGTGTTCGTATGCCGGGAGCAGGGTTGTCTTCGCGGTCGGCATAAAGCCGCCGCATGATGGGTCTCCGCAGGCAAGGTCTTCCTATGTTTTGTGCGCAGTCTTTAAAAAGCTGCAGCCGTTAAAGCGGAATGACCTGACCCACGTCCACGGCAGGGACGCCTCAATACGTCAGATGCTGACGCGTTGAGAAGTTAAGCTGGTGAATTGGTTATGCGGTGACGCCAGCCGATGTGTTGAATGCCTCTCCTGTTTTGAGCATTGTGTGCATGATGACTGCCAGTTTGCGGGCCACAGCGACCGCGGCGCGCTTGAAGCCCAGCCGCTCGCGTAGCCTGAGGCCCCAGTCTTTGAGGCCGCTCTGGTTGCTAGCGCTGGTGCGCGTGAGAATGACCGTTGCCGCCTCGAATAAGAGGCCGCGCAGATGGTTGTCGCCTCGCCGCGAGATGTGGCCGTCATAATCCACTTCGCCTGATTGGTAACGCCGCGTGGTAAGCCCGAGCCAAGCGCCGACCGCGCGTGAAGTTTTGAAGTTTGCTGGGTCTTCGATCGCCGCAGCATAGGAGACGGCCGTGACCGCCCCGACTCCCGGGATCGTCATCAGCAGCTTGATTGCCTGGCTTTGCCGGGCTGCGGCGAGCAACTGACGATCAAGTTCAGCGGCGCGCTTGCGGATGTCGCGCCAGGCCTCCAGCAAAGGCAATATGATCTGTGCCAGGCCATCCCTGCCGTCCAGAAGCTCGCGGACATTCCCGTCGAATACACGACCTGTACCCTTGGGAACGACGATGCCAAACGTCTTCATGACCCCGCGGATCTGATTGCTCAGCTGCGTTGAGATGGTAAGCAACAGGTTGCGGGCGCCCACCAGTGTGCGGGTCAACATGGCGTCGAACGACTTCACCCGGACCGCCTTGTAAAAGCCGGCTTCTGCCAGTTGGGCCAGACCGTCAGCATCATTGGCATCAGTTTTGTTGAGCGTCTCGTTCAATATTTTCTGCGCATGACGCGCTTCGATGCAGATCGCGGGAACTCCCGCCGCCGTTAACGCATGATAGAACCAGGTCGACAATGGACCTGTCTCAAATACCACCCGCTCCGCATGCGGGGCGTGTTTGCGGACTATCTGCGCCAGGATCTGGGGATCCGATGCGCACTTGCCGCGCCAGATCCGTTTTCCATCCTGACGAATGGAGATCGCGGTATCTTTTAGTGAAACGTCAAAGCCTATATATTGTTTCATGGTTGCTCTCCGTGCGATGCTTGGGCCCGGTGCCAATCGTGAGCCCGTTTTTCCATCATATCGGGGGGCAACCACCCCTGTCAGCTATATCAAAAAGCTGATGCCCAGGATGAATCGCGCCGCGATTATCCCATGTTTTGTGCCGGTCACCTATCTCATTAAGCCACCTTGGCTTCGAACGCGAGCGGGCTGATGCCGCCCAGATATGAATGTCGGCGACGGGTGTTGTAGAATCCATTGATGTACTGGAAGATGGCAGCTTCTGCCTGACGCCGCGTTGGCCAGGTCTGCCGCCAGATGAGTTCCGCCTTCAGGGATTTGAAGAACGTCTCGACGGAGGCATTGTCGTAACAATTTCCCTTGCCGCTCATCGATGGACGCAGGCCATAGGCCTGCAGCTTTTTCTGATAGTCGTAAGAACAATATTGGCTACCGCGATCCGAATGGAAAAGGCAGCCTTCTGGAGGCTGGCGCAAGCGCACCGCCATATCCAGCGCCCTGATTGCCAGATCCTTCTTCATCCTGTCGCCGACCGCCCAGCCCACGACGCGACGGCTATGCAGGTCCAGGATGACGGCAAGGTAGAGCCAGCCTTCGGATGTCCAGATATATGTGATGTCGCCGGCCCATTTACGGTTGGGAGCATCTGCGGCAAAATCGCCGTCCAGCCAGTTCGCTGCGACACCCAGGCGATGGTGACTATCCGTCGTAACCTTGTGCTTGCGCGTGCGGACTGGCTTGATTGCGCGGCGACAAACAGGATGAGAACGCGTGTTGCCTCACGTAATCATGTTCCCGAACGGTGATGGCGTTGCCTCACCAAAATGTTCCCTACGCCGATCCGTCTGCTCGGTCCACTGTGCGCTTGAGGGGCGTTGCGCAGCGGAGCCGTAGGCGAAGCGGAGCAATGCCCCTCAAGCGTCGACGATAGTGTGCGGTATCGGATCCTCAATGGCCCTGAATGCCGCGGACGAACGGGCAAAAACGAGCGCGCAGGCCTGCTCGGATCGCCATATCTTGAGGCGACGCTGGACGGTACGCAACAAGCCATCGGGATAATCGCCAGGCTGCTCCGCCTGCAATTTTTCAAGTAATTCCCTGCCCGTGCGCCACGGCTCCTCCTCGAACCAGCGCTTCAGTTGCATGGTCACCGCGATTAACGGATCGGGACGCCGACGACCACGTTTCGGCTTTGGTTCGTCGGAGGCTGTCGGTCGAGCGTCGCCGCTTTGCCACACAGTCCGCAGGCTCGAGAGGAACGCCTCCAATGACGGCGTGTTGGATTTCTCACACACCATCGACGGGTTCGCCGCATCGGCGAGGGCAACCAGCCGCTGCTGCGCGGCCCTGATATCGCGCAGTAGGCGCACCGGGTCGAGCCCTGAAAATATCTCGGTTAAGCGCGTGCGCGTGGCGTCGCTCGTCCGCGGATCATTGAGTAGCCGCTGGTAGGGCGTCGCCGGCGCGTGATAGCGTTTTTGGATCCGTGCGCCGTCTCGGCGCTTCTCGGCCAGCTTGAAAGAGGGCTGGAAGAAGTTCACGAACAAGCGCGCCGCCACGTACAGATCGGCCAGCGCTGCCGTGGCGCTCAATCCCTCGAAACGCCGATAACCAACCAGGCGGCGCACGATCGATCCGTTCTTCTGCTCAACCCACGCCTGATCATTCTTTCGATAAGGCCGACATCGCGTAAAGGTGATGCCGCCCGCTGCACAGTAATCTCGCACGGTTTCGTTGATGAAGACGCTGTCGTTGTCGGTATCGAATCCCAGAAGCGGAAAAGGCATCAGGGCGCGGAGTTCGGCGAGCACGGCTACCAGCACCGTCTGCTCGCGTACCAGCAGTGGCGCGCACTCAGTCCAGCCAGTCGCGATGTCCGTCAACGTAAATGTCCATGCAAAACTCCCCTTTGCTACGGGACCGCTGTGCGACACCAGATCGGCTTCAACATAGCCCGGCGCCGGATCGTCCCAATCATCGAACGTCCGGATCGGAACGCTGCGCCTGAGTTCGGTTCCCGCAACGCCCCGCCGTCGCGGCCGGCGGCTACCGGCCTTCGCTTCCCGCAAAGCGCGGTCAATCGTCGCCGCGCTCATAGTCGTTAGCTTCGTCTTTATATCCGGCGCGACGTCCAGATGCCCATGGCGCTCCATCGCCTCCAACAGAATCGGGATGAGCGGGCGAAGCCGTTTGCCGCACAATCGGTCAGAGGATTCCCACAGGACGACCAGCGCTGTCCGCACCGCTTCGTCGTATATCCGCCGGCCGGGCCGAGCCCCGTCCACCTTCCCAGAGCGCTGCGCCCGCAACAGCCGCATCGCATGCTTGCGGTGAAATCCCGTCACCGCCACGAACTCGTCGAGAACACGGCCCTTGCTCTCTCGATCAGCCGATCGGTACCGCTCGCCAACCGCTTCCACCAACTCCGCGCGCATCGCCATGCTCACCTTCCTCATCGCTCGCTCCCAATCCAGATCGGGAGCATTTTATATGAGGCAACGACCCCGTAGTCGGGAGCAATTTAGGCGAGGCAATGCGGCCTCTCATCCAGATCGTCGCGCTATACTTGATCCCGTTGATCTTCATCAGCCGCCCGACCCAGCGCTCGCCAACATCGAGCCCCACCTCCTTCAACTCCATCGTCATGCGAGGACGGCCGTAGCTGCCAAGGCTCAGCCTGGACTGTTCTCGGATATGGGCCAGCACTTTCATATCTGTCCGCTCCCGCCTGCTGATCGGGCGTGAGCGCCAGGAACGATAGCCGCGTTCACTAACATCCATGACACGGCAGAGCAGTTCAACGGGCCAACGGTGTCGCCAGCTATGCACAAACGCGAACTTCACGGCCTTTGGCTCGCGAAGAACTGCGTGGCCTTTTTTAGCACTTCCCTCTCCTCCCGCAGCACACGGTTCTCAAGGCGAAGGCGTTCATTCTCACGCGCCAGATCTGCCTGCGGCGCTGCCACCAGGTCAGACGGCCGATACTGTGACACCCATTTGCCCAGCGTCGACTTCCCTATCCCTAAATCCGATGCAACCCTGTCGCGGGGTAACCCGCTGGTCAGTGCAATCCGCACCGCCTCCTGCTTGAACTCTTCTGTATGCTTGATCATCTCGTCGGTCTCCTGTTGCGAGCTCTAATCGCTCTGGTGACCGGCGCAAAACCGTTACAAGTCCAGACCTTACGGGCGCGGCCTATGGCGATAAGGATCCCGAGCGCCTCGCGCAGCGCAACGGCTATCGGGATCGGGACTGGGAGACGCGGGCAGGCACGGTCGAGCTGCGGATCCCCAAGCTGCGCAAGG
>NZ_NMUA01000080.1 GCF_002312805.1 Sphingobium sp. D43FB | reverse complement strand
TATCTCCACATGTCGGTCGCCCATGGCACCGCCTACGACATTGTCGGTTCAGGCAAGGCGGACGCGGCGATGATGCTCAGCGCGATGCGCACCTGTGGGCGGCTCGCATCTGGGCAGGGATTTGAACTTGAAGGAGCAGCGAAATGAACACTCAAGTATGGGTCGAGGTGGCTTTGTTGCGTAATTGAGGTTGGGGATTCCCTGAGCGAAACAGTAGGATAGGCCGGATGCCCAAACCGATACCCCCAAAATATCACACGACGAACTGGAGCGCGTACAACGCGGCGCTGAAGCAGCGTGGTTCTCTGGATATTTGGTTTGATCCGGAGATGCAGTGGCTATCGGTGCCATGCGGTCGCCCTGGCCTGCCGCTGCGGCAGGCGACGGGATTGGTGGCGAGCCTGCTCAAGCTGGTCGACAGCACCGGCATCAAGATGATGGGTGAGGGCGAGTGGAAAACCCGCAAGCACGGCGCTTCCTATCGTCGCCAGTGGCGCAAGGTCCATATTGGGATCGACGCGGAAACACTGGATATCCGGGCTATTGAAGTCACCACCAACGCGATCGGCGATGCGCCTGTTCTCCCCGATCTGTTGGCACATATCCCGGAAGATGAGCAAATCAGCAGTGTCGGCGGGGACGGCGCGTACGACACCAAGAAGTGCCATGCCACGATCGCCGAACGCGAGGCGCAAGCCATCATTCCGGTCCGCCGCAACGGGCGCCCATGGAAGGAAGATGGCCCCGGCGCGGCTGCCCGCAACGAAACGCTGCGCGCGATCAAACGGTTCGGACGCACCATCTGGAAGAAGTGGAGCGGCTATCATCGCCGCAGCCTTGTCGAAACAAAAATGCACTGCTTCAAGCTGCTCGGCCAACGCGCCATGGCGCGCACCTTCGATCGTCAGATAACCGAGGTCAAAATCCGTGCCGCAATCCTCAATCGCTTCTCGCAAATCGGCACACCCAATACCGTCCGCGTCGGGTAGTAATACCAAATAAAGGATGATTCAGACCTGTATGGATTTGTGCAACAAAGCCCATTCCAGCCAGTACCTACACATCTCCCGCGTCAGCGGGTTTGTTCAATCCCTCACTTGCACCAAAGATGCGGAAGAACCGGCACGAGTTGTGCACAAAATCCTCAATTATGTAAAAAGTTGTTGTGATCAATGAGTTCTTATTCTATCTTGCCTTTAGGCCCGGACGTCGGGTGAGAACATATCGGGGGAGCGGAGCATGGGTGGGAGTAATTATAGGTCTTTTCGTCAAGTCGTTCTTCCATTGCTAGCGAGTTCCTCGCTTTGCTGGTCCGGCCTTGCGGCGGCTCAAGGCGAACCGGATCCCTCGAACCCGATGGGGCCTGCCGAGACGGAGCGAGCAGCGGAAGATCCGCAGGTGCCGCAACAGGCGCCTTCGTCGTCCGGCCTCGGGGACATAGTCGTCACCGCGCAGCGGCGCGCGGAATCGTTGCAGAAGGTGCCCATCTCGATAACCGCCGTCACCTCGGAGGCACTGGCTCGCGCGGGCGTTACTGACACGCAATCGCTCGCTGTGGTCACCCCGGGACTTCAGGCGACCTCTGTGCGCTCTGCCGTGGTACCGTTCCTGCGCGGCATAGGCACCGTCAACATGACCGCCGGCGACGAAGGCGCAACCGCAGTCTATGTGGACGGCGTGCTGTATTCTGTCGCGGCGGCGAACGTATTCTCCCTCAACAACGTTGAGCGGATAGAGGTGCTGCGCGGGCCGCAGGGCACCCTCTTCGGTCGGAACGCTGTGGGTGGCTTGCTTCACATCATAACAAAAGATCCTTCAAATAGAACCCAGGGAAGCTTCGAGATCGGGATCGCAAATTATGAAACGATCTTTGGAAGCGCCTACATTACCGGAGGGTTGGCTCCCGGTGTGGCTGCAGACTTAGCAGTCTATACGACCCATCAGAATGAGGGCTGGGGTCGAAACGTTTTCCTGGACGTGGACCAACATTATAACCGGGACGTTGCAGCGCGTTCCAAGGTGGCAGTCGAGCTTGGAACGGACGCTACGGCAACCATCTCCCTCGACTACAGCTTGGGCAAGAGCGACATCGGCAGCACGCGGCAGCCCTTGCCGGGTAGACTGTCGACCGGTGGCGTCGGGCCAGTAGGCACAATTTATGACAGCGCCGGCGAAATTCCACCGCTTGGCCGGAAAGAGCAATATGGTGTCGGCCTGAGGGTAGAATGGGACGTCGGTGACCTGGCAATTCAGACGATCAGCGCCTATCGCAACCACAAGGTAGATTCGAATCTGGATTCGGACGGCACTCCGCTCAGGGTCTTCAGTATCGAAGAGGAGGAGGCTGTAACAGAGACGTTCCAGCAGGAGTTGCTCGTGAATGGGTCCGTGGGGCCGGTCGATTACACCATGGGCCTGTTCTACTTCTATTCGCTCGCAGATTATGGGGCGCCCATTCGGAGTGAAGTCGCCGCAACAAATAATATTTTCATCGATAGCAGCATGGAAACGAAATCCTATTCTGCATTCGGACAGGCGACCTTCAACGTCACGGACGCGCTCCGACTCACAGGCGGCCTCCGTTACACGCACGACACACGCCAGATAGAAGGGACGATAACGAGTCTGCCCGGATTTCCAACCCCGCCAGGTCCGGGCGCCGTGATTGGATCAACGGATCGCGTTCCTTCGGATGTTAGAGACCGAAGCTGGGGGAAGCTCACCTGGAGAGGAGTGGTCGACTACGAGTTTTCTGACGACGTCATGGTGTTCGCTTCAATCAGCCGCGGCTTCAAGAGCGGGGTGTTCAGCGTGACCGCACCGACCTCGCCGGCGGTCGATCCGGAAACCCTCGACGCTTACGAGGGCGGCATCAAAGCGGACCTTTTCGGCAGAACGCTCCGCCTCAACGTCTCCGCTTTCTATTATGACTACAAGAACATCCAGGTGACCACCATCGGCTCACAAGGCGTGCCGGTGCTACTGAACGCCGCTGCAGGCGAGTTCAAGGGCGTTGATGCCGAGCTTGTCTACGTTGCCCCCGTGCCGGTTGGGAATCTGCAGTTGAGGGCAAGCTTCGCGGTCCTCGACGGTGCTTACGAAAGCTATCCTGGTGCTCTGTTCTACACTCCGTTGCCGGCCGGAGGAAACATACCGTCGATAGGAGACGCCAGTGGGAACACCGCCACGCAGGCACCCAAGTTTACTTCCAGTGTCAGCTTCGATTACACCCTGCCCTTGAACAATGGCGGGACCGCTGGTGTTACGGCAACTTGGGCCTACAACGACGGCTTCTTCTGGGATGCGCAAAATCGCCTTCGTGAACCGTCGTATAACATTGTCAACGGCGAAGTGACCTACACCTTTCCAGACGAGATGTGGAAAGTTCGTGCATTTGCGCGCAACATATTTGACGATGAACGGTTCATTTACGTCAGCACCGGTGCAAACGGAGACACTGGAGCTCCCGCTGCGCCTCGCACATATGGAGTTGCGATCAGCCGAGCGTTCTAGTGGTACTCGCCTGACAGTTAAGAACCCATCCGAGAAAGGTTAAGTGACCGGGATTGCTGTGATTCCAGAGGGCTGCCAGACCTGATCTGGAGCTACCATGTGGACCCCGGCCACTCGGCGGCAGCATAACCGCAAGAATCTTCGATATGGAACCGATTTAACGGATGAGGAGTGGGCAATCATCGCGCCGTTTCTCCCGGGTTCACCGGTGCGAGGTCGGCCACATAAATGGGGACCATGAGGAAGTGTGGGCATTCACGCTGCGGCAGCCTGCTTGGAGGCGGTGTCGCCGTAATTGTCGTTGGCCAGGCCCGGATACCATCTCTCGAACAGGGGCCGTAGCGTGCCGTCGAGGGCACGGGTACGCGTTTGCAGGAGCAGGTGAGCGCCGCGCCTGGTCCACTGCATTTGTTGGCGCTTGGCGAAACGCTTGCTGACCACGGCGTTGACGGTGCTCTCAGCCATGGCTGACGAGATGCGCTCACCCGCGCGGAACCGCTCGCCGTAGTTGATGAGGCTGCCTGCGTTCGATCTGATGTAGACCGCAAACTCCTGCACCGAGCGGGCGAACTTGGCCAGATGCAGGTAGTTCAGGTCGAGCGCCTTAGCATCATCCCGCAGGTTATCGGCGTGCTGTCGGGCGCGATGTCCGTTACCATGCCACAGCAGCCATTTGATCCGTTGCATCTCGCACAGCAGGCGCGCGCCCTCGTTCTCATCATGGTGGGCGATCCCACGGCATATTGCTCCAGTACCGTCAGGCGCATGGCGATGTGAAACCAGTCGAGGACGTGCTCGGCTTCCGGCGTAATCAATTCGGTTAAGGCACGCACCTCTTCGCCGCCATCGGTCAGGAAGGTAACATCCTGGTTGGCCTGCAGCCCTTGTTGCCGCAGCAGGTCGAACAGTCGGCGCTTGGGCTTACGATCGTAGCCGTGGACCAAGCCAATATAACGGGGTTCACGATCATCCGGCATGGATCGCCCCGACAATGGGTCGTGCGGCTGAGCGGAACAGGAAAGTGTTATAAGGAACTGTTTGGCTCGATACAGCGATAGATGGTTGCCGGGTGGACGTTGAAGGTTCTCGCGATGGCGCTGATGGACTTGCCGTCGAGCACGAGCTGGCGGGCGAGCTCAGCCTGATCGGGTCGCATTTTCTTTGGGCGTCCGAAGGCCACGCCGCGCGCCCTCGCCGCCTTTCGCCCCTCGTCGGTTCGCTTCAGGATGAGGGACCGTCGAACTGGGCGATGCCGGCGAACACGGTCATGATGGGGCTCCGTGGGAATTTCTTCAGCCGTGTACGCTAAGCGATTTGGCGGCGGCAGAGGGTAACGACAAACAGGTGATTGTCGTGCTTGGCGTGTGACCAATGGTCTAGCGTCGCGAAAGCCGTAATATCCCGCGCGACAATCCCTGTCGGATCGCTACGGTGTGCGTCAATGTCCGATCGGGGGTTTGTCGCACATGCTAGTCGGTTACATGGTATCGCTCCGGTGAGGCTTGCTCTTACCCACAAGTGGTCGCGTGCGTGATTCGGCCTGCCGCGCGCCCATTGCCTGGCTGGAATCACCCATGATTCATTCTCCGGCACCTTTAGATAGTGAGGTGCCGGGAT
>NZ_NMUA01000079.1 GCF_002312805.1 Sphingobium sp. D43FB | reverse complement strand
ATCAGCGACAATCAGAGCGAAGAATCGCCCTTGCCAGCGACAATCTAACCCGGCACCATGAACCCGCCGCGACAATCTGTTCTCATCCTGATAGTCGCTGACCTCTCACCCAGATCGTCGCGCTATAGCAAGGGACGGAAGATCACCACCATGCCACTGCCGCATGATGTCGGCGCCGCGATTGCCGCCTATCTGCAGCACGGTCGTCCCCGTTCTGACCGTCGGAGGCTGTTCCTGCTCGCCGTTGCGCCATATTCCGGGTTCAAAGGGGCGGCCGGCATACAGACCGTCGCGCGCTCGGCGATGAGGCGTGCCGGCATCGTCGGCCCCGGTCGACGTGATTCGCACATCTTCCGGCACAGCCTCGCGACGGACCTGTTACGATCGGGCACCACCCTGACTGAGATCGGCCAGCTTCTGCGCCATGAACAGCAGGATAGGACCAGAATCTAAGCCAAGGTCGATCTCGACAGCCTCCGACCCCTCGGCCAGTCGTGGCTGGGAGGTGAGCAATGAGCGCGCTGCGTCAGGCGCTGACCTGCTATGTCCGCATGCGGCGCGGGTTCGGCTATCGCTAACAAAGCGAAGAGCGCTGTCTCGGCGATTTCGTCGCGTTCATGGACGCGACGCAGGCGACGGTCATCACGCGCGCGCTGGCCATGGCCTGGATTACCCAAGGTCAGCGCACCTCCTGGGCGTGGGTAGTTACGCAAAGACTATGAGCGCGGCCGACCAAGGAGAACATGAAACCCATCGCGCAGCTTTTTTGGGTACGCCCAGAATTTACGAAACCGGGTACGCTACATCCGACATGCCCTGGCGACCAAGGCGTCGCCCTTCATCTATGGGAGGAAATCGAGTGGCGAGCCCAGTTCCAGAAAACGGCGCAATAGCACCCAGCCCGCAAGAAGTGCTGAAAGGCCGACGGTGATTGCGACGTCCTGGCGTATAAATCCCAGCCGCAACCCCTTCACGATTATGAGCAACACACTATAGCGCGCTATTTCCGCAGTGGTCAGGGCAATTATAGTGCCAGGCAACCCATATAGGTGAAAGCCCACCGGCAAGCCCAGGATCAGAAACAGGATTCGGCAAAGGTTGGCGATGCTGACGGCCTGCGGCTTACTTCGTCCCAGTATGACGGCTTCATTAAAGGCTGCCAGGACGGCCACCCAGCTGCTGCTCAACAGCAGGAACAGCATCCAGCCCGCCGCCTGATACCGGCTGTCGTAAAACAGGGATACGACCCAGTCGGACCAGGCCATGAGTGTCGCAATGCCGATCGCCGCAAGCGACAGGAACTGGCGCCGCACTGGGGTCAGATGCGCGCGTGACGCTGTCCCGACCGTTTCCCGATCAGCTGCAACGACAGGAAAGATGACGAGGTAGCCAAGCCGATTGGACAGCGAAACAGGGAGGTCGGAGATAGCGCGCGCCAAGCCATAAATGCCCAGCAGCTGCAAACTCACCAGCCCGCCTAGATAGAAACGGTCACTGTAAGACGTTGCGTAGAGCGCAGCGGAGGATAATGCTATCCACTTTCCGAAACCCAATATCTCGCGTATGAACGCCTTATCCAGCAGAAGATGATGTCGCGGGTGGGGCAAGCAATAGCTGATGGCCGACCGTACCGCAACTGTAAGTAAAAGCCCAAGGACAGGCGCCCACACGGTAGGCATTGTGAGGGCCAATGTGATATTGATCAACAGGCCAAAGGTTTCGGCAATGAGTTCGAACAGGTTGCGGCCCTTGATATCCAACCGCCGTGCAACGCTGAACACCGACGTCGAGGCAAGCGCATTGAGCATCGGTGCCGCGGCGATTGTGGCCATAACCGCTAGACTGACCCCAAAAAGGCTCGCAAAAAACGGTGCCAGCGCGAAGCAGAGGAGAGAAATGGCACCGCCTCGGAGCAACTGAACAGTCCAGGCGGTATTGAGGAAACGCGGATCATCTCCGTGCGCGGACCGAATAACACTTTGCTCCAACCCCAGATCGCCTAGCAGCTCCGCTCCGATGCGAACGGTTTGGGCGATGACAATGACACCCAATATCGCCGGGGCCAGAAGATGTGACAGGGCCACGCTTGTGAGGAACCTGACGGCTATGGAACTGGCATAGATGCCTGTGGTCCACAAAAATCCGCGGGCTATCGTGGATCGCTGATCGTTCATGGCGGACAATTTTAAGCCCAAGTCAGCGTGGTACGCCGCTTTGGGTCAGCGTGCGGCTGATTGCGAACATGTTTTCACCGCGCTGCAGATATTCCCTGGGATGGGCGAGCAGGACTGACAAGATAGCGTGCGCGGTACCGCGCCCCGGGAACATCGAGTCATGGCTTTCGAACACAATGACAGGTGTCTGATCGACCCATTCCACATTGGATCGAAACAACTCCACCTCGAACCCCTCGATATCGACCTTGACGATAAAGGGTGCCGTACCGCTTTCCTGTCCGTACAGCTTGTCGATCGTCGTGGTAGCGATGCCGCCATTTTCGCTTTCCGTCGTTTCCCATGCCCAGGGTTCATCGACGGAATTTGTCAGTGCGACCTGGGCTTCCCGGTCGGAAATCGCGACTTGCAAGGGAATGATCTGATCATAGCCGCTGCAGTTACGCTCAAGAATAGCAAAATTATTGGGCTCAGGTTCAATCGCATAGATGCGTGCAGCTGGAAACCGGTTGGCGTACCAGACGCTCGCCAGACCGATGTTCGCGCCGCAATCGACGATTATGGGCCGCACGCCCCGTTCCAGCAATTGTGCGTAGAGGTCGTCCACCGCACGGGCATGCGCGGGAGAGGGAATATGATAATCTTCTTCCATGAAGATCTTCTGAAGGACGGGCCAGTCACTGCTGCCCATCCGATAATGAACTGGGCGCATCCACCCCTTGATCCGGAGCGGACGTGATCGCGGGAAAGATGTTCCTCTTTTGCCAACGAAATTGCCGACATGCGCCCGTACCGCGCCCAAGATGCCCAGCACACGAATGCTATCTGTCACAATGAGAGCCCGCCGCGCCAGTTTTGCTATCAAGAAAGCCTCCACATGACGAGGGGCCAAATCTTCTGCGCCGCCCTGGTTTGCCCGCAACCAATATTGTCTACCACTATCGAAAGCAAGGGAGCTTAGCCGGTCATATTCACCAGGCGCGATCTGGAGGGGCAACGGGCCTGTGAAGGCAACCGCATTGATGCCATGCAGCCCTGTTTCCCGAGGCGTGCCTCAGCACAAGGTCATGTTCTGCGTGTGACAGGGTGATCCTATCGCTCAACGAGCCCATCGGATGGCCGGCCTCATCCAACATGAACATAGGGCAGGATCGACAGGGCATGCGTTTGCCAAGCAACATGTGTAGCCCGGCATTTTGCTCATTCCCAACCTCTTGGCGTCATGTTCAGCGCAGGCTGTGTGTATCATTCACCTCTTCGGCATCCTGGGTCGCCTCATGAACTTCCTCGCGAATGATCTTCGTCGTGATATCGGCAAGGTGCATGGTCAGCGCGGCGCTCAGTTCTTCATATTCTGGCCAAAGCGTTTTCTGGACGAAACTGCCTGGCGCGCGGACAATCACGGTTTGATGATGCATGCGCCTGTAGCGGAAGGGCTTAATGCCATAGCGTCGGCACAGGGCTATGAAGAGCTGCCGCGACCAGGGATCAGGGATTGAGAATTTAAACTCCCTGGCCTCCTCCTGTTTGCGCGCATTCTCGAATTTTGCCCTGATCCGATCGGCCGCAGCGCCGGCAGCAGCTTTTTCACCGTCCGTCTTGGCTCCGGCATAAAGCGCTTCGATCTTCCGCAGTTTCTCGCGCAGTTGGTTCTCGGACATCAAGGCTCTCAATGGATTGTGGGTTTTTCCGTAGCGATGCTTTCGATCAACTGCCGACGGCCCCGGTCCGGGCAATCCATCATGACCCAAACGGACCCAAAAGCCATAAGACAAGCGGTATCTGACCCGATTGCATCGGATCGGGTGATCTAGACCTTTGTTTTGCCGCGTTTTCCCGAGTCAGCAGATGATTCTATCTGCTTAGAAAACGCTCTAGCACGGCTGCCCACCTGGTTCAGATAAGCGTTTTGCTGAGAATATTTTATCAATTGCTCCCACCTTACCCTCTCCTACAGGTGCCGAGTGGCGTCCATGCGCTGGTGCAAAACTCGCACAACAGCGATGCCATAATCTGTTTCTCGAAAATAAATAACGTGATGCTCGGCACTGCGCCGACGATATCCTAGCCGGATGTAGGCGCAACTCTGCCCCTGCTGAGGGGCCTCAGCCAAGTTGGTGCACATAGTTTTCAGGGCAAGTGTATAGCGGTTCGCCTGATCCTTGCCCCACTGCTTACTGGTATGTCTCCAAATTTCAGCCAGATCGCGCTCGGCTGCTGGGCTAAACCGATATTCAGGCATCAGCAGCATTCATGCGTTGCAAAAAGACATCGAAATCAAACGGCTGTGGCTCGCCACTCTGCTCACCTTCAATCAAAGCTTGGCGTATTGCCTCAACCTCAAAGCTACGCTCCTGCTCACGCCGGATAAGGTCACGGATCGCCTCGCTGTCATTGGTATATTGACCAGCGTCGATCTGGGAGGCGATCCACGCGTTCTGCTTCTCAGTAAGAGTGATTGTCTTACGCACCGTTCCCATGGCTCTGCCTCCAGCTATCAATAAGTCGATAATTCATACTATTGGTGCAAATTACTGCTCATTTGCGCACTTGGCAAGATTTACCGTTCCCGGCGCGGCTAACGTGCGACCCTGACACGTCCTGCAAACATCTCCTCATGGAGCGGCTGCAGCACAGCCACCGTTCCATTATCGCTACCCCGCATCTTCGCAGGCTCTAACACCCGGCTCCGGACGAGCTGATCTGCGATCCATCCCCGCGCCTGTGCAGCATCACGCCCCGCGCCTTCGGGATCGCCCTTGTTCAATCCTCTGGCGATCGCCTGAGCCACAAGATAATTGCCATGTGCCGTCCCTAGCTCTGGATCGCGGGCAACCGCGCGAGCTAGTCGAAGTCCGCTACGCATGGGGGGCTTAGCCCGGATTATTCGTGACGTTGTTCGCTTCGGCGGTCCGCGTTTTTCGGTGCCAGCCTGTATGTGATCAGGACGAGGGATTTCGCTGCGTCTATTTCACCGCGGATATTTGATAGGCTTGCGAGTTGG
>NZ_NMUA01000007.1 GCF_002312805.1 Sphingobium sp. D43FB | reverse complement strand
ATCAGCGACAATCAGAGCGAAGAATCGCCCTTGCCAGCGACAATCTAACCCGGCACCATGAACCCGCCGCGACAATCTGTTCTCATCCTGATAGTCGCTGACCTCTCACCCAGATCGTCGCGCTATACGCCGGGGTCTTTTACCGGCATAGGTGCGGGCGCGCGGGCCGCTAGTGAAGCGATGATGGCGCGCTTCGTGGCATTCGCGCGGACGGGACGGGCCGATTGGCCGCAATATCGGCTCGACCGGCGCGCGACGATGATATTCGATCGGGTGAGCCGCGTGGAGGATGATCCGCGCGGTTGGGAGCGCGAATTATTTGCGCGCGCACCCTATATCCAGCCGGGAATGTGAGCCTCGATACATATGCTCAGCATATTTCGTTGGCAGGCCTATCTCGCTTTACCGTCGGCATGGGGCTTGACCGGATAGCTGATGATCAGGGCCAAAGGTGCATTTCCCGTCTGCCGGATGCCGACGACCGCGCCGTCGTAGAGATAGGCGGCCATGCCGGGTGTCAGGGTCTGGGTCTTGCCGTCCGACGTCACTTCGCCTGTACCGGACAGGACATAATAGACTTCATCATGGGCTATCGGGTGAAGGCCGATGGCGGCCCCGACATGGAGGATGCGCTTGCGGAACTCCATGGTGCGAGGCTGGGGGACGATGTCGCTGATCCGGTAGGCCGTGCTGGCCCCAATCGCGCCATGGGGCGGGGGTTCTTCGACACGCACGCTTTGTTCATCGACAACGACCATGGGCGGCGCTGCAGCAAGGAGCAGGGGGAGAAGAGGGGTCATCGGCGATTGGCCGATGCTTCGCCCTGCCGCATCATCTTGTCACGATCCGAGAGATGTTCAGCGACGTCCTCGGTCTGGCCAGGATACCGCCCCGACTTCGGTTCCATCGTGTCGAGATTCCAGTCGGCCTCTACAAATGGCGCGCGGGTTTGCGCCATTTTGGGGTAGCCGCCGACTTCGCGTTCATCGTCGATGATGGTGCCGCGACCTTCCGCAACGAAGAAGAGGACACGCAAATCGTCAGCGTCGCGATCCCAAGGACGGGCACCGGCCTGATCCAGCACATGGGTTTCGACGTCGCGCACGGACAGAACCTGGGTGCCGGGCCACCAGATCGGCGGGGTCGCGACTTCGTTCAGCTTGGCGCGGGTTTCGCCATAGCGGCCGAACATGGGAAGGGCGACGCCGAAGCGATCGACGGCAAGATTATCCTTGCCATGATAGTCCAGATCACCATCGCCGCCCAATGTCAGAAAGGGCAGGCCTGGGGCGGTCGATACGCCCCCGCGCAGGACATTGCCGACTGCGGCGATCTTGCCCGTCTGATAGGGGTGGTCGCCCCATTCGAGCGCCATGAGGTTGTAATGAACCGCCCGCTCACCCGGATTATAGAGAATATTGTTGACCATGGCGACCTGGCCACCGCCCTTGACCAGCGGGTTGCGCTCGACATTATGGGCATAAAGGTTCCGATAGATCAGGATCTGGCTGGCATTGTCGTGAATCAGCGTCCCCTTGCTATGTTCGCCCTTGGGGTGGCTGGCGTCGGCAAGGCCTTCGGCCGCGATATTATAGGAAAATGTGATCGCGTGGCTGGTTCCCTTGCGCCAGTCTTCGGGTGTGTTGCCTGTGAAGCGAGGGCCAGAGGCGGACATGTTCTCGTCGATCGCCCAGGTGAAGCTGCAATGGTCGATCACGACATGATGCGCCGCAACGGTGGAAAGAGAGTCGGCTTCCCAACCGCTTAATTTGGGTTGCCCATCCACACCGGTACGGATGCGAATGTGGCGGACGACGACATCATGGGTCGCGATGTCGATACCTGTCTTGATGAGGGTGATGCCCGGCGAAGGGGCGGTTTGACCGGCGATGGTGACGAAGGGCTCGGTGATCTTGAGCGTCTGGCGGCCCATGTCGATGATGCCGCCCACTTCGAACACGATGATTCGCGGACCTTTGGCTTCTAACGCCGCCTTGAAACTGCCAGGGCCGTGAGCGGCCAGGGTGGTGACGCGCAAGATGCGGCCGCCACGTCCCCCCGGCGTTGTCGCAGCCCATCCTACCGCGCCCGGAAAGGCGGTGGCGGACTGGCTTGCGGGGGCGGTTTGTGGGCCGGGTTGGGCGGTGGCGGACTGGCTTGCCATGAGTTGGGCCAGGGCCAGGCCTAACAGCATCCATGGGGGACGGGGCCGGTAGGGTATCGGCATGGTTATCAGTCTCCTCTCATCCCTGGTGTGCCACCGCCGGGCGGCAGGATCAACCGTCATGTGACACCGGTGTCTGAAAAAGATGACTTGTTGAGCGGTAGTAGTGATGAATGCCCCTGGCCGGGGGTGTCTAGCGACCAGACGCACCGAATTCGGCAAGTATTGGACGCATAAACCTTTCGCGTAGGCCGAAGCTTAATGAGGAGCTGGGGATAAAAGGCATTGGTGACGACATAAATTGCCACAGGATATTGACAGGCGGAAACACGACGCGCATTTATGACACCGGTTTCCAATGACGCCAACGGATCAGCAAAAGCTGGCGGCGCATGGGTGGGAGAGGATAGCGGCCCCGTCGCGCCTGCTCTCGCCCCCGACGAATCAGGGCCGTCCCGCCACCCGCGGATGACGGCCGAAACAGGGAAGGAGCGACAAGGTGACGATGCTAAAGGGCGACAATCAAAGCCGGAACAAGCGCGGAGCGCGTTTGTGGCTGGCAGGATCTTCCATCGCGGCCATGATGTTGGCGATGCCGGGCGGCGCGCTGGCACAAGATGGCGCGCCACAAACGGCGGCTGACGAAGAAGTGGCGGACATCGTCGTCACTGGCTTTCGCGAATCCCTGGGCGCGGCGATCAACCTGAAACGGCAGTCGGTCGGTTCGGTGGATGCGATCGTGGCGGAAGATATCGCCAAATTCCCGGACCAGAATCTGGCGGAATCGCTGCAGCGCATTCCCGGTATTTCGATCCAGCGTGACGGTGGCGAAGGCCGCGCCATCACGGTGCGCGGGTTGGGCGCGCAGTTCACCCGTGTCCGCGTGAACGGGATGGAAACCGTGGCGACATCGACCGACGGGGCGAGTGCCAACCGAGACCGTGCCTTCGATTTCAACGTGTTCGCGTCCGAACTTTTTAGCTCGCTGGTCGTCCACAAGACCGCCGAGGCGTCGCTCGACGAGGGTTCGCTCGGCGCGGTCGTAGATCTCAACACCGGCAATCCGCTGGCGGGTAAGGATGGCTTCACCTTCGTCGGATCGGCGACCGCTTCCTACAACGACCTGTCCAAGAAATGGGGGCCGCGTCTGGCGGGCCTGATGTCTTGGAGATCGCCGGACGGTCGGTGGGGCGTGGCGCTGTCGGCCGCCTATTCGAAGCTCGACACGCTTCAGATGGGTAATAATACGGTGCGCTGGTCGCAGGCCCGGTTCGACAGCGTCGATGGCACGCCATGCTTCACGCAACCCGATAGCGGCGGCACCTATCTGCCCAGCGCCGGTTGCGATGAAGCCGCGCTTGCTTTCCATCCGCGCATCCCGCGCTATGGCGAAATCGCGCAGGAGCGCGAGCGTCTAGGTATTACCGGTTCGATCCAGTGGGCACCGTCGGATGCGACGAAGGTGTCGATCGACGGTCTGTTCTCCCGCTTCCGTGAAACCCGCGAAGAAAAGTGGGGCGAAGTGCTGCTTCGGTCGAACGAACGATCGATCGACGTCGTGAACCCGGTCTATGACAGCAATAATAACCTGGTGTCGGCGACGCTGAACGACGCCTGGGTGCGGACTGAACATTATCTGCGCAAATCCCAGACGAAATTCTACCAGTTGGGTGCGACCTGGGACCAGGATGTCAGCGATAGCTTCCGCTTCACGCTGCTGGGCGGCTTCTCCAAGTCGGATGCCTCGATCCCGGTCGAAACGACTTTGGTGTTCGATGATCGCGATGCGCAGGGCTATAGCTATGACTATAGCAATATGAAGCGCCCCGTGCTGACGTTCGGAACCAGC
Organism: Sphingobium sp. D43FB; assembly: GCF_002312805.1. Lineage (GTDB taxonomy): Bacteria > Pseudomonadota > Alphaproteobacteria > Sphingomonadales > Sphingomonadaceae > Sphingobium. Next base: position 188,654 of record NZ_NMUA01000007.1, on the reverse strand, counting down.
GTGACCGATCCCGCCAATTTCCAATTGTCGGAAATTCGTGATCGCCCATCTTCGACGGTCAACAAGTTCCGTACCGCACAGTTGCGGACCGAATGGGATGTGACGGAGGGCTTCACGGTCAAGGCGGGCGCAGTCTATCGCCGCTTCTCGTTCGACACCGAAAGCTTCACGCGCGATACGGTCGTCTGCGGCAATGGTGGTGTCGATCGGGTTCTGGGCACCCTAAATTGCTCGCCATCATCGGCATTTGGCCCGTCCGCCGTCTATGGTTTTCCGGTTACCGCCGCGCTGGCGGAAATGTTCAATCTCAAGGGCGCGAACGCACCGGCGGGTACCACGACGCAATGGCTGGTTCCCAATCTAGCAGCGGGGACCGACTTTACGAACCTTTATGGGCGAACCCCCACCATCGATGCAGGCAATACCCGCAGCGTGGTGGAAGAAACCAAGGGCGGCTATATCCAGTTCGACGCCAAGGGCGAGATTTTCGGACTGGAATATGCGGCCAATGCGGGCATCCGCTATGTCCGGACCAACCAGAGTTCGGTCGGCCTGAACAATGCGGTTCCGGTGGAGGTGTCGCGGTCCTATGAGGATTGGCTGCCCGCGATGAACATCGCCTTCTTCCCTCATCGGGATTTCGTGGTGCGCGCATCGGTGGCCGACGTGATGACGCGGCCTTCGCTGGGCAATCTGACGCCGGGCGGATCGGTCGATGGGTTCAATTATCGGGTCAGCTTCGGCAATCCCAACCTCAGTCCGTTCCGGGCGACGGCCTATGATCTCGCGCTGGAATGGTATTTCGCGCCGCAGTCGATCGCGTCCGTCGCCATATTCAAGAAGGATGTTCAGAGCTTCCCGATCGGCCAGACGATCAACGGCACTTTCGCCTCGACCGGGCTTCCCCTGTCCGTCATCCCGCCAAGCTCTCCAGCAGCAGGGCAGCCTGAGCGGGACGAAGGCTGGGCGATCAACACGATCGTCAACGGGACCGGTGCGAGCCTGAAGGGTATCGAATTGTCGGTGCAGGCACCCTTTACCTTCCTGCCCGGTTTCCTGTCCCGTTTCGGCGGCATCGCCAATGCGACATTCGTGGACTCCAGCGCAGACTATAGGGTGGCGGGGCCAGCCGTGGTGCCGGGCGGTGGGACAGTGTCCTCGGTTCGCAACTCGACCTTGTTCGGCTTGTCGAAGCGGGCGTTCAACGGCACCATCTATTATGAAGATGCCAAGTTCAGCGCGCGCGTCTCGGCCAGCTATCGCAGCGGCTATATCGACCAAAATAGCGGCACGGGTAACGTGTTCGAAGGCTATAACAGCACGATCAACGTCGATGCGTCGATGCGCTACAAGTTGACCGACTGGATCGAATTGTCGCTGGAAGGCATCAACCTGACCGACGATTATCGCGATCGCTACACTGACCTCGACGCCAATCGCAATTATGAGCAGTTGCATTATGGGCGCACCATCCAGTTGGGGGCGCGCTTCAAGATGTAAGGCTCATGACCGGGTCGCCTCTGCACGGGCGGCCCGGTTTTTTTGGTTGGGAAAGACTATGGCGATCAGTCGGCGCGACGCGATGACGGGTGTATTGGCGGGGAGCGCGCTGGCGTTTGGGCGCGCGGAGGCTGCCACAGCGCCCATGGCCGCGACGGACTGGAAACGGGGTTTCGACAATCAGCGTATCGCCGATTTGGGCGACGGGCGCTTCCTCAATCCGCTGATTTCGGGCGACCGCCCTGATCCGGCCATCCTCAAAGATGGCGCGGATTATTACATGACCTTCTCGACATTCGACAGCTATCCCGGCGTTACGATCTGGCATAGCCGCGACCTGATCAACTGGCAGCCGCGCGGAGCGGCATTGCACAAGAATATCGGGTCGGTATGGGCGGTCAGCCTGGAGAAGCATGACGGGCGCTATTTCCTATACATCCCGGTGAAAGCGGCCCCCGACAGCATCTTCGTCATCCACGCCGACACGATCGACGGGCCATGGAGCGACCCCATCGATCTGAAGCTCCACGAGCATATCGACCCCTCCCATGTGGTTGGCGAGGATGGCAGCCGCTGGCTGTTTTTGTCGGGCGGAGACCGCATAAGGCTGAGCGAGGACGGACTATCGACCGTCGGCGCGGTCGAACATGTCTATGACCCCTGGCGCTATCCCGACACATGGGATGTGGAAGGCTTTTCACCGGAAGGACCGAAAATTCACCGCCATGGCGGGTGGTTCTACATGCTGACCGCAGTGGGCGGAACAGCGGGACCACCGACCGGGCATATGGTAATCGCAGCGCGATCCCGCTCCATTCATGGGCCATGGGAACAGCATCCGGGCAATCCGCTGGTGCGGACCGAAAGCCTGGCCGAACGCTGGTGGTCGCGCGGCCATGCCAGCCTGGTGGAAGCGCCCGATAAAAGCTGGTGGGCGGTCTATCATGGCTATGAAAATGGTCTTTGGACATTGGGTCGGCAAACGCTGCTTGATCCGGTCGAATGGACGCCGGATGGCTGGTTCCGCATGACCGGCGGCGATTTGTCGCAGCCCATCGCCAAGCCGCGCGGTGGCCCAGCACTGCCGCACGGCATGGCGCTGTCGGATGATTTCGCCACGTTGAACCTCGGCGCGAAGTGGAATTTCTTCAAGCCGACGCCCGACGAAGCAGACCGGGCACGGGTGGAAGACAACATATTGTTCTTGAAGGGGCGCGGGACCGCGCCAGCCAATTCATCGCCGCTGCTGCTGATTGCGGGCGACCCGGCCTATGAATTTCAGTGCGATATCGAGATTGCGCCGGGCGGGACAGCGGGGCTGCTGCTTTTCTATGACGACAGGCTCTATTGCGGGCTGGGGTTTGACGAGACCCGCTTCGTCACCCACCAATATGGCATGGAACGGGGCCGCCCCGCCAATCCCCATGGCCGCAAGCTGACGATGAAGGTGACCAACCGTCACCATATCGTTTCCTATCATCTGAGCGGTGATGGCGGGCGGACATGGCGCCGCTTCGACCGGGGCATGGAAGTGTCAGGCTATCATCATAATGTGCGCGGCGGGTTCCTGATGCTCCGACCGGGCTTGTATGCGGCTGGTCCGGGGGAGGCGCGGTTCCGCAATTTCCGGTTTCGGGCGCTTTGATCAGGCGGTCGTCAGGCTCGTGCGGATCGCGGCCTTGAGTATCTTGCCAGCGTCATTCTTGGGCAAAGCATCGACCCACAAGACGCTTTCGGGATATTTGAAGCGGGCAACGCCTTGGCTCGCGAGAAAGTCAGCAAGAGAGGCTATATCGGGCTTTGTTACGCCGTTGCGCGGGACAATGACGGCAACCGCCTTTTCCCCTGTGCGCGGATCGGGAATGCCGACGATCGCAATTTCGGCGATGTCGGGATGGGCGATCAACAGATCCTCAATCTCCTTCGGCGCGATATTCTCGCCATTGCGAATGATGATATCCTTGATCCGGCCCGTGACGACCAGATGGTCGCCGTCGATCCATGCACCCTGGTCGCCGGTGCGATAATAGCCGTCGGCGTCGAAGCCGGTTTCCTCATCCTCCCGGTGGAGATAGCCCACCATCATCTGCGGTCCGCGCGCGCGGATTTCGCCATCGGGCGCGATGCGGATGGTAGCGATGCCGGGGCGGCCATCGGTGTCGGCGGCATGATCGCGATCGGCCGGGTCGATGACGCCGACCGTGGTGACAGGCAATTCGGTGGAGCCATAGACGCGGCTGACGATCGCCTTGTCGAAATAGGTGGCAGCGTCGCGGATCAGGCTTGGCGGAACCGATGCGCCGCCGCAGATGAAGAGCTTGAGGTCGGGCAGGCGCGTCCCGGCTGCGCGCGCCGAGGCCAGCAGATGCTGGAGAAATGGCGTGGCACCCGCCATATGGGTGCAGCGCTGGGCGCTCATGATGGCGACGGCTTCATCTGGGTTCCAATGTGCCATCAGGATCGCGGTCGCACCCAACAGCAGCGGCGTTTCGAAGGCGTAGATCGATCCGCCAATATGGCTGATGGGGGACGGCACCAGAAAGCGGTCGCCCCGTTCGACCAGCCAATGGCGGCCGATTTGGCGGATCAGCGCGTTGATGCTGTTATGGCTGTGGAGAACGCCCTTTGGCCGTCCGGTGGTGCCGCTGGTATACATGACCATGCGAACATCGTCGGGATCGACGGTTGGGAGCGGCGCGTCGGCGACTTCTGCCAGCAGGTCGGCAAAGGCGATGTGCGGGCCTGCCTCGCCGCGCAAGACGACGACGGCGGGCGGGCTGTCCAGCGCCGGGGTGACGCGCGCGAGCATGGCGGCATAGTCATGCCCGCGAAAGCTGGCGGGGATGAAGATCATCGCACTGTTCAGGTCGGCGAGGATGAAGCGCAGATCATGGTCGCGTAGCGAGGGCAGGATCGGGTTGGCGACCATGCCCGCCAGCGTTGCGCCCATGTAGATAATGGCGGCTTCGTGCCAGTTCGGCAGCATGAAGGAGATGGCGCTGCCCGGTGCGAAGCGGGCGAGTATGGCTTGTGCCAGACGGGAGGCCTGCGCGTGGAGGGCGGCGGCGGTCAGGCTGGTGTCGCCGTCGATCAGCAGGATGCGGTCGGGCGTTTCGCGCGCCGCGCGGACCAGGGCATCGGCGGCGGTTTCCGCTTGCCACCAGCCATCCTTATAGGCCTGCGCCGCGAAGGCATCGTCGCGGCGGACGGACCAGCCGGTGGGCGTCGTGCGCCGGAGTGAAGCTATGTCGGACATGGCGCAGAAATGCGGGAGTTAGACGGCACGAGCAAGCCGGGTGGCAATCCAGCGCTCTGGCGATGGACGGTCAGAGCAACGCCCGGTAGCGCGCCAGCAGATCGTCGATGAAGGCGATGACGGCGCGGGTGCGGGGAGATTTTTGATGTTCGGGGCGCAGGACCAGCCAGTAGCTGCGCGTGATTTCGACCTCGTCGGGCAGGATGCGGACCAGGCCGGGCTCGCTGTCGGCCGAAAAACGATGGAGCAGGCCAAGGCCGACGCCCGACGCCACTGCCTTTTGCTGGGCGACGATCGAGCTGGAGCGGAATACCGGGCGCGCTTCGCCCGCGACTTCGGACAGGTAGCGCAGGCCACGCATGTCGATCATCTGGTCGATATAGGCCACGAAGGGCTGGGCGGCGACATCCTGGGCGGTGCGGATCGGCGGGTTGCGGGCGAGATAGTCGGCGGAGGCGTAGAGGCCGAGCTGATAGTCGCACAGCTTGCGCACCACGAGCTTGCCGCGCGGCGGACGATCGACGGTGATGGCGATGTCGGCCTCGCGATTGGCGAGGCTGACGGCCCGCGATTCTGGCATCAGTTCTAGCAGCAGGTCGGGGTAGCGATCGTGGAAGTCGGCGATGTTGGGGGCGATGATATAGGTGCCGAAGGCTTCCGGCGTGGCGAGGCGGACTTCGCCTGCGATGGCTTCGGCCCGTCCCGACAGCGCTGCGGCGGCAGCCTCGAACTCGCGTTCGGCGCGCTCGGCATGGTCGAGCAGCAGCGCGCCCGCCGCGGTCATCGCCACGCCGCGCGAAGTGCGATCGAACAGACGCGCGCCCAGCGCCTCCTCCAGCGCGGTCAGGCGGCGGGCGACGGTGGTGTGGTTAACGCCCAGCGCCTGCCCAGCGCTGGTCAGGCGTCCGGCGCGCGCGACGGCAAGGAACAGGCGAAGATCATCCCAATGCAGCATATATATCCATGCACAACAGATGCGCACATATGATCATTTTTGCGCAGGGCGCCATAGGCTAATCGCCGCGTCAGGCATTTATCGCGAGGGCATCATGCGCATTATCGACAATTTCATCGGCGGCAATCATCAGGCATCGACATCCGCTCGACTGGGCGACGTGTTCGATCCGGCGACCGGCAAGGTGCAGGCGCAGGTCCGCCTGTCCGATCCCACCGAACTGGACGCGGCCGTCGCCAATGCGCAGGCGGCGCAGCCCGCATGGGCGGCGATGAACCCGCAGCGGCGGGCGCGGGTGATGTTCAACCTCAAGGCGCTCATCGAAACGCATATGGACGAGCTGGCCGAAATGCTGTCGGCCGAACATGGCAAGGTCCATTCGGATTCCAAGGGCGATATCCAGCGCGGGCTGGACGTGGTGGAATTCGCCTGCGGCATTCCGCATCTGCTCAAGGGCGAATATAGCGAAGGCGCAGGACCGGGGATCGACGTCTATTCGATGCGCCAGCCGATCGGCATCGCGGCGGGGATTACGCCGTTCAATTTCCCGGCGATGATTCCGATGTGGATGTTCGCGCCAGCGATCGCGTGCGGCAATGCGTTCATCCTGAAACCCTCCGAGCGGAACCCGTCGGTGCCGATGCGGCTGGCGGAGCTGGCGATGGAGGCGGGGCTGCCCGCAGGCATCCTGAACGTCGTTCATGGCGACAAGCAGGTGGTGGACGCGATCCTCGACAATCCGGCGATCCGCGCGGTCAGCTTTGTCGGCTCGTCCGACATCGCCCAATATGTCTATGGGCGCGGGGCGGCGAATGGCAAGCGGATGCAGTGCATGGGCGGCGCGAAAAATCATGGCATCGTCATGCCCGACGCCGATCTGGACCAGGCCGTCGCCGACATATTGGGCGCGGCTTACGGATCGGCAGGCGAACGCTGTATGGCGTTGCCGGTAGTGGTGCCGGTGGGCGAAGCGACCGCGGTGGCGCTGCGGGCCAAGCTCGAAACCGGGATAGCGGGATTGCGCGTCGGCGTGCCGAGCGATCCTGACGCCCATTATGGTCCGGTGGTCAGTGCGGCGCATAAGGCACGGATTGAAAACTATATTCAGATGGCGGTTGATGAAGGATCTGAACTGGTGATCGACGGGCGCGGCTTTGCGTTGCAGGGCTATGAGGAGGGGTTTTTCCTGGCGCCGACGCTGCTCGACCATGTGAAACCGGACATGAAAAGCTATAATGAAGAGATTTTCGGGCCGGTGTTGCAGATGGTGCGAGCCGACACGTTCGAGGAGGCGCTGAGCTATCCGACCAAGCATCAATATGGCAACGGCGTGGCGATCTTCACCCGCAACGGCGATTATGCGCGGAAATTCTGCGCCAATGTCGAGGTCGGCATGGTGGGCATCAACGTCCCGATCCCGGTGCCGGTCAGCTATCACAGCTTTGGCGGCTGGAAGCGGTCGGGCTTTGGCGACATGAATCAATATGGCATGGACGGCGTACGTTTCTATACGCGGGTCAAGACGATCACCCAGCGTTGGCCGAGCGGCGGTGCGGTGATGGACCAGAGCTTCGTCATCCCGACGATGGGCTGACGGAGAGGGCGGGTCGGCCACGGCTCGCCTTTTCATCGCTGTCGCACTGCTATAGCCTTATCTTACACAAGATGATGGGAGAGCGGTGATGAAACGGATGGGGGCGATACTGGCTGGCCTAGTCCTGGCCAGCTTAACCAGCAGCCCAGTCACGGCGCGGACGCTGATAGACTGCCCGCTCCGCGATGCGCCGTTTTCGATCGAGTCACCGTTGGTTGATCTGTTGCTCAACCCCGTGGCGAAAAATATGTTGGAGACGCAGGCTCCTGATCTTTTCAAGGGACGGCCGTCGAGCCTGACATCGACGAAGGCACCGACTTTCGCCGCCATTCTAACGGTGCGGGCGATGGGGGAAAAAGCCATGTCGCCAGAAACGTTGGCCGCGATCGACCAACGTTTGCGGGCGATCCCGGTGACCGATGTGGACCGGGCGGCACGGTGCGCCCGTTATATTGCCTGGACGCGCTGCATCGGCAAAGGACGGATGTCGTACAGCGCTATCGGCCATCGCCCGGAAACATATGCTGACGTGCATCATGTACGGTTGTTGGAAAATGCGGTTCGGTGGGCGGGCGATCGACGGGAAGCATGTCGGGCCGAATAGAAGATATATTTAACATAATATATATTATCGATTATCTTGGCTGTAGCAGCAACGTTCAAATGTCACAGTCGCGCAAAGTAGAGATGTCTCACTTGGGCTACCGTGCCCTCCGGCTGTTCGGAGGTATTGAGCATGGCGGTGTTGCGTATGAGTACCGAGGAGCTTTCGCGGGTCGAGACGTTAATGCATGTGGTTTCAGGTCGCATGACCGTTACCGAGGCCGCAAGGCTGATGAGCGTCAGCCGCCGCCACGCCCATCGACTGCTGACGCGTTACCTTGACGATGGATCATCCGGGCTTTTGTCGCGCCGCCGTGGTCGACCAAGCAACCGGCGCATGGATGATGCCATCAGAGATCAGATTGTCGCGCTGGTTCGGACCCATTATCATGATTTTGGGCCTACCCTGGCCGCCGAGTATCTGGCCGAACGGCATAATGTCCGGATTTCGCGGGAGAAGCTGCGACAGATCATGATCGAAGCCGGGTTCTGGAAAGATCGTCAGGCCCGCCGCCCTCGCCCGTATCAACCGCGTTATCGGCGGGACTGTCGTGGCGAGCTGATCCAAATTGACGGCTCAAAACATTGGTGGTTCGAGGATCGCGGGCCGCAATGCACCCTGCTCGTCTATATTGACGACGCCACCAGCGAGCTGATGCACCTCAAGATGGTCGAGAGCGAGAGCACCTTCGCCTATATGGAGGCGACGCGCGAGTATATCGAGCGGCACGGCAAGCCGGTTGCCTTCTATTCCGACAAGCACACGGTCTTTCGCAACCCAAAACCTACAGCTAGGCGCGATGGCATGACGCATTTCGGCCGGGCACTGGATGCGTTGAACATCGAGATTATCTGTGCCAATTCGCCGCAGGCCAAGGGCCGGGTCGAACGGGCCAATGCAACCTTACAGGACCGACTGGTCAAGGCGATGCGCCTTGAAGGCATATCGTCCATCGCGGAAGCCAATGCATTTCTGGCGGCCTACATGGCCAGGCACAATGCTCAGTTTGCTCGCCCTGCCTTCGATGCCCGCGATCTGCACCGCCCCCTCGCCCCGCATGACGATCTGCGCTCGATCATGGTCTGGCAGGAACAACGGACGGTGACGGCGGCACTGACTCTGCATTACAACAAGGTGATGTTCATCCTGGAGCCAAGCGATCTCGCCAGGAAGCTGGCGCGCAAGCGGGTGACTATATGCGAGTATCCCGATGGCCGGCTGGAGATCGAGCATGAAGGGCATGTCCTACCCTATCGCCAGTTCGACAAGATGCGGCAGGTCAACCAGCCAGCCATTGTCGGGAACAAACATCTGGACGCGGCTCTGATCCTGGCAAAGCAGATGCAGGCGATCATGCCGCATCATCGCAAGCGCAACAACGATGCCCCTGCCCGTCGTGATCAGCCCACGCATCTCTTCCCCCAGCCAGAACCACCACCAAAGATCGACCGCCGCAAACTGGGTGGCTCAAAGCTCAAGCGCGGTTCCAGGCTCAGTGACGAGGCGTTGCGCGAACGCGGGACGCTCAGCTTCGTGCAGAACACATGACCGGGCCCACTGCAGAGCAGCGGGTCCATGGCGCACCATCTCTAACTCAGCGCATCAGCAGGGTCTGCGCTGCGCTGTGTGGATGGCTCCACGCAGCCCCTGCTGTTCCCCACCCTGTGACATTTCTATATGGCAGAAATAGTGACTTCTCTAAATAGCAGGAACATTGGCGATCTTCGGGTGGATTCTAGATCGAAGTGCGAAATCCTAGGATTTATAGGGGTTTGATCCCCTTTCCAGGAAGGCACATGATGAACGGCTACCAGCATCTGGGTTTGGATGAGCGGCGACAGATCTATCAACTGGCTGCAACCGGGCGGTCCGTGCATCAGATAGCAGCGTCGCTGCAGCGACATCGTTCGACCATGTATCGCGAGCTCAAACGTAATCAGCATCTCGATGACGAGCCGGTGTTTCGTGGCTATTTTCCAACGGCCGCACAAACGATGGCGGACAGGCGCCGGGTGCGTGGCGGCAAAATCGCCCGAAAGCCCGAGCTTGCCGCCTATATCGCCGACCGCTTGTCAGCAGCCTGGTCGCCGGAGCAGATTGCGGGATACCTTCGACGCCATCGCGGTAATCGTGAAGCCGTCTGTCACGAGACCATCTACCAGTTCGTCTATGGGCCGGACGGACGAAGCCAGGGCCTGTGGCGCCTTCTGCCTGTTGCCCGTCGATCTCGACGGCAGCGCTATGCGCGCAAGCCCCGCGGTCTGCATATCCCTTTGGCCAACACCATTGGCAAACGCCCTTCCGAAATCGGTAATCGCAGCAGCTTTGGTCATTGGGAAGGCGACCTGATGATCTTCAGGTTGGAATATGGCAAAGCCAACCTCACCTCGCTGGTCGAGCGCCGCAGCCGGTTTACTATCCTCGCCCGCAATCCCAGTCGGCATTCCGCCGGCGTCATGTCGGGAATCCAGCACCACTTGCACATGCTGCCCCCTTCCCTGCGTCAGAGCATCACCTTTGACCGGGGAACGGAATTTGCTGCCTTTGTGACACTCCAGAAGAAACTCGCGATGACGAGCTATTTCTGCCTGCCATCGGCACCCTGGCAAAAGGGCAGCGTGGAAAACAGCAACGGTCGCATACGGCGCTTCCTGCCGTCTGACACGGACCTGGCGTTGCTATCGGATAAGGAAATCCAGGCCGTTGCTGATCGCATCAACAGCACCCCTCGCAAGTGCCTGAACTATCGCACCCCGCATGACGTTCTGGGAGAGCAAATCACCCTCCTCAACGCCCGGTAGATTTGCCATCCAGGGTGGGGCTCGCCCCACCCTGGATGAAATGCTACGCATCCCATGGATGTCGCGCTTCAAATCGAAACCGCCTTCGTTTGCGGCATTTCGATGGATGTAGCCACAGCGCAAACTATGCGACCCCTCCCAATCACGGAAGCGTTTGACGTTCGCACATTCTGCGCATAGTCGCAGGTGCACATTCACCCACGGGGTGTCCTGGCGCTGTCAGGGCTGAGACGCGGATCGGGCGCAAGGGGTGCCTAGTCCGCAAACCCGCGAACCTGATCCGGCTCATACCGGCGGAGGAATAGGGACTATGCGTCGTTACGCCATCATCTCGTTTACCTGTCTATCCACCCTGCCCTTCGCTTTCGCATTGTCCAATGCGGCGCGGGCGGCCGAAGGGAGCGAGGCGGATCGCATCATTGTCACGGCGCGGGGGCGCGAGGAAGCCGAGATCGGTGTGCCCGATACGGTGACCGTCTATGGTCCCGCCGCTATTGCCGCGCGCAAGATGACGACGATCGATGATTTCATCGCGGCGACGCCGGGCATATTCATCATCAATGATCAGGATCCAGGTACGAATTTGATATCGGTACGCGGCGTATCGACCAATCGCAGCCAGTCGCCTTCTATCGCTTATATCGTTGATGGTTTGGCGCTGGCCGATTCCGAACTCTTCACCCTGCGGACCTATGATGTCGCGCGGGTCGAGATATTGAAGGGACCGCAGGGCGCGCTGTTCGGGCGCTCGGCATCGGGCGGCGCGATTGCGGTGGCAACGAATGAGCCAGGCCCGGATTGGGGCGGCGAGGCAGCGGTCGGGATCGGCAACGGGCTTAGCTGGACTGCCGATGGCGTGGTCAATGCGCCCCTGTCCGACCGGGTGCAGGTGCGATTGGCGGGTTCCTATCGCAACAGCGAGGGGTTCATCCGCAACAGCTTCCTCGACAAGAAGGTCGATGGCCAGATCAGCCGCAATCTGCGGTTAAAAGCAACAGTGGCGCTGAGCGAAACCGCCACGCTGAAGCTGCGCGCGAGTTGGGCCGACGAGGAAGGCGGCGCGGCCTATATCTCGTCGGGTAATGTGACCGGCCTCTATGGCGGACGGCTGGCAGGCGAAGCGCTGACCGATCCGTTCGGTGATTTTGAGGGACGTTCCGACCGCAATTATTGGGGCATTCAAGCGACTTATGAGCAGCTGCTGGGTGATACCCTGAGCCTGAGCTGGACCGGCGGCTATGATGAATATCATAAGGATTTCGTTGAGGAACTGGATTTCCGCAACGACACGCCGATCACGCTAGGCGGCATTCCGCTCTTTCCAGATGGTATCCAGCCTATCTCTCAACCCGTTGATATTCTGGCATGGACCAGCGAGTTGCGACTGACATCGATGACCGATGGTCCGTTACGTTGGCATGTCGGGCTGTTTTTCCAGCGGCTGGAGCGCGACCGGACTGACGATTTCGGGCCGTTGTTGTTCGGCGCGGAAGCGTTGCGTGCCGAGACACGCTCGAACCAGATCGGTGTCTTCGCCCAGGCGAGCTACGATATTGCGCCGCAGATCGAATTGACCGCCGCGCTGCGCTACGACCGTGATCGGCGCAAGGAAGATACGGTCGGCACGACAAGCGACGCGCTGGTGGCGCAGCGGGCGCGGACGTTCGACAAATGGCAGCCCAAGGTTTCGCTGGCGTGGCGACCCAATGCCGATCTGACCGCTTATGTGACCGGCGCGGTTGGTTTCAAGGCGGGCGGGTTCAATCCCCTGCCCGGCGCGACGGATGTGTGGCAAGCCGTGTTCCCCGGCGAGACGACCAAGTCGGTCGAGGTCGGCATCAAGGCCCAGAGCAGCGATGGGCTGGTGCGTGGGTCGATCGCGGGCTTCGTGACCGACTATAGCAATTTCCAGAATACCGTGTTCCTTGGCAATTCGGTGGTGCTGTCGGTGCCGCAGGTCGATGTCCATGGGTTGGAGGCGTCGGGCGATGTGGCGCTGGGCGCAGGGTTCCGCGTCGATGGCGGGATCGCCTGGACGCATAGCCGCACGGGTCGCTATCTGACCCCCAATCCGACGCCGGAGTCGGGTGAACCGGCGATCGTCGATATGAGCGGTAAGCGGACGCCCAACGCGCCCGACTGGACGGTCAATGGCGGGATCGGCTGGGAGGGCGCGGCAGGACCAGCGCTGGTCGATGCGCGGCTGAGCGTCGCTTATGTGTCGCGGGTGGATTTCGAGATCGACAATATCTTGCATACGCCGGGCTATACGTCGGTCGACGGGCGGATCGGCGTGACGCAGGGCGCTTGGACGTTCGACATCTGGGCGAAAAATCTGTTCGACAAGCGCTGGGCGATCTCCGCCTTTGGCCAGCAGCAATTGCCGCTGTTGTTGGGGCTTGGTCCCAATGGGCCGTTCGACAGTTTCACGATCAATACCGGCCGCCAGTTCGGGGCGAGCGCCTCAGTCAAGTTCTGACAGGAGACGAGATGATGAGCTTTTGCGCAGAGATTTGGGACGAGGTCGCGCCGTTGCGGCAAGCCATCTTGGCCCACCCTTTCCTGACCGAACTGGCGGCGGGGACATTGCCGTCGGCCAGTTTCCAGCACTATATCGTGCAGGACAGCCTCTACCTCGCCGAATATGCGCGGGTGCTGGCGATCGCGGCGGCGCGCGCGCCGAGTGCGGCCGGGCGGCTGGAATTTTCCGATGGGGCCAAAGTGGCGGTGCAGGTCGAGGAAGGTTTGCACCAGGCCTTTTTCGCGCAGTTCGGGGTAAGCGGCGACATGGCGGCGGCGGTCGAGCCCAGCCCGGCGTGCCTGGGCTATACCGGCTATCTGACCAGTCTGGCCGCGACGCGGACCTATGAGGAACTGATCGCGGGGATATTGCCCTGCTTCTGGGTCTACTGGGAAGTGGGCTGCGCTATCAGACCGCAGGCGGTCAGCCCCAACCCCTATGCGCCGTGGATCGACACCTATGCCGCGCCTGAATTTGGCGAAGCGACAGATCGTGTGCGGGCGTCGGTGGATGCCGCGGCGGAGGCGGCGAGTCCGGCCGTGCGTGACGCCATGGCCCAGGCGTTCCGGGTGGCGACGCGCTATGAGTGGATGTTCTGGGATTCGGCCTATCGGCGCGAGGTCTGGCCGATCTGATCGGGTCGGTTACAGCGTCACGCCGCGCTTCCAGATGGCGATGTCGCGTTCGCCGTTGATTTCGTTGCGGGCGGGTTCGCCCGACGCGATGGCGCAGATCCGGGTCATGAGTGAATCGGTCGCGACGTCCATTCCCTCGTCCAGCACGATAGCCGCGTCGAAGTCGATCCAGCCGGGTTTGCGGCGGGCGAGGTCATGGTTGGTCGCGAGTTTGAGTGTGGGGATCGGGCTGCCCAGCGGGGTGCCGCGTCCGGTCGAGAAGAGCGTGATGGTCGCGCCCGCCGCTGCCAGTGCCGTCATGGAGACGGCATCATTGCCGGGGGCTTCGAGGATCGTCAGGCCGGGGCGGCGCAGGGTTTCGCCATAAGCGAGGACGTCGGTTACCGGGGCATGGCCCCCCTTCTGCACCGCGCCCAGCGATTTTTCCTCCAGCGTGGTGATGCCGCCCTCGACATTGCCGGGGCTGGGATTTTCCGAGATCGGCTCGCCATGGTCGATGAAATAGCGCTTGAAGCGGTTGACCAAGGTGACCAGCGCTTCGAAGACATCGACATTGGCGGCGCGCTGCATCAACAGCCGTTCGGCACCGAAGATTTCCGGGATTTCAGTGAGGATCGCCTGCCCACCCGCGCCCGTGACGACATCAGCGGCGCGGCCGATCAGGGGGTTGGCGGTCAGGCCGGAGAGGCCATCCGAGCCGCCGCATTTGAGGCCAAGACGCAAGGCGTCGATGCCGAATTCCTCGCGCTGGTCCTGCGCGGCGGTTTCGACCAGTGCGTCGATCGCGGTGGCAGCGTCGGCATATTCGTCGGCGCTCAGTTGGGCGCCGACGCTGCGAATGCGGGTGCGGCGATCGGCAGGAACACGCTCCAACAGGGCGGTCAGCTGGTTCTCTTCACAGCCAAGACCGATGAGCAGGACGCCGCCAGCATTGGGGTTGCAGGCGAGCGCCGCGAGCAGGCGCGCGGTGGCGTCAAGATCATCGCCCAGTTGCGAGCAGCCCAGCGGATGGGGGAAGGCAAGGATGGCATCGACGCGGCCGGCATGGCGGATGGCAGCCTGTTGCGCGACGCGATCGGCGGTGCGGGCGACGCAGCCAACGGTCGGGATGACCCATATTTCATTGCGGGTGCCGACCGATCCGTCGGCGCGACGATAGCCCTGGAAGGTCCAGCGGGAGGTCGGAGCGGCGGCGGCCGATGGGACGGGGACGAAGGTGTAGGGTTCTTCCGCCTTCAGGTTGGTGGTGAGGTTATGGCTGTGGACATGATCACCCGGCGCGACGGGTTGCGCCGCCGTACCGATGGGCCAGCCATAGCGTAGTACGGCTTCCCCCGCCGCGATGGGGCGAAGTGCGACCTTATGGCCGCGCGCAATTCGTACAGCGACCCGTACACTGGTTTCACCAATTGACATCGTCTCGCCCGCGTCGAGGTCGCGCAGAGCGATGGCGACATTGTCGGTTGCGGCGATGCGGGTCGCGGGGGGCAGTTGGATTTCGGGCTGTGCCAATGGGTCCATGAAGGGCGGAATAGCAGCTATGCTACCGGTGGCACAAGGCACCGCCTCCATGTTGGAAAGCCTTGTCCATCAGGCTCGGGCGGCGGTGATGATGATTTCGACCTTATAGCCTGGGTCGGCGAGCTTTGCTTCGCCGGTTGCACGAGTTGGTGCGGGAACGTCCGCGATCCAAGCGTCCCACACCGCGTTCATTTCCGCAAAATCAGCCATGTCGGCGAGCCAGATGGTGGCGCGCAGGATATGCGCCTTGCTGCTGCCCGCCAATGCCAGCAAGCGCTCGATTTCGGCGAGCGTTTCCTGCGTCTGGTGGGTGACGCTCTTGCCCGGTGTGCCGACCTGGCCCGCGAGATAGACGGTGTCGCCATGGATGACCGCTTCGCTCATGCGCGGGCCGGTTTCGATGCGGGTGATGGTCATGGGTCTTCTCCTTGGAAACGTCAGCGGCGGTAGCGGGCGAGGCCCAGATCAGCGGTCTCGATCGCCGGGGGGCGGCCGCCGATAATGTCGGCGATCACCTGGCCTGAACCGCAGGCCATGGTCCAGCCGAGCGTGCCATGGCCGGTGTTGAGGAACAGATTGTCGAGCGGCGTCGCGCCGATGACCGGGGTGGAATCAGGGGTCATAGGCCGCAGGCCGCTCCAGAAGGTGGCCTGCGACAAGTCCCCTGCGCCGGGGAAGAGCGTGCCGACACTATGGTCGAGCGTGTCGCGGCGCGCTTGCGGCAGGTCATTGGTATAGCCCGATAGTTCGGCCATGCCGCCGACCCGGATGCGATCGCCCAGCCGCGTGATCGCGACCTTGTAGCTTTCATCGAGCAGGGTCGAGACCGGCGCGGCTTCCTCCTGCACGATCGGCACGGTGATCGAATAGCCCTTCACCGGATAGACCGGCAGACGCAGGCCGAGCGGGGCGAGGAGCAGCGGCGAGAAACTGCCCATGGCGACGAGATAGGCATCGCCGGTGACGGGGCCATCGCTGGTGACGACATGGCTGATCCGGCCGGATTCGCACGCCAATCCGTGGATGGTGCGGCCCATCAGGAACTGGACGCCGCGTGCGCGGGCCATGTCGGCGAGCGCATTGGTGAATTTGAAACAGTCGCCGGTTTCGTCATTGGGCAAACGAAGGCCGCCTGCGATCGGCGAAGCGCTGGCGGCGAGGCCCGGCTCGGCGGCGATGCAACCGGCACGGTCGAGCACTTCGAAGGGCACATTGTCGGCGCGCAGCACCTCGATATCCTTCGCGATGCCGTCCAGCTGCTTTTGTTCGCGGAACAGTTGCAGCGTGCCCTGGGTGCGTTCGTCATAGCGGATGCCGGTCGCTTCACGCAGCGCGATCAACTGGTCGCGGCTATATTCGGCGAGACGCACCATCCGCCCCTTGTTGATGCGATAGTCGGCTGCGTTGCAATTGCCGAGCATCGCGATCATCCAGCGGATCATGGCCATATCTACATTGGGCCGCAGGATCAGCGGTGCATGCTGCATGAACAGCCAGCGCAACGCCTTGGCCGGGATGCCGGGCGCGGCCCAGGGGGAGGCATAGCCGGGCGAAATTTCGCCCGCATTGGCGAAGCTGGTTTCCTGCGCAACGCCGCTTTGGCGGTCGATGACGACGACCTCATGCCCCGCCTGCGACAGATACCAGGCGGAGGTGACGCCGACGACACCGCCGCCCAGAATGACGATCTTCATGGTCTATTGCTCCTGAATGGCGGCGGGCGCGGGCAGATAGCTGCGCGCGTAGCGGGGGCCGAGCCGGGTCAAAATCTCGTAGGATATCGTGTCCGCTTGTGCCGCGACATCATCGATCGACTGGTGCGGGCCGATGAGTTCGACGGCGGCTGCGGGATAGAGGAGATAGTCGGGGACGTCGGTGACATCGAGCGCCAGGCTGTCCATCGAGACGCGGCCGACGATCGGCGCGCGCACGCCACCGATATAGGCAAAGCCCCGGTTGCTCAGATGCCGTGGCCAGCCATCGGCATAGCCGACCGACACGGTGGCGATGTGCGATGGGCGGTCGAAGCGATGAGTGAGGCCATAGCCGACCCCAGCCCCGGCTTCGACGGTGCGTAGTTGGATAATATGGGCGTCAAGCGCGACAACGGCGTGCATCGGGTTGGGCTGGCCATGGGGTGCCCCGCCATAAAGGGCGATGCCGGCGCGGACGATGTCGCCATGGGTGACGCCCGCCGTCATGGCACCGCCCGAATTGTCGATCGAGCGGGGCACGCCGGGGAATTGCCGGGCGATCGCATCGAAGGTGGCGCGCTGATGCGGGTTGAAGCTGTCGTCGGGATGATCGGCGCAGGCGAGATGGGTCATGACCAGGCGCAGGTCGATGCCCGCCAGCCGATCCGGCTGATCGCGCAGAGTGCCGAGTTCGGTGGATGCGAGGCCGAGGCGCGACATGCCGCTATCGACCTGGATCACCGCCGGGAGCGCATGGCCCAGCGTGCGGGCCGTTGCAGCCCAACCGTCGATCTGTTCGAGCGAATTGAGGACCGGGAGCGCGCCGATCGCCGCGCAAGTTGCCTCTGCGCCGGGTTGCACACCGTTCAAGACGTATAGGGTCGCGTCGATGGGCAGATGGGACCGCAAAGCGGTGGCTTCGCACAGATGGGCGACGAAGAAATGGCGGCAGCCAGTGTCGAGCAATGCGCGTGATACTTCGGCTGCGCCCAGGCCATAGGCATTGGCCTTGACCACGCCCGCGACGCTGGCGGGGGCGACCTGCGCCGCGATCAGCCGGTAGTTGGCGACCAGTGCGGCAAGGTCGATGCGCAAATTGCCCGCCATCTGCAAATCCATGCCGCTTCCCCTTCTCATCGTGCCGCAGTGTAGATCACGTTTCTTCGAAATGGGATGGCAAATGATCGAAGAATATTCCATTTCAAACCGTGAAATCGCAGAATAGTTCACGAGATTCGCATATATGGCCATTTCCTTCGATACGACCGATCGCGCCATCCTGCGCCTGCTCAAGCTCAATGCGCGGCGGTCCAATGCCGAGATCGCAGCGGAGGTCGGCCTGTCGCCGTCTGCCTGCCATCGGCGCATCCGGCAATTGGAAGCGCAGGGCGTCATTCGCGGCTATACGATCGTCGCGGGCGGGCGCGATGACAGCCCGCTGGTCAATGTCGTTGTGCAGGTGACGCTGGATCGGCAGACCGAGGATTATCTCGCACGGTTCGAACATGCGGTGCGACAATGCCCGGAAATCCGCGAATGTTTCCTGATGACCGGCGCGGTGGATTATTGGCTGCGGGTCGAGGCAGACAGCGTGGACGCCTATGAACGCATCCACAGCGAGATCTTATCGCGCCTGCCGGGCGTGACGCGGATCAATTCCAACATCGCCATGCGCGATGCGTTGCGGCCACGCCGAGGCAAGGGCGCGGGTTAGAAAGCGTCGGCTTCCAGCGCCATCAACGTGTCTTCGCCTGCCATGATGCTGACGGCCAGGGCATCGGCCTGGGGCAGCATGCGCTGGGCGAAGAAGGCGGCGACGGAGCGCTTGGCGTGGTGGAGCGGTGTGTCGTCCTGCGCGGCAGTAGCCATGCGGGTCCACATCCAGCCCATGGCGACGAGGGCGAAGAGGCGCAGATAGTCGACCGCGGCCGCCCCCGACGCATCGACCGATGCGCCGCGAAGCGAAGCGGTGACATCGCGTAATTTGCCAAGCGCCTCGCGGGTGCGGGTCGCAACCGGCAGGTCGGTGGCGTCGAGATCAGCGGCGATCAGGTTGAAAAAGCCCTCGACTACAGCGCCGCCCGACAGCGGCAGTTTGCGCGCGACCAGATCCATTGCCTGCACGCCGTTGGTGCCTTCGTAAATCTGGGCGATGCGGGCGTCGCGGACATATTGTTCCATGCCCCATTCGCGGATGTAGCCATGACCGCCAAACACCTGTTGCGCCTGCACCGCGCTTTCAAAGCCCATGTCGGTGAAGGCCGCCTTGACCACCGGGGTCAGCAGCGCGACCAGCGCGTCGGCCTTTGCCCGCTCGGCGGCATCAGGATGGGCATGGGCGCGATCAAGCTGGAGCGCGGTCCAGCCCGCCAGTGCGCGGCCCGCCTCGACAAAGGCGCGAATGATGAGCAGCATGCGGCGGACATCGGCATGTTCGATGATCGCCACCGGGTTGCGGGTGCCATCGGCGCTGCGGCCCTGGAGCCGTTCCTTGGCGTAGCTTGCCGCCTGACCGTAAGCCGCACCGGCGATGCCCAGCCCCTGGATGCCGACCATCAGCCGTTCGGCGTTCATCATCGTGAACATGGCAGCGAGGCCGCGATGCGGTTCGCCCACCAGCCAGCCGGTCGCCTCGTCATAATTCATGACGCAGGTGGGCTGGGCGTGAATGCCCATCTTCTTTTCGAGCGCGCCGACCGACATGCTGTTGCGGATGGTGAAGCCGCCATCGGCGTCGGGCAGGAATTTGGGGACGAGGAAGAGGCTGATCCCCTTGACGCCGGGCGGGGCGTCGGGGAGGCGGGCGAGGACGAGGTGGATGATATTGCCGCCGAAATCATGGTCGCCCGACGAGATGAAGATCTTTTGGCCGGTGACGGCGTGGCGGCCATCGCCGAGCGGCACGGCCTTGGTCTTGAGCAGGGCAAGATCGGTGCCTGCGCCGCTTTCGGTGAGCGCCATCGCGCCGGTCCATTCGCCGCTGACCAGCGGGGCGAGATAGGCGGCTTTCAAGTCTTCGCTGGCATGGGCGATGATCGCTTCCACCGCGCCGCGCGTCAGGCCGGGAAAGAGGCCGAAGGACAGGTTGGTGGCCGAGAGCATTTCGTCGAGCCAGAGCTGGAGGATGAAGGGTAGCCCCTGCCCGCCATGGTCCGGCGACGCGGCGAGCGCGGGCCAGCCAGCTGCCACGAATTCGCGATAGGCGTCGGCAAAGCCGGGTGGCGTGACGACGGCGCCGTCGACCAGGCGGCTGCCCTGTTCGTCGCCTTCGCGGTTGAGAGGTTGGAGCCGGTCGGCGCACATGCGACCCGCCTCTTCCAGTACGGCGACTGCGAGGTCCGCGTCCACATCCTTGCCGACATCGGCCATCGCTTCATCGAAGCGCAGGACGTGCGTCAACAGGAAGCGGTAATCGTCGATCGGGGGGACGTAGCTGTACATCGGGCCTCTCCTGCTGGCGTAGATGAGGACTACACCAAACAGCTGTTACAGTCAACTATCCGCCGAGGGGCCGGCCTCCCGGCGCGGCCCCTCTATCCGATCATCGCATCAGTCCGGCCTTGCGCAGCGCGTCTTCGATGATGGCGCTGACGCCGGTCGCCTTGTGCGCTGGCTTTGAGGTTGGCTTTCTGGCGTGCATGGGTTGCGGCCGGATGCGTTCGCCGGGCGTGGGGGCGGATTTGCGGGCGGGTGTGGCGGTCATCAGCCCCCAAGCCTGAGCGATCTGTCCGGTCGAGGAGATGCCCGCTTCCAGCATATAGGGGGCGGCGTTGCCATGGCCGTCCGGTCCTACGGTGTTCAGTGGCGTGCCATGGCCCATGCCGACAATCTCATAGGACTCGATGACCGCCCTGCCCTTTTCGTCACGCCAGGTGCGGCGTGGGCTGCCGTCGATGATTGTCTGCTCGCTGGGCAAGCCATCGACGCCGTGTAGCGATTGCCATTGGGCGAGGATGCGGTCAGCATTGGAGGGGGCGACGGTCTGGTCGGCGCTGCCCTGCCAGACAGAAATGGTTGGCCATGGTCCCTGATGGCCGGACGCGGCCTTGACCAGTTCGGGTAGGCGATCGTCGGCGGGATAGCCCTCGCCGCGCATGCGGGCGAAAGCGTCGTTGACCGAGGCCGCGCAACCGAAGGGAAGGCCGGCGATGATCGCGCCGCCCGCGAAGAGTTCGGGGTAGCAGGCCAGCATGATCGACGTCATGGCGCCGCCCGCGGACAGGCCGGTCACGAAGACGCGGCTTTGGTCGATGTCATGGGTGGCAACCATGGTATCGATCATCTGGCGGATCGAGAGCGCTTCGCCGGAATCGCGCCGGGAATCGAGGGGCGAGAACCAGTTGAAGCAAAGGTTGGGATTGTTCGACCGCTGCTGTTCGGGGAAGAGCAGCGCAACGCCCTGTTCGTCGGCGAGTTGTGACCAGCCAGCGGCGTGATCATAGCCCGCTGCATTCTGGGTGCAGCCATGGAGGACCACGACCAGCGCCGCGCCCTTGGCCAGATTTGCGGGCACATAGATTCTGGCGCGCAGGGCACCGGGGTTGCTGCCGAAGGCGATCAGGTCGTCCAGGCGATCCTTGACGGGGTCGGCCGACGCGCCGTGGGTCATCGCACGGAATTTGGCGAGTTGGGTAATGGTGGAACTTAGACGGGTCATCATGGGGTCTCCGGTTCGGCTTACGCCTATATTATGCTATAATGGTCGAACCGCCCAGATAGTTGCTGCATCGCACAATAGAATATGATGCCTAATCCCCTTATCTTCATGGAGATGTGAGGATAAATTTCTTCATTCTGCCGCAACGCAGCATATTCCTACGCCTCTGGCTCGGTCCAATGTTCGGCGCGTTGGGCGGCCTCGATCAGGCTCTTGCCCGTTTCCGATGCGGCGTAGGCGGTCATGGTGACGGCAATACCGTCGGGACCGTCGAGCAATACCAGCCCGGCTTCCGCGCTGGCGATGCCGGGCCGCGTCTGCGTGCCGGCGATGGGAGGGGGAGACCTCATGAGGCTTGGCTTTCATTGGGTTTGGTAGGATCGGCGTCGATGTAGAGATAATCGGGATTGAACTGCCCTCGCCTGGCGAGACCCCGCACGTCGAGAATATCCACGAGCGACGAGCGGAAGACGCATAACCCCTCCTCGCGCAACTGGCGCAGGACGCGATTGGCGTGGACGTTGGTAATGCCGCATATTTCGGCGATGTCATTCTGGGTGATGCCCAGCGCAAAGCGGCTTCCGTCGCTAAGCCCCACGGGCAGGAGCCGGGCGTTTGTTTCGCTCAAGAAGTGCGCGACGCGGCCGACCGCGTCCAACCGGCCGAGACGGAACAGCCAGGCCCGGTGGATGGCGGCATCGAGCAGGGTCGAGAACCATAATTTGCGGGTCAGTTCCGGCATGGTCGCGTTGATGCCGTCCAAGGCGCGGTGGGGCACGATCGCGACGGTGGCCGCAGTCAGGGTGGCGACATCATGATCGAGCGTCTTGAGCGGATAGGCATGGAGATCAACGAAATCGCCCGGCACCTGCACCGCGACGAGTTGGCGCATGCCTTCCCGGTCATCGAGATAGCGGCACATGAAGCCGTCGATCAGCAATGTGCTGTTGGATAAGGGCTCGCCCGCGCTGACGATGGTAGCGCGGGCGTCTATGGTGCGGACTTCGGATATGGCGCCTTCCAAGACAGCGCGTTCTTCCGCCCCCAGTTGGACGCCCCGACGTCCTTTCAAAAACCGATCCGTGAACAAGATATTGTCCTTCGCATATGATGGCGATCTTTGCCCCGATCGCCCGTGACAGTCCAAACGGCCCGCTGCGCCAGTATATCCAAGCCATGGCCACAAAACGTTATGACGCAGATTAGTATTTGCCAGACAGCCGCAACTTGCAACGTTGCTGCGTGTTTCCGTGACGTAGCATTTCTGCAGACCGTCCCTGCGCATGTGGTTGAGCATGGCATTGCCTTTGCTCGCCTATGTGCGCGCTCTCCAGTTGAGGAATTCTCATGGCCAAGTCAGACAAACCCGCCAGCGCATCCGGCAAGATCGCCGAGCAATCGGCCCGCATGGCCCCGCCGCCGCCCGCCGACGGGGTGTCCGACGTTTATGCCGAACCGCAGGCCGATGGCGGCGAGACGCATCAGATTGCAGGGGGTGATGTCGTAACGTTGACGACCGCTCAAGGTATTCCCGTTGCCGACAACCAGAATTCGCTGAAACAGGGCGCGCGCGGCCCGACGCTGCTGGAAGACGCCCATTTTCGCGAGAAGATGTTTCATTTTGACCATGAGCGCATCCCGGAGCGTGTCGTCCACGCCCGCGGCTATGGCGCGCATGGTTATTTCGAGCTGACGGAATCGCTGAGCGATGTGACGCGCGCCGATGTGTTGCAGCGCGTAGGCGAGAAAGTGCCTGCCTTTGTTCGCTTTTCGACTGTTGCCGGGTCGAAGGGTTCGGCGGATTTGGCCCGCGACGTGCGCGGCTTTGCGGTTAAGCTCTACACGCAGGAAGGCAATTGGGATCTGGTCGGCAATAATATCCCGGTCTTCTTCATCCAGGACGCGATCAAATTCCCCGACCTGATCCATGCCGCCAAGCCGGAGCCGGATCGCGATTTCCCACAGGCGCAGACCGCGCATGACAATTTCTGGGATTTCATCAGCCTGTCGCCCGAAGCCATGCATATGGTGATGTGGACGATGTCGGACCGGGCGATTCCGCGATCGCTGCGCACCATGGAAGGTTTTGGCGTCCATACCTTCCGTCTGGTCGATGCCGAGGGCAAGTCGACCTTCGTCAAATTCCATTGGAAGCCCAAACAGGGTTTGCAGTCAGTCGCGTGGAACGAGGCAGTCAAGATCAATGGGGCCGACCCGGACTTCCATCGCCGCGACCTGTGGGATGCGATCAATGCGGGCGATTTCCCGGAATGGGAATTGGGCGTGCAATTGTTCGACGATGCGTTCGCCGACAGTTTCGATTTCGATGTTCTCGACGCGACCAAGCTGATCCCCGAAGAATTAATTCCTGTGCGGATCGTCGGGCGGCTGGTGCTTGATCGGGTCGTCGACAATTTCTTTGCCGAGACCGAGCAGGTCGCCTTCTGCACGCAGAATGTGCCGCCGGGCATCGACTTCAGCAATGATCCGCTGCTGCAGGGTCGCAATTTCTCCTATCTCGATACCCAGCTCAAGCGGCTGGGCGGCCCCAACTTCACGCATATCCCCATCAATGCGCCCAAATGCCCGATGGCCCATTTCCAACAGGATGGGCATATGGCGATGCGCAATCCCAAGGGTCGGGCCAATTACGAGCCCAATAGCTGGGGCGCCGAACAGGGTGGCCCGCGCGAAGACCCGGCCAAGGGTTTCGTCAGTGTCGCCACGGTCGAGGACGGTCCCAAGCAACGGGTCCGGTCGGAGAGTTTTGCCGATCATTATAGCCAGGCACGTCAATTCTATATCAGCCAGATGCCGATCGAGCAGAAGCATCTCGGCGACGCGATCGTGTTCGAGCTGAGCAAGGTCGAGCGGCCCGATATCCGTTCGCGGACGGTATCGCATCTGCGCAATATCGATGAGACACTGGCGACGACGGTGGCGGATGGTTTGGGCATGGCCCTGCCCGAGCCGGCAAAGGCGGCGCGTGCCACGATCATGGACTTGCCGCCGTCCGATGCGCTGAGCATCCTCAAGAACGGGCCGGACAATTTCAAGGGCCGGAAGCTCGGCATCCTTTTGACCGATGGCGCCGATGCCAAGATGTTCGACGCGCTAGTCAAGGCGGTGGACAAGGAAGGCGCGGTGTATGAGGTGATTGCGCCCAAGATCGGCGGGGTCACCCTGTCCGATGGCACGGCGGTTGCGGCCAAGCAAAAAATCGATGGCGGGCCATCGGTGCTGTATGATGCGGTTGCGGTCGTCGCTTCGGCGGATGGCGCGGCGTTGCTGGCCATGGATGCGGCGGCCAAGGACTTCGTTACCGACGCCTTTGCCCATTGCAAGTTCATGGGGCTTACGGCAGAGGCACAGATCTTGTTCGAAAAGGCGGGTATCGCCGACGATCTGGACGAGGGCTGCCTGCCGCTTGCTACAGCGAAAGACGCCACGAGCCTGCTGACCGCCTGTCGCGGGCTGCGCCATTGGCCACGGGAAATGACCGTGGATCTGGACGCCGTGCCCGACGCCTGATCTCGATCTTCGATCAACCGGGGGCGAATGCGTTTTCGCCTCCGGCCCTCTTCTTGTCCAAAGGATATCGTTGATGCGGATTGGCATTATCGCCCATCTCAAGCATCCCATTGCGGAACCGTTTGCGGGCGGTTTGGAGATGCATACGCATCTTCTAGCCCGGTCATTGCGGGATCGCGGTCATGCCGTGACTGTCTTCGCGTCATCGCGCTCCGAACCCGCATTGGGGCTGGAGGCGATCTGTACCGAGACGGCGATAACGTCCGTTGGCACGACGGAAGCGAGCGACATCGCATTTTTCCGCGAGCATCATGCGTATCTGAGCCTGATGACCGGTTTGCGGAACCGGGATTTCGACATCATTCACAATAATGCGCTCCATTATCTGCCGCTGACCATGGCCGACAGTCTACCGATGCCGATGGTCACGACGCTGCACACGCCGCCATTCTGCTGGCTGGAAAGCGGCATCCGCCTGTGCGAAGCGCCCAATCATGCGCTGGTTGCGGTATCGCAGTCGGTCGCGGCGCAGTGGAGCCATGTCGCGCCCGCCGATGCCGTGATCCTCAACGGGATCGACTTGCGGAAATTCGTCTTTCGCGCGCAGGCCGACAGCGCGCCCTATCTGGTCTGGTATGGTCGGATCGTGGCGGAAAAGGGGTTGCACCTGGCAATCGAGGCGGCGCGCCTCATCGGCTTACCGTTGCGCATCGCCGGGCCGGTGCTGGATGAGGATTATTATCGGACGGTGATAGCGCCTACGTTGGGCGCGGACATCATCCATGTCGGCCATCTGGCGCATAGCCAATTGGCGCAGTTGGTGGCTGGGGCCAGCGCGTTTCTGTGTACGCCCTTGTGGGACGAGCCCTATGGGCTGGTCGTGGCCGAGGCATTGGCCTGCGGCGTGCCGGTGGCTGCCTTTGCGCGGGGTGCGATCCCGGAAATTCTTGATTCCAGTTGTGGAGTTCTGGCCACGCCCGATGATGTCGGGTCGCTGGCGCAGGCGGGGCGCGCGGCGCTGGCGCTGGATCGGCGGGCCTGCCGCGCGCGGGCGGAGCAGATGTGCGACGCCAACCGCATGGTGGAAAGCTATGAGGCGCTCTATCGGCAGCAGATCGACCTTGGCAGGCCGGTGCCGCGCGATGGCCGGGCGGCCATGCATCTGGTGCCGCCGTCTTCGCCGGATTCGTTACGTGCAATGCTGCATGGTTGAGCCGACGATCAATTTTTGCGTCTGTGTGCCGGCACGGAATGAGGCCGAACGGTTGCCGGTGCTACTTGCGGCGTTGGCGGCGCAGGATTGGCCGGGTCCGGTTATGGTATCGATCGGCGTCAACAATACGAGCGACGACAGTCTGGACGTGATTGGCAGGGTGCAGCGGCAACATGGCGCGCGGCTGGACATTGCGGTGGTCGTTGCCGATTTCGCGCCGGGGCTGGCGCATGCCGGATCGGCGCGCAAGTTGGCGATGGATG
This sequence comes from Sphingobium sp. D43FB, assembly GCF_002312805.1. Lineage (GTDB taxonomy): Bacteria > Pseudomonadota > Alphaproteobacteria > Sphingomonadales > Sphingomonadaceae > Sphingobium. The sequence goes on along the minus strand of NZ_NMUA01000007.1, from coordinate 161,909 downwards.
CGGGGCTGGCGCGGATTGCGATGGCCGGAGATGGCGTGCTGGTCAGTACCGATGCCGATAGTCGGCCGCCGGTCGATTGGCTGTGCAATATCGCCAAGGCTGTGGACCGGGGCGCGGATATGGTGGGTGGCCGGATCGATATCGATAGCCAGGAGCCCCTGCCCCCGGCCGTTTCGGCGCTGCGTTCGGCATGGGATGCTTATTGGGCGGCGGTGCGCGCGATCGAGGATGCGATCGACCCCCTGCCCTGGGATCTTGCACCGCGCCATGGCGATCATACGGGGGCTTCGCTAGCGATCCGTGCCTCTGTTTATCGGGCCTGTGGTGGGGTGCCGTTGCTCGCGACGGGGGAGGACCGGGCGTTGGTGACGGCGGCATTGGCGCGGGGCGCGCGGCTCGCCCATCCGGCTGATGTGCGCATATCCGTATCACCGCGACTGGAGGGGCGCGCGGAAGGTGGCATGGCCAGCGCAATGCAACAGCTTTACCGGGACGCAGAGGATGGAAGTCGGCCGATGGCCCCCGCCTTCGACCATTGGCGCGAGCGGGCGATGTGGCGCAGGCGTTTGCGCGCGCGGGCGGATGGCCATGCGCTGATCGCGCGGCGCGAGCCATTATTGCCGCCGATGCCGCATGATATGGCGCTGGAGATCAGCGCATGACGCGGCGACCGATCGGCTATTATGTGCATCATCATGGTGCCGGACATCGGGCACGCGCGCGGGCGATCGCCGCCGCGAGTGACTGGCCGATCATATTGCTGGGGACCGGCGTTGGCGAGGCCGGGATCGATTTGTCCGACGATCGGCCGTTGTCGGGCCGGTTCGATGGCGTGGATGGCAGCGAAAGGCGGCCCGCAGCGCTCCATTATGCGCCGATCGACCATGAAGGCGTACGGTTGCGCGTGGCGCGGGTGGCGCAATGGATCGCGACGGAACGGCCAGCGCTGATGGTGGTGGATGTTTCGGTGGAGATGGCCATGCTGGCCCGGCTGGCATCGGTGCCGACCATCTGTGTTCGATTGAATGGCGCGCGCAGCGATGTGCCGCATCTGGAGGCCTTTCGCGGTGCGGCGGGGTTGTTGGCCCCCTTTCATGCCGATCTGGAGCTGGAATCGACGCCGGCGTGGGTGCGCGAGCGGACGCGCTATCTGCCAGGCATTACGACCGCCGTGGCGGGGGCGGTGCCGCCGTCCGGCCGTATATTGGTAGTCATCGGCCGCGGCGGTGCGCCGGGCGATGGCGCGCGTTTGGCGCAGGCGGCGCGGGCTTGCCCGGATGTGCAATGGCGGGTGATCGGGCCGGTGTCGGCGGTCGGCGATTGCCCGCCCAATCTGGATATTGCGGGTTGGGTCGAGGATGCGGCGCGAGAGATCGCGGCGGCCGATGTGGTGATCGGCGGAGCGGGTGAAGGACTGGTCGGCGCGGTATTGGTCGCGGATCGGCCGTTCATCTGCATGCCCGAAGCGCGGCCTTTTGGTGAGCAGCAGGCTACGGCCAGCGGTCTGGCGCGTCTGGGTGCGGCGGTGGTGCTGCAAGATTGGCCGGAGGCAGCGACATGGCCGTCCTTGCTGGCGCAGGCGAAGGCTTTGTCTCCGCAAGCGAGGAGGCGGTTGCACGATCCGCAAGGCGCGCGAACGGCGGCGATCTGGCTTAGCGAACAGGCGGCAGCGGCATGAGCGTAGCGCCCTTCCCTATCGCGGACGACGCGCATCCGACGGCGCGGGCTGCCGCCGTTGCGCCAAGGCTGATGGAATTGGGGGCGCGCTATGACGCTGCGCCGGTCTTTCCGATCGACAGCATGCAATGTCTGGCGGCTGCGGGCCTGCACCGTTGCTTTGCGCCGGTTGCGAGCGGCGGGCTTGATTTTGGCGGCGACGAGGAGGCTTGGCATCTATGCCTGTTCGATGTCCTGCGGGTTATCGGTCGCGCGGACCTGAGCGTTGGGCGGCTGTATGAAGGGCATGTCAATGCGATGATCCTGTTCGATCATTTCGCGACGGCTGCGCAGAAACAGGGTCTTCGCCAGAGGCTGGATACGGGGGCCTTTTACGGCATGTGGGCGACCGAGCCGCCGCCGGGTGTGAAGATGGTGGGTCGGACGCTGCAAGGGGCCAAGTCCTTCGCCACGGGTGCGGGTGGGCTGGCGCATGCGATCATTACTGTGCAGCCGGAGGACGGCGCGCGGCAATTGGTCGTGGTTGCAGCGGACGATGCGGCGCGGGCTGATTTGTCGCAATGGCGGGTGCGGGGGATGCGCGCGACGGGAAGCGGGCTGTATGACCCGACCGGGATGGTGGTTGCGCCCGAAGACATGTTGGGCGCACCGGGCGATTATGATCGCGAGCCGCTGTTCACCACCGGGGCGTGGCGATTTACGGCGGTGCAACTGGGCGGCATCGAAGCGCTGTTGATCGAGACGCGCAAGGCGATGTCGGACGCGGCGCGGGGCGATCCGGTGCAGCGCGCGAAATTCGCCGATGCGGTGGCGGCCACGCGCACCGCCTATCTGTGGGTGCGCGAAGCGGCGCTGCGCGCGGCGCGGGACGATAGCGATGGCCCGGCTTTCGCGCGGATGACGCGCGGGGTCGTGGAGCGGGCGGCACTGGATGTCATGGAACTGGCGGCGCGGATCGTGGGCACGCGCAGCGCGATGGACGGGCAGCGAATCGACAAGATCAGCCGGGATTTAAGCCTCTATTTGCGCCAGGGTGGTCCCGATTATGCACGGGATCAGGCGGCGCTTGCGTGGCTGGACCATGATGCGTGGGGCGAGGAGGATCTGTTGTGGTGACGGCTGCGCTGTCCTCGCGCCAGTGGCGCGATATGCGCTGGCTGGTGCTGGCACCGCATCCCGATGATGAGACATTGGGCGCGGGCGCGCTGATCGCGCAGACGGCCAAGACGGGGCGGTTGGCGGGCCTAGTCTATCTGACCGATGGCGCGGGGTCGCATGACGCGGCGCAAAGGCTGGCGGCGGCTCGGCGGCGCGAAGCGACCAGGGCCGTGCAGCGATTGGCGGGTGGACGGGCGCGGCGGCCCGTGCATCTGGACTGGAAGGATGCGGCACCTGCACGTCCCGGCGATCCGTTGTTCGAGCGGACGGCGCGTTATCTGGCGGCGCTGTGCAGGCGTTGGCGGGTCGATGCGCTGGCAGTAACGGCCGGGCATGAGCCGCATTGCGACCATGAAGCTGCGGCTGCGCTGGCCTATGCAGTGCATGCGCGGGCGATGCGCCGTCTGGTGGTGGCGGAATATCTGGTCTGGGCGGACAGGCCTGATCAGAAGATGCGGCGCGCGATCCATACGGCGCCGATGGCGGCGGGACAACGGCGCTTGGCGCTGGCGGCGCATCGCAGCCAGTTGACCGCCGCCCATGGCCCCGGCTTTCGCCTATCACCCGAACAGCGACGCATGGGCGCGCGCGATATACTCTATGTGCGGAGACGGCCATGACCCGGCATGTTAGCAGCCTGGACCCCCAATATTTCGAGCAGATGTTCCAGGGAACAGATGATCCCTGGTCGCTGGAAACGAGCGCCTATGAGCAGGCGAAATATGCCCATAGCATCGAGGCGCTGGGCGAGCGTTGCTATGAATTGGGGTTCGAGATCGGCTGCGCCAAGGGCATGTTGACGCGGCAATTGGCCGAACATTGCCGGGCGCTGGTCGCGATCGATGTCAGCGAAACGGCGCTCAGCGGCGCGCGCGAGCGTTGTGCCGTATTCGATCATGTCTCGTTCAACCGCATGACCTTTCCCGCGCAAGTGCCGCTGGGTGGGCCGTTCGATCTCATCATCCTGTCCGAAGTCATTTATTATTGGGACAATGCGGATATCCGGCGCGCGGCCAAATGGGCGGGCACGCATGGCGCGCCGGGCGGCGACCTATTGCTGGTCCATTGGACGGGCGAGACGGACTATCCGCAAAGCGGCGACGAAGCGGTGGAGAAGTTTCGTGGCGCAATGCCAGGACCGGTAGAGGTCGTCACAGCGGAACGCCGCGACCAATATCGGCTCGATCTGTGGCGCATGTCGGCATGACGATGAGCGTCCTGACGATCGTCAAGAACCGGCCGGGGCATCTGGCGCAATTGATCGAGGGATTGCGGCGGAGCGAGGCGCAGCCTGACGAACTGGTGATCGTCGATATGGGCAGCGATCCGCCCGTCGCGGTGGAAGCGACGGGCTTTCCCGTGCATATCGTGCGGCTCGATCAGCCGGGGCTGCCGCTGGCGGCGGCGCGCAATGCGGCGGCGCATGCGGCGCGGGGCGACATGCTGTTGTTTCTGGATGTCGATTGCATTCCGATGCAGGGCCTGATGGGGGCGATGGCGCGAGCCTTGGCGCAGCAGGATGCCCTGATCTGCGCCGAAGCGCTCTATCTTGGTCCCAGGGACGCGCGCGGCGCGTGGGACGAGGCGACTTTGATGCAATGCGCGAAGCCGCACCCGGTTCGTCCTTTTCCCGCGGCGGGCTTGCGCGAAGAACATAATGCCGGGCTATTCTGGTCGCTGATCTTCGGCATTCGACGCGAGCGGTTCGTCGAACTGGGCGGGTTCGATGAGGCGTTTACCGGCTATGGCGCGGAAGATACCGATTTCGGTTTCCGCGCGCGGGAGGCCGCCCTGCCCCTGCTATTCCTGGGGGGCACGGGTGCGTTTCATCAATATCATGATGTGATCGACCCGCCGCTGCAGCATCTCGCCGACATAGTGCGCAATGCGCGACTGTTTCGCCAGAAATGGGGAATATGGCCGATGGCAGGCTGGCTGGCCGCCTTCGAGAAGGCGGAATTGATCGCGCGTGAGGGCGATGCGATCAGCCTGTTACGTATGCCGACCAAGGCAGAGGTGGATGCGGCGGGGGTGCCATTTTCTGGCTGACGAAAAATCGGCGGGGTTGCCCCCGCCGATCCGTTGTTTTTTAGTGCTGCATCGAATGCTTGATGTCGCGCATTTCGTCATGGCCAGCCTTGACCGAGCTATAGCAGCCTTCGATCACGCTGCGAACAGCAGGCGAAAGCTTGGTGTCGCCCAGCGCATCTTCGAACTTGGCCTTGATATGATCTTCGCCGGCTTCGACTTCGTTGACGATCGCCTTGTCGTCCTGGCCCGTCATCATCGACTTGAGGTTGAGGAACATGCGATGTGCGCCAGCAAGGACGGTGCCGTCGTCTTCAGGATTGCCGCCGAGACGAGCCACTTCCTGCTGGAGCCGCGTGGCGACTTCGCGGCGTTCGGCGGCGCGGCTGGTGAAGAGGGTCACGAAGCGACCGCCTTCGCTGTCCTTGGCGGCTTCGGTATAGCCATCGGCGCTGTCGATCGTGGTGGCGATCAGGCCATTGAGGGTCGAAATATCGTGGCTGTTGTCGGACATGATGGTTCCCGTCTTGAAAGATGAAAACCGGCGCCATTGGCAACCGGATACCCCCTTCAACGACGCGCGACCGGGAAAGTCGCAAACAAATGTCGGTCCTTAACCTCCATCAATGAGATTGATGGGAAAGCCCTCAGTCACCTGATGCAGCGAGCATCCGATAGTCGCGGATGCCCAGTTCCAGCAGTCGCGCCTCCGCGCGCAGCAAATGGGTGCGGCCCAGAGGATTGGGCGCGTGGAGCGCATTTTGCAGCGTCGTATCGGTCGTGACGGTGACGATACGTTCAAGCCCAGTCATCAGCGCCGTCGCCATGCTGAATACCGGCGATTGCGGTTTGCTGAGGTCGCCATCCATCTGTTCGACCATCAGGCGCATGACCGGCAGGGCCGCGTTGATACGATGCAGCATCATCCGTTCATTCTGCGCGTCGGCCATGCGGTTGCGCAGATGGAGCAGGCGGGAATTTTTGACCCAGAAGCCATGATAGGCCGTCACCAGCGCCAGACTATGCTCGCCCAGCGAAGCATCGTCCCAGCGCGTGCGGAGCAGACCGACATATGCCTCTTCGGCGGTCGCCATCACCGGTTCCAGCACGGCCAGGAGCAATTCGGTCAGGTCGTTGAAATAATTATAGAGCGACGTCATGCCAAGCGACGCCTGGCGCGCGACGGCGCTAAGCGACAGTTCGACATCGGCGGGGCCAGCGAGCAGTTCGTTGGTGGCGGCCAGGATGCGGTCGCGCGTGTCGCGCCCCTTGCGCCCCAGCCGTTGCCCGTTGAGATTATGGCTGAGCGTCTTGGTCGCGGTGGACGGGCGCGAGCGTGGCGATTTGCCCGCCGCCTGCTCTGCCTTCATGTCCGCCTTTGCGCTCAAGAGCCGATCCTTGCTATCCCGTCATGCGCGCCATGCGATCAATTTGGTTTCGAGAAATTCCTCGATTCCCTCAAGACCCCATTCGCGGCCGATTCCACTGGCCTTGTAACCGCCAAAAGGCAAGTCCCCGGCGATGCACATGCCGCCATTCACGCTGACGGAGCCGGTGCGTATCCGCCTCGCCACCGCAATGGCGCGATCGAGATCGGCCGAATAGACCCCGCCGCACAGGCCATAGTCGCTTTCATTGGCGATGCGGACGGCGTCGTCATCATCCTCGAACGGGATGACGACCAGCACGGGGCCGAAAATTTCCTCCTGGGCGATGCGCATGTCGTTGGTGACATCGACAAAGCAGGTCGGTTCGATGAAATAGCCGCTGCCCTTGTCGGGCCGTGCCTTGCCACCCGCCAGCAGTGTCGCGCCTTCGGCCTGGCCAATATCGATATAGGACAAGACCCGTTCCATCTGCCGCTGCGACACGACCGGTCCCATGATATGCGCGGGATTATCATAGTCGCCCCAATTGTCGCCGAAGCTGGCATAGGCATGTTTGAGGACCGCCTTGGCTTCCTCATAGCGGCTGCGCGGCACGAGCAGGCGCGAATGGACGGCGCAGCCCTGGCCGGCGTGGAAAACCAGCATCGACTGGGCGACATCCATCGCGAAATTGGTGCTGTCTTCCAGCACGATCTTGGCGGACTTGCCGCCCAGTTCGAGGAAGACGCGCTTCAATGTGGCCGCGCCCTGTTCCATGATGCGCTTGCCGACATTGGTGGAGCCGGTGAAGGAAATGAGATCGACGCGCGGGTCGGTCACCAGCATTTCCCCGGCGAGAGCCGGATCGCTGCCGACGATGACGTTGAGGACACCGGCGGGGAAGCCCGCTTCCTGGGCCAGTTCGCCGAAGATCGCACCCATGCCCGGCGTGTTGGGCGCGGGTTTGAGGATGACGGTGCAGCCAGCGAGCAGCGCGGCGACGACCTTGCCCACATTCACATAAAGCGGGACGTTCCAGGGCGTGATCGCGCCGACGACGCCGACCGGTTCATAGACCGCCTTGCGCTGCGTTTCGAAGCCATAGCCGGTGCGGCCGCCATAATCCTTGTCCCACTTCAATTGCGGGAAGAGGCGCAGATAATCGTCCCAGCCGTCGAGCGCCATATCCACATGGGCGCGGCCGACCGCGCCCATCGCTGCGCCGGCTTCGTCGCGCGCGAGGTCGGATAGACGTTCGCGGTTCGCTTCGAACAGGGCACGCAATTTGGTGACCAGGTCGACGCGCTTTTCGACATTGGTGGACCAGTCGGTCGTGTCGAAGGCGCGGCGCGCGGCGGCGATGGCTTCCTCCACATCGGCGGCCGAAGCATCAGCGGCCTTGCCGACCGGCTGGCCGATCCAGGGGCTGATGACATCGAAGGTCTTGCCGCCCTGCGCGTCGCGCAGCACGCCGTCGATGGTGAGTTTTGCGTCGGGGAGAGTGGCCATGGCTAGGGTCTTTCTGTCGATATGCGGGGATAGGGCGATCAGCGGCGGCGCGCCGTCAACGCGACCGTGCCGATGTGCAGGTCGGCGGGCATGTCGATGACGGCGCGGAAGGCGTCGGTGACGGAATCATAATGGGTGATGGGCCGCTCGCGCGGGTTGAGGCCGATCTTGGCATTGTCCTGCATGAAGCGCATGGCGACATCCATCGGCCAGTTGGTGCCGGTCTTGGTTTCGTCCATCATTTGCCCGGCCTGGACCACGGTGACGCGCACATCGTCCGCCGCCAGTTCCCGTCCCCACATGTCCGACATCAGTTCAAGCCCTGCCTTGCCCCCGGCATAGAGCCAGAGCATCGCCATCTTGATCGCGACGGATTCGCTGCTGACGTTGATGATATGCCCGCCGCCCCGCAGCAGCGGCAGCGCTTCACGGGCGCAATAGATCGGCCCGGCGACATTGATGGCGAGGGATGACTGGATCTGGTCGTCGCGCACCTCGGCGAGGGTGAACGGCTCATAGATGGCGGCGTTGTTGATGAGGACGTCCACCTTGGGATGGCGCGTGGCGATCTGCGCGAAGGCGGCGCGGACGGAGTCGGGATCGCCGACATCGCATTGCAGGGCCAAATGCCCCTCGCCCAGTTCGGCGGCTACGGCTTCCAGCTTCGACAAGGTGCGGCCGAGCAGGATGACGGTTTCGCCGTCACGCGCGAAACGCCGCGCCAGGGCGCGGCCGAGGCCGTCGCCCGCGCCGGTGATGATGATCGTCTTGCCCATGTCCTGCTCCATCCTTCAACTCTTGTTGCTTCATCCCATTCCGCACTGGCGCGCGCACGGCAAGGGGGACGGCCATCGCGCGCGCGATGGCTGTTCAGGCGCTGGCAGCCGGCCGCGCGAAATCGGCGGGGTAGACCGAGAGATCGCCATCATAGGCGATGCCGCCGGGCCAAAAGGCCGGGCCGCTGACTTTGCCGAAATAATGGACCGTGCGCGCGACCGAGCCGGAGGCGGAGCGCGGGGCAAAGGCGACGCCGCTGGGGCTGACGCCGCGGGCGCGGGCGCTGAAATCCTTGACGGTAAAGAGCAGGTCGTCGGTCTGCTGCGCGCAGAGAACCAGGTCGCTACCGGGGCAATAGCGTTTGGGTTCGAGTTGCACCGGCGACAGGCGGCCGCGCTTCATGCCAACCTTGCCGGGAACGCGGGTCACTTCAGGGGAATGCACCGTGTCATACCAGTGATGATATTCGGCTTCGCGCCCGGCGACGAAATTGGCGAGGATGATGCTGACGCCCGAAAAGGGCTGATCGGCCCGGTGGTTGGGGCTGAAGGCCCAGTCGGCATACATGGCATAGCTATGGATGCGCTCGCTTTCGTCGCTATCGTCGATCAGCCCGGCGTCGCGCGCCTGGGCCAGGAGTGGGGCGAGCGCGGGCAGGTCGATTTCCGGGGTGGCGGTGTCATGCTCGTAGACGCTCAGATACCGCCATGGCTGGGGGATATCGGGCATGATCTGCTGCGGCGTAATGGCATAGCGGTCGGCCGAGCGGAAGCCGCGCAGGCGGGCAAGATCGTCGCGATGGGGACCATCAAACCAGGCGGCATAGTCCGCTTCCCGTCCGGCCGGAACGTTATGGAGGTGGATGGTGGTATGCAGGCTCATTCCTCTGCCCTCTGGCTGCGCGCGCTTAAACGCTTGTCAGGCGCCAATTCAGCATGGACGGCGACGGTGCGCCAGAGGATTGGGCGGGCCTGATCAATTGATCGCCGGGGCAATGGCGATCAGGCCGAAGGCGGCGGCGACTGCATGGCGATATGTAGGCGAGTGAGGCGCGATTGAGCGATCCGCCATGCCCCGTCGATGCGGATATAGCGGTCGTGATAATGGCCATAGCCGGTCATTGTGCGTCCATCCGCCCAGACAAGATGATCCTGCATCGGCCAGATGCCGGTGGCGGCGTCGCCTGATAGGGTGAGTTCAGGCATATGGACATGATGGACGGTTTTGGCGGTTTCCAGTGAGCGTCGCACGCTGGCAACGGCATCATCGCGCCCTTCCATGCGGGGACCGCCCGATCCCGTCGCATCGAGCAGGAAGTCGGGCGTGAAGAGGGCGGCCCAGCCGTCCCAATCCTTGGTGTCGAGCAGGCGGCAGTAGCGCGCCTTCAATTCAGTGATGGCGAGCCAGTCGGCAAAATCGGGCGCGGGCATCAGAAGCGGAACCCGCGCATCTGGTTGCCGCCGTCGCACAAGATGACCTGGCCGTTGACGAAACTGCCTTCTTCCGACGCGAGGAACAAAGCGAGGTTGGATATGTCGGTTGCCGTCCCCTGCCGTTTGACCGACTGCATGGCTTTGAGCCGTTCCCAATTGGCGGCATCGACGCCTTGGAGCGCTGCTTCGGTTTCCATGAGGCCAGGCGCGATGCCGACGCAGCGAATGTCGTCGACGCCGAATTGCTGGGCCATGGCGTGGGTGAAGACGGTGAGCGACGCTTTGGTGATGCCGTAAGCGGTGGCGGGATTATAGCTGGCCATCGAACATTTGTTGATAATGACGCCCTTGGCCTTTGCCAGCGCGGGACGCAGCGCTTCGGCGAGCAGCAGAGGGCCAAAGGTGTTGACGGCGAAAAAATGCTGCCACTTGGCCATGCCGAGGCCGAAAAAGCCGCGCGCGATTTCGCCTGCATGCAGGCCCGCATTGTTGATGAGGACGTCGAGCCGGTCATGCGCCGACAGGATCGTTGCGGCGAACGCCTGAATGTCGGATTCCTGGCCCATATCGACGCGGTGGATGGACGCACTGCCACCGCCCGCTTCGATCAGCGCCTGGCTTTCCATCAGGCCCGCTTCGTTGATATCGGCGAGGATGAGATGCGCGCCCTCCCCTGCAAAGGCCAGTGCGTGGGCGCGACCGAGGCCGCCTGCCGATCCGGTGACCAGCACGGTCTTGCCGCTGAAACGATGGGCCATGATCCTGCTATCCTTTATGCTTGGTCCATGCGGGTGAAGGTCACTTGCGCAATCCGCCACCCCAAGGGTGTGCGGCGAAAGACGTCGCTGTAGCGGCCCATCACCGTGTCGATTGCGCCGGAACTGCGGCGCTTGAGCTTGACCAGGACCGTCCAGTCGCCGGTCGCGCGATCGCCGTCGATCAGGATTCGTGGCGAATGGAGCATGTGCAGCAGCCATAGGCTGTTGCCCGCAATGGCAGTGCAGAGGAAGTCGGTGATCGCCTGCGCGCCGATCAATCGACCCATGCCATAGTAGCCGACGAAATCCGGCGCGAAGATGGTCGCGAAAGTTGTGCGGGCCTGATCCGGGTCGCTGGCGGCGAGATCGGCGGTAGCGCAATAGCGGGCCTTGAGATTGGCGATCGCCAGCGCCTGCTCCGCGCCGTCGCTCATGCCGGTTCGGTCGCGAGCTGTTTGACCACCAAGGCTTTCAAGTCCGCCGTCTTGATCTTGGCGCTGCCGGTCAGCGAGAGGTCATCTTCGCTGAAGAAGAGGACGCGACGTGGTACTTTATAGCTGGCGAGTTGCGCCTTGGCGAAGGCGCGGATGGCGTCTTCGTCCAGCGGTGCGCCGACATGGGGGACAATGCAGGTGACGACCAGTTCGCCCAAGGTTTCATGGGGCACGCCGACGGTCTGGGTGACCTTTACGCCGGGGCAGGATTTGATGACGGTGTCGATCTCGATCGGCGAGACATTGGCGCCGCCGGTCTTGATGATGTCATTGAGGCGCCCTTCCCAATGCAGCCGTCCTTCCGCATCGAACCAGCCGCCATCGCCTGTATGGAAGAAGCCGTCGGCGTCCACGCTCTCGTCCAGTGGCACGCCGACATAGCCCAGCATCAGCGTCGGTCCCTTGACCGCGATCTCGCCGCGCTCACCAAGCGGCACGACGGTTCCAGTCAGCGGATCGAGGATCTTGAAGATATTGCCAGGCAAGGGGATGCCATGGGTGCCCGCGATCCGATCGTCGGGCGTGCCGGAATCGAAGATGGTGCTGATGGTGAAGGTTTCGGTATTGCCATAGGCGGCCATTGGTTCCTGCCAGTCGGTGCTGACAGTCGGATGCCGACCGAGCGGCGTGTGTTGGCCCACATAGTGGAGCGAGGACAGGTTCACATCGTTCCAGTTCGCCGCCCCCTCTAGTTGCGCCCATTGGTGGGGCCAGGCGAAGGCCATGGTCGCGCGCTCGCGCGCCATGAGGGTCAGCGCTTCTTCGGGCTGGAAGGTCGCTTGCAGGATCAGGCTGCCACCCGACGAGAGCGCGCCGCCGATCGCCATGGCGAAATTGCCCGACCAGAAGAAGCCATTGGCCGACCAGGCGCGGGCATCCTCCTTGGCGGCGAGAAAGCGTTTCCAGCGCCACAGTTGCAGCGTGACGCCGCGGTGCATCGAAAGGATGCCCTTTGGCTTGGCGGTCGAGCCGGAGGAGAAGAAGAGGACGCCGGGGTCGGCAGGCGTGACCGTGGCGGCGGTCGCATCGACCAGCGCCTGATCGACGCTATCGCCGCGCCTCAGGAAAGCGTCCCACGGCTCGATCATGCCCTCGCCGCCACCGAGCGAGGCGATGTGGCGGAGGAAAGGGAAATGGGGTGAGGCGAGCGCACCGGGGCTGGCCGTCGAGATGCCCGGTTCCAGGTCGGTCAGGATCGCGGCAAAGTCCTTTTTGAGGACGGTGCGCTCCATCAGGAGGAGGTGGCAGGCGGACGATTGGAGCAGATGCTCCAGTTCGGCAGGCGTCGAAAAGGTACTGAGCGTCGCGGCGACGCCGCCCGCCAGCGCCGTGCCGAAGGCAGCCGCCAAAAATTCGGGGCGGTTGGTCATCAGGATGCCGACGCGGGTGCCCTTGCCCACGCCGCAGGCGATGAGCGCGCGCGCCACTTCATTCGCGCGCGCCCACAGATCGTCATAGGTCCAGCGGGTGACGCTATCTCCTTCGTGCATCACCAGCGCTTCGGCCGGGCCGGAGCGCGCCGTGACTTCGCGCAACCAGCCGCTCAAGGTCAGCGCCCCCAGCCCCGGCTCTTCACTGAGCGGGGGACCGGCGACGATCGAAAGCGGCTGGTCGGTCATGATGCGTCCTTGGGGTAAGGTTCAGCGGTTCACATCGACGATGATGCGCCCGCGCACCTTGCCGTCCATCAGGTCGGTGGCCGCCGAGATCGCTTCCGACAGGCTGATTTCGGTGGCAATCACGTCCAGCAGGGCGGGGTCGAGATCGCGCGCCAGCCTCTCCCACGCCGCGAGGCGCGGCGCCTTGGGCGCCATCACGCTGTCGACGCCGAGCAGGCGCACGCCGCGCAGGATGAATGGCATGACCGTAGCCGGAAAGTCCGCGCCCTGCGCCAAGCCGCAAGCGGCGACCGCGCCGCCATAGCGGGTCTGGGCGCAGGCGTTAGCGAGGGTGAAGCTGCCGACCGAGTCCACGACACCGGCCCAGCGCTCCTTCTGCAGCGGCTTGCCCTTTTCCGACAAGGTTGCGCGGTCGATGACGCCCGCAGCGCCCAATTGCGTCAGATAATCGGCTTCGGACGCCTTGCCTGTCGAACCGATGACGGTGAAGCCTGCTTTTTTGAGCAGGGCAACGGCGACGCTACCGACCCCGCCAGTCGCGCCGGTAACGAGGATTTCGCCCTGGTCGGGAGTGACGCCAGCCTTGACCAGCGCTTCGACGCAGAGCGCGGCGGTATAGCCGGCCGTGCCGATCGCCATCGCCTGCGCGCCGGTGAAGGCGGCGGGCAATGGCACCAGCCAGTCGCCCTTCAGCCGCGCAACCTGTGCCAGGCCACCCCAATGCCCCTCGCCCACGCCCCAGCCGTTCAGCACGACCTTGTCGCCCGGCTTCCAGTCGGCATGATCGGAGGTGCGCACGGTGCCGACCAAGTCGATGCCGGGGACCATCGGGAATTTGCGGACGACCGGCGACTTGCCGGTGATGGCCAGACCATCCTTATAATTGAGCGTCGAATAGGCGACGTCGATCGTGACATCGCCTTCGGGCAATTGGGCTTCGTCGACCTGCTGGAGCGAGACGCTCTGCTGGTCGTCGGTCTTGTCGATCATGATGGCTGAAAACATGGGGCTATTCCTTTTTGGGAGACGAAGAGGGTGCCGTTGGTGTCAGTCCTTTGCGGAGGCGATCGGCGATGCCGGGGAAGCGATCGGCGCGCATCGAGCCATACATGCACAGGCGCAGCGATTCCTGCGCCACGCGCCGGGCAAGGTCGCGCCGTTCCTGATCCGGGCGGCCATGGGATTGCGCCCAGACCGGCCAGAGAAACGCGCCCGACAGCATCATCACCGACAACACTTCGACGTCGATGCCGTCTTCGGCCAGATCGGTTTCGGCAAAGCGCTGGAGCGACCCTTCATATTCGCGCCAGAAGGGGTCGGCCATCGGATCGGGCGAAGCCAATAGCTGGAGCAGCCAGATGCGGCACAGTTCCGGGTTTTCCATCGCGAAGATGGCGAGGCGGTCGGTCGTATCGGCAATATCGACCTGCTCGACGCGGCGTTCACCGATGGTTTCAGGGTCGCCGAATACCGCGCGGAACATGCGGTCGGACACCCACTCTGCGGTCGCCTCGATCAGTTTTTCGCGGGTTTCGAAATGCTGGTAGGCGGTCCCGCGATTGACCCCGGCGAGCGTTGCGACTTCGGACAGGCTGATCCCCTCCGGCCCATCCTTGGCCAGCAGCGCGCGCGCTGCTTCCAGTATGACTTCGCGTGTGGCTGCAGGATCGCGGGAACGTCTGGTCCGTGTTTGCGTCATGCGGCATGCCTCTCTTGTCGTTCGGGCGGCCCGCCGTAACGATCCGAACGACCGCCCGGCTGGCTCGCCTGGGATAAGAAGGCATAAATCAACATCACTGTTGTCCATTAGGCAAGGCCCGTCATCGCCAGCGCCGGTGATGCGCGTCCTTCGCAGAGACTGCGGGGGCGATCCGACCGATCCTGTGGAAGGTTCGGACCGCCCCGCAAAATCTCAGCGCGATCCGAAGTAGAAACGCACGTTGATGCCGAATTCCCGCGGCGGCGTGACCGTGCCACCGGTATAGGTGCTGGTGAAGGTCTGCGCCGCCGTCGTTGCACCTGTTGCGGTGAAGCCAGTGATCTGCTGATAGCTGGTGAACAATGGCGTGGTGCGGGTCAGAACCTTGGTCGTGTCGAACAGGTTCTTGGCGAAGAGCGATACTTCCCAGCCGCCATCGGGATCGCGGATGCCGGCATAAAGGTTGGCGAGGGCATAGGCGCCGACCTGATCAAAATTATTGCTCGGATCCCCTTGCGACTTGCCGTTATAATTGACCAGTCCGCGCAGGAAACCATCGACCTTGCTGGAAACGGCGACATGATATTCGCCCTGCAAGGTCGCCGTTACCGGAGGCATGAAGGACGAACGTTGCGACACGGCGCAGGACGACAGATTGTCCGCACCAACGGCCGCCTGCAGTTCCGCAAGCGATGGTGCCGCACTCACCAGGTCGGGTATGCCGTCAGCGTTCAGATCATTGCAAGGGATGTTGCCATTCTTGATCTTCCCCAGCGAATAGCTGGCGGTCAGGCCGAGGGTAAGGTTCCGCGTGACATCGACGCTCAGTTCGCTTTCGATGCCGTTCACTTCTACCGGCACGGCACCGACGAAGTTGAAGGATGCGACCTGCTGCGCCGTCCCGGTGACCTGGCCCGCAGCATTGCGGACGGCGACGGTGTTCACATAATAGACGCCATTATTGGGGACGCGGAACGGGAAATTCTTGTAGGTCTGATGGTAGGCGGTCATGTTGAAACGTGCCCGGCCACCCATCAGGGTGCTTTTGAAGCCCAACTCATAGGATTTGGAGGTTTCAGGCGGCAGGTTGAGGAAGCTGTTTTCCAGCGCCGACTTCACGATGTTGAAGTCGCCCACGACGTTGAGGCCCGGCCGCATCGAACTGCCCGTGGCGGCATAGACCAGGAAGTCGGGGGAGAAATTATGCTTCACCGACGCGCTGTAGATGAGCTTCTTGAGATCCTGGATATCGTTGGCGATGATGGCACCATTCACGCCCAACTGGCTGAGCGAGTCATATTTGATCTGGCGCAGGCCGCCGGAGATTTCCGTCTTGTCGCCGATTTGGGCGGTCAGGTTGCCGAAGAAGGATTGTTCATGCGTGTCGTTGGCGCGCAGGATGTTGGTCGTCACGATCGACGCGATCCCGCCCCCGAAAGCCGTGGGGAGACGCACGGGCGTCAGCTGGCTAAGGGCCGTCGGCGAATCCAGCTTGCTGTCGAAGAAGCCGATCACATAGTCGAATATGCCAAGAACCCGCTCCTCATTCTGGAGCCGGATTTCATGCGACGTCCCCTTGGCGATCGTGTCGGTGAGTTGGTTGATGTCGCGACCGATGAAGAAATTGCCGCGGTCCAGATTTTCCGTCGATAGATATTCCTGCTTGCTGTACTGACCCTGATAAATCAGGCGCTGACCCCACTGGGCGAGTTCGGCGCGCCAGTTGAAGATATCGAAGCGCTGATTGATGATGCGCGGCTGTTCCTGGATCGACAGACGATCCTTCGCCGTGATCAGTACCGGGCTGGGTGCGGCCGCCGGATTGGCTTCGCTGAAGGAAATCGACTGATCATAGGTCCGCGCGTCGCGGTCCATATATTGATAGGTGCCTTCCAGCCTGATCCAGTCCGCCGGTTCGATGAGACCGACGACGCGATAGCTCTTGGTCCGCGAATGCGGGTCCGGCGCGCCGGCGCTGCGCACCAGCGGACGGACGCGATCAACTTCATTTTCGTCCCACACGCCCGACACGCGGATACCCGCAATGCCTTCGATAACGGGGATGTTCAGCGCGCCCTTGAAGTTGAGGGTGCCGATATCATTGGCGGTCCAGTCCGCATAGCCGCCAAACTGGTTGAGATCAGGCTTGCGCGTCGTGATGGTGATCGAGCCGGACGGCGAAGCGCGGCCGCGCAAGGTGCCCTGCGGCCCGCGCTGCACTTCGATCTGGCCGATGTCGTACATCTGCTGGATGACCACGCCCGGCGAGATTGGCGCGTCATTGAAGTAGAATTCAACCGTACCGTTGTTGCCGGACGCACTGGCGTCGAAATTGACGCCGCGCAGGCGGGCATTGCCGCCGATACCGTTGGGGTTGGAGGTCAGTTCAAGGCCGGGTGCCAGCGATTTGACTTCGGTAAATTCGCGGAAGTTGAGATTGTCGATGGACTGGGCAGTCACGGCGTTGACGACGGCGGGAACGTCCTGAACGTCCTCGCCGCGACGGCGCGCTTCCACGATGATGGTGGGCGCATCGAAGCCATTTTCCTGCGGTGCTTCCTGCGCGATGGCGGGCATCGCCAGGGTGAGAACCGCCAGGCTGGCGCTCATGCTATAATAGGCTGTCTTCCGCATCCGAAAATCCTCCCCAATTTGGCGCCTCACCCGATCTAAGGCCGGGAACGGCGTGGTCATCATTGTCCTTTTGTGAGTCGCGTTATGCCCGATTAGACTGTGGCGCGAAGCCCTTAACCAACAGGGGTGTTTATATATCGCCGTCGCGATTCCGGTCTGATCGTCGTGCGTTGAGTGCTGGCTTATGGGTGGATCAGGTATCGGGTGGCCCGTAGCGGAAGATGGCCAGCTTGTTGCCATCAAGGTCACGGAAATAGGCGCCATAGAAGCCGTTGGGGTCGTCGCCCCTAATGCCGGGCTTGCCTCCGCACTGGCCGCCAAGCGCCAATGCCCTGGCGTGGACGGCATCAACCGTTGCGCGGCTGTCGGCCTGGATGCCGACCTGGTTGCCGTTACCGGGCGATGCTTCGCCTTCGAAGGGCTTGCCGATAAGGAGCATGCCGCTGTCGGGGGTCTTGTAGGCCACGACGTCCGGGCGGTCGAAGGCGCGGACGGCCCCCAGCAGGGCGGCCAGTTCGTCATAGAAACTCTTGGCGCGATCCAAGTCGCGGGTGCCGAAGCGGGCCATACTAATCATGCGGTGCGTCCTCCCATGGTGGTCCAGCGTTCGGGGGCCATCCAGACATATTCGGTATAGTGGCCGAGCCACGCGCGGGTATCGAGATAGAGAAATTGGAGCAGGCCGGGTGTGCCGCCTTTCAACACGACGGGATAGGATTGCCGGTCGACCTGCGCCAGGAAAGCGTCCCAGTCATCGACGCGGTGGCAAACATGGTGGAAGCACAGTCGGTCGTCGGCTGGCAGCGCGTCGCGGTAGAGGGCGAGGACGTCGCCCTGCCCCGGCTGGATCAATTCGATCTGCATGTCGCCGATCCAGAGGAAGGCGAGTTTCTGCGTACCGATGCCTTCGCCATGGGGCGTCCAGAGAGTGACGGAGACTTCGGTTTCCATAAGCAGGCGGATGTCGGCCCGCTCCCTGAACTCTGCCACGGCCTGGTCGATGTTTCGGGTCACATAGGCATTTTGATAATGGCGTCCGACGATCATCCTGCCGCCCTCTCCTGCTGATGCGTTCTGATTATGCGTACAGCGACTAGGACAATGGATTGCGGTTTTTTCAAGGCAGTGAATATCGCCATCGAGCCATTATATAGATATTCAGCCAGAGGATAGTGGCGACAGACGCCGCTGGCGAAATTGGCGGGGGGTGGCACCGGTCGCGCGGCGGAAGGCGTAGGCGAAGCTGGAGGGGGAGGCAAAGCCGAGCGCGAAGGCGATTTCCTTGATGCTTTGCGGGGTGGCGAGATGGCGCTTGGCCATGTCGATCCGGGTCTGGGCGATATGATCGCCGATCGAACAGCCCCGCGACGCGCGAAAACCGCGCGTCAATTGGCGGGGGGACAAGTTGCACAGCGCGGCCAGTTCGCCAAGCGTCGGGGGTGGGCCAAGCATGTGCAGCCGTTCCTCGATCCGGCGCAAGCGCCAGGAGGACAGGCCACCACTGACTGGCCCTTCGCCGATCGCCTGGCAATAGCGGGCCACTTCGATCGCCAATTGCCGGGCGATGAGTTCGGCGAGGATCGCGCTGCCGGACCCTGGATGACGGACTTCGTCGGCGAGCCGCAACAGGCAGGCGCGCATGTGCGGATGGGTGATGTCGAGGCCCGCCGCCAGACGCCGGTCGGTCCATTCGATGCCGCCATCATCGAGCCAGCAGTTGATCGCGGCGGCCGGAATTTCGCAGATGACCGAAGCCTGCCGGCCGCCGGTTTCGCTGCGGATATGGATTGCTTCGCCGGGCGGCACGAGGAAGATTTCGCCCAATGGTTCGTAACGATGCGGTCCCCAGCGGTCGCGATAGCAGCCCCGCGCCTTTTCCGGACGGGGCGTCAGGCACAGGTCGAGCCAATAATGGTCGGTGCGGTAGAAGAGCCGGTCGGTCGGCTGATCGAGATGCAGGCGCATGATCCGTATCAGTGCCGAGGGCACGATCAGTTCCGCCTCGAACAGCGATTCGGCATAGGTTTCGGCTGGCGGCACGGGCGCTCCGGGGCATAGATGTCTTGGCTCGATATAGTGGTTATGGCCTGATCTCTACAGACAGGTCAATTGCGGCCTGTCGCGCGCTGATCGACAATCGCGCGCAGCAAAGGACCGCCGTCGGGCGGCGACATTTCATAGGAGAGCGACAGGTGGCAGGTCTTTTCGACTGTTCGGACAAGGTGACGCTGGTGACCGGCGGCAATGGCGGCATTGGCCTGGGCTTTGCGCGCGGCGTGGCGAAAATGGGCGGCAAGATCGCCATTTGGGCGCGCAATGCGGACAAGAATGACGCGGCGAAGGCGGATTTGCTGGCGGCGGGCGCGGCGCGCGTCGAAACCTATCAGGTCGATGTGGCATCGGAAGAGGCGATCATTGCGGGCTATGCGCAATTGCTGGCCGATTTCGGGCGAGTCGATTGCGTGTTCGCCAATTCGGGCCGCGCGTCGCGCAGCCGGTCGGTGCTGACGCTGGACGCGGCCGAATGGCATGACTTGCTGGCGGTGAACCTGCACGGGGCTTTCTTCACCTTGCGCGAAGGGGCCAAGGCGATGGTCGCGCGGGCAGAGGCGGGTGAACCCGGCGGGAGCCTCGTCTATTGCGGCAGCTTGTCGATGTTCCACGGCATTGCCGGCATAAACAATTATGCGGCGTCGAAAGGCGGCATGGGCGCAGCGGTGCGCGGCATGGCGGCGGAACTGGGCAAATATGAGATCCGCGCGAACAGCATCGCGCCGGGATATGTCAAGACCGGCATCGGCGGCGATCAGGGCATGAGCGAGGAAATGAAGGCGCGCATGGCGGCGGTCGACGCGCATTTTTCCGCCAAGACGCCGATCCATCGGCCCGGTGCCATCGAAGATTTCGAGGGGATCGGCGCCTATCTCTGCTCCGACGCATCGCGATTCCATAGCGGCGATACGATCGTGATCGATGGCGGCAGCCTGATCTATCCCCCTTACGCCTTTTGATCGGGAGACGATCCATGCGCCTGCTCACCATCCATGACGTCGATGACGTGCGGCTCGATCCCTATGAACGGCCCGAAGCCGGGCCGAAGGATGTGGTCGTGAAGATGAAGGCCTGCGGCATTTGCGGCAGTGACCTCAGCTACATCAAAAATGGCGGCATCCCGACGCCGGGCAAGCGGACGGCGCTGGGCCATGAGGGTGCGGGCGAGCTGCTGTTCGTGGGCGCGGAGGTGACCGGCGTGTCGGTCGGGCAGAGCGTCATCATCAACCCGATGATGACGCCTAGCTATATCGGTAGTGGCGGGCCGGAGGGGGCGTTTACCGAGGAATTGCTGGTCCGTGACGCGCGGCTAGGCGACAGTTTGCTGCCGATCCCCGATGGCATCCCCTATGATGTCGCGGCGATGTGCGAGCCGTTGTCGGTGGCACTGCATGGTGTCAACCGGGCGCAGGCGAAGGCGGGCGACAAGGTCGTGATCTTCGGCTGCGGGCCGATTGGCCTTGGTATGATCCTCTGGGCGGTGGACCGGGGGTGCGACGTGATCGCGCTCGATCTGGCGGAGGAGCGGCTGGAACGGGCGCGGGCGCTGGGCGCGCAAACGATCAATCCGGCGCGCGAGGATGCGATCGCGCGGATCAAGGCGATCCATGGCACCGTGATGGTGTTCGGGCGGGAGAAGGCGCTGACCGACGCCTATATCGATGCGGCGGGTGCGCCGTCGATCTTGCGCGACGTGGTGACGCTGGCCAAGACGCATGCGCGGCATGTAATTACGGCCGCTTATTTGAAGCCCATCGAACTGCCCGCCGGGCCGATGCTGACCACAGAGATGACGATTACGACGGCCGTCGGCTATCCGACCGAAATGCCCGATGTGATCGCGGCGATGCCGCGTTTGCAGGACAAGATCGCGGCGCTAATCAGCCACCGCCTGCCGTTCGACCGGGTGATCGAGGGGCTGGATATTGCCGCACAGCCGCAATCGGCCAAGGTGATGATCGAATTTGCGGACGACGCCGCATGAGCGACACGCCGCAGACGCCTCCCCAAACGCCGCTTGGCGCGCTCGTCATGGGCGGTCAGGGGCAGACAGACGCCGAGCGGGTCGGCGACGGCATCTTCATGGTGAAGGATATTTCCAACGCCTATCTGGTGACGACGGGCGATGGGGATTTGCTGGTCAATACCGGGTTTCTGGGCAATGGCGCGCGCAACAAGGGGTTGTTCGCGCCGCATCGCAGCGGGCCGTTGCGGCGCATTATCGTGACGCAGGCCCATGCCGACCATTATGGCGCGCTGCCTGATCAGATGGAGGCAGGCACCCAGGTCATCGTCGGGTCGGGCTTTGGCGAGACGGTGGACTATTTCGAGCGGCTGGCCCCCTTTCTGGGCCGTCGTTCAGGCAAGCTGTGGGCGTCGATGACGCGGCGCGACGGGCCGCCGCCCAAGCCGCCGGTGATCGTGCCGGACGTGGAGGTGGCGACCAGCCTTGCCTTCGCGCAGGGCGGGCGCGCCTTCGAGGTGATCAAGACGCCGGGGGGTGAAAGCCTGGATTCGGTGTTCGTGTGGATGCCGCAGGAAAAGACCGTCTTTACCGGCAATCTGTTCGGCCCGGTGTGGCGGGCGATGCCCAATCTGGTGACGATGCGCGGCGACAAGCCCCGAATGGCGCGGGCCTATCTGCGATCGGTCGAGCAGGTGCGGACATTGGGCGCGGAATTGGTGATCACCGGTCATGGCGATCCGATCCGGGGGGCGGACAATATCCGCGCGGATCTGGACGCGATGCACGTGGCGGTCAGCTATCTGGAGCGCGAGACGATAGCGGGGATGAATGCGGGCCGGACGGTGCAGGAATTGATGCGCGAGATCGCCCTGCCCGATGCGCTGAAGATCGGCGAATTTCATGGCAAGACCAGCTGGGTCGTGCGCGCCATCTGGGAAGAAAATGGCGGCTGGTTCCATTATGCCGATGGCACGACCGCGCTTTATGGCGTGCCGCGTTCGGCGGTGAGCGGCGATCTGGTCGAACTGGCTGGCGGTGCAGGCGCGATCGTGGGCCGGGCGCATGGGCATGTGGCGGCGGGGCGGCCTTTGGAAGCGCTGCATTTGTTGGACATCGCACTGGACGTTGTGCCCGATCATGAAGCGGGAATGAGCGTGCGCAAGGCGGCGCTGGGGCAATTGCTGGCGGCGAGCGGCAGCACGAACCTGTCGGAAACCATGTGGCTGAAGGCGGAGATCGCCGAGACGGAGAAACGCCTCGCCAGCCCAACAGATAAGGGAGAAGGATGATGACCACTACCACCGCAGGGCTGGACGCCGATGCGCTGATCACCGCGGCGCGCGAACAGACGGGGCTGACCGATCTGGGCGATGACGCGATATTGGAGGGGCTGTATGTCCTGGTCGATGCGATCAATGGCGAGGCGAAGCTGACCGAGGCGGCGCAGGGGCGCTGGGCGCAGCAGATCACCGCCACGCTGGCGAACCGCTTGCAGGTCGAGGATTATCTGGCGCGGCATCCTGCGTTGCTGGATGCGCCGGTGGACAAGCCGCTGTTCGTGTTCGGCCTGCCGCGCACGGGCACGACGCTGACGATCAATTTGCTCAATGCCGATCCGGCGCGGCGGTGCTTCCTGCGCTGGGAAGCGTTCAACAGCGTGCCGCCAGCGGCGAAGGGCGCGCTCAGTAGCGATCCGCGCTATGTAGCGGAACAGGCGCGGCTCGACATGATGCTCAAATATGCGCCGCATATTTCGGCGATGCACCATGAGGATGCGGACAGCCCGACCGAGTGCCAATTTTCGATGGCACCGTCCTTCTGCGCACAATATTATGACTCGGTGCTCAATATTCCGAGCTATCAGAAGTGGTTGTTTTCCACGAGCTACCTGCCTGCCTTCCGCTATCAGAAGCGGTTGTTCCAGATGTTGCAGGAGAATGAGGGCGGGCAATGGACGTCGAAAAATCCTTGGCATCCGTTGTTTCTGGATGATCTGACGACCGTTTATCCCGACGCGCAATTGGTGATGACGCATCGCGATCCCGCCGATGTCGTCGCGTCGGCGTGCAGCCTCGTTTATCAGGTACGCAAGATGTTTAGCGACGATGTCGATCCGGTCGAGGTCGGCAAGTCGCAGCTGCGCACCTTCGACCTGATGATCGAACGGATGCTGGCCTATCGGGAGAAGCATGGCTGGGATTCGATCCACGATATTCAGTATGACGCGCAGGTGCGCGACCCGATCGGCGAGATGCGGCGGCTCTATGCGCGGTTCGACACGGAACTGACGGCAGAGGCGGAAGCCGCGATGCAGGCGATGCTGGATGCCAATCCGCAGGGCAAGCATGGCAAGCATAGCTATGATCTGGCGGATTATGGGCTGGATCGCGCGGGTGTGCATGCGCATTTCCGGGATTATACGGCGCGGTTTGGGATTACGTGCAGGGCATAAGTGACCGGCCTCATCGACCCCGTTCGGGCTGAGCCTGTCGAAGCCTTGCCCTTCTGTTCAAGAAGTGCGGCCCTTCGACAAGCTCAGGGCGAACGGAGGAAGGAGGCGAAGGCAAAACGGCGAACACCTCCGTCGCGCAAAGATGAGTTTACCCCGCTCGCGCCATCTCAAAACAATAGCGGAGATGGTCCATATGGCCGTCCGGCACGGGTGCGAAGTGGAGGGCGTTGTCGGTGGCGCGGATGGTGTCGAGATTTTCGGCGATCTGTTCGATGGTCCAGTCGGGGCGGAACGCGCCTTTGGTTTCCATCGTATAGGCGCGGGCGACGCGGCCGGCCATGGCGATGAGCATTTCGCCGGTCACCGCGCACTCCTCATGAGCCAGATAGCCGACCGTCGGCGCGACAAGGTCCGGGTCCATCGGCGGATAGGCGCTGGTGTCAAGGCCGTCGGCCATGCGCGTGACGGCACCGGGGAGTATGATGTTGCTCTTGATATTATGCGCTGCGCCTTCGATCGCGGCGACGTTGGACAGGCCGGTCATCGCGGCCTTGGCCATCGAATAATTGACCACGCCTGCATTGCCATAGAGGCCGTTGAGGGAGCCGGTCAGGATGATGCGGCCATAATTGGCGGCGGTCATGTGCGGGAAGGCGGCGCGCACGACATGGAAGGCGCCGCGCATATGGACGTCGAGGACCGTCTCGAAATCGGCGTAGCTGAGGTCATTGAGCGATCCACGCCGGACGATGCCCGCATTGTGGATAAGGATGTCGATGCGGCCAAAATGGTCGATCGCCGCTTCGATGATCGCCTGGCCGCCTTCGGGTGTGGCGACGCTATCCGTCGAGGCGACCGCTTCGCCACCGGCCGCGCGAATTTCCTCCACCAGTGCCTGGGCGGGACCGGCGTCGGTGCCCTCCCCCTGCATCGACACGCCGGGATCATTGACGATGATCGTTGCGCCGCGCGCTGCCAGCAATAGCGCGTAGGCGCGGCCAAGCCCCCGGCCTGCTCCGGTGATGACGGCGACCCGGCCGTCGAAGCGCATCTCGTCCATTTTGCGGTCCTCTCTTATCGTTTCGCCCGATCCTAGCGGCGGACGCGCAACGCAAAAGGGCCGCCGACGCATATCGCTGCGGCGGCGGCCCCCTCTCCTACCCCCTCAAGGGATCAGGCAGGCTTGCTGGGCAGTTCGGCGATCGAGGTGCCAAAGGCGGAGACTTCGCCGCGATGGGTGGTCGCCTGCTGTTGGATTTCGACATATTTCTTGCCGTCTTCCTCAAACTTGCGGATCACGCTGCCGTCGATGTAGATCGCGTCGCCATCGGGATTGTGGCGGCGGATCTGGCACTTGCTGCGCGTCAGGAAGCCATCGTCACCGATCCAGTTGGTGATGTGATGGGTCAACCAGCTGCACCGTTCCGGGCCATAATCATAAGCGCCGGGCGCGCCGACTTCGAGCGCGAAGGCTTCGTCCCAGTGAACGCGCTCAGGGCAATCTGGCACGTTGAAGCGGTTGCGGATGCCAAGGCCGGGATGCGCCTGCTGCATCTGGTTGGCCAGCTTGTTGGCGCGGATATAGAGGCCGCCCCACCCTTGCGCGTAGCAGATGAAGCCTGTGACCGTCATCGGTCCCTTCATCATGCGCGGCAGTTCGTCGCCGACTTGCACGTCTTCCCAATAGCGGGGCACCGAGCCGCGAATTTCCTCTTGGCTGTACAGGCGGGTAAATTCAGCCAGTTCTTCCTCGGTATATTGCTCCACGCGACCGCGGGCTTCGGTATATTTGGTGCCGCGTTCGCGGGCTTCGTCGCGGTCGGTGCGGAATACCCAGCTATCGCCTTCGGCTACCTTGTCGCCCGACTGGTTGAAGAAGTCGACATGGTAGATTTGCTGAAAGCTGCGACCGGCGAACTTGGTATTATGTTCGACCAAATCCTTGAGATAGGCTTCGGTACGGATGGTGTCGTTGCGCAGCACCGGCTTGTGCCAGGTCCAGTCGGCCCCCGCCCACATGGCATGGACGCCCGACAGGCCGCCGCAATAGCCCGAAATGATGCGGCTGGTGGTGAACAGGAAGCTGGGCAGCGCGACGAGCGAGCCATATTTGGTCTTTTCGGCATAGGCCGGATCGCACCACAAGGGATTATCGTCGCCAATGCCATGAGCATAATGACGGATCGCGTCGCGGGTCGCTTCATAATTCCACGGTTCGACCGTATTTTCGATCTTGACGCCGATGCGCTTGCGCAGGTCGTCCAGGCCTTCTTCGGTGATCTTGGGGAATTTATTGGTGGGGGCTTCCGCCAAAGTTGCCATGTCTTTTCTCCTAATGGTCAGTTGACGAGGTCGGCCGCTTTGGCGGCCTCGCGGTCTCGAAGGATTTTGCGGTGGACCTTGCCGGCCGGGGTCTTGGGCAGGTCGGTCACGAATTCCACGACGCGGGGGAATTCATGCTGGGCGAGTTTTTCGCGGGTGAAGGTCTGGAGTTCCTTCACCAATGCGTCGCTGCCGTCGCAATTGGCGATGACGAATGCCTTGACGACCTGGCCACGTTGCGGGTCGGGCACGCCGATCACGGCGCATTCCAGCACCACGGGATGTTTGAGCAGCGTGTTTTCGATCTCGACCGCGCTCATCGTCCAGCCGGCCGAGATGATGACATCGTCGGCACGGCCGCAATGATAGAAATAGCCGTCGGCGTCGATTTTCGCGCGGTCCTTGGTGGTTTCCCACTTGTCGCGCCGCCACAGCATCAGTTCGCCGATCTCGCCGGGGGTGGACGGTGTGCCATCAGGGCGCTGGACTTGTAGCTTCTGGCCGGGCACCGCTTTTCCGAGTGAACCTGGCTTGACGGTGAAATCGTCCGCGCCCGGATAATTGACCAAAACCACGCCGATTTCGGTCGTGCCGTACATGGAGCAGGCGGGCACTTTGAAATAGGTATCGATGAAGTCGAGCGTCGCCGGGTCGATCGGTTCGCCGGTGTAGGATAGCTTCTTGAAGTGGAAGGCAAAGTCCTCCGCCTTGCTGCTATTCTTCATCATGCGATAATGGGTCGCGGCGGCCGACATGTTGGTGATCTGGTAATCGTCCAGCGCCTGCATGAGGCGGACGGGATCGAAGCGGCCGGCAAAGGTGCCGGTGGTGACGCCCAGCCCCAATGGGGCAAGCGTGCCATGCCACAGGCCATGCCCCCAGGCGGGCGAGGACGGGCAGAAAAATCCGTCGCCCGGACGGATGCCGGTGCCGTAGAGCGCAGCGAACATCAGCGTCACCAGCGCGCGATGGCTGTGCTTGACCGCTTCGGGTAGTTCGCGGGTCGTGCCGGATGTATATTGGAATACGGCTAGGTCATTCGCCTTGGTCTTTGGCGTGTAAGTCGCGGGATATTTTTCGATTTCGTCCAGCAGGCCGTCGTCGGCGATGACGACGCGGGGGCCGTTCATGCTGCGGGCGAGGTCGGCCTTTTCCAGATTGGTGATCAGGATGGTCGGCTTGCAGTCATCGACGCGCAAGCGCAGCGCATCGGGACCGAACAGGGTGAAGAGCGGCACCGAGATCGCACCGGTCTGCATCGCGCCGAACAGGCAGACATAGAAGGGCAAAGAGGGTTCGAGCATGAAGGCGATCCGTTCGCCGGGTTGAACGCCCTCTGCATCGAGCCAATAGGCGAAGCGTGCGGCACCGGCCGAAATCGTATCGAAGCTGAGAATTTCATCGCGGCCATCGGCGTGGGCGATACGGACGGCGGCGCGGCCGCTGCCATCGGCGTGGCGGGTAATGCATTCATGCGCGATGTTGAGATGATCGCGGTCGCCGTCGAACAGACCCCAGGGCGCGTCGGACGTCGCATGCGCCTGCGCATCGGCATAGCTGCTATAGTCGGTGAGTTTGGCCATCCGTCCCGTCCATTCACTCTGTCGAATGGCGAGAAAGCCGCCTTCGTCATGATGGTCCCTGCATGTCATGGCGACCCATTTGTTGTAAATCACGAATGGTGTTCTATATATTGAATGTTTCGCTCCATCGCCGGAGCGATGGAGGCCTGTTGCATGAGTAACCCGATCCGCGCGCGTTCCCCCTCCCCCGTCCGCAAGGTCGCGGCGGCGGTGAAGGACAGTAAGGCCCCGGCGATAACCCGCGCGGCGGCGATCCTGCGGTTATTGGGACGGAGCGACCGGCCTTTGGGCGTGCAGGCAATCGCCAAGGAATTGGGACTGGTGCCGTCCACCTGCCTCTATGTCCTGCGCGCGCTGGCGGAGGAGGAACTGGTGTCGTTCGACGCGGACACTAAACGCTATGCGCTGGAGGCGGGGGTGCTGACGCTGGCGCGGCATTGGTTGCGGCGCGATCCGTTCAACGACTTGGCACAACCGCTGCTCGACCGGCTGGCGCAGCGTTTTGGGCTGACCATGTTGGGGGTGCAGGCCGTGGGCCTGGATCATATGATCGTCGTCGCCATGGCGCAGTCGGGCAGCGGGTTTCAGCTCAGCACCCAGATCGGTAGCCGCTTTCCGGCGCTGATCAGCGCGACGGGGCGCTGCATCGCGGCGTTCGGCGATTATCCTGAGGCGGTGTTGAAGGCGCGGTTCGACCAGTTGCGATGGGACGATCCGCCTGCGTTCGAAGACTGGATGGCGCAGTTACGCCAGACCCGCGCGCAGGGTTTTGCAGTGGATGAGGGGCAATATATCGCGGGCGTGACGGTGGTGTCCGCGCCGGTGTGGAAGGGTGCGGGGCGGCCGGTTCATGCGCTGGTGGCGATCGGTATTGGCGCGGCGCTGGGGCGGGAATTGGGGGCGTTGCAGGACGCGCTGGTGGAGGCGGCGGGGGCTTTGTCCGGGCAGTTGGGCGGTGGGGCGTAACACACTATCCGTTCGTTTCGAGCGTAGTCGAGAAACGGAGCGCGCCTGTGTCTCGACTTCGCTCGACACGAACGGGGGTTTATTGGGCGGGGCGGAGGGCCAGGACGCTGCCTTCGGCGTCGCCCGACAGGTAGAGTATGCCGTTCGGTCCTGCGGTCAGGCCGCAGAAATTGATCATCGGGCCAGCCATGTCGCCGATCGGGCCGAGATAATGCGGCGTGATGCCGATCGGGGCGCCGACTGGGAGGTTGGTGGCCAATATAGTCCGATCGCCGCCGGACAGGTCGCAGCCGACCAGTGATTTGGTGCCGGTATCCACCACGAACAGGCGGTTGCCGATGATGGCGATGCCTTCGGGTTTTTGCAGCCCGTCGAGGACTGTTTCGATCCGTCCGCCGACCAGCTTGATCACTTTGCCCGTTTGCGAGGCGTAGAGGATGCCGTTGGCGTCGATGGCGACACCCATCGGTTGGTCGAGACCTTCGGCCAGCGTTTCGACCGAACCGCTGCTGGCGGATAGCAGGCGTCCGCTGCCCTGTTCGGCGAAGACGACTGCGCCGTCCGGGGCGAGCGCGACGCCCATGAGGCGGTCATGGCCGTGGCTGATGAAATCGCTGGCCCCCTCACCCGGCCGATAGCGTGCGACGCTGCCGGTGCCGGTGGTGACGATCCATTCGCCCGGTTGCGCGCCGCGTGCTACGCCGAGCATATAGCCGGGGCAGCCGGAATGGAAGATCATGCCTGCCAGTTGGGGCGCGCCGCCGGGGCGGAGCGTGTAGCCGAACGTGCCGTCCGCGACGAACAGCGCGCCATCCGCGCCCATGGCGAGGCCGAGCGGCCATTGCAGCGCGCGGGGGACGATCGAGTGGACCTTGCCGTCGCCGAGCAATTCGGTGATCTCGCCGGGGATGCTGGAGACGAAGATGCGGTCGCCGATGAAGCTGACATTGTCGAGGCCGGGGCCAAGATCGGCAAGGATTTCGCGGGTGCCGCTGACCGGGTCGATCCGCAGCACCTGCCCGCTGGCGACCTGGGTGGTGACGATGCGCCCCTTGCTGTCGAACTTGACCGAGTCCGGCACGCCAAGGTCGCCTGCGACGACGTCATGCGCGCCGGTTTCCAAGTCCACGCGCCAGATTTCATTGGCGCCCATGACGGGGACATAGAGTTTGCCGTCCGGGCCGACCTGAAAGGCGTTGGCCATGGGGATATTGTCGAGGATCAGGCGGGGCGCGCCGCCGTCGCGGTCCAGTTCCATGATCCGGGCGCCCATGCGGCATTCGCCCGCGATCAGGCGGCCCTGATGCCAGGTGATCGGGTTGGCGACGGGCATGTCGCCATAGAGGACGCGCGCTTCCCCGCCGGGCGTGAGCATCGACACGCGGCCTTCGGTGATTTCGGTGAGGTAGAGATTGCCAGCCTCATCGAACACCAGGTCGTCGGGCGCAACGATCGCGCCGCCCATCGGGCTGATGGTCGAGATGGTGCTTGTATCGACGTCGATCGCGCTGACCTGGCTGCCGCCGACCTGGGCGACATAGAGGCGGCCGTCCGGGCCGGTGGCAAGGCCATTCGCGCCGTAGAGGCGGCTTGGCGGGGTGAGGCGTTCAAGGCTACACCCCTCCGCAGCTGTCATGCCGCTGGGCGCGATGCGGCCATTCATGTCAGACGTAACCGAGCATGGATTTGACTTCGAGATATTCGTGGAAGCCATACTCGCCCCATTCGCGCCCGTTGCCGCTGCGCTTGTAGCCGCCGAAGGGCGCATGGAAATCGAAGCCGCCATTCATACTGACCCAACCGGTGCGCAGGCGGCGGGCGACGGCATGGACTTGGGCGGTGTCGAGGCCGTTGACGTATCCCGCGAGGCCGAAGGGGCTGTCATTGGCGATGGCGACGGCATGGTCGATGTCGTCATAGGGGATGATGACCAGCACGGGACCGAAAATCTCTTCGCGGCCGATGACCATGTCGTTGGTGCCGAGGAAGACGGTGGGGCGGACGAACCAGCCTTTGTCGATGCCTTCGGGGCGACCGGGGCCGCCTGCGACGAGGGTTGCGCCTTCTTCGACGCCTTTGGCGATATAGTCCTGAATGATATTATATTGCGCCTTGGACACGACCGGCCCCATGGCGACCTCGCCTGCCGGGTCGCCAACGGTGACGGCTTGTGCGGCCGACTTGGCGGCTGCAAGCGCTTCGTCGAGGCGGGGTGCGGGGACGAGCAGGCGCGATCCGGCGCTGCAGGTCTGGCCGCTATTGCCCATCATCCCAGCGGTTGCGCCGGTGACGTTTTCGGCTAGGGCCGCATCGTCCAGTACGATGAAGGCGCTCTTGCCGCCGAGTTCCAGGCCGACGCGCTTGATTGTGGTGGCAGCGTCCTTCTGGATCTGAACGCCAACGGGTTCGGAGCCGGTGAAGCTGATCATGTCGACATCTTCGTGGGTCGAAAGTGCGGTGCCGATGACGCTACCCTGCCCCTGAATCATGTTGAACACGCCCGCAGGCACCCCCGCCGCGTCGATGATTTCGGCGAGGATCTGGGCAGAGAAGGGCGCGAGCTGCGGCGGTTTGAGGATCATGGTGCAGCCGGTGGCGAGCGCGGGGAAGACCTTGACGCAGGTCTGGTTCATCGGCCAGTTCCAAGGCGTGATGAGGGCGCAGACGCCGATGGGTTCGCGGCGGATCAGCGTGGGTCCGCGCAGTTCCTCGAACGGGAATGTCTCCAGCAATTCGATGGCGGTCTGCAGATGGCCTGCGCCGAGGCCGACATGGAAGCCGTTGGCGAGGCCGGATGGTGCGCCCATTTCCTCACGGATCGCCTCGCCCAAGTCGGCCATGCGGCGCTGATATTCGGCCTGGATGGCTTTGAGCAGGTCGAGCCGCTGTTCGCGGGTGGTTTCCGACCAGGCGGGGAAGGCGCGGCGGGCGGCGGCGACAGCCTTGTCCACGTCCGCCGCGGAGCCAAGCGCGATATGGCCCGCGACAGATTCGGTCGCGGGGTTGATGACTTCGGCCGTCTTGGGCGCGACCGGGTCTACCCACTGGCCGTCAATGTAGAAGTGCAGATGGTCGCGCATGGGTGTCTCCCTCATTCGATCCTCCCCCGGCGGGGGAGGTGGCAGGCCGAAGGCCTGACGGAGGGGTGTCATGCTCTCGATAGGGTGACACCCCTCCACCACCGCTACGCGGCGGTCCCCCTCCCCTCACAGGGGAGGAATTTCTTCGGCTTACTGCGTGCCTTCCGCGTACCAGGTGCGGAATTCAGCATATTTGGGCATTTCTTCCGAATTGGCCTTCGGGTCGATGACGACATGGACGACGCCGACCTTGCCGCTGGCATAGGCGCGTTCGATGGCGGGTTTGATGTCTTCGGCGCGGGTGACATATTCGCCGTGGCAGCCAAAGCCTTCGCCGATCTTGTCGAAACGGACGTCCTTGCTCCAATGGGTGCCGGTTTCTTCAGTGCCCTGGCCGAAGGTGCGCTTGTAGACGCCGACTTCCAGACCCCAGGCATTGTCGACGCCGACGACGCAGACCAGCGGCAGCTTGCAGCGCGCGGCGACTTCCAGTTCACCGATATGGAAGAGGAAACTGCTGTCCGAAGTCAGCAGCATGGCCGGGCGCGAAATGCCGGTTGCCGCCTGGTCCGCCAGCATCGCGCCGGTGGCATAGGGGATGCCGGTGCCGATATGCCCGAAATTCTGGTTCCAGATCACGTCATGCGGCTTGCACTGCGAATAGGTCCATTGGAAGATGACGCCCGCGCCGCCGTCGCGGATCATGATGCCGTCCTTGGGGAAGGCCTGTGTCGCTTCGACCGCGAGGCGCGCGGGATGGATGGCCACGTCGCCGGTGCCGTCGCTCTTGGTAAGCGATTCCGCCGCCAGTTCGTCCAGTTCCGCTTGGCCGTCGCGCATGAAGGCTTCCAGCATCGGGGCCGGTGCGCGTGGCGCGTCCTTTAGCGCGGCGACAAGCTGCGGCACGACGCCGCGCAGGTCGCCGACCAAAGGCACGTCGATTGGGCGGTTGACGCCGATGGCCGAGGCATCCTGTTCGACATAAATCCATTTGCGGATCGCTTCATTCTTCTGCCAGTAGCGCCATTTGCCGAAATGGACTGGCTCGCCGAGTTCAGTGCCGAGCGCCAGCACAAGGTCGGACTCGGTGACGGCCTCGATCGACGCCTTGGAGAAGACATATTGGAAGGTGCGGTCTTCGAGACCCTTGATATAGCTGGTGCCGCCCGACGTCTGGATGACGGGGCAGTTCATCAGATCGGCCAGTTGCTTGACCGCTGCGCCGGTACGTGACGTGTGGACGCCATGGCCGACGAGGAGGATCGGATTCTTGGCTTCGCGCATCAATTTGGCGGCTTCGTGGACGCGGTCGATATCCGCGCCTTGATTGACCAGGCGATAGCGTTCCGGCACCAGCGGCGCTGGCAGGTCCAGCTCTTCCAGAATGATGTGGCTGGGATATTCGATATAGACGGGGCCAGGGGTGCCGCCCATCGCCTTGCGGATGCCTTCGCGGATCACTTCGTCGGTCTGGTCGGCATATTCGATGGATGCGGCATATTTCACCGAATTTTCGAACAGCGGCATTTGCTTGACGAACTGGATGCGGCCACGGCGGACGCGCTGTTCGGTGACGCGGGCGCGCTGGCCCGACAGGAAGATGACGGGCGAATGCTCGACCAGCGCGCATTGGATGGCGGGCGCCATATTGGCGATGCCCGGCCCCAGCGTGCCGATGGCGACGGCGGGCTTGCCGGTGATGCGCGAGGCGGCTTCGGCCATGAAGCCTGCGGCGGCTTCATGATGGGGGGCGACCACGGTCCAGCCGCGCCGTTCGGCCTCCAGGAACATATGGACAAAGTTCGGGTCGGGGATGCCGAACAGGGTGTTGATGCCTTCGGCCTCGAACAGGTCGAGGACACGCTTATAGACTGGCGTGCCTGACTTGCCCGATGCGGTTGCAGCGGTAGTAGGCTTGGGATCGTCGTAGCTCATTTCAATAGCCTCGGTGCGCCCGTACCCATGTACGCGGCGAGGTTGCGGTGGAAATTGGTGATCTTGCGTTCCTGGTGCGGATTAGGGAGCGGCCCTCGAAAACCGCGCGACTTCATCCCCTTCTGCACCCATTTCATGTTCGAGAAGTCTTGGGCGAGGACGGCGCCCCATCCTTCCGCCGTTGGTTCGGCATGTTCCCATTCAGTCGCCGGTTCCTCGCCTTCGGGGAACCGTTCGATCGCGTAGGATTCGAAGATGCACATGTTGGGATCGTCGCCGAAGGGCCGCGCGCGATAGCAGAGCGCGAAGGTGATCCCCTGCAACACCGACATGTTGGGAAAGACGTGCCAGGCGAGGCCGGCCTCGGCCATCACTTCTGGCGGAATGTCGGGCCAGAAGACGCCGCGGGCGGCATCGTCCGCCCGCGCCGATTTCAGCCAATGGGCGATGACATCGGCGGCCGCCGTGCCTTCGGGCAATTCATCGACCAGGCGGCTGGCGGCATCGACCAGCGTTTGCGTGGACGCGGCATAGTTGAGCGTCTCGTAATTTTCGCGGATCAGCTCATAGGTCGAGCGGCGCGGATCGTCGCCCTTGCCTGCGCGGGTGACACTGCTGCTCTGGCTCATGGCGAAGGCGGGATCGCGCTGGTCGAAACCGCTGACGCCGTGCAGGCCATAAGCCGCGCCATAAGCATAATAGTCGCCATAGGCGAGCAGCTGGCTATGCGTGCCCGCGACATGATAGGGTTCCATGAAGGCTTCGAGCGCGGTCTTCCAATTGGATGGATAGACCACCCATTTGCGCCATTTGTAGCGCATGTTGTCCATTTCGAAATAAGACAGGATGCGCCCGGCATCGCCCAGGAAATCGGTCACGGGTTCGGCGTCCAGATCCATGTGAATCCAGATCCATCCGCCCCACAGGTCGACCTTCACTTCGGAAAGATGCGTACAGTCGGGCGTCAGGGCGCCCTGCCAGTCCTGCGGATCGAGGATATAGCTGTTATTGCCGTCTATATCGAAGGTCCAGCCGTGGAAGCCGCAGATGAAATTGCGACGCTTGTTGCCCTTGGCCGAGTGCGCGCCTTCGGGCACATCCACTAACTGCCGCCCGCGATGGGGACAAACATTATGATAGGCCTTGAGCCGATCAGGCGCGACGCGAATGACGATGATGCTGTCGTCGCAAATATCGTAGGTCAGCCAGTCGCCGACTTCCGGTAATTCCTCGGCCCGGGCAGCGACCTGCCACACTTTGGGCCAGAGCTTTTCCTTTTCGGCGAGCGCATAGTCGCGCGACAGGAAAGCCTCGACCGGATAGGTCAGCGGCTTGGCCAGATCCTCGATGGCGATGGTGGTCGGGCTGTTCATGCCATGCTCCCGCAGCCTGTTCCCGGCCGTCCGATGATTGCGAACGAACGGGCAATCCCAAGCGAAAGCCGGTGGCCGGACGGCGTCCTCCCACCGGCGATCATGACCGCAACTCCATGCCCGCAAGGTCACCGCGCGCGCGCCAGTCCTGCAACAATGTCTGGAATGCGCGCCAGCCGAGACCGTAGCTGCGGAACAGCGCCCAGGGTGCTTTTACCTGACCTTCATTGGTGAAATAGCTTGGCGTACATTCGATCTGGAAGGCGGAGGTGTCATATTCCACATCGTGGAAATGCTGGACATAGGCGTCCTGCGCGTCCGCCGTGGTTTCGACCGAGGCCGCGCCCTTTGCCATCGTCGCCTGGATGATGTGGGCGATATGTTCCGCCTGCCGCCCGAATTGTTCGGTGACGCTGGCGTTGAGGCCGCCCTGAATATAGCCGATGAAGAATTGGTTGGGGAAACCGTGGGTCATGGTGCCGTGCAGCGTCTTTGGCCCGTTCGCCCAATGATCGTAGATGGACAGGCCATTGCGCCCCTCCACCACGTCGATGCCCCAGCGGCGCTTGAGGTCGCTGGTGACCTCAAAGCCGCTGGCGAAGATCATGCAATCGACGTCATAGGTGACGCCGTTCGAGACGAAGCCGGTCTCCGTCATCCGCTCCAGCCCCTTGGCATCCGACACGTCGACCAGTTTCACGTTGGGCTGATTGAAGGCGGCGTAGAAGTCGTTGCTGGAGAGCGGGCGCTTGCACAGGAAGCGATACCAGGGCTTGAGCGAGGCGGCGGTCGCCTCGTCCTTGACCATTTCATTGACGCGGGCGCGCAGCCGTTCCATGACGCGATAATCCACCACTTCGCGGCGGGCCATGAATTCTTCGGGAGACAGTTCCGGCCAGCCTTCGGCTTCCAGTTCGGCGTGCAGGTTGCGCGCGATTTCGGTCCAGATGTCGCAGATCAGATCCTGCTCACCCGGTAGGAAAAATTCCATGGCGGCGCGGTGGAAATTGGCCTGACGCTCGGCCTGCCAGCCCGGTTGCAACGATTCCGCCCAGTCAGGATCGGTCGGCGGATTGGGCCGTTCGTCCACGGTCGATGGCGTCCGCTGAATAACGTAGAGCTGCTTGGCGTAGCGGGCGAGATGCGGGACGGCCTGGATCGCGGTGGCACCCGTGCCCAGGATCGCGACGCGCTTGTCGATCAGCTTGTCAAGCACCGGATTTTCGTAGCTGCCGCCGGTATAGCCATAGTCCCAGCGGGCGGTGTGGAAGATCTTGCCCTGATAGCGGTCTATCCCCTCGATCCCCGGCAGCTTGGGCATGTTGAGGACGCCGCAGCCCATGATGACGAAGCGGGCGCGGAAATGATCGCCCCGGCTGGTTTCGACATGCCAGCGCTGGAGTGTATCGTCCCATCTGAGCGCAGTGACGAGCGTGTGGAACAGGGCGCGATCGTGGAAGCCGAAGCGCTGGGCGATCTGTTTGATATAGGCTTGAATCTCCGCGCCGTCGGCGAATTTCTTGGACGGCATGAAGCCGGTTTCTTCGAGCAGCGGCAGGTAGCAATAGGCGTCATTGTCGCATTGGATGCCGGGATAGCGGTTCCAGTACCAGACGCCGCCAAAGTCGCCGGCATGGTCGATATTGCGGAAATCGGTGACGCCCTGCTTGGTCAGATGATAGCCCGCCAACACCCCGGCAAAGCCTCCGCCCAGCACCAGCACGTCGAGGTCTTCGACCAGGGGGTCGCGCGGGGTGACGGCCATGTGCGGATCGACATCATAGCTATGCGTGGTGTCGTCAGTGGTCGGCTGATACTGCCCCTGCCCGTCACCGCGCAGGCGCTTGTCGCGCTCTTCGCGATATTTTGCGCGCAGCGTCGGGATATCGAATGTATCGGGCGCTGGCGTCCGGGTGGGAGTGCAGCTCATATCCGCTCCATGGAAGCTTGTTGTTTCTGGCAACTAATCAACAACACTGTTCATTTGCAATGCGGCCTGCGCGGTTAGCGCCGGAGCGATGTTTCGCTTCACCCCCTGTTTAGGGCTTGGCCGCGCGGGCTAGGTTGAGCGCGTAAAAAGCGGGATGAGGATGTCGGACATGGCGCAGCAATTGATGGATTTCACGGGCCGGACGATCATCGTCACGGGCGCTGCGGGCGGCGGCATCGGCACCGCGACGACGAAGATGCTGGCGCAGGCGGGCGCGACGGTGATTGCCGCTGGGCGCACCCAGGCCAAGTTCGATGCGCACATCGCGCCGCTGATCGCGCAAGGGTTGGCGATCGTGCCGGTCATTGCCGATGTCGGGACGGACGAAGGCGTGGCGAAGGTGATGGAGGCGGCGGTGGCGGCCCCCGGCGCGCTCCATGGGCTGGCCAATGTGGCGGGTGGGGCCGCGCCGCAGACCTGGATGCGGGCCGAGCGGGTGACGCGGGCGGACTGGCGCGCTTTGTTCGAGCAAAATCTGGAGACGATGTTCTTCATGAGCCAGGCGGTGGCGCGGGAATTGCGGGCACGGGGCAATCCGGGTGCGATCGTAGGGGTTTCGTCGATCAGCGGGATGAACAGCGCGCCCTATCACATCGCCTATGGCACGGCGAAAGCGGCAATCGTCGCGGCGACCCGCACGCTGGCGACCGAATTGGCGCTCGACAATATCCGCGTCAATACCGTTGCGCCGGGCATGACGATCACGCCGGGATCAGGCGCTTATATCGATGAGGATGTGGCGCGGGACCAGGCGGCGATCGCCATGGGACGGCGTGCCCGGCCGGAGGAACAGGCAGGCGCCATCGCCTTCTTATTGTCCGACCTGTCGAGCTATATCACTGGGCAGACGATATTGGTGGATGGCGGGCTGAACCTCAAATGGACGCATCTGGGCGCGGACAATACGTCGCTGTTCCTGAAGAATGAGGATTTCCGCGCGGCGATAAAGGCGTAACAATGGCTGGCATGAGCGCGATTGAAAGACAGACCCTGCGGGGCGCGGACGTTGACCTGGCCGCCGAGGTGACCGGGCCGGTGGATGGACAGCCCATCCTGTTCCTGCATGGCAGTGGGCAGACGCGGCAAAGCTGGGGCAAGGCGCTGGTCGAGGCGGCGCGCCATGGGTTTCGCGCGCTGTCCATGGATTTGCGCGGGCATGGCGACAGCGGATGGTCGCCCGATGGACGCTATGATCTGACCGTCTTTGCCGATGATTTGCGCGCGGTGCTGGCGCAATTGGACCGACCCCCGGTGGTGGTGGGTGCGTCGCTGGGTGGGATCGTGGGGATGATCGTGGCTGCCGCCGATCCTGCCGCGATCCGCGCGCTGGTGCTGGTGGACATCACCGCGACGGTGGACATGGAGGGGGCGAACGAGGTGATCGCCTTCATGAACGCCGGGTCGGACGGCTTTGCCTCGATCGAGGAGGCGGCAGCAGCGGTATCGGCCTATCTGCCGCATCGCGACAAGCCGCAAAGCAGCCAGGGACTGGCGAAGAATTTGCGGCAACGCGGCGAGCGCTGGTATTGGCATTGGGACCCGGCCTTCATGACGATGGGCGTGGATGCCAAGCCGGAGGCGGAAGGGCCGACCGTACTGGAGACGGCGGCGCGGGCGCTGACCATTCCCACCTTGCTGATACGGGGCGGGCGTAGCCGGATCGTGACCGAGGAAAGCGCGCGCGTCTTTCTGGAGATGGTGCCGCATGCCGACTATGTCCATATCGACGGCGCGCATCATATGGTGGCGGGCGACGCCAATGATGCGTTCAACGATGCGGTGTTCCGCTTTGCCGATCGGCAGGTGGCGTAAGCGCTTGCGCGTCCTCCGTCTGTTTTAATTCTTACTCTTCCAGAAGCGTTCGGCAAGCGACGGTGGATCGCGGCGCGCCATTGTGCCTGTCCAGTTCGTCCAGGGTCGCCAGCGCCATCGCCTTATAGGGCGGCAGGAGCGTCGGGCATTGTTCGCCCAGCGCTGCGAGATGTTTGGCGATCGTTTCGTCGTCGCCGCGGAGCAGGGGGCCGGACAGGCCTGCCATGCCGTGATCGAGACTGACGTCCAGCGCGGCGCGTACCAGGGGGGCGAGGAGTGCCGAGGGTTCGGCGACACCGGCGGCGGCGAGTGCCTGGCAGGCACCGGCGATCAGCGTGACCAGATGGTTGGCCCCGTGGCATAAAGCGGCGTGATAGAGCGCCCGCTGCGCCTCTTCGATGGGCACAGTGATGCCGCCCAGCAAGGTTACGAGTTTTTGCGCTGCTGCGTTGGCTTGCTCGGTCGATCCAGTGACGGCGAAGCGGGCGCCGACCATATGTTTGACTTCGTTCGTCGGGTTGCCGGTGAAGGTCATGGCGGGATGGATCGCCGCCGTTATCGACGTGGCGCTGCGCAGTGGGTCCAATATGGCCGCGCCGCTGCGCCCGCTGACGTGGAAAATGAAGCGTGGCCGGTCGGTGGGTTCGGCCTGTGCCAGTGCATCGACGATGTGTGCGAGGGCATCGTCCGCGACGGCGAGCATGATGAGATCGCAGTCGCGCGCGATCTGGGCCATATCTCCAGCTGCCTGTGCCCGTCCGATGACGGCGACAGCCTCGGCGCATTTCGTGGGGTTCCGGCCCCAGATCAGGAGCGGGTTGTTGGATTGGGCGGCCAGCGCACAGCCGATGGCGGACGCCACCCGGCCTGTGCCGATGATGCCGATCCGGCGGTAGGGCGATGTGCTGACCATGATTGCCACCCTACCCCAGGGAGGATGGCCCGTCATCGCATGGATGACGGGCTATTCTTCGTTTTTTAGCCGACCGCCCGGCTCATCAGCCGGTCCAAGCGGTCCGAAAAGGCGCGCGCGTCGGTGGGTTGTTCGCCATCGGCGATGCGGGCCTGATCGAGCAGCAAATGGGCGAGGTCGGACTTGAGACCATCCGCATCGTCGCTCGACGCCAATTTCTGGATCAGGGCATGACGCGGATTAATCTCCAGCACAGGCAATGCCGCCGTCGGGAGCTGGCCTGCGCTGGCGAGCAGCTTTTCCAATTGCCGGTCCATGCCGCTTTCGGGCGCGACCAGGCATACAGCGCTGGTCGTCAGCCGGTCCGACGCGCGCACATCGGATACGGCATCAGCGAGGGTCGTCTTGGCGAAGGCGAGGAAGTCGGCGACGGCTGCATTTTCCGGCTCGGTGGGCTTGTCCGCGCCTTCGACCAGCGGAATGAGGCCCAGGTCCGCGCCGCCCTGCGTCACCGACTTGAACGGCTTGCCTTCATAATCGACGCCCATGGTGGTCCAGAAATTATCGACCTGATCGGGCAGCAGCAGCACTTCGATCCCGCGCGCACGGAAGCCTTCGAGCTGCGGCGAGGTCGACAGCCGGTCAAGGTCACTGCCAGTCGCATAATAGATGGCGGTCTGGTTCTCCTTGAGCTGCGCGACATAGTCTTTGAGCGAGCGCCATCCCTCCCCCGATGTCGTGCTTTTGAAGCGGGCGAGGCCAAGCAGCGCCTCACGCCGTTCGAAATCCTCGTACAGCCCTTCCTTGAGGACGGGGCCGAAATTCTCCCAGATGCGCTGATAGGCTTCCGCGTCATTATCGGCCAACTTCTGCAGGTCGCCGAGCAGACGGCCGGTCACGCCCTTCTGGATGGCGCCCAGCACCGGGCTGTCCTGAATCATCTCGCGCGACATATTGAGCGGCAGGTCGGCCGAGTCCACCAGCCCGCGCACGAAGCGCAGATAGCGGGGCAGGATCGGTGCTTCGTCGGTGATGAACACGCGACGGACATAGAGTTTGATATGCCCCTTGCGATCCGGGTCGAACAGGTCGAACGGCTTGGTTTCGGGGATGAAGGTCAGGACCGAATATTCATAGCGGCCTTCGGCGCGGTAATGGACCGTGTGCGCGGGCTTGTCATATTGGCCGGCGACGCTGCGATAGAAGTCGGCATAATCCTCTTCGCTGATCTCGGACTTGGGCTTGAGCCACAGTGCGGCGCCATCGGCGATGTCGACGCCATCGGCATCAGGCTTTTCAAACAGCATGATCGGGACTGGAACATGGCCCGACTGCGCCTTGATGATGCGCTCGACCGTATAGCGTTCAGCGTAGGATTTGGCGTCTTCCATCAGGTGCAGGACGACGCGGGTGCCGCGCGTGGGAGTGTCGGCCAAATCGACCGGGGCAATGGTGTAGGTGCCCTGCCCGTCCGAGGTCCAACTGGCGGCCTCGTCCGATCCGGCGCGGCGCGAAAACACCTCGACCTGGCTCGCTACCATGAAGGCGGAATAGAAACCGACGCCGAACTGGCCGATCAGTTGCGAACCTTCCTTGCCCGCTTCGGCCGCCAGGCGTTCCATGAACGCCTTGGTGCCCGACCGAGCGATCGTGCCCAGCGTCTCGCCCATTTCGGCGGCAGTCATGCCGATGCCATTATCTTCGATCGTCAGGCGGTTCTGGTCGGCGTCCAGAATTACGCGGATGCGCGGGTGCGGGTCATCGCCCAGCAGAGAGGGCGTGGCGATGCCTTCATAGCGCAACTTCTCGCACGCATCGGCGGCATTGGAGATGAGTTCGCGCAGGAAGACGTCACGGTCGGAATAGACCGAATGCACCATCATGCGCAGCAGCTTCGAAACATCCGCCTCGAAAGCATGGGTTTCGGGCGCGGTAGCGATTTCAGTCGTCATGGCAGGTTTACCCTTTGAATGCGTCAACGGCGCGGCAAATGGCGGCTCGTCGTGCATTTTGCAAGATCGATGCTTGGCCTTTCCTGACGAGAGACGGGGTGGCTTGCCCCTTACTCTATCGATTGCACTTCATCGGTATGGACGTCGAACCGGACCAGATTGGCGGGGCCGAAAGCGGTGGTCAGGGCGACGTCGGTGGCATCGCGTCCGCGCGCCATGAGGATGCGGCCGATGCGCGGGCGATTGTGACGGGCGTCATAGGTGTACCAGTTGCCGTCGATATAGACGTCGAACCAGGCGCTGAAATCCATCGGCGCATCGACCGGCGGGATGCCGATGTCGCCCAGATAACCAGTGCAGTAGCGCGCCGGGATATTCATGCAGCGGCACAAGGTGACAGCGAGATGGGCAAAGTCACGACATACGCCGCGCCGTTCCTGATAGCCGTTCCAGGCGGTCTTGTCCGACCGGGCATAATGATAGCCGAACTCGATATGGTTATGGACGAAATCGACGATCGCATCGACCCGGTCGCGGGCCGAGGCATGATGGGCGAAATTGCCCCAGGCGACATCCATCAACCGGTCGGTTTCGCAATAGCGGCTGCCAAGCAGGAAGGGCATCACCGCGTCGGGCAAATCCTCGACCGGAATTTGTGGGCCATCGGGCGCGCGGACGTCCGGCTGGCCATTATCCTCGATCACGAAATCGCACGACAGGGTCACGCCGCCGGGCGGGATGGCGAAGCGGGTCGCGACATTGCCGAACCCGTCCTCGAACTGATAAAGCGGGATATCCGGGCTGGCCATCAGCCGTTGGGGCGTGCGTAGATCCTGATGACGCGAGGGATGCACGCTCAGCAGCGCGACCATGGCGGTCTTCGCATCGGTATTGAAGACAATATCATATCCGCAGCGGATCAGCATGGACGGGTACTTTCCTTAAACGCCGATATGTCGGCTGTTGATGGCACCATGGTTGGTCGAGGGAAACAGGCTAGGGTCCGCACGCAACACATCAACCGAAACTTCCATGTTCAGGAAGCTGCCGGGCGGGCCGAACCATGTGCCCGACAGGGGCAACGCCTGATAGGGATCGCGCGCGACGGCGACGCGGATGAGGCCGCGATTGCCGATAATGCCGTTGGTGGGATCAAATTCGACCCAGCCGGAACCAGGCAGGAAGATGCGAACCCAGGCATGGGTGTTGCCGCCGCCCACCACATCTTCGGATCGCGAAGGATTATACACATAACCAGAAACGAACCGCGCGGCAAAACCCAGAGCGCGCACCGCCTCGATCATCAAGACGGCAAAGTCGCGGCAGGTGCCCTGGCGCAGCTTGAGCGTTTCTATGGGCGACTGGGTGCCCTTTTCATGGCGAGGGACGTAGGTGAATTCGCGCTGGATGCCCGTGGCGATCTCCGTCAGCAACGCGATCGTGCTGGTGTTACCATGATTGCTGACGAAGCTGCGCGCCCAATTATCGACGATCCGTTCGGGATCATGATATTCCCGTTCAATCGACCGGAGCAGGTCGGGCATGTCTTCCGACGAATAGGTGAAAGGAAAGAGGCGGGCATAGGGTTCGACGTCCACCTGCTTTTGCGCGAGCGGGGCGTGATCCAATGTGGCTTCGCTATTGACGACCAGTTGCGCAGCCCGCGCCTTGAATGTGGCGATGGCGACCGAATTGCCGAAGACGTCGTGCAGCCAGCGCAACTCGCTGGGCGCGGGATCGATGTCGAGGCGTGCGGACAGCAAGCGCTGGTCAAATGCCTCGCGAGGGCGCATCATGATGCGATGTTCACCCAGGGATACCGGCTGCTGATAGTGATACGTCGTACTGTGTCGGATGGTGAGCAACGGCATAGGGTCATGTCCTGATGGCCGGGCGCACGGCAGAAAATCTCTTGGGTCCGGGTGATCCGTTGCCGTTCGGGCTGTTCAACGCAGAAGGCGGCTCCCCGTTCCTGCTCATCGGCGATCATGCGGGGGCGGCGATTCCGGGGGCGCTGGGGGATATGGGGTTGAGCGCGGCCGATCGGGCGCGCCACATCGCCGTCGATATAGGGGTTTATGGGCTGGGCCATGCGTTGGCGCGGCGGCTGGATGCCCCTTTTCTGCACCAGAGCTATTCGCGTCTGGTTATCGATTGCAATCGTGACCCGGCGCATGCCGAGGCGATACCCGCTTTATCCGATGGCACCGTGATTGGCGGCAATGCCGACCTGGACATGGCGGAGAAGGCAGAGCGAGTGAGAGCGATCCACCGACCCTATCATCAGGCGATGGCGGACCTGATCGCAGCCCGAACGGCCGCCGGGCGCGAGACGATCCTGCTATCGTTGCATAGTTTTACCCCGGTGCTGAACGGTGATATCCGTCCTTGGGATATCGGCCTATTGCATTGGCAGGGGCGCACGGATTTTGCGCTGTCGATGCTCGACCAGTTGCGGTCGATTGCCGGTGTCGTCGTCGGTGACAATGAGCCCTATGCTATGGATGCCACCGACTATACGGTGCCATTGCACGCCTTTCCCAACGGCTTGCGCTATGCGGAAATCGAGGTGCGGCAAGACCTGATCGAGGACGCCGGGGGGCAGATGC
This sequence comes from Sphingobium sp. D43FB, assembly GCF_002312805.1. Lineage (GTDB taxonomy): Bacteria > Pseudomonadota > Alphaproteobacteria > Sphingomonadales > Sphingomonadaceae > Sphingobium. The sequence continues at coordinate 117,751 of NZ_NMUA01000007.1, read as the reverse complement.
TATGGGCCGAGCGCATTGCCAGCGCGGCACAGGGGGCCGACGCTTAACGTTCCACTGGCTAGACCAGGTCATGGAAAAAGATTCCAAGGGAACGTCCGCACTTACCGCGCATTAGCCTCCCCGACAGGAGGCCTCATGACTTATAGTGACCGTATGACCCTATTCGCGCGCATCGGCTTTGCGGCGCGCGGACTCGTCTATATCCTGATCGGCTGGTTCGCTTTGGATGTCGCGTCGACAGGCGGCGAGGTGAAGGATAATCAAGGTGCGCTGGGCAGCATGGTCGATGCGCCGCTCGGCCATGTGCTTCTCGCCATCTGCGCGCTGGGGTTTGCCGGTTACGCCATATGGCGACTGACCGAAGCGGCGATGGACCCGGAAGATTGCAGCCGGACGCTCAAGGGTAAATTCAAGCGGGTGGGCTATGCCATGAGCGGCATTTCCCATATCATCCTGGCGGTCGCCGCGGCGCGCCTGGCCTTGCGCCAGACATCGGCGCAGGAGGGCAGTCCGGGGGACGCGAGCGCCGAAAGCTGGTCCGCTTGGCTTTTGTCACAGCCGGGCGGCGTGGTCCTTCTAGTCCTGGTTGGCCTGGTTCTCTTTGCGGTTGCCGCGACGCAAGCGATCAAAGCCTATAAGGCGGAGTTCCACGAACTGGATGGCGATACCCCCGCCCCCGACTATGTGCGGTGGATCGGACGCTGTGGTTATGCCGCACGCGCATTGATATTCGCGCTGATCGGCTGGTTCATCATTTCGGCCGCGTTGAACCATGATCCCGATCAAGCGGGTGGGCTGGGCGAAGCGCTCAAACAATTGCGAGCGCAGGAGGAAGGCACCATCATTTTGAGCGTCGTGGCCTTTGGCCTGGGGCTGTTCGGGGTCTTCAGCCTCATCGAAGCGCGCTATCGCCGGATGCGCGTTGCCAAGCCGGATTTCCTGCGATGAACCACGTGATTTTGGTTGATGTCCGGTCATGTGAACAGCCGTTCATGGACCAAAATCGCGATCAAATCGTTTCTGAAACAACCGGCTCCCTGTGAGCGCAAGAGTTTGAGGACGATATGACGGACCTGGCCACCGATGACCGCAAGGTGACGATTTCAACCGGCATTGCGGACCTGGACAATATTTTGGGCGGCGGGCTGACGGCCAATCGCGCCTATCTGCTGGAAGGAACGCCCGGCAGCGGCAAGACGACGATCGCCCTGCAATTCCTGCTGGAAGGCGCGCGCCAGGGAGAGCGCGGCCTTTACATCACCCTGTCGGAAACGTCGGCGGAATTGAAGGAAGTCGCCCGCAGCCATAATTGGGTGCTGGACGATATCGACCTGTTCGAACTGGTCAGCGGCGAAGGGTTGGACCCTGAAGCCGAGCAATCCATTTTGGAGCCGTCCGAAGTGGAATTGGGTGAGACGATCCAGGGCGTAATGGAGTGCGTCGATCGCATCCGGCCGGTTCGGGTGGTGTTCGATAGCCTGTCGGAAATGCGGTTGCTCGCGCAAAACTCGCTGCGCTATCGCCGCCAGATATTGGCGCTGAAGCAATATTTCTCGCAGCGCCATTGCACGGTGTTGATGCTAGATGATCGCAGTTCCGATCCCAACGACCTGCAGTTGCACAGCATTGCCCATGGCGTCATCACGCTGGAACAGGCGGCGCAGGATTATGGCACCGAACGCCGCCGCCTGCGCGTCGTGAAGATGCGCGGCGTCAAATATCGCGGTGGCTATCATGATTTCGTGATCGAAACCGGTGGTGTGGCCGTGTTTCCGCGCCTGGTCGCGAACGAACATCATGGCGACTATGTCTCGCATCTTGTATCCACAGGGTTGGACCGCATGGATCAGATGCTGGGCGGCGGCATTTCGGTCGGCACCAATTTGCTGTTCAACGGGCCTTCGGGCGTTGGCAAGACGACGACCGCGGTACAGTTTGGCCTGAGCGCCATCGCGCGCGGCGAAAAGGCGGCCTATTTCCTGTTCGATGAAGGACGGCCGACCATGATTACCCGTGCCCGCGCGATGGGCATGGATTTGCAGCCGCATCTCGACAGCGGCGCGCTGACAGTCACGCAGATCGACCCCGCGGAAATGTCGCCGGGCGAATTTGCGAGCTGGGTCCGCCGCGCGGTGGAAGAGGATGGCGTGCGCTTCGTGGTGATCGACAGCCTGAACGCCTTTTTGCAGGCCATGCCGGGCGAGAAATATCTGGTGCTGCAGATGCACGAGATGTTGAGCTATCTGAACCAGCAGGGCGTCATCACCGTCCTCATATTGGGGCAGCATGGCATCATCGGCGAGGTCCGGTCCGACGTTGACCTGAGCTATCTGTCCGACACGATCGTCCTCTTTCGTTATTTCGAAGCGAAGGGCGAAATGCTGAAGGCGGTGTCGGTCGTGAAGAGCCGCACCACGCCGCATGAGGCGACCATCAGGGAGTATCGCCTAGGCCGCAACGGCATTACTGTGGGCGAGCCGCTCAAGGATTTCGACGGCGTTCTGACGGGCGTGCCGACCTATAGCGGCAAGACGCCCTTGCTGGCAGCAGAGCCGGCGGCGAGCGAGACATAAGGATGGAAGATCGCATCCTTGTTCTGGCGCTGAGGGGTAGAGACGCGGCAGTGATGGAAACGCTGTTGGCGAAGCAGGATTATGCCTGCACGACCTGCGCCGATGCGCGCGCGCTGAGCCACGAACTGGTGCAAGGCGCGGCCACCGCGATCATCACTGAAGAGTCGCTCGCTGGAGCGGATCGCAGCGCGCTTGACGCCTGGGTCGCGCAACAACCGCCATGGTCCGACTTTCCCTTCATCCTGCTCGCCACGCGGCGGGCCGGGCATCGGCCGCGCGACGCGATGTTGGTGCTGGAGCGGCTAGGCAATGTCGTCGTGCTGGAGCGGCCCATCCATAGCGAGACTCTGGGCAGCGCCGTGCGATCGGCGATGCGGGTGCGGCGACGACAATATGAGGCGCGTGAGCGGCTGGCCGCGCTGCAACTGGCCGAAGAGCGGCTGACGCACCTCAACGCCAATCTCGAAACGCGTATTGCCGAGCGCACAAGCGAATTGTCGCGCGCCAACAATATGTTGATGGAGGAAGTGGCCGAGCGCGAGCGCGCGCAGACGGCGCTTGTCCAATCGCAGAAAATGGAAGCGGTGGGCCAGTTGACCGGCGGTATCGCGCATGACTTCAACAATCTGCTAACCGTCGTGTCCGGCAACCTCGAAATGATCGAGCGGCGGAGCGACGACGAGAGGATCTTGCGCCACGCCCGCTTCGCAGCGGAGGCGACCGATCGCGCGGCGAAGCTGACGCGCCAGCTTCTGGCCTTTTCGCGCACCCAGCAATTGGCGCTCGCGCCGCTCAGCCTCAATGCGCTGGTGGAGGGCATGGGCGACCTGCTGGCGCGGACGATCGGCCCGCGCATCGACCAGCGGCGCGTCCTGGCGGACAGCCAGCCTTGGGTGATGGCGGATGTGCATCAACTCGAACTGGCGGTGCTGAACCTGGCGATCAATGCGCGCGACGCGATGCCGGACGGTGGCATATTGACGATCGAAACGGATGCCGGGCGCTCTGCGCCGGAGGGCGTGAAGCCCGGACGCTATGGCGTGGTGCGGGTGCGCGACAATGGTGTGGGCATTCCCCGACCGATCCTGTCCAAAGTGTTCGACCCCTTTTACACGACCAAGCCACTGGGCAAGGGCACCGGCCTTGGCCTGAGCCAAGTCTTCGGGATCGCCCGGCAGTCAGGCGGGATCGCGCAGATCGACAGTGTGGAGCAGGAGGGCACCACCGTCAGCATATGGCTGCCGCTCGCCGAGCAACCAGTGGTCGATACGGAGTTGGTCGCGCAAATCTCGCCGTCGGACCGGGTCCGTGCGAAGCTCAACATCCTGGTCGTGGACGATGACGAAGGCGTGCGCCGGTTCGTTGCCGAAGGACTTGAGAGTTTCGGCTATCATATCACGCAGGCGGCGTCGGGTGCGGAGGCGGTGACGATGCTGGATGCCGCCCTTCCCGACGTGATGATCGTGGACTTTGCGATGCCGGGCATGACCGGGATCGAACTGGCTGAGGAAGCGCGACGCCAGGCACCCGATCTGCCGATCATCATGGTGACGGGCTATGCCGAAGAAGGCGTGTCGGCGGACACGAGCCTGATCACCCACATAGTGCGCAAGCCCTTCAAGATCGATGCGCTCGTGGGCGTGCTGGACATGTCGACGGGCATGTTGGCCAGCGCGCCGGATTGAAGGTTTGGGCCGGGGGCGGCCGATTGCGCGCCCTCAGGCGACGCTGTCCAACGGTCGGGACACCAGCAGTCCCTGCATTGCAGCGAGCAATTCATCGATACGGAACGGCTTGCGCAACATGACAGCATTGCCGCCCATGACGGAATCAATGGCGTCGGTATCGGCAAATCCGCTGGCGAACATGACGGGCAGCGACGGGCATTGCTGTGCGATCCGGGCGGCGAGTTCGGCGCCATTCATACCCGGCATGGCAAAGTCGATAATGGCGATGTCGAAGTCCTGCGCGTCGAGCTTGATCAGGGCGCTGGCACCATCAATCGCCTCGACCACATGATGGCCATGGCTTTCCAAGGCGCCCGCGACGATGGTCCGCACGCTGTCATCGTCGTCCACCAGCAATATGCGCACCGCGTCCCGCTCCGCAGCAGGCGCAAGCGCAACGGCGGGCGACGTGGCGATGGGTTGCCAGGTCGTGCAGGGGAGCAGCACGCGAACGGTGGTGCCTTCGCCCAGGATGCTTTCGAGGCGGACGGTGCCGCCCGCCTGCCGCGCGCTGCCATAGATTTGCGCGAGGCCAAGGCCCGTGCCCTTGCCCACCGCCTTGGTCGTGAAGAAGGGTTCCATTGCGCGGCGGCAGGTGACTTCGTCCATGCCCGTGCCGGTATCGCGCACGGCGATTTCGACATAGTCATTGTCGGCGATTTCGCTGTCGCCGCTGATGGTGCGGACGTGGGTGGAGATGGCAAGCGTCCCGCCATTGGGCATGGCATCCCGCGCATTGATCGCCAGGTTCAGCACCATCATTTCCAGTTGGGTGGCGTCCGCCAAAACCGGCACGGGATTGGGATTGAGCTGAAAATCGAGCGTGATCATCGGCCCCAGGGTACGCGCGAGCAGATCATGCAACGGCCGGATCACGTCGCACACGAGAAGCGGCTGGAGCTGGATGCGTTGCGCCCGGGCGAAGGCGAGCAGTTGCGCGGTCAGCTTGGCGCCGCGTTCGGCCGCGTCGAGACCACCCTGGGCATAGCGGCGCACGCGATCGAGGTCGTCGGGGCGGCGCAGGATCAGGTCATAGGCGCCCACGATCGCCGCCAGCACATTGTTGAAGTCATGCGCCATGCCGGACACGAGCTGGCCAATGGCTTCGAGTTTCTGGCTGTGCAGCAAGGCTTCCTGCGCATCGCGCAATTCCCGCGTGCGCGCCTCGACCCGTCCTTCGAGCGTCGCATTAAGTTCGCGCAACTGTTCCTCGACCGCGGCGCGTTCGATGACCAGACGAGTGCGTTCGGCGATCTCCTCCATGAAGGCGGTATCGTCCCGCTGCCAGGCGCGCGGGTGGCGGTCATTCAGATAGACGATGGTTTGCAGGCGGCCGTCGCGGATGAAGGGGACGACAAGGATCGCGCGGGTATCGACCGATTTGGCGTCCGCGTGAAGCCGGGTGTCATCGCTGAGGTCAGAGTGAAACAGATCATCGATGACGACCGTCTGCCCCGCCTTGAGCGCGGTGACGATTTTCGGCCCGAAGGTCTTGGCGGGATAGCGACCCAGCAAGGGCGGCGCGGCCCCATCGGTCCAGCAGATATCATAATGGAAGATGTCTTCGACCGGGTCGAGTTGGCCATAGCCGGTACGGGCAACGCCGAAATGCGCGCCCATGAGCGCCGCGACCTCCTGCAGGGCTTCCTCGGTATTGCGGCCACGCAGCACGTCAGCGATCTTGAGGCGCAGCGCGATGCGCGCCTCCCGCCGGGTGATATTGCGGAACAGCCGTTCCAGCCCGGCAGCCCCCAATGCCAGCAGCAGGATCAGCACCGTCACCGCGCTGATCAACATGGCGAGATAGGTTTGTCCTAGGTTTCCGCCACCGCCGGTCATGGTCAGGCCCGTCTTTGCAGTGAAGATCGCCGCGCGCATGCCCGCATAATGCATGCCGGCAATCGCCACGCCCATGATGGCGGCGGCGACCAGCCGATGCGACAATTGATGATCGCGGGCGGCGAGCCACATGGCAGCCGTCGCAGCCCCGACGGCGATCAGAACGGACAGCAGCAGCCAGAATGGATCATAGCGGAGCGTTGCCGCCATGTGCATGGCCGCCATGCCGAGATAATGCATGCCGAGCACACCCGCGCTGATCAACAGCCCCGCCACTGCCAAGCGCACCGGTGCCATGGCCGACCGGCTCAACATCCAGAAGCCGGCCCAAGTGAAGCCCAAGGCCAGCGCCAGCGACAAGAGGGTGAGCGCAAGATCATAGCGCATCACCATGCCCGGCATGGTGAAGGCGAGCATGGCGACGAAATGCATCGACCAGATGCCGCCGCCCAGCGCAATGGCGGCGGCCGTCACCCACATATGCCGCATCCAGCCGGTCGATGCCCGCATGCGCGTCGCAAGGCTGAGCGCCGTGAACGATGCGAACATGGCGATCAGGATCGACAGGATAACCAGAGACATGTCGTGGGTGCCGCGCATCATCATGGGAGTGCTAGTCTCACAGGCCGACAAACAGCGCAATAACATGGATTTTCATGCCGACCCAAAACGTCCGGCCGCGGCCATTCTTATGTTCCGTCAGATTTCTGCCGACAGCGCGTGAATGGGCAACAGCGCCGCGCCCAAGGTGATGGGCGAACTGCCGAGATTCGAGACCTGCACCGGCGGCCTGCGATGATCGAACATGGTGACCAGATGGGCGCTGCGCAGGCGATCGGCCAGGCCATCGAGAATGGCGCGCGGCAATGCCCCTGCCAGCATGATCGCGCCCGGATCGAACCAGGCAAAGGCGGAATTGCAGACGATTTCCAACTGCCGTGCGGCGCGATCGAGCCAGGTTTCGATGATCGGCGCCTGGTCTGTGGCATCGAAATCGATTTCGGCGACAGAGGAAATGTCACACCCGCCCGCGCGCAGGACGGCGAGCAGGTCGAGCGGGCTGGGACGTGGCCGGTCACCGGGAAACAAGGCCCCAATCTCGCCCGCCGCGCCAAATTGCCCGCGCACGAGGCGGCCGTCCACGATGACGCCAGCGCCGATGCCAAACCCAAGCAGCAATATGACCATGGAGGAAAAATCGCGGATCAGGCCGCCGAGATAATATTCGGCGATGGCGGCGGCGTTGGCGTCATTTTCGATCCACAAGGGCCAGCCCATTTCGGCTGAGAATATGTCGTGCAAGGGCGCGTCCCGCCAATCGGGCAGGACATCGACCACCGCCCATCGGTCGCCCGCCAAGGACAGAGCCGGGCCAGGAACGGCGATGCCGATGCCCAGCATCCTTTGCCCCAGCAGGCCATGGCGATCGACCAGCATATGGGTGATGCGGCGGATCTTGTGCGCGAATGCCCTGGGGTCGATCGGCTCGGTCGCCTCATGATGGATCGCGATCGTGGTGCCGGTGAAGTCCACCAGCGCGATCTCGATCAGCCCCTTATGCGCCGTCGCGCCGACCGCATAGCCGCCGCGCGGAGCGAGGCGGAGGGGGATGGCGGGCCTGCCCCGCCGCTGCACATCGACGTCGGGCATTTCCTCGACCAGGCCGAGCGCCAGCAGATCGCGGGACAGGCGGGTCAATGCCGTGCCGCTGATTTCCAGCGCCGCCGACAGCGCGGATCGCGACAGCGGGCCGGACTTGCGCAGCCTTTGCAGGATGCGGCGCTGGTCCTTGTCGATGGAGGGAAATTGCATGGCCTTGGCCCTCTTCATACCGGCTCTGTCGCACGATGAGCGCCGCGCTAAGCGGATTTATTTATTTTCACAACAATAATTAAAAATGTCATGTTCATCGACCACGGGCCGCTCGACCACCACAGAGGGGCTTTTCATGATCAAGACCGTTTTTGCCACCGGCACCGCCCTTGCGGCGCTGTGTTCCACCTTCCTTACGCCCGCCTTCGCGCAGGATGCAGCCCCCGCCGAGCAGGCGGCCGAACTGGGCGGCGAGCAGAGCGATATCATCGTCACCGGCTCGACCCGCGCCCAGCGTCGCTTCGACGTATCCTATGCGATCAACACCATCTCGCCCGAAGATGTCGAGAAGATCGCCCCCGTCAACTTCGCCGATCTGATCGGCCAGCTGCCCGGTTTCCAGACCGAAATCACCGGCGGCGAAGTGCAGAACATCTATCGTATCCGCGGCCTGCCCAATGATGGCGGCTTTGTCAGCTTCCAGCAGGACGGCCTGCCGCTGTTCCACGAAAATGACGGCGTCTTCTTCCGGGGCGACGCGATCTTGAAGCAAGACCTGATGACCGACCATGTCGAGGTCGTGCGCGGCGGCCCTGCCCCGGTCTATGCCAGCTATTCGGGCGCGATCATCAACGCGATCACCGTGACGGGCAGCGATACGCCGCGCGGCAAGGCGCAGGTGACGCTGGGCGACACCGGCCTTTACCGGCTGGATGCCTATCAGGCCGGACCGCTCGGCGAGAACACCTATTATGCGATCGGCGGCTTCCTGCGCCAGCATGACGGCTATCGCGACAATGGCTTCCCCAACGACAAGGGCGGCCAGATCCGCGCCAACATCAAACATGATCTGGACAATGGCTCGATCAAGCTGAGCCTCAACTATGTCAACGATCACAACGTCTTCTACCTGCCGATCCCGACGGCGGATCCGCGTGACCCCAGCGTTTCGCTAAACAAATATATCGACTTTTTCGAAGGGACGATGAACTCGCCCGCGTTGCGCAACGTCAATCTGAAATATCGCGATGGCGTAGGCGTGATCCAGAGCAGCACCAGCGACCTGGCCGATGGCCGCCACATGCAGATGATCAACATCGGCGCGCAATATGAGGCTGAGTTCGACGGCTGGCTGGTGTCGGCCAAGGCCGGTTACACCCAGGGTCAACTGGATTTCACCGCTTTCTATTCGACCACCAACCCCACGACGCTGACCGCCTTCCTCGATGCCGGTGGCGCCAACAGCATCCGCAACCGGGCGAATACCGCGTTCGGCACGGCCAGCCGCTTCGGCCTCACGCTGGCGGGGACCAATAGCGTCTATGACCCCGAAACCGCCTCTGGCCTCATCATGCAGGGTCAGTATCGCGACATTCATTCCAAATATTATTCGGCGCAGGGCAATTTCTCGGTCGCCAAGAAGTTCGAGACCGGCATCGGCAGCCACGACATTAAGCTCGGCCTCTACACAAGTGCCTATGGCGAAAGCAGCCGTACCACTTTTCAGAACTATCTGATCGAAGTGGCGGGCCAGCCGCGCACGCTCGACCTGGTTGCCTATAATGCGGCGGGTACGGAGATCGGCCGGGTCACCGACAATGGCGTGCTGAACTATGCCGCGACGCTGAGCCAAGGCGATTCGGACGCGACGATGTTCGCGCTTTATGCCAACGACACCTGGGAGATCATTCCCGGCCTTCGCATCGACGCGGGCGTCCGTCATGAACGCTACAGCTATAAGGGCTGGGCCGCGCTGACCGAGCAGGTCAATCTGGGCGATGCCACGACATTGGCCGACGACACCACGCGCGGTTTCACCGGCGTCATCGTCAATTCCAAGCGGAAGCCCAACGTCACCAACTGGACGGTCGGCGCCAATTACGACTTCAGCCAGAATGTCGGCGTCTATGGCCGCGCGTCGCATCTTGAAACGCCGCCCAATGTGCAGACTGTGATGAGCATCAATCCCACGATCATCACCACCGTCGCCGACCAGTTCGAGGTCGGGCTGAAGCTCGCTTCGGGTCGTTCCTACCTCTATGTCACGGGCTTCTACACCAATTTCGATCCGCTCAACGCCTCGTTCCTCGCCTTCGACCCGACGACGGGCCGCAACGATGTGAACATCCCCTTCATCGGCGAAGCCCAGGTGAAGGGCGTGGAGTTCGACGCATCGGTCGCGGTGACGCCCTGGTTCTCGCTGAACGGCGCGCTGACGATCAGCGATCCGAAATATAAGAATTTCCAGAGCGCGACCGGGGCCGACCCGGAACAGGCCGAGGGCAACCAGATCGTCCGCCAGCCGAAAATCTACGGCAACATCCGTCCAAGCTTCGACTTCCAGACGGGCGAGACGGACATCTCGGTCTATGGTCGCTACACCTATATGGGCAAGCGCTTCGTCGATCTGTACAACAATACTGCCCTGCCCGCCTATGGCACGATCGGCGCGGGCGTCACGGCGCGCCACGGCAGCTGGCAGATGCAGATTGTGGGCGACAATCTGTTCAACGCCCATGGCCTGACCGAAGGCAATACCCGCACTGACTCGCTGAGCGGCCAGGGCAGCGCGGAAGCCATTTACGGTCGGCCGATCTTTGGCCGTAACTTCCGCCTCGTCATCAGCAAGTCCTGGTAATGATGCGGAACGTGGCACGGATGGCGACCTTGGTCGCCACTATGGCTGCGGTTGCGATCGCGACGGTCCCGGCACAAGCCGGGGCCGTTCGCGATGTCGTGACCGAACGGCTTTCGCAGCGACTCTTTCCGCTTTTCGACGGGATGGCGCGCGACCCGGCCGCCGTTCGGGCACTTGTTTCCAAGGCGGACATCGCTGCCCTGCTGGACATTCGGCAGCGGCGCGTCGCTGGCTGCGCGCAGGATATGTTCTGCGTGGCGCAGGCGCTGATCTGGACGGAAACGGACATCGACACTGTATCCAAGTCGGTGGCCGCCCCTGCTGGCCTGACCGCGCCCGATGATGGGGTGCCAGCGCAGGCCCGGCGCGAGATGGAAGGCATCAACATCATCTTGCGCACCTATGGCCTGGGCGCGCCAGCCGCCTATGCGCAGATCGATGGGGCTGGCACGATCGATCCGCAAGAGCGCCAGGCGCGGCTTCAGGCCGCTTATTGGCTGTCACGCACCCCACGCTACACATCGGCGCAGGCGCTGGACCCCAGCATCGACTATGCGCTGGCGCTGCTGGACGGTAGCGATCGCGCCGATGCGATCGGTTTCGAACCGCTGACCGGGGGCGCCAATGCGGCCGCCATGGCGCGTGCGAAAACTCTCGATTGGAGCCGCTATCGCTATTCGGCGTTGATCGTCACGGGCGTCGGGCCGGAAGTGCCGGACATGGCGATCAGCCCCTTTGGCAAATATCATCTTCGGCTGGCCGCCAGCCGCTTTGCGCAAGGCGATGCGCCCTTCATCATCGTGACCGGAGGCAAGGCGCATCCCCGCGCGACCCGCTTTGCCGAGGCCGAGCAGATGCGCAACGCGCTGATCGACCGCTATGGCGTGCCGGCCGACGCGATCCTGATCGAACCCTATGCCCGGCATACGACCACCAATTTGCGCAATGCGACACGCCTGTTGATGGCGATGGATGCGCCGATGGATCGCGATGCCGTGATCGTCTGCAACCCCGGCCAGAGCGCTTCGATCGAAAGCCCGCAATTCGCCACGCGCAACCAGCGGGAGCTTGGCTATCAGCCGGGGCAAGTCGGTCGCCGCCTGTCGCCAACCGAATTGCTGTTCCGCCCCTCCCGCGTATCGGCGCGGATCGATCCGCGCGACCCCCTCGACCCCTGATTTCGGAGTTCAGACGATGCGAACCCTCCTCCTTGCCCTCACCACGATAAGCGCACTGGCGTTGCATCCGACCGCCGCCCATGCTTGGGGCCAGACCGCCCATGCCGTGATTGATCGGTCGGCGATAGAGGCCATTCCGGAGGATGGGCCGGTCTTCCTGCGCAAGCATGTCGATTATATTGCAGCCTCGGCCTCGCTGCCCGACAGTTGGCGCGGAGACGCGGAGAATTTCTCCAAGATGGAGGAAGACCCCAATCATGGCTGGTTTCGGGAACAGTTCACCTTCGTAAAACCCATCCCGCGGTCGCGCCATGAATTCGTCCTGGCGCTCTACAAACAGTATGAGGCGATCAAAGATAGCGACCCGCAGACGGCGCAGCGGACCAATATACGCTGGACCGGCACCCTGCCCTATGCGGCGATGGAGGCCTATGAACGGCTGATCACCTGCATGCGCTACGTCCGCAAGGCCCAGGCGGAGGGCGGCGATGCGTCGATCCCAGAACAACATTGCGCTTTTCAGGTCATACGGTTGGGCCATTATATCGGCGATGGGGCGCAGCCGCACCATGACTCGATCCATTCCGACGGATGGCGCGGCGACAATCCCAAGGGCTATACCACCGACCGGTCCGTTCATGGCCGGTTCGAAAGCCGGTTCGTCGACGGCATGGGCCTGACGGTAGCGGACATCGCGCCGCGCATCGGGGCGCCGCGCCGCCAGCGTGGCGACATGTTCGACGCGGTGCTGGGCTTTCTGAACGAAGCGGGTGACCTGGTGGAAAATCTGTACAAGCTCGAAAAACGCAACGGCTTTGCCGATTTTGCCGACAAGGATGTGCGCGCGTTCGTCTATGACCGGACGAGTGCCGGCGCCGCGATGCTGCGCGACATGCTGTGCCGCGCCTGGGCCGAAAGCGCGACGCCGCCCGCCAAAATCACGCCCTCGCCGCTCGACGCCAGCAATCCGCGCTTCAACCCGGAAACCGGATCGGCACCGAGCTGAGCCGAAACGCCGCAGGTTCCCCATAGTCGCACGGGGAGCCTTCGCGGTGGCGCAGCTCAATGTGACGATTTCGTTTCATCAATCCGGTTCGAGCTTCATCTGATTGTCATCTCCTAGCCTCTGGCAAGTCACATCCTTGGGGCATCGGCGTCCTCATTCAAAAAAGGGGTTCGCCAACATGACACGCCGTATGCAGCTTTTCGTCGCCCTGCTTTCCAGCAGCACCGCCTTCCCAGCTACGGCCCAGACCATGGCGCCCGAAGTCGAGGCAGCAGGTGGCGAGCAGATCATCGTCACCGCGCAGAAGATCGAACAGCGGGCGATGGACGTGCCCATCACCATATCGGCCGTCAGCGGCAAGCGGATGGCGGAAATCGGCGTTTCCGACTTGGACGAACTGTCGAACTATATCCCCGGCCTCAACATCCAGGAACAGAGCGCCAACAATCCGGGCATCGTCATTCGCGGCATCACGTCGGACAGCGGATCGGCCCAGCAAGCGCCGCGCGTCACCCTTTATTATAACGGCGTCGACATTTCCCGCTCGCGTGGCTCCTATCAGGACATCTACGATATGGAGCGGATCGAGGTCATCAAGGGACCGCAGGCGACCTTGTTCGGAACCGCGTCGGCGGTGGGCGCGATCAGCATGATCTCCGCCCGGCCCAAGCCCGGTTTCGCCGCCGAACTGACCGCCGGATACGGTAATTATGACGCCAAGTTGCTGAGCGGCTTCGTCAATGGCGGGTCGGACAAGGTCTCCGGCCGCATCGCCTTCGCCTGGAAGAAGCGCGACGGCTATGTGAAGAATCTGTCCGCGACGCAGGACGATCTCTATGCCCGCGACCAGTTGGGTGTGCGCGGCTCGCTGCGCCTCACGCCCACCGACAATTTCACCGCCGATCTCATCCTTACCTATGACCGTCAGCGCAATTCCGGTACGCCCTTCATCTCGCGCGCACTGCCGACCTCGCAGGGGCCGGGCAACCCCTTTGGAGCGGCCAATCTGAGCGGTTCGCCGCTATCGTCTTCCGCTCTGCGCGGTGACAAGCTGGGCCTGCGCCGCGACGTTTATGACGCGAACCTGACTTTCAGCTGGGACATCGCCGACGACTGGACGCTGACGATGGTCCACGGCTATCGCGATTTCGACAGCAATGAAATTTTCGATGCGGACGGTTCGGCCGCCTGGTATCTGGAATTTGGCGAGGAGGCGAAGGGCTGGCAGGCAAGCCATGAAACACGCTTCTCCTACGCTGGCGACCATTTCCGTGGCGCGTTCGGCTGGAATATGTTTCGGGAGAAAAGCAATCAGCGCGTGCCTTTCTCGACGGAAGAAGGCACCTATATCCAGTGCGCGACACGCCTGATCCCCGGCCTCGCCTGTGTAGCGGCCGACGGCACTGTCACGGCATCGCAGGCGACGGCGATCCTCACGCAAGGCGCGGCGACAGTCATTCCCTACAACTCGGTTTTTGAAAATCAGGGCAAGAATGACAGCTATTCGATGTTCGCAGATGGCACCTGGCTCGCCAGCCCGTCGCTGGAACTGACGGCTGGTATCCGCGCGCTCATTGAAAAGCGCCGGTCGGGCTTCGTGACGACTGTGCCCAACTCCGTGCTGAGCGGCGCGCCGCTGATTCCGGGTCAGGTGAACACCAATGGCCGCGTCCTGCGTGCCGAAGACAGTTTCGCCGCTTTCCTACCACGCTTCAATATCCTCTATCGTTTCTCACCCAATCTGAACGGCTTTGCCACTGTGTCGAAGGGCCGCCGGTCACCGACCGTCAGCCTGGACGCGGCCGCTGGCGGCGTCGCCCGCATCAACCGGATCGCGGGGGAAAATGTGTGGAACTATGAAGTCGGGCTGAAGGCCAATAGTGGCATCATTTCCGGTTCGCTGGGTGTCTATTATCAGAAATATGATAATTTCCAGGTCAGTGTGACCGGCACCGACGGCGTCAATCGGACAGTCAGCGCCGGCACGGCCAGCAATCTGGGCGTTGAAGCGGAAGTCGCGATCCAGCCCACCAGCTGGCTCAACATCTTCGCCAATGGCGGCTATATCGATGGCGGCATCGACAATAAGGAAGCCAATGGCCGCTTTGCGGGCGACCAGTTCCGTCTCCAGCCCAAATTCCAGTCGGCGGCCGGTTTCACCATCGACGCGCCGCTGGGCAATGGCATGCGCGTCTTCGCGACGCCCAGCCTCACCTATCGCAGCAAAATCTATTTCGAAGTGCCGAACACCGAAGCCATCAGCCAGAAGGCTGTCATGCTGGCGAACCTGCGCGCAGGCATCGGCTTTGCGGATGATCGCTATGAGATTTCAGGTTTCATCCGCAACCTCACGAACAAGGACTATCTGCTCGATGCCGGCAATACCGGCGGAGGCTTCGGCATCCCGACCTACATCCCCGCAGAACCGCGCTTCTACGGCGTGCAGCTCACCGGCCGCTTCTGAACGGCGAGAGGAAGGAACAATCATGCGCTTCACCATCGATCGCCGCCTGCTCATCAAGGGCAGCATATTGGGCCTGGGGTCCCTGTCCATTCCCGGCGCCGCGCAGATATTGGGTGCGCGCGGCTTTAGCCATGGCGTAGCCAGCGGCGAACCGGGCATGAACAGTGTGCTGCTCTGGACCCGCTATGTCGGATCGGGAGACAGCAAGTTGCGGGCCGAAGTCGCCACCGATCCGGCCTTTACCAAGGTCGTGTCGGGCGACGAAGTCACCGCCCGCGCCGATGCCGATCACACAGCGAAGGTCACCGTCACTGGCCTTCAACCCGGCCAATGGTATTTCTACCGGTTCATCGCGCCCGATGGCGCGATCAGCCGGATCGGTCGCACCCGCACCTTGCCGCAGGGTGATGTGTCGCGCTTCGGCATCGGCCTCTTCTCCTGCTCCAACATGCCCTTTGGCTTTTTCAACGCCTATGGCCATGCCGCCGTGCGCGACGATATCGACCTGGTCATCCATTGCGGCGACTATCTCTATGAATATGATCGCGGTCATTATCCCAGTCTGGAAGACGCCGTCCCCGGCCGGATCATCGAACCGGCGAACGAGATGGTGACGCTGGCCGATTATCGCCTGCGCTACGCCTCCTACCGGCTCGACCCTGATCTTCAGGCGCTGCATGCCGCCTTCCCGATGATCGCCCAATGGGACGATCATGAACTGACCAATGACGCCTATAAGGATGGCGCGGAGAATCATCAGCCCGACATGGAAGGCGAATGGGCGGTGCGCAAAGCGGCGGCGCAGAAGGTCTATCGTGAATGGATGCCCGTCTCCGATGCGATGTATGACAGTTTCCAGATCGGTACGCTGGCGACCATCTTCCGTCCTGAAACCCGGATCACAGCGCGCAACAAGCAATTAAGCGTCGGCGAAGCGGTCGCCGGGCGTGGCGACCTGGCCAAGGCGCTGGCCGATTTCCGCGATGGTGCCTGGAGCATGCAGGATCGTACACTAATGGGCGCGGGGCAGGAAAAGTGGCTCTATGATGGCTTGGGCAAGTCCAAGAAGGAGGGCACTGCCTGGCAGATACTCGCCCAGCAAGTGATCATGGGTTATGGCCGTTTTCCAACCAATGCGGCCGATTGGGTGCCTACCAATTCCCCGGCGATCGTGCGCACGAGACTGGCCGGTGCGGTGGCCGCGTCGCAGGCGGGGCTACCCTATAATATGGATAGCTGGGACGGCTATCCGGCGGCGCGCAACCGCCTCTATGACGCGGCGCTCGCGGCCGATGCCGACCTTGTCGTCCTGTCGGGCGACAGCCACAATGCCTGGGGCTATAATCTGGGCGAACGCGGCCCTGGCCAGGGCGACAGCAAGCATAGGGTCGGCGTGGAATTTGCGGGGCACAGCGTTACCTCGCCAGGTTTCGAAGCCTATGCCAAGGGCGTGCCGCCAGCCGACATCGCCCGCGCCCTCCGCGCGGTCAATCCGGGTATGGCTTTCTGCGATACCAGCCAGCGCGGCTATGTCTCGCTAGAGGTAACGCCGCAGCAGGTCGCAGGCTCCTGGCACTTCATGAAGGATATCCGCACGCGCACGACCGACCTTGCAGGCACGCACCGCATGACCGTGCAACGCGGCGCGAAGCTGCTGCAGAACGCATAAGGCATAGGCAAACCCCGCCATTGCAAGATGGCGGGGTTCGCATCGGGGCAATTGCTAAGCGCCGCGCGTCCGTCGGCGCGGGGCATCACGGCGTCTATCGACGATCTTCATCATAAACATTCAAATCAGAGAATGTTGGCATAGTGGCGTGCAGCGATACCGCCAAATATCTGCATTTGCCGCATGATCTTCTCACAGTTGGGGACATGGTTGCCGCGCGGCGCGCTGGCTCCTATAAGTCAGGGCCGTGAGCAAGCGCGCATGGCGGGCGTGGCTGATGTCGTTGGCGCGCATCAGTGCTATCGCGCATAGGCTGCCGACGATCGGTACGGCTAGTCCCAGGCTGAGCATAGCTGTCTGCACCAATGCTGGCTGGACAGTTTCGGGCACATAGCCGAGCCAGCCCAGTGTCCAGCCGATCAGCGCCGTGGAGGCCGCTCCGCTCGCCTTTACCACCACAAGATAGAAGGCGAATAGCCCGGTTTCGAACCGGCGGTGGTGACGCCAGGCGACGACGTCCACGGCATCGGCCAGCAAGCCCCAGGGCAGCATGAAAATGCTGGCGAACCCGAAGCCGATCAGTAGCGTGCAAGCGATCAGGGCATTGGGCCATGCGAGACACAGGGCGAACAGCATGATGCCGCTAATGCAGACGGCATGGCCTGCAGCCAGCAGGGTCGCTTTGCTGAACCGGCCAGTCATCGACGTCCAGGCCAGAACGCCCAAAAACTGGCCGGTGGTCAGGCCCAGCAGCAGCATCTTCACCAGATCCGGGCGCTGGACCACATAGGTGCCGATATAGAGCAGCATCCGGCTGAACATCGGGATGGCAAAGCCGGTGATGAAAGCGAGGAGCGCCAGCGCCAGGATCAGGGGGTCGCGCAACGGAATCGCAATGCCGTCGCCCTCGACCGCTGGGTCGGGTGGGGGCGTCGAACCGTTGTTCGATGCCAAGGCACTAAGAATCATGGTCGCGGCAAAGAGAATACAGGCGATGACACCGGCCACGGCAAGCCGATCGAAGTCCCCTGTCCGCCCGGCGGATTGTACCATCGGCGCGAGGATGATGGCGATCGCCAGGGAACTGATCGTGCTGAAGAACAGGCGATAGCCCGACACGCGGCCACGCGATCGGCTGTCCGACGTGACCCGCGCCATGAGTGCATTGTGCGGCACGTCGATCACTGCATAGGCACCGCGAAACAGCAGCAACCCGGCGGCCACGATCCACAGATCGCGCACGCCGAGCGCTGGCAAGGCATAGAGCAAGGCGAAAGCAGCGCCGCAGGGCATGGCGGCGGCCGCGACCATCCAGCGATAACCTCGCCCGGTGCGTCGCAGACGGATAACCAGCTTTGCCGCCAACAGGTCGAAGACGAGATCGCCCAGCACCGCGACCAGCATCAAGGAACCCGCGCTGGTCGGCGATTGGCCCAACAGGTCGGTCAGGAGAAACAGGATGGTGAGATCGGCCCCGGAAAAGAGCAGCGCCTTACCCATATTGCCGGAGGAATAAGCGAGCAGTCGACCTTCGCGCCCCGCCCGTTCGCGTAGAGGCGTTGGCCGGTGCAGGCTCTGCTTTGACGCTCGCAACGATGTCAGCACATGATGTCCGCTCAACCCATGCCTGCAATCCAGCGCGCCGACATTTCGGGGACGGCGCCTAGTGGCGCTCTCTTACAGTTTGGCGACTCTGCGGCCTGCGTGAGCAAACCCACCGGCCGCAGGGTAGGAAAGCGCCATTTGCGCCGATCCGACAAATCGCCCTATAGCGCAAACGCCTGTAGCGGGACGATGACGCCCAGAAGCATGGGTGCGGTCGATTTGGGATATGTGGATGAAACGCCAGAAAGCCTCCAGCCTTGCCGACCTGTCCGCACTTGCTGGCGTGTCCATCTCCACGGTGTCCCGCGCCTTGGCCGACAATCCGCTGGTCGCGGTCGCTACCCGCGACAAGATCAAGCAGTTGGCGCGCGAGCATGATTTCCAGATCAATGTCGCCGCGCGCAATTTCCGGCTCCAGCGCACCGGCGCTGTGGGGGTGATATTGCCGTTGGGCCATGAGACCGAGCAGCATCTGACCGATCCCTTCTTCATGAGCCTGATCGCGTCGCTGGCCGACGCGCTGGCCGATCGCGGTTATGACCTGCTGCTCTCGCGCGTCATTCCCTCGAACGACCAATGGCTCAAAGCCTTTGTCGAATCCGGCAAGGTGGATGGCGTCATCATCGTCGGGCAATCGGACCAGATCGACGTGATCGAAACAGTGGCCGCCAGCTATGCGCCGCTGATCGTGTGGGGGGCGTCGATACCCGGTTACAGGCAGTTGACCGTGGGGTCCGACAATTTCGAGGGCGGACGGTTGGCCGCGCAGCATCTTCTGTCGCAAGGTCGGAAAAGGCTGACCTTCGTCGGCAATCCTGCGGTGCCGGAATTCGCGGCTCGCTTTGCTGGTTTCAACGCGGCGATCGCGCAGGCTGGGGTACCGCAAGGCGCTGTCCTGCCCTCGCATGTCACGGCCGAAGCCGCCTATGCGACGGTACGGACATATTTGAAAGAGGATGCGGCGCCGGATGGCATCGTCGCCGCGTCGGACGTGATTGCGCTCAATGCGCTACGCGCAATTGCCGACCATGGATTGCGCGTGCCCGACGATGTCGCTGTGGTGGGCTATGACGATGTGTTCATCGCCGAACAGACAACGCCACCGCTGACGACGATTCGGCAGAATTTCGTGCTGGGCGCGCAGATGATGGTCGACTTGCTGTTCCGCCGGATCGCGGGCGAGGAGGCCGCCTCTGTCTCCCTTCAGCCAACGCTCGTGTTGCGCGCTTCGGCCTAAACCCCTCTCGAAACCAAACAATTACCTCGATAAGCAAAAAGTTTTGCAAACGTTTGCATTTAAGATTGCAAACGTTTGTTTTTGGAAATATCAGGGCGGCAACAAGATAGCTGCGCATAGGGGATGATCGGTGAGGGCTGATGTAAGGATTGTGCCGGGTTTGGCACGTCGATTTGGCCATGACGACCATCCTGCCCTGCACTCTCTTTCAGCGCCTTCTCCGGCCGTTCGTTCCGCCGGGGCGAAGTCGGACCTCCGCCAAGGACTGCACGCTTTGGCGGGGGTCATGACACCAGCGGACGTCGCCGCATGAGTGAAGCGCCTTCCACGAGCCACTGGACTGCGGGCGACATCCAGCGCATCGATCCGGCTACAGCGCCTTGCGCCCCGGTCATCCCGGCGCAGCGCCGCGTGATCGAGACGCTGGACCTGTGGGATTATTGGCCGGTGCAAACCGTCGATGGTCATCCGGCCGATATTGCAGGCGGCACGCTGTTCATCGCGCTGTCGGCACCCGTTTTGCCTGATCCCGACGCAAGGCATGCCGTGGCGCGGATGCGGCTGCTACATCGCGTCGAGGGTGAATGGCGCGATCTGGGGCCGGTTTTGCCAGACGGTTTTTCGCCCGGCAGTCGCGAATGGTCCGGTTCGGCCATCATTTCGCCCGACGGCGAGACGATCACGCTTTATTATACCGTGGCCGGCGTCCGGGGCGAGGTGGAAACAAGCTTTGCCCAGAGGCTATTCTACACTTGCGCAGGGTTGACCATTCGGGATGGCGCCATAGCGCTTTCGCCTTGGTCGGAGCCTGTCGAGTTTCTGGAGCCGGACGATGTTCATTACAGCCGCGACATGGCAGGCGGCGGTGCGGTCGGCACGATCAAGGCGTTTCGCGATCCGGCCTTTTTCCGCGATCCGGCCGACAATCAAGACTATATCCTGTTTGCCGGATCGATAGCCCGGTCGCGGTCGGCATGGAATGGGGCGGTCGGCATTGCGCGCCGGGTCGTTGACCAGGAGTGGCAGATATTGCCGCCGCTGGTCGAAGCGGATGGACTTAACAATGAGCTGGAACGCCCGCATGTCATCATGCGGGACGGGCGCTATTATCTCTTCTGGTCGACGCAGACCAAGGTGTTCGCCACCGACGGCCCGGCTGGGCCGACCGGGCTTTATGGCATGGTGGCGGACAGGCTGTTTGGCCCGTGGCGACCGCTCAACGGGTCGGGGCTCGTGTTCGGCAACCCACCATCCGCGCCGTTTCAGGCCTATAGCTGGCTGGTGCTGCCGGATCTATGTGTGCAGAGCTTTGCCGACCTCGTCGGGTTGGCGGAGCCGCCGCGCGATGTCGTGCAGGCACGGGCGCATTTCGGCGGCACCCCGGCCCCCGAATTGCGGCTTATGATCGACGGCGAGAAGGCGTGGCTGGCATGACGACACCGGAAACCATGATCGCGGGCGTCGAATTGGGCGGCACCAAATGTATCGCGACGCTGGCGCGGGGCAAGGATATCCTGCGGCAGGAGCGCTGGGCGACCGAAGGGCCAGAGACGCTGGACCGGATTTCGGCAACCTTGGCGGCATGGCAGGA
Organism: Sphingobium sp. D43FB; assembly: GCF_002312805.1. GTDB lineage: Bacteria > Pseudomonadota > Alphaproteobacteria > Sphingomonadales > Sphingomonadaceae > Sphingobium. The sequence goes on along the minus strand of NZ_NMUA01000007.1, from coordinate 96,412 downwards.
CGAGGTGCCGTTCGCGGCGATCGGGATCGGCAGCTTCGGGCCGCTATGCCTGGACGCCAGCAGTCCACGTTTTGGCCATATGGAAAATACGCCCAAGCCCGGCTGGGCGGGGGCAGATGTGCATGGGCATTTTGCGCGCCGTTTCGCCCTGCCCGTCGGGATCGACACCGATGTCGGGGGCGCGGCCCTGGCCGAGGGGCAATGGGGTGCGGCGATGGGATGCGCGGTGCATGGCTATGCGACGATCGGCACGGGCGTTGGCCTTGGCCTGGTGGTCGATGGCAAGGCCGTGCATGGCCGCCTGCACCCTGAGGCGGGGCATATGCGTATCCGGCGGACGGCGGGCGACCTGTTTGCGGGGGCATGCCCTGCCCATGGCGATTGCCTGGAGGGGCTGGTCGGTGGTCCGGCGCTGGCGGCGCGGGCGAACGGCGCACTGGCGGATATGCCCGATGACGATCCGCTTTGGGATCGGGTGGCGCGCGAATTGGGCGAATGGGTGGCGATGCTGATCCTGTGCGTGTCGCCCCAGCGACTGGTGATCGGCGGCGGAGTGCTGGATTTCCGTCCGACCCTGCTTGCGAAGATACGGGTGGCGGTCGCCGCCAATCTGGGCGGTTATCTGGCGGGGCTGGATATCGCTGCGCTGGAGACGTTGATCGTGCCGCCTGCCTTGGGGCGCGATGCGGGGCCATTGGGGGCGATCATCGTGGGGCAGAATGCGTTGAGGGGGAGCCAGGCATGAACGAATGGCGCTATTCTGGCATAGCCGCCGCGATCGCGGCGCTGAGCGGCTGTACATCCTTGACCGATGTCGCGCCGACCGCAGCGGTCGGTGATCGCTGCGCCGCCTTTGCATCGACACTGCAAGGCCATTGGCCCGACGCCTCGACGCGGGTGACCAGCGCGGTGTTCGTGCCGGAAGGGCCAGCGCCTGCGCCCGATCCGCGTGGTTTTCAATATGACAGCACGGTCCCGCTGAAGGCGCATTGCGACGTGCAGGCGATAATGGCCGAGCGGCAGGGCGTGGACGGCCAAAGCTATGCGATCAAATTCCATCTGCGTTTGCCGATGGAATGGAATGGGCGTTTTCTGTTCCAGGGCGGCGGTGGCACCAATGGCGACATTGGCAATGCGTTGGGCGCGTTGGCTGGCGTTGGCCTCGTCACACCTGCATTGGCCCAGGGCTACGCGGTGGTCAGCCAGGATTCTGGGCATGACAATGCGGTCAACAGCGACCCGGCCATGGGCGGCGCGGTGGCGTTCGGCTTCGACCCGCAAGCGCGGCGCAACTATGCCTATGCGTCATTGGGGGCGGTGACCGATGCGGCGAAGGCTGCGATCGCGACCTTTTATGGCAGCGCACCGCGCTATTCCTATTTTGCAGGCTGTTCCAAGGGTGGCCAGGAAGGATTGGCGGTCGCGCATCGCTATCCTGATGCTTTCGACGGGATCGTCGCGGCGGCACCGGGCATGTCTCTGCCGCGCGCGGCGTTGGCGCAGGCCTGGGACGTGCAGACATTTGGCCGCCTCGTGCCGCCCGGTCCCGATGGCGTGCGACCGTTCGGACAATTGGCGAACGCATTTTCGACCAGCGAATTGGGGATCGTTCGGCAGGCCATACTGAAGGCGTGCGACGCCAAGGATGGCGTGGCCGATGGTCTGGTCGCGCATTATGGCCAGTGCGGCAATGAAGATGTGCTGCCGGTGTTGCGCAGTTTTGCCTGTACCGGACAGCGAAACGGACAGTGTTTGTCCAATTTGCAGATCGATGCGCTTGTCCGGTCCATGGCCGGTCCGCGCAAGAGCGATGGGTTGCCGCTCTATGTCCGTTTTCCCTGGGACGGGGGCGTCGGCGAGCCGGGCTGGGCGGTGTGGAAAGTCGGACTGGCCAAGGAAGGTGTCCCAGCGCTGAGCATCGTCGTCGGCGGATCGGCCCTGTCCGCCATCTTCCAGACGCCGCCCAAGCTGGTGGCTGCCGATCCGCAGGGCATGATGCAATGGCAGATGGGCTATGATTTCGATCGCGATGCGGACGCCATCTATCGCGTGGCGGCCCCCTTCCCGACTTCGGGTTGGGACATGATGTCGGCGCGGTCGCCCGATATCGATGGGTTCCGGGCGGCTGGCGGCAAGCTGATCGTGCCGCATGGCGCGGCCGATCCGGTCTTCTCGCTCGAAGATACGCTGCAATGGTATCGGGAGGTCGATGCCCGTTATGCGGGCAAGGGCGCGGACACCGTGCGCGTCTTCCCTGTGCCCGGCATGAACCATTGCGAAGGTGGGCCATCGACCGATCGCTATGACGCCTTTGCCGCGATGGTCGATTGGGTCGAGCGGGGCCGTGCGCCCGAACAACTGAATGCCGTGGCTGCTGCGGCCAGTCCGTGGCCGGGCCGTACCCGTCCAATCTGCCGATACCCCGCTTATGCCCGGTATAAGGGCCAGGGCGATGTCGAGAAAAAGGAAAGCTTCGAATGCGTAAGAGGATGATAGGCCGGCTTGCCCTTGGGGTTATCGCGATGCAGGCGGCGCTGCTGCCGGTGCAGGCGGTGGCGGCGGACGATGGCCGCTGGGTCGCGAGCTGGGCATCCAGCCCGTCTTTGCCCGTCGCCAAGCTGCCCTTCGATTTCTGGGAACCGGCGCCGGAGGTGCAGGGGACCATCCGCTATCATCTGCGCCTGAGCGCGGGCGGCACGAAGGTTCAAGTGCGCCTGTCGGGCGACACCCAGCCGACCGATGTCGCGATCGGCAGCGCCACCATCGCTCTCGCTGACGCGCAGGGGCGGATCGATGCGGCCACCATCCGTCCTTTGACCTTTTCCGGCGCGCGATCGGTACGGCTGCCCGCAGGGGCGCCGCTCTTGTCCGACCCGCTGTCGCTGCAGGTGAAGCCAGGCGCGGTGGCGGTGGTCAGCGTCTATCTGCCCACCAAGGTGATCTTGCCGCAGGCCGACCCCAATCATCGTGCCGAATGGGCGATCGGCAGCGACCAGACCGGATCAGCGACGTTGCGCGGTGCCAAGCCGGTATCGAGCCGTGAAATCGTCACGTCGGTATTGGTGCAGTCGGATAAGGACGCCCGGACGATCGTCGCCTTTGGCGATTCCATTACCGATGGCTTTGGGGCCAAAGATCCGCTGCTGCGCGGTTGGCCAGGGCAGTTGGCCAAGATGCTGAACGCCAAGGGGATCGCCAATGTCGGCATCGCCAATGCGGGCATCGGCGGCAATCGGGTGTTGCGCGAAGAAGTCGGGCCGAGCGGCCTGGCGCGGTTCGACCGCGACGCGCTGGCCGTGCCTGGCGTTACCGACATCGTCCTGCTGGAGGGGATTAACGATCTGGGGCTGAGCGGTCTGGACAATCCGCGTACCGACGGGCTGCATGACACGATCACCGCCGATGACCTGATCGCTGGCTATCGCCAGATGATCGCGCGGGCGCGGGCGCATGGCATCAAAGTCCATGGCGCGACGCTGACGCCGTTCCTGGGATCGACCTTTCCAGGCTATGCGACGCCCGCCAAGGAAGTGATCCGCCAGGCCATCAACCAGTGGATCCGCACCAGCGGCGAGTTTGACGGCGTGATCGATTTCGACGCCGCCGTCCGCGATCCCGCCGCGCCCGACCATATCCTCGTCCAATATGATTGTGGCGACAAGCTCCACCCGTCGGACGCGGGCTATGCCGCCATGGCCAAGGCCGCGTGGGACCATTTCAACTTCTAAATCATAGCATGAAAACAAGGACTTGGATCGAAACAGGGTGACGATCCAAGCCTCCATAAAAAGGGAGAGTATCGTGAAGCATTTCTCATTTCTGTTCGTCGGCGCCAGTGTCGCCGCCTTGTCCTTCCCCGCGCTGGCGCAGGATGTAGCGCCGCCGAAGGCTGAAACGGACATGGTCGACAATTATGGCGGCGACATCATCGTCACCGCGCAAAAAACCTCCGAGAAATTGTCCAAGGCGCCGGTCGCCATCAGCGTCGTGTCGCAGGACAGTTTGAACCGCCAGGGCGTGGATTCCGCCGCCGCGCTGACCAGCACGGTGCCGGGCCTGCAATCGAGCCAGAACGGCTTTGCCATTCGCGGCATCGGCAGCAACAACAGCTTCAGCGGCTATTCCACGGTCGCGACGCAGATTGACGGCATCTATGATCCGTCTGCCGCCGTGCTGACGCTCGGCCTGTTCGACCTTGGCTCCGTCGAAGTGCTGCGCGGGCCGCAGGGCACCGTTTATGGGCGCAATGCGACCGCAGGCGTCGTCAACATCAACACGGCTGATCCTGGCAAGGATCTGGGCTTCAACGCCGACATTCAATATGGCCGGTTCAATGAAGTGCGCGCACGCGCCGCCGTCGACCTGCCGATCAGTGACGCTTTTGCCCTGCGTATTGCCGCCTATCGCCAGGTCGATGACGGGTTCGAGGGCAAATATGGCGCCCGGCAGAATTACAACAAGACCGACCAGGCCGGGCTGCGCGTCAACAGCATCCTGCGTCTGGGCGATAGCCTGACCTGGCGCCTTTCGCTCAACTATGGGGAAAATAAGGGCACGATCCCGCTCACCTATATGCGCAGCCGCAACGTCTATCCCGATGCGGATATCGCGGCGGGGGTCTTCGGCCCGATCCAGACCATCTATGATGAAGTCGTCAATCCGGGGCAGGATCTGGTCACCGACAATCAGATGGACCTGAAATATTATGCCGCCCGGTCGCGGCTGACCTGGCAGGCGACCGACGCGCTGTCGCTCACCTATCTGGCGGGCTATTCGGTGCTGAAGAATAATGGCGTGGATTCCGCGACCGGCGTGTTCACGCAGCAGAATATCAACCGTCGGACCGAAACCCAGTCGCATGAGGTGAACGTCAATTATAATTCCGGCCGGTTCGACCTGGTTCTGGGCGGCTTCCTCTATCAGGACAAGCAGCCGTCGGGTACGCGCCTGCTACATGCCGGCGATACAGCGCCCGCGCCGTTCGGCAGCATCCTCACTGCCGCAGGACTCGCCAAGGTCGCAGGCACGGGCAATAATATTACGACCATCAGCGGTGTCGATGTCGTGACCTCCTATCGCGGTCAGGGCACCAAGTCGCAGGCGGTGTTCGGGCAGGGCACCTATGAACTGGCACCGGGTTTGAAAATCCTGGGCGGCGTGCGGTCGACCTGGGAGCAGGTCAACCAGCGCAATATCGAACTGGTCTGTCCCGGCGACACGATCACGCTGGAGAATATCACGCCAACGACCTGTCCCGGCATTCCCTTCGTCTATGCCCTGACCGATGACACCAACCGGCCGGAAGCGAAATTTTCCAATGTCAGTTGGAAGGCGGGCGTGAATTACGAGCTAACGCCCGAAACGCTGGCCTATGCCAGCGTCGGCACGGGTTTTCGTGGCGGTGGCCTAGAAGCCACCGGCAACGCGCCGGAGTTCCGGGAATATCAGCCCGAAACCGTGACCAATTACGAAATCGGCGTGCGCAGCTCGCTGATGGGTGGCAAGCTCTACCTCGCCGCCACGGCGTTCAACATGGACTATAAGGATCTGCAGGTATCGAGCATCGTGCTCAATCCGCTGACCAATCAGGTGTCGGCGGTCACGACCAATGCCGCGACGGCGCGGCTGCGCGGGATCGAACTGGAAGCGATCGTCCGACCGACGAGCAATGACCGGATCAGCGGCTTCGTCTCCTATCTTGACGCGAAGATCCGGTCCTTCCCGACGGCATCGGACAATCTCAATTCGGGCAGCGGCAATTATAACGGCGTCACCGGTGCGTTCGGCAACCTGCCTTTGCCCACCAACGTCGTGCGCGACGTATCGGGCAATGAACTGCCCAATGCGCCAAAGTGGAGCGCGCGGGTCAGCTATGCGCATATCTTCGACGTGGGCGGTGCGGGTAGCCTGACGCCGAGCGTGGACTTCTATGTCCAGTCGCGGACGTTCAGCGACATCCAAAATTATGCGCAGAGCCGCCGCGCATCCTATACCAAGACCGACCTCAACCTGCGGTATGAAACCGAAGATGGACAATTGTCCATCACCGGCTTCGTCAACAATCTGGAGGACGAGCGCGTGGCCAATAATCTGGTGACGGTGTGGAGTTCCACCACCGCCAATTATGATCCGCCGCGCACTTATGGCGTGCGCCTCGGCATGCAATTCTAAGCTAGGGTGGGACGTCCCCCACGGGACGCCCCATTTTTTCGGAAAGGGCAGCATCATGGCCGACAGGCAATTCCAGAACGACCCGCAGACGCGCCGTAGCCTGTTGCTCTCCGCTGGCGGACTGGCGGCCGTTCCCTTCATGGCGAAAGCGGCCGCGCCTGCGCCCGTGGCAGAGGACATTCCCAAGGCGGAATTCGTCTATGAAGCGATCGTGACATTGGGCCCGCCCGAAGAGATTGGCGAAACGCCGCATGGCAAGCGCGTGCGCATCCCGATCACCGGCGGCACGTTCAAGGGGCCACGGATCAGCGGCACCATCTTTCCCGAAGGCATGGACTGGCAATTGATCCGCCCGGACGGCATGACCGAATTGGAGGCCGCCTATCTGATGCGGGAGGCCGACGGCACCGTCATCCACATCCGCAACAAGGGCGTGGCGGGCAAGGGCTATGCACGGACGAGCGCCGTGTTCGAAGTGCCCAATGGGCCGCATGCCTGGCTGAACGAAGCCGTGTTCGCAGGGACGGTCGGCCCCGTGCCGGAGATGGACACCCCCGCCGTGCGCATTCGCATGTACAAGCTGGTTTAGGACCGCAGACAAATGGCTCGCATTCGTTGGCTCACCTATTTGATGTTCCTGATGTTCGCGATGACATCGGAATCGGTCGGAGTGATCATTCCGTCGGTGATCCGCGAATTCGGCCTGGGCATGACGGCGGGCGGTGCCTTTCACTATGCGACGATGAGCGGCATCGCGCTGGCCGGGGTCTTGCTGGGATCGATGGCGGACCGGTTCGGGCGCAAGCCGACGATTTTGGCGGGCCTGGCGCTGTTCGGCTTGAGTGCCTCCCTGTTCGCCTGGGTCAGCAGTTTCGGCCTGTTTCTGGTCCTGCTGTTCGTCGGCGGGCTTGCGGTCGGCATCTTCAAGACGGCGGCGCTGGCGTTGATCGGCGACATATCGACATCGACGCGCGCGCATACGGCGACCATGAATGTGGTCGAGGGGTTTTTCGGCATCGGCGCGATCATCGGGCCGGCGATCGTCGCTTATCTGCTGTCGCATGATGCGTCGTGGAAATGGCTCTATCTGATCGCCGCTGCGCTGTGCGGATTGCTTATGATCCTCGCCTGGCGCGTGCCCTACCCGCCGGTGCAGGCGAAAACGGACAGCGCGCCTATGGCCGACATGCTGGCGATGATGCGCAATCGCTATGCGCTGGCGTTCAGCAGCGGGATCATGCTCTATGTGGGCGTGGAGACCGCCATCTATGTGTGGATGCCGACATTGTTGGCGGGCTATGCCGGGCCGGGCTGGCAATGGGCGGCCTATGCGTTGTCGATCTTCTTTATTCTGCGCGTCATCGGCCGCTTTGCCGGTCTCTGGCTGCTGGAGCGGTTCAACTGGACCGCCGTGCTGGCCTCGTGCGGCATTGCCATCCTGGTGTGCTTTGCGCTGGCCATTTTTGGCGGGCGGCCGATGGCGGTGATGTCGCTGCCCTTGTCGGGCCTGTTCATGTCGGTGCTGTACCCGACGCTCAATTCCAAGGGCATCAGTTGCTTTCCAAAGCCCCAGCATGGCGCGATTTCGGGCGTGATCCTGTTCTTCACCTGCGTCAGTGCGGTGGTGGCACCGTTGGCGATGGGGTTGATCGGCGATTATTTCGGCGATGCCATTTATGGCTTCTACCTCGCGACGCTGTTTGCAGCCGTGCTGGCGGTGGGGCTGGTGCTCAACATGATCTTCGATCCGGTGAGCGGGGAGTTGGCAAAGCGGGGCGCGCTCGACTATCGGGCTTGAGCGCGTACCGCACAAATCTGCTGACAGGTGCGCCGATTTGAAGGATAGACGTTCCTTTATCTGGGACGCATGGCGAACATGATATGAGCGATAGCGAAGACAGCAAGGAACCGGGCGTCAAGGGCACGCAGACGCTGATGCGCGCGCTCGACATCATGGACGAAGTAATCGACGGCCCCATTCGCGCCGCCGACCTGGCCCGCAAGCTTGGCATGAGCAAGACCACGGCGCACCGGCTGGTGCAGGCGCTCAAGTCGCGCAATTATCTGGCCGTGACGCGGGACGGCTTTGCGCTGGGGCCGAAGCTGCTGCAATTGGGCGTGCTGGCGACCGAGCAGATCGACTTTGTGCGGATCGCCCGGCCATTTATGGAATTATTGTCCGAACGCAGCGGTTTTTGCGTGTTCGTGGGCAAGCGCGAGGGGGATTTTTCCCGCCATCTCGATCGGGTGACAGGAACGCAGCGGTTGCGCGTGGCCACGGCACCGGGCGATCGTCGGCCGATCGCGGAAACGGGCCTCGGCAAGGCGCTGTTGCTGGACGAGGATGAGGCGACCTGGGAGCGGCTGTATGTTGCGGCCAAGGGCGGCAAGCCGTCGCGCGCGGCGATCAACGCTTTCATCGCCGAAATGCAGGGCCACAAGGCGCGGGGCGAAGTGCTGCATGACAGCGAATTGGGTGACGGTGTACGATCGATCGCGACACCGATCCGCGATGCGAAGGGCAATATCTGCATCGCTATCTCGATCGCCAGCGCGGCCCATTATCTGACCGATGAATTGCGCACGACACTGGCGCTGCAGGTGATGCGGTCGGCCGAGCAGATCAGCGCTGCGGTGGGGTATAGCGGCCCGCGCTGAACGGGTGACTCTCCCCGCAAAAACAATAAGGGCGCGATCATCGCAATGATCGCGCCCTTCAGGTTGGGGGAGAGGATGTCTTTACATCCGGTAGGTCACGCCGAAGGTGAAGGTGCGGCCGATGCGCGTTTCGAACAAAGTGTCCTGCCGCACGCTGTCGGTGTAGAGGCGGTTCTGTTCATCGGTCAGGTTCTGGGCCTCGACGATGAGCTTGAGACGATCGGTCACGGCAAAGGAGGCCGATGCGTCCATGTAGAAGGTCTTGGCATTGCCGACCAGATCGCTGCCTGGCGAGGCAGGGATACCGCGGATGAACTTGTCGCGGAAATTGCCTGTGGTGCGGATGCTGAACTTCTCATCCTCATAATAGAGCGTGCCCGACGCTGTGTTCTTCGACAGGCCGACAAGGTCCGCCGTGGTGGTCACCGTCGGCACGCCATTTACGCTGGCGAGGATATAGTCGATCTTCGACGTGACGTGGGTGAAGTTCGCCAGCATGCCGAAATTGCCGAGGAAACCGTCGAAGAAGGTGAAGGGTATCTGCGCATTCAGCTCGATACCCTTCAGCGGGCCGCCCGGCGTATTGAACGGCTGCGACACGTTGAAGGGTTCGCTGGGGTCGGTGTTGCTGTTTTCGAGCAGACCATTGGGCAGGCCCAACTGGTTGAACGGAATGAGGCTGTTCACATTCTGGACGAAGCTCTTGATGTCCTTGTAGAAGAAGGCGGCGGACAGCAGCGAGCCGGGACGGAAATACCATTCCACCGCGACGTCGAACGTGTTGGCACGGATCGGGTCGAGGAAGGGATTGTTGATATTGCCGACGCGGGTGACCGGGTTGACGCCGCTGGTGGGGGTCAGCAGGCCCAGTTCCGGGCGCGCCAGCACCTTCGCACCGGAGAAGCGCACCAGCAGATTTTGCATCGGCTCGATCACGACATTGGCGGACGGCAGCCAATCATCATAGACATTGCGGGCAGCAGCGAACCGGCCGGCAAGGCCGGTAGGCGTGGTGGCGCTGGCGATCTGGATATAGCCCGACGAAAGCATGTCGGTCTTGACGTAGCGCACGCCCGCATCGCCGCGCACGCTGAAACCGATGGCATCCTCCAGGTCGAAATTGGCCATCACATAGCCGCTCGTCACCTCTTCGCGCACCCGGCTGCGGCCACCGCCACATTCGACGCCGCAATAGCGTACCGCATCAAAGCCGAACGTATCAGCCCATTTTTCGGCATCTATCGCTGCCCAACCACTGGGCGCACCATTGCCCCATAGCTTGTCGACGCCGCCGATGGTGGTCGTGATGTCTGCCAGCGTCGTGCCGGCCGGCAGGGCGCGGACCACCGTGTCGGCATTGAAGGGCCGCAGGAAGGTGGAGAGGAAGTCGCTGCGCCGATACTGGCCGCCCGCCCGGATTGAGAAAGCCTCGCTCGCCTTCCACGTCAGGTTGGCGCCAGCGGTCAGATTGTCGGTCTTGTTGCGGGATGGCTTGCCCTGGAAGCTGAAGCCGCCGCGCACGGTGCCATCGGCGAACGGCGGCGCATAGGCGAAGCTGCCGGGGTTGCCGACATCCGTGCCAAAGCCCAGAACCGGCGTGCTGCCGCCATCCCGGAAGTCGATCGAGAAACCATCGACATCGACGGCATCCATGAAGGTTTGCAGGCGCTTCTTGCCGTTCCAGATCGAGCGGTTGAACCCGACGATCGCGTCGACGGTCAGGCTGTCGTTCAGCTCGCGCTTGAAATTGACATTGGCCTGTTTGAAGGTCGAGACGAAATTATCGACCAGCCCTTCGGAGCGGACATCGACGCCGTCGAATACGCCATGAACCAGCGATCCATTCTCGTCGAATTCGATTTCGCGCACCGACGTCATCGGCTGGCCGAGGTTCGAGGCATTGCGCGCGAAGGACACGGCGGCGATATAATTGTCGCGACGGGTCACTTCGAACCGCGAATAGAGGAAGTCGACGGAGATATCGGTCTGGTCGTCCGGCTGATATTGCAGCGTCAACGATCCGCCGATCCGTTCCTGATTCTGTTCGCTATTGAGATAGCGCGGCAGGCGGGGGAAGAAGGCACCGCTGCCCGGCGTTCCTTCTGCGCCTTCGCGACGCAGATTCTGGATCGTGTCATAGGCCGCCTGCGTGCTGGTGCGCGGATTGCCATTGCTGCAATTTGCGGCCGTTACGCCGCGCGTCGCCAATTGTTCAGGCGTCTGGCCTGCTGTATTGATCGGTGCGCCCAGCGGCGAACAGAAGCCGCCATTGATATTGGCAGGCAGCAGATCGACGGCGGAATAGCCGACTTCACGCAGGTTGCGCTGTTGATAGGCGACCGACCCCAATATGCCGAAACCGCTATCGCCAAACTGCTTGGAAATCAGCAGCGAGGCGCGCGGATCGACCTTTTTCGACAGTTCGTTATAGACGCCGCGCGCCGTCATCGAGAGGACGAAGTCATCCTTCTGATCGAAGGGCTTGGGCGCGGAGAGGTCGACGGTCGCACCGAGCGAGCCTTCCTCGATATCGGCCGAGGGTGTCTTGCGCACGGAGAGGGCCGAGAAGATTTCGGTCGGGAAGACGTTGAAGTCGAAGCTGCGGCCATTATTGCCTGCGCCATAAATGTCCGAGCCGCCGGTTTGCGCCGTGCCTTCCATACCGTTGATACGGACGCGGGTGAACCCGGCACCCAGGCCACGGACCGAGATGTTGCGGCCTTCGCCACCATCGCCACGCGCAAGCGCCACGCCGGGCACGCGCTGCATCGATTCAGCGAGATTCGAGTCGGGGAATTTGCCGATGTCTTCAGCGACGATCGAATCGATCGCGGCAGCTTCGCGGCGTTTCATGCCGAGCGCGCTGTCCAGCGAGGCGCGGAAGCCAGTGACGACGATATCGGCGGTTTCGGATTGATCCGCGACGGGCTGATCCTGGGCAGTAGCGGGAACCGCCACGAGCAACGTGGTGGCGATCGCGATGGCCGAGCTGCGGCGCGCAAATGCGGAACGGGTGTGCAACATGACTTCCTCCCCTATTGACCGGTTGCCATCACCCCGATGACATCCGAATGTCCCACTATGTGGATTACGGTGTCATCTTATATTGGGAGTCGCGGAATGGAAAGAAAAATCATCATATGATTTTAATCACCACATTGTGGGATATTTAGATCCGCGCCGGAGGATGACGCGAGAGGAAAGGCCATTGACCCTGCTATAATCCCTATATATGGGTTATAAACCTATTTAGCGGGATAGATATTGGCCTCTGCACGGGCCGATATTCTGGGGGGAGCGCGACGGCCTTCGTGGCGCTCCCCCGCTCTTGCACCTCTGCAAAGGGTCATGTCATGCCGTCCAGCGCTGCGCTCTTCCTGATGCTGGCGGCCGCTGCCGGAGGGCAGACCATCGTCCTTAACCGCGACTCGTTGCAACCCTATCAGGCGGCGAGCCACGGCGTCGAACCGGGCGGCAATGCGCAGGGTTTTGCCTATTCGATCGCGCTACCCGAAGGCCGCTATCGCGTGACCGTGCGATTGGGGGACCGGACGCGGGCGGGTGATACGACGGTCAAGGCCGAGGCGCGCCGCCTGATGCTGCGCTCTGTACGCACCCGCAAAGGCGAGGAAGTCGAACGGCATTTCCTGGTGGATGTCCGCACGCCCGCGCTGCCGCCGCCACCGCCCACGGCGCCGGGTGGCGACCGGGTGCGGATCGACGCGCGCGATGCGCAGGAATTTACCTGGGACGACAAGCTGACGCTGGAGTTCCTCGGTCAACCGGCTGTCCGATCGATCCGCATCGAGCCGGTCACGGCCCCGGCGATCTTTCTGGCGGGTGATTCCACCGTCACCGATCAATATGCGGAACCCGCGGCGAGTTGGGGCCAGATGTTGCCCGCGATGCTGGATGACCGGATCGTCGTCGCCAATCACGCCAAGTCGGGCGAGACGCTCAAATCTTTCCTGACCAGCTTGCGCTTCGACAAATTGCTGTCGGCGATGCGGCCTGGCGACTGGCTGTTCATCCAGTTCGGGCATAATGACCAGAAGCAGCAATGGCCGCAGACCTGGGTCGCGCCGGATTCGACCTACCCCGCTTATCTGCGCGCCTATATCGCCGAAGCGCGGCGGCGTGGCGCGCATCCAGTCCTGGTGACATCGCCCGAACGGCGCAATTTTGATGCGCAGGGGAAGATCGTCGATACGCTGAGCGACTATGCGGCGGCGGTGCGGAAGGTCGCGGCGGAGGATGGCGTCCCGCTGATCGACCTGAACGCGGACAGCCGCGCCATCTATGAAGCGCTTGGCCCCGATGTCGCGCCCAGCGCCTTCAACGATGGCGGCAAGGACAAGACGCATCATAATAACTACGGCGCGTGGTTGCTGGCGAGCGCCGTGGCGCAGCGCATCCGCGATACCATCCCTGCGCTTGCCCCGCATGTGAGCGCCGGTGCCGTCGCCCCGGCAAAGCCACCAACGGCAGCGCAGATCGCCATTGTCCCAAGCCTGATCCACAGCGATCAGCGCCCGGCCGGGAACTGAGATGGACATGACCCGCCGCGATCTGGCGCTGGGACTGGCCAGTCTCCCGCTGGCGGCCCTGCCCTTCCCCGCCCATGCCGCGCGGCGCTTCGATGTGCGGGACCATGGCGCACGTGGTGACGGCATTGCGGTCGACAGCGATGCGATCAACGCCGCGATCGAGGCGGCATCGCGCAGCGGCGGCGGCACCGTCCTGCTGACGCGCGGGCGCTATCTATGTTTCTCGATCCGGCTGCGCAGTCGCGTCACCTTGCTGTTGGCCGAAGGCGCGGTGATCGAAGCGGCCGATCCGGCGCGCCATGGCGGACGTTATGATCTGCCCGAAGACGGGATCGACCAGTTATATCAGGATTTTGGCCATAGCCATTGGCGCAACAGCCTGATCTGGGGCGATGATGTGCGCGAGGTCGCCATCCTTGGTCCCGGCGCAATCGATGGCGCGGGCCTGACCCGCGACGGCCCCGGCGCGCGCTGGAAGCGCCAGGCGGGCGAGCGTCCGCTGTCGATGCGGGCGATGACGCAGGCGCAGATTGATGACCTGGAACCGGCCGCCGCGGCGATGGCTGGCAAGGGCAACAAGGCGATCGCGTTCAAAAATGGCCGCGACATCCGCCTGTCGGGCTTCACCATTCGCAAGGGCGGGCATTTCGCCATATTGGCGACGGGCACGCAAAAGCTGCGCATCGATGGGCTGACGATCGATACCGACCGCGACGGCATCGATCTCGATTGCGTGCGCGACGTGGTGGTGGAACGCTGCCGCGTCAATTCGCCCAATGACGATGCCATCGTGATCAAGAGCAGCCATGCGCTGGGGCGGGCGATCGCCGCCGAAGACATATTGATCCGCGATTGTGACGTGTCAGGCTATGATATGGGATCGCTGATCGACGGCACCCGGACGACCCGCCAGCAGATCGCGCCCGATCAGGATCGCGTCACCGGACGGATCAAACTGGGGACCGAGAGCAATGGCGGTTATCGCAACATCCGCATCGAGGATTGCCGCTTCACCCGCTGCCGGGGGCTGGCACTGGAGACGGTCGATGGCGGGGTGATGGAGCATATCGTCGCGCGCCGACTGACCATGCGCGACGTTACTACCGCGCCCCTTTTCCTGCGGCTGGGCGACCGGCGGCGCGGGCCGGAGGGCACAGGGATCGGCGCGATCCACCATGTCGAGATAAGCGAGGTCGATGCGCGTGGCATCGATCATCGCTTCCCGGCCACGATTGCGGGCCTGCCTGGCCATCCGATCCGCGACGTGACGCTGCGCGATATCCATCTGGACTATGCGGGCGGCGGCACGGCGCAGGATGCCGCACGGCGGCCCGGCGAACTGGCCGACGCTTATCCTGAGCCAAGCATGTTCGGCGTGCTGCCCGCCTGGGCGCTGTGGGCGCGGCACGCTCAGCGGCTGACGATCGAGCGGTTCACGGCGGCGACACGCTCGCCCGACCAGCGTCCGCCCTTGCTGTTCGACGATGTGCGGCATCTGACGGTGCGAAACACGCCACTGTGGCGTTGACGAACAATTGGGACGATGTTACCAAATATAGGTCACAGGTTCCATAATGTGGTTTATAGGGGGAAGAGCCGAGATGTCGATCCACGCCTTCAAGATGCAATTGAAGCCCGGCGTCGTGGACGAATATCGTCGCCGCCATGACGAAATATGGCCCGAACTGTCCGATCTGCTGCGCCAGTCGGGTATCTCCGATTATTCCATCTTTCTGGATGAAGATACGCTCAGCCTGTTCGCTGTGCTGACGCTGGCGGCGGAGAATCAGCGCGACACGCTGCCTGACCATCCGGTGATGCAGAAATGGTGGGCCTATATGGCGCCGCTGATGGAGGTCGAACCGGACAATCGACCCAAGGAATGGCCGCTCCCCCTACTGTTCCACATGGATTGATCCGACCGATGCGCTCCCTAATTGCTGCCCTGCTGCTGGGCTCCGCCCTGGCGATCCCTGCGATGGCGCAGGTTGCCAAACCCACCGCCAACCTGTCCGCCCCGGTCAAGAGCTTTGGCCGCGTCTCCTATGATGCGCGATCGCTGATGATCGATGGCGAGCGCAAGATCATCTGGGGCGGGGAATTCCACCCCTTCCGCCTGCCCTCGCCCGACCTGTGGCGCGACATATTGCAGAAGATGAAGGCGAGCGGGTTCAATACCGTCGCCCTCTATTTCGACTGGGGCTATCATAGCCCGAAACAGGGCGTGTACGACTTTACCGGCATCCGCGATCTCGACCGGCTGCTCACCATGGCGGAGGAGGAAGGCCTCTACGTCATCACCCGTGCCGGTCCCTATGTGAATGCCGAACTGTCGCGCGGCGGCTTTCCCGGCTGGCTGGTGAACCAGCGCGCACGCGCGCGTACTGACGACCCGGATTATCTCAAGGCCGTCGATGAATGGCTCAGCCAAATCAACCCGATCATCGCGCGGCACCAGATCAATGTGGACAAGCAGCGCAAGGGCGGCGTCATTCTGCACCAGATCGAAAACGAACTGGCGCTGACGACGCCCGCACAGCGGCGCTATATGGATCACCTCTATGCCAAGGCGCGGGCAGACGGCATCACCGTGCCGATCTTCCACAATGATCAGGGCCGCAATGGCTATTGGACGCCCGAATCCTCGACGGTCGACAAGGTCGTCACCGGCCCCAACGATATGTATGCGTTCGATGGCTATCCGGGCGGCACCTGCACCGTCACCGGCCAGCCCACCCGCGATGTCGCCGCACCCGACTGGGGCTATTATGGTACGGGCGGGGCGAAGGGCGGCGCGTCGGCCTCACCCGATACGCCGGGATTCGCGGCCGAGTTCGGCGGCGGCTGGTTTGATTATTGGGGGTCGAACGGCGGCTATGACTGCAACGCGATCCAGCGCGGCAAGCGGTTCCAGCGGGTCTTCTATGGCACCAACCTCGCCAACGGCATCGGCATCCAGAGCTTTTACATGACCTATGGCGGCACCAGCTGGGGCTGGCTGCCCGGCCCGGTGGTGTTCACCAGCTATGATTATGGCGCGGCGATTTCCGAACCCCGTGCGCTGCGCGAAAAGGCGCAGGAGATGAAGCAGTTGGGCGGCCTCATCGCGTCCGTCCCCGATCTGGCGGGCATGGTTCCGGCGGGGCCGGTCGAGATCACATCGCCCAATATTCAGATTTACCATAATAAAAGCCCGGAAACCGACGCTCGTTTCCTGATGGTGACGCACACGCCGTCCAACGGGCAGACGAACGACAGCTTCACCTTTACTGCCGACCTGCCCGATGGCCGCTATACCGTGCCGATGCGCCTCAACGGCTTTGACGCGAAATGGCTGGTCGCGGGCGTAACGCTGGGTGGGCAGCGGCTGGTCTATTCCACGTCGGAACTGCAATCGGCGCAGCGCCAGGATAAGGGCGCCCTGATGCTGCTCTATGGCCGCGCCGGGGAGCCGGGCGAGACCGTGCTGCGCTACACCAGCGCGCCGACCGTGACCGTGATCGAGGGGGAAGCCACCAGCCGTTTCGACGCGGCGAAGGGCGACTTGAAACTCAGCTACCGCCATCAAGGCCGCGCGATCGTGCGGATCGAGGGCGGCGGGCGGCCGCCGCTGACGGTGATCCTGGGCGATGAAGCTGAGGCCGTCCGCTACTGGCGGCAGGGCGATATGTTGATCCGTGGCCCTGAACTGGTGCGCCATGCGACGGTGAAGGGCGGCACGCTGGCCCTGACCGGCGATACCGCGACGCAAAGCCCGCTCGAAATCTGGGCGCCGGGCACGATCCGCAGCGTGACGTGGAACGGCGGGAAGATCGCCACTCGCGCCACGCCATCGGGCAGCCTTGCGGCCACGCAGCCGCTTGCCGGTCCTGCTACGTTCGCGCTGCCTGCGCTGACCGACTGGCGAATGGCCAAGGGTTCGCCCGAAGCAGAGCCAGCCTTCGACGATAGCGGCTGGCAAGTGATCGACAATCGCTCATCGGCCAGCATTACCGCGCGACCCGATGGGCAGCCGAATATGGGCATGGACGCCTATGGCTTTCATGATGGCGATGTCTGGTATCGTGGCCGCTTCACCGGAACGCCCGATGCCAAGACGCTGTCGCTCTATTATGGCGCGGGTGGTTCTGGCCTCGTTCAGGCGTGGATCGACGGGCAATTTATCGGCGAGGCGGAAACGCCGGGCGGTCTGCCCCGTCCTATTACCACCGGCACGGCGCGCTTTGCCCTGCCCGCCAGTGCCCAAAGTGGCGAGCATATCCTGTCCGTCATGGTCCGTAACAATGGTCATAATTGGGATCTGGACAGCGATGATTTCCACAAGGAGGCCCGTGGCCTGATCTCCGCATCGCTGGAAGGTGGCCCGAGCGGACGCAGCTTTGCCGTGCCGATCGCATGGAAGATTCAGGGCAAGCACGGCGGCGAGACGCTGGCCGATCCTGTACGCGGTCCGGCCAATAATGGCGGCCTCTATGGCGAGCGCATGGGATGGCATCTGCCCGGCTTCGATGACAAGCGCTGGGCGAAGGCAACGGTCCCTGCCACGCAGGCAGAAGTGGGAACCAGCTGGTATCGCACCAGCTTCGACCTGGCCGTGCCCAAGGGGCAGGACGCGACCATCGCGCTCAGCTTCGGCGACGCGACCAAGCCGCGATCGCCGGTTCGCTATCGCGTGCTGATGTTCGTCAATGGCTGGAACATGGGGCAGTTTATCGCCCATGTCGGGCCGCAACGCACCTTCCCCATTCCCGAAGGCATATTGAACCATCGGGGCAAGAACCATGTCGCGCTGGCCGTCACATCCGATGGCCAGCCGAGCGATGCGCTCGAAGCCGTGCGCCTCGTCACCCTTCATTCCGTGAAAGGCGGTCTGCCAGTGCAGATGGTTACCGCGCCAAACGCACCTTCAGACCTTAAGGAGTAAGAATAAGTGGCCGCACTCAATCATGATGTCCCGCGCGCCCAAGTGGTCGACGCCATCGACCGGCTGATGGACAATCTCGTCAATATCAAGGACGAGACCGGCGAGTTCCTTCTGCATCTGGAGGATGGCCGCATCATCGACACCAAGGGATGGGCCGGGTGGGAATGGACCCATGGCATCGGCCTGTTCGGCATGTGGCGTTATTATGAGCAGACCGGCGACCAAAAGGCGTTGGGCATCATCAAGCAATGGTTCGAGGATCGCTTTGCCGAAGGCACGCCGACCAAGAATATCAACACCATGGCGCCCTTCATCACGCTCGCATACCTGTATGAGCATGAGCCGGACCCGCGCTACATCCCCTATCTCGACACCTGGGCCGAATGGTTGATGGCGGATGATGGCCTGCCCAAGACCGAAGAGGGCGGCTTTCAGCATATCGTCTATAATGACGAAAATCCGGGCGAAATGTGGGACGACACGCTGATGATGTCGGTGTTGCCGCTGGCCAAGATCGGCCTGCTGCTGAACCGCCCCCATTATGTCGAGGAAGCCAAACGCCAGTTCCTCATCCACATCAAATATCTGTTCGATACCAAGACAGGCCTGTGGTTCCATGGTTGGGATTTCAACGGTCGTCATAATTTTGCAGAAGCATTGTGGGCGCGCGGCAATTGCTGGGTGACGATCGCCATCCCTGAAATCATCGAGATACTGGATCTGCCGCAGGGTGATGCGTTCCGCACCTTCCTGATCGATACGCTGGCGGCGCAGGTGAAGACATTGGCGCAGACGCAGGACGCCGATACGGGCCTGTGGCACACGCTGATCGTCGATTCGACCAGCTATCTGGAAGCTTCGGCCACCGCGGGTTTCGCCTATGGCATCCTCAAGGCCGTGCGGAAGGGTTACCTGCCGCGCCATTATGAGGCTGTCGGCATCAAGGCGGTGCGCGGCGTGCTGGCCAATATCGACGCGGCGGGCGAGTTGCAGCAGGTGAGCTTTGGCACCGCGATGGGCGACACCCAGCAATTCTACAAGGATATTGCGCTGACCTCCATGCCCTATGGCCAGAGCCTCGCCATCTGCGCACTGGGCGAGTTTCTGCGCAGCTATATCTGACAAAGCGGGCAGCGGCGGGAGAGCGGGAAATGGAAGGACCGATCGACCGCCAATGTCCGCCAAGGGATACCGCCAGCGTTGCGACGCTGGCGGTATTTCATATTTTGCGATGATCGCGCGTATTTTGCTCCTGATTGCACTGATCGGCGTTGCGCCGATGGCGACGGCGCAACATTGGGTGCGCGAGAACGCCCGCCCCGGCGATCTCACGCTGGCGGCGCAGGGGCGCGTCGCGCCGGTCGTCATCGATCCTGCCGATCATGATGTCGTCGCCATCGCCGCAGCCGACCTGCGCCGCGACCTTGCCACCGTCACACGGGCAACACCGGGCGGCGACACGCAAATCTGGATCGGCACGTTGGGCAAGAATGCCGCGATCGACCGGTTGATCGCTGACCGCCGCATCGCCATCGGCACGTTGAAGGGTGCCTGGGAAAGTTTCCTGATCGCCAGCGTCGACAAGCCGCGCGCCGGCGTTGCGCGCGCGCTGGTGATTATCGGGTCGGATCGGCGCGGGACAGCTTATGGCGCCTATGAATTGTCGCGTGCGATTGGCGTTTCGCCTTGGCACTGGTGGGCCGATGTTACGCCCCGGCATCAGGTCAGCCTCCATGTCGCCAAGGGGTTGCGGCGCTTTGGCCCGCCTTCGGTCAAATATCGCGGTATCTTCTTCAATGACGAGGATTGGGGGCTAGTCCCTTGGGCTGCCGCGACCCATGCGCCACAGGAAAAACCGCTCGGCCCCAAGACCTACGCCAAGGTCTTCGAGCTAATGCTGCGGCTGAAAGCCAACCTCCTCTGGCCTGCCATGCACAAGGTGACGCAGCCCTTCAACGCCGATCCGGCCAACGCCGCGCTGGCCGACCGCTATGCTATCGTCATGGGATCGAGCCATGCCGAACCGATGCTGCGCAACAATGTCGGCGAATGGAGCGCGCCGCCGGATGATTTCGACTATGTGAAGAATGCGCCCGGCGTGCAGCGTTACTGGGCTGATCGCGTTGCCACAAATGCAGGCTATGAGAGCATATGGACGCTCGGTATGCGCGGCATCCATGACAGCGGCATGGTTGGTCCGTCCACCATCGCGGATCGCCGCGCTACGCTGGAGCGCATCATCACCGACCAGCGCGGCATGCTGGATCGTGCAGGCATAGCCGACGCACCGCAGGTCTTTACGCCCTATAAGGAAGTGCTCGACATCTATCGCGCGGGACTCAAGGTACCCGATAATGTGACGCTGATGTGGCCCGACGATAATTTCGGCTATATCCGTCACTTCCCCGACCGCACCGAGCGCGCGCGATCGGGTGGATCAGGGATCTATTACCATCTTTCCTATCTTGGCGCGCCGCTCTCCTATCTCTGGCTATCCACCACGCCGCCCGCGCTGATCCGCGAGGAAATGGGCCGGGCCTTCGATCGGGGTGCGCGCCAGATGTGGGTCGCCAATGTCGGTGACTTGAAGCCCGCCGAACTGGCGACGGAGTATTTCCTAGCGCTGGCTTGGGACATAGAGGCGACCCGCGCCCAGCCGATCGACCATTTCGCCGAAGCATGGGCGGCGGAGAATATTGACGCGACGCAAGCGCGGCCGATCGCCGATGTCCTGCGCACCTATCACCGCCTGAATTTCGATCGTAGGCCCGAACATCTGCAGTGGTATTTGCCTGGTGAAAAGGCACGGCCAAGTCCGCTGTCGATCGCGCAGGCGGACGCCCGGCTCGCCGCATTCGCCGCCATGGAACAGGCCCTCGCCGCGCTGGAATCGCATGTCCCCGCCGATCGCCGCGACGCCCTGTTCGAACTGCTGACCTATCCAGTCGCCGCGTCCGCCGCCGCCAATCGCCGCTTCTTCGCGGCAGAAGCGCATGACCGGCTGCGCGACAGCGATCTGGCCGAAGCGATCCGACGCGGTACGATAGCCCATGCGGCCGATGCGACTCTGAGCACGCTTACGCACCGCTATAATCGGGAGATTGCGGGCGGCAAATGGCGTGGCATGATGGCGGTGGAACCTGCCGACGGCCAATGGCGCAGCTATCGTCTGACCCCGCCGATCCTGCCAGCACCCGACGCTCTATCGGCCCCCGCATCGGTGCCGACGATCGTGCCTCTGCACATCGATCCTGTGCTGAAGCCGCGGCAATTCACGGTCAACAAAGGATGGCGGCTGGGCGACGGTCTGGGGCGGCACGGTGCCGTCCTCGCCGCGACCGGGGCCGGAGGCAGCGTCGGTGCGACCGTCACGCTACCGGCCGGGGAATGGCGCGCTTTTGTCGATATCCTGCCGACCTATGCCGACCGGGATGGCGATCCGCTGCGCTTGACCGTTGCTATAGACGGTGTCGCGTATCGCCTGGCAACGCCACGCCAGACTGGGGACAGGGATTGGGCGCAGGCTGTTCTCGATAGCCGGATTGCGCTGGCCGTGCCGGTAGATTTGCCAGCGGGCGCGCATCGCGTCACCTTGCAGTCCGCCGATCCAGGCGTGATGATCGAGGCGATCCGCTTCGAGCCGGTTCACGCAACAGGTCACTTGCATTAATTTCAAATAGCGTGATAGACATTCACTATATGGTATTAAGCCATGTGTCCGGATGACGATCGTGGCACGATCCAAGGCTGAGGATAGACAAGCAGTGCTCCCAGAAACCCGCCCCGTTCGCCTGCGCAATTATCTCGCTTATGGGTCCAATGACGTGTTGGGCGCTGGGTCGATGGCGGTCATTTCCGGTTGGGTATTGATCTTCTACACCCAGTTTTGCGGGCTTTCCGCCGGACAGGCGGCGACGATTTTTGCGGTCGCGCGTATCCTGGACGCCGTTGCTTCGCCGATGATCGGCTATATTTCCGACCATTTCGGCAGCACTCGGCTCGGCCAGCGTTTCGGGCGTCGGCGCTTTTTCATCCTCGCGGCGATCCCGCTATTGCCCAGCTTCGCGCTGATGTGGCTGCCGGGCCAGGCCTTCTGGTATTATCTTGTCAGCTATGTGCTGTTCGAACTCGTCTATGCGATGGAGATCATCCCGTTCGAGACATTGGCAGCCGAAATGTCGAGCGATTATAAGACCAAGGCGAAGTTCGCAGGCGCGCGCATCCTGTTCGGGCAGGCGTCGGCCATTTTGGCGGGCTTCCTGCCGCTGTGGCTGATCACGACGTTGGGCCGCGACAGTGCCGACACGTTTTTTTACATGGGCATCATTTTCGCCGCGCTCTTCATGCTGACGGCCGGGCTGCTGTATCTGTTCAGTTGGGAACGGCATATGCCGGGCGGGGTTGCGCTGACGCAGGCCGCGCCGACGGCTGGCATGGGGCAGGCGTTCAAGGCGCTGTATCGCAACCTTTTTTCCACCATGCGTATTCGGGCGTTCCGGCTGCATCTGGGCATGTATCTGGGCGGCTATATCAGTCAGGATATTTTCAACGCGGCCTTCACTTTCTTCGTCATCTTTGCGCTGACGGGATCGATGGCGATCGCATCGGGGCTGCTTGGCACCATGTATATTGTCCAGTTCGTGGCGGTCATTATCGCGATCAACCTGGCGCTGCGGGCGTCGCCGTCGCGCGCCTATCAGATTGCGGCGGCCAGTTTCGCGGCGGGTGCGCTGACACTCATCGGTCTGTGGGTGCTGGACATTCCGGCGAGCAGCCCGATGATCTGGTTGCCAATCATCCTGGCGGGCCTGGGTCGTGGCGCGCTCAACTATATCCCCTGGGCGACCTATAATTATATGGCCGACGTGGACGAGATCGTCACTGGACAGCGGCGTGAGGGCAGCTTTGCCGGTGTCATGACCTTCGTGCGCAAGGCGACGCAGGCCGCGGCTGTCGCGGGTGTGGGGTTCATCATGCAGGCGGGTGGCTTCGTGTCCGGTGCGTCCGTGCAAAGCTATGATGCCATCCTGACGATCGCTCTGTTGCTGGGGATCGGCACGGTGGGGATGCTGGGCTTTGGTATCCTCGTGTCCACCCGCTTCCGCCTCAGCCCCGCCACCCATGATGTGCTGATGGCCGAGATCGAGCATCTACGGGGTGGCGCACAGACGCCCACCAGCCCGGAGGCGGGCCGGATCGTCGAGGATCTGTCAGGCTGGCGCTATGATCAGCTATGGGGCAGAAACCCGGTCGCCCGCTGACAAAGGATCGATCATGCGCCCTGTCCTGTTTCTTGCCGCTCTTGCCCTGTCAGCCACGCCCGCCGCGGCCCAGCACTGGTCGCGCAGTTGGATGGCCGCACCGCTCGTCTGGACCGCTGCGGCCGACAAGCGCCCGGACCTGACCGACCGCACGGTGCGGCAGGTCGTTCGCCTGTCCAGTGGCGGGGTGCGCATCCGGCTGCGCCTGTCCAACGAAATGGCGGTTGCGCCGCTGACGATCGGCGCAGTCCATGTCGCGCTCGCCGGGGAAGATGGCGCGACCCTGCCGGGCACCGACCGCGTCGTCGCGTTCAACCGCGTGCAGGGGACGACGCTTTCCCCGCGCGCGCCGTTGCTGAGCGACCCGATCGACCTGCCGGTCAAGCCGCTTACCCGGCTGACGATCAGCATCCATCTGCCCCAGGGCGCAGCCACGCCCACCGTCCATGCCTATGCCGCCGCCACCAACTGGATCGCGCCCGGCGACCAGACCGCCGCGATCAACCTGACCGGGGCGACGACCATCGGGCCGCGCCTCATCCTGTCCGCCGTGGAAGTGGAAACCGCCCGGCCCGCCCCCACCATCGTCACGCTGGGCGATTCCATCACCGACGGCGTGCGCGCGACCAATGACAGCAACCGGCGCTGGCCCGACCTGCTGGCCGAACGCTTCCAGAGGGCGGGACGGCGGAATGTCGCGATCGCCAATGCCGGGATCAGCGCCAACCGCCTCTTGTCCGAAGGCGAGGGCTATAATGCGCTCGCGCGCTTCGACAGCGATGTGCTGGCGGTGCCGGGCGTCAGCCATGTCGTGATATTGGAAGGGGTCAATGATATCGGCGCGGCGACGGCGCAGAGACGCCCTTTGCCGAGCGCCGATGACCTGATCGGCGCCTATCGTCAGATGATCGCGCGGGCGCGGGGTAATGGGATCAAGGTCATCCTCGCCACCATCCTGCCCTATAAGGGCGCTGGCTATTGGAGCGCAGAGGGCGAGGCTGTCCGTGTCGCCGTCAACGACTGGATCCGCACGACTGACGAAGCCGATGGCATGGTCGACCTCGCGAACGCGATCGCTGACCGCGCCGATCCGGCGCGGATGGCGAAACCCTATGATGTGGGCGACGCGCTGCACCCCAATGATGCAGGATTTGCGGCGATGGCCGCAGCGTTTGACCTCCGACTGTTTCGATGATCGCTGGCCTGCTCCTGATCGCCGCTGCTAGTGCGCCCATCGCGCCCAAACCGCTCTATCGCGACCCCGTGCATGATGGCGCGGCCGACGCCTCGACCGTCTATGACCGGGCCAGCGGCGAGTGGGTGATGTTCTACACCAACCGCCGCGCCGACCTGCCTATGGAAGACGCCAAGGATGTCCGATGGGTCCATGGCACCGCCATCGGCACCGCCCGGTCGAAGGATGGCGCGCATTGGCGTTATAGCGGGACGGCCGCCATCCCCAAAAGCTGTACCGGCGAGACGCTTTGGGCACCCGAAGTCCAGTTTCTCGGCGGGCAATGGCATATGTGGCTGACCGTTGTGCCGGGGGTCTTCCGCGACTGGAAGGCGCCGCGCTTCATCGTCCACCTGACCAGTCCCGACTTAGCGACGTGGAAATGCGGCGAGCGGCTCGACCTTGGCTCCGACCGGGTGATCGATGCCAGCGTCATAACGCTGCCTGACGGCGCCTATCGTCTCTTCTTCAACGATGAACGCGAGAATAAGGCGATCCGCACGGCGGACAGCAAAGACCTGGTCCACTGGACGGTTGGTAAGCGCCTGACCGACACGCCCGGCGAAGGCCCCAAGGCATTCCGCTGGAAGGGGCGTTGGTGGCTGATCTCCGACGCGTGGAAAGGGTTGTTGGTCATGCGGTCCGACGACGCGGAGACATGGGAGCGGCAGGAAGGGCATATTTTAGGCCTGCCCGGTATCCATCCCACCGATCGCGCCAAGGGCCAGCACCCCGACATCATCGTTGCGGGCGAGCGGGCCTATATCCTCTATTTCGTTCATCAGGATGGTGAGGATGAGGCGCGCGTCAATCCCGACTGGAAACGCCGCAGCGTCCTCCAGATCGCGGAACTGGTCGAACGCGATGGGTCTATTTCGGTCGATCGCAACGCCCCGGTGTCAGTCGCGCTAAAACCCTGAGCAGCGATTACAGGAACCCGACCTGCCGCAGCCAAGCTTCGCATAGCGTTGGCCAGATCGACACCGGCATGTCCGTCGTGTCGAGCGCAAAGCCATGCGGCGCATCGGCAAAGATATGGAGTTCGGCTGATCCTCCAGCGTCCCGCAATGCCCTATGCAGGCGGTGGGCATTCTCCACCGGGACCACCGGGTCATTGCCGGCATAGACGATGAAGGTCGGCGGTGGTTCGGACAGCAGTTGGGCGTCGGGCTGCAGCGCATCGTAGAGCGCCTGCTTTTCGACCGGCGGCAATGGCGGTTTATCGGCGACGACCGTTCGGCCCTTTGCATTGGTCGAGATGGGGGCATAGCCAATGACCAGGATATCGGGCGGCTGCAAATCGGCTTTTCCCCATTCCGCCGGATAGTCGGCGGCGAGGCAGGCGGCGAGATGACCGCCGGACGAAAGGCCGACGACACCCATCCCTTCCCTTGCAAATCCACTGGAACGGGCCAGCGCCATGGCCGCATGCGCGTCGTCGAGCGGGGCGGATGGGCCATTGCTTGCATCGGGAAAGCGATGGATCAACAGGAAGACATAATAGCCCAGCCGATTGAGCCAGCGCGCGATCTGCACGCCCTCCCGCCCTGCCATCAGCGCGACATAGCCGCCCCCGCCCAGCACCAGCATCGCCCGGCCATTGGGGCGATCGGGCGCATAGCCTAGCAGGACGGGGCGTTCGACTGCCGTGACCACGGCTTGCTCTGGCGGAGCGGTGTTGTCCTCCAGCGTGAAGGCGCCTGTTGCTGCGCCATGCAGCGGCCAGACCTGATCAGCACCCAGCATCTTGCGCTCCCATCGGGCAACCATGGGTGGGATAGGCTTCCCCATCCAGTTCCACCGCTTCGCGCACCACCTCGACCCGATCGCCGGTGTCGCGCATTTCGTAGAATTTGGCCAAGGCGCGCTTGAAGGGGCGATGCACGACCATCATCAGCCGCCCATCGAATGCGCGGAAGAGCATGCCATGCCCACTGTCGCGCTCGACCAATGGCCCTAATTGCTCCCAGGGGCCAGTTACCGTGCCGGATGTGGAGCGGGCCAGCGCCTGGACATAGCCATCCCTGCCATAGCTCGACCAGAGCATCAGCAGCGTACCCTTCGCCGTGCGGAACAGTTCGGGGCCGTCGGTGACATGAACGATGTCGCCTTCAGGCTGTTTTTGCCCCACCACCCAGTCGGCCTCGTCAGCGCGGAACAGCTCGCGCGGCGGTCCGGCTGCCGTCAGGTCATCCTTGAGCGGTAGCGCCTCGATCGTGCCGGTGCCGACCTGCATCCATTCATGGGCATAGACGAGCCAGGGCTTGCCCGCCGCATCGACATGCATCGTGCCATCGAGCGTCATGGCATCAGCCGGGGCGATCGGATCACCGCCGCGCACCAGGGCAAAGGGACCGTCGAGCCGATCAGATACCGCCAGCAAGGTGGTGCGTCGGTAAGGCGGGCGCTTGGCCTTTGCCTGGATGGCGGCAGCTTCATTATGGAAGGTCGCCAGCAGATACCAGCGCCCCTTCCAGCGATGGACTTCGGGTGCCCAGGCACCCTCATTCGCCCATGTCCCGTCCGGCAGGGTGAAGACGATGCGCGGCTTTTCCCAATGCGCAAGATCGCGGCTGACATAGGCCATGATGCCCAGTCGTTTGTCGCCGGTTACGGCGGGATCGTTGCGGCTGAACAGCCAATAGGTCTGGCTGTCGGTATCCGCGACTACCCATGGATCATGGATACGCAGGTGCGATGTCAGCAGCGGCGCTTGTGCCGCCAGGGGAGCAGCGAACACCAACAGCAACAGGGCGAGCAAGCCTCGCATCAGCCCGCCATCCGGTTGCCATAGCCGATGATCAGCGTGGCGAAGACCAGCAGGCCCACGCCACTCCACACCATGCGGCGAACGGCCGGCGCGGCGTCTTTCCACTCGCGAAAGGCAAAGCCCCAGCAGGTGCCGAAGATGATGATCGACGCCATGTGCAGGGTCCAGCTGGAAAAGCCGAAGCGACCCATCTGGCTTTCGCCCATGGTGTAGAAGAAGAATTGGAAATACCAGGCCGTGCCCGCCAGCGCACAGAGCAGGACATTGGGCAGCAGCGCGGGGCGCTTGCCATCTGCGTCGGGTGCGCCGAGCCACTGGCCCGCAGACTTGTTTTTCACGATCAGCCACCCGCACCAGACCGCGTTGGTGATGAGGCCGCCGAACATGACGATGCACAGCGTCGGCAGGCCAGTCCAGAGCGGTCCCGTCCCAGCAGCCGCCGACAGCGCCTTGACCGGTTCGCCCGCCGCAAGGCCAAAGGCGAAGCAGGAGGACATGATGCCGGAGAAGATGGCGACGGCGATGCCTTTCTTGAAATCGAACTCGGCAACGGCGGCGGCCTTTTGTTCAGGCGAGAGCGCGGCATCCTTGCGCGCGCCGGCCATGGCGACGACGATGATGCCCAGCACGGTCACGGCCAGCCCCAGCAGCACGATCTGCCCATGCAGCGTGCCTGCGATCTGCGTCATGAAGCTGCCATCGACGATCGGCGGGATCAGCGTGCCGAACACGGTGCAAAGGCCCAGCACCACCGCCATGCCGAGCGAAAGGCCCAGATAACGCATGGTGAGGCCATAGGTCAGCCCGCCAAACCCCCATAGGAAGCCGAAAAATATGCACCAGCCCACGACCGAGCCCGGCACCTGCGCCATCACGCCCATCAGATCGTTGGTCTGGACCGAGGCGAAGAACCAGGGTGCGATGACCCAGGAAAAGATGCCGCCGGTCAGCCAGAAAATCTCCCAATTCCAGCGCTTCACCCCGCGATAGGGGACATAGAAGCTGGCCGAGGCAAGGCCACCCAGCCAGTGGAACAAGACGCCGAGCAGTGGATTGCCGATCATATATCAAGTCCCAGGCGATAGAGGCGATTAGCGTTGCCGCCGAACAGGGCGCGGCGGTCGGCTTCGGCCAAATCCGCGACGATGGCGTGATAGGCCTCCATATAGCGGTCGATTGGGCCAAACAGCTTGTCGGTTGGCGTGTCGCTGGCGAACATGCAGCGATCAACACCGAACAGGTCGATCGTTTCGCGGACAAAGGGCGCGATCGTCTCGCGGCTCCAGTCGCGACGGATGAAGCCCATGCCCGACAGCTTGACGCAGACATGGGGTAGCGCTGCGAGGGCCTGCATGCCCCGCCGCCAATCGCCGACACCGTCCGCGTCGGTCAGCACCGGCATGCCGAGATGATTGATGATGACGGGGATGTCGGGGTGGCGCTCGATCAGCGGGACAAGTCCTGGCATCTGCCCCGGATAGCATTGCAGGTCGAAGGACAAGTCGTGCTTTGCCAGCAAGCCATAACCCGCCTGCCATTGCGGATCGATGGTCAGGTCGGTGGACGTGTAGCTGCGCCGAGGGTCGGGGTGCCAGTTGACGATATGGCGGATGCCCTTGACGCGGCTGTGTGCAGCTTGCGCGGACAATAGTGTATCGACGTGCGGGTCGTTGAGCGCGGCGAAGGCGACGATGCCCGTAGGCAGCCCCTCGATCGCAGCAAGGCCATCTAGCCATTGGGTTTCCCGCAGAGCGCTGTCCGCCGCCGCACCCGCATCGACATGCACGGCGCCAACGACATTCCAGCGTGCGAGGTCTGCGCGATATTCCGCAACGCCATAATCATGAGCGATCGGTTCGACGCTGCCGTTCGGCCCATCCTCGGCAAAGGGCGGGCTGAGCCAGTCGTAGCGGATATGCGCCAGATCCCATAAATGGATATGCGCATCGACAAAGGGGATCATGGCCGTCCTCTCCTTATCCCATCTCTCCGTTCGCCCTGAGCTTGTCGAAGGGTCTTACTTCTTCAGAAGAAGGCTTCAACAGGCTCAGCCCGAACGGCACTGGAGGCTTGTTCCAACGCGGCGTGCTGGCTCTTGGTCGGCCAGTCGCGCCGCGCGACGTGTGTCAGAAAGTGGTGCGACCGCCCGACGTGTCGAAGGTCGATGCGGTGGTGAAGCTGCATTCCTCGCTTGCCATGAAGCAGACCATCGCGGCGGATTCGCTGACTTCACCCAGGCGCCCCATCGGGATCTTGGAGCGCATATAATCGACCTGGCTCTGGGGCAGCTGTGCGAGGATCGGACTTTCGAAGGTGGCGGGGGTCAGGGCATTGGCGATCACGCCCTTGCCCGCCAGTTCCTTGCCCAGGCTCTTGGTCAGCCCGATCACGCCCGCCTTGCTTGCGGAATAAGCGCTGGCATTGGGATTGCCCTCCTTACCAGCAACCGAGGCCAAGTTGACGATGCGCCCATAGCCATTTTGGAGCATGAACGGCACCACTGCGCGGTTGCAGTAAAAGAGGCCGTTCAAGTTAATGTCGATCACGCTGCGCCAGCTGTCGAGCGGATAATCCCATAGGGTCGCGGTCGCGCCGGTAATGCCCGCAGAGCAAACCAGCACGTCGACTTTGCCCAGTGCTTCCGCGCTGGACTTGGCTGCCGCCTCCACTGCCGCCTGATCGGAGACATCGAGCGCGACCACATGGGTCGCGCCGATCTCCGCTTTGGTTTCCGCCAACGCATCGGCGTTCACGTCCCACAAGGCAACCTTACCGCCTTCGGCCACGATCCGCGCGGCGACCTGTTTGCCCAGGCCCGACGCGCCGCCGGTGACGATAGCGCAGCGTCCTTCATAACGATCAGCAAAGACGCTCATCCGAGCACCTCGTCGCCCAGATGCCGCCATTCGACGACATTCTGCGTCTGGGTGCCCAACTTGGCGATGCCCAGTTCCATCACGTCACCGGCCTTTAGGTAGATGGCGGTCGGCTTCTTACCTTCGCCAACGCCGGGCGGTGTGCCGGTGATCATCAGGTCGCCGGGATAGAGGGTGATATATTCGCTGACATAGGCGATGAGCTGCGCGACGGTGAAGATCATCGTGCGGGTGTTGCCGGTCTGCATCCGATCACCATTGACGTTCAGATACATGTCGAGATCCTGGCAATCGCCCACCTCGTCGGGCGTCACCAGCCAAGGGCCGGTCGGGCAGAAGGTGTCATGCCCCTTGCCTTTGCTCCACTGGGTGCCGCGCTGCTTCTGGTTGAAGCGTTCCGACACGTCGTTGACCAGCGTGTAGCCCGCGACCTTCGACAGCGCCTCTTCCTCGCTCACGAAGCGGCAGGTTTCGCCGATGATGACGCCCAGCTCGACTTCCCAGTCGCCATGGGTCGCGCCCTTGGGCAGCATCACTTCATCGTTTGGCCCATTGAGCGACGACAAAGCCTTCATGAACATCATCGGTTCGGTCGGGATCGGCAGGTTGGATTCGATCGCATGATCCTCATAATTGAGGCCGATGGCGACGATCTTGCCCACGCCCTTCAACGGCACGCCATAGCGCGGCGTCCCCTCCACGATCGGCAGCGACGCGATGTCGGCGGCCTTGGCGGCGGCCAGCGTCTCGATCGTCAGCTCGGCGACCACGCCTGACAAGTCGCGGATATTGCCATCCGTATCGACGATACCGGGCTTTTCCTGGCCACGCGGGCCAAAACGGCAGAATTTCATGGCAATCTCGCTTCTTGCTTAGTGAGTATAGGGGCGGTGCATCGCGATATCGCGGTTCAGTTCGACGCCGAAGCCGGGCGCGTCGAGCGCGCTGGCTTTGAGCCGACCATTTTCGGGCACTGGCTCGCCGATCAACTGTGGGTGGAACATCGGCACCACTTCGGTTGGTCCTGGATGCATCATCAGGAATTCGGCGAAGGGCGAATTGTGGCGGGTAATGACGAAATGGTAGCTGTAGACCGAGGAGCCGTGCGGCACG
This sequence comes from Sphingobium sp. D43FB, assembly GCF_002312805.1. Lineage (GTDB taxonomy): Bacteria > Pseudomonadota > Alphaproteobacteria > Sphingomonadales > Sphingomonadaceae > Sphingobium. Next base: position 64,858 of record NZ_NMUA01000007.1, on the reverse strand, counting down.
ACCATCTTGCCATGGGCGTCGGCGAGCGCGCTGATCTTGAGCAATTCGGTCACGCCGCCGCACCAGCCGACATCGGGCTGGATGATGTCGCAGCAATCCATTTCCAGCAACATGCGGAAGCCCCAGCGGGTCGCCTCATGCTCGCCGGTGGTGACCAGCATCCCCTTGGGGACGTTGCGCTTCAACTGCTGATAACCCCAATAATCGTCGGGACTGATCGCTTCTTCTATCCACTTCAACCCATGTTCGTGCGCGGCGATGGCGAGGCGCGTGGCATAATCGACGTCGAGCGCCATCCAGCAATCCCACATCAGCCAGAAGTCGGGACCGCATTTTGCGCGCATATCGGCCAGCTCGGCGATGTTCTTCTTAAGACCCTCGATCCCCTCAGCCGGGCCATGGTGCAACGGCATCTTGCCGCCGATAAAGCCCAGTTCCTTGGCGACATCGGGCCGCGCGCCGGTGGCGTAGAATTGCAATTCGTCGCGCACCGCCCCGCCCAGCAGATGATAGACCGGCTCCTGCCGCAACTTGCCCAGCAAGTCCCACAGCGCCAGGTCGACCCCGGAAATGGCATTCACGACCAGACCTTTGCGCCCATAATATTGGGTCGAGAAATACATCTGGTCCCAGATTTTCTCATAATCGGTGGGCGAGCGGCCTTCCAGAAAACGGGCCAGATGCTTTTCGACGATGAACGCTGCCGGTTCGCCGCCGGTCGTCACGGCAAAGCCGATCGTGCCATCTTCCGCCTCGATCTCAACGACCAAAGTGCCCAGCACGTTGATGCCGAAGCTCTGGCGCGACTGACGATATTCGGGATAGCGCGACATGGGCGTCGCAATATGGTCGTCGATCCAGTGGCCTTCGCCCTGGTCATGATAGTCGGCACCGCCACCGCGCACGGTGAAGGCCCGGACATGCTTGATTTTCGGCAAGGTCACGATCGGCACGCACACACTCCCTGAACCATGCCGACGTCCAATATATGGGACAAGACGGCAGAAACTTCCAAAATCTGAGCAAAATGGCGATAAAGGTCGGACAGCAGGCACGGGGGCATGTTCGAAAGAATCACGCTTGGTCCTCGCCTTCGCCCTTGTTTTTCTCATTTTGTGGGATAGAGTGTTATTAGATGAGACAGAAAACGTCAAATCCAGAATCGGGTGAACGAGAGGAAAAGTCGAAAGCCGCCGGGTCGCAGACCTTGCAGCGTGGGCTGGACCTGCTCGACCAGGTGATCGACGGGCCGGTAAAGCTCGCCGACCTGTCCGAACGCATGGGTCTCACCCGATCGACCACCCACCGCCTCGCCAATGCGATGGTGGAACGGGGATTCCTCACCTTCCTGCCGCGCGAAGGCTATCAGTTGGGGCCGAAACTGCTGCAGCTCGGTTTCCTGGCGCAAGCGCAGGCCGATGTGGTGCAGATCGCCCGCCCGCATCTCGAAGCCCTGGCATCCGCGAGCGAAGATACGGTTCATCTAGGTCGGCTCGATGGCGATCAGGCGCTTTATCTCGACAAGATAGCCGGGCGTCGCCGCGTCGAAATATCCAGTCGCATCGGCGATCGGCATCCCTTGACCTCGACCGGGCTTGGCAAGGCCCTTTTACTGGACGACAGCGAAGCGGTCTGGACCCGGCTGTTCGACGCCGAGCGCGAAGATGGCACCCATGATGCCGATGCGGCCCTCTGGTTCGACCGGATGCGCGCCTATGTCGCGCAGGGACGCACCTTCGACCTCGAAGAAAATGAGGACCAGATACGCTGCGTCGCAGCCCCGGTGCGCGATGCAGCGGGCGCGATCGTCGCCGCCATCAGCCTGTCGAGCGCAGCCCAATATATGGACGACGAGCGGATGCAGGCGCTGAGCGCCGATGTCCGCGCGGCGGCCCACGCCATCAGCGCCGATCTGGGCTGGACCCCCGGCGTCAAACCACCCAACCGCCCTGCACGGCGGTAACCAGCCAAAGAAAGGCCCGATCCCATGAAACTGCTTGAAGGCAAGACCGTCCTCGTCACCGGTGCATCGACCGGCATCGGCCGCGCCGCCGCCATTGGTGCCGCGCAACATGGTGCCGATGTCGCGATCAACTATGCCAATAGCGATGGGCCTGCCGCGAGTTGTGTCGCCGAGATCGAGGCATTGGGCCAGCGTGCCGTCGCGGTGAAGGGCGACGTTGCTGATCCGCAGACCGCACAAGATTTCGTGGCAAAGGCCGTGGACGCCTTCGGCAAGGTCGATGTGATGGTCAGCAATGCGGGCATCTGCCCCTTCCACGCCTTTCTGGATATGCCCGTGGACGTGGTCGAGCGCACCTTCAAGGTGAACCTGCATGGCGCCTATTTCATGGTGCAGGCCGCCGCGCAGCAGATGGTGAAACAGGGCCATGGCGGCTCGATCGTCGCCGTTTCCTCCATCTCCGCGCTCGTCGGCGGCGAATATCAGACCCATTATACGCCGACCAAGGCGGGCGTTCATTCGCTGATGCAGTCCACCGCCATTGCGCTCGGCAAACATGGCATTCGCTGCAACAGCGTGCTGCCCGGAACCATCCTGACCGAGATCAACAAGGATGACCTCGCCGACGTCGAAAAGCGGACCTATATGGAGCAGCGCACGCCGCTGGGGCGGCTGGGCGCGCCGGAAGATCTGGCGGGTCCGATCGTGTTCCTGGCGTCGGACATGGCCGCCTATGTCACCGGCGCGGCGCTGCTGGTGGATGGCGGCATGTATGTGAACTTGCAGTAAACCGTGATGCTCCCCCTCCCCTCCGTTCGCCCTGAGCCGGTCGAAGGGCTTTCTTTCTCGCTTGGCGAAATCTGGGCTTCGACAAGCTCAGCCCGAACGGGGGGAGAGCAGAATGCGTAAGTTCGCTGGTCATGCCGTAAGGATGGTGCAGATTGTCCTGTTCGGCGTCATCCTCACTGCCCCCGCAAACGCCACCGCGCCCGGCAACACCATATTGATCGCGGGGGATTCCACCGCGGCCGACTATGCGCCGGTGCGGTATCCGCAGACGGGATGGGGAACGATGCTACGCTGCGCCGTGGCCCCAAATGTCCGCATTCTCAACCATGCCATGGGCGGCCGTTCAACCCGCAGCTTTCTGGCGGAGGGGCGCTGGGACCGGCTGCGTGCCGATATCCTGCCCGGCGACACGGTGCTGATCCAGTTCGGCCATAATGACGCGACGCGGGCGAAGCCGGAGCGCTGGGCACCGGCGCAGACCGGCTATCGTGACAATCTGTTGCGCTTCATTCGTGACGTGCGGATGGCCGGCGGCGTGCCCGTCCTCGTCACCCCTGTTACGCGGCGCAATTTCGGGCCGGAAGGCCGCGCCATCGCGGATTTTCCTGCATGGTCGGGTGTCATGCGGGACCTGGCGATCAAGACGGGCACGCCGTTGATCGACTTGGAGGCCCGCTCACGGGCATGGCTCGATCGCGCCGGGCCGAATGGGTCGAAAGCGCTCTATCTCCATTATAGCGCCCAGGACAATGTGGCCGCTTTCCCTAAGGGCATCAGCGACAATACGCATTTCAGCGAATTGGGCGCGCGGCAGGTGGCCGATCTGGTTGCCGGGGGTCTGAAATCGCTCGCGCTGCCCATTTCCGCGACGATAGCGGCGCCGCGCCCGGCCCTCACTCGCACCACCCCGCTTGGAAGGACGGATTGCCAATGACACCGCCGATCGACCGCCGCACCCTCCTTGCCGGCACCCTCGCCTCCGCCACTCTGGCAACACCTGCTCTGGCGCAGAGCTTCCCCCTGCCCCATGGGTTCGAGCGGTTTCCGATCTGGCCCGGCAAAGCGCCGGGTGGCGAGCGAGTGACGGTACAGGAGGTCGAAAGCCTTCGCCGCCCCGATAGCGGGCCGGATGACGGCGTGTTTGCGCATGTGGTGACCCCGACGCTGACCTTGTTGCGCCCCGTCAAGCCCAATGGCGCGGCGATCCTGCTCATCCCCGGCGGGGGCTATATCCGTGTCGCGATCGGCCATGAAGGCTATAACATCGCCCGCCATTTCGCGCAGGCGGGCTATGCCTGCTTCTCGCTACTCTATCGCCTGCCCGCCGATGGCTGGGCGGCAGGTGCCAAGGCACCGTTGCAGGATGCCCAGCGCGCCCTGCGCTTAATACGCGCGCTCGCCCCAAGGGAAAAGTTTGACGCGAACCGGATCGGTGTGATGGGCTTTTCGGCGGGAGGACATCTTGCGGCCTGGCTGACCAGTCGCACGCCCCAGGAAAGCTATACGCCGGTCGATGCCGCCGACCGCGAACCGATAAGGGCCGCTGTTGCCGCCTATATGTATCCGGTGATCCAGATGGAGGGCGCGTTCGTCCATGCCGGATCGCGCACGCAATTGCTTGGCCCTGATCCAACGGCGGAACGGAAGCGCGCCTATTCGCTCGACCATGACGTGAGTGCAGAGACCCCGCCCGTCTTCCTCGCCCATGCGTTGGACGACAAGGCGGTGCCGCCTGAAAACAGCCTGGCCATGCTGGCTGCGTTGCGCGCCAAAGGCATAGCGGCGGAGTGCCATCTGTTCGAAAATGGCGGCCATGGCTTTGGCCTTGTCGCCGCGCCGGCAGCACCAGCGCCCTGGCCCGACCTGTTCCTGAATTTCGCGAGACGCCACGGCCTATGACCGCAAATGTCGCTCTGTTCGTCACCTGCCTGGTCGATATCATGCGGCCGCGCATCGGCTTCGCCGCGATCCGTGCGCTTGAAGCGGCGGGCTGTACCGTCGTCGTGCCGCAGGGGCAGACCTGTTGCGGCCAGCCTGCGCTCAATAGCGGCGACCGTTCCCATGCCGTAGCGCTGGCCAAGCAGACAATCGAAGCACTCGAACCCTATGAGGCGGTTGTCGTCCCCTCCGGCTCCTGCGCCGGGACGATCCGTTGCCACTATCCCGAACTGTTCGACGATGATGCGGCATGGCGCGCGCGCGCACAGGCAGTCGCCGCCAAGACGTTCGAGGTGATGGCCTATCTGGATGAGGTTTGTGGCTGGAAACCGGAGGGCGTCATCCTGCCCGCCACCGCAATCTATCATGATAGTTGTTCGGGGCTTCGCGAACTGGGAATCAAGGCGCAGCCCCGCCGCCTGCTCAAAGCCATCGATGGCCTGTCGATGACACCGTTGCCGGGCGCGGAAACCTGCTGCGGCTTTGGCGGTACTTTCTGCGTCAAATATCCCGCCATCTCCAACGCCATCGTCAGCGAGAAGGCTGACGCGATAGACACCACAGGCGCGGACCTGCTGCTGGCGGGCGACCTTGGCTGCCTGATGAACATGGCGGGCAAATTGCATCGCAAGGGCAGCAAGGTTCGCGCCTATCATGCCATCGAACTGATCGCGGGCATGGGCGACGGCCCGGCGATCGGCGAGGAAGCATGAGCGGCTTTACCGATCGCGTCGACGCCGCACTCGCCGACCCGATCCTCAAGATCGCGGTCGAGCGCACCGCCGGGACGGCGGAGGCCAAGCGTGCCATCGCGATCGACGCTTTCCCCGATTTCGAAGCTGCGCGGACACGCGCGGCTGCGATCAAGGATCATGTGATCGCGCATCTTGGCGCCTATCTCGAACAATTCGAAGCCAGCGCCATAGCGTCGGGGGCGCAGGTCCATTGGGCACAGACGGCAGACGAAGCCTGCCGGATCGTCATCGACATCTGCAAGGCGGCGGGGGCACGGACGGTCGCCCGCTCCAAATCCATGCTAGGCGAGGAAATCGGCTTGCCCCATGCGCTGGAGGAGGCGGGGATCGTCCGGGTCGAAACGGATCTTGCCGAACATATCATCCAGCTGGCCGACGAGCGGCCGTCCCACATCATCTGGCCCGCGATGCACAAGACGCGCGAACAGGTGTCTGCATTGTTCCGCGCGAAACATGCCAATCCGCATGAGGAAGAAACGATCGCCGCCATGGCCCAGAGCGCCCGGCGCGAACTGCGCGGGGCGATGCTGGGCGCGGATGTCGGGATATCGGGTGCGAACTTCCTGATCGCAGATAGCGGCGCGGTCTGCACCGTCACCAACGAAGGCAATGCCGAACTCTCGCTCGTCCCGCCGCGCGTGCATATCGTGACGGCGGGGATCGAAAAGATCGTGCCGTCCATGCCCCACGCTATCCATATGCTGCGGATGCTGGCACGGTCTGCCACTGGCGCGGCGCTGACCCAATATACGACCTTTTACACCGGTCCAAAGCGCGTTGGCGACCGCGACGGGCCGGAGCAGATGCACATCGTGCTGGTGGACAATGGCCGCACCAAAATGCGCGAGGAAGGTCTGGCGGAGATGCTGCGCTGCATCCGCTGCGGCGCGTGCATGAACCATTGCGTGGTGTTCCGCCAGATTGGCGGCCATGCTTATGGCGGCACTTATCCGGGGCCGATGGGGGCGGTGCTAACGCCTGCGCTCGACGGCTTAGCGCCCAATCGCGACCTTGCCCATGCCTGCACTTTGAATGGCAAATGTCAGGAGGTCTGCCCGGTCAAGATCCCGCTCCCCACGCTGCTCAAGGGCTGGCGCGAGAAAAGCTGGCACGAAGGGCTGGAGCCGACCTCAATGCGCTGGGGGTTGGGTGTCTGGGCTTGGTTTGCGCGCCGTCCCGCGCTCTATCGCCTGGGCACCGCCTTAGCGATCCGGGCGATGCGGCTGATCGGCCGTACCGGCTGGATCGCCAGCCTGCCGCTGGCGAGCGGCTGGACCAAGCATCGCGACCTGCCCAAACCCGCCGCCCGCAGCTTCATGGCGCAATATCAGCAGGAGCAGCGTAAATGAGCGCCCGCAACGCCATCCTTGCCCGACTGAAAGGCCCGGTTCCGGTCGCAGCCGAAGCCGCTGCCTTGCTCGATGGGCCAGAACGCCCGGCTGTCGACGCCGCCGCGCTCGAATCCGAATTTCTCGCCCGCCTCGCTTTGCCCAGCGTCAATGCCAGCCATGACCGTATCGCCAGCCTGGCCGACCTGCCTGCCGCCATCACGCGCTACCTGACCGACCAGCAGGAACCCTTGACCCTCTGTTGCCCGCCAGACCCACGCCTAGCGGCGTGCGATTGGTCCGCCTTCACCCTGCACGCCGATGCCGCCGCCGATGAAGGCGCTACCCTCGCCATTGCGCGCAGGGGTATCGCTGAAACCGGGTCGCTGATCTTCGAAACCAGTCCGATCGCGCCGATGCTGCCCAATTTCCTGACGCTGCATCATATCGTGCTGTTGGCGATCCGCGACATCTCCCCCCACCTGGAGGATGCGCCCCTGCCGGGTCCGCAACCGCGCGCCCATTACTGGATCACCGGCGTATCCGGTACGACGGATATCGAGGGCACCTATGTGCGCGGCGCGCACGGCCCGCGCTTCCTGCATGTCATTCTGCTTCAAGAATGATAACCGCATATCGGTTCGTCATTCCACATTAAGGGATAAATACTTTCCTTCGTGGCACTGGACGCTATAAGGCTTGGCAAAGCCATTCAGGAGACAGCCGATGTTCGACAAGACCTATTACGCGACGCACCCCGACATGATGGAATGCGTGTCGAACGAGGAATTGCGCGATCGCTATCTGATCGGCGGGTTGTTTCGCGATGGCGCGTGCGTGTTGAACTATACCCATGCCGACCGTTTCGTGATCGGCGGGGTTGCGGTGGCGGATGCACCGGTCGCGCTGCCGGTGCAGAGCGAGCCTGCGTCCGCTGCGGGCCACCCCTTCCTCGAACGCCGTGAAATGGCGGTGGTGAACGTCTCGAACGTCGAAGGCACCGTTACCGTCGATGGCGAGAGCTTCACGCTGGGCAACAAGGATTGCCTCTATGTCACCATGGGCGCGAAGGATGTGAGCTTTGCGGGTGCAGGCGCGCGCTTCTATCTCGCCTCCTGCCCGGCGCATAAGGGCTTTGTTACCCGCAAGCTCGGTATCGCCGATGCCAATGCGCTCGAACGCGGCTCCCTCGAAGAATCCAACGAGCGCACCATCTTCCAGCTCGTCATCCCCGGCATCTGCGACAGCGCGCAGCTGGTCATGGGGCTGACCGTGCTCAAGCCCGGTTCGGTGTGGAACACCATGCCCCCGCATATTCATGAGCGCCGCAGCGAGATTTATTTCTACTTCGAACTGGATGGCCCGTCGGATCGCGTGTTCCATTATATGGGCGAAGGCGATGCGATGCGGCATATCGTCATGGCCAATGAGGAAGCGGTGATCTCGCCGCCCTGGTCGGTGCATATGGGGTCGGGCACCAAGGCCTATGCCTTCATCTGGGCGATGGCGGGCGAGAATCAGGATTATACTGACATGAACGTGCTGGATATCTGCCAGCTCGCCTGAACCCTATTGGCGTCATTCCCGCGAAAGCGGGAACCCATCTCCCAGCCTAGCATCCGAAACGACGCTTGGGAGATGGATCCCCGCCTGCGCGGGGATGACGTGGAGTAAAAGTCCATGACCAACCCCTTTGATTTGCGCGGCAAAGTCGCCATCGTCACTGGCGCGAATACCGGCATTGGCCAGGCCGTCGCCCTGTCGTTGGCTGCTGCCGGTGCGGATATCGCCGCAGTCGGCCGCACCCCGGCGCAGGAGACTGTCGAAAAGGTCCGCGCACTTGGGCGTAGGGCGGAGATCATCTCCGCTGACCTGTCGACCATCGCGCCGGTCCAGCGCGTGGTGGACGAGACGCTGGAGAAGCTTGGCGGGCTACACATCCTCGTCAACAATGCCGGGATCATCCGCCGTGCCGACAGCGTGGACTTTACCGAGGCAGACTGGGATGCCGTGATCGACACCAATTTGAAGGTGCTGTTCTTCCTGTGTCAGGCGGCGGGTCGCCACATGATCGGCCAAGGGGCGGGCAAGATCATCAACATCGCTTCGCTCTTGTCCTTTCAGGGCGGCATCCGCGTGCCAAGCTATACCGCGTCCAAGAGTGGCGTTGCTGGCCTGACCAAGCTGCTGGCGAACGAATGGGCGGCCAAGGGTGTCAACGTCAACGCCATCGCGCCAGGCTATATCGCCACCAACAATACAGCCGCGCTGCAGGCCGACGAGACCCGAAATCGCCAGATTCAGGAACGCATCCCGGTCGGCCGCTGGGGCGATCCGTCCGACATTGGCGGGGCGGCCGTGTTCCTCGCGTCGAGAGCAGCAGGCTATATCCACGGGCATACGCTTGCGGTCGATGGGGGATGGCTCGCGCGCTGAGGCGCCTGACCTGCGCGAAGCAACGCCCTTCGACAGGCTCAGGGCGAACGGACGATCGAACAGAGGAGGGATAACCCTCCCAACCCAAATCATGGAGGATGGATGCCCGATATCGACAGGCGTGCGGCGCTTACCGCCACTGGTCTCGTTGCACTGGGAGCCGCCCTCCCCGCGCCCGCCGTCGCGCAATCGCCGCTGGCGCTCGGTGCCGGAAAGTCCGGCCCGCCGCTCAAAACGGGCCATCTGCGCATGGGCACGGGGACCGGCCCCGATGGCACGATCGGCCTCACCAACCTGACCCTCATCCGCGACGGCCAGCCCTGGCTGCCGGTGATGGGTGAATTTCATTTCACCCGCTTCCCGGCGCGCTATTGGGCGGAGGAACTGCGCAAGATGAAGGCGGCGGGCATCACCATCGTCGCCAGTTACATATTGTGGAACCATGTCGAACTGTCCCCGGGCGAGATCGACTGGACCGGCGACCGCGACATTCGTCGCTTCATCCAGCTTTGCGACGCCGAGGGATTGCTCTTTTTCCTGCGGCCCGGACCTTGGGGGCATGCCGAAGCGCGCTTTGGCGGCATCCCCGACTGGATCGTGGCAGGCACGCACCCACGCAGCAATGATGCCGCTTATCTGGCGGAGGTCGAACGCTTCTGGCGCAGTCTTCATCACCAGGTGAAGGGCCTTTTCTGGAAGGATGGCGGCCCGATCGTCGGCATGCAGATCGAGAATGAATATAATCTCGATGGGCCGGGACAGGGCCGCGCCCATATCGCGATGCTCAAAACCATGGCGCAGAAGATCGGCTATGACGTGCCGCTATATACGGTCACGGGCTGGGACCAGACGCTCTATCCCAAAGGCGAGGTCGTTCCCGTCCATGGCGGCTATCCTGACGAACCCTGGTCGGCCAAAACCACCGCGCTGCCGCCCAAGGAAAATTACCTGTTCCGTTTCGATAGCCGGGTGAGCGGTGACCTTGGCGCGCAGACCCGGAGCAATCGCCGGGGCGACGCCGACAGCGACATGGCAGATACACCATTCCTGGGCGCGGAATATGGTGGCGGCGTGCCAGTCATGTATCGCCGCCGACCGCTGCTCGACCCCAAGGACGTGGCTGCCGCCGTCACCACCCAGGTCGGGTCGGGCGTCAATCTGCTGGGCTATTATATGTTCCACGGCGGGGCAAACCCGCTCGCGCAGGGTCGCACCCTGGAAGAGACCCAGCGGTCGGGCGGCTATAATGACTGTCCGATCATCGGCTATGATTTTCAGGCGCCGATCGGCCAATATGGTGAGGTGAACCCGGTCAACGCCGCGCTGCGACCGCTGCATTATTTCCTTGGGCAATATGGCGATCGGCTCGCACCCATGGCCGTTCAGGCCCCTGCCAGGCTACCCAGCGACAAAAACGACCTGCACACCCTGCGCTGGTCGGTCCGGTCGCAGGGGGAGAGCGGTTTCCTGTTCGTCAACAACCATGTCCGCCAATATGCCACCCCTGCCCATCGCGGCGTGCAGTTCACTGTCCAACTGACCAGTGGCCCGGTCGTCCTGCCGTCGCGGCCGGTCACGATTGCAACAGGCGACTATTTCTTCTGGCCGATCGGCCTGGACTTGGACGGCGTGTTGCTCAGCTGGGCCACCGCCCAGCCCGTCACTCGACTGGCCGATGCGGATGGCCCGATCCATGTGTTGATCGCCACTGCGCCAGGGTCCGTCGAACTCGCCTTCCCTTCGGGCACACGCCTGTCCGCGCCATCGCGCACAGAAGGTCCGCACGTCATCGCCGATGTCCCGCCTGCCCCGGACCGGCTGCTGACCGTGACCGGAGCCGATGGCCGCAAGGTTCGGTTGCTTCTGCTCGATCAGATGTCCGCGCGCAGCCTGTGGGTTGGCGATCTGTCGGGCCAGCGCCGCCTTGTCCTGACGTCTGCCGACACGATGTTCGGAACTGACAGCCTGACCCTGCGCCAGCGCGGCGATCCCGCCTTCCGCTATCGCATGATGCCCGGTCGCGCGGGCACGGCAACGGCGAAAGGCCCGGCATCCAGGGCCATTCCCTTTACCCAGAGCCGCGCCGCCGGCACTGCACCGCCCATCATTATCGGCGGCCCCGCCAACGCCGCGATGCAACCCCTGCCCGAAGCGCATCGCGCGGCCGCCGCCTTTACCTTCACGCTGCCCAAGGATGCGCTGGCAACGGGCGACGCCTTTTTGGAAATCGATTGGCGCGGCGACATGGGTCGCCTGTTCGACGGTATGGATATGCTGGACGATGCCTTTTGGGACGGCCGCGTCTGGCGCATCGGCCTCAAGCGCTTCGCCGAACGGTTGGGGCGACCATGGACACTGACCATCCTACCGCTGCGTGCCGACGCGCCAATCTACCTGGACGATAGCGCCCGCGCGAAACTGCCAAAAGCGGCCCAAGTTGCGGACCTGCTCACCCTTTGCCTCGTCCCAGAATATCAGTTGGAGCTCCGCGCATGACCGCTCTTACCCGCCGCGCCACGCTTGGCCTCGCCACACTGCCGTTACTGACCACGCCTGCGCTGGCCGCGCCCAAGAAGACCGGCGCACGCCCCGGCCCTTTCCTGATCGGCGCGGACATCAGCTGGATTCCCGAAGATGAGGCCGCAGGTGCGCGCTATTTCACGAAGGATCAGCAGAAGGACCCTATCCTCCTGCTGCGGGACGCAGGGTTCAACGCCATTCGCCTGCGCATCTTCGTCGATCCGGCGAATGGCTATTCGAAGCGGGAGCCAGACAAGGCATGGGCCGGGCTGGAACAGACCGTCAAACTCGGCCGCCGCGTCCGCGAGGCGGGCCTATATCTGGTTCTGAGCTTTCATTATAGCGACACTTGGGCAGACCCGGAGCATCAGGGCGTGCCCGCTGCCTGGGCAGGCTATGACCTGCCCAAGCTCGCCAAAGCCGTCGATGCCCACACGCATGACACGCTCGTCGCGATGCGTGCGGGCGGCGCGCCTGTCGACATGGCGGTGATCGGTAACGAAACGACCTTTGGCATATTATGGCCCCATGGCCGGGTGAAGCTGTCTACCCCAACGGGCAATCCCATTACCGACGCCAATCATGCCAAGGTCGGTCAGGTTGGTGGCTTCGATGCCTTCGCCGCCTTGTTGCGCGCGGGCATAGCGGGCGCGCGTCGCGCCGAACCGGGCATCGCCATCCAGTTGCACAATCATCTGGGGCGTCATTGGGGCATCGTGCGCGAATGGACCGACGCGCTGGTGGCACGCAATGTCGATTTCGACGTCATCGGCTTTTCCGCCTATCAGCAGCAGCGACAGGGCGACTGGGCCAACAGCTTCGACCAGTTCCTCAAACGCTATCCGCGCAAAGGGCTGCTGGTCGCCGAATATTCCAGCCGCAAACGCTATATCAACGATCTGGTCCACGCCCTGCCGGACAAGCGTGGCTGGGGCACGTTCATCTGGGAACCGACGCGGCATCAGGAAGCGATCTTCGATCGCAATGGCGAGAATGCCGGCGAAGGCCCCAAACCTGACCTGTTGAGCCAAGGCATCAACAGCGCCGAAGCCCCCGGCGGCCTTGCCACCGCTGCGCCAGCGCCCAAGCCCCAACCGACAGGACCGATGGGCGTTGGCGGTGACTATATCGCCAATCCCCTGCTCGATCTCTATGGTCGGATGGCGCAGGATTATCGACCGTGAACCGCCGCGACTTCACGCTGGGCGCTGGGGCGATGGCGCTCACCGCCTGCACCACGCGCCCGGTGGTCGGGGCCGATCCGTTGGTGTTCGCCTATTTCACGACCGGCAAGGGCGAGGCGGATGGCCTGAAACTGGCTACCAGCGACGATGGCTTCACCTTTCGCCCGTTGGCGGGCGGGCGCAGCCTGCTGGTGCCGCAAGTCGGCGAGAAAAAGCTGTTGCGCGATCCCTTCCTGTTTCGGGACGGAGCCCTCTATCATCTGCTGTGGACCACCGCCTGGGAGGGCGTGACGATCGGCCATGCCACCAGTCGCGACCTCGTCCACTGGTCGCCGCAGCAGGCTATTCCGGTCATGGCGACCATAAGCGGCACGCGCAATTGCTGGGCACCCGAAGCCATCTATGATCCGCGCGCGCGGCACTGGCTGCTCTTCTGGTCCAGCACGGTCACCGGCCGCTACCGCGAAACCGAAGGCACGTCGGAATCAGGGTACAACCATCGCCTCTGGTCCACCACTACGCGCGATTTCACGACCTTTTCCCCGCCGCAACCGCTCTATGATCCCGGTTTCAGCGTCATCGACGGCAGTTTTGCGCACGCGCCGGACGGTAGCCTGCACCTGATCGTCAAGGATGAGACGGTGTCGCCACCGCGCAAATGGTTGCGCAGCGCACCCGCCCACAGTCCGTCCGGCCCCTTTGGCGCGCTGTCCGCCCCTTTCTCGCCTGCCTGGGTCGAAGGGCCGATGACCACGCGGATCGGCGATGCGCTGGTCTGCTATTACGACATTTACAAGGAAGGCCGCTGGGGCGCAGCCATGACCCGCGACATGGCGACATGGCAGGATGTCAGCGATCGGCTGGCGCTGCCAATAGGCGCCCGCCATGGCTCGCTGCTTAGCGTGCCGCGTGGAGTGATCGACGCGATCGAGAACGAATAGAGCAGGTGTTTACGCCATCGCGAAGGCTTTGAGCGCACGCAGGTCGCGGGTGATCCATTTGGCGTCGCGAGCGAACATCTCATCATCCATGCCGGGCTGACGGAACAGCGTCAGCATCACCTCCGCCCCATGGCCATTGGCGATGACGCGCAAGGGGACATGGATTTCCGTGCCGTTCCCGGTATCGACATAATGGTCCATCACGCCGAACGCATTATGCGGCGTGAAGCGGATGGCCACTGGACCTTCCGGGCCATCAGCCAACCACCGATCGCCCTCCTGGCGAAGATTGGATTCGGCAAGGCCGGAAGCCCATTTGGGGAAGATTTCCGGCCGCCAGATTCGGTCGTAGAGCGCCTGCCAATCCCGGTCGATCGATATGCTGTAGGTGCGTGCAGGCAGCATGAGGCCTCTCCATCCTGGGTCCAAAGCGAGGTCCGATAGCGCGATAAAGACACCCTGTCACCGATTGGTCGAGCGAGGATGGGTCAGTCTGCACGGCATTTTTACAGGATTTTCATGGGTAAGGTCATGAACCCCCATCGATAGTTCACGCGCATAGCGACCATCATCGGCTCCGATAAAAAGGAGTCTTTGATGACGTTCGACTTTGTCCTTGCTGGTCTGGTAGCATTGGGCCTGCTGGGCTATCTGACCACTGTGCTGATCCGGCCGGAGCGCTTCTGATGGCCGGTACCTCGCTGTTCGAGCGCGCGCTGCTGCTGCCTGCGGTGCGGGATGCGTTCATCAAGCTCGATCCCCGAACGCTGGTGCGTAATCCGGTGATGTTCACTACGGCCATCGTCGCCATGGTCGCGACGGTCATCCTGGTGCGTCACATGATCGCCGGTATGGGCGATCTGGCGTTCGAAGCACAACTCATATTCTGGCTGTGGCTGACCGTGTTGTTCGGCAATTTCGCCGAAGCGTTGGCGGAGGGGCGTGGCAAGGCGCAGGCGCAAAGCCTGCGCGCGACCAAGGACCAGCTTGTCGCGCTGCGCATCGGCAAGAATGGCGCGACCGAGGAAGTGCCCGCCACGCAGTTGCGGCAAGGCGATGTGGTGCTGGTCACGCAAGGCAGACAGATCCCGGCCGATGGCGAAGTCGTGGCCGGCGTCGCCTCCGTCAACGAAGCCGCGATCACCGGCGAAAGTGCGCCGGTGATCCGCGAGGCAGGCGGGGACCGGTCGGCCGTGACGGCTGGCACGACCGTCCTGTCCGACGAAATCCGCGTCAAGGTGACGGCGGAACCGGGCAGCGGCTTTCTCGATCGCATGATCGCGCTGGTCGAAGGCGCAAGCCGCCAGAAGACGCCGAATGAGATTGCGCTGACGATCCTGCTCACCGGGCTGACGCTGATCTTTCTCGTCGCAGTGGGGACGCTCCCGGCCTTTGCCGCTTATGCGGGCGGCGTGCTCTCCGTGCCGGTGCTGATCGCGCTTTTCGTCGCGCTGATCCCCACCACCATATCGGGACTGTTGTCCGCCATCGGCATTGCGGGCATGGACCGGCTGATCCGTTTCAACGTGCTGGCCAAATCGGGCCGGGCAGTCGAAGCAGCAGGCGACATCGGCACATTGTTGCTCGACAAGACCGGCACCATCACGATCGGCGACCGGCAGGCAAGTGAGTTCGTGCCGCTGCCGGGTGTGGCGCAAGCAGACCTGATCGCCGCGGCGCGGATGGCCAGCCTGTCCGACACCACGCCGGAGGGCCGTTCGATCGTGACGCTGGCGGGGGACGGCGACGCCCTGCCCGCCGATGCGACACCGGTGGGCTTTACGGCGCAGACTCGGGTGAGCGGGATCGACCTACCGGGGCGGAGCATCCGCAAGGGCGCGGTGGACGCTGTGCTCAAGCTGGGCGACTTCCCCGAAGACATCGTGCGCGCGCTCAGAAAGATTACCGATCGTATCGCGCAGGCGGGCGGCACGCCGCTGGCGGTTGTGGAGAATGACCGACTGCTGGGCGCGGTGCATCTCAAGGATGTGATCAAAGCGGGCATCCGCGAACGCTTTGGCGAATTGCGGCGCATGGGCATCCGCACGGTCATGATCACCGGGGACAATCCGCTGACGGCAGCCGCAATCGCGGCGGAAGCCGGGGTCGATGACTTCCTGGCCGAAGCAACGCCAGAGGATAAGCTGGCCTATATCCGCAAGGAACAGGCAGAGGGCAAGCTGGTCGCCATGTGCGGCGATGGCACCAATGATGCGCCTGCGCTGGCCCAGTCCGACGTCGGTGTCGCGATGAATACGGGCACGCAGGCAGCGCGCGAGGCCGGCAATATGGTCGACCTGGACAGCGATCCCACCAAGTTGATCGAGGTGGTGGGTATCGGCAAGCAGTTGCTGATGACGCGCGGGGCGCTGACCACCTTCTCGATCGCCAATGATATCGCCAAATATTTCGCGATCCTGCCTGCCATTTTCGTGGTGCTGTATCCGTCGCTTGGCGTGCTCAACCTGATGGGGCTGGCGAGCCCGTCGAGCGCCATCCTCTCGGCGATCATCTTCAATGCGCTCATCATTCCGCTGCTGGTGCCGCTGGCGCTCCGGGGCGTCGCGTATCGCCCCATGCCTGCGGCCAGCCAGTTGCTCCACAATCTGGGCATCTACGGCGCAGGCGGCGTGATCGCCCCCTTTATCGGCATCAAGCTCATCGACGTCGCCGTCGCCGGCCTCGGCCTGGTTTGAGCAGGAAAGGACCAGATCATGTTCACAGCCATTCTCACCATCATCCTGATCGTCGGCGGCGCGGCGCTGCTGTCCTGGCCGCTTGGCCGCTATATGGCGGCGCTGTTTTCGGGGCGCTTCGCGGGCGCCGATGGACTGTTCGTGCGGGTTGCAGGACGCGCACCGCAGCAGGACTGGAAACATTATTCGATCGCACTGTTGGCGTTCAACGCTTTGATGTTCGCGTTTGTTTTCGTGCTGCTGGCGACGCAACATTGGCTCCCGCTCAATCCCGATGGGCAGACCGCCGCGTCGCTCGACCTGGTGTTCAATACGGCGGCGTCCTTCACCACCAATACCAATTTGCAGCATTATTCCGGTGAAAGCAGCTGGAGCTATTTGGCCCAGCTTGGCGGGTTGATGTGGCTGCAATTCGTGTCGGCCGCGACCGGGATCGCCGCTCTGGCAGCCCTTGCGCGCGGGATCGCAGGGCAAGCGAGCATGGGCAATTTCTTCGTCGACCTGCAACGCGCGACTTTTTGCGTGCTTTTGCCCCTGGCGATCCTCGTCGCGCTGATGCTGGCGCTGAACGGCGTCCCGATGACCTTCGAAGGCGCGGCCCATGCTACGACGCTGGAGGGCGTAGCGCAGACGATCGCACGCGGGCCTGCAGCAGCTTTCGTGGCGATCAAGCAATTGGGCACCAATGGCGGCGGTTTCTTTGGTCCCAACTCGACGCACCCGTTGGAAAATCCGAACTTCTGGTCGAACGGCTTTTCGATGATTGCCATCATCACCATTCCCATGGCCTGTGTGTGGATGTTCGGGCGGATCATCGGGCGGATGAAACATGCCGGCGTGATTTTCGCTGTCATGCTCGCCTTCCTACTGTTGAAGATTGGCGGATCAGTCGCCTTCGAGGCCGCGCCGACCCAGGCCTTCGTCCATCTGCCGGTGATGCAGGATGTCGGCAATCTGGAGGGCAAGGAATTGCGCCTTGGTGCCACGACCGGGCCGCTCTGGGCGGTGCTGACCACGTCGACCAGCAATGGATCGGTCGCGGCCATGCATGACAGCCTTAACCCCCTCACCGGCCTGATGCCGATGATCGGCATGTGGCTCAACGCCACCTTTGGCGGGGTCGGCGTGGGGATGATCAACATGTTCCTCTATATCGTCGTGGCGGTCTTCATTGCCGGGATGATGGTAGGGCGGACGCCCGAATATCTTGGGCACAAGGTCGAAGGCGGGGAAATGCGGCTGGCCATATTGGCACTGTTCAGCCACGCCCTGCTCATATTGGGTGGCACCGCCCTGTTCGCGGCAACCACCTGGGGACAGGCGACGCTGCACAATGTCGGCGCGCATGGCTTTTCCGAAATTCTCTACGAATTCAGCTCTGCGGGGGCGAATAACGGGTCGGGATTCGAAGGGTTGGGCGATAATACGGTGCCTTGGAACATCGCCACCGGGCTGGTCATGCTGATCGGACGCTATCTGCCGATCATCGTGCCGTTGGCGATCGTCGGATCGCTGATGGCCAAGAAGCGCAGCGCCGAAAGCGCGGGCACGCTGAGCGTGGAGGGCGGCAGTTTCGGCATCATGCTGGTGATCACCATCTTAATCTTCGGCGCGCTGACTTTCTTCCCCGCCGCTGCGCTCGGCCCGATCGCCGAACATGTGACATTGATGCGCTAAGCGGCCTCTTGGTCGAAAGGATTATACGCAATGGCCTATCTCATTCCCTCGATCCGCCTGTGGCTGGTGACGCTGCTTGTTTGCGTTGTCGGCTACACGCTGCTCGTTCTCGCCTTCGCGCAGAGCGTCGCGCCGTTCCGGGCCAATGGATCGATCATCATAGTCGATGGCCGGGCGGTCGGCAGCGAACTGGTGGCGCAGAATTTCACGTCCGACCGCTATTTCTGGCCACGTCCGTCCGCCGCCGATTATGATGCCATGGGCGCGGCGGGTAGCAATCTGTCGCCAACCAGCGAGACACTGACCATGCGGGCCGCCGACACCGTCGCGCGCTATGGGGCAACGGCCGCCAATCCAGTACCGGCCGATCTGGTAGCCGCGTCGGGTGGAGGGCTGGACCCGCATATCTCCCGCGCCGGGGCGCTGTATCAGGTGCAGCGGGTGGCGCGCGCGCGGGGCATCGATCCAGCGGCGGTGGCACGGCTGGTCGATGACAAGGGGATCGTGCCTGGTGGCCCCTTCGCGCCTGACCCGATCGTCAATGTGCTGCAACTCAATCTGGCGCTGGATCGCCTGAAGCCATAGAGCAGGTCCAGCGATGACCCAGTCCACCCCCTCCACCGATGCGGACCATTATCTGCGGCTGGCGCGCCAGGAGCAACAAGGGCGTCTGACCGTCTATCTGGGTGCTGCGCCGGGCGTGGGTAAGACCTATCGCATGTTGCAGGATGCGGCGCGGCGACAGGCGGAAGGGGTGGATGTCGTCGTCGGCGTGGCGGAAACCCATGGTCGCAGCGAGACGGCGCTGCTGCTTGAACCGTTAAGCATATTGCCGCGCCACCGCGTCGATCATCAGGGCCATGCGCTGGACGAGTTCGACATCGACGCCGCGATCGCGCGGCATCCGGGGCTGATTTTGGTGGATGAACTGGCGCACATCAATGCGCCGGGCAGCCGACATCCCAAGCGGTGGCAGGATGTTGAGGAGTTGCTGGCGGCGGGTATCGACGTCGCCACCACGGTCAATATCCAGCATATCGAAAGCCTCAATGACGTCGTAGCGGGCTTCACCCATATCCGCGTGCGCGAAACCGTGCCCGACCAGATATTGGACGATGCCGAACTGATCATTGTCGACCTGCCCCCCGATGCCCTGATCGAGCGATTGGCGGCAGGCAAAATCTATCTGCCCGACACGGCGGGCCGAGCGCTCTCCAATTTCTTCACGCCGACCAAGCTGGCGGCGCTGCGCGAACTGGCACTGCGCTTTGCCGCGCGCAGCGTCGACCGGCGCCTCACCGATCAGTTGCGCACGGCAGGCGACGAGGGCGATTTCGTCGCTGGCGAGCGGCTGATGGTCGCGGTCAGCCCCGGCAAAGGCGGGGCGCAGGTCGTCCGCCATGCCAGGCGGATGGCCGATATATTTCATGCGCCCTGGACCGCCGTGGTGGTGGAAAGCGGCCGGGCGCGCGCGATCGTCGGCGCGCAGCGGGAGCAGTTGGCCGACAATCTGGCGCTGGCGGCGTCGCTCGGCGCATCATTGATGACGGTAGCGGCTGATCATGTCGGCGATGCGCTGGTCGATCAAGCCCGACAATTGCGGGCCAGCCAGATCGTGATCGGCAAGAGCCGCCGGTCGCGCTGGTTCGAATGGCGGCATGGATCGATCGCTCAGGACGTGATCCGCAAGGCGCAGGGGGTTGCGGTGCATGTCGTGCCGCTCAGCGATGCGGACGAGAGGCCCGACAAGCCGCGCGAAGCCGCCTTTGCCCGCGACGATGTGGTGGCGTTTGCGATCGTCGTCGCGACCGTTGCCCTGTTGCGCCTAGCCCAGCCATGGCTGCCGTTCGGCGCGATCGACCTGCTGCTCTTGATCCCCGTCATCCTGTCCGCGACGGTGCTGCGGCTGCGTGCGGGTCTCTGGTCGGCGGTCTGGGCCGCACTGTGTTATAATTTCTTCTTCATCCCGCCGCTCCATAGCCTGACCATCGACGATCCCCAGAATGTCATCACCTTTGCCGTGCTGGCGCTGGTCGCGGCCGTGGTCGGCTGGCTTGCCGGGCGCATTCGGCGGCAGGCCGAAACGAGTGCCGGGGTCGCGCGCCTCAACGCATCGCTCGCGCGCTTTGCCGGCTTGATGGGGGGATTGTCGGAAAAGGAGGAGACGGCGCGCGTGGCGTGTCGCGAAATCGGCAACCTTCTCGATGTCGAGGCAGTGATCGTCACGATCGAGGATGGGGATATCGTGGTGCGCGGCAATGACGCCTATCGCCGGATCGACATGATCGACGAAGCCGCAGTCCGCTGGGCACTGGAACAGGGTATCGCGACGGGGCGGGACACCGGGACGTTGAACGCATCCGATTGGCAATTCCATCCACTCAGGACATCGCTTGGCACCATGGGGGCGCTGGGACTGGCGCGGCCCTCGCAGGAGCGGATCATCCGGCCCGACGATGCGGTCATGCTCGCCTCGCTGGTGGACCAGGCCGCGCTCGCGCATGAACGCATCGTGCTGGAGGGGCAGGCGCGTCAGGTCGATGCCTTGCGCGAGAGGGACCGCCTGCGCGGCGCGTTGCTCGGCAGCATCGCGCATGACTTGCGCACCCCGCTGACGGCCGTGATCGCTGCGACAGAGGCGATTACGGTGGAAGGGGCGTTCGCGGACGAGATTCGTATCGCCCGTTCGGAATCGCGGCGGTTGCAGCGTTTTCTCGACGATCTGCTGGAAGCGTCCCGGATCGAACATGGCGCGATCGAACCGCGATGGGAGAGTGTGGACCTGACCGATATCATCACCGACGTCCTGCGGGCGCTACGCCAGGACGAGGCCGGTTCGCGGGTCACGACGCGGATCGACGGCGATTGCCCGTTCGTGTCCAGCGATCCGCTACTGTTGCGCCATGTGCTGATCAACCTCATCGACAATGCACTGAAATTTTCGCCTGTAACGACGCAGGTGGAGGTCGAATTGCTCTGCCGTGACGGCGATGTCCTGTGCCGCGTGCTGGATTCCGGCTCTGGCCTGCCCGCCGATACCGACGCTTTGTTCGATCGCTTCCACCGGCTGGAGGGGAGCGACCGGGTCGGTGGATCGGGCCTTGGCCTGTGGATCGCCAAGAATTTTACCGAAGCAGTCGGCGGGACGATAACGGCTGGCAACCGGGCGGGTGGGGGCGCGATGTTCGAGGTCATATTGCCGGGGCGCCCCAAGGATGAAGCGGAAGGACGCGCTGCCGATGCATAAGGATGTGCTGATCGTTGAGGATGAGCCCGCGATCCGGCGCTTGCTGATGGGCGCGCTTGATCGGACGGGGCTGACCTATGCCGAGGCATCGACAGCCGCCGAAGCGTTGCGTCTGGCGGCCGTTCAGCCACATCCGCTGGTCGCGTTGCTCGACCTTGGCTTGCCCGACCGGGACGGGTTGGAGATCATCCCGCAACTGGTGGAGGCTGGATTGGCGGTCATCATATTGACCGCCCGCGATGCCACCGAGGAGAAGGTGGCGGCGCTGGACCTTGGCGCGGATGATTTCGTGACCAAGCCCTTCGACAGCGCCGAACTGCTGGCGCGCATACGCTCGGCGCTGCGGCGCAAGACGGGTAGTCGCGCCGACCCGCAACGGCGGGCGTTCGAGGGCGGGATGATCGATCGTGAAGCCCATGCCGTGATGATCGGTGGCGCGGCGGTGGCGCTGACCCCGCGCGAGTTCGACCTGCTCTGGGCGCTATGCGAAAAGCCCGGCCGCGTCCTGACGCACAGGGCGTTGCTCGAAACCGTCTGGGGCCTGGCCCATCGCGACGATGTCGATTACCTCCGCGTCGCCATTCGCGCCCTGCGCAAGAAGGTCGAAACGGATCCGTCGCGTCCGAAGCTGATCATCAATGAACCCGGTGTCGGCTACCGCCTGGCAGGGTCGGCACAAAGGGTCGCGTGAAGCGGAAGCCTTTTCGGTTCGGCGCACCGGTAGGATACTGTTAACATTCTTGCGCCCATGATGGCGTATGGAGAGACGCGCCAAGAATGGAACGCATCGCCGAATTTCGGCATTCAGCGCGGCAGGTGAGAGTAGCCTGCCGGACGCCGTATATCGCGACCTCGTCTCCACGCTCTTTGCCATGGCGATGCCGATCATCGGCTTTGGCATCCTCTACGCCCTTGTCGGCACGCTGATCTTTCTCAAATGGCAGGATGGCGTGATAGCCGTTCTGACCGGTATTGCCATTGTGATCACCATGGCGCGTGTCTGGCTCATAAGAGCCTATAATCGCGCGGGAAGCACTACGCAGGATATCCCAGCGCTGAAGGCATGGGAGAGACGCTATGCGTTTTTGACCTATATATTCGCGCTATTGCTGGCGGCGCTCCACATACGTGCCTTGTCCGCGCACGAGCCGCTCGTGCATATCGCAACGATCAGCCTCATCTTCACCTTTGGTGCGGGAATCGTATCGCGCAACGCCTCTCGCCCCAAGTTATGCGTCATGAGCTTGTCGCTGGTGGTTCTGCCGACGGCGATTGCCATGCTAATCCATGCCACGCGCGAATATGGCCAATTGCTACACGCCGAATTTTTTGCCCTGCAAGCCCTGCTGCTGGTCACGGTCGCGCTGATGAGCTTGCAGTCGGTGCGGCATCTCTATGCGTCGTCCGTCGAACATCTGACCACCAAACATGATCTGGCGACGCTTGCGCGCTTCGATCCGCTCACCGGCCTGCCCAACCGCCTGTTGTTGCGGGAGACTTTTCAAACCAACGTGCAATCGTCGGAGATTGGCGACCAGATGGCAGTCCATTATCTGGATCTCGACGGCTTCAAGGCGATCAACGATCGATATGGCCATCCCGCTGGTGACGCGGTGCTGCGGGAGGTCGCCCGGCGGCTGCAGAGCATGATCCGGACAGAGGATGTGGCGTGCCGTCTGGGTGGCGACGAATTTCTGCTGCTCCAAGGCCATGTGCGGCATCAGGACCAGGCCGACCTGCTTGCCCGGCGCATCATCAAGCAGTTGAGCGAGCCCTATCTGGTCGATGAGATAGAAATGCGCATCACTGTCAGCGTCGGCATCGCGATGGCCCCCGAATTCGGCCTGGAACTGGAGCGGCTGATGGCCTTTGCCGATACCGCCCTTTACCGATCCAAGGCCAAGGGGAAGGCGCAGGTGCATTTTTGTACGGCAGAGGATTTGCGACAATCCGGGCAGGCCGTAGCCTGAGCGCGGCTTAAAGCGCCTTTGTTGATACGAGCGTCACGCCGACAACATGCCCCGCCCCGCCACGATAAGGAATGGCGGTGGTCGGCAGCCCCATGGCCGACAATATCTGGTTAATATCCCGGCCGAAATCGGTATAGACCAGCGACAGGCTGTCCGCACCCGATCCATGATAGACCGGCGGTAACAGCATGATGTCCTCCGGCCCGCTGGTGTCCACGCGCGGGCGCGTGAGCGGCGGCGGCGGCATGCCGATCGGCACGGTCCATATGTGCATTCCACCTGGACGCAGAATGCGATGGACTTCGGCAAAGGCCAGCATTGGCTTGCGGATATGTTCGAACATGTCGGACGTGATGACGACATCGAAACTGTCATCGGCGAAGGAGGTCGCCATCAGATCCTGACAGGTCAATGCCCCGCGCCGCGTTCCGCTGGGTACGTCCGGTTCATAGAAGGATTGTTCGTAGCGGCGCGCGCGGCCCAGCCAGCGGCGCAATGGCCCTGAAAAGCCAGCTTCGAATATGTCCAGTTTCGGCAATAGGTCCGACGCTGCCAGCGCGGCCAACGTGTCGAAACGGCCGCCACCCAAGCGATCGACTAGGGTTTTGGCCTGTTCGCGATAGCGCAATGTGGCCCGGCAATCATGACAAGCCAGCGTTTCCCGTTCGCTGGCGTGGGTGCGGCGGAACAGCCCTTCCCATCCGCATAGATTGCAGCGGTCCGCCATTTCATAAACGGCAAAGCCGGGTCTGCCGATCGCGTCCAGCCGCGCCTGCAAGGCAGGTGCCACGGCCCAGGCCGCCGGCTCTGAGCCCGCGCTAGCCAGTTCGTGCGCATTGACGATATTGCCGGAATTCTGGTCCAATCCGCGCACGAGCGATGACGGCAAGGCCGCCGCATCCGCGGGCTGATGGATGTCGATATGGCTGTCGCGCACCCCGAAGCCGCCATTGAAGATCAGCGAGGGCAGAATATCCGTCGATCGAAGCGTCAGATCGACACGGACAGACCGGACATTGGAAAGCAGCATGGCGCATTCCGTCCATGTATCAGCATCGACATCAGCGGTAATCGCCTCGATCGGCGCATCCCGGCGACCAAGCAGGGACAACGCACGCCGCACCTTGCTGGCACGGAGCCTGATCTCACCTGTACATGCGCTTTCTCCGGCTTCGCTACGCTCGATAGTGATCGCACTGCCGTTCACATCGTCGATGTCGGCATCGATCGAAAACCCATCGCAATCGATCAGATGGATGGCGGGCGCGGCGGCGCGGTGGGCGATGTTGCGGGCTTTTACCGTCAATCGAAGCTGGTCGCACCGGGTAAATGTCGCGGCCTGCTGGCCTGCGTCCTTAACGATCAGGTCGGTAATGGTGAATCGTTGGCATCCGTCCGCCCGCAAGCCGCTTCCCTGCACGCCGACGATGCGGACGCCGTCCAACACGCAATCATCCGCAGCGACCGTCAGCAATGACGTAGCCCGATGCCCGCTCCCGGTCAGCGCTAACGACTGAAGCTGGCTTCCGTCGCCGCGCATCGTGAGGCCATGACGCGGATCGGTGAAATGCAGGATGGGTAGGAGCCCGTCCGCTCCCAATAGAGTGATCGCATGATCCAGCAGAATGTCCTGCGCCAAATCATAGCGCGGCGCATCGAGCAGGATATGTGCGCCGGGCGCCGCCTGTGCAAGCAGAGCCACCAGGGCTGTGGTGTCGGCGGCACGAAGGTCCGTCATCGGGTGGCGAACCTGCGTCTTGGCACCCGGCTCATAGCTTCCGGTAGGCGCGTCGATGCTCCACGTCGCGATAGCCCAGGGGTATCTGTTCGAAACCGGCATCGGGGTCGAGCAGCAGGCTGCATATCATCTCGACATGCGACAATTCGATCTGCTCCTCGCTATAATCCGCCAGCACGGATGGATTATGCGAGGGTCGCATCGTCGGCGATTTCGCGATGGTCCAGTCATAATCGTCGAGCAGCAAATAGCCGCCTGGCTTGAGCAGCTCCTTGCAACAGACCGCTGCCAACGTATCATATTGATAAAGATGTCCGCCATCCAGATAGATGAAGTCGAACATGCCTTCGGGCCGGTCGATGCGCGCGCGCCGCGTCAGCATCGCGAGCGTCCAGCCATAGCTGTCGAAGGTGCGCCGCGAGTTGCCGACAATCTCGACATTGCTATAGCCGATGTCGGCAAGGTCAGCGCGCAATTCCTGCACGCGGCTGTCGAAATCGAACAGCCATAGCATGCCGCGATGATCCATCGCGCGCGCCAAGGCCAGCGACGTCGCACCGATGCCGATCCCGACTTCCGCGATAAGCGGGTCGGCATGGGTCGCCAGAACGCGGGTCGCCAATTCGACCGCCTCCGCGCAGGGTCGCGAAATGGCTTGATAGCGGGGCTCTGCGTGCTGCTCCAACATGGCTTATGTTCCCGTCCATCGGCCAACAAGGCGGTTTACCAACGCGATAGGCCATAGTAGCTCTGTCCTCAAGACATGGGAGGCTTGGCCGCGTGACCGATGCAAATAATTCGCCGCCGGACAGTTCCGGCGCAGGCCCGCGCGTCGCGCTTTATGGAACATTCGACGTCCTCAACTATGGCGACCTGTTGTTTCCGCTGCTGCTGCGCGATCGGCTGGGCATCCCCGAAGAGGATTTTCACGCTTATTCCCCGCGTGGCGGCAAACCGGCCTGGGACGACACCGTCCCCTGCCTGCCGATCGAGACCGCAGCCGATTGTTCGGCGGACCTGCATGTCATCGGGGGCGGCAACATCATCCATGCGACCAGCACGCCGTTGCCCGACTATGCCGAAACGCGCTTCGGCGCGCAGGGCAGCTATGCGGCGTTGTGGCTGGGCGCGGGGCTGATCGCTGCGCAGACGGGCGGACGGATCGCCTGGAATGCGCCCGGCCTGCCCCACCCGCTACTGCGTGGCCCGGTGCGAACCTTGAGCGACGCCATTCTGGCCGCTAGCGCGCAGGTGACCGTGCGGGACGAGGCAAGCCGCAATTTCCTGGGAAAATCGGGCGATGCATCCGTCCAGATTTTGCCAGACACCGCGCTTGACCTCGCTGCGCTCTGGCCTGCAGCGGACTTGCGCGCCATCGCCGAGACGGCCTTTGCGCGACACGGTATGGCCGTGCCCGATCGCTGGGTGGCGGTGCATGTGAACAGCCGCTATCTCGACGCGGATGAGGCCGAGCAGGGAAGGCAGGTGGCAGCGCTGGCCGACCGGCTGAACGCTGTGCCGGTACTCATCGCGATCGGACCCTGCCATGGTGACGATCAATTGGCCCAGCGCGTCGGCGCATTGCTGCCAATGCCAGTGCTGATTCTGGATCAGCCCGAAGGTCTGAAGGAAATTGCGGCTCTGATCGCCCATGCCGCCTGCTATGTCGGTTCTTCCATGCACGGGCTGATCACGGCGCTTGCCTATGAGAAGCCAGCGCTCGTCATTGCCCGGCCACGCATGGTCAAGTTCGCCGGTTTTCTGGAGCAACTCGGCATGACGGAGCGGCTGAGCCACAGCTGGGCCGAGGCGTTGGGCAAAACGGCCCTGATGACGCCATTGCAAGAGCAAGAACGGAGCGCGATCAACACCGCGCGCGCGCGGATAGCCGATCATTGGGCGCAATTGCGCGCGCTGTTGCACGAGCCCATGAGCGAACGCGAAACGCAAGCCATGGACAGGCTGCGCCACTGGATCGCCGACCGCCCCGAAGGGCAGCGCGACTGGCAAAGCTTTGAGGCCGTCCTGCCCGTCCTTCTACCCCAAGCAGTATCGCCGATCAGCAAGCCGTTCCATTGCAATATCTGTGGCGGCAAGACGGTGCGACCGAACCGCCGACAAGCGGACGATATGGTCGGCCACGATCATATTTGCGCCGGTTGCAACGCGACAGCCCGGCATCGCGCCATGCGCCAGGTGTTGGAGGTGCTTCGGTCGGACCCGGCCTTGCGCACCATGGGATTGCAATATGGGCGGCACCGCGTGGCGGCAGGCGGCTGGTTTGCGCAATTCGACCTGATTGCACCAACGCATGAAGGCTCTACGCTGGTGGCTCCGCCCGCCGACAAACGCTATGATATGATCTTGTGTCTGGACATGCTGGAACAGGTGGCGGATATTCAGGCAACCTTGATGCAATTGCGGGAGACGTTGGCCGATGATGGCGTGCTGCTGCTATCCTTTCGCACCGTGCCGGCGCGGCAAACCACGCTGGAATGGGGATTTCCGCGGGGCGACGACCATGGTCGCCTGCGCGCTTTTGGCACCGATATCCTGGCGCGTCTCGGCACCTATCTGCCAGATGCTTTCCTGACCTTCGCCTGGCCATCGGACCCCTATTCGGACACGGAAACCGTGCTGTGCATCGCGACGGCTACGCAGGCACGGCATGACTGGATACAGGCCAGCGCCATCGCCGAAATGGCCCGATCAACCGACGGTCTTGCTGATCGACTATAGTATCGTCCAATCTCGACCAGTTCCTGCGACACCGTCCAAATCGGACTTCAATATTGACCCGGTTTGGATTAGCCATTGTCATGGCCATTGAAGGCAGGGGGTACACGGGGGGCCGATGTTACACCGGGCAGACAAAAAAGCTGATGGTGTGACCGCATCGCTCCTGCGCGATGAGATTGCCGCACTGGAGGCGCTGACGAGAGCGGCGGGCGACGACGATAGGTCGATCGATCGCCGCATATCTCTGGCGCGCGGGCGCTGGCCCGATGATCTGCGCCTGCGTCTTATCGAAGGCGGCTGGCTGGAAAAGACAGGCCGGGTCGAGGAAGCCGTGGCGGTCTTCCAGACGGCGCGCGACGATCATCCCGCCAACCCTTGGCCTGCGGTCCGACTGGTCGAACTCTTCCTGCGCCGCCAAAGGCCTGACGATGCCCGCATGCTGTTTCGTGAGGCCGTGTGGGCAGGTAGCGCGCCAGAACAGACGCGAACCGGGCTGCTGTCTCGCATCCTCATGACCCTGGTCGATCCGGATATACGGCGCGCCTATCTCGAAACCCTGCTGCGGTCGCACCCGGATGATCGCTTCATCCTGCTGAAACTCGCCGCGATCCGCTTTCGCCAGCAGGATCGAAGCGGAACCGAAGCATTGTTCGACAAGGCACGCGCCTGGGGACCGCTAACCGATGAAAGCCGGTTGATCGAGCTGGAGCTGCATCTGGCGGCCGCACGGTTCGAAGATGCCTATGCCCTGTCCGTCCAGTTGATGGAGCGCAACCCCGACCGGGTCGAGTTCGCCCGCCGCGCGATCCAGGCGGCCATTTTCACTGGGCGGATCGACAGCGTGATCGCGCTGCTCGACGCGGCACTGACCCGCTGGCCGGACGATTGGCTGTTGCTGTTCCGCTATAATCGCTGCCCTTTGTCCGATAGCGTGGACAAGCGGCTGTTCGCGCTATTGCGCGCGCGCACACCGGAACAGGCGAGCAATTCGCGCTGGCTGTTCCAATATGCGATAGCCGCCCTGCGGCACGATGCTGTGGCCGATGCGCGGGCGATCATCGATCGTTTGGCGACGCAGGATGCCGTCGCCCATATGGCCGGGCCGTTGCGCACCGCCATGGCCGCGCATCCTGCTGCGACCTGGGACAATAAGCGCGCGGTTCGCCATGGTTGCGACCTCGACGTTCAAATTCTGCCCATGGCAGGTGCGCAGGCGACAATCCTGTTGTTTGCCAGTGTCGTTGGGGGGCTGGGCTATCTGCCTTTTGGACTGGCCGACGGATTGCTGCGCCAGCGCCCCGTGAACATCCTCTATCTGCGCGATCGCAACCATCGCAGTTTCACCAGCGGCATCGCATCGCTCGGCCCGGATCATGATGCCATGATCGAAGCGTTGCACCGGCTGACCGAGGATTTGGGCGTGCCGGTCATCACCATCGGATCGTCCATCGCCGGGGTCGCGGCCATTCGGTGCGCCGCCATGATGGGAAGCCATGCCGCCATATCCTTTGCCGGGCCGGTCAATCTGGGGCTGGATGCCGCCGAAGACGCGCCGGTTGCGGCCAATGGCACGCGCGCTTCGCTGTTTTCGACCTTTACGAGCGCGGATATGGACTTGGTGGGCCTCATCCGGTCCGTGCCGCAAACCCATGTGCATCAGGTCTTCGGCGCCGCGCACGCCCCCGATGCGGAGGCGGCACGCTGCCTGGATGGTCTCGACAATGTCACCCTCTATCCGATCGCGGACTGCGCCGACCATTTTGCGATCGAACATGCCATCGCCAACGGCCTGTTCTTCACCGTGCTCGACAAGGCGCTGGCCACCATCGGAGACGGGATATGAGCGCGCGGCGCACCATCCTCATATCCGGCATGTTCGATATGAACAATTATGGCGACCTGCTGTTTCCCCTGGTGGCGCGCGCGCGCCTGGCCGATGCGGGTTTTGATGTGGTGTCGGTGTCACCGACCGGCGGGCAGGCCGACTTTCCCGACGCCCTGCCGACCATCGACATTGGCGAGATGTTGTCGGGATCGATCGCCCCGGCCGGGATATTGATCGGCGGCGGCTATATGATCCACGCCAATTCTCTGGCCTTTCTGGATCATTATGGCGATCCGTCGCTTGGCAATTGGGCAGGCGCTGGCCTTTGGTTGGGGGCGACGCTGGCGGCGGCGCTGCGCGACATTCCCATCGCCTGGAACGCGCCCGGCGTGCCGCATCCCTTTTCAAGTCGACAAAGGCGCGTGATCGACGCCGCCCGCCATGCCGCATCCTATGTTTCTGTGCGGGACGAAGGCAGCCGCCGTCTGCTCGCTCCTGCGACGGAAGACGCCAGTATCGCGATCGTACCGGACCCCATTGCCGATCTGCCGCGGCTGTGGTCACGGGCCGATCTTGCCGACCCATTCCGGCAATTGCTGGCTCGCAAGGGGATGGCACCCGACACACAATTGCTGGCCATCCATATCCGCAATCGATCAGTCGCGGGCGTGGATCGCCAGGCGCTAGGATCGGCGCTGCGCCAATTCGCTGAGGCGCGACGGATGGTGCCGATGCTGGTAGCCGTCGGGCAGAACCATGATGATCCGGCGGTCGCGCGCCAATTCGCGGACTCGCTCGGCGCGCCGTGCCTGATGCTCGACGACCCACTTAGCCTGCAGGAAATCAGCGCCGCAATCGCCCATAGTGCGCTCTATATCGGGGCGTCCCTGCATGGCTATGTCGCCGCCAGTGCCTATGGCGTGCCGGGTATTCTGGTCGGCCGTCCGAGCTATAATAAATTTTCAGGCTTTCTGGCCCATTGCGGGCGGCCACGGGATCTCGCGCGCACCTGGGAGGAGGCTTTGACGATGGCATCGACGAAGGGCCAACGCCAGGATGGCAGCCTGCTGCCCGCATCGATCGCCGATGCCCTGGACCGCCATTGGGCGAGAATCACCGCTGCCTTCAACGCGCCTGCGGAGCGGTGGGAGGAAAGGCGCGACTTCGCCCTGACCTGGATGCGCGACATGATCGCGAACGATGGGCCGGGCTGGGCGCTCCAGCCCATTCTCAATCGCCGGATGCGCGCCCAGCCTGCTGCGGCGGGCGGCCTGTTCGACCTGTCCCCTAATGCAAAGGAACACCCATGAATCAACGCCTGCCATGCGACCGTGATACGCTGCGTGCCTGGATGGTCGCCTATATCGGCGGCGTCCTGTCCCTGCCCGAACAGGTGCCGACCGATCAGACATTCGACGCCTATGGCTTCGACAGTGTGGAAGCGGTGGTGATGGCCGGCGTGATGGAGGAAGAGTTCGGCGTGCAGGTCGATCCGGTCCAACTGTTCGAAAATCCCAGCATCGACAAATTTGTTGCCGCTTTTGCCAGCGATGGGGGCGGCAACATCGCGGGTGCGGAGCAACGCGATTGACGCAACCCGCCGTCTCGATCGTGCTGGTAAGCTATAATATGCGGCGGGAATTGCCCCGCACGCTATTGTCGCTATGCCCGCCCTATCAGACGGACATCGCGCGCGCCGATATCGAGATCATCCTGATGGATAATGGTTCCGACCAGCCACCAACCCTGGCGGACGGGGCTCATCTGGATGCCGATATTCGCATCGTGCAACAGGCCCAGCCCAGCGTGTCGCCAGTGTCGGCGATCAACCATGGGCTCTCGCTTGCCCGCGCACCGCTTATCGGGGTGTGGATTGACGGCGCACGACTGGCGTCGCCCGGATTGATCGCCGCCTGCCGTTCGGCAGCGACGCTGCATCCCCGGCCCGTGGTCGCGACGCTCAACTATCAATTGGGACCGACCCTGCAGTTCGACAGCGTGCGCCATGGCTATGATCGCCAGGCCGAGGATCATTTGCTCGATACGATCGACTGGCCGCAGGCGGGCTATCGCCTGTTCGACGTCGCGACGAGCGAATTGCGCGGTGGCCCGGAGGGGCCGATGCTGGAGAGCAATGCGCTGTTCCTGCCCCGGCCGCTATGGGACGAACTGGGTGGCTATGACCCGGCGTTCGTCGAGCCGGGCGGCGGCGTGGTCAATCCCGACACCTATTTGCGGGCCTGTGCCCTGCCCGATGTGCAGCAGATCCGCATAGTGGGCGAAGGGACGTTCCATCAGATCCATGGCGGCGTGTCGACCAGCACTCCGGAAAGCGCGATGGCGGTACTCCAGACCGGTAGTCGCCTGTATCGGCAACGGCGCGGTCGCCCGCTGGTCACGATGCGCGATCCGGGCTGGCTCTATGATGCCCAAAACCGATCCGTCATCCAGTCGCCGATCGGCGCGCGCGCATGACGGCGCATCGCATCGATAAGGCCGCCATCGCCCGCTATCGGCGCGACGGTTTTCTCGCGCCCCTGCCTGTGATGGATGAGGCCGCGATGGTCGCCCAACTCGCCCAGGTCGATGCGCTGGCCGCGATGCGCGCGGGCCGGATCGCGCCCGGCCATAATGTGAAGGTGCATCTTCTCGCCCCTTTCCTCTGGGACATGGTCCATCATCCCGCCATTCTCGACCCCATCGAGCAATTGCTGGGGCCGGACCTTGTCTGCTGGGCAGCGGGCTTTTTCGACAAGGCCCCAGGCACGCCGCAACATGTGACCTGGCATCAGGATGCGACCTATTGGGGCCTGTCGGCGCCCCAGGCGCTGACCGCCTGGATCGCCTTCACCCCTTCCCTGCCGGACAATGGCTGCATGCGCGTCAGTCCCGGCAGCCATTGGACACCCTTGGTGCATGTCGATACCCGCGACAATGACGTTATGTTGCCGGGACGCGAAGCGATCGCCGAGGAGGTGGACGAGAGCAAGGCGGTGGATGTCGTTCTGCGCCCCGGCGAAATGTCGCTGCACGACGTCATGCTGGTCCACGGTTCACGCGCCAACATGTCGACGCAGCGCCGTTGCGGTTTCGCCATCCGCTATATTCCCGCTCACCTCCGATCCATCGGCCCGGTACGCGCTTCCGCCACATTGGTGCGGGGGCGGGACCATGGTCATTTCGATCTCGAACAGGCGCCCGAGGCCACATACGATCCAGCCGCGCTTGACCGATATGCTGGCGTGCTGCGCCGATGGATGCGCAATGTCCTGCCCAATATGGGGGGTCAGTCTTGAGCTTGGCGGTCGCCCCGACCTTGCCCGCCCTGCTGGAACAGCATGCGGCGACCCGTGGGGATCACAGCGCCATCCGGTTCCTGCAACGGGGCGAAGCGGTCACCGAGCATGCATGCTATGCCGACCTGCATGCGGCGGTAACGACCATGGCAGGCCGATTACACCATGCGGGGCTCGTCGGCACGCCGGTCGTGCTGGCCTTGCCACCGGGCCTGCCCTTCGTCATAACGTTGCTGGCATGCTTGCGCGCGGGTGCCATCGCGGTACCGATCCCCTTCCCACCGGCCGGCGACGAGGCGCGGCGGAGGCTGGCCCTGATGGTCGCCGATCTGGGCGCGGGCAGCGTGATCGGCCCCACTGACCACGGCATCGACATGGGCGCGCTGCGCCCGATCGAGCCGGCGGCCATGACTGGAGACGTTGCGGATGTGCCCTTCCCCGATCCCGATGCGGCGGCCGTCATCCAATATAGTTCGGGTTCCACCCAGGCACCGCGCGGGATCGTCATCAGCCATCGCAACATCATGGCCAATCAGGCGATGATCGGACAGATGTTCGGTAGCGGACCGGACATCGTGGCCGTCAACTGGCTTCCCCCGCATCACGACATGGGGTTGTTCGGCGCGCTCCTGCATCCGCTCTATGCGGGGGGCACTGCCGTGCTGATGCCGCCCTTCGCCTTTATCCAGAAGCCGCTCCGCTGGCTGAAGGCGATCAGCGACCATCGAGGCACGACCGCTGGCGGACCCAATTTCGGCTATGACCTGTGCGTTCGTCGCATCACGCCGGAGCAGGCAGGGACGCTCGATCTGTCGACATTGAAAGTCGCATTTTGCGGGGCGGAGCCGGTACGATTACGCAGCCTGAACGCCTTTGCCGACCGCCTGGCACCGGCACGGTTCGATCCGGCTGCCTTTCTGCCTTGCTATGGTTTGGCCGAAGCCACGCTTTTGGCGACTTCGACCCGATGGAACGATGGCGCGCCGGTTGCAGTCCCTGGCGCGGGTCGTGCCCATGTCTCCTGTGGATGGGCACCCGACGACGCGCAGGTCAGGATTTGCGATCCGCAGGATGGACGCCCGCTCCCCGATGGCGAACGCGGCGAAATCTGCATCGCCGGACCGCATGTCGCCATGGGTCTTTGGTCAGGGCGGGAGGGCCGCGTGGTGCCATTGCCCGAATTGCGCGAGGAGGATGATGGGACAGGCTGGCTTCCTACCGGAGATGTCGGGATGTGGGGGGCTGCTGGCCTGGTGATATTGGACCGGATCAAGGATTGCATCATCGTCCATGGCCGCAATATCCATGCCGCCGACGCCGAAGCCGCCGCGCTGGACGTGGATGGACCGCCACTGCTGGCGGTAGCGGCCGTCGGCATCACCGTCGAGGATGAGGAGCAACTGCTGCTACTGTGCGAAGTCGCGCGGAACCGCAGCAGCGCGATGGATCGCAAGGAATGGGCCAGTGTCTTGGCGCAGCAGGTTGGTGAACGGTGCGGCCTGATGCCGCAGATCGTCTTTGTCGGCAGCGGCACCCTACCGCGTACGACCAGCGGCAAAATCCGACGGCAGGCGGCGCGCGCCGCCTATCAGGCGGGTGAGATCAAGGCGCTGGTTGAGGGGGATATGTGATGGGGAAAGGCCTGACCGATGCCCAGATCGATGCTTTTCGTCGCGACGGCGTCGTCTTCCCCGTTCGCCTGTATCCGCAAACCGAAGCCGCGCAATTTCGTTCCGCACTGGAAGCGATCGAGGCGAGCCGTGCCGGGCGGCTGCCGCCTGCGCTGAACGCCAAGCCGCACCTGCTGATCCCCTGGCTATGGGATATGGTCCATAATCCAGGCCTGCTCGACGCGATCGAGGACCTTCTGGGGGCGGACCTGCTATGCTGGGGCAGCAGTTTCATCATCAAGGAGGGCCACAGCCCCCGCCATGTCACCTGGCATCAGGACCAGACACATTGGGGCCTCAATGCACCGCGCGCGGTGACAGCCTGGCTGGCGCTGAGCGACAGCGGCCCCGACAATGGCGGCGTGCAGATAATTCCAGGCAGCCATGCACAGATATTGCCCCATCGCGACAGCGGCGACCGGCTGAACATGCTGGGTCGCCGCGAAGAGGTGATCGGCGGCGTGGATCAGCGGTCGGCGATCGACGTCAGGCTGCGCCCGGGCGAAATGTCGTTGCATGATCCGCTCATCGTCCATGGATCGCCACCCAACCAGTCCAGCGAGCGGCGTATCGGCTTTGCGATGCGCTATATTCCCGCCACGGTGGCGCAGCGCAGCGGCGCGCGCAATTTCGCAACCTTGGTCCGTGGCCGGGACCATGGCCATTTCCAGTTGGAGCAGGCACCCGCCGCGCCCTTCCACCCCGATGCACTGCGGCATCATGGCGAATCGATCCGGCATGGGATGGCCGTGATATTCGACAAGGGCGATCATCAACCCGGACCCTCTGCACCCAAAGGCCTTGAGGGATGACCTCGATCACCGATCCCGATGGGGCGATTATGCCCGCCATGCCGCCCTTCCGCAGCGAAGGGAACGGCCCGTGGGTTATCACGCGCCACGCGGATGCCAGCCTGATATTGCGATCGCCTGCTTTTCGCATGGCGTCACCGCTGCAGCGGGTCGAGCGGATCGCCGCGCGTGCCAGGCGGGATTATTCGGACTTGCTGGCCCTCATGGAGCAGACGCTGTTGTTCCAGGATGGCCCATCGCATCTGGCCAACCGGCAATCCGTGCGCCGGATCGTACAGCAGAGCATGGCGCGCTGGCCAGCGTCCGCCATTCTGGCGGAAGCCCGGCGCATCGCAGCTTCGGTGCCGTCTGGCGGCGCGATCGACGCGGTTGTACATTTGGCTGATCCCCTCCCCTCTCTGATCCTCGCATCGATGCTGAGTTTGCCGGTCGATCAGGCCATGGCCTTACGCGCGGACGCGACCATGGTGACGCGGGCTTGGTCGCATGCCTGTAGTTTGCGGGACTATGATGCCTGCCAGGATGCTGCCCGTCGCTTGCGCCGCGAACTCCGCAGCAGCTTGCAGCGGGATAGCGTTGAGACAGGCGATGCGTCTTTCGATCTGATCGCTTTCCTGCTGGTCGCCGGGGCGGATTCCATTGCGGGCACGATCAGCGCGGCTCTGGACCTATTGGCGCGCAACCCGGCATGGCAGGCGCGCCTACAGTCGGAACCAAAGCTGATGCCCGGATTCATTCGCGAAACGCTGCGTCTTGCCGGGCCGTTGCGCCGTCTCAACCGGCGCGTGGCCCAGGCAGCGGTCGATATTGGGGGCGTGTCGATCGCACCGGGCGATCTGGTGTTGCTGCGGATCGACAGTGCCCACCGGGACGCCGAAGCATTCGCCTACCCCGACCAAATCGATCCCGGCCGGAAAAATGCGCCGTTGCTCGCCTTCGGCGGGGGCGCGCATATGTGCCAGGGGCCATTGCTTGGCGCGATGGAGGCCGAAATGATGGTAACCGCCATCATCGACCGCTTCCAGATACGCCCGGCCGCGGCGCGCGGTGCCTTGCTCGATCATGAGGATTGGCGTGTGTTCGCGCACCTGCCCCTCATACTGACCCCTGTTGCGGCGGAGCAATGATGACCGATCCGACCTCTCCCCAAGCCCCGGTTCAAGACATAATGAATGACGCGCCGACACATGCCTGCGATATTGCGAACGAGACGTTCGACGACTGGATACCGGACAGCGATCAGGACAATGATGGCGCATTTTGCGGTGCCTGGCATGTCGAATATAAGAAGAACAGCCGCTTTGCGCTAACCCCTGCGCTGCAAGGCGACCGGCCCAGTGGGGTGGCGGTGACGCTCCATGACGGCGCGTCCTGGCTGCGCATCTGGCAACAATTGCCGCACCAGTCGGATGAGGCGCAGGCGGATTATGCCCTGGCGCTCAGCGCACCGGCCAAGGGCGGGGACGGTGTGCCTATCCTCAAATGGGTGGTGTTGCTGAGCATAGATGCGAAGGGGCAGCGGGTTCTGCACAAGACGCTGGTGCAGGGACCGATCAGACTTGTACCGGGATCGCGGATCGTTCGCAATTTCTCAACGGCGGGGAGCGTCGATGGTCGTCCGTTATTGTTGGCGATGGATTTCGCCGATGGACCGGGGACATTGGCGATTGCATCCCTCTCCATCCATCCCCGTGGCCCTTTGCCGAGCCAGCCTGCCTTGGCCAAACGGCCCGAACGGGTGTGCGTCATATCCTGGGACATGGCGCATAATCCGGTCGGTCGCGCCTTCCTGCTCGCCGATATGGCCGCTCGCAATCACAGCGTCGAACT
Organism: Sphingobium sp. D43FB; assembly: GCF_002312805.1. Classification (GTDB taxonomy): domain Bacteria; phylum Pseudomonadota; class Alphaproteobacteria; order Sphingomonadales; family Sphingomonadaceae; genus Sphingobium. Next base: position 27,504 of record NZ_NMUA01000007.1, on the reverse strand, counting down.
GGTGGGACCGATCTTTAAAACCTATGGGAACAGCATCTGGCCACCAATCGCCGACGCCCTGTTGCCGATGCGCAGCTTTCCGGCGAGCGATATGGCGAGCTTCCTGCGCGGGGCGGCGGAGATGGCGCGCAACACGCGCTGCGACATCGTCCATGTCGGCAAGCCCCGCCTGCCCAGCCTGTTGCTGGGCCATCTGATTAGTCAGGCGAATAATTGCCCGATGATCGTCGATGTCGATGATCATGAACTGGCCTTCGTCAAGGACCGGACACCGGCCGATTGGAACGAAGTGCTGGCGGCAGCGGAAGCGGACGCTTCGGGTTTTGCCATACCGCATAGCGACCTGTGGACGCGCTTTGGCGAAACGCTGCTGGCGGAAGCCGATTATGTCACCGTCTCCAATATCGCGCTGCAGCGCCGCTTTGGCGGTGCAGTGCTACGCCACGCGCGCGACGAGACGCTGTTCGATCCAGCCCGCTATGATCGCGACCAAACGCGCGGCGAGTTCGGCTATGGCGCGCAGGATCGCGTCATCCTGTTCCTGGGAACGCCGCGCGCCCACAAGGGCTTGCTGGATGTCGCCGAAGCGCTGCGCCGGGTGCAAGACCCCCGGCTGGCGCTGTGCGTCATCGGACGCATTGGCGACAAGGCGCTGAGCGAGACGCTGGCGACGTACACGGATATCCGCCTGGCGCTGCATCCCGATCAACCTTGGGATCGCTTGCCCGAACTCGTCAACATGGCCGATGCCGTCGTGATCCTGCAAGACCCGGACCACCCGATCGCTGCCTATCAATTGCCCGCCAAACTGACCGATGCGCTGGCCATGGGCGTGCCCGTGCTCGCCCGCACCGTGCCGCCTTTGGAGGATATCGCCCTGGCGCGCGCCTATCTGCCCGTGCCGAACGATGCGGCGTTGGATGCTGCCCTGCGCGATGTGGCGGCGGACCGGATTGCGTCGCAGGGACAGGCGGGACGCACCTATTTCCTGACCGAGATGAGCTATGCCGTGAATGCGGCGCGCCTCGACCTGGCTTATCGCGCCGCGCAGCAGGCACGCCCGGCCGCCAAGCCGCTGCTGGACCGGACGCTCAAGCTGCTGTCGCGCAAGACCGGCATTGCGCTTGGTCCATCGGCACGCCGCCCACCGCTCAGACGCGACGACGCCCCGCGCGACATGATCTTCCTGTGGAAGCAGAATGACTCCGACATCTATGGCCGCCGTCCTGACATGCTGGCCAAATATATGCTGGAGACGGGCAAGGTGCGGCGCATCATCCATCTCGACGCGCCGATTGCTCTGCAGGAACTGGAACAGCAAAGCGAGGCGGCGCAGCAGCAGGCCGCGCATCAAGGCAGGCAGATTTACGAGACCGTAAAAAAGCGGGTATTGCGCCAAGCCGACACAGCGGACTTTCTGCGCCGCACCTTCCTGCATCGCGGTCGCGCGGCATCGGGCGAAGCCTTCGGGCAAGCCTTGCCACCCCCCGAAGCCTACGCCGATTTCCTGCGCGCTTTACGCGAAGAGGCGGCGGTGCAGGATGGGCCGTTGCTATGGGTCTCGCCGCTCGTGTTCGACTATCCGCTGGTGATGGAGGTGTTGAAGCCCAGGCTGGTCATCGCCGACCTGATCGATGACCAGCGCACCTTCCCCGGATTGAGCGCGGCCTATCGCCAGCGCGTCGAAGAAGGCTATGAAGCGATATTGCGGGATGCCGACATGGTGTTCAGCAATTGCGAGCCCATAAGGAAGGTGTTCGCGCCGCTGCGCACGGACATTCATCTGGTGCCTAACGGGTGCGAACGGCTGGACGGCGACGTTGAAGCGCATGCTGCGTTGCGCGACCTGCCGCGCCCCATCATCGGCTATGTCGGCAATCTGCGCGACCGGGTGAACTGGCCGTTGATCGAGCGGATCGCGCAAGCCTACCCCGATGGCAGCATCGTGCTGGTCGGATCGGCGCATGGCCGACCGGAAGTGGCCGCGATCGCCGAACGTCACGCCAATATCCATATGCTGGGCGTCAGGCCCTATGAAGAAGCCTTGCAGATCATGCGTGGCTTCGACGTCGCGATCATGCCGCATCTGCAAAATGCGCTGAGCGATCGGATGAACCCGCTCAAACTCTATGTCTATTTCGCCTCCGGCCTGCCGATCGTCGCATCGGCCGTCGCCAACATCGATGAACTGGCACCCTATATCGCGGTCGCCGATACGGATGATCAGTTCATGGCCCAGCTCAAGGCGGTGCTGAACGGGTGGATTCCACCGGTCAACCCGGCGCTACGCGACTATCTGGTCAGCAAGATGTCATGGCAGGCGCGGATCAACGCGATCTGGCGGGTACTTGAAGGCGAGTGACGCGCCGTGGCGCCGCCTACCGAGAGCGGCGGACTGGGTTGATCGCGAAGGCCCCTAGCAAGGCGAAGAGGCAGCCGACGATATAGATGGCGGCGTAATTTTTGCCGCTCGCGCTGCCGATGGCGAGGATGATGGGGGCGATGGCCGGGGCCAGGGACTGGGGCAGGGAGTTGGCGATCTGGAACACGCTCATATCCTTGGCGCGATCTTCCTCGCTTGGCAGGATCGCCGCGAGCAAAGCCAGATCGACGGCGAAATAGAGCCCCTTGCCGATCCCCGCCAGGGCAACGCCGACCAGAAATTGCGACACGGACGGCGCAAGCGCGATCACCAGAAAACCGGAGGCTTCCAGCGCGGCGGCAACGAAGATCAGCGGCTTGCGGCGGCCGGTCCAGTCCGTGATGAAACCACCGACCAGCGAGATGGCGATGGTGGCCGATGCGATGATCGCCATCGACTTGACCATCACCTGGGTCGCGTCCGACCGGCTGAGCGATAGCTGGTCGGTCAGAAAGAAGAGCTGATAGGTCAGCAGGAACGACCAGGCCATCATGATGAGGAAGCGGCTGCCGAAGGCCCAGCTGAAATCCCAGTCGCGGAACGGCGCGAAAATGGAGCGCAGCATGATGAGCGGGTTCATTTTGCTGTCGCTGCTGACCGCCGGACGATCGGGCAGGATGACGCATAGGGTCAAGACGCTGGCGACCGTGATGCCAAAGGGCACCAGGAACATCAGCAGGTCCGACGATTGCGTATATTGCGTGATCCAACTCCCGACAAAGGTGCCTGCGGTCGATGTCATGCCGAGCATACCGGCTACGCGGCCCTGCATGCGGAAGGGAATGATGTCGGGCAGGATGGGCAGGCAGGCGGCTTGCATGGCATTAAATCCGGCCTGACAGATGACCCAGCCAATACCCAGCAGCAGCAGATTGGGCGCAGTGCCGAGGATGGTCAGTCCCAATCCGCTGACCAACAGGCCACCGACCAGCCAGGGGCGACGGCGGCCGAAGCGGCTGCGGGTGCGGTCCGACAGCGCACCGCAGATCGGCGTGATGACGAGCGCGACAAAGCCGCCGATGGCGAGGATGATGCCAAGCCAGCGGCCCTTTTCGGCTTCCCCCGCAATTTCACTGACGCGCAGCGCGATGGTGATGACGACCGGCGTCAGCAGGGCGATCCAGATGCCGAACTGCGCCAGCACATAGATGGCGATGAAGCCGAGCGACACCGGCGGACGCCCCTGATGCACGGTCGGTTGACCGATCATGGCCGATAGGCCTTGCCCGCGGCATCGGCTTTCTGCTTCGCGGGCGTATCAGCGAACAGGTCGTTCATCTTCGACGGCAGGTTGGGCTTAACATACCAGTCGGCCGGGAAATCGGCGGCGCGGGTGCCATCGATCTTGCGATGGACCAGGCCCGAACTCGTCTTGCGGGTGTAGGGGACGACATGCTCGCCCTTGCTGTTGCCGAGTTGGTCGAACAACGCCTTGCGCAAAGTAATCTTGGTGTCGAGCCACGCCGGATCTTCGATCAGATTATGCATCTCGTCCGGGTCGGTCTTGAGGTCATACAATTCCTCCAGATCCCAGACGCCATGATATTGGATATATTTCACCCGGTCCCGTTCGATCGCGAAGGTCGTGGGGGTCTGCGGGAAGCTCCATTCCCAATAATATTCATAGACGAAATCGCCGGGATTCCAGGCCTTCTCGTCGATCTTGCCTTCGGCCACGGGGAGGAAACTCTTGCCCTCCATCTGCTGCGGCTTGGCGACATGGGCGATGTCGAGGAAGGTCGGCGCGAGGTCGAGGTTGCGCACGACCGCCGGATTGGTGACGCCCTTTGGCACCATGCCCGGTGCCCAGACGATCATCGGCACGCGGACCGAGGGCTCATAGGCGTTGCGCTTGTCGATCAGGCCATGTTCGCCGATCATGAAGCCATTGTCGGAATAGAAGACGACCATGGTATTCTTGTCGAGCTTGTTCTTCTTGAGGTAAGCCATGATCCGCCCCAGACTGTCATCGACGGGGCTGAGCGTGCGATAATAGTCGCGGACCTGCTCGGTCATGGGATTGTTGGTATGATAGGGGAAGTCCGCGCCATGCCAGCTGTTGCGCTGGTTCTGAACCCACAGAGGTTTGCCCGCGTTATTTTCCGGCGTGTTCGCCATGCTGGCGGGCAGTTTGATGTCGAGCTTGCTGTACTGGGTCTTGTAGCGTTCGGGCGGTAGCGGGTCGCTATGGACGGCCTTGTGGCTTAAATAGAGGAAGAAGGGCTTGGACGTGTCGCGCCCCTTTTCCAGCCAGTTCATCGCATAGTCGGTCAATTCGTCGGTGATATAGCCGGTGCGCTTCACCGCCGTACCATCGACGTTGAGCATTTGCCGATCGCCCGCCGCGAGCCGTTCGGGCGACAGCAATTCGGTCGGGAAATAGGTGCCCTGCCCCTTGAAGCTGACCCATTTGTCGAAGCCTTCGCGCGGCGCATCGGTGTCGAAACCCATATGCCATTTGCCGAAGAAGCCGGTCTGATAGCCTGCCTGTTGAAGATATTTGGGGAAGAAAGTCAGGCCCTCCTCCGAACTATTATTATTGTCGACCACGCCATGGTTGCGCGCGGTCTGGCCGGTCAGGATCGTCGCGCGGCTGGGCGAGCAGAGCGAGGAGGTGACAACGGCGTTGGGGAAATAGACGCCATTCTTGGCCAGCGCGTCGATGTTCGGCGTCTGAAGGCCCGGCGTCAGAAAGCCCATCGCATCATAGCGCAGGTCATCGACCAGCACGAAGATCATGTTGGTCGGCTTTTGCGGCGCATTGACGGGCTTGGCCAGCACGCCCGGTCCCAACAAGGTGCAAGCGGCAAGGGCGGCGGCGCGCAGCGCGCGGCGGGCGTTCTTCATGAGCGGTTTTCCTTCTTGTCGCGGATGATGCAGCGAAAGCCGATATGGCTGGTCGAACTATCCACCGCCTGTGGATGACGGGCGGCCGGGCGATAGCGCTGGCAATAATTGGGCGCGCACAGGTGGGAGCCGCCCTTGAGCACCTTGCGCGGGACGGGTGTATCGGGATTGGCGGGGTCGAGGCTTTCGCGCTTCGTGCCGCCGCGCGGATTGGCGGGAACACAGCAACTGCCCTTGGCCTTGCGCTCGATCCGGGGCTGAGCGAACCAGTCGGTCGTCCATTCCCACACATTACCGATCATGTCGAACAGGCCATGGCCGTTGGCGGGATAGGTGCGGACCGGCGAGGTCCGTTCATAGCCATCGTCCAATGTGTTGGCGAAAGGAAAGGCCCCTTGCCAATAATTGGCCAACATCGCGCCGGCCGGTGCCAGTTCGTCACCCCAGGCGAAGTCCGCGCCATCCAGGCCGCCGCGCGCGGCATATTCCCATTCCGCTTCGGTCGGCAGCGATTTCCCTGCCCATTTCGCATAGGCTTCGGCATCCTCGAACGCGACATGGACGACCGGATGATCCTCCAGCCCGTCGAGGCTGCTGTCGGGGCCATGGGGGTGCCGCCAGTCGGTGCCGAAGCTGAATTGCCACCATTGGCTATAGTCGGCCAGATCCACCGGGCCGCGCGTGCGTTGGAACAACAACGATCCAGGCAGCGCCGAGGCCGGGTCCATGCCGGGATAGTCTTTGGGGTCCGGCGCAATCTCGGCCAGCGTGACGTGGCCGGTCGCTGCCACGAAGCGCGCGAAATCGCGGTTCGTTACCGGGGTCTCGTCCATCCAGAAGCCATCCACCTGAACCCGGCGGACGGGTGCTTCTTCGGGATAGAAACGGTCCGATCCCATCTGGAACGCGCCGCCGGGCACATGGCGCATGCCGTCGGTCATTGGTCGCCGCCCACCACGATCCCCGCGCCGCGCGGATAGGCGGAGGGTGGGCCATCATCGGAAAGATCGGGACGCTGCGCCTCCACATCGGCCATCGACCGGGGCAGCGAGAAGGGCAAGCGGCCCTTTGCCGTGGCGCGGCCCGCGACCACGTCCAGCACGGCGGCATCGCTCGCGCCGAAGGTGACAATCACGGCGCGAGCCATGGGTTCGATCGCGGTCAGGATCGCGGGGCGGTCCATTTCTACCGCGACGATGGTGGGGACGTGGGCGGCGGCGCGTGCGATCGCCTGTACATCCTCGTCATCGGCGCGGAAGTCCAGCCGCCCTTCATGCTGGCGAGAGCCGAAGAAATGATGGGGGTGCAAGGTTTCGAACGGCGTCGCTGTGCGCACCAGCGCGATCTGTGCCTGCGCCGGATCGTCCACCACGACGAAGCCAGCGGCGCGAGCTGCAACCGGATCGACGCCGTGCAGCCAGATGCGCTGGCCCAGCGCCACCGGCAGGGTTGCGCGATCGTTGCGCAACAGCACCTGGCTAGCGCGCTGGACCGCATCGGCCTGGCGCTGGGCCTCAGGATTGCCGACGATCCGTGCGGCCGCCTGTTCATCGACATAAGGGTTGTCGAACAGCCCCTGTTCGAACTTCAGGCGTAGCACGCGGCGGGCGGACTCGTCGATCCGCTGGACGCTGACCTGCCCCGTGGCGACGGCTTCAAGGATTGGCGCGGGGTCGTCGGTACCGCCGAACTGGTCGATGCCTGCCGCTATGCCCTTGGCGAAGCGGGCCGTCTTGTCCGCTTGCTCCATGCCCCAGGGCATGCCGATCGATGCGGGTGTCTGCGGGTTGGCGGCGTTCGGCGCGACGCAGGCCTGTGGGCAATCGCGGGTGATCGACCAGTCCGATACGATCAAACCGGCAAAACCCTTGTCGCCACGAAGCAGGCCGGACAGCAATTGCGTGTTGAAGCCGCCGCCGACCGGCTCGATGGGCTGTCCTGCAACCTTGGGCCCCTGCACAATGACATAGGTCGGCATGACGCCTGCACTGCGCGCGGCCAGTGCGCCATCGAAGGCGCGGATATGATCGGCGAAGGATGCGTCGGTCAGAGTGGCATGGCGGCCATAGCCATTATGCCCGTCAAACCCCTCCGGCTGCGCGCCATAGCCGACCCAATGTTTGACGACGGTGGCGACGCCCTGCGCAGTGACGCCGTTGGTCCCCTGCTGGAAACCCTCGACATAGGCACCCGCGAGGCGCGACACCGTGTCGGGTTCGGACCCGAAGGTCGCCGAAAAGCGCGCCCAGCGCGGTTCGGTGGCAAGGTCAGCCTGGGGCGACAGGGCCATGTGGATGCCAACGGCGCGATATTCGGCGCGGGCGATATCGCCGAAGTTGCGCATGACGGCCGGGTCGTTCAGCGCTGCAAAGCCGAGCATATCGGGCCAGAGCGAAAAGCCGCCGCCGGTCGTGCTGGCCCCCAAGGTGGCCTGAAAATGGTGGCGCGGGTCGGTGCTGATCGTCGCTGGAATGCCGAGGCGTCCGGCCTCCGCCAGTTTCTGGATCGCATTATTCTGCGCCGCCAATTGGGCAGGCGGCACTACGAGGCGGGTGATGAAGCTGGATATGTGGCGATCGCGCATCAGGCGGGTGGTCGCCGCCTGATCATAGGCCTGTCCGGCAAAGCCGATCGACGATCCGGGCGTCGGCAACGTCCCGTGCAGCATCAGGCCAGCTTTTTCCGCCAGCGTCATGCGCGCCAGCAGATCCTCGACCCGCTGATCGATCGGGACATGCTTGTCCTCATAGGGATCAAGCCGACCATTATGATTGAGGTCGCGCCAGCCTGACGGCGGCGCAGCCGCCGCGTTGAGCGTAAAAAGCGCGATGGACGCCGCCAGCCATTTGCCCAAGCCTACCATCGCAACTGCCCTTTCCCGCAAAACGCATCGACCGGGCTGACCCCTGTAAAAGCGGCCTCCCCTACCAGCCGTTCGACCAGCGCCGTCTGAATATCGGGCAGCGAAGCGTAGGCATTGATATAGGTAGAGAAGTTCGGCGCGTCATACAGATAATAGGGTTGCCCAAAGGAGACGAGCAGCGTCGGAATTTCCCGGTTGAACTGGATCATCGCGTTGCGGGGACCAGCGTGGAGCTTGGCGAAGTCGAGGAAGATATGACCAAGGCCCGGTGTCGCTTCCTGGCCGATGAGATAGAGGACGAGGTCGGTGTCATCCGGCTTCGGCATGGCTTCGGCGTCGAAATGCCGGACCGCAAAGCCCCGTTCTTCAAGGCCCTGTACCAGCGGGGTGAAGTCGCGGTCCGGTGCGCCTGCGAAAAAGCTGGTGCCCGCGTCCGATATCATAACGACGCGCTGGTGGTTCGCGGGGCTGATCGGCAGGAGCGCATCGCGATCCTTGACCAGGGTCAAGCTGTCCGCGACGGCGCGCCGCGCGACGTCCAGATGGTCGGGACGGCGCAAGGCTTCGCGCACCTGCGGCAAAGGCGCGATCCGTTCGTCCAGCGTCATACGGTGCAGACCCAATTTCGCCTTGAGCGACAGGCAGCGGGTGACCGCTTCATGCAGGCGGCGCTCCGACAGGCGGCCTTCACGTAGCCCCTTGAGCATCAGCGCCATGTCCTGCGACGGATCGCGGCTGAACAGGAACATGTCGCAGCCATTTTCGATGATGGCCGGCACGGCTTCGGCGCGCCCCATCCAACTGGTGATGCCACCCATGACGGTGGCATCGGACAGGATCAAACCCTCAAAACCGAGCTGCCCGCGCAACAGCTCTTCGTTCAGCAGGCGTGACACGGATGCCGGTTCATAGGCCTGCGCACCCGCGCGCGGCAATTTGTCCCGTATATAGGCGGGCAGCGCAATATGGGCGGACATGATCGTCATCACGCCATCGTCGATCAGCGCGCGGAAGATGCGGCCGAAGGTCGCTTCCCATTCGGCGAGGTCCATGTCGTTGACGCTGGTGACCAAATGCTGGTCGCGATCGTCCAGCCCGTCGCCCGGCCAATGTTTGGCGCAGGCGGCAACGCCCTGTGCCTGTAGCGCACGGATATAGGCCTTGGCCTGGTCCAGAATGCGGTCGGGGTCGGAACCATAGGAGCGCGTCCCGACGACAGGGTTGCGGAACGCCCGGTTAATATCGACGACCGGCGTGAAGGACCAATTATAGCCAAGCGCGCGGCTTTCCTGGCCGACGATGGTCGCGAGTTGGGTGCTCAGCGCAATATCGTCACACGCGGCGATGCCCATCTGGTTGGGAATGGCAGTGGTGAAGGGATAGCTGACCGTTCCGCCTTCGATATCGCCCGACAGGATGAGCGGCACGTCCGACCGCTCGACCGCATCGCGGGCCGCCGCCCAGGCCGCGTCCAGATTGCGCGTCGGAAATCGGTGAATGCCACCGGGCGCATGCGCGAGCAGTTCGTCGGTTTCCGCCACACTGTCATGGCGCGAGGACAGGATGAACAGCTGCGCGATCTGCGCCTCGACGCTCAGGGCGTCGCGCGTGCGCTCGACCCAGCGTGTGTCCTCAGGTGACAGGGTAAGCGGAGAGGTGCGTTGCGCTACATCGGTCGACAGGGATTCACGGCCAATATTCATGCGGGCGAACCTTGCGGGTTCTTCATCGGTTCAGCTCCCACCAACAACAGGGGCGCGACGGCGATCTCGCCGCCGCGCCGTCGGATCAGAACTTCACGCCGAGGGTGGCGCCGAAGTAGCGGTCCGCGTCCTTGTTGAAGGTGCCCACGAGGTCGGTATTGCCGCCCAGGAACGACGTATGGCCGATGCTGGTGAGGTAGTTTTCGTCAAACAGGTTCTTGACGAACAGGGTCAGGCTGTAACGACCATCGATCTGCTTCACGCCGATGCTGGCATCGACCAGCGTATAGGCAGGTTGTTCCAGCAACGGATCCTGCTCGACCGAGAAGTTCATCGCGCTCTGGAAATTGACGCCGACCTGCGCAAAGCCCGAAAGATTCGTACCTGCAATGTCCGCCTCATAGCGAGGAGCGAAGCTGATCTTCCAGCGCGGGCTTACCGGCAGCGTCGCGCCGCGCAGGTTCTGGACCGGCGTGACCCCCGCGGCCGGGCGATAGCAGATGTTGGTCGGCATGCCCGACAGGACCGGCGCGGCAGCGTTGAACTGCTGCGGGCAATTGAGACCGTCAATATCGATGGTGGCGTGGGAGTAGGTGACGGCGCCGGTCAGGCTGAAGCGATCGTCGGGACGGACGATCGCTTCAATTTCAAAGCCCTTGGTTTGCGACTTGCCGGCGTTAGTGGGCGCGAATTGCGTGACGCCCGCGGCGATGTCCGAACGGTTGGCCTGAACCTGAAGATTGGAATAGTCAGCCAGGAACAGGGCGGTGCTGACGCTCAGGACGCCATCTGCCGTGCGTCCCTTGAAGCCGACTTCATAGGCATTGACATGTTCGGGTTCGAGCACTGTCTGATCGGCGAGATTGGCCGAAATCTCGATATCATAACCCAGCCCCTTATAGCCGCGCGTATAGCTGGCGTAGACCTGCGCATCCCGGCTGAATTCATATTGCAAGCCCGCCTTGCCGGTCACTGCCGTATCGTCCGCCGTGACCGATCCGCTGACAGGCGCATTGCCGGGCATGACGGCATCGCCGGGGACTAGCGGCGCGATGCGGCTGCCGCTGTTGGTGCCCTTCTCATATTGCAGGCGCAGGCCACCAATGGCCTTGAGACCGCCGGTGATGCGATATTCGACCTGACCAAAGGCAGCGACACTGTCCTGCTTCAAGCGGATGTTGCTGGCCGAAGATTGGTAGATGGTATTTTCGGGCGCACATGGCTGACCGAAGGTGCCCGCCGTGCAGCGCGCGCGACGACGGTCGAAAGGCCGCTTGATGTCGGAATGCATGTAGAAAACGCCAGCGACATAGTTGAAATTGCCGCTGTCATTATTGGCGATCCGCAGTTCCTGACTGAAAGCACCAATATCAAGGGCACCGCCGTTGCGGTTCCAATTGGAGTAGGCGGCCGAGGCACCAACGAAGAGCGGAACATCGCTGTTGATGCGCTCGATCGGCTGGTTCACTTCCAGATAATAATCCTGATAGGCGGTAATGGAGGTCAGGGTCGCGCCGCCCAGATCCCAGTCGGCCTGTAGCGAATAGGTCTGCTGGTCGCTGTTGGAAGAGGTGACCGTCTCATCATTGAGCGTGCGGTTTTCGCGGGTCGCATTGATCGGACCGACCAGCGTCTGCAGGTTGGGATTGTTGATCGCGATCCAGGTCGACGCACAGCAATCCGCTTCGGTCTTGCGATATTCGCCCGTGAAGAGCAGGTTCAGATGCTCGGTCGCGTCCCATTCCAGCTTGCCGCGCACGCCCCAGGATTTGGAGCCATTGTCCCAGCTGTCGGTGGCGATGTTGCGGGAAACGCCGCGCACGTCGTTGTAGAAGCCGGTGACGCGGGCGCGCAGCGTGTCGCTGATCGGGCCGGACACGGTGCCGCGGGCGCGATATTCGTCATGCTCGGCGATGGTCACTTCGCCGCGGCCTTCAAATTCGCGCGAGGGGCGCGCGGTCGTGACGCTGATGACACCAGCGGTCGCGTTCTTGCCGAACAACGTGCCCTGCGGCCCGCGCAGCACTTCGATACGCTCGATATCGGCGAGGTCGGTAAAGCCCTGCGTCTGGCGCACGGCGACGACGCCATCGACGACGGTGGACACGGAGGATTCGACACCCTGCCCAAACAGGGCGGTGCCGATGCCGCGGATACGGAAGCTGCTGTTGGTGGGTGTTGCGCCCTGCTGGAAAGTCAGCGAGGGCACGGCCTGCACCAGCGAGGCGCTGTCGTTGATCTGGCGGTTGGACAGGGCATCGGCCGAAACGGCCGTGACGGCGAGCGGCACATCCTGCAGCCGCTCGGCGCGCTTTTGCGCGGTGACGACGATGTCGGTGCCGGCATTATTGTCCTCGACCGCGGCAATCGCTGCATCTTGCGCAAAGGCGGGAGTCATGTTGGCGGCGGCGAGCGTCGCGATCAGCCCGATCATCGACGAGCCGGACAGACGCTGAGTGACCTTAGAAGCTTTCATAGTACCTCCCCTTTATGCCTGTCGGATTGATTTCCGACGTTTGCAAACAAACAATATGGGCTATGCGACCCGAAGCGCCCATTGATCTTGTAGCGCTACATGTTGCCTTCCGACCCTTGAGTCAAACAAATATGTAGCGCTACATATTTTTCCGGGCGGGGTTGTCGCTTTTCCGACACAGGCCGCGCCCGTGCAGGCGATTCATGGATTGAAGCGCAGGCGCGTTAAGCTATGGAAGAGTATGGGTTTGGGAAAAAGATGACAAGACGGCCGAGCAAGACGATCACCATCAAGACCGTCGCCGAACTCGCAGGCGTGTCGCCCATGAGCGTGTCGAACGTTCTCAACAACCGGCACAAGGTGCGCGAAAGCACGCGGCAGGCGGTGATGGACGCCGTCAAGACGCTTAACTATTCCCTCAACCCTGCAGCCAAGTCGCTGGCTGGCTCCGGCATGACCCGCATCGGCCTGATGTATCGCAATATCGAAAATGCGTTTCTCAGTTCGATCCTGATCGGCAGCCTGGAAACTACCAACCGCATGGGCGCGCAACTCTTGTTGCAGCCGCTCGAAGTGGGCGACGCCGGGGAAGTGGCGGCGGGTATTCAGACCCTTATCAGCAACGGTGCGAACGCCATCCTGATTGCTCCGCCCTATTGCGAGATCGCCAATAGCCATGGCCTGACCAAAGATGCGCCAGTGCCGATCGTGGCGCTTTCCCCCGGCGACGATCTCACTGACGAATATTGCATCCGCATCGATGATTTTGCGGCGGCGCGCGACATGACGCGCTATCTTATCAGCCTCGGCCATAAGGATATCGGCTTCATTCGCGGCGCCGGGCATCATCTGATCAGCAGGACGCGGCGGGACGGCTATATCGCCGCGTTGCAAGAGGCCGGCATCGCCCTACGCCCCGAACTGATCGCTGATGGCGATATGAGTTTCGAATCCGGGCTGGACGCCGCGCAGACGCTTCTGAGCCTTGCCCCCCGGCCCACCGCCATTTTCGCCAGCAACGACGATGTCGCGGCGGCCGTTACGTCGCTGGCGCATCGGCAGGGGCTGGATGTCCCGCACGACCTGTCGGTCGCGGGTTTCGATGACACCCCCATTGCGGTGAAGATCTGGCCTGCTTTGACGACAGTTCGCCATCCGGGGGCAAGGATCGCGTCGGAGGCGGCGACGCTGGGCATCATGCTGGCACGCGGAGGAGATGCCCCAGCAAAAAGCGCCACGCACCTCGACTATATGCTCGCCGTCCGCGAATCGACTGCGCCGCCGCGTCGATCGGAGGATCATTAGATCATCGGACTGACCAAAAGTAAGGACAGCGCAGTTATGAGATGGGGCCTGTGACGATGTCCTGCCCGCGTTCAAAGCAGTGGACGGCGAACTGGGCGTGCAGAAGCCCATAGGCTGGAACCGCGTCAACGCGCGGAGGGTTGATGCCTTGGACCGACGGGAGATGATCATGGCTGCACGACCCTATTGGAAAGGCCAGATCCGGCTCGCGCTTGTGTCCATCCCTGTCGAAATCTATTCCGCGACCAGAAGTGGCGCGACGATCGCCTTCAACCAGATCCACGAGCCATCGGGCAAGCGGATCAAATATGAAAAGGTCGTGCCCGGCATCGGGCCGATCGATCTGGACGACATCGTCAAAGGCTTTGAATATGCCAAGGGCGAATATGTGCTATTGGACGAGACGGACATCGAAGGCGTCAAGTTGGAGAGCAAGAAGACGCTGGAATTGACCCAGTTTGTCGATGCACACGACATCGACATGGTCTATTTCGAAAAGCCCTATTATGTCGTGCCCGCCGACGACCTGGCGGAGGAAGCCTTCATCGTCCTGCGGGAAGCGCTGCGGCGCAGTCGGAAGGTTGGCCTTGGCCAACTGGCGATGCGCGGCCGGGAATATGTCGTCAGCATCAAGGCGTGCGGGCGTGGTATGGTGATGGAGACGTTGCGCTACGCCGATGAAGTCAACAAGGCCGCCAGCTATTTCCGCGAGATTGGCGATGACGAGCCGGACGACGAATTGCTCGAACTCGCCACGACCTTGATCGACAAGAAGACGGGCAAATTCGATGCGAGCGATTTTCACGATCGCTATGTCGATGCGTTGAAAGAGCTGATCGAGCATAAGAAGAAGGGGAAGACGCTCAACATCGATAGCGATGATGACGCCAGCGCCGATCCACGCGGCAGCAATGTCGTTGATCTAATGGCCGCGCTCAAGAAATCCATCGGCCCGGCCAGCAAGGCCAAGACGACCGCGAAGAAACCAGCGGGCAAGGCAACGGCCAAAAGCGGCGCGAAGTCGGCAGGCAAAACATCCGCCAAGAAGCGGGCATGACCCGATTGAGATACCCTCGGAACGAGTCGCCACGTCTGTGGATTGACGGGCAAAGGGACGGATCGAACCGGCATGGCCAAGGCGCAGGACAAATCTCCAAAGGACAGCCTGGCGCTCTATCGGGCCAAGCGCGATTTTGCGCGCACGGCCGAGCCTGCCGGTGCGGAGTTTCCGACGACCGGCAACGGCTTTGTCGTCCAGAAACATGCAGCGTCGCGGCTGCATTATGATTTCCGACTGGAACTGGATGGCGTGCTGGTCAGCTGGGCCGTCACCCGTGGGCCGAGCGCCAATCCCGACGACAAGCGTCTGGCCGTGCGGACCGAAGATCACCCGCTCGATTATGCGCGGTTCGAAGGCCTGATCCCCAAAGGCGAATATGGCGGCGGCACCGTCATGCTGTGGGACAATGGCACATGGGAACCGGTGGCGGGCAAAGACCCCCGCAAGACGCTGCCCGAAGGGCATCTCCATTTCATCCTCCACGGCCGCCGGATGCAGGGCGAATGGATATTGTTCCGGCTCAAGCCACGCGGGAAGGAGCGCGGCGAAAACTGGATATTGCGCAAGGTCAATGACGCCTTCGCCGGTGGGTCGGACGATCTGGTCAGCCATCATCTCACCAGCATCGACAGCGGCCGCACGATGGAGGAAATCGCTGCCGGAAAAACCGTTCCCAAGCGTAAGGCCGCAAAGGCGGAGGCGGCTGTACGCGGAATAGCGAAGGGCGATGCTCCGCCGCCGTTTCAGCCGGTACAGTTGGCGACGCTGGTCGATCATGTGCCAGCGGGCAATCATTGGCTGCATGAGCTGAAATATGATGGCTATCGCACGCTGTTGGCCATGAGCGGCGACGATGGCCGCGCTTATACGCGATCGGGCCTCGACTGGTCCGATCGCTTTGCCGGATTGATCGCTGACGCAACAAAACTGGACGCATCCAGCGCCCTCATCGACGGCGAGGCCGTGGTGATCCTGCCCGATGGCCGCACCAGCTTTCAGGGTTTGCAGGCCGCGCTAAAAGACGATCCGGGCCAGATCGACTATATGGCGTTCGACCTGCTGGCATTGAATGGCGAGGATCTGACCGGGCGGCCGCTGATCGAACGCAAGGCGATGCTCGCCACGCTGATCGGCGACGGGGTGGGGCATATTCGTTATTCCGACCACATTGTCGGGCGCGGTGAGCAGTTGTTCGAGCGCTTTTGCGGCGCGGGACTTGAAGGCGTCATCTCCAAGCGGGTAGATGCGCGCTATTCCGGCGCGCGATCGGGCAATTGGGTCAAGACCAAGTGCATCCGGCGTCAGGAATTCGTGATTGTGGGCTGGTTACCCTCGGACAAGCAGCGCGGGTTCCGCTCGCTGCTGCTCGGCGTCCATGACAAGGGCGTGCTGCGGTTCGCCGGGAAGGTCGGCACCGGCTTTTCGGCAGATGAGATGGCGCGGCTGCTGGCCTTGATGGCACCGCTGGCCCGGAAGACGCCGACGGTCGAGGCCCCGCGCGCGGCGGTGCGCGAGGCGCGCTGGATCACACCGAAACTGGTCGCCGAGGTCGCCTTTGCGGAGTTTACCGACGAAGGCGTGCTGCGCCATTCAAGCTATCTGGGTCTACGTGAGGACAAGAAGCCGGAAGCCGTCGTGCTGGAGGTCGAAGCACCGGTCGGACAGGCGACGCAGCCCGCCGCGACCAGCGGGGTCAAGATCAGCAATCGCGATCGGGTGATCTTCCCGGAGGGCAAGCTCACCAAGGGCGAGTTGGCCGACTATTATGAGACGGTGGCGGATATCATGCTGCCCTGGGCAGGCAGTCGGCCGATCAGCGTCGTGCGCTGTCCACAAGGTCGCGACAAGAAATGCTTTTTCCAGAAACATGATGCTGGCAGCTTCGGCGACGACGTCAAGCAGGTGGGTATCCTCGAAAAGGACGGCCAGGAGGAACCCTATCTCTTTGTCGATACGCCCGCGGGGCTGCTGACCTGCGTTCAAATGGGGACGATCGAATTTCACGGCTGGGGCGCCAGAATCGAGGATGTCGAGAAGCCCGACCGGCTTGTGTTCGATCTTGATCCCGACGAGGGGTTGGCGTTCAAGGATGTGGTGTCAGCCGCCTTCCACCTTCAGGATATGCTGGCGCAGATGGGGCTCGTGACCTTTCCGATGGTGACGGGTGGCAAGGGGGTGCATGTGATCGCGCCGCTGACCCCCAGCGCGGAATGGCCGCAGGTCAAGGATTTCGCGCATCGGTTTGCCATCGCTTTGTCGCAGGCTGACCCCGACCGGTTCACCGCCGCACTCGCCAAGGCGAAGCGGACGGGCAAGATCTTCATCGACTATTTGCGCAACCAGCGCGGCGCGACGGCCGTCATGCCCTATAGCGCGCGATCGCGGCCGTTCGCACCGATCGCCGTGCCGATCAGCTGGGAGGAACTGCGCACGCTCGATGGCCCAGACCATTGGCATATCGGGGATGCAGGCGAAATGGCGAAGCGCGCGGCATCCAGGGATCTGGCCCATTGGGGCAGAGCCGATCAGATCCTGCCCGACCTATAGATTGGGTCGGGCAGAAGACGTGGCCGATTCATCCTTCGGGTTTGCGCCACCGATATTGGGGCACCTCCGACTGCCCGACCACACTGACGGCTCAAAATTCAATCGATGCCGACGCTTTGAAGGTGCGGGGCATGCCCTGCAACAGGTCCGGACGGAAGCTGTCGAACGCGGACGCCCAATAACGCCGGTTGGCAATATTATCGATGCCCGCACGCAGCGTCAGCGGGCTGTCGCCCAGCAGCGAGACATGGCGCAGGCCGAGATCAAACCGTGTCCAGCTAGGCAGGAACAGCGTGTTATCAAGGTTGGCGGCCTGCTTTCCCGTATGCACCGCCCGGCCCGTAACGGTGAATGCCGGGGCGAACGGCAGATCCCATTCGACATTGGCGTTGAGCATATATTCAGGAACGCCGGTCGGTTTATTGCCTTCATTGACCCCACCCTGGGTCTGGCGCAGTTCGGCGTCGATCACCGATCCGCCAGCGATCAGGCGCAAGCCCTCCAACGGCTCCGCTTCGATGCTCAATTCTATACCGCGGTGCCGCTGCGTGCCGAACGGGCCATAGACAAGAAAGCCCGGCCGCGCCGCGTCGAGCGTATAGATAGCGATGTCGCGATCGATCTGGAATAAGGCCAGGCTGGCGTTCAGCTTGCCAAGCGCAACCTTGCCACCCAATTCATATTGCGTGGATAGAAAGGGTGGAAGCGTCTCACCGCCATTGCTGACGGGCAGGACGCCGGTGCCGGTATTGGCGCTGACCGCTGCAGTGGCACCGGGCACCAACGCCTCTATCCGGTTGCCGTAGAATGACACGCCGTTGACGGGCTTGAAGACGAGACCGAGGACCGGCGTCACGGCATCTTCATCATAGCGGCCGGTCAGACCACCGGCAGCGATTGGTCCCGTGGCGTTTGCGGCATAGGATTTGCTGCCGATCATCTGCAGCCGCAGTCCGGCGGTGATCTGCAGCCGGTCGTTCCAGAAACCGATGGTGTCGGACACGAACAGACTGCTCAATTTCTGCCGGTTGATCGGGAATGGATCGTCAATGTCGCCACCTGCGAAGGTGACCACATCGGGACGCGGGACAGCGACGGGATCATAGATATTGGTCGCCACCGGCGAGGCCGCATAGAATAAATAGGCATTGCGGTTAACCAGCCAGTTGATCGACCCGCCGACATTGACTTCATGCGTCCAGAGGCGCGATGCCAGCATGGCGCGCAGACCTACGGTAGCCGCCTCGTTGTTATCCGTGCGCGGGATATAGGAACCCTGTGCCGTGGCCGCGCCGGTAGCTGCGTCGGTCAGTCTTATGGTCTGGTAGAAACCGCGCTCCGACCCGTCGCGCGCGCCGAATGATGCATAGAGCAGCGCATTGTCGGCAATGTCATATTCGGCCCTGAATTGCCCGAAGATATCGCGCAGCGTGCTATTCTGCCATGGCTGACCATAATTGGTCGATGACCCCGGCACGGCAGGAATGATATTGCCGACCACCAGCTTGGGTCGCTGGTGCGCGACCCTCACACGTTGGTAGACGATGTCGAGCGCTAGCCGCAGCGGGCCATTGTCATAGTCGATGGCGCCGCCCAATAGGTAGGAGCTGCGAAATTCATCGTCGATTGCCACATCGCCCCGTCGCGCCGTGCCGTTGATCCGCACACCCCATTCGTCGTTCGCCCCATAGCGACGGCTGACGTCGAACGCGCCGCCAATATGCTCTGGCCCGGTATAGTTGACGGTCAGCCGATTGAGATCATGCGCGCCCGCACGCTTGGGCATCAGGTTGACGCTGCCGCCGATGCCGCTGCCGCCCGGCGCGGCCCCGTTGATGAAGGCGCTGGAGCCGTTCAGCACCTGCACTGACTGAGCGAGTTCGGGCGCAACCAACTGGCGCGGCGCTATGCCATAAAGGCCACCGAACCCGACATCGTCTCCGCTCAGAGCAAAGCCGCGGATCACAAACAGTTCGCCGGCAATCCCAAAGCCCAGCGTCGTGCGGATCGACGGATCATTCTCCAGAACCTGGCCCAATGTCTGCGGCTGCTGGTTGAGGATCAGCGCCTCATTATAGGTCTTGATGCTGAACGGCGTGTCTTGCGCAGCCTTGTCGCCGAATATGCCGACATTACCTCCGCGCAACACAGCCGTCTGGTTCTGCTTCTGCGCGGTAACGATGATGGCACTGTCCTGCGCGAAGGCGGGCACAGCGAAGGTCGCGAGCGATGCGCCGATCATCAGGCGCGAAAATTTGGACGTCACAATGGTATTCCCCAGGACAAAAAGATCGAAAGATGGGCTGAATCAGCGTCTATGTTTCCGCATCGCCCAGACGACCGCGAGAGGCGGGACCAAGAGAGCCGCCCAGGACAACCAATCCGCGGCGCCGTCACCGGCCAGCGCAGACACCAGCCCGACCAGACTCAGTAGGGCGATGATCAGCGGCGCGCCGAAGATATGGCGAAGCGACCGGACATGATTTCGGGACTTGCCAGTCATTCCGCCGCCGCCACGAGACCACCGCTCTCGACCTCGCGGACATGCGCGTCAGCGCCCGCACGCCGCTTGCCCAGCCACAGCAGCAAGCCGGTCCACAGGACATAGAGGGTGAAAAGGTCAAGGATCGCCCAGAGAATCTTGAGCGGCAGCGCACCATAGTCGCCAAAATGCAGAGGTTGCGAATAGGATAGCGCAACCATGTACCAGGGCATTTGGCGGATGTCGGTCAGCACGCCGCTTTCGCCATCGACCAGCGCTGGCGTCAGCACATGTTCGGTCAGCTTCGTCGTGCCCTGCAGGAAAACGGCATAATGATGCTTGCTGCTGAACCCACCCCCAGGGAAGGCGATGAACTGCGGGTTATTGCCCGGCCGCGCCGCCCGTACCGCCGCCATGGCTTTGTCGATCGACCCGTATCGCGACGGTGGCAATGGCGGCTGGCCCGCATAGGCTAGGGTCATTTCGGCAAGTTCGTCCATCTGCCACATCTGGCGCAGCGGCGTCGCGGCGGCATTGATCACGCCGGTCAGCCCGACGACGCCCATCCAGGCCAGGGCAACGATGCCCAACAGATTATGATAGTCGATCTGCCGCAGCCGCCGACTACGGCTCACACGCAGGGTGCCGAAGTCCAGCTTGCGCATGAAGGGCGCGTAGAGAACCGTCCCTGACAGCAGCGCGATGAAAAACAGGAAGCCCATGACACCCAGGAAAAGCATGCCGGGCAGACCCATAAACATGTCGGTATGCAGTTGGAGCAGAAAATGCATCACACCTTCCTCGCTCTCCCGACCCGTCACTTCCCCGGTCGCGCGATCAAGAACATGAATGGTCATGTCCGCACCACTGCTGTCCGGCTGCGGGGCCGTGGTGATGGTCATCAGTGGCGTGTCATTGTCGAACGCCATGAATACCGGAACTTGGCCCGGTGCATTTGCCAAAACCGTCCCCAGCAAAGCATCAAGCGATTTCAAGCCGGGCGCATCGCTGGATGAAGGCGGTCCCCCTGCGGCCATGCTGTCGGGTTCGCCTGACAGCGCGTCGATTTCATCGTGAAAGATCAGCGGCAGTCCGGTGACGCAAAGCATCAGCAGGAACAGCGTGCAGATGAGGCTGGTCCATTTATGAACGAGATACCACACGCGGATTGTGCCGCGGGTCATTATAGAGCGCCCCTTGCTTAGTAATGCGAATTATTCGCGATAAATCGGGACGTGCAAACATTCAAGGGCAAATAGGTCTGTGATAGGATTGAAAGCCGCTACACCAAGGGGAATTGGACAAGCTGAATATGACCGCTGGGGGCGAGCGCCGCGCGCGCCTCTATCAATGGCTGAATAAGGAGGATCGCGCCATCCTACACTTGATTGATGATACGCAGACGGGCGTGTAGAATACGTACAACCGTTAGAGCATGATTCTCACTTTGCAGTCATTTTCTGGCACTATGGAGCGTTGAAGCGCACCTCCTGGCTGTTGCCGTTATAGACAACCTCTCGTTCGACAGGGGGTAAAGCGGCTACCAAAGATTTCTCTTGTCCTATGACGGTGACCTTAAGCTGACGCTGTTTTGTCATCGCAGGGAAAGACCCGCGCCGTTGACTGATTGTCAGCGTCCGTTTCGCATCATCCCAGTCGAGATCAAAGCGTGCCGACTGCCCCTTTTCATAGGCATAAGTCTCGTTGTCGTCCTCATAGAGCGTGAAACGCCCACTTGCCCCCGCATAAATGCGCACATCATAGGGCGCGTCCGGCTTTTCGGTCGCATATTGCATCACCGGCCCCATCGGCACGATTGATCCAGCCCGGACGTAGAGTGGCATGATGTCGAGCGGCGCTTCGCGCGACACCGTTTCGCCCCCGCCATGACGTTGGTTGGTCCAGAAATCATACCAGTCCGTCCCTGCTGGCAGATAGGTCCGCATCGTCAGGTCACGCGGCGCATTGATTGCGGCTTTATCGCGCTGCAGTTCGCTCGGCGTTCGCCATATGAAGCGGAACACCCGCCCACCTTCGGGATGGAAAAACTCCAGCCGCACGGGAAGCGCCTCGCCCTTCTTCAGCGTCCGCTTCACCGTCCGCGTGCGCGTCGCGCTGCGGTTCCATTCGTCGATCACCACCTTGCCGCCCAGATACAGCCGCATCCCGTCATTGCCGTTCAGCCCGATCTCATACTCGCCATCCTCCGGCGCGATCAGTGTGCCGTTCCACCGGGCGGAAAAATGGCTGAGCGACGTCAGGCCCGGCGGCATTTCGGCCAGCGGTGGGTCGGGCCATGTATGGTCGATCTTCGCGTCCACGCCCTTGCCACGCGGCGTCTCGAAATTCTCGCCCGCGAAATATTGGACATCCAGCCCCGCTTTGCCATCAGCCGAGCGCAAATGCTGCGCTGGCACCATCGTCGGTAGCGACGGCAGGATATTATACATCGCCCGCGTCACGGGATGCACCAGCAACGATGATCCGAACATGAAACTGTCGTTGATGTTACGCACCGCCGGATCGTCGGGGAAATCCATCGCCAGCGGCCGCATCAAGGTGGAGCGATCCGCCGTCACCTGCGCGCTGAGGCTATAGATATAGGGCAACAACCGATAGCGCAGGTTCACCGTGTCGAGCAGCGTCTTGTACACCGGCGGGTCCAGCGTCTTGAAGATATAGGGTTCGCGCTCCACGTTCGTCCCATGCACACGCATGATCGGGTTGAACGCGGCATATTGGAACCAGCGCGCAAACAGTTCGCGCCATGCCGGATTCTTCTCGCCACCGGGAAAGTCGCTGACGAAGAACCCGCCGGTATCCTGCGTCCAATAGGGATTGCCCGTGACCGTCACATTGACGCCGCCTGCCACCTGCTGCGCGAATGTCTGCCAACTGGCATAGATGTCGCCCGACCATGACACCGCGCCCGTGCGCTGCGCCCCCGCCCAGGCCGATCGCGTCAGCGTGAAGACGCGCTTGTCGCTAATGGCGCGCTGCCCCTCATAGGTGCCTTGCGTCGTCAACAGCGAATAGGGGTTCAGGTAACGAGTGAAATCGCCCAGCGCATTCTGGCCCAGCGCCTTGGTGTCGCGCACATTGTCGACCGGGTTCCACATGGCGGAACTCACCTCGACCTCGGTCCCGTCCATCCACAGCGCGTCCACGCCCTTGTCGAGCAGCCCAGACTTGATATGTTTGAAATAAATCTCCCGCCCCTTGGCGCTATAGGCGTCATAGACGCGCGCCTTTTTGGAAATCCAGTGCAGTGGCTTGAAGCGCAGGCCATATTGGTCGAGTTCACGCGCCAGCGCCGTGTCATTGCCCACCGATGGCCAGATCGACACCATCAGCTTCATGTTGAGATCATGGATCGTCCGGCTCATCCCCGCCGGGTCGGGAAAGCGTTCGGGGTTCCAGATCATGCCTGACCATGTGCCGTCGCGGTCGCTGCCCCAATATTGCCAGTCCTGCACGATATAATCGAGCGGGAAGCCTTCCTTGCGAAAGGTCTTGGCAACCTCAACGATGCGGTCCTGCGTAGGGTAACGCTCCTTGCTCATGAACAGGCCGAACGCCTGTTTGGGAACCATCGGCGCGTCGCCAGTCAGCCAGCGATAGGCACCCACGACGCTATCGAGCGTATCCTTGGCCGCCGGATCGCCCGCCATGAAATAATAATCCACGCCGCCCGGCGCGCTTTCCGCCCACAACCGCGCGCCCTGTGCATCATCCTTGAACCGCATCTGGGAGTAGGTGTCCCACAAAATGCCGTATCGCTGCGTCGACACCATCACCGGGATGATGATGCCGACATTGGTCTGGACCAGCAGCAATTCCTTGTTCCGGCGATTGACCTCATCATCGGCGGTGAAGCCGAACCCGTAAATCCCCTCATCGGGTTGCAGCGTGAAGCTATTTTCCACTTCATAGGTCGGCGCGTCGGAGATAGTGCGCTTCTCGATCGACTGCGGTGCCTCCGCCTTTTCGCGCGTCAGCAATCGTCCCGACGGATCATGATAGGTCAGCGCGCCGCTGCCCTTGTCGATGCTCACGCGCAATTTCTGCCCGACCAGTTCCAGCGTGTCGGCCGTCTCGCGTACGGTAAAGGGCACCGCTTCAGGCTCGCGAATGACGACCAGGCTGCGCTGGGTCCAATAGGATGCGCCCAGATTGGCGTTCACCCGCACGACCGTCGGGGAATAGAAGATCACCGACTTGGTGACGCCGTTCAGCCGAAACTGAACCCCGCTGCGCAGCTTTTGAAAATGGAACGCCGCATCATCCGCCGGAACCAGCGCCTGCATCTGTCCCAACTCGTCCAGTCCGGTCGGCGGCGGCGCGGCCCGTGCCGATACCGGCGCCAATGCCAATATGGCCGCAACCGTACCCATCCAATATGGCGACATCCGCCCTCTCCTCATTTCGTTCGTCATTATGCGACCGTTCATCGTGCGAAACGCCAATAGTCGAAATCGAGCAGCGAGCGTTCGTCATCGCCCTTACCCTTGAACAGGATGAACAGGTCGCGGACGCCGGTCGCGCCGGACACCTCCGTCGATTGCTCCTGCCACTGCCCCGCCGCGCCGGTCGCCCCAACCGTCAGCGTGCCGATCACCGGCCCGGTCAGGCCGTCCACCCGCAATTCGATCTGCGCCCCGGGCAGCGCGTTGGCGACGCTGGCCACGAACGTCCTGGCCCCATCATTACCAAAATCCACGCCTGCAACTTTGATATAGCTGCGGTTCGTGGTGCGCGTGACGATCATGCCGCCCGCATCCCCGGCCTCCGTCAGTACGCCCGGTGCCCAATCATAGGGCCGGTCCCGGTCGCGCTTGATCCGTGACGTCCAGGCGATCGTCTCCGCCTCCACTCGGCTGTACGGATCGACCGGAGCAATCTGCGCTGCGCCCTTCGTGTCCCACCAGGGCTGTTTGGGGATGGTGCCGTCGGCATTATACGTGAAGCTGGTGACGTTGATCGCCCGCCGCTCATGATGGATCGGCGTCATGTCGAAATTCAGCTCATAGTGAAATCCGAACAGATAGGATTTGCCCTTATAGTCGACGATGCCGGGGTGGTTGCCGGTCGAGCGCGGGCTGGGGTCCATGAGCTTGCCCTTGTGGACCCACGGCCCGGTCGGCCCCTTGCTCATCGCATAGCCGATCCCTTCGGGGCAGCAGGTCGATGCATAGGCCATGTAATAATGACCCGCCCGTTTATAGAACCACGGCCCTTCTTGATAATCGGCTGGCTGGGCAACCTTCTGAATTTCACCGGAATAGGACACCATGTCCTTGTTCAGCTTGACATACCACAGGCTGGGATTGCCCCAGTAGAGATAGGCCTGCCCGTCATCGTCGATCCACACGGTCGGGTCGATATAGCCATTGCCAGGCGCGATCAGCGGCTTGCCGATCGCATCCTTGAACGGACCTTCCGGTCTGTCCGCTACGGCGACAGCGATCACATTCTTGGGCGATCCGGCCACGCTGATCGGCGCATAAAGGTAGAATTTGCCATCGCGTTCGATCACCTGCGGCGCCCAGGCATCATTGCTCTGCACGGCCCAGGGAAATGTCTTGAGCGAAGCGACGACGCCCCGGTCGGTCCAGTTGACCATGTCGGTCGAACTATACAGCCGCCAGTCGAGCATCTTGAACCCGTCGGCATCATCCTCGTCATGGCTGGCGTAGAGATACACCACGCCATCATGCACGAACGGAGCCGGGTCCGCGGTAAAGCGGGTCTGGATGATAGGATTGTCGGCCTGTGCAGCAGACCAGGGCAATATCACCGCCAGCGACATGATAGCGAGAAATGGGCGAACTGATTGCATGGATAAGGATCCCATTTGCAGAAGCGAAGAAGCAGTCCTGATCGACCTGGGCTGGCGCATCGCTTCAAGCGTCAAAGAAGCCAGTATCCCCGCGTTATCATGGCGTAACCGACAACACAGTGACCGACTTTGGCGGCAGCGTTACCTGTAGGCGTCCCCCATTTACCCGTGCGGAGATTGGTCGCGGCGCGACAGTGTCAGGCTTGTCAAAGCTGTTGATCGCATCAACCCGATCGGCGGTCAGCACTGTCCCAGATGCAGCGCCGACACGAATACACGCTATCTGCGCATCTATCTCAGCAGGCTTGGAGGGATCGACGTTGGTTAGCACGATCCAAAGTTTCCCATCCGTGCCCCGCGCGGCAATCGCGTCTATGCGCGGAACACGCACATCCCCGAAGCTGTAAGTCCCGGCATCGAAATCTATCGGCAGTCGCGTCGCGTTCTGGAAGGGCACATACATTTTGAAGAGATGATAGGTGGGCGTCAGCACCATCCTGGGCCCATCGGTCAAGATCATGGCCTGGAGAACATTCACCATCTGGGCGATCACCGTCATGCGAACGCGGTCTGCGTGGCGCGTGAACATGTTGAGGTTGATCGACGCTATGATGGCATCGCGGATCGAGTTCTGCTGATGCAGGAAACCGTCCCGGCTACCGGGCAGCTTGGCAAGCCATACGCCCCATTCATCGATGACCAGCGGGACTTTCTTGGCCGGATCATATTTGTCCATGACAGCCGAATGGACCCGGATCATATCCTCCATTTTCAGCGTATCCTTGATGAGCATGGCATATTCACGCTCGCCAAAGTCGATGCTTGAAAAGGAAGGGGGCCAACTCATCCAAGTGTAGTTATGCATCGAGAGACCTTCGATGCTCCAACTCCAGTCATGGCCTTTCCATGCCTTCATGACGGCTTCGGTATAGGCCGTATCCAGCGATCCTGGGCCAACGGCTATCCGCTGCATCGGATCTGTGCCCGCGACCGAGCCGCCAGCGGGGTTGTCCGTGCCTTGCTGCTGGATATTGAGGTTGCGCGTGAAGCGAGCGTAGCGCTTCATCTCATCGACATAATAGTCCGCGCTATAGGCGCCGCCGCAACTCCAGCTTTCATTGCCGATACCCAGAAACTTGACGCGGTACGGTTCGCGGTGCCCGTTGGCCGCACGCTCCGCACCTGCCGTCGTACCCGGATCAGCGGTCATATAGGCCATCCAGTCGGCCGCTTCCTTGGCACTGCCTGATCCCATATTCACCGAAATATAGGCTTCTGATTCGATCTGATTGAGAAAGTCGAAAAATTCGTCGGTGCCGAAGTCGTTTTTTTCCAGGGCATTGCCCCAACTGCCGTTTACGGTGACTGCGCGCTTGGCCCGTGGCCCGACGCCATCGCGCCAGTGATACTCGTCGGCGAAGCAGCCTCCAGGCCAGCGAACGCTTGGGACTTTCAAGGCCTTCAGCGCGCTCACGACATCGCTGCGCATGCCCCGAACATTGGGGATCGACGAGTCCTCACCGACCCAAACGCCGCCATAAATGCCGGTTCCCAAATTTTCGGCAAACTGACCAAAGATGTTGCGATCGATTTTCGGACCAGTGCCATCCGCCGCGACACTCATCTTTATCGGAGTAGGCTGAGCCAGCAGCGGAGAAGCGGCGACGGAAATGGCCAACGCTAGCGCATGTTTGACGATCATATTCCGCATACCCTCCAAGCCAGTCACTCTGTTTGAGACGCGCCATCCCGTCACACAGAATTTAACTCATACAATTGCTATCAGTTATCTCCCTTTGTCAACACAGCCTATCCTCCCGCCACCAGGCTCTTAGCTCGACTTTGTACGTTTTTGGTCAGGTCCAGGTCCAGAAGATGCTGTTTTCAGCGATGTGGTCGAGGGCTTGATCGAGGGGCAAGACGCATCCGCCCATATCGTCGATATCTTCCCATTTTCGTC
>NZ_NMUA01000078.1 GCF_002312805.1 Sphingobium sp. D43FB | reverse complement strand
GAAAGAAATGCTTCGACGTATCCATGCCAATGCGAATAATCTGGTCCATAGCGGGTCTCCATCGTTGATGTCTAACGGCATAACCTGGCATTATTTGATGCCGTATGGAGGCCGTCCACACCAACAGCGCTTGCACCGGTGCCATCTCGAAATATCAGCCGATCACCGCAAGGCGGCCCTCACCGGAGCGATACGCCCATGTGTCGGCAGCGGGCGCAAAAGGGGGCAAAGCGGTCAAGCCCTCGGCCGCTCACGCGGCGGCTTCACGACCAAGATCCACGCAAAAGCGGACGGCTGCGGAGACTTGATCGCCTTCGATCTGACCGGCGGCGAAGCCTCGGACTGCACGCATTTCGAGACCCTGCTCGACATTGGGCCAGACATATCCCCGCGCGCCGCCATTGCCGACAAGGGCTATTCCAGCAAGGCCAACCGGGCTGCCGCAAGGGCGCGGAGCATCGCCCCGGTCATCCCGCACAAGGCCAACGAAAAGAACAAACCCACCTTCTTCGCCAGGACGCTCTACAAGGCGCGCGGGCGTATCGAACAGGGCTTCGGCCGCCTCAAACGCTTCAAGCGCGTCGCCCTCAGATGCGAGAAAACAGCCGAAAACTACAGGTCAATCGTTAGCTTCGCCGCAGGTCTATGTTTGATCAAATTCGTCCACACGACCTAGGCTAACCATCGGTATTATATAGCATCTTCTTCTCTTTAGCGCGCGATCGGCTCACGCCGTAGGATGGCGTCGCACCACTGTCTGATTGCTGGCCGCGAAGTTGCTAGATTTGCCCTGACGCTACGAGCTTACCCAGAAGGGCATTGACGCGCGTTTGCCAGCCTGGGCCGCTCCCACGCAAATGCTCGACCGTCTTCGCATCCAGGCGGATTTTTACCTCTACCTTGGGGGCTTCGAGCTTCGGGCGACCTCGCCGGGACGGCTTCATTCCGGTCATGAACACCGCATCCATCGGCGGATTATCGTCGTGAATCTCAGGATCAAACTTGGCCATAATAGAACCTCGCTTCATGCTTCTCTGCCGGACGCAAGCTGATGGCGCGAACCGCATCGTCGTTGGAGCCGTCGGTGAAAGCCAGCACATGCAGGCGATCACCGATCAACCCTATGGCAACGAAACGAACCTCTCCATAATCGAAGCGGTCATCCTCGCGTTCAAAGGCCGTGTCCCAATCGAACCCTTCCGCAGCCTGCAAGGATATGCCGTGTTTGGCGATATTCCTCTCGTCTTTGGCCGGGTCGAACTCGATCTCCATACCAATTTCGTACACCCGTTAAATCGCCCGCACAACAGTTTTTGTGCACCCTAAAAAGATCAACATGGGCAAGCGACATCACGCATCGGCCTTTGACGCTACCCACCCTGTTCGAGCCAAGGTGTCCGCAAGGGTCGATCGGGGCACATTGAACGTGCGGTCGGACGCGCTCTCGATTTTGCGCTCGGTAAAGATCTTGTCCAGCGCAGAACGCGTTTCATCGAGGATGCGCTGCGACCATCGCACACGAAAGAATTCCGCGTCGGCCAAGGTGAGGAGCAGGTCACGCCGCGGAGCGCTGACCAGTGTGCAGGCATCAACCAGTGCGGTGTATCGATTGGCGAACATGGTTGAGTCAGATCAATAGAGGTCTGCGCCGTCTGCAATCAGTTCGTCCATCGCCTTCGATCGGATTTTGTCGCGCGCAGTTTTGTAGGCGAATACGTCCTCAGCCTTAAGACGCCGGTGCCGCCCCACCATGCTGTGCGGGATATCGCCCTTCTCGATGAGCTTGATAAGGTACGGGCGCGACATGTTGAGCAGGTCTGCTGCTTGCTGCGTCGTCAGCATCTGCTGGATTGGCACCAGCGTGACGGCATCACCACTACCGATGTGACGTAGCAGTTCTAGAAACAGGTCCGACATCGCCGGAGTCAGTGTGATCTCGACTGGTTTCCTAGTCCTCGGATCGGGCACCCGCAGCTTGGCCGCACCGTCCTTCTGCGAGGCGAGTATCCGGCGAAGCTGGTTAGCGATCTGCCGATCGTCGGCAGAGGGCAACCTGTTGCCAAAAGGCAAGGCCTTGGCTGGCAAGGTCATCGGTTTTCTCCGCAGATGGCATTATTCAATAGCGAATATTCGCAATAAACGCAACATGGTTGTGAAACTCGAGTTCCGTCAATGCGGATTTGTAAAACTCCGACCAGATTGCGACGTTAGCACTACTTTGGCAGAAGTTTGAAATGCGTGGCTGATAGGCTCTCACCGCAGTGAGGGCATTGCTCTGGTGGAGGTCTCGATGACCTGAAAGCTGCCGGACCGCTCACCACCCATCCCGGCGATCCGACCGGGTGCAAGGAGTTGCAAGTCGCGTAAGTGCCGCCAGTCCGGTTTGTCCCAGACCCGGAACTTACCGTATATATCGGCGCTTCGTCGAGAACCCAAGGCGGCTTCGTCGCCCTTTCCAACTTGGTGAGGTATAAAAGCTACAATTATAACTCAAATAATGCCATATATTGAGCCATAATGCGTATTGGTATAGCTCATGAAATGGAACTGGCAGCAATCGGATTGGCCGAATTTCCGGTGGGACGGCGAGAAGCTGGCCCATATGGAGGCCCGATTTCTGACGCAGTCAGGAGTTGTGATCGGTTCTGTCAAACATCTTGGCGAGGATGATAGAGCCTCACTCACCATCGATGTGATGACGGGGGGAGGCGCTCAAGACATCCGAGATTGAAGGCGAGATGCTCAACCGCGACAGCGTTCAATCGTCGCTCCGTCGCCAGTTCGGTCTGGACACGGATCATCGCCGCGTGCCGCCAGCTGAGCGTGGTATAGCAGACATGATGGTTGCGCTATACCGCGGCTATGCCGATCCCCTCAGCGATGAGAGTCTCTTTGCTTGGCATCAAATGATCCTCGATGGTCGGCAAGATGTCCGGGCCATAGGCCGCTACCGAGATCATGACGATCCAATGCAGGTGGTCTCCGGGCCGTTGCATAAACCCAAGGTGCATTTTGAAGCGCCGTCTTCATCGACAATGACAGCGGAAATGCGGAAATTCGTCACTTGGTTTTCCGCGCCCGCGCCTGACGGCAAGAGTCCCCTACCCGCTCTCACCCGGGCCGGGATTGCGCATCTCTACTTCGTCAGCATCCATCCGTTCGAGGACGGCAATGGCCGCATAGCGCGGGCGCTTGCCGAAAAAGTGCTTTCGCAGGCTATCGGCCAACCCAGTCTGATCGCGCTGTCGCACGTCATCCAGCGGAAGCGTTCGGCCTATTATGATGCGCTGGAAGCCGCCAACAAAGGCAATGAAGTCACCCCTTGGCTGAGATATTTCGCGACGACGATACTCGACGCGCAGCAGCACAGCCTTGCGCTTATCGACTTCCTTCTGGCCAAGACCAGATTCTACGATCGTTTTCGCTCGCGCCTGAACGAGAGGCAGGCAAAGGTCATATCGCGCATGTTTCGCGAGGGCCTGGACGGGTTCACGGGCGGCCTTCGCGCCAGCAACTACATTACGATCACGGAGACCTCTCGCGCCACTGCCACGCGCGATCTGCACGAGTTAGTGGCGATGGGGGCATTCACCTCGTCAGGAGCGCTCAAGTGTACGCATCCGTTGAGCGTCGCCTTGCCCGGGACGTGACAGACCGCTCTTAAGGTCGCTCTTGAGCGCGGTCGTAGGAGCGGTTTTTGTGGGTCAGATCACGGTTTTCGGCGGGCCTGAGCGTCGGCGGCGCTGGCATGATGACGAGCGGGCGAAGATTCTGTCCGAGGCCTTTTCTCCTGGCGCCTGCGTGGCGCGTGTAGCTCGCCAGCATGATGTATCGACGGCGCTGATTTACACCTGGCGCCGCAAAGCGTGCCAAGCGTCTGGCGTGGCGGGCTCTTCAACTGCGGCGCAGGTCGGCTTCGTCGAAGCAGTCGTGCTTGATGACGGAGGCAGCAAGCAGGCACCTTCGCCGCCAGCTGTCGTGGTGGATCTGCCTGGCGGGCGGCGTGTGAATATCTACGCATCGGCGCCGCCCGGCGTGGCTGCCGCTGTTCTGAAGGCGCTGATCCGATGATCCCGGTTCCGAGCGGAGGCAAAGTCTGGCTCGCGTTAGGCCACACTGACATGCGCAAGGGGATGCGGTCGCTCGCGTTGCAGGTTCAGGAGGCCTTGAACAAGGACGTCCATGCTGGCGACCTGTATGTCTTTCGGGGCCGGAGCGGATCGCTGTGCAAAATCCTGTGGCATGACGGCCTCGGGATGTCATTATTCGCGAAGCGTTTGGAAAGAGGACGTTTTGTCTGGCCCGCCGCAAAGGACGGAACGGTGGCCATCTCGGCATCGGCGATGGCCTGCCTGCTCGAGGGTATAGACTGGCGTAACCCCCGGGAGACCTGGCGCCCGACCCAGGTTGGCTGATCCACCGCGTCAATCAAGGTGCGAGAAATCCCGCCTGTCCGGGCGCATTGGTGAGACAAAATACGCGGGAAAACTGGCTTAAATCCTGGGGTTTGCGGCAGGTTCGTGCTATAGAAAAGCATGCCTGCAAGCGACCCGTCCGACGATCTCATCCAGCTTCGCGCTCAGTTTGCGGTCGTTCAGGAACGGGCCGATAAGGCCGAGGCTGAGGTCGCCATCGTTCAGGAACAGGCCCAGGCCAGATTGCTCGAGGCCGAAGCACGGGTTGCCAAAGTCTGGGCAATCAACGCTGATCTGCTGGCCCGCAACGCCCACCTCGAGCTGATGAACGAGACAATGCGCCGCGACAAATACGGCGCGAGGTCCGAGCGCAGCCGGCGCCTGCTGGGTCAGCTCGAACTGACCTTCGAGGAACTCGAGGCCAATGCCAGCGAGGCCGAACTGCTCGGCCAAATTGCGGCCGACAAGACCACCGCGGTCGCAGCGTTCACCCGCAAGCGGTCCACGCGCCGCGACTTCCCGGCCGACGTTCCGCGCGAGAAGGTCGTCATCCCAGCGCCAGAGCTTTGCCCGTGCTGCGGCTCGGACGATCTTAGCCATCTGCCCCCGGTGATCACCGAAACGCTCGAGAGAATCCCGGCCCGCCACAAGGTGATCCAGACGGTCCGGGAGAAGGTCTCGTGCCGTAAGTGCGAGAAGATCAGCCAGCCACCAGCGCCCTTCCACGTGACGCCGCGCGGGATGTTCGGGCCGCACTTCCTGGCAAACCTCGCCTTCCAGAAGTACGGTCTGCACCAGCCTCTCAACAGCCAGCGTGACCGGCTCGAGGCCGAGGGCATCCCCTTGAGCCTCTCGACGC
>NZ_NMUA01000077.1 GCF_002312805.1 Sphingobium sp. D43FB | reverse complement strand
GGCGGGTGTGGCCTGTGGCATTTTTTGCCTCGCTGCAGGTTGGTCTAGACATCCAATTTCCTACAGCAAGCCAAAGGCTTACGCCACTCCCGCCAACCCTCAAAGCCCCACCGCTGAATAAGACGGGTTAATTTCGTTGGAAATTTGTGAGAAGTTTATTGCAGCGAGCTACGCATTTTTATACGCCGAATTATTTCATCAGTAGCACTTAAACCGCTTTCGAAAATTCGTTTTTCTGGCTCGAATTCATCGACGATTTCATCTTCATCTTCTGATATCACAATTCCATTAAAATATTTCGTCGGCCCACTATTGCAGCTTTTGACAACGCCGATGATGAATTCAATATCCTCTTGACGCGTCGGAACGTGCATTTCGAAACACGCAACAATCGAATTCGTAATTGTATCTATTACAACGCCTTCTCCCGCTCCATTTACTTTATTGCGATGATCGACCAGAGAACCTGTAGATTTTATGCAATCATCTTTGTTGTCGGAATAATTTTGCCAAATTTGCGGCTCGTCTTCGATATGTCCAATATATCGTTTATTGTTGTGTTCTGTATTTATAGCCATGATGTTCTCCATAATCATATGTATACTTTATCTAATACTATATTGGTTATGCAATATATTTACGAGATGCTGACTTGGTATTCGCAAGTGAATTTCAATCCGACGAAGGGTTTAGTTTCAATGCGTAAAATGTGATGATATTCGTCATCAGATGCTACTCGACCATCTTCAGCGCACCCGCCGATCACGCGGCCTATGGCGTGCAGCATTAGCCAAGGCACTAGGTGTCTCTGCGCAGTCGATCGAGCGCCTGGAGCGCGGCACCGGATCGGTGATTTTGCTGATGCAAGTGATGGCGTGCCTCGAACTTCATTTCTCCGGTATCGCCAGAGGATCGACACTGCCTGAACAATTTCGGCGCAAACGTCAGCAGTTGGGCTGGTCACTCGATGAAGTGGCAAAGCGTGCTGGGATAACTCGGAAGACTCTGGCAGCGATCGAACGGAGCGAAGGGTCTGTCGCGTCGTTGATCAAGGTATTTGAAGTGTTGGGCCGCAACGCCCGGAAAGCCGAACCCATTCGCCCGTCGTGGGCACACGATCCGTCGGGCGAAAGCGACAAAAGATTCACGCCGACGGCATTCCTTGATCATGTCACTTCAGCATTTGGGGAAATCGACCTTGATCCCTGCGGTCACCCAGACGCGCCCTTGGCGGCGCGCCGGATCATCATGCCGCCGGACTGCGGGCTTGCGGCATCCTGGGAAGGAGCGCGTATGGTCTTCGTCAATCCGCCCTACAGCAGTTTTATGAAGTGGGTGAATCGCGCTGTCGACGCATGGGAAGCTGGAGAGTGCGAAACCATCGTCATGCTTGGTCCAGTCCGCACGGACAGCCAGACATTTCAGCGTCGGGTAGCTCGACTTGCCGACGTCGGGTTGATGGCTGAGAGGCTCCGTTTCCTGACTTTATCAGGCGTTCGCAATCCCATCCCTGTATCTCTCATGGTCATGGTATTTGGTGGACGGCGGGACCAGATCGACGACTTCGCGCAGAGGGTTCCGGCAATCTGGCTGCCTCGTAACACCTAGATAGCAGTGTTGATGATGGCGAGAAGCTGGTTCGCGCGTGGGTCTTCCAAGCGCACTTCATGCGTAATGACTTTTACATCGATCTCGATATCAACGTCTGTGATGGTCTCTGCAGCACGCCGCATGTGCTCCTCGGCAATGGCGATCGTTTCGGAAACCGCCCTCTCATCGCAATTGAGGTAGATAGCGTCATGGAGTGTCTGGCAGATATCCAGGTCAGTCTCAAAAGCCAGCGATGTCACTGCGCGCCGGAGCATGGTCGCCCCGGCGGCTTGCACTGGGAAGTTGATGAGTTGAGGACGGCGGTTGTATTCGGATGAAACGAATGCCACCCACCCATCCGGGCTGGAACACCAACCGCGATCAAGTGCGTGTCGATATTCTCCGTCGAGATGTGCCTGTAGGACTGCGAACTCGCCATTATACCAACTGAGCACCCGCTTCGCTCGGTTGGCAGCCTCATCTTCGCTGACGATCTCCGTATCCTGCCCCCCGTTCAAATCAGTGTATATCCGGGCTGCCAACGACCTTTCGCCCATGCCATAGCCAATTCCCAGCATGGCCGCTTTGTAAGTCTGCCGCTCCACGGGGTGACTATATTTGGTCGCTCCGTCCGGGACCGCTCCTGCTCGGCGGGCGCATTCAAGATATAGATCATCCGATTGATATGCAGCGCGATAGTTCGGGTCGCGGGAAAGGCCGATCGCGATGGCAGGTTCTTGCTTTGACCAATCCAAGGCAATCAGCGCGCGACCCGGCGCAGGCCGAACGCCTGCAACGCGAAATGCTGGATGCAGTGCGAAAATGAAACCCTGCCGCACCCTAGGTTGGTTTCGGCCAGTTTTCGTATGATACGGCGTGGAGCCAGGATGGACTGCGTCGTTCTGATCCCATGTCAACTGGAGGCCCTGAAGACCGTTGATCGCGTCCCGCGCCTGCCGGAACAACGCGAGGCCGGGAATATTTTTTATCTGCTGATCAAGCGTTTCGCGGTCAAGTCGCAGGCGTCCGTCACCGAGTTGCGGCCACCCCTCGTCCCAGCCTCGCCTTCCGATATACTCGACGAAGCCAGATTGGTTGAAGTGAATGTTACCGGTCTCTTGGTCCTGTTGCCAGAACCTTGATCCGGGATAGGCGGTGGCGACCTCCTGCGCGATGATGACCTTGATACGTGATTTGTTTCTCAGAACCCGCGACCACCAATCGACATTGACTGGAAGACCCGCCGACCGTTGGCGCAGTTCGTCCAATGCCAATATATAACTACCGCGCTCGATCGCGGCGGCGAGACTCCACGGCGTGCCTTCAACTTCATGGATCGCTTGAATGCGCATATAGGCCTCTATCAGGTTGGTTACCTCAAGGGCTGCCAGACAGTCGGGCTGCGTAAAGCCGTTGAAGTCGCGATCGATCCAGCGCGGATGGGACCCCAAAATCATTTTTGCTTCGGTCTGTAAGTGGATCAACTTCATCGACCGTGTGCGGACGGCGGGGACATACCAACTAACTATAGGAATCCCGGCATTTGCGATATCCAGCACATCTGATGGTCGTGCGTTTATGGCCTGACCATCGTGGTCGAAAATCGTGACATTGTCGTGATCAAGGAGACAAAATGGCTCGCTTTCGTCGATGACAAGTGAACGATATTTTAGGTCTGCATTAATTGCCGGAGATGCGCTTGATGTTTTCATTTCATCATCTGGCGGGGTGAAGGCGGTGCAATCAATTTAAATATTGATTTTCGGTATGCTCGTGTCGCTAAATATGCAGGCAACGATTGGTGGACAACCAAGAGGTTTACGAAACTAACATCTCATCGCAGATAAGTTTCGGATGTAAGGCCGCGATGAAGTCCACACATCGCGGCCTTATATATTAACAATGGTGTAACGTGGACAATAGTATTCAAAAATTTGACTTTACTTTATGCAGGCCGCTTTCTGACGATGATCAGCGAGTAGCCGAAATTAAATCGGCCATTATTGCGCTCGGCAATGACACAAGCCCGGAGGCAATGGCGCGACAGAAGGCGCTAACGACACGTCTCAAAGCGTTGGATAAGGGGCGTGGCACGCAGCCTCAGTCGGATGCACTCCAGACGTGGATCACATCCGACGACGTCTACTATGAGCTGGAAAATTCAAAATATCGCCGTCGCGAAAAGTCGGGCGAATGGCAGTTGATCTCTGGTCCCGCGCTTCTGGCAACCCGTCCCGAAGACGTGATGGCTGGTGAAGAAACCATCAAGCGCACGCTCCGGTCGATGGGACGCGTAGTCGCTCGCGCAGCGTATCTGGAGGATACTGCTGAGTCAGATATTCTCAACATGATGGATTTCAGCGGCGTTCTTCCGCCGGTCCATGGCGAGGCCTACCATTGGATTTTCGACGTCCTTGTCCAAAGCTTGGCCGGTATAGATGGCGACGAAGGCGCGCACTACATCGAGCGCTGGATCGTTGTGCGCTACAATCTGATCCGGCAGCGTAAGTCGGGAGCGTATCGCATGAGCGCGCTCGTCTTGGACAATGATGACGGTGGTGCGGGTAAAAATGTTTTCGTGGAGAGGTGTCTCTCTACCTTGTTTGGAAAGCGGCTGGTCGCAGGCAATATGCGGATTGCAGAACTCACCGGTGACTACAATGATTCGCTACGCGGCAAAGCAGTCGCCATGGTGAATGAAGTGAGCTTTGATCGGACCGATACAGAGCGGTTGAAGCAAATTCTCGGATCGAAGACCCTGCGGGTCAATCCTAAGCACCAGGCAATTCGCCAAGATGATAACACGACGGCATTCATATTGTCGGGTAATGCCTATGGCCGGACGGTCAAGCTCACCGGGACGTCGATCGATCGTCGCTATTCGGTGATGATGAGCGACTTCAAGCTGGCGTTGCTGATCGCCCAACATGAGGGGATGGACATCCAAGCAGATACGTTTGATCGTGATATCGATCGGTTCATGGACGATGTGTTAACTATATTGGATGCGCCCGGCGAAGTTGCACGCTGGATCGGAGCACTGGTGGGTCGCTATGGTGAAGCCACAACGATCGAACCCTTCCACCGGCTGGGATATCAGCGGGCGCTCGAAGTCCAGGAAAGCCCGTTTTCGGCATTCCTCATCGTCGCATTTAATGACGATTTTCAGGCGTGTTCGGTTTCTGGTCTCCATGAGGCTTACAGACGTTACGCAGTCGATTGGGTGCGCGAGCGCGACATTCTGACGCAGCGTGCTTTTGTTACGGCCGCGAAAAGATTTGGCGAAAAGCGCTTTCCGAATTTTTTCATGCGCAAGGCGGGAACGAAGGACCCGGTGACAGGGTCGCAGTCTAACTGGTTCTTCGCTGCCCCTTCCCTGACCGTTTCGGATGACAGTATGGCGGACATAGAGCGTCGCCTCTGATCCTGGGGCCGCACCTCACTGGCACTTTATCGGCATCTCAAGGGCACCTTATCTTCACCCTGACTGTGCCAGGCTCTGCCTGGCGCAGTCCCAAGATGCCGGATTGTCCCAGTTAAGGTGCCCTTGAGGTGCCCTTGAGGTGCCGCCACGAATGGCGGTTTTATGCGGGATAAAAGGGCATTGGCACCTTATCACCTTATAAATTAGAGGAATAGATAAAGAGGTGTTCCGCCCAAATCGGCCTTCTTTTTCATTTCCGGCTTAGAGTTGAGGTGCCGACTATCTCGTGCCTCTGGCGGACCCATGCCTACATTATTGACCGCCCTTCGCGGCTCGACGATTTTTCCATGATGATTGTCCCAGGCTGAGCGTGGATGATCCCAGCGGCGATCCGCACGCCATCGTAGTCGCCGGACGATATC
Organism: Sphingobium sp. D43FB; assembly: GCF_002312805.1. GTDB lineage: Bacteria > Pseudomonadota > Alphaproteobacteria > Sphingomonadales > Sphingomonadaceae > Sphingobium. The sequence goes on along the minus strand of NZ_NMUA01000077.1, from coordinate 35 downwards.
GACCTTTATGATCCTCCTGGGACGATTCCATCCGG
>NZ_NMUA01000076.1 GCF_002312805.1 Sphingobium sp. D43FB | reverse complement strand
GCGGGTGTGGCCCGTGGCATTTTCTGCCCTGCGGCAGGTTCGGCTTAGACACCCAGTTCCTAATTCAGATCAGAGGCTTACGCCACTCCCGCCAACCCTTCAGGACACTTTTGGTGAATAAGGCGGGCTAAGCAGGCAGCACCAAGCTCGCCTCCAGCCCGCCCCCTGCGCGGTTGGTGAGGCGCAGTTCGCCTTGATGTTCGGCCATGATCGCGCGGACCAGCGCTAGACCCAAGCCCGCGCCGCCAGTCTCGCGATTGCGGGAGCCTTCCAGACGGGTGAAGGGTTCGAGCATTTCTTCCATTCGATCTTCGGCGATGCCGGGGCCGTCATCGGCGACGACCAGGCGGATCGCCCCTGCTTCGCGCACCACCGACACATGGGCGCGTTCGCCATAGACGATGGCGTTTTCGATGAGGTTGCGCAGGGCGCGGCGGATCTGTTGCGGGCGCACGAAGGCGACGGCGCGGTCGCTTTCGGTCATGTCGACGGGCGAGTCCAGTTCGATGAAATCCTCGACCACGGCGTCAGCAAGCGCGGCGAGATCGACTTTCTGCACCGATTCCGTGCTGCGTCCGGCGCGGGCGAGCGAGAGGATATCCTCCAGCATCCGGTTCATTTCATCGATGGTTTCGGACATCCGCGCGCGTTCGGCATCATCCTCGACCGATTCGGCGCGCACCCGCAGCGAGGCCAGCGGCGTGCGCAGATCATGGCCGATCGCACCCAACATCCGGTCCTTTTCGTCCAGCATGGCGATGATGCGCGACCGCATGGCGTTGAATGCCATGGTGAGGTCACGCACGTCGCCGGGACCGCGTTCGTCCACGGCGTCGGCCGCGCCGGTGCGCGCAAATTGCTGCGCCGATCCGGTGAGTTGCTTCAAGGGACGCGCGAGCCGGCTGCCGATCCAGAGCAGCGGCAGGAGGACGATGACATAGAGGATGAGGGTCTGGCCGATCAGCCAGCCGCCAAAGCGTGCCGGGCGATCGCCGCTGCGGGCTTGCGTGACGACCCATTTGCCCGGTTCATATTCGGCCGCCAGCGTCAGCCGCTCGACGCGATGGTCATGTGGCCGTTCGCCATCGGCGCGCACGCGAATCCGTTCCCACCGGCGCATCGGCATCACCGCGTCGTCCTGCACCACGCGCACGGTCAGGATGCGCAGGCCGATATCCTCGAACATCGCCGCCGCCCGCTTTTCGATGTCCGGGCGGCTTTCGCCGGTCAGTTGCGGCGCGCCTTGCACGAAGCGCGCCCGCATCCGCGCTGGGCCGGGCCGGTCGGGGCGGTTGTCGAGCGTGTCGACCACGCGATAGACGGCGGGCGCGGTCTGCGCGGTAAGCTGCAGCCGGATGCGTTCGCGATAGAGCAGCCCGAAATTGATCGCCTGCGCCACGAACAGCGCCAGCGCGACGAGCGCGATGATCTGCCCGACCAGGCTTTGCGGCCAGAGGCGGAGGCGCTTCAAAGTTTGCGCACGTCGGCCGAGAGCGTGTAGCCCCCACCCCAGACGGTCTTGATCAGCGTCGGGTTCTTGGGATCAGGCTCGATCTTCTTGCGCAGGCGGCTGATCTGATTGTCGATCGCCCGGTCGAAGGCGTTGGCCTCACGGCCCTGGGTGATGTCGAGCAGCTGGTCGCGGCTCAGCACCGAATTGGGGCGGGTGGCAAAGGCCAGCATCAGATTATATTCCGCCGTCGAGAGCGGCAGCGATACGCCCTCACTATCGACCAGCGTACGCTCCTGCGTCTTGAGCAGCCATCCGGCGAAACTGTAATTGGCCCCGTCCGGCGCGGTCACGCGCTGGCCGCCGGTGGCGACGCGGCGGAAGATCACCTTGATCCGGGCGACCAGTTCGCGCGGGGAAAAGGGTTTGAGGACATAATCGTCCGCGCCCATTTCGAGGCCCACGATACGGTCGGTTTCTTCGGTGCGGGCCGTGAGCAGGATGACGGGGATTTCGCTGGTCTCGCGAATGTGGCGGCAGAGCGACAGCCCATCCTCGCCCGGCATCATGATGTCGAGGATCACCATATCGATCGCATTGGCGTTGAGGCGAATGCGTGCCTCCGCCGCGCTGTCGACGGCGGTGACGCGAAAGCCGTTGCGCGACAGATATTGCGCCAGCGGCTCGCGGATCGAACGCTCGTCATCGACGAGCAGGAGATGGGGTTTTTCGCTCATTGCGCCTGTCTGTCATGGGCGGGAAAAAGTTGGAAGGGCGAAGGCGTGGCGGGGGAGCCAGTCTTCGCCCTTCCGGAAGCGTTCACGAGTCCGGTTCAGGGATGGCAGGGGAATGCCGGGCCTGGACCCGTGAACGGGGGGTGTTCGATCAGTTGGCGGACGGAGCGGCGGCCTTGCGGTCCTTCCAGGCGCTACGCATCGCCTGACGCGCGGCCTTCATTTCGTCGGCGGTCACCTGGCCATCCTTATTGGCGTCGGCCTTGTCGAACATGGCCATAGGTCCGGCCATGAATTCGGCCTTCGTCACGGTGCCATCCTTGTTCGCATCGCCGCGACCGCCCATCATCTTGCCGCCCTTGCCGGGGCCACCATGATGGCGACCGCCCCAATGGCGACCTTCCGGCCCGCCGGGCTTGCCCGCTTCGGCGCGCCTGTCTGCCCGCTTGTCAGCCTTGGCCTCCTGCGCGGCGGCCATTTCCGCCTTGCTGATCTGGCCATTCTTGTCGGTGTCCAGCTTGGCAAAGCGCATGTCGAGGCGCTGGGTGCGCATCGCATCGCGATCGGCCTGGGTCAGCTTGCCGTCCTTGTCGATGTCCATCTTGGCGAAGCGCGCTTCCAGCCCGGCGGTCAGTTCCGCCCTCGTGATCGTGCCATCCTTGTTGGTGTCGGCCATCATCATCATGCCACCGCCACGGCCACCACGACCGGGACCATCGCCCGGCTGGGCGAAAGCGACGTGGGAAGCGGCGAGGCCGCCGACAAAGAGCGAGCCGAGCGCGACGGTTCCAAAAAACTTGCGGATCATGTTCTGTTCCTTCCAAAGCATCTATGTGGAACGACGTTTCGCCGTCCTTGAAGATGCTTATCGGCCCAACTTGTCCCGCAACTATGTCAGGCTAACCGCCAAACTGTCGCAATGTGTAACAGGGCGAACAGCCGCCTTATTGGTCGCGCCGTCCCAGCAGGCGCAGGCGCAGGGCGTTCAGCTTGATGAAGCCCGCCGCGTCGCGCTGGTCATAGGCACCGGCATCATCCTCGAACGTCACGACCTTTTCGCTGTAGAGCGAGTGCGGCGACTTGCGGCCAACGATATAGACGCCGCCCTTGTAGAGTTTGAGGCGGACCGTGCCGGTGACCTTTTCCTGGCTATGGTCGATCGCGGCCTGCAGCATCTCACGCTCCGGGCTGAACCAGAAGCCGTTATAGATGAGTTCGGCATAGCGCGGGGCGAGTTCGTCCTTCAGATGCGCCGCGCCGCGATCCAGCGTCACCTGCTCGATGCCGCGATGGGCAAGATGATAGATGGTGCCGCCAGGCGTTTCATACATGCCGCGCGACTTCATGCCGACGAAGCGGTTTTCGACGAGATCGAGACGGCCGATGCCGTGCTTGCGGCCATAGTCGTTCAGCGTTTCGAGCAGGGTCGCGGGGCTCATGGCGACGCCATTGATCGCGATGCCATCGCCGCGCTCGAAATCGATGGTGATATATTCGGGCGCGTCGGGCGCGTCCTCCGGGTTGACCGTGCGCGAATAGACATAGTCGGGGACTTCATCCCACGGGTCTTCCAGCACCTTGCCCTCGGACGAGGTGTGCAGCATGTTCGCGTCGGTCGAGAAGGGGCTTTCGCCGCGCTTGTCCTTGGCGATCGGAATCTGGTTCTTTTCGGCGAATTCGATCAGCTTGGTACGGCTGGTCAAATCCCATTCGCGCCATGGTGCGATGACCTTGATGTCGGGCGACAGGGCGTAATAGCCGAGTTCAAAGCGGACCTGGTCATTGCCCTTGCCGGTCGCGCCATGGCTGACCGCGTCCGCGCCGACCATCTTGGCGATTTCGATCTGGCGCTTAGCGATCAGCGGGCGGGCGATCGAGGTGCCGAGCAGATAGAGACCTTCATACAGCGCGTTGGAGCGCATCATCGGGAACACATAGTCCGCGACAAATTCTTCGCGCAGGTCGTCGATGAAGATATGCTCTTCCTTGACGCCCATCAGCCGCGCCTTGGCACGGGCCGGCTCCAGTTCCTCGCCCTGCCCCAGATCGGCGGTGAAGGTCACCACTTCGCATTGATAGGTCTGTTGCAGCCATTTCAGGATCACGCTGGTGTCAAGGCCACCGGAAAAGGCGAGGACGATGCGGTTGATCTTGTCAGACATGGTGGGCGACTCTTCTGTTCGGGAATGGCGCGGATGATGCGCGCGCCGGTATCAGGCAAGGGGCAAAAGCGCAACCGGAACAGGGTCGGGCGGCTCGGCCTTATTCGGGTGCGCGATCTTCCCGATAGGCCGCGTCGACCGCCGCCTCCTGCCGGGCGCGCTGGGTGTCGTCCGCCTGTCGCTGCGCCTTGGTGCGGCCGAATTTGGCGCGGTTGGCGTCGGCCTGCTGCGCCTTGTCGTCGCGTGCCTTGGCCTTGCGCGCCTGGCGCAGATTGATCACGTCACCCATCACTGCCCATCCCTATGTTGGCGATGGGCAGCATAGGGCGCATGATCGCGCCTTGCCAAGCGCCGCCTTCCCCCCGCATGAGCGGAGTTTCCGTTGTTTCGAGCCAGACATCCATGACCAGCATCCACCACGTCGCCGCCCTCGCCAAAGTTTCGATCAAGACGGTGTCGCGCGTCGTCAACGATGCCCCCAATGTCAGTGCCGAATTGCGCGAACGGGTGCAGGCGGCGGTGCGCGAACTGGGTTATCGGCCCAACCAGTCGGCGCGGCGGCTGGCGGGCGGGCGGTCGTTCATGATCGCCTATCTCTACAGCAATCCCGCGCCGGGCTATATCAGCGGCATCCAGTCGGGGGCCGCCGCGCGTTGCCGCGAATTGGGTTATCACCTGGTCGTGGAACCCATTTCGCCGGGCGGCGAGGAGCGGTTCGACGTGCTTGACCGACTGGTGGCGGCCCTGCGCCCCGATGGCGTGCTGCTGGTGCCGCCCCTGTCCGATGATGCAGCGATGCTTGCGCGCCTCGCCGAGTTGCGTCTGCCCTGTGCGCGTATCGCGGGGTCGGTGGTCGGGGCGGGCTTCAATATCCACACGCCCGAACGTGCCGCCGGACGCATGGTCGCGGACCATCTGATCGCCCATGGCCATCGCCGGATCGGCATCATCACCCCGCCCGCCAAGCACCGATCGGCCTTGCGCCGGGTCGAGGGGTTTCGCGACGGGCTGGCCGCAGCGGCGGTGCCGGTCGACGAGAGCCTGTTCGTCGACGGAGGCTTTACTTTTGGATCAGGCATCGCGGCGGGCGAGGCCTTGCTGGCCCTGCCTGAGCCGCCGAGCGCGATCTTCGCCACCAATGACGATATGGCGCTGGGCGTGCTGACGCTGGCGCATCAGATCGGTTTGCGGGTGCCGGAAGATCTTTCGGTGGTCGGCTTCGACGATACCCCGGCCAGCCTGACATCCTGGCCGCCGCTGACGACCGTGCGCCAACCGCTGGAGGATATGGGCCGCGCCGTCATCGACGCACTCGCCAACGGCCCGGAGGATGCGCCGGAATTTCTGTTCACGCTGATGGAACGGGCGAGTTCAGGGCCGAAGCCGGGCTGATTTCTCTGGGAAAACGCTGGAGCGGGTAGCGGGGGACTGACGGGTGGCTTTGGCGGGCTTCCTTGAACCAGCGTCCATACCCATCATTTCCACCCCATCGTCACCAGCTTCGCCCTCGATCTGGTCAATGATCTGGACGACG
>NZ_NMUA01000075.1 GCF_002312805.1 Sphingobium sp. D43FB | reverse complement strand
CCGCCGCCGTTCCGGCCCGGTCATTACCGTTATCTGCCCCATGAACCGCTCCTAAGCCTACTCTCGAGAGCATTCTTAAGAGCAGTCCACTACCTCACGACAAGGCGGGCGCCGCCGGATGGATACCAAACAACCCGACCAGACGCATATCAATCGTCCGGCGTAGCGAGGTCCATCGCCCGAGCACGCTGACGATAATTGCTAAAAGAAAAACCGACCATAGGACACGATGTGCCATGATCTGACTCGGCGGCACTGCCTGCAATTGCTTCATGTAAAACGGCATGGATCCGTAGATTAGATAGGCCAAAAATGCGTAAACAATACCGGATCTCAACCTTAGTTTCTGACCGGAAACCTCAGGATCTGCCGTCTCGCTCAAGGTAATATTCTTTCGATAAGAAATGTCGATTAACATGTTTGAACTAGTTCATCATCCCTATTAATTTTCCTTCGAAATGACGGCGGGATTACGTCGTCCGATCGACCGTGGTTCTATTGCTGTTACTACGCATCTTTTAGCCCGGCGGCACTTGACCTTGCTTCGCCTCGGCCTTCTCGCTTCCGAAATCGAGTTGAGGTAGCCTGAATAGCCCTATCTGCTAAACCCCTAAAACTGGTAGCAGGGTTGGCCAAAGATCGCTGACAGATCGCGACATAATTACTCTTGCTCAAAGGAGAAGAGCGGGTGCTCGGATCGCCCGCTCTTCGTCACGGAGTCACCAGGCTGTTAAAGCGCTCTCAAATCTTTTCACGATCGATGTTGCTCAACGCTAGGATCAACCGCGCCTGTCAAACATTCTCGTTATTTCGCAATGTCAGAATCGAACCTCGAACGAAGCACCTATTTTACGCGGTTGCTCGTAGAAACCGTCGGTACTGAAGGCACCCGGGCGAATAGTCTGGAAGACTTTTTCGTTAGTCAGATTGGTGACCCACAAGCTCGCCTTCCAGGCCTGGCTGTCGGGGGTCCAGAAAATCGAGGCGTTCGTAAGTGTGTAGGAGGGTTGAGAAAAAATGTTCAGGAAATCGTAATATACGCGCGAACTCCAGGAAAGATTTGCGCCTGCGCCAAATGTACCTCCACCCATCGCGGTTGTATAATCCGCCCCAAAGTTACCCGACCACTTAGGTGCACGAGTCATCACGTTGCCAGAGGCATCCGTCGTGGCGACGATGTTGCCGCCGCGTAAGCGAGGTCTGACGGCCGCCTTGCGCATCAAGGGTCCGACGGGTTGATTGCCGCTCTTTGAGTGGGGTGGCCAGTGTTGGACGAGATCGAGGATTCAGCGAGCGGTGCAGCGACTACTCATATGAGTGGTCGTATGAGTAGTCGGATTGAGGTCGTTAGCCGGGTGTCGGGCCGTCGCCGTTGGACGGTGGAGCAGAAGCTGGTCGCGCTGCGGGATGCATTTGGTCCAGAAGGTTGCGTGCGCACGGCCTGTGAACGCCATGAGGTTGGCAGCGGCTCGATCTACACATGGCGGCGACAGGCGATGTCCGGCGAGCTGACCGGGGTGCGCAAGCCGATCGAGCCTACATTTGCACAGGTGCAGATCAGCGAGCCGCTAGCCTTGCCCGCCCCAACGGTTACGGCGCGCAGCGACGGCGTGATCGGGATCGAGCTGCCATCGGGCATCAAAGTAAGTGTGGACGCCACGGTCGATGCCGATGCGCTGTCGCGGGTGATCGGCGTTCTGGCGCGATGATTCCGCTGCCGCCATCGACGCGGATATTCCTGGCCTGCGGCGCGACGGACATGCGCAAGGGCTTCGACGGCCTGGCGGTGATGACGCAGCAGGTTCTGGAGGAGAGCCCGCATTCCGGCGCGCTGTTCGCCTTCCGGGGCAAGCGGGGCGATCTGGTCAAGCTGCTCTGGTATGATGGCCAGGGCATGTGCCTGTTTTCCAAGCGGATGGATCGCGGACGGTTCGTGTGGCCCTCGACCAAGGCGGGTTCGGTGGTGATGACGGCGGCGCAGCTTTCGATGCTATTGGAAGGCATCGACTGGCGGCGCCCGGAGCGTACTTTCACCCCGTCACTGGCAGGATAAAACGCCCGGATTATGCGCTTTTTCTGGCATGAAGACGGCCGATCCGCTATAAGGTAGCGGTGTCGGATGCAGGCCTTTCCACCCCTGATAAAGATGCTCGGATCGCCGAGCTTGAAGCCGCATTGGCGGCTGCCCGCGCCGATATTTCCGCCCGCGATATCCTGATTGATACGCTGCGCGTGCAGATTGCACGCCTCAAGCGGATGCAGTTCGGCAAGTCGTCGGAGAAGCTCGATACCCAGATTGCCCAGCTTGAGCTGGCGCTGGAAGAACTCGAAGGCGAGGCCATCGTCGCCGCCGCGCGGCGGGCCGATCCAGTCCAGGCAGATCGGCCATCACCGGTTCGGGCACTGCCCGCCCATCTGCCGCGTGAGGAGCAGCGGATCGAGCCCGAGCAGGGCAGTTGCACCTGCCCGGACTGCGGCGGCGCGCTGCGGCCGTTGGGGCAGGATAGCGATGAGATGCTCGATGCCGTGCCGGTGCAGTGGCGCGTCGTTCGGACCATCCGCCCCAAGTATAGCTGCCGATCCTGCGAGAAGATCGTGCAGGCACCCGCGCCGGTAAAGGCGATAGCGCGGGGCAAGGCGACCTTCGGCACGCTGGCCCATGTCGTCGTCTCCAAGTTCGACCATCATCTGCCGCTCTACCGCCAAGCCGAGATAATGGCAGCGCAGGGTATCGAGATCGACCGCTCGACGCTGGCAGGCTGGGTCGGGCAAGCATCCGTGCTGCTCGACCCGATCATCAGTCGTATCCGCGAGGTCGGCTTGACCGCCGCAAAGATCCATACCGACGATACGCCGGTCCCCATGCTCGATCCGGGTCGGGGCAAGACGGCGACTGGCAGGCTCTGGGCTTACGCCGTCGACGATCGCGGCTGCGGCGCCACGACCCCGCCGCTGGTCTGGTATGAGTTCACCACCGATCGGACCGGAGCACATCCCCAGCGGCAGCTAGCCAACTTCACCGGCTATCTGCAGGCCGATGGCTATGCCGGCTATGACAAGCTCTACGATACCAACCGTGTCACCGAAGTCGCCTGCTGGGCGCATTTCCGTCGCAAGATCTTCGACATTCATGCGACCAAGCCGACCCCGCTCACCACCGATCTGCTGGAGCGTATCGGCCAGTTCTATGAGATCGAGGCAGAGGTTCGCGGCCATCAGCCCGATATCCGACGACAAAGCCGACAGGGTCGCACCAAGCCGCTGATCGACGAGCTGCGTCAGGCGCTCGACGATGCCCTCCGCCGTCTTTCGCCCAAGTCCGAGATGGCCAAGGCCATTGCCTATGGCCGCAAGCGCTGGGTCGCGCTGACGCGCTTCCTCGACGACGGCGGCCTGGAGATCGATAATAATATTGCGGAACGCGCCATGCGCTGCGTGGCCCTGGGAAGGAAAAATTGGTTATTCGCCGGATCAAAGGCTGGAGGTGACCGGGCCGCTTCCATCTATTCCGTCATCGAAACCGCCAAGCTTAATGGTCTCGAACCGCAGGCCTATATCGCCGATGTCATGGCCAAGATCGCTGGCAACTGGCCTGCTGCGCGCTGGGATGAACTCATGCCCTGGAACTGGCAGCCAGATAATCAGGTAATCGCCGAAGCCGCCTGAGCCGCGGTCCTCAGGCCACGCTTACGCCGCCGCTACCCCGGGGAATGAAGCCCTGCGCCGCCGTGAAATCTTGGTACCGGGCGTGCGTGTAGGCGACAGCAGCACGAAGCTTGAGGCCGTCGACCGGAGAAATGAAGGTCTCTAGTTCTCCACCGTAAATCTCAGCGTTGCCAGCATTCTGAAGAATATATGCAGAGCTATTAGCCGCCCGGGCCTGCAGCTGAAGGTTCTTATAGTCGTAGTAGTAAGTAGCAATGTTTATACGTAGCCAGGGCAGGGGGTCAGTTTTCAAGCCCACTTCATAGGCAGTGATTTCTTCAGGAAGAACCGGAGTGCTCAACGTCGCAGCCATGTTGTAGACGCCGCTCTTGAAAGCCGTGCTGTGAGTCGCATAAACATTCGTGCGTGATGTAATTTCGTACCGAACCCCGACCTTGTAGTTGAACTTATTAAATGTTTTGCTGACGTCGTTTGCGACCGTATTTCCGTTTAGAATTTGCGTAAAGCTGCGTTTTTCGGTTGTATAACGTCCGCCAAGCGTAACGAAAAGGCCGCCAGAAAGCTCGTAAGTTCCCTCGCCGAAACCAGCAAATGAACGACCCGAGAGCTCGGGTTGAAGGTGCGGACCTACCAGGGGACTTGGCGGCGTTGTCGTCGCAAACGGGCTAAGGTCCGCGTGGCCACCGAACTGATAGAAATATCCGCCGACAAGCCATTGAAACGGGCCTGCGTTTGTAGAGCTCAGTTTGAGCTCAGAGCTTCCAGATTCTGTAGCGAATAAAGCAGGAAAGTTGCCAATGTCGACATTGGAAGCATCGGAGTCAGTTTCTTGGTACCAACGGAGATTGAGAAAACCACTTGTCGATTCAAGGTTCACGGTTTCCAGATCGACTGAGACATGTAGCGCCGCAGTCCATCTGCGTAAGTCAAGTACTGGAACGCGGGTAAGCGAGGCTTCCCAAGGGCCGCGCGGCAGAATTACACCCGGAAATGCTCGACCTAAGGTGTTTCCATCGATCGGTTGTGGGGCATTTGTCGTGCTCTGCTGATCGAAAAACTCTCCGGTCAAAACCACCTTGACATTGTCGGCTGGTTTTAGCAGAAGTTTGCTGCGGAGGTCGATGACCCGCTGACCGCCCAGCGTTCCGCCGCGCACAAGGTCCTTGATATAACCATCGTTCTTACGGAAGAGCGAGGCGAAGTCGAGCGCCGCCGTTTCACTGATCGGTCCCGTAACATACATTCGCGCGTCGTAGTCTCCGGCATCATTGCGCATACGGCCCACTCGAACTGAGGCCTTGCCACGAAAATCAAAACTCGGGTCAGGCGTGATTACATTAATAAGACCGCCAGTTGCGTTGCGTCCAAAAGTTGTACCTTGCGGACCGCGCAAGACCTCGACGCGCTCGACTTCGACCAGATCAATCCAGTTCGCTGCCGATTCGGGCTGATAAACGCCGTCAACATATGTCGCGATATTTGGCTCGTCACCGATCGAGATGCCGGTCGAACCGACCCCGCGGATCACCGGTTGGAACACGCCCATGTTGCGGCTGCCGATGAATCCGGGAACCACTTGGGTCAATGTACGAAGGGTCGAAACATCCGCTGCCGCCAAGCCGGCTCCAGTAATGGCGGTGACTGCGACCGGCACATCCTGAAGGCGCGCCTCCCGACGGGTGGCGGTAACTACGATGTCCCCGAACGCCGAAGCCGGTTCTTGTTGCTGCGTCGAGGCAAGCTGAGAGCCCGTAGTTGGAGCCTGAGGCGTTTCCCCAGCAGCATCCTGTGCGATCGAAGCCGATGAGCAAAGCATTGCGCCCATGCAAGCACCTGAAAACAACACAAAACGACTCTTGTTATATTCCCGTTTCACGACATCTCTCCCCACTTTTTAGCTGCAACTTAATTTCAAGTGTCAGCTTACATGCATTCTATATTCGGCGAATAAGCGCAGAACGAATGCTTCCCGCCTCTGGTGCCGACTTCGAACCTTGACAACGGCCATTTGCACCGGTTTGCTAGCCCGAAAAATTCACCGGGGGTTGGTGGATGTGGCGTAACGCTATGATTTGACGTATGATTTGGTTGCTTACACCGGCCACCGTCAATTCTGGAGAGCCACACCCACCATGGACGATCCTACGCTGCCCCTGACCGGTTTGTCACCCGTTTCTGGCAAGCGTTTGGACGCTAGATTTGACGGCGGCATGCTCTCTTCGGATGGCGGCCTGGTGC
>NZ_NMUA01000074.1 GCF_002312805.1 Sphingobium sp. D43FB | reverse complement strand
CGACGTCCTGCTCATGGCTCAATGCCGTCGAGGGCTTCTTTGCAAAGTTGACCCGGCGGCGGCTGAAAAACGGCGTCTTCCACTCCGTTGTCGATCTGCAGGCCGCCATCAACCGCTTCATCAAGGAACATAATGAGGCGCCGCGCCCCTTCGTCTGGAAGGCTGACCCTGACCAAATCATCGCCGCCGTTATGCCTGAAAGGTAGGCCTCAGGATCGAAACCATGGTTGCAGGCGCTGACGTAGATATTGTTGATGTCGAGCAGCAGGTAACAGCCCGTCTTGCGGCTCATCTCGGCCAGGAATTCCCACTCCGCCATCTCGTCTTCCGGGAACGTCAGATAGCTTGAAGGATTTTCAAACAGCATTGCCCGTCCAAGCGTCTCCTGCGCGCGGTCGATGTTGGCGCATACGACATTCATCGCCGCGCGGGTCAGCGGCAGCGGGAGCAGATCATGGCTGTTGTGCGCGCTGGTGCGCGTCCAGCACAGATGATCGGACACCCACAGAGGCTCGATCCGGTCTACCAGCGCCTTGAGCCGGACCAGATGATCGCTGTCCAGCCCGTTTGCCGAGCCAACCGACAGCGATACGCCATGCAGGATGACCGGAAGTTTGGCGCACACCTGTTCCAGCACGCGCAGCGGCCGCCCGCCATCGACCATGAAGTTTTCGGATATGACCTCGACAAAATCGACGGCGACATCGCCCGCGAGAAAATCACGGTAGTGATCGCGGCGCAGGCCAAGGCCGAACCCACTGAATGTGGCGATATCTGTCATGGCGAAAGTCCTCATGCGTCAAAAGCGGTCCGGCGGGCCGTGGGGGCAAAGGCCCGCCGGACCAGGGTCGGATCAGCCGAGGTCGCCGATCGTTCCGCCCTTCGTGAGACACTCACCTGCCTTCATTGCCTTGAAGCCGTGGCCCTTGCAGGCATTCTGACCCTTGCATTCGTGCTCAGCCGTGGCGCAGTCGGAATTGCCCTTGCAGCTATGCAGGCCATAGCAATGCACCGTGTCGCTGGTGCCGAGGGCGCGGCCTTTGCTTCCGGTCGGCGCGTCGGCCGCGAAGGCCGAGAATGAGCTGAGCGCGATGGCGGCTGCGGCAGCGGCGATGGATGCAGTGCGTGTCTTGGTGGTCATGTCAGCGGCTCCTTGAAAAGGATGGTGCGGGATCGCACGCCATGATGTTCGCCCTCGCGCGCTGGCCGGTTACAGCGACAATTATTATTCTCTGCCTGTAACGGTCCCGGCTCGCCCGGCGAAAGAGGGGGCATGCGACGCCTGGACAACCGTCTAGCGCTGCCCCCCAAAGCCGGAGAGCATATCATGAAGACCGCCACTATCGCCCGCATTGCCGGACTTGCCACAACCGCCGCTCTGGCAGCCGGCGTCGCCACCACCCCCGTCGCCGCGCAGAAGGTGCCGATGGAAAAATGCTATGGCATCGCCAAGGCTGGGCAGAATGATTGCTCCGCTGGCGCTGGCACGAGCTGCGCCGGAACCTCGACCCGCGACTATCAGGGCAACGCCTGGAAGCTGGTCAAGCAGGGCATGTGCGTGAAGACCAAGACGCCGATGGGCAATGGCTCGCTGACGCCGATCAATCGCTGATACGCAGCCATCAGAGGGGCCAGCACATGCAGCACATCGCCACATTGTACGATCGGATCGTAGCCATCGCCGCATCGCGCTTGGCGGAGGGGGGAGCGCTGCTGCTGGCCCGGATCGCGCTCGCCGGGATATTCTGGCGATCGGGCCGGAGCAAAGTGACGGAGGACAGTTTTTTCGAGATCAGCGACTCAACCCGCTATCTGTTCGAAAATGACTATGCCGCCGTCCCGCTACCGCCTGAAATCGCTGCGCCACTGGCAACGCTGGGCGAGCATCTGTTCCCGGTGCTGCTAGTGATCGGGCTGGCAACCCGGCTCTCGGCCGGCGCGCTGCTCGCAATGACGCTCGTCATCCAGATTTTCGTGTATCCGCAAGCCTGGTGGACGACGCATATCCTGTGGGCCGCGCTGGCAGCGGTGCTGATCGTGCGCGGCGGCGGCGTGCTGTCGCTCGACGCGCTGTTTGGCCATTGGCGGCATCGGCGCGCATGAACGGTCACAGGGAGAGGGAACGGCGATGATCGCGGACGAGCCTACCTTCGCCCGGCTCATGATTGCGAGCCAGGGCGGCGACCGGCGTGCCTACACCGTGCTGCTGACCGAGGCGCAGTTCTGGCTTGAACGCTTCTTCCGCCGCCACGTGCCCCCGGCGCAGATCGACGATCTGGTGCAGGACGTGCTGCTTGCCATTCATGCCAAGCGCGCGACCTGGGATGAAACACGGGCCTTCCTGCCGTGGCTCGCGGCCATCGCCCGCTATCGCTGGGTCGATCATTTGCGACGGGTTTACCGCTCCAGCGAAAGTGAACTCGGCAATCATGATGCCCCTGCGGACAGCGAGGAGGAAGCCGTGCTGGCCCGGATGAGCCTTGACCGGCTTTTCGTGCAACTCTCCCCGGCACAGTGCAACGCAATCGAACTGGTGAAAATCGAAGGACTTTCCGTTACCGAGGCGGCCATGCGCACCGGCCAGAGCGAAAGTCTGATCAAAGTGAACATTCATCGCGGCCTCAGGAAACTGTCCGCGCTCGTCGAAGAGGCTGACTGACCATGCCCCCCCGTCCCAATCCCCTCATCGCACAACTCGCAGGCGAGCTTGAGCCAGTGCGCCCCTTGCGCATGCGTCATGGTCTGGCGCTGGTAGCGGTTGCAACCATGCTGACGATCGCCGCGATTGCGCTGTGGCAGGGCTTGTGGAGCGGCCCTGCAAATGGGCAGGCGGCCGCCATCTTCTTTATCGCCAACGGGCTTATCGCGCTGGTCGGGCTTGCCGCGGCGCGGGCGGTGGTTCGCATGGCGGCTCCGCGTGTCGGTGCCCGGCAGGATGGCTTGCGCTGGCTGCTAGCGGCGCTTGCTATCCTGCCCGTCACCGCCCTGCTGCTGATGGCGCTGGAGGGGACAGTCGGCAGACACGACCAAGCTACGGATGGGCTGAACTGCTTCATCGCCGGAACCGTCAGCGGCATTGGCGTGGCGGCAGCGCTGATCCTTTGGCTGCGCCGTGGTGCCCCCGTTGGTCCCAATGTAGCCGGGTTCTACACCGGCATAGCGGCGGGGGCGCTGGGCAGTTTTGCGCACGGCATGTCATGTCCATTCGACACCATCGGGCACCTGGGCATCTGGCACGTTGCGCCCGTGGCCATGTCAGCCGCGCTGGGGCGCATTGCCGTACCAGCCTTGATACGGTGGTAAAATCTTGCAGCTTGCTAGCATGATTTGAAGTCCAAGGCCGGTTCTAGGCCTGTAGATCGGCGGGCAGAATCTGAAATGTCAGGTCGGCGGTGCGTTCACGCCCATGGCAGGCATTCGGCGTTCACTCCGTCCGCGTCACTGCACATCATGTCGCGAACAACTCTATCGAATCCAGATAATCCAGCAACGCTCGTATCCGCGTCGCCGCGCGATCCTCCGCCGCATAGAGGGCGTGAATGTCCTCGCCATCGCCAGGATTGAACTCTTTCAACACCTCGACCAGCCGCTCGGCCTTAATGTCAGCTGCGACGTGAAAGGCTCCATGTCGGGCAATGCCGCAGCCCGCGACAGCCATCTGCCGGACCACCTCGCCCGAATTGCCGAAGAAGCGTCCTTCCACTGGCTTTTGCACGATGCGCCCTTCGACCTGGAACGGCCAGCTATCGATCGAACGACGAAAGCTGAACCGCAGGCAGTCATGTTGGTCGAGATCGTCAGGAATCTGAGGGACGCCGCGACGCGCGAGATAGTCCGGGCTGGCGACCAGTGCCATGCGGCTATGCCCCAGCTTTTTTGCGCGCAGCCGCGTGTCGCGCAACGGACCGATGCGGATTGCGATGTCCGCTCGCTTCTCCACCAGATCAACGATGCTGTCGGTAAGCGTCAGTTCGACCTTCACGGCCGGATAGCGTTCAGCAAAGCCGGGAAGGGCCGGGATCAGGCATTGGACCCCGAAGGATGGCGAGGCGTTGACACGCAGCAGCCCCCGCGCGACCTGATTTGCCTGACCTAGGCTTTTCTCAACTTCTGCCATTTCCACAATCAGGGTGCTTATCCGATCGCGATAGGCCACGCCCTCTGTCGTCAAGGCCAGCGCGCGCGTGGTGCGCCGCAGAAGCGTAACGGCGAGCCGCTTCTCCAGCCGCGCGACGGATCGGCTGACGGCCGAGGGGGTGAGACGCAGCATGCGTGCGGCATTTGCAAAGCTACCCTCCGCCGAAACGGTCAGAAATATCTCAATGTCGCCAAAACGATTATCCATGATTTGAATTCACTTCTGAAGTGATGAGACGCATTCTAGGCATCAATGATGAAGATGTCTATTTCCCGTCCAGTTGATCGCCACTGTCAGGAATAAATCATGGACCTCAAACTCAACGGCAAAACCGCCATCGTCACCGGATCGACCGCCGGGATCGGCCTTGCGATAGCCAAACGCCTCTCTGCCGAGGGTGTCGCGGTTACCATCACCGGTCGCAACCAGGTGAAGCTGGAGGCAGCCGCCACGGAGATCGGCGGCAGCGTTAATCCCGTCCTTGCCGATCCTGCAACCGCCGAAGGTGCCGCCGCCCTCATCGCCGCCGTTCCCGACACCGACATCCTCGTCAATAATCTTGGTATCTATGAAGCCAAGGACTTTGCCGACATCACGGACGAGGACTGGCATCATATATTTGAGGTCAACGTCGTCAGCGGCGCTCGCCTCGCCCGGCATTATTTCCCTTTGATGTTGCAGAAAAATTGGGGTCGCGTGCTTTTCATTGCTAGCGAAAGCGGCCTTCTGCCGCCCGCCGAGATGATCCATTACGGCATGACAAAGTCAGCACAGCTTTCCATCTCGCGTGGTCTTGCCGAACAAACCCGGGGAACGGGTGTCACGGTCAACAGTGTATTGCCCGGACCGACCCGTTCGGAGGGGATTGTCGATTTCATCCGCTCTGTTGTCGAACATAAGGATGCATCGGAAGCCGAACGGGAGGTCGAATTCTTCACCAAGCTGCGCCCCTTGTCGCTCATCAAGAGACTGATCGAGGCAGACGAAGTCGGCGCGATGGTCGCCTATCTCGCAAGTCCGCTTGCCGCTGCAACCAATGGCGCGGCTCTCCGGGTCGAGGGTGGGATCATACCCACTATCGCCTGATTGGGCGGCGGGTTCAAATTGCTAAACGGTCCCGTCACTGGTCTTGTTGGCCATTCAATATCGAGGGATGAGCGGTCGATCATGTTCCCACCATTGAACGGCAGGACATGATCGACTGCGGCGTCAACAATGGGGGTCTTCGGCTAGATCGAGAAAATGGCGTCGCTGAAAGTTCGTGAAGGGTGGATATCGGCCAGCGGCAACTGGGGACTTTCCGGTCATTCGTCATGCATCCCGGGAATGGCGGCTTCCAATCAAACACCGGACATTCAAACCATGAGGACATAGTAGCTATGAACCGGAATGACTGGCCGATTTCGGAATGTCGTCTGTGGATGGCTCCCGCGTTGCAAGCATAAAGTGATGATCTGACGTTCCGTCGGGTGCAGTCGTCTGTCCGGCCTGTTGATGCAGTCGGTGCAGACTGCTGGCCCTGATGGGGTCCGCGAACAAGGTCCGATCGGGTTTGCAGGCTATTACGCCTATGACATTCCTTGGGTTGTCCTTGTTCCCGGTCCGACCGGTTTTGCCATCACATCCTTCGCTCTCACAACCTCGTGAAGCTGATCTCCTCAGCTAACCCGAAAAATTCACCGGGGGTTGGTGGATGTGGCGTAACGCTATGATTTGACGTATGATTTGGTTGCTGACACCGGCCACCGTCATTTCTGGAGAGCCACACCCACCATGGACGATCCTACGCTGCCCCTGACCGGTTTGTCACCCGTTTCTGGCAAGCGTTTGGACGCTAGATTTGACGGCGGCATGCTCTCTTCGGATGGCGGCCTGGTGC
>NZ_NMUA01000073.1 GCF_002312805.1 Sphingobium sp. D43FB | reverse complement strand
AGATTCACCCTACTTTGAACGCTAACATGCGGCGTCCAGCGCGACGACCGCGGAGAGAACCCTGGAGCCCAGCGCGCGTGACGAACCGCAAAGAGGTCAGCTGTTGACAGTGGCGATTAGAGAACGCGCCGGGACACGACCGAAACTCATTATCCAGTTTCCAAACGATCCCTATTAGCTTGCTTGCGGTGCGTGCGGAACGTTCTCAGCTAAGGTACACTCTGGGGAGGGCGCGCATGCAGGTTCGTAGGTTGCAGCCAGACTGTCGTTTCACTTTGTTAACGACCTGCAGCAGTAAAGGGCATACCGGAATTTCCGTCGATCAAACGATCGAGTGCCCCGCCGTAGGGAACGAAATATTGTGATCTAAAGGCCACAGGATACGATCAACTGCCTTGCAAAACCGATGCTGCCTCAATTCCAGATGAGATGAGTCTTCCGCTCTCTGGCAGTCAGTGCGGAAGAAAATTTCGACCGGATACAGGCATTCTAGACACTTTATGGTTCTCTGCCGTCCTGGATTTCGTTGATGTTTAGTCAACCGAACAGAAGAAAAGTCCTTCACGCTCGCCCTCACCATAGGCGTATCTAACCGGCGCCACGGTCAACGATATCGTGCGGTAGGTTAGTTTCTAGGGGAGGTTATATGCGCACGGCAATTCCACTTTACGGGGCAATAATGAGCTCGGTGGCTCTGATGGCCTTTGCCCCCGCTCTCTGCGCCCAGGATGCTGGAGCGCAGTCCGGTTTGAGCGCGGCTGCGCTGGTTGCGGGTGACCAGGATATCATTGTGACAGCGCGGAAGCGGGACGAACGCTTGCAGGATGTGCCTGCGGCGATCGCAGCTGTAAGTTCGCAGGAAATTGCGCGCTATTCCACCAACACAATTACGCAGATTTCCAGCCGAGTGCCGCAGCTGCAGGTCGGCTCGGCTAGCGGGCCGGGCGGTGGCTCGATCAACCTTCGGGGCATCGGCTCGCCCGGCACGAGCCCGAGCGTTGACCAGGCAGTGTCGATCAACATCGACGGGATCCAGGTGAGCCAGGGGAATGCGATCAACATGGGCATCTACGACCTCGACCGGGTTGAGGTGCTCAAAGGACCGCAGGCGCTTTTTTACGGCAAGAACAGTTTGGGCGGAATTATTTCGTTCGTTTCTGCCGATCCCGGCAAGGAATTGGAATGGCGTGCGCGTGCGGGGTACGAATTCGCACAGGATCGCCAACAATATGAAGGTATGATTTCCATGCCCTTGGCTGAGGGGCTCGGCCTTCGGGTTGTAGGAGCATATTCGAAGCAGGATGGCTGGTTCAGCAATGCGTCGAACAACGTTCCTGGTGGGACCGGCGTGTCGGCCAGCACAGCGCCGCAGTCGGAAGATTATTTCGTTCGCGGCACTCTGAAATTCGAGAGCGCTGACGGCAAATTCGACGCCAAACTCAAGGCGAGCTATGCGCAACTGGACCGAGACGCTGGGCCGGGCGGCTCTACTCAGCTCTTCGATTGTCCGCTTGGTGCGCCGCAGCTTCAAGTGTTTTCCGGGAACACCGCCGGCGTGAACGACTGCAAGCTTGATCGCAATGTCGCTGACGCCAATATCTCGGCGACGACCGCGGCAGCGTCACCCTATTATCTGGGGAATGGCAAGCCGTTCCTGAAGCAAAAGCAGTTTCTCTCATCGCTTCAGATGACTTTGCGTCCGACCGATACGTTGACGCTCACTTCCGTGACCGGCTATTACGATTTCAAGGAAGATTTCAGCTGGAACGTGTCAGCTGGCGAGCTTGAGAGCTTAGTCACTGGCAGCCACGTCAAAGACCAGCAATTCACACAGGAATTGCGTCTTGCCACTTCATTTGAATCACCGTTCAATTTCGTTGTCGGCAGCTACTATCAATTCTCTCAGAAGCGGTTCGAGGCGCCGCTGGTGACGACCGGGTTCCTCACCGGATTCACCGGGCCGCTGGTCCTGGCCGACGACCGATTCCGCCAGAAGACCGAAGCCTATTCGTTCTTCGGTCAAGGCATTCTGACGCTGTCCGAACAGTTTGAAATCACGGCGGGCGGTCGATACTCCATCGAGGATAAGTGGCTGCGTGCCACCCGTTATCCCAGCGCACTTTCCGGCTTCTCGCCGACACCGGTTCAGATTGCACTCGACCCGACTAAGGTGAATTTCACAGACTTCTCACCCGAGGCCACCATCCGCTTCAGGCCGACCCGAAATATCACTTTCTACGGCGCCTATCGAGAGGGCTTTACTTCGGGCGGTTTCAATACCGCGCCAGCGAGCCCTGGTGGCGATATCACTTATCGTCAGGCGCGTGCTCGCGGGTTCGAAGCAGGGGTCAAGGGTAGCCTTCTGGATCGGCAGCTGAGTTTTGACGCCTCAATCTACACCTATAAATACGACGATCTACAGCTAAATGCTTTTGATCCGGTCTCGATCTCGGTGAAGGTCCGGAACGCTGCTTCTGCCCGCAGTAAAGGCGCCGAACTGGCGCTAACCTTCGCGCCGAAAGCGGTGCCGGGGCTGACTTTGCGCTCAAATGTTGCCTACAACCGTGCTCGTTATCTCAACTATTCGGACGCTTCCTGCTATGCGGGTCAATCCAGCGTCCAAGGTTGCAATCGCAATCCCGTGCCGCGCTTCGATGCCGTCACGGGCGCGCCCATTGGTTCGAGCTTTTCATCGCAGGATCTGTCCGGCACTCAGCTTGAGCGCGCGCCGGACTGGACGATGAGCCATGGGTTTATGTACGACCTCTCGATCTCAAATTCCATGAAATTTATCTTTGGCGGTGATGGCAACTACACCGGAAGTTTCAATCCAGAACCCGGACACAATCCGCGCGCGACGCAGCGCGGCGTGTGGCGGTTGAACGCATTTGCCACGCTGGCTGCTGCAGATGATTCATGGGAGCTTTCGCTGATCGGTCGGAACTTGGCCAACAAGCTTAGGGTCGCAACAGCGTTCGAATATCCTCTGACGGGTGCGTCTTACCCTGGTTATGCCACCCCCGGGCTTGGTGCCGATCTTGCTGGTGCGCCGACCGAGCCGCGTACGGTGATGCTACAGCTCACATTGCGCAACCCATTGTTCAAATGAGAGCTGGGGCAGCGCTTCTTAGCGGCGCTGCCCCCATCTTGCGAAGGGCGTTTTGAGGAGACGAAGATGAAAAAGGCAAGGCAGTGGCACATGTCGGTGACTCGTCAGGGAAGTATAGCGAATGGATCATGACATCGGATCTGGCGAAAAGGCGATGATCATCCTCCAGAGCCTCATTTGCTATCTGCGAGAGAAGAATATCCTGACACGTGCAGATATCGAGGAACTGCGCGATAAGGTTGAGGAGAGGATAACGGACGCTGGTCGTGTCATTCCTTGTGCCGTGTCGGCCGCTCAGGCCGCAGCGCATGAGATGTCGCAACTCGAAGAATTTTGCGGGAAACGGTACGGCGGCAAACATCGGCGGGTCAACTAAAGGCAGCGCCGGCATCCGGCCAAGGCACCTATCGCGAGCGCGAACAAAGCTGTTTGGCTGACAGGATTGAGGATCTGGCGCAGACGACCGCGCAGGCGGTGCCTGTTTTGTAAGCGCAAAAACCTCCCCACATTTTCGTAAGCGCTGATCTGGCTATGTTTCGCCCCTCGTCCGAGGGGTATCGTAGTGGCCGATGATGTAAGAACATTCGAAACAGGTTTCGAAAGGCAGGAGGGTCAGCGGCCCTCACGTATGGATGTCATTCCAGCAGGGCCGATGCGGCGTCGGTGGTCGGCCGAGGCCAAAGCCCGGATCATCGCGTCGAGTTTTGAACCCGGCGCCAACATCGCGGAAATTGCGCGAACGCATGGACTGCTGCCACAGCAGCTCTACGCATGGCGGCATGACAGCATTCCGGGCAAACGCCTGTCCAGCAAGAAGATGGGCTTTGTCCCTGCGGTGATCGAAGATGCGGGCGGTGCGGGCTCTGCTGATGGTGGAGGCGATGAGATCGTGATCCGCACGGCCGCCCTTGCGATCCATGTGCCGCCGGGCGCGAGCGAGGATCATATCGCCCGGGTGCTCGCCGCTGTGAGCCGGTCGGGATGATCATCCCGCCAGGGCCGCTCAAGGTGATGGTGGCGACAAAGCCGGTCGACTTCAGGAAAGGGGCCGTCAGCCTGGCGGCGCTGGTCGAGCACGAACTCGGGCTCAAGCCCTTCTCGGGAGTGGTCTTCATCTTCCGCTCGAAGCGGGCGAACAGGATCAAGCTGCTGGTCTGGGATGGCACCGGCCTGGTGCTTGTGAGCAAGGTCTTGCAGACCGGGGGCTTCCATTGGCCCCGGGCGCACGATGGCGTGATGCGGCTGTCGGCATCGCAGGCGTCAGCCTTGTTCGAAGGGCTGCAATGGTCGAAAATGCACACGCCACGCACGCAGGTTCCGGTGACGACGCGATAGGTCGCACGCCTGATTCTTCTGGTCGAAATAGCGTTGCAGTCCACTCAAAAACTGCCAGAAATAGGGCATGTCCGCCACCGCAGCCGACCTTCCCGACGATGTCGCCGTGCTCAAGGCAATGGTCCTGGCGGGCCTCGAGCGTGAAGCTCGGATGCAGCATATCATCGACCAGATCACCCGCACGACATTCGGGAAACGGTCGGAAAAGCTGAGCGATGATCAGTTGGCGCTTGCCTTCGACGATCTCGACGTCGCCCGTGCGGAACTGGAGGCGCTTGGTGAGCAGGCAGCAGGCCAGAAGAAAGAACGGGCGCGAAGGGAAAGCGGGACAGCGCGGGCGTCGCTGCCAGCGCATCTGACCCGCGTTGAGGAAGTGATCCTTCCAGACGAGAAGGAATGTCCCTGCTGCGGAGGCGCGCTGCACTGCATAGACAGCGACATATCGAGCCGGCTCGATGTTATTCCGGTCCAGTATCGCGTGATCGTGACGTCCCGCCCGAAAATGGCGTGCCGCGCCTGCAGCGATGGCGTGTTCCAGGCGTCCGCGCCCAAGCATGTGGTGCCAGGCGGCCTGCCCACCGAGGCGCTGGTCGCCGATGTTCTGGTCAGGAAATATGCCGATCACATGCCCTTCTATCGGCAGGCACAGGCGCTGCGGCGTCAGGGCATCGAGATCGACCGGGGAACCATGTGCAACTGGGCGGGTCGAGCCGCCGCCTGGCTCGGCCGCCTGACCAACCGGATGAAAGCGGAACTGCTGACGGGCGCGAGGCTGTTCGTCGATGAGACCACCGCTAAGGTCTTGGCGCCCGGCACCGGCAAGGTGAAGACGGGATATCTCTGGGCGATCGCTCGTGATGATGGCGCGCATGGCGGCACCGATCCACCGGTGGTCGTCTACACCTACATGCCAGGTCGCGGAAAAGTCTGGGCGGAAAAGCTGCTCGGGGACTTCACCGGCATCGTCCAATGCGACGGCTATGGTGCCTATAAGCATATCGAGGCGCCCGACCGTAAAGGCGGCCCGGGAACGCTCGCCTTCTGCTGGGCGCACGTCAGGCGTGGCTTCTTTGACGATGCCAAGGGTGGCAACGCACCGGTCGCCGATGAGGCGCTGCGGCGGATCGCCAGCCTCTACAAGATCGAGGCGCGTATCCGAGGTTCCAGCCCTGAACACAGGTTGGCGATCCGTCAGGCTGAATCCGCTCCGATCATCGCCAGCATGCGCCCCTGGCTCGAGGAGATGCTGCCCAAGCTGCCCCGAGGATCCAACACGGCCGAGGCCATCGGGTACACCCTCAACCACTGGAAAGGCCTTGTCCGCTTCCTTGAGGACGGGCGAATCGAGCTGGACAACAACACCGTCGAGCGATCAATCAGACCCATTACGCTCCAGCGGAAAAACGCCCTGTTTACAGGCCATGACCTGGGGGCTGAAAACTGGGCGACCTTCGCCAGCCTCATCGAAACGTGCAAACTGGGCGGCATCAACCCTCAGGCCTACCTCACCGATGTCCTCACTCGTATCGTCCTGCGCGGCGACGCAGATCCGATCGATGATCTGCTCCCCTACAACTGGGCCGATAGCCGCGCCGCCGCCAGCGCCGTCATCGATCAGGCCGCCTAACGCCTGCCAGTGGGAGTGATATAGCGCTTACCCTGTTTTTCGCGTCACCATCGCTCCACCGAAATCACAGGGCATGATCGCCGCGATGACGCCCTTGGGGTGCCCGGAACGTGTCAACGATTGTGAGACAGCCGGGTCGGGAGATTAAGCTATCGTCTTTCGGTCCCTGGCCGGTGGGTTGATCCAGACTGCGGTTGGTTTTTGTGGCGGTCGTGGTGGTCGATTGACGAA
>NZ_NMUA01000072.1 GCF_002312805.1 Sphingobium sp. D43FB | reverse complement strand
GATGCCACCACGTGAGTGGACCATGGCGAAGGCGCAATTTGCCGTGATCTTCGGCGAACGTTTCATCAGAGCCATGGCGGCCTGATGATCAACCGCCCGCCCGCACACGGAAATCCTGACACTCCCGGGGCGATCGCCAATGCGTTCAGGCGTATGGAGGCCGGAATGACAGCAGCCACGAAGGCGATCACCGACAAGTTGCTCACGGCAAAGATTATCGCGTCCGATGAGACGTCCACGCGCACCAACGGCATTGCCCATTGGCAATGGGTCTTCCTCTCGAAAGACGCGGTCCTGCACAAGATCGCCCCGCGCCGGGCGCGCAGTGTTGCTGAGGAGGTGCTGGGCGGCCACCAACCTGATGTGTGGGTCTCCGATCGCTACGCCGGACAGCAGGAACTGGGCAAGGAGCATCAGGTCTGCCTCGCGCATGTCCTGCGCGATGTTCAGTATGCCATCGACTGCGGGGATACCGCCTTCGCCCCCAAAGTCCGCGACCACCTGCGCTGGGCGATCCGCATCGGCAAGCGACGAAGCAGCCTGAAGGACACAACGCTGGCCGCCTACGCTGCGAAGGCCGACAATCTGCTGACCCGCCTGGTACAGATGCCTGTCGCGCACCCTGCGGGACGTGTTCTGCTCAAACAAATCAAGGCTTGGCGAAGCAAGTTCTTCATCTTCCTCACCAACCGCAACGTCCCTGCGACCAACAATATATCAGAGCGCGAGATCCGCCCCTCAGTCGTGTTCCGCAAGGTCACCAACGGCTTCCGGTCCGACTGGGGTGCCCAGATCCACGCTGGATATCGATCCGTCACCGGAACCGCTCGTCTCAGCGGCAAATCGGCCCTCGTAGCCATCCGCGAACTCGTCGACGGCAGATTCATGGTCGCCTGATCAGCCCACCAATTGCCGACCCCGTGAGCAATTACCCAACCGATCCGACTTCGACCTCTGGGGAACGAACCTGACGCTGGAATATGAAATGGGTGATGTAACGCTCAAGTCGATTAGCGCATACCGCGACCAGAAGTCGGTTATCGAATATGACTTCGACGCTACGCCTCATGAGGTTCTACAGCTTACGAACAACATTAAGCTTTGGCAGGCTTCACAGGAACTTCAGTTGATTGGAAAGGTCCTGGACGATCGATTGAAGTTTACATTTGGTGCCTTCTACCTGAAAGAAAAGGGGCAGGATATCGAGCCATTGCGTTTTGGCTTTGCCAATTTCTTCAGCGGCGGCAAGATAAACAATGATAGCTATGCGGCCTATTTTCAGGCGACCTTTGACGTAACCGATCGCCTGTCGATAACGCCAGGTATGGTTGTGTGCGTCAAGTTCTGCAAATAGCGGCCAGGAAGCTGGCTATGCGGCTTGACGCAGATCGGCTTTCTTCATCTCCTTAAGGTCGTTCATGTTGAGATAGCGATTGGCTTCAAGCCAGTTTTCATGGGTCTCGACGGCCAGCGAGCGTATGAGGCGCAAGCAGCTGTCTTCGTTTGGAAAGATGCGCAGGACGATTGTCCTGCGCTTGATTTCCTCATTGAAGCGCTCGAGCATATTTGTGCTTTTCATGTGTTTATGATGCTGCCGCGGAAGCCGGTAGAAGGTGAACGTCTCCTCGATGGTCTCCTCAGCCCAGCTAGTGAGTTTGGGATATCGCGGCGACCATTTCCTGAGCCAGGCAGCCAGATCGCTTTTTGCTTCGGAGAGTTCGCGACGATCGTAAATCCAGCGAAGCTCCTGAAGGCAGTCGTCGTCAGCCTTGCGCGGCAGATGGTCGAGCGCGTTTCTCAAAAAATGCACGTAACAGCGCTGGAACCAGGCATCGGGCAACACCTCGCGAACAGCAGCGCGTAAACCGGCATGGTCATCAGCAACAACATATTCGACACCGCGAAGGCCGCGCTCCTTAAGGCCGACGAGGAAGTCCTTCCAGGAGGATCGGCTCTCACGGTTGGCAAGCTCAACAGCCAAAATCTGGCGCCTGCCTTCCCAATCGACGCCCAGTGCCACGAGCACAGCGCAGGAGCGTACGACGCCTGCCTGGCGGACTTTCTCATACTTGGCGTCAATGATGAGATAGGCGAACGGTTCGTCTAGCCGCCGCCGGGCAAAGGCCGTCAAGCTCTCGTCCAGGCGCTTGTTGATCGCCGAGATCGTCGAAGCCGAGAAGCTGTGTCCGCATAACTCTTCGGTGATGACCTTCACCTTCCGGGTCGACACACCCTGGACGTACATCTCGGCCAATGATGCCACAAGCGCCTGTTCTGAACGCTGATAGCGCTCAAACAACTCTGTCGAGAAACGGCCGTCGCGATCCTGCGGCACACGCAGCTCCAGCTTCCCCACCCGCGTGATCAGCGTCCGGTTATAATGCCCGGATCGATAGCCAACGCGGCCGTCAGCCCGTTCGCTCTTCGAAGCGCCAAGCACATCGGTCATCTCGCCTTCCAGCATCTCCTGCAGCAAATCCTGCACGATCTCTCGCAAAGCATCGCGGTTCGATCCCATCAAATCTTTGACGG
The DNA here is from genome assembly GCF_002312805.1 of Sphingobium sp. D43FB. GTDB lineage: Bacteria > Pseudomonadota > Alphaproteobacteria > Sphingomonadales > Sphingomonadaceae > Sphingobium. Next base: position 3,817 of record NZ_NMUA01000072.1, on the reverse strand, counting down.
CGGCTATCGATGGTCTATTCTCATTCCTGGTCATGGTGGGGCTCCATTGGAGTTGGTGACTTCGAACATCACCAGCCTGCCATGGCCGCTCAGATCCTCAATGGATTTTGCAGAACTCCCCGCACACTACCCCAGGTATTCGCTATACCGATGAGGCGAAGCGCTTCGATCCTTCCGCGCAGGTCATATACCGTGATTATACGCAAGGCGTACTTCCGCCGTATCCGGATGGCGTATTCATACAGTATAGTCGTTGCCTCGTCGGGCAATCGGTACCGCAGCTTCTGCCAAACGGGTTCCCTGACCCGGCGTGCGTGCCCACGGCAGTCAATCCTGGCGGGAATCATACTCTTCCGGCTGTGGAAGTCTCCGCGAAGGCAAAGGAATGGACGCCAGCTGTATCAGCTAACTATAAGTTCACCGACGACGTCATGGGCTATGCTTCCTATTCGAGGGGTTTCAAGAATGGCGGTTTCAGTCAGCGCATCTTCCCGGCTGAACAGGTCACTCCGTCGTTCACGCCGGAATTCGTTACGTCCTACGAAATCGGTTTAAAGACCGAGTTGTTCGATCGGCGCCTGCGTCTGAACGTGGCCCTGTTCCAGTCCGATTATTCCGACATTCAGATCGTCGTGAACGAGGGGATTGCGCCTAAGGTGCGCAATGGTGGCAAGGGACGGATCAAGGGCTTCGAAATCGAAGGGCAGGCCGCTCCGACCGACTGGTTGCGGATTGATTATGGTTTAGGTTACCTCGATGCGAAATATCGATCGGTGGATCCTTCGGCGTTCCCTGTCAATCTCGACTCGAAATTCGCCTTTGTGCCGAAATGGACGACGACAGTCGCGGCTAATGTTACAGCGTTTGACAATGAAAAGGGTAAGCTGACCATCCGCGGCGACTGGTATTATCAGAGCAGCACGTTCAAGGACGCCGTCAATAGTCCACAGCTTTTTCAATCCGCTTACAGCGTATTTGGCGCGAACGCGTCCTATACATTACCTGGAGATCACTTCACAGTAACTGCGGGCGTTACCAATCTGACAGACAAGCGCTACATTCAGGGTGGTTACGTCGATCTGAATGTCGGTGGCGTCGCAGAGGCAACCTATTCTCGTCCGCGGGAATGGTTTCTTAAAGTCGGATATACCTATTGATACTGCAAACCAGGGGCGGCGCCGGTCGTCGCCCTTGGGGTTGAAACATTCAGGTGAGGTAATATTTATGACTGTAGCGGTCTGCCCTTTTTATAGAGTTCTGAAACCATTATATTTGCAGGTTGCTTCCCTGTGAAACGTATTGTGGTCGCCATAACCGGAGCGACAGGTGCGATATATGGGCAGCGTCTATTATCAATGCTGAGAGATCATGGAGGCTGGGAAACCCATCTCATCATGTCGAAAGCCGCCTTGCTTAACATCCGCGAGGAACTTGTTGACGGTCGTCAGCAGATTGAGGATGCCGCCGATGTGCTTCACAGCATTCGCAATGTTGGCGCAAGCATCGCGAGCGGTTCTTTCCTGTGCGAGGGTATGGTGATCGCTCCATGTTCGATGAGGACGCTCGCCGCGGTTGCCAACGGGCTATCCGACAATTTGATCACACGCGCAGCTGACGTCATGCTCAAGGAAAGGCGCAGATTGGTGATGATGACGCGTGAAACACCGCTAAACCTCGCACACCTGCGCAACATGATCGCATGCACTGAAATGGGAGCGGTGATTTTTCCTCCGGTTCCTGCATTTTATAGTCGCCCCATCAACCTGTGCGACATCGTCGATCATAGCTGTATGCGGGTGCTCGATCAGTTTGGCGTACATGGTAACATACAGGATCGCTGGCAGGGTCTTACCGGCGAACGCGCCGAAACTTCGACCCCACTCCAACCCGAAAGGCAGTGATGATGGATTGGATGATCAGACGTAGGGATGTGTTAGGGGCCTGCGCGGCCGGAGCTGCAGCGACAGGCTTGGGAAGCTTTCTTCTCAGAATGCCAAGAGCGCACCATGGCGTCACGTTGGTTGAGGAAAGCGCCGTCCCCGAAAGCCGCCAGTTCGCCTCCGCGTTGGCTGTTGGCGGATCAGTAGATAAAGTAATCCGTATCGACCGCTCGCTCAACGGGTTGCTCGAAGAGCTCGAAGCGCCAGTAGGCATGATTGTTGGGCTAACCTCTGACCCCGCCGCGATGATCGCCGGCATGGTGTTGAGCCATCGTGGCGCTTATTCGCGTCTTCTTTGGCAACATCATTATACAGACAGTAGGTGGGTTCATCGGACCGTGGGCGAAGCTCGCCTCCTCGAGGCCGCCGCGCACGACTGGCCAGTGGCGGTCGCGCAAAAGTTGCGTGACGCCGTTGATGGCAGATCTGAGCCATCGGCGAACATCTGCACATCAGCCGAGTGCTCGCTGCCCGACAGCAGCCCGGGTATGCTGACTTCGTGGGTTTATGAATTGGAAGGACACCGGCCATGAGCCCTATTGTTCCCCAGGGAATTGCACCTGCCGACTTCGAAAAGGCGCTTGACGAGCTCGTCGGGGTGGTAGGCAAAGCGTGGGTGTTCATTGATGAACAACCTCTTTCGAGTTATCGCGACGCTTATTCGCCACTAGCCGATGATGCCATGCTGCCGTCCGCAGCGGTTGCACCCGACGGGGTCGAACAGATTCAGAAGATCCTGGCGATCGCCAACGCATACAAAATCCCGCTCTGGACGATCGGCACCGGTCGAAATCTTGCCTATGGCGGCCCTGCCCCCCGCAAGTCCGGCTACGTCATCCTCGACCTGCGACGCATGAACAGAATTCTCGAAGTCAACGAAAAATACGGTCACGCCCTTGTCGAACCGGGTGTATCGTACATGCAGTTATACCGGCACCTGCGCGCAATTGGCAGTAAGTTGTGGGTTGATCCAGCTGCACCGGCATGGGGCGGCGTGATGGGCAACGCGCTGGAGCATGGGGCAGGCTATACGCCTTATGGCGACCATTTCATCATGCAGTGCGGCATGGAAGTGGTGCTCGCTGACGGCGACGTGATACGGACCGGCCAGGGGGCTCTTGCAGGCTCGAAACATTGGCAGGCGACCAAGCACGCCTCTGGGCCTCAGTTCGACGGCATGTTCACCCAATCAAATTTCGGCGTAGTTACCAAAATGGGCATCTGGCTGATGCCTGAACCCCCCGGCTACAAACCTTTCATGATAACTTACCAGCGGGAAGAGGACCTCGAGGCTATCTTCGAGATCACGCGCCCGCTCAAGGTTAATCAGATAATCCCCAACGCCGCTGTCGCAGTTGATCTTTTGTGGGAAGCGTCTGCCAAGATGACGCGTCATCATTACTTCGACGGCAAGGGCCCCCTGCCACCTTCAATCCGCACTCGGATCGCCTCGGACCTGCATTTGGGGATGTGGAATTATTATGGGGCGCTGTATGGACCACTTCCTGTGATCGCGAACAACTGGAAGATCGTCGAGGACGCGCTGATGAGCATCCCGGGGGCCAAATTGTATCTCAACCGTGAGAACGACCCGGCCTGGGACTACCGCGTGCGACTGATGCGCGGCGAGCCAAATATGACTGAATTTAGCATCATGAACTGGGTTGGTGGCGGCGGGCATATTAACTTCTCACCGATATCCGCGCCAAGTGGCTCGGAAGCTCTTGCGCAATATAATCTCATCAAGCGGCGCTGCCACGACCATGGCTTCGACTATATCGGTGAATTCCTGGTCGGCTGGCGCGACATGCATCACATTCTGATGATCATGTACGACCGGGCCGACGAGGCTATGCGCAAAAGCGCCTACGACCTTT
>NZ_NMUA01000071.1 GCF_002312805.1 Sphingobium sp. D43FB | reverse complement strand
TTCGTCAATCGACCACCACGACCGCCACAAAAACCAACCGCAGTCTGGATCAACCCACCGGCCAGGGACCGAAAGACGATAGCTTAATCTCCCGACCCGGCTGTCTCACAATCGTTGACACGTTCCGAGGCGTGCACCGCGCCAGGATGCCGCAAGACCGCAGTTTGGCGGCGTGATGATCCGACGAGCACGCACTGGGGAATCCTCGTGACCGCAAGGATCGAGGTCGATCTCGCCGAACGATGAAGTGACGCAATCGAGAAATGCCAATGGGGTGAATCTCTTGTCATTTTCACCGGATGGATCGTGCCCCCATGACGGTCGAACGGGCTCGGCTTTTCGGGCGGTCCGGCCCAGCACTTCAAAGACCTTGAGCAGTGACGCCACAGACCCTTCGCCATTTTCGACGGCCGAAAGCGTCTTCCTGGTGATCCCGGCCCGTCGCGCCACTTCGTCGAGCGACCAGCCCATTTGTTGACGCCTTCGCTGGAGTTGAGCCGGTAACGACGCGCCACGAGCGATGCCCGAAAGATGAAGTTCGAGGCACACCATCGTCTGGACCAGTAGAGCCACTGATCCGGTGCCGCGCTCCAGGCGTTCGATCGCTTGTGCTGACACATGAAGTTTTTCGGCCAAGGCTTTGCGCGATAGGCCTTGAGAGAGGCGACAACGGCGAAGATTACTGAGTAACATGTGAGAACAAATATCATCATATTTTACCCTATCGAAGCAAAATTCGCGGTGACGGACTGGCCGTGCGGCGATGCTCGATTAGGCGGCAGTCGAAATATATTGATCAGGAATCTCGCGGCATCCTATAATCGGGACAGAAATTGAGGATGTTAAATGTATACTAGAAATTTTGAAATCGAACAGAGATACGTAGGCCATGTCCAAGATGAACCTATGATTTGGCAAGAAACATCAGATGATATTGACGATATTATTGCGCAGACGGAGGACATGGTGCGCCGTAGAATTATCGAAAATGGCGCAGGAGAAGGTATTGTCATTGACACTCTAACAAATAGAATCGTGGCTTGTTTTGGGATGCACATACCAATCGACGAAATTGAGGAAAATCGTGTCATTGAAGTCGTGAAGCTGTGGAGTAATAGCTAAGATTTTTTCCTTCACTCGAGAGCTGGTATCAGAATATTTTTGGTGTATGCACTTTATAAACCTCGCGCGTCCGCTCCAATTTCGCGAGGGCGCTTTCAAGCATACGCCGATCTTGCGACGGGATCGTTCCCGGCTTCGCCCGATCTTGTTGTAAGGAATTGGTCAAGACAGCAGTAAGTGCCCATATCTCTTGGTGGGTCAATTCTGGTCTATCCGTCCAGCTACTCATTCAGGCTTCTCCACCGGCTTATGCTTCACGACCTTCGCCGAGCGTTCCTTGAAGCGCGTAGGGTCGTCATCACACTCTAATTCTAGTGCTGCTTGCGCGAATCGTTCCGCTTGTGTTTGGTTATCTGTATGGCGATCATTGTTAGCGCTCATAGCGAGCTTCCAAACCCGGATTCAATTTCCGATATATACTGCGACGAGAGCAGCCAGACTAGGCACCGCTACATGGTAATGGGCGGCCTGATAATTCCTTCGCGGTTGGTTGCCCAAGCTAATACCAGAATAGCGGAGTTGCGCTTACCCGAATTGCCGCAGGGCGAGATGAAATGGGGTAGTGTTTCGAGGGGCAAATTGGCGGCTTATCGAAGAATCGCTGACGCCTTTTTTGATGATAAAACCTTTGCAGGCGTTGATTTCCATACAACCGTTGTTGATACTTGGGGGCAAGATCATCAGCGATTTGGCGACGGGGATCGCGATAAAACATTCAACAAGGAGTTATATCAATTAGCCTCTAAGTTTGCTCGGCTATACCCTGATAGATTGTTTCACCTCTACCCAGACGATCGTGAGACTATCCATCGTCCTGGCGAACTTAGGGATATTTTGAATTTCGGGCGTAAGAAGAAGGGAGACAAACGAGACTTCCCTTTCCGTCGTTCTCATTTTCGTAAATCGTGCGACACGCCCCTGATACAAGTCGTAGATATTCTGCTTGGTTCTTTAGCATATCAAGTGAACGGCCACATGATGGTTGAGGGCGCATCAGAAGCTAAAATCAGCTTGTCGGCTCACATTCTTGGCCGTGCCAATGTCCGGAATGTGATGGCGGACACGAACATGCGCGGGAAATTTACGATATGGCATCGGAAGTTGCAGCCCAGAAATGGGCGTCCCCCGGCCTAGATCAGTGTTACTAATCACCGCCAGTTGGCGGCTCCCGCCACCTAGGTGGGGGGCATCGCGCCGAGGGAGTAATCTACATATAGGAAGCTTTAAATTCGCGTCAAACCTTCTTACGCAGTAGGCCCATCATAGGTAATTGTCTGATCCGAAATTAGAGCGTTTTTCGACGGCCATGAATCGGGGGAGGATTCCCAAAAGACTGATTTTCTGATTCAGCCGTTGTGCCGGTGAAGTAGGCTGCCATGGATGTAGTGGATTTCGAGGTTTTTCGGAGTCCGTTGACTGCGGCGTTGCGACGTAGCGTTCGTGGCAAGGGCGGTCGCCCGCAAGCTTGCGATGATTTTGCATCGCATGTGGAGCGATCAGACCGAATTTCGCTGGGGGAAGGTTCCAGCAGGCCAGATAGCATAAGGAGGCCCGAACAAGTTCCCGCCTGAGAAGACGGGTAGCGCCGTTCCCATGGGGACGAAGGGCAAGACGATCTCGCTTAGAGTCCGGAACCTCAGCCCAGCTGAAGGTCGCGAAACAGATTGAGACGCTTTGCTCTCCATAACCTCATTATGCGGCGGCCTTGCGCCGACCGCGGAGAGAAGCGAGTGATCCATGGGAACGATCACGTAAGCGAGGAAGCAGCTTGACCCAAAGGGGCCCAATCAGAGAAGACACTCAGATTTCGATCGCCTGGTTGATTAAGTTGAAATTTCGATCGGTAGGCATACAAAATAAACAATCGCGGCCGCTGGCCTGTGCCCATACGCTTCCGATCGTCCGCTTGGGCCGCTCACTTTCGTAAAGGTGCCCCCCTTTATACTCGATGACCAGGATACGTCCGTCATGTAGCATTGCCACAAAATCCGGATAGAATTTCTGGTGGGGAAGTTGGAGCCAGAACGATCCCCGCTTGCCCTCCACGTTCCTGATCCAGTAGCGAACAGCCTCCATGCGGTCGAGGTGAACGGCACAGTCAAATTCCTCCCCGGTGGGCTTCAGATCGCCAATCAGAGGGGTGTAGTGCTTGTTGAACGTCGTTGCGCCCGCATAGGGCTGATTGAAGGCATAGGTTGCTTCGTCAAAGATCATCGACAAATCGGAATTGACGGCAAAATCCTGTGCGTGGGCAGCGAACAGGGCATCATAATTTTGCGTTTCCCGTTCGCCCCTCAAATCCTTGATCAGGGCAATGAGCGCCCTTCGCAGGTCGTATTTGTTGCGAGCCAGAACGTCCAAATTCTGTCCGGCCTTCTCCAGAGCGGCCAAGGCGCTGGAAATGAACAGCACGGCGCTGGGCTTCGTTACGTCGGGATGGCTTATGCCTGAGTCGATCCAGTTGACGAGCCGGGGTATGGTCCACGATGGTTCCTGCACCGCTTCGGCGAGGTCGCCCTGCAACCGCTTGACGAAATCAATCTGAACCTTGCCCTGTTCCGATACGTCAATCTGCCCGTGCTGGCTTTCGTCCACCACCTTGAAGCGTTCGACAATGGCGCTGGCATCGCATTCGTCCAGCCGCCACGGCAGGTCTAGGAAATGCTCCTTGGAGAACAGTTCCAATTCGCCCTGTTTGCGGAAACCAAGCAAGGGCACGATGAACGGCGGCTTGTTGTCCTCCGTCGCTGCGGAGGTCTGGAATTGATTGGACTTGGCATAGAGCCGGTCGATGATCTTTTCGGCCTGAGGCACCTTCGCCATAGCCAATTGCAGGATGTTCCGGCTTTCGCGCGACATGGGGCCACGGAAGGCCAGTGACCGGCTATCGGGGTCCAACTTCACACGCGATTTGACCGACGGGGGCAGCTTTTCAAAAATGGCGGAAATGTCCTCCATCGTTACCGCTTCATCGCTGATCGGGTCGGACTCGTAATGATAGTCTGCCCGGTCCTCGGCAAAGCCAATGTCGCCTTGCGGGGCAATGATCTGATCGGCTTCCAGCTTGTTGAAGCCCGCGCCTTCCACTAGCCCGTCTTTCAGGCGTTGGGCGGTTTCATCGAAACTCTTTGCCGCGACATAGGCGTAGGCACGATTGAGGGCGTCCCGCTGTTTGCGCTTGGCCTTGGGCATCCGCAGCACCCGGCCCAAAATCTGTTCAATCGCCGTCTGTGAAACCTGTTCGGCCACGGAGCACAGCACATAGGCAAAGGGGCAATCCCAGCCCTCTTTCAGTTTCTGGACGGTTATGATGTAGCGGACGGGGCAAGCCGGGTCGGTAATGTCGGCAATATCGTCCAGGTCTTTGCGCGGCCCGGTGTGGACGGCAATCTGGGCCTCGGGAATGGACTTGTCGTCAAGCAAGTGCCGCTCGATCACGTCCCATGTCAGCCGGGTTTTGTCCGCCGCACTGGCGCTCTGTGCCTGAAAGAGGATCAGGGGACGGATATATTCCCCCGTCTCCGCTTGCTCCGCCTTTGCCGCTTCTTCCAAGGCCGCTTGGCAATCCAGCGCCCCGCCGATCGTCTTGCGCCAGTCGCTATCGGTTGTCAGCCGGATCGGCAGTTTGATCATCTCTTCCGCCTTCAATTCGGCAGCGGAGACGGAATAGAGGATGTTGGAAGCGAATTCGTCCTTAGCCGGGTTATGTGTCGTCTGGGGCGTAGCGGTCAGTTCAAGGATCAATGACGGATCGAACCGGGCCAGCGTATCGAACGACAAGGCGGTTCGGGCGTTGTGGGCTTCGTCAACGATCACCATCGGATGATGCAGCCGCAACAGATTGGCGAGTGATGCAACCGGCCTGTCTGTGCCTTCCACCTTTTCCAGCCGCGCAGCCTGTGCATCGGTGAGGCCGGAAAAATGGTCCATCAATTGCCCTGAGTCTTCATAGACCTTGCGGCCATCGGTTTCCTCAATGCGGAAAGACTGGATGGTGGAAACAATGATGCAAGCCCCGCCTTCGGCATCGGCGCGAGACATGGCCAGTGCTTCGGCCTTGGTCAGGACTGTGATGTTGCGGCCAAAGTCCTTGGCCAGCGCAGCGCGATAGGGATGGTCCAGATTTTTGAGGGCATCCACGGTCTGTTTGAGGATCGCGTCGGACGGCACCAACCACAGAACAAGTGGATTGGGGGCTTGGAGGTAGGACTTCGCGGCAATGCCTACCGCGTGAGCGCCCATGATCGTCTTGCCTCCGCCGGTCGGCACCCGCAGACAGACATAGGGCGTTCCCTCTACAATGAACGGTGCATCCCGATAGGGCATATCCGTTTGGAGGACGAAGGCGGTTTTAGCAGTGAATTGGGTGACCTGTTCCAGATAGCTCTTGAACCGGCCCAGCGCGGCTTGCTGATACTCTTTCAGTTCCAGATTGATTGCCGCCATGTCAGTTCGCTTCGATCTGGTAAGGGATTTGCTTGAAAGTCACGCCTTCGGCTTTGAGCCGATCTGCCGACACGGTGCATCCTTCACCATAGACGACACGTTGCCCGGTGAAGCACTCCGGGATTGGAGAAAGCTGTGCAAGCACATCCGGCGTCAGCACATTGCCAGCCGCTTCCCGTGCAACGCCCTGTTCGGCGGCGGAGAATAGCAGGTAAACCGCCTTTTCCTTGTAGGTGCCGATGAACGAGCAATCATTCTTGGCCTTTTGCGGGAGAGGAGCGCCTGTTTCGGAGAAGAAGATATGCGCCGCAAGGTCCGAGAAGGTTACACGATGGTCAATGTCGCCAAACTCGTTGAACAGCGGTTCGCCCAGCTTGCAGAACTTGAACCCACCGCCAAGAGCATCAATTGCCCGAAACGGTTTCACGGCCTCAGTGTAGCCTTCAATACAGGCGTTCAATCGCTTGGCTGTTTTCTCAGCAGCCGTCGTTCCGTCCATTTCGATCAATATGAACGAACGATCAATTGCGCCGATCATGTTTAGCTTCAACACGGCATGGCCGGTGGAACCAGAGCCAGCAAAGCTATCCAGGATAATATCGCCTTCGGCGCTGAGAACGCTCAGTATGTCAGCCAGAATGTCAACGTCCTTGGGAAATTGGAATGCACCTTCGCCGAGGAGACCTTCAACCTGTAAGGTTGCGGCCCTGCCGTCCTTGTAGAAAACGCTTTGCAGCGGTTCGCTATCAATCTCGAACAGGTAGCTTTTGCGGGGCTTTGTTGCATAACTCCTGATAGGTTTGCTGCGGGCTTTATTTGAGATTACTACGCGACGCGGACAGTATTTGGTGTGCCGATTTGCGAGAAGCGATTGAGGATTGCAGCACGGACTTTGAGCTCGGTTATCTGACGCTCGAAGGTGCGGGCCATGACGCGCTGACCAAGCAGCTTGAAGCAG
>NZ_NMUA01000070.1 GCF_002312805.1 Sphingobium sp. D43FB | reverse complement strand
GACGGCAACCACAGAGGTCCACATCGTTGATCTCCGGAAGTTTGTTGCAAAACCCCTGAATCAACGACTGCGGCAAGCGTCAAGCTAACCCGCTGATACCACTCAACTTAGTTTCGGATCGGGCTCTAAGGATACGGACATATTCTTCAAATAGCGTCCCGCGAGGATCGCTTGTACCTTTGACCCCGGAAGCTCGCCGCCCCGCAGCTGAGAAGGTTTGACATGGTGGGCCGCCGATAATGAAATCAACTTTAAGGTCCGCTGATGGACTATAAGTGCGAATATCGGCGCAAATGACATTTCCACCTTCCAACATGCGCCCCGGCTTCGCGTTTTCAGAAAGCGTGGCTGCGAAACGCGGATCAATTTCCACCAGTTCCAATATTTCAAAACCAGCATCATGGAACGCAATATCGAGTCCGCCGCCGCCGCTAAAAAGGCTCAAAGTAGGAATTTTGGCGACGCTTCTGTTTTGCAGCCAGCGCTTCAGGTTACGGCCGAACGCGTCCGGCCAACCTGGCTTCTGTATTACATTGAGTTCGCGGAGTGTTACATCGAACCAATTTTGCGCGCCAGTATCAGGCATCAAAAACGATAGCTGCTTAGAATTTTCGGACATTGCCGCCGTTTGCCACGTTCAATCGCAGCCGCCAAGTCTGATCGCTTTCATTCAGGCTTCGGCCTGACCCACTCGCAATCCCCGGTCATTGCCCCTATCTTCCCCTCTGGATTCCTCCTCGGAACATTTGTAGAACGGATCGCATGAGCCTTACCCACATTATTCAGCAGAGGTTTTCCGAATGCTGACCCACATTTCCGTCCGCGGCGCGCGTGAACATAATCTCAAGGGCGTCGATGTCGATCTGCCCCGCGACAGCCTGATCGTCATCACCGGGCTTTCGGGGTCGGGCAAATCCTCGCTCGCCTTCGACACCATCTATGCCGAGGGGCAGCGCCGCTATGTGGAATCGCTCTCCGCCTATGCGCGCCAGTTTCTGGAGATGATGCAGAAGCCCGATGTCGAACATATCGAAGGCCTCAGCCCCGCGATCAGCATCGAGCAGAAGACGACCAGCCGCAATCCCCGCTCGACCGTCGCGACCGTCACCGAAATCTACGATTATATGCGCTTGCTCTGGGCGCGCGTCGGTATTCCCTACAGCCCCGCGACCGGCCTGCCGATCAGCGCGCAGACCGTCAGCCAGATGGTCGACCGCGTGATGCTCCTGCCCGAAGGCACGCGCTTCTACCTGCTCGCCCCCGTCGTGCGCGGCCGCAAGGGCGAATATCGCAAGGAACTCGCCGAATGGCAGAAGGCGGGCTACACCCGCGTCCGCATCGACGGCGAAATGATGCTGATCGAAGACGCGCCCGCGCTCGACAAGAAGTATAAGCATGACATCGAAGTCGTGGTCGACCGCCTCGCCGTCGCCCCCGACATGGGCACGCGGCTGGCCGACAGTTTTGAGCAAGCGCTGAAGCTGGCGGATGGGCTGGCGTTCGTGGATCTGGCGGATACGACCGTTGCAGAACTAGGCGCGACACCCACCCCCGTTCGCCCTGAGCCTGTCGAAGGGCCGTCCTTATCTTCGGAAGAACAGAGTGGGGCTTCGACAAGCTCAGCCCGAACGGAGAAAAAGCTCAAAGGCGCGGAAGTCCCCGCCAACCGCATCGTCTTTTCCGAAAAATTCGCCTGCCCCGTCTCCGGCTTCACCATTGCCGAAATCGAGCCGCGCCTCTTCTCCTTCAACGCCCCCATGGGCGCCTGCCCCGCCTGCGACGGGCTTGGCGAGCGGCAGGAGTTCGACCCCGAACTCGTCGTCCCCAACGAAGCCCTCTCCCTCAAAAAGGGCGCGGTCGTCCCCTGGGCCAAGTCCAACCCGCCCAGCCCCTACTACATGCAAGTCCTCGGCTCCCTTGCCAAGGAATTCGGGTTCAGCCTCGACACCCCCTGGGCCGACCTGCCCGGCGAAGTGAAGCTCATCATCCTCCACGGCACCGGCGGCAAGCCGGTCACGCTCAAATTCATGGACGGCCGCAAAAGCTACGAAGTCAAAAAAGCGTTCGAGGGCGTCATCGGCAACCTCAACCGCCGCCTGCTCCAGACGGAATCCGCCTGGATGCGTGAGGAACTGAGCAAGTACCAACGCGCCCAGCCCTGCGAAACCTGCCACGGCGCCCGCCTCAAACCCGAAGCGCTCGCGGTCAAGATCGCGGGCGAGGACATCTCCCTCTCTACCCGCCGCTCGGTCGTGGACGCGCTCGCTTTCTTCACCGCGATGCCGGACAAACTCAACGACCAGCAGAACCAGATCGCCCGCGCCATCCTCAAGGAAATCGTCGAGCGGCTGGGCTTCCTCAACAATGTCGGCCTCGATTATCTCAACCTCGACCGCACCAGCGGCACGCTGTCCGGCGGCGAATCCCAACGCATCCGCCTCGCCTCGCAGATCGGCTCCGGCCTCTCCGGCGTCCTCTACGTCCTCGACGAACCCTCGATCGGCCTGCATCAGCGCGACAATGACCGCCTGCTCGTCACGCTGAAACGCCTGCGCGACCTCGGCAACAGCGTCATCGTCGTCGAGCATGACGAAGACGCCATCCGCCACGCCGACTATATCGTCGACATGGGGCCGGGCGCCGGCATTCGCGGCGGCGAGATCGTAGCGCAGGGCACGCTCAAGGAGATCCTCAAGGCCAAAAACTCCCTCACCGCCGATTATCTCAACGGCACCCGCCGCATCGAAGTGCCCAAGAAACGCCGCAAGGGCACCGGCAAGAAGCTGACCGTCCACAACGCCCGCGCCAATAATCTGCGCGGCGTCACCGCGTCGATCCCGCTCGGCACCTTCACCTGCATCACCGGCGTCTCCGGCTCCGGCAAGTCCAGCTTCACCATCGACACGCTCTACGCCGCCTCCGCCCGCGCCCTCAACGGCGCGCGCATCCTGGCCGGCGCGCATGACAAGGTGACGGGCCTCGAACATTGCGACAAGGTGATCGACATCGACCAGTCGCCCATCGGCCGCACCCCCCGCTCCAACCCGGCCACCTATACCGGCGCCTTCACCAACATCCGCGACTGGTTCGCAGGGCTGCCCGAAAGCCAGGCGCGCGGCTACAAACCCGGCCGCTTCAGCTTCAACGTCAAGGGCGGCCGCTGCGAAGCCTGCACCGGCGATGGCCTGATCAAGATCGAGATGCACTTCCTCCCCGACGTCTATGTGACGTGCGACGTGTGCCACGGCGCGCGCTACAATCGCGAAACGCTGGAGGTGAAGTTCAAGGGCCACTCGATCGCCGACGTGCTCGACATGACGGTCGAGGATGCGGTCGAATTCTTCAAGGCCGTCCCGCCGATCCGCGACAAGATGGCCATGCTCGCCGAAGTGGGCCTGGGCTATGTCAAGGTCGGCCAGCAGGCCACGACCCTATCAGGCGGCGAAGCCCAGCGCGTCAAACTCGCCAAGGAACTCGCGCGCAGAGCCACCGGCCAGACGCTCTACATATTGGACGAACCCACCACCGGCCTGCATTTCGAAGACGTCCGCAAACTGCTCGAAGTCCTCCACGCGCTGGTCGACCAGGGCAACAGCGTCGTGGTCATTGAACATAATCTCGACGTCATCAAGACCGCCGACTGGATCATCGACATGGGTCCAGAGGGCGGCGTCAAAGGCGGCGAAGTCGTGGCCGAGGGCACGCCGGAAAAGGTCGCGAAAGAGCCACGGTCATTTACGGGGCACTATTTGGCGCCGTTGTTGGGGCTGGAGAGTGTGGCGGCGGAGTGAGGCTAACTCGCCCGCATAAGGAGGACTGCATATTATGAAAGGACATTGGCCTAGTGGCCGCCCAAGGGGTTGGAGCGCAAATCATCTAAAGTTGAACAGCCCGGCGCATAACTTACCGCGAACCTCCGCCGCGTCTTCGGATCAAGGGCTTGAATTAAATCGCATTATTTTACCTTCATCCTGCTTAAGCACCGGCGAGCGCGGCGCTTTATTAACATCAGAAAAGACGGTTGAAGCAAATGAGTCCGGCTCTGGGATAATAACTCGTGCAGGTGATTTCAATTTAGCACTACTTTGGCAGAAGTTTGAAATGCGTGACTGATAGGCTCCCACCGCAATGAGGGCATTGGTCTGGCGGAGGTCTTGATATTCGGTCAATGATGGCCTGTCGGATGGCGGGCATGCTCGGCTGAGGCGGAGGTCCGGAGACTCTTTTTTTTCCGCCCCGCCTGCGCGAGCCGTCGTGTTTGCAGGAAGGCATAGGCCATCATTGTCATGAGAAGGTGGCGATGCAGCCCCGTCCATGATCGTCCTTCGAAGTGGTCGAGGCCGAGTTCCTCCTTGAGTTGCTGGTGCGCCTGTTCGCAAATCCAGCGCGCCTTGATGGCGCCGGCGACGTCCTTGATCGCGGTGTCGGCGGGAAGGTTGGAGAGATAGTATTTTCGCTCGCCGTTCGAGCGATGCTCACCCACCAGCCAAGCCTCTTCGCCTGGCATATGCTGTGCGCCAGCAGCGCCGATCCGCTGTGGCGCGCCATCGGCGACACGCACACGCATAGCCGCAAAGCGAGCTGTCAGGCGGCCTTTGGTCCCTCGGCGCCAACTGACCTGCCGCCATTTCGCATCTTCGAGCATGGCATGGGCTGCTCGGGATTTGACGTCGGGCACATGCCGAACCCGTGGTCGCCCACGTCCAGCCACCGGGAAGATCAACTGCACGTCGCCAGGATAGACCTTCTGGTGCCGGGGGATACCAACGGCCCAGCGCAAGCCTCGTGCACTTAGCGCCTGCCGGAACGGCGCTGACAAGCCATAGCCGGCGTCGGCAAGGACGCAGCCGAAGCGCACGCCGGCAGCAATGACCCGGTCGATCTCCTCGATGGCGATGTCGGGCTTCGTGCGATAGGATTGGAAATCTTCGGGCACGCCGGCCCTCTCCATCCGGGCCGTGTCGCTGGTCCAGCTTTCCGGCAGGTATAGCCGCAAACCCAGCATGACCGGCACCTCCCCCGAAGCCAAGGTCACCGACACGAGCGTCTGGCAGTTCGCGTTCTTGCCCAGTACCGTAGCATATTGGGGCGCGACCCCGACCGAAGCCTTGCCCTTCTTGGGAAGGGCTGTGTCGTCGATGATCAGCCAGCCCTTGTCGCCACCGACCAACTCATCCGCTTGCCGCCACAACGTCGCCACCAGCGGCGCGCTGTCCCAGATCCCGGCACCGATGAAATGATGCAGCCGGTCATAGTTGAGCGCGTCTGCGCGGGCCGCCATGGGCTGGATGCTCTTGCGATCGCCGGGGCCAATCAAGCCAGCGATGTAGGCCGGGCACATCCGACGCCGCGTCTTGTTACCCAACTTCTGCAGATACGGCTCAAGCCAATGCTCGAGATCCCGCTGCCAATCCTCTTCCATCGCCAGCCTCCATCAAAGCTGGCTCCCTATGAATCACGCATTTCCCCTGCAGGGAATCCCGAAAATCACAATTCTGCCAAAGTAGTGTTAGGCCGTGTTGACAAAAGGGATTTTCAACCGGCCCAAGTTCTGATTCAAGGCTGCTCTTTAAGGAGCAGTCATGGACCGTGGGGACTTGTCGGATGCTGAGTGGGAACTGATTGGCCCCCTGCTGCCATCCGAGCGGGGGCGCTGGGCTCGACCATCTGGCGATAATCGGCGTTTTCTCAACGGCATGCTTCATGTGCTGCGGGTCGGCTGCCCCTGGCGCGACATGCACGAGCGCTACGGCAAGTGGAACTCCGTCTATGTGCGGTTCCGACGCTGGGCCGAGCAAGGCGTTTGGGATGCGCTGTTGCAAACGCTGGTTGATTTGGGCCTGACCGATGACTGGCAGCACATGATCGATAGCACCACGGTTCGCGGCCATGTCTCGGCAGTAGGCGGAAAAGGGGGGCTCTTGCGCAGGCTTTTGGTCGATCACGCGGCGGCTTTACGAGCAAAGTCCACGCCCGCTGCGACAATCAAGGACTGCCTATCGGGTTCATCCTGACTGGCGGCGAGGCTTCAGATTACGCTGCCGTGGATGAACTGATGGCCCTGCCGTTGCCCAAACCCAAGGCATTGCTGGCCGACAAGGGTTACGATGGCGACCGGTTCCGCGAAAACCTGCTCATGCGCGGCATTTTGCCGATCATCCCACCCCGGTCGAACCGCAAAGTGCCGGTCCATCCCGACTATCGGCGCTACAAGGATCGCAACCGCATTGAGCGAATGTTCGGCAAGTTGAAGCAACAACGCCGCATCGCCACCCGCTATGACAAAACCGTCCTGTCGTTCGAAAGCTTCCTCAACCTCGCTGCTGCACGGCTATGGCTGAAGTCTTTTGTCAACACGGCCTAGATACCGTAAGATGTACTCTACTATTGTTCGATAGGATTGATTGTCCTACAAATAACTTCTTGCAGATCGACCCATCCCTGCCGAGTGGATTAGAAAAATGGCCCGGCATTCAGCAAACTCGAGTCGAGATGAGCGGAACGCTGACTGCGGAGATACTCCGCAGAGTAGTGTCGCATAGCTTTGATGCGTTAAATGAACGTGATGCTGAGCGTTGGTCTTTAGCTCGCAGCCCTCAAGTCCGAGGGCTATCAGTGTCCGCCATGACACCCGAAAAAGCTTTTCTTATTAAACTTGAAAATGCTATACCTATACCTGATATTTCAGTTTCGTATGACGATGTACTGACTTTTAAGGACCGTCGAAAATCTGAACTACTGGCGCTAAGAGCCTGATTCATAATTATCCGATGAAATTTCATAGTCTTGCGATGCGACGCGCGAATAGCTGGATGGAAGCTATGAACAGCCACGCAGTTGCCGATGCGATGGTCTGTTCAAAGTCCTTGGCG
>NZ_NMUA01000006.1 GCF_002312805.1 Sphingobium sp. D43FB | reverse complement strand
AACTGCCGCCGCGAACCTAAGCCTCTGCAAGCTCAACCAAACCCAAAAATGTAGTGGTAACACTCGCGCCGGTGCGTGCATGTCATTGAACAAAAATGCCTTTTCCAAAAGCACTGTTCAAGTTGGGCCAAAGTCATGAACAACAGTTTCACCCTCGACCGTCGCAATGGCAAGATCATGGGCGTATGTGCGGGCCTGTCCAACCGCAGCGGCCTGGATGTGACATTGATCCGCGTCGCCGTCGTCCTGCTGACGCTCTGTGCGCTCGGACCCATCGGCGTTGTGGCTTATCTGTTGGCAGGCTGGCTCGCCGAAGGTTGATGTCGCCGCAAATCATTGCAGCAAAGCACACGGCATCCAGACAGTAAAAAGGCCGCTCCGGTTATACCGGAAGCGACCTTTTCGTATCCCGCAATGGCGGGATCAAGGTTGAGCGCAAAGCGCGCTCAGGCATAAAGCACCGAGTAGAAAGTCAGCATCTGTGCGCCGACGGCTACGATCAGTGCGGCGCCTTGAAAAGCCTGCCGCATGGTCATGTCCTTTGCTTGGTTATCATCTATTTCCCGTCTTGGGGTTGCGGGCCTATGCGCCTGTCATGTTTATGTAACAATCGCAAAGCACGGCATGCCGATTGCACTAAATGCAACAGTGCTGTTACCCCAAAGCCGCAATCAGCGCCTTGGCCGCAGCAGGGTTGCGCTCTTTGGCGCCGCCGATGACAAACGCATAGACGTCCCCCTGTTTGGCCAGCGTCCGCGCCTGATCGGTCCAATGGTTGATGTCTGTGGGAGAATAGCCAGTCGTCTCTTCCGCCTGGGTCCGCATCAGCCGCAGATAGGAAAAGCCGACATCATATCCCTGAATAGCCGGATAGCTGTCATGATCGGCCAGTACGACCGCCACGCCTGCATCCCGCGCCATCTCCAGAAAAGCAGGATCGTCGAAACTTTCGTGCCGCACCTCGACCGCATGGCGCAATGCGACGCCATCGACGCTGGCAGGCAACAGGCGCAGGAACGCGCCGAAGTCGTCGGGATCGAACCGCTTGGCCGGCATGAATTGCCACAAGATCGGACCCAGCCGATCGCTCAACTCGACAATGCCCTGTTTCGTGAATTTCGCGATCGAGTCTCCCGCTTCGGCCAGCACTTTACGATTGGTGCAGTAGCGCGATGCCTTGACCGCGAACTGGAACCTGTCGGGCACGGCCTTCGCCCAGCTCGCGAAAGTTGCGGGCTTTTGACTGCTATAATAGGTCGCATTGATCTCGGTCGCGGTCAGATGCGCCCCGACATAGGCCAGTTCGTCTTTCTGCCGCAGCCCGGCGGGATAGAAATTGTCACGCCATGGCGCATAGACCCAGCCGCCAATGCCCACCCTGATCCGACCTGCCATATTTCCGTCCTCCTTCGCCGATGCTGATCGCTTCTGCCGATCAGAGCCAGCGGAAAAAGCCGTTGGCTCGTTTTGCGAATAGTTCTTAACTGGGCCGCAACAAGGAGCATCCCCATGTCGCTGGACCTCATCAAGACGGGCACATATCTCAGCATCCACCTCACGGTCGGCTTTACCGTCGCCTATCTCATGACCGGATCAGTAGCGCTGGCGGGTGGCATTGCGCTGGTCGAACCAGTGATCAATGCCGTCGCCTTCTTCTTTCACGAAAAGGCGTGGAAGAAGATACAGGCCCGGCCGCCGCGCGAAGGATATCCGGCGTCGCGGCGCGATCAAGCAGCCTTCGCCTGATCGCTACCTTGCAGGCTTCCGTAGCCTGCCGATCAACCAGGGCTTCACCCCGCCGGTAGGCTTGGCTTTGCCGTCAAGACGTTTAGCATGGCGGATGACGATCGGCTTGACGATCATTTGCCCCCGCATCGGCCCAGTCCCGCAGCAGGTCGGGACAGCGAGGATTTTCTTCACCACGTCCATCCCCGCGACAACATGGCCAAAGGCCGCATAGCCGATATAGCCCGGCCGTGCGTCCATGGTGGGGGTCGGGCCGATGGTGATGAAGAAATTACCCATTGCCGAATTGGGCCGGTTGGGCCGCGCCATGGACAGCGTCGCGTCAAGATGGCGTATGCCCGTCTGGGTCGTCGGCTCATGCACCACCGGCGGCAAGGACCGCCGCGCATCGCTGTCGATCCCGCCCTGAATCAACCCCAGCGACGGCGCGGCTTTTCGCCGCGCGGCGCGGTAGAAGGTGACGCCGTCAAACCGACCATCATCCACATAGGTCAGGAAATTCGCCGCCGTGCGCGGCGCGCGTTTCTGATCCACCGCGACGATGATCGTCCCCACCGACGTCTCGATCGCGACGCGGGTGTAGCCGGGCGTCGGCCGGTTGGTCGGTGCCGCAGTAGCAAGGCCAGAAGAGAGCGCCAGAGCAAGTGCAAGGATATGGAATAACGATAGGCGGACGATCATAGCGTCCGCCTATCGCTCCCACACCCGACTGGCAACGCCAGCAGGGTGTATTTGGCCGTACCGCGTCAACCGATCACGAAATCTGCATTGGTCAACGCCAACCCGGCAGCCAATTGCGCGAACAGCACCGACCCGCCCGCCGCATTGCCATTGGCATCATAATAGAGGTTGCCGGTAGCATTATCATACATGATCCGGTCACTGGCATCGAGCGCAACCGCGCCGAGACAGAAAGCGCCCGCCGCGAGTTGGCCGGCTGCTCCCGCCGCCGAAAATATCGATGAGGCCAATGAAATCACATCGTCCGTCACATTGAAATCAGTAATAACATCGACATTGCCGGCACCAAGCGCCGTATCGAATACGAACATATCTTGGCCTGCGCCACCAATCAGCCGATCCATTCCTGCAGCACCAGACAGCCTATCATTGCCGACGCCACCAATCAGGCTGTTGTTTCCAGCATTGCCAGTCAGTAAATTATCAAGATTATTGCCTGTCCCATTGATATTTCCGCTCCCAGCTAAAGTGAGATTTTCAACATGAGATCCAACCAATATATAGGTGATATGCGATATAATGCCGTCAATACCTGCACCCTCGACTTCAATGACATTGTCGCCACTTGCATCAACATAATAAATATCGTTACCTGCGCCCCCAGCCATGATGTCAGCACCAAACCCGCCATTTAGGACGTCATTTCCCGCCCCCGCTGTGATTTCGTTGTTCAGAACATTCCCATTTAAAGTCTGACCGCCGCTGCTGATGCCGACCAGATTTTCCACTTCGGCCGACAGCGTGTAAACATTAAGGCCGGTGCGGACTTCGTCTACGCCTTGGTTTGCCAGTTCGATGACCAGGTCACCCCCATTGTCGACGATGTAAATGTCGTCATCGGCACCACCGATCAGTCGGTCGGCGCCCGCGGCTCCATCCAACATATCCTTGCCAACACCACCTGTCAGAATATTGGAACCCCCATTGCCCATTAGAGCATTATCGAGATTATTGCCTGTCGCATTGATATTGCTACTGCCGACCAAGGTGAGATTTTCGACCTGCGTCCCGACAAGCATATAGGTGACTGAAGATATGACCCTATCAATTCCTCCATCAACGCCTTCGGTTATTTTGTCACCGGCATTATCAACATGATAGAGGTCATTTCCCAAACCTCCAATCATCATGTCCGCGCCAGAACCACCGTCAATGATATCGTTAGATATTGTTCCAGTAATTGAATTGTTTAAGGTATTCCCGGTTAGGACCTGCCCAACACTAGCTGTTCCTACGAGCTTTTCGACATGGTTTCCCAAGACATAAGTCGACAGACTTGTCCGAACCTCATCGGTGCCTTGAGCCGCGACTTCCATCACGTTATCGCCGACATTGTCGACAATATAAATGTCATTTCCCGAACCGCCGACCATCATGTCCATGCCGGCACCGCCATCCAGTAGGTCATGCCCTGCACCGCCATTGATCGTGTCGTGACCGCTGCCGGCAGCGAGTATATTATTGCCACTATTGCCATTAAGGACATTGGCCAAACCGTTTCCAGTACCGTTGATATTCGCCGTGCCACCGAGGTTCAGCGTTTCCACGAAGATCCCCACCAGGGAATAGCTCACCGATGCATTGACGGTATCATTACCGCCATTGTTAGCCTCGACGATCGTGTCGCCTGCATCATTGACATAGTAGAGATCATCGCCCGCGCCGCCGACCATCATGTCGGCACCGCCGCCGCCATTGAGGATGTCGGCGCTGCCCGTACCCGTGATCCGATTGGCGAGGCTATTGCCAATCAGTGTTTGCCCTGCGCTGCGTGTGCCGGTCAGATTTTCGACATGCGCGCCCAGCGTATAGGACGCCAGGTTGGTGCGCACCTCGTCAACTCCCTCATCGGCCGCTTCGTTGACCATGTCATTGACGCTCGTGACGATATAGATGTCGTTGCCGAGGCCGCCTGCCATATCATCCGCGCCGACGCCGCCGTCTATGGTGTCGTTGCCTTCGCCACCCAGGATGATGTCGTTGCCGTCACCACCGTCGATACTATCGTCGCCAGCGTCCCCATAGAGGCGATCATCGTCGGCTCCACCTGACAGGCTGTCGTTGCCTGCGCCGCCGAAAATCTGGTCAAGGCCAGCGCCGCCAAACAGGCTGTCATTCCCGGCACCACCGAAGATCTGGTCATCGCCTGCATCGCCTTGGACGGTGTCGGCCCCGTCGCCACCATCCAGCCGATCCTCGCCGTCTCCGCCTGCCAGGCTGTCATTGCCGCCGCCACCGAGCAATATATTGTTGGCGGACGATCCACTCAGCACGTCATTATAGGCAGACCCCGTGATATTCTCGAAATTGGTGACCGTATCCGTTCCGGCTCCTCCGGTGATCTGCGCACCTGTGAGCGCGAGAGAAAGTGTGACCCCGGCTGTAGCACTGGTATAGCGCAACGTATCGACGCCATCGCGGCCGTCCATGACGTCATTGCCTGCACCGCCCTC
Organism: Sphingobium sp. D43FB; assembly: GCF_002312805.1. GTDB lineage: Bacteria > Pseudomonadota > Alphaproteobacteria > Sphingomonadales > Sphingomonadaceae > Sphingobium. The sequence goes on along the minus strand of NZ_NMUA01000006.1, from coordinate 194,712 downwards.
GATGACGTTGTCCGTGCTATTCCCGGTCAGCACGTCGTTAAATGCGGAGCCGATAATACCCTCGACACTGGAAAGCGTGTCCGTGCCGATATTGCCGCCAAGCGCGAATATGCTGTTGGCGGACAAATCAATGGTCAGTGCGACATTACTGCCGACATAGCTGGCGATATCATAGCCGCTGCCACCGTCCAGCATGTCATTGCCTTCGCCGCCGAGCAACAGATCATCGCCTTCGCCGCCATAGAGCCAGTCAGCGCCTGCTCCGCCAATCAGGGTGTCGGCACCACCGTCTCCATAAACCGTGTCGTTCCCGTCACCGCCGTCGAGGCTGTCATCGCCCAGACCGCCGAAGATCTGGTCATTGTCCGCGCCGCCAAAGACTTGGTCGTTGCCATCCTGTGCATAGAGCGTATCGGCACCGAACTCGCCATGCAGTTGGTCGCTGCCTGCTCCGCCATAAATGGTGTCGGCATCATCACCACCATGGACGATGTCATTGCCATCGTCACCATAGATGGTGTCGGTCCCGGCGCCGCTGGTTATAGTATCATCACCTGCGCCGCCGACGATATAGTCATTGCCTTGACCACCGGAGATGGTGTCGTCGCCATTGCCGCCATGCAGCTCGTCATTACCGCCATTGCCGACAATCAGATCGTCGCCATCGACACCATAATAGATATTGGCTTCGTCCGTGTCGATAAACTCATTCGCCTGCGGCGTGCCGACGATCCGGCGGAAGGGGTTATCGATGAAGTCCGTCAGTTGGATGTCGGCAATGGTGCCAGGTGCGAACTCGACCACATAGTCCGAGCCGCTCAGCGTCAGGTCTCGGTCGCTGTCGATGATCAGCACCGTCTTCGCGCTGCCGCCTGCGCCAACCCGGCTCCACCACACCTGGACAAAGCCCGTGCCAAGGTCAGCCCCCGGCAAAGGCGCGCCATCATAATAGAGCGACGATGACAATTCGCCCCGGAACACCAGCGGCACGTTGGTATAGCCATAAGTGCCGTTCGTATAGGGATCGAACGCCAATTTGAGCTTGTCGCCCTCGATCCGGCTGAAATCGGTGATGACATGCGGTGTGGTCAGGCTGCCTGGTGCGGCGCTCTCGCGCCCTAGTCGAAACAGGTCGACACCGGTGCCGCCCGTAGCGGTGTCCCGTGCATTGGCCTCCATGCCAACATACACCGTATCATCACCCGCACCGCCATTGATGATGTTGATGCCACCTTCCCCCGACACCCGGTCGTTGCCATCGCCACCATTGACCGTATCATTGCCATCGTCACCGCGAACATCGTCATTGCCGATGCCACCGTCGAGCATGTCGTCATCCGACTGCCCAAAAATAGAATCCGCACCTGCCCCGCCAGTGATAATGTCGTTGCCTGTACCGCCATAAAGGGCATCGTTCCCTGCCCCACCGGTCAACTGGTCGTTCCCGCTGGCCCCGTCCACAAGACCGCCCGCCGTACCTGCGGTCATCACATCGTCGCCATCCTCGCCATACAACGAGTCAGACCCCGCGCCGCCTGACATCACATCATCGCCAGCGCCACCATAGAGCGTGTCGTTGCCCGCATCCCCGTACAGCGTGTCGTTCCCAGCATCGCCGTACAGCGTGTCATTGTCGTTCCCGCCGTAGAGGCTATCGGCATCGTCCCCGCCATAGAGAATGTCATTGCCGTCTTCGCCATGAAGCGTGTCGATGCCTGCGCCACCGGCGATCGTATCGCTGCCGCCATCGCCCCACAGGCTATCATTGCCCAGCAGCCCATAGATGAAATTATTGCTGGCATCGCCATGATGGCTGTCGTCACCGGCCGTCCCGGCATAGGTGCGGAAGGGGTTATCGATGAAGTCCGTCAGTTGGATGTCGGCAATGGTGCCAGGTGCGAACTCGACCACATAGTCCGAGCCGCTCAGCGTCAGGTCTCGGTCGCTGTCGATGATCAGCACCGTCTTCGCGCTGCCGCCTGCGCCAACCCGGCTCCACCACACCTGGACAAAGCCCGTGCCAAGGTCAGCCCCCGGCAAAGGCGCGCCATCATAATAGAGCGACGATGACAATTCGCCCCGGAACACCAGCGGCACGTTGGTATAGCCATAAGTGCCGTTCGTATAGGGATCGAACGCCAATTTGAGCTTGTCGCCCTCGATCCGGCTGAAATCGGTGATGACATGCGGTGTGGTCAGGCTGCCTGGTGCTGCGCTCTCGCGCCCTAGTCGAAACAGGTCGACACCGGTGCCGCCCGTAGCGGTGTCCCGTGCATTGGCCTCCATGCCAACATACACCGTATCATCACCCGCACCGCCATTGATGATGTTGATGCCACCTTCCCCCGACACCCGGTCATTGCCATCGCCGCCATTGACCGTGTCATTGCCATCGTCACCGCGCACATCGTCGTTGCCGATGCCACCGTCGAGCATGTCGTCATCCGACTGCCCAAAAATAGAATCCGCACCTGCCCCGCCAGTGATAATGTCGTTGCCTGTACCGCCATAAAGGGCATCGTTCCCTGCCCCACCGGTCAACTGGTCGTTCCCGTTGGCCCCGTCCACAAGACCGCCCGCCGTGCCTGCGGTCATCACATCGTCGCCATCCTCGCCATACAGCGTGTCGGACCCCGCGCCGCCCGACATCACATCGTCGCCAGCGCCCCCATAGAGCGTGTCGTTGCCTGCATCCCCGTACAGCGTGTCATTCCCGGCATCGCCATACAGCGTGTCATTATCGTTGCCGCCCCGCAGCACGTCGGCACCATCGCCCCCATAGAGCGTGTCGTTTCCGTCCCCGCCCCGCATCGTATCATTGCCGCCCAGACCATAAGCGATAATGTTTCCGGCGCTTGCCAGGAGCGAGTCCCCGCCGACAGTCCCGCGCCAGATCGGGAAGCTGTCGGTGAAATCCTCCTGCGTCAGCGATGTGATGCCGTTGATATAGGTGTAGATATCAAGTTCGGAAAACTGCCCGTTGTCATCGACATCGACCCATAGTTCGACACGATTGTTGACGGCATCATGCTTCCACGACACATCGGCAAAGCCATCGCCAACCAGTTCGGCGGGCAACTGCACGCCCGACGCGCCACCGCCAATGACGAAGGTGAAATTGATCGGAGTCGCGTTGAATGCAATGCCCCGGCCATAGGCGTAGGAGGGCAGGTCGATCTTGTCGCCGCCGGTTACGCCAGCGCCTTCGAAATCGGTAATGATGTCGATGGTGGAAGGTGAGGAATCCGAACGCGGCGTGTTGTAGGTCAGGGTGAAGATATCATTGCCTGCCCCGCCGGTCAGCATGTCCCCATCCAGGCCACCGATGATCTGGTCGTTGCCCGCGCCACCGACCAGCATATCCTGACCCAGCCCCCCGTTGATCACATCATCGCCGCTGCCGCCGGTGATGATATCATCGCCTGCGCCGCCGGTGATGATCATGGCATTGGTCGCCGCAGTCGCATTCAGGTGCAGGAAATCGGTTTGCAGTTGTGATCCCGCGTCGATCCATCGCACGTCAGTCATGGCATGCAATGTCAGACGCACTTGCCCCGAACCGATCGAAAAACGCTCGACCCCGCGCACCGTATCAGCGTCGAAGAGGATGGAATTGGCGTAGATGCCCGATATCGACAATATGTCGACGTCACTGCCGGTACCGCCATTGATGCGGTCGGCGGCATTCAGCGATGACCCTATAACGATATAGTCGGCGCCATTGCCCCCATCGACAATGTCGTTGCCGACACCAGTGATGATCTCATCATTACCATCGCCGCCATTCAATATGTCGTTGCCGACGCCGCCGTCGATCAGATCATCGCCGCTATCGCCGTTGATCGTGTCATTGCCATCCTCACCATAGAGGGAATCATCGCCCAAGCCGCCGGAAATGACATCATCGCCGCCGCCGCCATAAATTTCATCAGGGTCGATTGTGCCAGTGAGCGTATTCGGCAGATTGTCGCCAATAATAGTCGCCATCATTCCCTCCTGCACCTCGATCGAGCAATGTTGCCGTCGAGTTAACCCCACCTATAAAAACAGGGTGGGGATAGCGCAGGGAAAGACCAAAACTATAGCATGGATTGGACATAATCAATGTGTTGGCGGGGCTTCCCACGCACAGCGCGACTGCCACCGGCTTCCGCAAGCCAATGACAGAACAGAAAAATCATGCCTCTCCCCAGTCGAGGGAAGATCACATCTTCTCCTCGATGCGCAGGCTGATCAGGCCGCCCGCGCCTTGAGCAATTTATCGATGGTAAGCGGATAGTCGCGGATGCGGATGCCGGTCGCGTTATAGATGGCGTTGGCCACCGCTGCGCCCGCGCCGCAAATACCCAATTCGCCCACACCCTTGGCCTTCATCGGCGAACTCTTATCGTCCAGCTCTTCGATGAACAACACATCCTGTTCGGGGATGTCTGCATGGACCGGCACCAGATATTCGGCCATGTCGTGATTGACGAAGAAGCCGAAGCGGGTATCGACGTCCAGCGCCTCCATCAGCGCCGATCCCGCCCCCATGGTCATCGCGCCGATGACCTGGCTGCGCGCGGATTTGGGGTTGAGGATGCGCCCGGCCGCGAACGCCCCGCCCATGCGGCGGATACGCACTTCGGCCGTGTCGATATCGACGCCGACTTCGCAGAAATGCGCGCCGAACGTCGCCTGCGCATAGCGTTTGTCGAGATCGCCGAATTCGATACTGTCTTCGGCCCACACACCTTCACGCCCGGCGAGCGTCGCCAGCGTCTGGGACTTGTTCTCGTGACGGACCAGGCCCTCCTCGAACTCGGCCTGATCGACAGGATAGCCCGCCTTCTCCGCGAGTTTCGCGCGCAACGCCATGGCGGCGGCATAGACGCCCGCCGTCGAGCTGTTCGCCCCCCATTGCCCACCGGACCCAGCCGAGACGGGAAAGCGGCTGTCGCCCAAGCGGACGGTGACGGCTTCCAATGGCACGCCCATCATCTCGGCCGCCGTTTGGGCGATGATCGTATAGCTGCCGGTGCCGATGTCGGTCATGTCGGTTTCGACGATCACCTGCCCCTTGGCATCGACGCCGATCCGCGCGCCCGATTTGCCGACCAGATTGTTGCGGAACGCAGAGGCCACGCCCATGCCGACCATCCAGCGCCCATCGCGCACCTGGCCCGGCTTTGCCTGACGCTTGTTCCAGCCGAAACGCTCGGCCCCTGCGCGCATGCACTCCACCAGCTTGCGGCTGGAGAAAGGCCGCTGCGTGCCTGCTTCAGGATCATATTGCACATCGTTGCGAATGCGCAGTTCGACCGGATCGACGCCGCAGGCTTCCGCCAGTTCGTCCATCGCGACTTCCAGCGCGAGCAGGCCGACCGCCTCGCCCGGCGCGCGCATCGCATTGCCTTCGGGCAGGTTGAGCGTCGCCAGCCGGTGTGCGGTCATACGATTGGCACCGCGATAGAGCAGCCGCGTCTGTTGCGCCGCCGTTTCCGGCCCGCCACCGGGCAGATCGCCCGACCAGACTTCATGGCCGATCGCGTCGATCACGCCATCCTTGTCCGCGCCGATGCGGATGCGCTGGATCGTCGCCGGGCGATGGGTGGTGTTGTTGGGGATCTGGTGCCGCGCGAGCGCCACCTTGACCGGACGTCCGACCTGCCTGGCGCCCAGCGCCGCCAGCAGCGCATCGGCGCGCAGGAACAGCTTGGCCCCGAAGCCGCCGCCGATATAGGGCGACACCAGCCGGACATTCGCCTTGGGAATGCCCAATGTCTTGGCGACATCGCCCACAGTCCAGGCGATCATCTGGTTAGACGTCCACAGCGTTAGCTTATCGCCATTCCACGCCGCGGTGGAGGCATGCGGCTCCAGCATTGCGTGGCTATGGTCGGGGGTGGAGTAATTCTGATCGACCTTGACCGCCGCTTTGGCGAACGCGCCGTCGAAATCGCCGACCGCCGTATCGGGTGACCCGCCAAAGCCGCCTTCGGGTGGCTTGACCGCATTGGCCCGCTCGGCGGCCAGATCGAACTTCCCGCCTTCGTTGGTGTAATCGATCCGCACCAGCTTGGCGGCGTCGCGCGCATTTTCGAAGGTATCGGCGATGACCAGCGCAACCGCCTGATCATAATGGTCGATTTGCGGCCCACCCAGCAGGGGCGCGGTATTCATGCTGCCCTTGCCGAGCTTTCCCGCATTGGCGTGCGTGACGATACCCAGAACGCCGGGCGCAGCCTCGGCCGCGCGCAGGTCCATGGCGGCAATACGCCCCTTGGCAATGCCCGACCCGACCATCCAGCCATAGGCGGCATTGGGCGCAGCATCATGCCGCTCATAGGCATAGGGGGCGGTGCCGGTCACCTTCGCAGCGCCGTCGATCCGGTCATGGGCCTTGCCCACGACCCGGCCCTTGTCGATCGGGTTCAACCCGGCGGGCGTATCGAACTTCATGCCCGTGCCTCCTTCTGCCGATAGAGCGACGTAAGTGTCTGTTCGACCAGCTTCTTCTTGAAATCATTATGATGCGTCGTGCGTGCGCCCGCCAGCGCGGCCTCTGCCACTGCCTTTGCGCCGGACCCGGCCGCCGCATCCGCATCGGCCGCGCGCCAGGGCTTTGCGCCGATCCCGCCAAAGGCAAAGCGCGACGCGCCATTCTTGCCGAACACCGCCGCCACCGACACCAGCGCGAAGGCATAGGAGGAACGGTCGCGCACCTTGCGATAGACATGGGTGCCGCCGATCGGCTTGGGCAGGGTGACCGATGTGATGATCTCCCCGGCTTTCAGCGCCGTTTCGACATGGGGCGTATCACCGGGCAGCAAGTGGAAGTCCGCGATCGGGATCGACCGGACCGCGCCATCCGCGCCGACCGTATCCACCGTCGCGTCCAGCAGCCGCATCGCTACCGCCATGTCGCTCGGATGCTGGGCGATACAGGCATCGCTCACGCCCAAAATGGCGAGGTTGCGGCTCATGCCCTGCAATGCACCGCAGCCGCTGCCCGGCTTGCGCTTGTTGCAGGGCATGCGCGTGTCGTAGAAATAGGGGCAGCGGGTGCGTTGCAGCAGATTGCCCGCCGTGGTCGCCTTGTTGCGCAACTGCCCGGATGCGCCCGACAGCAAGGCGCGGCTCAGCACGCCATAATCGCGCCGCACCACCTTGTCGGCGGCCAGATCGGTATTGCGCACCAGCGCACCGATGCGCAGCCCGCCATCGGCGGTCTTCTCTATCTGATCGAGCTTCAGCGGATTGACGTCGATCAGATGCGTGGGCGTCTCGATCTGCAGCTTCATCAGGTCGAGCAGGTTGGTGCCGCCCGCAATGAAGCGCGCGCCCTGGGTCGAGGCCGCCATCTTCGCCGCCTCCTGCGCGCTGGTTGCGCGGCTATAGGTAAAGGGCTTCATGCCTTGGCTCCCCCGGCCACGTCGTTCATGGCGGCGATGATGTTGGGATAGGCGGCGCAGCGGCAGATATTGCCGCTCATCCGCTCGCGCAGTTCGGCGTCGGTCAGCGCGACCTTGTCGAGATCATCGGTGACATGACTGGGGATGCCCGCCTCGATTTCTTCCAGCACGGCGACGGCGGAGCAAATCTGGCCCGGCGTGCAATAGCCGCATTGATAGCCGTCATGCGTAATGAAGGCGCGCTGCATCGGGTGCAGCTTGTCGGGTGTGCCCAGCCCTTCGATCGTCGTGATCGCCTCGCCATCATGCATGACAGCGAGCGTCAGGCAGCTATTGATGCGTCGCCCTTCGACGATGACCGTGCAAGCGCCGCACTGGCCATGGTCGCACCCCTTCTTGGTGCCGGTGAGGTGCAGATGCTCGCGCAGCGCGTCAAGCAGGCTGGTGCGCGGATCGAGCTGCAAATGCGCTTCGCGACCATTGACGGTCAATTCCACCGGGATCATCGGGGTTCCTTCGCGAGAGGAAGCGGCGGCGGGCTGTGCCGCCTGCGCGCTGGAAAGAAATGGCGTGGCCGCGGCAATGGTCGTTCCACCGCGCAACATGCCCCGGCGGGTGATCTGGTCGGACGGCATGGCGGTCCCTTTCTTCTGCTATCGGCTGTCATACGAAGGGCGGCGGCAAATGATCCCTGCCGATACAGGAAATATGATCGACAAGGCGCGGCAGCGCAAGCGCACCTATTGCCAGGGCGGCAGGACCAGCGCGATAGCCGGACAGCGAGTCGGACAAGGGTTTCACATTTTTGCGCTGGGCGCGCGAGGCGGCCGAGGACGTCGAACGGGGCGAAAGTGGCGGAAAACCAGGCTTTTCCGCTGTTGCAGCAAGGAATTTCATATTTGTGCAATTCTCCCCTTGCCGATCCTCAAAAGCGCTGCTAGTTCCCCGCCACCCGCCGAGAGGGACACATCCTCCGGCCGCCAGAGCGGGCGTAGCTCAGGGGTAGAGCACAACCTTGCCAAGGTTGGGGTCGAGGGTTCGAATCCCTTCGCCCGCTCCAGAATTTCAATGACTTAGCAGCGATTTTTGCCCTTCAATTTTCCCTTCGGGGAAACATTGGGGGAGCGGACTTGTTCAAGGTTAAGCCAGCGAAACCAGCTCGCGAAAGTCTGTTTCGCGGACGATGTGGATGGGTTGCCCCTTGGCGGCCAGGTCTTCGGCCTTGCGGTGCTTTCGTTGAAGCTCTCCCCACACGCTATTAAAGCTGGCGTGAGAAATGCGCGATAGGCCACCCCAAGGCGAGGTAGCCTCTCCTATTACGAGCCCGCGAAGTGATACGCCCGAACAGACGTCACGATAGTCCTATGACCGGGACATGCGTATTGTCCCCTATGCAGGTCTGAACCGGAATCGGTTAGTCGTGGCCACTCACGGGAGTAGATGCACTGACCGATCAGCAGCTCGAATGGCATGCCCTGCCCGAAGATGATGTGCTTCGCCTATTGGCGTGTCACAAAACCGGCCTTGGTCGGGACGAGGTTGATCGCCGCCTGGTCACATTCGGGCCGAACAGCCTGCCGCCGCCCGCCACGGTGCATCCCGTGCTGCGGTTCCTGGCGCAGTTCAACAGCGCGCTTATCTATTTCCTGCTCGCGGCGGCGGGCGCGGCGCTGTTGCTGGGCCATGTCGTCGACGCGGCCGTGATCGCCGCGGTGGTGGTCGCCAATGCGATCGTCGGCTTCGTCCAGGAAGGGAAGGCTGAGCGGGCGCTGGGCGCGATCCGCGATCTGATTGCTCCTCATGCGACGGTATTGCGGGATGGCGCGCGCCAGACGGTCGATGTCGCGGTTTTGGTTCCAGGCGATATCGTCATCCTTGAGGCGGGTGACCGGGTGCCCGCCGACATGCGCATCCTGCGCGCGCGCGGATTGAAGATCGACGAAGCGCTGTTGACCGGCGAGTCCGTCACGTCGGAAAAGCATGAACCGCCGGTTGCCGCCGATGCGGCGCTGGGCGATCGTCACAACATGGCCTTTTCCGGCACGATGGTGACGACGGGTCAGGCGACGGCGGTTGTCGTCGCCACAGGCGCGCGGACCCAGATCGGGCATATCAGCGGATTGCTCGGCGGCGTCGAGACGCTCACGACGCCGTTGCTGCGGCAGATCAACCACTTCGCGAGCCGCTTCACCTGGGCCATGCTGGGTGCGGCTGTCCTGTTGTTCGCTTTTGCCGTGCTTGTGCGGGACTTCGCCTGGGACGATGCGCTGATCGCCGTCGTCGCCGTTGCGGTCGGCGTGATCCCCGAAGGCCTGCCCGCGGTCATCACGATTACGCTGGCGATCGGGGTCCAGCGCATGGCCGGGCGCAAGGCGGTGATCCGCAAGCTGCCCGCCGTCGAAACGCTGGGCGCGACGTCAGTCATCTGCACCGACAAGACCGGCACCCTCACCCGCAACGAGATGACCGTTCGGCATATCTTCATCGATGACCATCACCTGCTGGTGAGCGGGTCGGGCTATGCCCCCCACGGCGCGCTGACCGCCGAAAATCACGATGATGATGCGACCGCGATTGCGGCGGCAAGCGCCATCATCCGCTGCGGCCTCCTGTGCAACGATGCCCAGTTACGCGAGGAGTCTGGCGACTGGCATGTCGAGGGCGATCCCATGGAGGGCGCGCTGGCGGCGCTGGCGATGAAAGCGGGCTTCAGTCCCGATCATGCCCGTGGCGAATGGGCACGGCTGGATGAGATACCGTTCGACGCCGCCTATCGCTTTATGGCGACCCTGCATCGCAGTCCCGACGGAGAGCCGGTCGCCTTCATCAAGGGGGCACCCGAAGCCTTGCTGGCGATGGCGCAGGGCAAGGCTTCCAGCGCGCATTGGGATGACCAGATCGCAAGTGCGGCGGCGGCTGGCGAGCGGGTGCTGGGTTTCGCGACCAAGCGGCTGGCGCATGGCAGCGAACGGCTGGCCTTCTCCGACCTTGAAACGGGTGTCGAATTTCTGGGCCTGATGGGCTTTATCGACCCGCCGCGCGCAGAAGCGGTGCGCGCGATCGCGGAGTGCCGTTCGGCCGGTATCGACGTGAAAATGATCACCGGCGACCATGTCGCGACCGCCCTGGCGATCGCCCGGCAACTCGACCTGGCCGACGATCCCAAGGCCATGACCGGCGCCGATCTCGACCCCCTGTCCGACGCGCAATTGCAGGCCATGGTCCCGCATATCGCCGTCTTCGCCCGCACCAGCCCGGAACATAAATTGCGCATCGTCCGGGCGCTGCAGGCGAACGGCGCGATCGTCGCGATGACGGGCGATGGGGTGAATGACTCGCCCTCGCTCAAACAGGCCGATGTGGGGACGGCGATGGGCCTCAAAGGCACGGAGGCCGCGCGTGAAGCGTCGGAGATGGTGCTTCTGGACGATAATTTCGCGTCCATCGTGGCTGCCGTCCATGAAGGGCGAACGGTCTACGACAATATCCGCAAGGTCATTTCCTGGACGCTGCCGACCAATGGTGGCGAGTCCGTGGCGGTCATCCTCGCGATTCTGGTTGGCTTCACGCTGCCGATGACGGCGACGCAAATCCTGTGGATCAATCTCGTCACCGCCGTCAGCCTGGGGCTAGTGCTGGCATTCGAGCCGGCCGAGCCCGGCGTCATGCAGCGCCCACCCCGCGCCGCCGACGCGCCCCTTTTGTCGCCCTTCCTGCTGTGGCGGGTGATCATCGTCTCGATCCTGTTTGCGGGCACGACGCTGGGTGTCTTCTTCACCCTGGCCGAAGGACGCAGTATCGAGGTAGCCCGCACCATGGTCGTCAACATGCTGGTCGTTGCGGAGATATTCTATCTGTTCAACGTCCGCTTCCTGCATATGCGTTCGCTGACATGGCGCGGCGTTCTGGGCACCCGGCCGGTCCTGATCGCCATTGGCGCGGTCGTGACCGCGCAGCTTGCCTTCACCTATCTGCCTGTCCTCAACCGGCTGTTCGACAGTCGCCCGCTCACGCTGCGCGATGGCGGCTTGATCGTCCTGGTCGGCATCGCCCTGTTTCTACTGCTCGAAGGCGAAAAGCGGCTGATGCGCCGCTTGGGCTGGTTCAAGGAATTGCGGGCCTGACGGGCAAGTCCGTATGTCAGGCGTGCAGATGCTGTCCGTTATCGACCGGGATCACCGTGCCGGTAATGCGCTTTGCCGCGTCGCTGACGAGGAAGGCGGCCAGGTTGCCGACATCGCTCACCTCGACAAGTTCGCCCTTCGGGGCGAGCGCGGCGGCTTGTTCGAGCAAGGCATCGAACCGGTCGATGCCGCTGGCCGCGCGGGTCGCGATCGGTCCTGGCGAAATGGCATGGACGCGGATGCCGGCGGGTGACAGTTCGGCCGCGAGATAGCGGGTGGCGCTTTCGAGCGCGGCCTTTACCGGCCCCATCAGATTATAATGATCGACCACCCGTTCGGAGCCGTAAAAGGTCACGCAGAGCAGGCAGCCCCCTTCGGTCATCAGCGGTTCGGCCAGCTTCGCCATGCGCAGAAAGCTGTGGCAGGACACGTCCATGGCCAGCGCAAAGCCCTCCGCGCTGCAATCGGTGACCCGTCCGTGCAGGTCATCCTTCGGCGCAAAGGCGATGGAGTGCAGCAGGAAGTCGAGCCCGCCCCAGCGTTCGCGAACCTGGTCGAACAGCCGCTCCAGATCGCCCGGCACGCGGACGTCGCATGGCGCGGTCCATTCCATGCCATTACGTTCGGTGACCGGCAAAACCCAGTCCTGCGCCTTGTCGTTGAGATAGGTGGCGGCCAGCCGCGCGCCGCATTGCGCGAACGCTGCCGCGCATCCGGCCGCGATGCTCTGTTCATTGGCGATCCCGATGATGAGGCCGCGTTTCCCGCGAAGGTCGACAAGAGGGGTCATGCGGCATCTCCAAGCAAAAGATTCATTATGTGCAGGGCGATCATACGCTCTTCGTCGGTGGGGATCACGCGGACCGTCACCCGGCTGCCCGCCGTGCTGATGACGGGCTGGTTCGCGCTGTTGGCGCTTTCGTCCAGTTCGATGCCCAGCCATGCAAGCTGTCGGCAGATCCGGCTGCGGATATCGGCATGATGTTCGCCGATACCGGCAGTGAAGACGATGCCGTCCAGCCCGCCCAGCGATGCGGTCAACGCGCCGGCTTCCTTGGCGGCACGCCACGCGAACAGGCTGATCGCCTCTTCGGCGTGCGGATCGGCGCTTTCCGACAGGGTGCGCATGTCGCTCGACAGGTCGGAGACGCCGAGCAGGCCGGACTGGCGGTAGAGCATATCCTCCACCGCCTGCGCGCTCATGCCCCTATGCGTCTGGAGGTGCAGCACGACGCCGGGGTCGATCGCGCCGCAGCGCGTTCCCATCATCAGCCCGTCGAGCGCGGTGAAGCCCATGGTCGTGTCGATACTGCGCCCGTCGCGGATCGCGCAGAGGCTGGCGCCATTGCCGAGATGCGCGGCTATGACCCTGCCCCTGGCCAGGGCCGGATCGATGTGCGTCAGGCGATGGACGATATATTCATAGGACAGGCCGTGGAAACCATAGCGCCTGATACCCTGATCATGCAGCGCGCGCGGCAAAGCGAGGCGCGACGCGATCTCCGGCTTGTCATGATGGAAGGCGGTATCGAAACAGGCGACCTGCGGGATGTCGGGCCGAAGGGCGGCAATGGCGCGGATCGCCGCCAGATTGTGCGGCTGGTGCAGCGGAGCGAGCGCGCACAGGGCATCGAGCTTGTCGAGCAACGCCGGGTCCACCAGCCGGGGTGTCGCAAACTCCATGCCGCCATGAACGACCCGGTGGCCAATGCCGATCACCTCGCGTCCTTCGAGATGCGTGGTCGCCCAGTCGATCAGATAGTCGAGCAGCGCAGCATGGCTGAGCGCCGCGCCATCCGCCCAGTCATGATCGTGGATCACGCCCCCATCCGCCGTGCGGATGGCGATGCGCGGGGCGATGCCGATCCGCTCGATCTTGCCGCCCGCCGATAGCGTGGGAGAGCGCCCGTCCTCCAGCGTGAACAGCGCGAACTTGATGCTCGACGAGCCGGAATTGATGCTGACGACGGCTTTCATGCAGGTGCGCCCTCCGGCAGGCCCGGCGCGGCCTTGGTCGCCGCGACGGCCAGGAGGACCGCCACGGCGCAGGAGGCCAGCCGGGTGCGCAGGCTGTCGGCGCGACTGGTCAGGATGATCGGTACCCGCGCGCCCAGCACGACCCCTGCGGCATCCGCCCCGCCCAGGAAGGTCAGCTGCTTGGCCAGCATATTGCCCGCTTCGATATTGGGCACGACCAATATATCCGCACGGCCCGCGACGGGCGAGACGATGCCCTTTTCCCGTGCGGCCGCTTCGCTGACGGCATTGTCGAACGCCAGCGGGCCATCGAGCAGCCCGCCGGTGATCTGGCCCCGGTCGGCCATCTTGCACAGGGCCGCTGCATCGAGCGTCGATGGCATGGAGGGGGTCACCGTCTCGACCGCCGACAGGATCGCCACCTTGGGTTCGGCCTGGCCCAGGACATGGGCGAGGTCGATCGCATTGCGGATGATGTCGGCCTTGTCCTCCAGCGTGGGGGCGATGTTGATCGCCGCGTCGGTGATGATCAGGGGATTGGGGTGACCCGGAACGTCCATGACATAGGCATGGCTGATCCGCCGTTCGGTGCGCAGGCCGGTCGCGCGGGACACGATCGCGCCCATGAGTTCGTCGGTGTGGAGCGACCCCTTCATCAGCAGCCGCGCTTCGCCGGAGCGTACCAGTTCGACGGCCTTCGCGGCGGAGTCATGGCTGTGAATGCTCGGCACGATGCGAAAGGCGCTGATGTCCTTCCCCGCTTCCTCGGCGGCCTGACGGATGCGGGCCTCTGGACCGACCAGGATGGGCACGATCAACCCGGCCTCGGCCGCTTCGACCGCAGCGGCAATGGCGGCGGCCGAGCAGGGATGCGCCACCGCCGTCGTCACGGGATGGCCCGACGCCGCCTCGATCAGGCGGTTATAGCCATCATGATCGGATAGCCGGATGTCGGGCAGGGCGATGCGCGGACGGCGGATCTTGTCGGTCGGGGCCTTCACCTCCGCCTCGCCGGTGATGACCGTCTCGCCATTCTGGTTCACGCAGCGGCAGTCGAGCAGGACGATGCTGCGATCGGGCTGCGTGGCGGTGACGGTGACGGAGGCAGTGATATGATCGCCGACGCCCACCGGGCGCAGGAACCGCAGCGACTGGCCGAGATAGATGGTGCCAGGGCCCGGTAACTCGGTGCCCAGCACGGCCGACAGCAGGCCCGCCCCCCACATGCCATGGGCGATGATGCGGCGGAAAAAATCCGTCTCGGCAAATTCGCTGTCGAGATGGGCCGGGTTCACATCGCCCGACACCAGCGCGAACAACTGAATATCCTTGAGCGACAGCGTGCGGGTGACGCTGGCGGTATCGCCGACCTTGATTTCGGCAAAGGTCCGGTTCTCGATCTCGACATCGGTCATGGATTATTTCTCCAGAACATAGAGGCCAGGCGCATCGCCGAGCGTCGGATAGCCCTTGTCAGGCGCGCCCATCGATGGCGGCGGCTGGGGCTCGCCCGAACGCGCGTCCAGCCAGTGCCCCCATTCGGGCCACCATGACCCTTCCTTGCGCGGGGCGACCGCAAACCATTCATCCGGCGCGAGGGCGGCACCATCAGCCTCTCGCGTCAGGACGTGATAGCGTCGCCTCGCATGGCCCGGTTCGGATACGATACCGGCATTATGCCCGCCGCTGGTCAGGACGAAGGTGGTTTCGGCCCCGGTCGCCAAATGGATCTTGTGAACCGATCGCCAAGGCGCGACATGATCCCGCTCGGTCCCGACCACGAACAAGGGCGCGCGGATCGCGGACAGGGCGATCGTGCGGCCATCGACCGCGAACTTGCCTTCGGCCAGTTCATCATTGAGGAACAGACGGGTCAGATATTCGCCGTGCATCGCATAGGGCATGCGCGTGCCGTCGGCATTCCAGGCCATGAGGTCGTTCATCGGCGGGCGTTCTCCCATGAGATAGGTCTGGAGTATCTGCGACCAGACGAGATCGTTGGACCGCAATATCTGGAATGCGCCGCCCATTCGCGCGCTGTCGAGATAGCCGCGCGTCGACATCAGATTGTTGAGCATGGCCAGTTGCGATTCGTCGATGAAGAGGCCGAGTTCGCCCGGTTCGCTGAACTCCGTCTGCGCCGCCAGCAGCGTGATGCTGGCCAGCCGCTCATCCCCCTCTCGCGCCATGGCGGCAGCGGCAATGGCGAGCAGCGTGCCGCCCAGACAATAGCCCACGCCATGGATCTTCGCGCTGCCGGTGATGGCGCCAACGGCATCCAGCGCGGCCATCGCGCCCAGGCGACGATAGGCGTCGAGGTCGAGATTGCGGTCTTCGCTGGTGGGATTGTGCCAGGAGATCATGAACACGGTATAGCCCTGACCCGTCAGCCAGCGGACCAGCGAATTTTCCGGCGACAGGTCGAGAATATAATATTTCATGATCCAGGCGGGCATGATCAGGATCGGTTCGGGACGGACCTGCTCGGTGGTCGGCGCATATTGGATCAGTTCGATCAGATGGTTGCGCCACACGACCTTGCCTGGGGTCGCGGCGACGGTTTCGCCGACCCGGAACGCCTCGGCACCCACCGGCGGCTCGCCCCGCGCCTGGCGCTGCATGTCCTGCGCCATGTGATTCAGGCCATCGATCAGGCATTTGCCGCCCGTTTCCACGATCTTGCGCTGCAGCACCGGATTGGTGGCGAGGAAATTGGTGGGAGCGAACATGTCCAGCATCTGTCGCGCCGCAAAGGACGTCTGCGCTTCATGCGCCTTGGACACGCCGCCGATGCTGGTCGTCGCGGCATGCCACCATTGCTGGTTGAGCAGGAAGGCCTGGGTCAAAAAATTGAACGGCGGCTGTTGCCAGGCCGGGTCGGAAAAGCGCCGGTCCTGCGGCAGCGGCTCGATAGCGGGAGCCGCGTCGGGATTGCCCGCGCTGCGCGCCATATAATCGAACAGGCGCAGATATTTCCGGCCCATTTTCGCGGCCAGTTGCATCTGCTTGCCGGGCGAGGAAGCAAGATGCATCGCCCAGTCCGCGCTCGCCAGAAACATGGTCGCCGGAGAAAGGCCATGCGTCGCCTGCGCGATCATCGCACCGGCCGCTTGGTCCATCGAGTCCGCGATGCCGTCGAGCGGATCATTGCCAGGGTAGCGGCTGTCATATGTCATCAAAGATGGTTCCAATCGCGAACGGTGACCAAGCCCCGAACCAAAGCGGCTTCCGGGTGCGGGATCGCCGGATCATCGGCTTGCTGCGATGCACGATCCTATCGCCCGGCGCTTGCAGACCGCGTATGAAGATCCGACTTCGGACGCTATAAGTAGTTACCACGATAGAGTGACGATCGTGACGCTCTGCGAGGATTTTCGCAAATATATCGGCATCATTTAACGTAAGCGTATTTATTATCATACTATGCTTCATAGATTATTATTCACATTGATATGAGCAATTTTTATTAAAGTTGGAATATGTTCTGATGCGATAAGGCCATCCATCCAGCGGGTGTAGAGCTTGGCTTGGGCACATCCATTATGGTGATGGAGGCCACGCTTCCCGTAGCAAAGGCCTTGGATTTGCGCGCCGCCGCCCCAGATGGGGATCTGGTCCATGCGAACAATTATCAAAAAATCGGAGTGCCCCATGCCCGCCACCCGTACCGAAACCGACAGTATCGGCCCGATCGACGTTCCCGCTACCGCCTATTGGGGCGCGCAGACGCAGCGGAGCATGGAGAATTTCCCGTTCGGCGACACCGAGCGGATGCCGATCGGCATTGTCCATGCCATGGCGATCGTGAAGCAGGCGGCGGCGCGCGTGAACCGGCACCATGGGCTGGACGCCACGCATGCCGATGCGATCGAGGCGGCGGCGGCGGCGGTGGCGGCGGGGGAGTATGACGATCAGTTTCCGCTCGTCATCTGGCAGACCGGCAGCGGCACCCAGACCAATATGAACGTCAATGAAGTGATCGCCGGGATCGCCAATGAAGCGCTGACCGGCACGCGTGGCGGCAAGGTGCCGGTGCATCCCAACGACGGTGTGAACTTCGGCCAATCCTCCAACGACAGCTTTCCCACCGCGCTGCATATCGCGGCGGCCTTGGCGGCCGTGAAAGCGCTGTTTCCCGCGCTCGACCGGCTGCACGCCGCGCTCGATGCCAAGGCGCAGGCCTGGGCAAGCATCGTCAAGATCGGTCGCACCCATTTGCAGGATGCGACCCCGCTGACGCTGGGGCAGGAATTTTCGGGCTATGCGCATCAGCTCTATCGCGCAAAAAGCCGCATCGAACCGGCCGTGATGCACGGCATGATGGCGCTGGCGCAGGGTGGCACGGCGGTCGGCACGGGGCTGAATGCACCCAAAGGCTTCGACGTCGCGGTCGCGGCGGAGATTGCGGCGATCACCGGCCTGCCGTTCCGCACGGCCGACAATAAGTTCGAGGCGCTGGCCTCCAACGATCCGCTGGTTCACCTCTCCTCGACTCTCGCCACGCTTGCGGTCGCGCTGACCAAGATCGCCAATGACATCCGCCTGCTCGGTTCCGGCCCGCGCTCTGGCCTTGGCGAGTTGGACCTGCCCGCCAATGAGCCTGGTAGCTCGATCATGCCGGGCAAGGTCAACCCGACCCAATGCGAAATGCTGACGATGGTGGCCGCGCAGGTGATCGGCAATCATCAGGCGGTGACCGTGGGGGGCATGCAGGGCCATCTGGAACTCAATGTGTTCAAGCCGATGATCGGCGCGGCGGTGCTGCGCTCGATCCATCTGCTTGCGGTCGGCATGGACAGTTTCGCCGAACGTTGCGTCGAGGGGCTGGAGGCGAATGAGGCGCGGATCGCCGAACTGGTCGATCGGTCGCTGATGCTGGTCACGGCGCTGGCGCCTGCGATCGGCTATGACCAGGCAGCAGCGATCGCCAAACAGGCCCACAAGACCGGTCAGACGCTTAAGGAAGCCGGGCTGGAACTGGGGCTGGTGGACGAGGCGACCTTCGACGCGCTGGTGCGCCCGGAAAATATGGTGTGATCCATATGGCACTGGTGGAACCCGTGGGCCTCCGATACATTAACCCTCTATGAAGAAGCTGCGCACCCCCTCCGCCTCGCTCGTCACCGTCCGTTCGCCCAAGCGCGCAGGCATATTGCGAAAGGTCGCCCGCGTCGGCGCAACCGTCGTGGCGACGCGTGTAGCCGCAGCAACAGGCAAGGCCGGCATATTGGGGCTGGTCGCAGGCATGGGGGCCAAGCGGGTCATTATGCGGTTCCCGGCCGGGGCGCTGTTTGTCACCGGTGCCTATATGGCGGGCAAGCTGTATGAGGCGAAGCGCGAAGCCGACCGCAAGCGCGCCACCAAATTGCTGCCCGACCTTAGCGCCGAGCCGACCCCAGCCGAACCGATCCCGATCGATAAGGCGCGCAAGGCCCGCGAAGGCTAGAGCGCGGCCTGCCAGTCGCGCACCGCGTCGATCGGCCAGGTCAGCATCAGGATATTGAGCGTCAGATTGTCGCGGATGACGGCGAGCGCCAATAGCTCGAACCCGACGCCGACCACGACCGTCAGCCAGACCGGCGCGCGCGATGCGAATAGGAAGCCCAAGGCCATCATGCCGATGTCGCTCACAGAATTGAGGATCGAATCGCCCGAATAGCCAAGCGCGATCGTCGCAGTGCGATACCGGTCGATGATGATCGGTGAATTTTCGAGAATTTCCCACGCCGACTCGATCGCCACCGCGACGGCCAGCCGAATGCCGATGGGTCGCCGCCGCAGCACCATCCAGGTGCCGCCGTAAAAGAGAAAGCCATGGATGATATGGCTGAGGCTATACCAGTCCGCGACATGCTGGCTATTGCCGCTATCGAGCGCGCCATGCCATAATTCCACGGTGCCACAGGCGCAAATTGGCGGCCTTTGCATCAGGAAGAGGATGACGCCGGTCATCACGACGATCAGCCCCGCAAGGATGAAACCCCGACGATTGGCGGCGTGCTTGCGGCGCATATCCTGTTCCTTCCGTCATCCGGCCTCTTGCCAAAGCCTGTCCCAAGCGTCACTAGCGGCCATGGCCGAGCATATCCCGATCGAAACGCCCGATTTCCAGCGCCGTGGCGTTCTCTTCGTTCTGTCCTCGCCTTCGGGCGCGGGCAAGTCCACGATCGCGCGCAAATTGCTCGCCGCCGAGCCGGACCTATCCATGTCTGTCTCCGCCACCACCCGGCCGATGCGGCCGGGCGAGGTCGATGGCAAGGATTATCATTTCGTCGATCTGGAAGACTTCCGCCAGATGACGGCCGACCATGAATTTCTCGAATGGGCACATGTCTTTGGCCAGCGCTACGGCACGCCCCGCGCCCCGGTGGAAGCGATGCTCAAGTCCGGCAAGGACGTGCTGTTCGACATCGATTGGCAGGGCGCGCAGCAGTTGCACCAGATCGCCGGGGGCGATGTGGTCCGCATCTTCATCCTGCCGCCCTCGATGGAGGAACTGGAACGCCGCCTGCGCGGGCGCGGGACCGACAGCAACGCCGTGATCGAAGGCCGCATGGCCCGCGCGGCGGGCGAAATCGCGCATTGGGACGGCTATGATTATGTGCTGTGCAATGTGGATGCCGATGATTGTTTCAGCCGGGTGCAGACCATCTTGCATGCCGAACGCATGAAGCGCAGCCGCCAGACCGGCCTCATCGGCTTCATCCGTCGCCTGGGCCGCTATCACCAGGACGATTAATATCAGGCCGTAAAGCCAGCCGGATC
Source organism: Sphingobium sp. D43FB (assembly GCF_002312805.1). GTDB lineage: Bacteria > Pseudomonadota > Alphaproteobacteria > Sphingomonadales > Sphingomonadaceae > Sphingobium. The sequence goes on along the minus strand of NZ_NMUA01000006.1, from coordinate 174,452 downwards.
GGCCCAGTCGGGATGGGTCCAGGCCATCACCCGGAACAACGTCCCCATCGCCGCTGCATCGGTCAGCCGCATCCGTGCCGCCTCGATCTCGGCCGCGCGGGCGGGCGTTGCGCGGGCGAGTTGTTCGGCGCGTGGATCAATCCCCAATTGCCGCAGGAAATCGCCCTGCCCCACCGTGCCATGCACCCGCAGCCCCGCCTGTCGCGCCATATTGCCGATGACGGCGAAATCGACATGAGTGGTCAAGTCCACCTCGCCCGGATCGGTAAAGGGATCGGCGAACTGGTGCGCCTTGACCGCCTGCAACGTGTCACCCAGCAGCGGCCCTTCATAGCCATAGTCGATGATGATCGCCGCCCCGCCCTGCTTGGCGATGCGCTGCGCCAGGGCGTAGGCGATGCCGGCGCCGACAATCGGCGTTTCGATGATCGCGCCATCCTGCGCCTGCGCCGCGATCGGCGGCAGGCCCGATTCGATGCGGCGATAGCCAGGCACGGGCAGAAAGGCGGCGTCCGCCTCGCGCCGGATCACCACCCGCTCGCGCCATTCGTCGCCGACACGGATGCATTGGCGGACCGGCAGCGCATCGAAAAATTCATTGGCGACGACCAGCAGCGGCCCTTCATGCGGCAAGCTGTCGATACTGTCATGATGGGTGACATGGGGGATCAGCCCGCGTTGCCGGTCGCGCAGGACGGGGCTGGTCTCGACGCAATGAACGCGCGGGGCGAGCGCCGCGCGCTCCATCGCCCGTAGCGCATCGGCCGCCAGCGTGCCGCGCCCCGGCCCCAGCTCGGCATAGAGCGCACCGGGCCGCCGCCCCGACCGCATCCAGACATCGGCCAGGCACAAGCCCACCAGCTCGCCGAACATCTGGCTGATTTCAGGCGCAGTAGTGAAGTCGCCCTCCAGCCCCAGCGGGTCGCGGGTCGCATAATAATGCTGGTTCGATTCGGCCATATAATGGGCGACCGAGATCGGCCCGCCCGCCGCAATCTGCCGGGTCAGTCGTTCCGCCAGCGGTAGCGGTTCAGCTGACACTCGCGCTACCCGCGATCGGCTCCACCCGCACGCGGCGGCCCTTGGCGGTGAAGATGAGGTAGAGGCCGCCTAGGATCATCGGCAAGCACAGCCATTGGCCCATATGCAGGCCGGTGCGCGCAGCGAATTCCATCAACTGGGCATCGGCCTCGCGGAAAAATTCGATACCGAAACGGAAGCATCCGTAGCCGAGCAGGAAGATACCCACCAGCATGCCCGGCTTATAGCGGGCGCGGGTCTTCCAGAAGGCGAAGGCCAGGATGGCGAACAGCACGGCCCCCTCCAGCGCGGCTTCATAAAGCTGGCTGGGATGGCGGGCTGGCCCCAGGATCCAGAGGCCGTTTACTTGTTCTGGAAAGCGAATTGCCCATGGCACATCGGTTTCCTTGCCCCACAATTCGCCATTCACGAAATTGGCGAGGCGGCCGAAGAACAGGCCGAAGGGCACGCAGCAGGCGACATAATCGTGGATGCGCAGCCAGGACAGCTTTTCCTTGCGCGCCATGTAGAGGATGCCGAGCGACACGCCCGCCGCGCCGCCGTGGAAGGACATGCCGCCATTCCAGAGCTTGAGGATATCGAGCGGATTTTGCAGGATTTCGGGCTGGTAGAAGATCACATAGGCGAGCCTCCCGCCGATGATGATGCCCAGCGTCGCATAGAAGATCATGTCGTCGGCATGCCGCCGGGCCATCGGCGATCCTGGCTGCGCGATTAGCCGCAGCAGATACCAATAGCCGATCAATATGCCCGCCAGATAAGCGAGGCTATACCATTTCAGCGTGAAGAACCCCAGGTCGAGGGCGACGGGACTAAGCCCCAGATCCTCGAAACGGATGGCGCTCGAAGCGGCGGTGGCAAGGTCCAGGATCAAATCGGCTTCCTTAGTGGCAAGACGTTTGCCGCCATAGAGGAAGCCCCCGTCAAGACCAAGGGGGCAGTCGCCGGGCCGGGACGGTTTAGGTCATCCCGGCCCGAAGCCTTATTGCGGCAGGCCCAAGGCCTTGACGATATCGGCCCAGGCGACGAGCTTGAAATTCTGCGCCGCCGCGCCATTCTCTCCATCCTGCGCGATGAACAGGCCCCCGGGATAGGCGGGGCCGAAATCGCCCAGCATCAGTTCGATGCCATCGGTTTCCTCCGACCCGCCGATCGCGCCGTCAACCACGCGGAAGCGGCCGACATAGCTGTCGTCGCTGATGCGATAGACGACATAGGCATTGTCGCCCTGGCTGGAGACGAGGACATAGCCGTCCTTCTCTCCGATCGGGGCGATAGCGACGCCTTCGGCATCGGCGACGATATTCTTGCCGTCTGCGGCTGCGATCTTCGTGGGTGTGGTGCTGCCGCTCGCCCGCGCGTCGAAGCGCCACAGGCCGACATCCTCTTCCGCGACATAGAGCGTGCCGGTGCGGTCATCGACCGCGCAGCCCTCCGACTGGGTGCCGAGCTTCATCGTTCGCACGATGCGGCCGGTGGGCGTTGCACCCGACGCATCGAGCGCGACCTGGTTGATCGTCCCGTCCTTGAGCACGATGAAAGCATAGAGACCGGCAGCGTCCGACCCCATGCACAAGCCATAGGCTTCGCCCGCGCCGCCATCGATGGTGCCGAGCGCCGTCAGCTTGGCCGTCGCCGGATCAAGCCGGAACAGCGCCAGCTTAGCGCGGGCGACATCGTTGCGGTCGGAAGCGACGACCAGGATGCCCGTGCCGCCGTTGATCGCGACGCCATCCTTCAGGTCGATATTATTGACCCGGCCCGCGTCGAGAAAGTCGCGCACCTTGCCGTCCAGCCCATAGACATAGACGCCCGCCTTCTTGTCGGTGCCCACGATCAGGCTGGCGGCGGGGTCCGCCGCATTGCGCCAGATTGCCGGATCATCGGCCGCATCGGCATTGGTGGTGCCGACCGGCGTCGTTTCGCCCCGCGCGGTCACCGACACCGCCGGGGTGGCGTTGGCGATGCGCACGGCGATAGGCACTTCGACTTCGCCGGCAGCGCAAGCTGCCAGCGAAATCAGCGGAAGGGTGAGAGCAATGCGCTTCATCAGAAGTTCGCCGTCACGCCGAATTTGGCGGTCCAGTTATATTCCTCAAACTGGAGAACCCGCTTGCCGCCCGCATAATTTTGATAGGCGAAATAGGGTTCGTTGGTGACGTTGATCCATTCGGCGAACACGCGGAGCTTTGGCGTGATGCGATAGCGGGCGCTCAGGTCAACCTGGAAGTGGCTGTCGACATAGCGGTCCTGGTCCGCTTCGCTGCCCAGTTCGTCCAGATATTTGTCGCGGAAGGTGCCCGCTGCGCGCAACGAAATCGGTCCCTTCTCGTAGCCCACAACCAGGTTGAACGTGTTCTTGGATGCCGATGCGAGGGGGATCTGGCGCGGATCGGAAATGTCGCCATCGGTCAGGACCGTGCCCTTGGCGTCGGTATAGGTGTAGTTGGCGTTCAACAACAGACCGTCGAACGGTGCCGGCAGGAAGCTGAACACCTGGCTGTAGGACAGTTCGAGGCCCTTGATCTTGGCCTTGTCGCCATTGATGAAGGTGGTCAGTTCCTCATAATCGACACCATAGATGGTGCCGGGCGTCGTAATCCGCTGTTCCACGACGAAGTCCTTGATCGACTTCCAGAACAGGCCGCCCGTCAATGCGGCATTAGTACCGAAATACCATTCGGCCGAGAAATCAGCGTTCCATGCGCTGTATGGCTTGAGGTTCGGATTGCCCAACGAGGCCTCACGATCTTCGTTGATGTCGAAGCGCGGCGCGAGATTGGACAGTTTGGGACGCACTAGGCTCTTATAGCCGCCCAGGCGGAAGACGAGATTGTTGACCGGCTCGTAGCGGACCGTCAGGCTAGGCAACCAGTTCATATAGTTGCGGCCGAAACGGTTCGGCGTGATCGTGACATTCTCGTCCTCGTCGGTTTCCGTGACGAAGGCGCGGATGTCATTCTTGGTCTGCTCCATGCGGACACCACCGATGACCCGCAATGCCTGGCTGTCCCAGCGGCCCAGCAGATAGGCGGCGAGAACGTCTTCCTTGACCGAATAGTCGGAGGTGGTCGAATTGAGCAGGGTATCGAGCGCATTCAGCTCGAAATTGCCCTTGTTCGCGTTGAAAAATTCGGTCGGGCCAGTGTGGCTGGCCTGCGGCAGAATGTCCTGAATGCGATAGGTCTGGCCGCCCAGCACGTCAGCCAGCGTATAATCGCCATCATAGCCGTCATAGACAGCGGCTTCCAGATTATAGCTCTTCTCGCGCCAGCGCGACTTCATACCGGTCTGAACGGTGAAGGTGCCGCCATCCATGGTGAAGGCCCGCGAAATATCCGCCCGGACCACATATTCGCGATCCTTCGCGTCCGACAGGACGGTCTGCTCCAGTTCGTTGAAGCCATATTCCGAAGGATCGTAAAAGAGATCGGTATTGCCGGTAACCGTGTAGCGCGGCTTCATCGGATCGGAATAGTCGAAGCCGACATCGACGCCATCTTCATCGAAACGGGCACGGAAGCGCGTCGGGTCGACCGAACCATTCTCCCGTTCGCTCGCTTCCGACCAGCTGCCGGCATAGGTGATTTTCCACGGACCCGTATTGGTTTCGCCGCCCACGGTCAGAGATTTGATCTTCTGTGTTTCCAGACGATCCTTCATGCGGCGACGCACTTCGATACGGCCATCGGCGTCGGTGAATTGCGCCGACGTCGCCGTGCCCGATGCTGGTTCTTCATCCATGATGAAGATGACATCGCCACGATATTCCTGATCCTTGAACTGGCTGTAAAGGCCACGAGCATAGAGTTTGGTCGTGTCGGTCGCCAGCCAGTCGAAGCTCAGCGAGCCACCGATGCGCTCACGCTCCACGTCATAATCGCGATACTGGATTTCCTCGGCATAGACCGTGCCGTCTTCGGTCTGGTTCCAGTCCGCTGCTTCGACATTGTCGCTTTCGAACTTGCGCTTATAATAGCTGGCGCCGCCCGCGATGCCGAAGCGATCGGACAGACGGGTCGAAAAGTCGAAGCTGCCCTTGGGCGTCAAGGCATCGGCAAATTCGTTATAGCTGCCTTCCAGCTTGACCGAATAGAGATCCTTCTTGCGGTCAAAGGCGCTGGTCGTGTTGATTTCGATCGAGGCACCGATTGTATCGGCATCCATATCCGGCGTCAGCGACTTTTTGATCTCGATCGATTCGATCAGTTCGGACGGAATGACGTCCAGCGCGACCGAGCGGACATCGCTCTCCGGCGCAGGGATGCGCGTGCCGTTGATCGAGGCGGCGTTGAGTTCGGGGTCAAGGCCGCGGACCGATACGAAACGGCCTTCACCCTGATCGTTCAGAATGTTCACGCCAGGCAGGCGGCGCATCGATTCAGCGGCATTCTGGTCAGGAAACTGACCGATGGCATCGCGGGTCAACACGCTTTCCACGCCGTCGGCCGCGCGCTGGCGCGACAGGGCCGATGCCTGGTTGGCGACCTGCCCGACGACGATGATCGATGCGTCGACGTCCGAACCGATACGGATATTGGCATCGACGTCGCCGGTCTCAGGCACAATCACGGTAACGCGAACCGGATCGGCACCGACATAGCGGGCCTCGATCGTATAGGTGCCCGGTGCGACGTCGGGGAAGCGATAATCGCCATCACGGCCCGCTTCGGCAATGCGACCGAGTTCGACAAGACGCAGCTGGGTCGACTGAAGGGCGCGCGTGCCCGTACCGTCGGACACGGTGCCGGTGATGGTGCCAGCGATGGCGGCAATCGGCGTCGACAGCGCAAGGATGATCGCAGCGCGACTCGCGCTGCGTAATAGATTAGTCATGATGAAGCTCCCCTTTTGTTGGAGAGGCCAGTGCCGCTATTTTCTTACGCAGGCATGGCATTGGCGTTTCGATTAAACGTCTATTTCATGATGATTTGGTGACATTCAGTAGGATGAGCATCCCTTTGGGTGGGCCACCCCCTCAATGAAAATCGCGCGATCCGGGTAATATCCGTACCTGGCGCGGATGGGTGGCGGTGCGCGGTGGGGGGTTGCCGGTGCCGTCGCCGCTGTGGGTCAGGCGGCCGAGCGCGTCGCTGCGGTCATGCACGCGAACAGCCATCAGGTGGACGACGCCTTCCTTGCTGCGCTGGATTTCGCCCTCCACCAGCATCAGCCGGGATGCCATCACCGCGCGCCGCTGCATCTCGAACAGCCGCGCCCACAGCAGGATGTTGGCGACGCCGGTTTCATCCTCGATCGTGATGAAGACGGCATTGCCCTTGCCCGGCCGTTGCCGCACCAGCACCACGCCCGCCACCTGCACCCGCGCACCATTTTTGGCCGCGCTCGCCTGCGCGCAGCTTAGCACACCCTCAGCGGCGAAGGCGGCACGCAGAAACTGCATCGGATGGCCTTTCAAGGACAGGCGCGTCACCTGATAATCGGTCGCCACCTGCTCGGCGAGCGGCATGGCAGGCAGCATGGCGTCCGGTTCCTCGCCCAGTTCGCGCGCGGCCCGGTCCTGTCGGCGCGCCGCGGCAAAGAGCGGCAGTTCGTCGGACGGCGTGCGCCGTGCCTCCCACAAGGCGGCACGCCGGTCCTGCCCCAGCGAACGGCAGGCATCGGCATCGGCCAGCAGGCGGAGCGCGCGCGCGGGCAGGCCCGCCCGGCGCGCCAGATCCTCGATGCTGGTAAAGGGGGCGTCGGCCCGCGCCGCGACCATCTGCGCCGCCCAGCTTTCGCGAAACCCATCGACTTGTCGCAACCCCAGCCGCAGCGCCAGGGCTTTCCCCGTCCCCTCCCCCCGATCCGTCCGGCGCGCCCGGTCGATCGGCTCCAGCCCATTGTCCCATTGGCTGGCATTCACATCGACACCCTGCACGGTCACGCCATGGGCGCGCGCGTCCCGCACCAGTTGCGCGGGCGCGTAGAAGCCCATCGGCTGCGCATTGAGGAGCGCGCAGGCAAAGACCGCAGGCTGGTGGCATTTGAGCCAGGCCGACACATAGACCAGCCGGGCAAAGGAGAGCGCGTGACTCTCCGGGAAGCCGTAGCTGCCAAAGCCTTCGATCTGCTTGAAACAGCGTTCGGCAAAATCAGCCTGATAGCCGCGCGCGGTCATGCCCTTGACCAGCTTTTCGCGGAAATGGTGGATGGTGCCGACATTGCGGAAGGTCGCCATGGCCCGGCGGAGTTGATTGGCTTCCGACGGGGTGAAGCCCGCGGCGACGATGGCCAGCTTCATTGCCTGCTCCTGAAACAGCGGCACGCCATAGGTGGCCCCAAGCAATGTTCTCAATTCGTGGGGATTATGCGGTGGCGCGGGATGCGGAAATTCCGGCTCCTCTTCCCCACAGCGCCGCCGCAGATAGGGGTGGACCATGTCTCCCTCGATCGGTCCAGGCCGCACAATCGCGACCTGAACCGTCAGATCATAAAGGGTGCGGGGGCGCAGGCGCGGCAGCATATTGATTTGCGCCCGGCTCTCCACCTGGAACACGCCGATGCTGTCGCCTTTGCACAGCATGTCGTAAACGGCTGCATCATCGGAATTGATATCGACCGTCAGGTCGTGATCCCCCAGTCCGTGACAGCGCATCAGTTGATAAGCCTTGCGGATGCAACTGAGCATCCCAAGCGCCAGCACATCGACCTTCATCAAGCCCAGCGCATCAATGTCATCCTTGTCCCACTCGATGAAACTGCGGTCGGGCATGGCGGCATTGTGGATCGGCACGGTTTCGTCCAACCGATTCTGCGTCAGCACGAAGCCGCCAACATGCTGCGACAGGTGGCGCGGGAAAGGTGCTTTTATCAGTTGCTCGACCAGCCCCCGCAGCCGCACGACCTCCGGATTGTCGAGGGCGAAGCCAGCATCGATAATCCGCGATTCGCCCAGGTCACCGGAATGGCTGCCCCATATCGTCGCCGACAAGCGCATCGCCACATCTTCGCTGAGGCCCAGCACCTTGGCCACTTCGCGCAGCGCGCTGCGGGACCGATAATGGATGACGGTCGCAGTGATGCCCGCCCGCTCGCGGCCATAGCGGCGATAGATATATTGCATCACTTCCTCGCGCCGCTCATGTTCGAAATCGACGTCGATGTCGGGCGGCTCGTCGCGCTCTTCCGACACGAAGCGGGAAAAGAGCAGGTCATGCTTCATCGGATCGACCGATGTAACGCCCAGCAGGAAGCAGACGATGGAATTGGCCGCCGATCCCCGCCCTTGGCATAATATGGGCGGCTTTCGGGTGCGGGCGAACCGGACTAGGTCATGGACAGTCAGGAAATAATAAGCATATTTCTGGATGCGGATCAGCCGCAGTTCCTGGCCGATCAATGCCCTGACTTTTTGCGGCAACGCCCGGCCATAATGCCGTTTCGCTCGCCGCCGCACCATGTCCTCCAACCAATCATCCGGTGACCAGCCGGGGGGAACTGGCTCATGCGGATATTCATATTGAAGGTCGCTGAGCTTGAAATCGATGCGGGCGATGAACCGGATCGTTTCGGCAATCGCATCAGGGCAGGCGGCAAAGAGCCGCGCCATTTCCGCAGGCGGTTTCAGAAACCGTTCGGCATTGGCGTGCAATAGGCGACCCGCCGTTCTGAGGGTCGTACCCGTCCGGATGCAGGTCAGGACATCCTGCACGGGACGCGCGGTTTCGGCGGCATAGAGTATGTCGTTCGTCGCGATCAGCGGCACCCCCAATTCCCTGGCGACAGCTTGCATCATCGCCATATGGCGGGCATCGCGGCCTTCGTAGCGCATGGACAGACCAAGCCAGACGCGGCCGGGTGCATTTTCCTGCAATCGTTGCGCTACCTGTTGCCATGTCGGTGGGGAAGAAGGCGGCACCAGGCGTAAATGCCCGGACGGTGCCTCCTCTTCTTCATCCTCGGTGGCATAGGCCGGGGGTGTGCGATGGGCCTGTTGCGCCTGCCCGGTAGAAAAGGGCAGGACGATCAACAGCATATCTTCAAGATGCGCGAGTAAATCGCTGAACCGCAGGATGCAGTCGCCCTTGACTGCCCGGATATTCCCCTTGGTCAGCAATCGGGTCAGCCGCCCCCATCCCAGGCGGGTCGTCGGATAGGCGATGATGTCCGGCGTGCCATCGACGAACACCAGCCGCGCGCCAACGATCAGCCGCAGGTCGGTTTCACATGCTGCTTCTTCCTGTGGTGTCAGTAGGGCGGGTTCGCCCTTCTCCTCCCGCGCTTTCAACAGTGCGGCGCGCGCCTTGTCCGGTGCCTCACGCAGCGCGACATACGCGCGAACGACACCGGCCACGCTGTTCCTGTCGGCAATACCGATCGCCTTGAGGCGGAGATGGATCGCCTGTCCGACCAGATCGGCCGGATGCGATGCGCCATGAAGGAAACTATAATGGCTCATCGCCACCAGTTCGGCGAAATCTGGCCCCCCTTTGTCCAGAGGTCGATGCTCCTCCACCCGCCTTCCAGCCGCACGCTTTGCTGCCAACTGGTCCAGTTCGCGCCGATCAGCCGATTTGGGCTTGGCCGGGTCTGGCCCCTTGCGGCGGCTGCTCATGCAAACAGGCCGTGGAGATACCAGCCGGGGTCAGGCGTCTCCGCGCCATAGAGGCCGTGGCGGAACAGCCAGTAGCGGCGGCCGCGTGCATCCTCGACCCGGTAATAGTCGCGTGTTTTGCCGATGCTCTCCCCCTCGATTGCGCCATCCTTCGCGCGCCACCATTCGGGCGCGATCCGTTCGGGGCCTTCGAAGCGGACCACGTCATGCAAGGCGCGCCGCCAGCGGAAGCGGTGGGGCGGGCCGTCGGGCACGCCGGCGATCACGTCGATGGACTGGGGCGGATCGAACAGGTGGATGGGGCGCAACGGCGGGTCGCCCGGTTCGCCGACCGGTCCCCAGTCGGCGGGTGCGCGGACTTCTACGGCGGGCAGCGCCAGTTGCGCTTGTTCGGGAATATGGCTGTCGCGCGGCACCAGCCGCTGGATGCGTCCGCGCCCGGCCCGGATCGACAGCCGATCGACCAGCGCCGCCACGCTTTCGCCCTTGCGCGCTTCGCCCCCTTCCAGCGCCAATTGAGTCGCGGCCATCGGCTCGGCCAGCGGCACCGTCAGGCGCAGCATGTCGAAGCCGAAGCCGGGGTCTATGGGATCGGACAGGGCGTCGATCCGCTCGCGCATCAGCCGCAGGATGGACGGGGCATCGCGCACGGGCAGGCCGGTTTCGACGCGCAGCGGGAAGGCGAGGCCATCGCTGCGGAAGAAGGTCGCTTCGAACCGACGTCCCCCCTGCCCGCGTTCGGCCAGTTGCTCGCCAGCTTCGGCGGCCATCTCCTCCAGCCGCTTGAGCGCATAGGCGGTGCTGCCGATCGGTTCGGCAAAGCGGCGGTCGATGCGGATGGCGGGGCGGGCACGGCGGGGCGCGAGCGGGCGGTGCCCCAGTCCCAACAGCGCATGGAGCGCATCGACCGCTTCCGCGCCGAAGCGCGCAGCGAGTGTCGCGGCGGGGCGGGCCGCAAGATCGCCTATTGTCCGCAGGCCCGCGCGGCGCAGCGCCACCGCGCTTTCGTCCTCCAGCCGTAGCGCCTCTACCGGCAGGCGGCGGATCGTCGCCGCATCGTCGGGTGCGGGGGGCACGGGAAAGCGGGCGAGCGCGTGGGCCGCTTCGGGACTGGCGGCGATCGCATGGCGCACGCGCATACCATAGCGCTCCAGCCGGTCGGCCGCGTCGCGTGCCAGCGCCTCTTCCCCACCCCAGAGATGATCGCAGCCGCTGATATCCAGCATCAGCCCATCGGGACCATCAAGCGCAGCATTGGGGGTGTAACGCCCGCAGCCATCGCACAGCCGTTCGAGCCAATCCTGATCGGCATGCGGCTGGGCATCAAATACGCGCAGGTCCGGTTCGCGGGCGCGCGCGTCGGCCAGGGTCATGGCCGGCAGCAAGCCGATCGCCAACCCGTCGGCATCGACACTCGCCAGCCGCATCGCCCCGCGCACCGGTTCGACGATGACCGCCGGGCCGTTGCCGCCCGCCGCCCATTGGTCAGGCCGCGCGACCCGCAGACGGTCCAGCGCCAGGAAGGGAAAATGCAGCGCCAGATAGCGGCGCGTCGCGGATATCGTCATCGTCATGGCGTTCATCTGCCGCGTCTCCAAATTCACCCCTGTTGCTGTCCCAATATAGTCGCCACGCCATTCCGTCCGGCCCTGCCCGGCGGCGCAACAGGGTGACGTCGAAGGCGCTTTGGCCTGGTGCCTGGCCCGGCAGCGGGGCGGAGGGGGCCGCCGCCACGCGCCAGCGCGTTTCGGCCGCACTGGGCACCGGATCACCGCCGATCCGCAGCAGCAGCGCGGTCACGCCCGATGTCTCCGCCGCCAGCGCCAATCGACGGCTCGCGGTCAGGTCCAGCAAGGGCGCTCGGCCGCGCAGATCAATCAGCAGCGCGCCCAAGGCCGGACAGCGCAGGGCATCGACAGCGGCGCGCAACAGCATCGCATCGTCGGCCATCATGCCGATCAGCAGGCGTTGCGGGTCCAGTCCGAACGCCGCCAGCCCCGGACCATAAGGCGCGCCCGCCACCCGCACCGCCGTCGCGTTGCGCAGCCATAACAAGGGTGCGTCGCGCCCAGCCTGACGCATCCAGAGCAGGGCGAGGCCAGCGGCGGCGCCTTCCTCTTCGACGCTGGCGAAAATCTCATGCACGCGGCCTTGCGCCAGTCCGCCGCCCAGCGCGGCGTCCATTGCGGCAGGACCACAGGTAAAGCGCGGCGAGGCCTCCACCGCTGGCGCGCGGTCCAGCGTGGCGATATGCCGCTTGAGCGCGGCGAGACTGTGAATCGACTCGGCCATTCCATTTGTTCCCTTTATGTTCTTTTTCGGAGCAAGCGGGGTCGCTGTCAATGCAGGAGCGGTGGTTGGAGTGGAATGGGGCGACGGCCGCGCCGCCCCATCGGACGATTATTCGGCGTCGACCGGCGTGACGCTGATCGACTGGGCGTTCATCTGGCCGCCGCCGAAGATGGTCATGAAGGCGATGTCGGTGGCGTCGCGGCCGACGGCGATGCGGACCATGGTTTCGACCGGCGCAAGGCCCGTCGAATCGACCAGATGCCAGGCGCCGTCGAGCCAGACTTCGACCACGGCATGAAAGTCCGGCGGTTCCAGGCCGAGCGCATAGACCGACACCAACCGTGCGGGAATGTCGCGCGAGCGGATGAGTGCGGCGGTCAGGTGGGCGAAGTCGCGGCAGACGCCTTGCTGGGCGACGAAAGTGTCGGCCGCCGTCGTGGTGGCGTCGGAGCTGCCCGACACATAGACCAGATTCTCGTTCACCCATTGGACCAGCGCCTGCACCAAGGCGCCGCCCTCCAGATCGGGGAAATGGCCGCAGACGAAGCTGACGAACCGGTCGGCTTCGCAATAGCGGCTCGGCCAGATGAAGGGCAGCACATCTTCAGGCAGGCTGGGCAGCGGGCTTTTGTCGAGGGTGGCGAGATCGACGGTCGGCCGCTCCACGTCCACGGTGGCGCGGAACGTGCTGACCATCCGGCCAGTGCCGGTACGGGTCCAGGTGCGGCGGCCAATGCCGTTGCCGCCGACCTTGTTGGTCAAAGGTCCGGCATTCTGGATGATGTGGGACTGTTCGACGATGCGTTGGTCGGGCATCGCGGCGGCCTCCACCGCCAGGAGCACGTCGGTTGGCTGGGCGAAATCATAGTCCAGTATCGCTTCGATCGCGACGCGCATGGGATGCCTTTCTGTCAGGGAATATGCGCCAAACGCGCGGATAAGGAGTCCGGGTCCGCATGCTCCAAAAGCAACATTGCGAAGCCGCAGGCACAAGGCAAGGGGGATGGTGGCGGGCGCTTAACTTCGCACTTTTCCCGCACATTTCGACATAATCTTGCGTCCGGCCGATCCTATCGGAAAGAGGGCCGCCCCCGCCTCGCCGATCACGGTAAAAGGCCCGCCCCACCACGGGACGGGCCTTTTCAGTGCGTGAAGCGAAAGCGCACACGAACCGGGCTGTCTCGTCCGGCTGATCCGACCGGACAAGGCAGTCAGCCCTTATTCGTCATCGTCATCCGCTTCGGGTCCGGTCATCAGGGCTTCGGCCACCGCTTCGGTCTTGCCGCGGATTGCCTTTTCCAGCTTGTCGGCCAGTTCGGGATTGCCCTTGAGGAAAGTCTTGGAATTTTCGCGGCCCTGGCCGATGCGGATCGAGTCGTAGGAGAACCAGGCCCCCGATTTCTCGACGATCCCGGCTTTGACGCCAAGGTCGAGAATTTCGCCGATCTTCGAGATGCCTTCGCCATACATGATGTCGAATTCGACCTGCTTGAACGGCGGCGCGACCTTGTTCTTGACCACCTTTACCTTGGTTGCGTTGCCAACAACATCTTCGCGATCCTTGATCTGTCCGGTGCGACGGATTTCCAAACGGACCGAAGCATAGAATTTGAGCGCGTTGCCGCCGGTCGTGGTTTCCGGGTTGCCGTACATCACGCCGATCTTCATCCGCACCTGGTTGATGAAGATGACCATGCATTTGGACCGCGAGATCGAGCCGGTCAGCTTGCGCAGCGCCTGGCTCATTAGGCGTGCCTGCAAACCGACATGGCTGTCGCCCATCTCGCCCTCGATTTCCGCGCGCGGCACCAGCGCCGCGACCGAATCGATCACCAGGATGTCGATGGCGTTCGAGCGCACCAGCGTATCGACGATTTCGAGCGCCTGCTCACCCGTATCGGGCTGCGACACGATCAGTTCGTCGATGTTGACGCCCAGTTTCTTGGCATAGCCCGGATCAAGCGCATGTTCGGCGTCGACGAACGCGGCCGTGCCGCCGATCTTCTGCGCTTCGGCGATGGCGTGCAGCGCCAGCGTCGTCTTGCCCGAGCTTTCCGGGCCGTAAATCTCGATGATCCGCCCCTTGGGCAGGCCGCCAATGCCAAGCGCGATGTCGAGGCCAAGCGAGCCGGTCGAGATCGCCTCGATCTCCAGCTTTTCGCGCGACCCCAGCTTCATCGCGCTGCCCTTGCCAAAGGCGCGGTCGATCTGGGCCAGCGCCGCGTCCAATGCTTTCTGTCTGTCCATAGTCCCGTTCTTCTTGGAATCGATGAGGGATAGCATTGCGGTCATGAGCCAATCTCCTGTCAAGCGGAGCCGCCGACTCGGTCGGCGTCTTGGCCATGATGTATCTCTTTTGTTCTACCAGAACAAGAGGAGAACGGAAATTTCCTATCAGGCGGCGAATATCTTGCCGAGCGCCCGTTCGACCGCGCCGATGGTAAAGGGCTTGGCCAATGTCGGACGGTCGGCATGCACGGGCGGCAGATCGTCGGCCATGCCCCCGGTCGCGAACACGAAGGGAATGGACTGCTGCGCCAACAGGTCGGCGACCGGCCAGCTTTTTTCGCCATGAAGATTACAATCGACCAGCGCCGCGTCGAAGCCACCGTCGCGCGCATAGGCGCAGGCTTCATCGACGCTCGCCGCCACCGCATGCAGTCGATAGCCCAATGCGTCGAGATAATCTTCCAGCATCATCCCGATCATCGCTTCATCTTCGACGATCAAAATGCTTTTGCCTTCAGTCATGCGTGGCAGTCCCCTGTTTGCGATGCTCGTCCGCTACCGTATCGCCGCAGGCTTGCCCAGCATAATTGCTCTGATCCAACGCAAGCTCAATCGATCGGCGACCTGACTGCCATCGCGTCGCGCGCAGCCTCCGCCAACTGGCTGACGGAAAAGGGTTTGGGCAGGAAGGCGACATTGGCGATGTCGATCGATTTGCGCAATTGCTCCTCGGCATAGCCGGACATGAACAAGACCGGCAGGTCAGGCCGGGCGCGCCGGGCGCGGGCGACCATCGACGGGCCATCCATATTGGGCATGACCACATCCGAAATGAGCAGGTCGATCCTGTCGGTGTTCGCCAGCACTTCGAGCCCCTGTTCGCCGTCATTGGCGGTCAGCACGGTATAGCCCTGCCGCGTCAGCGCGCGTTCGGCCACGGCGCGGACCATGTCTTCGTCCTCCACCAGCAGGATCGTGCCGGTGCCCCATGTCTCGCTGCGCTTGACCGGCGCCTTGACCGGCGCGACCTCCTGCGCATCGGCGCCGGCATAGACCGGCAGATAGATGACGAAGCTCGCCCCGCGCCCCATTTCCGATTCCGCGAAGATATAGCCGCCCGATTGCTTGACGATGCCATAGACGGTGGAAAGGCCAAGGCCGGTGCCCTTGCCTAGTTCCTTGGTGGTGAAGAAGGGCTCGAAAATCTTGGCCAATATGTCGGGCGGGATGCCAAGCCCCGTGTCCGACACGCGCAGCGCGCTATAGTCGCCGGCGGGCAAGATCTGCTGGCGCATTTCCCGCACCTTGATCGCGGGCACGGCATAGGTCTGGATATTGAGCGTGCCGCCTTCGGGCATGGCATCGCGGGCGTTGACCGCCAGGTTGACGATCACCTGCTCCATCTGGCCGGGGTCGGCACGCACCGCGCCGAGGTTACGGCCATGATTGACCTCCAGCTTCACATTTTCGCCAAGCAGGCGCTTCAAGAGGTTGGACACGTCGGCGACGATATCGGGCAATTGCAGGATTTGCGGGCGCAACGTCTGCTGACGCGAGAAGGCAAGCAATTGCCGGGTCAGGCCCGCCGCGCGGTTGCTGTTCGACTTGATCTGTTGAAGATCGTCATAATCGCTGTCGCCCGGCGCATGGCGCATCAGCATCAGGTCGCAATGGCCGATGATCGCGGTCAGGATATTGTTGAAATCATGCGCGACGCCGCCCGCCAGCTGGCCGATCGCCTGCATCTTGGTCGCCTGCGCCACCTGCCGCTTGAGCTTGCTCTCCTCGCTATTGTCCTTGAGGCTGAGCAGCACTGCCGCTTCGCCCAGGCCGCGCACGCCCGCCAGGCTGAGCGCCACGGGTTCGTCGGGCTGGTCGCGCATCCGCACCGCGATGTCGCCCGACATTTGCGGGCCGACAGCAAAGCGGCGCACCGCGTCGGCGACCGCCGCCTGATCCTCGCGCACCACCAGATCGCCGGGATAGCTGGGCGTTTCGCCGGGCTTGAGGCCCACCACGCGTGCAAAGGCATTGTTGACGAACAGCACGCGTCCGTCGCGATCCGCCATGGCGAGACCGAAGGGCAGCAGCGAGAGCAAAGTTTCGATATAGGAGAGCGCCGACGTGCCGCCGCCACCGGCCGGTTCGTCGATCAGCAGCAGCAGCATCGGGCCGTCCTGCGCCGAACCCTGCGCGCCATTGGCCTGGATCGCCCGCTTCAACGGCACTTGCAGCAAGCGGAGCGGCAGCCCGCCTTGTTCCTCGCGGGCGAGGAACAATCGCGACTTGTCGTCGACCCGCATATGCGCGGCGAAATCGCGGCCGATGATATTGGCATCGATCCGTCCGGCTGCCCGGAGCAGAAAGGCACCGTTGGCGGCGCGGATGCGGCCTTCGCCACCGATCATGACGGCCATCACGCCCGCTTCGCCCAATTGACGGCCCGCCTCCCCGGTCAGCAGCCGATGGACATCATCCAGCGCGCTCGGCTGGCGGACAGGCGTGAAGCGCCAGAGCAGATAATCCTCCGCGCGGCCCGTGCGGGCGATATCGACATCCAGCCGAAGCCCGCCCTGCGCCACCCCCTCGACTCGCGCTTCGCCATCGCGCCAGGCAGCGCGCGAGGCCAGCGACAGGCTCTCGGTCAGCGCCGCTTCGCCGGTGACGCCGGGCGGGGTGGGGTAGCCGGGAAACCATTGGCCGAACAGGTCGCTGGCGCAGACCAGCCGTCCGGCCCGATCCGTGACCGCGATCGCCATGCTGGAGGCGTCGGCTGCGGCGCGGGCCACGGTCCAGTCGGGGGTGGCTTCGCCCGCCACGACATGCGCAGGGTAAAGGCGGCGCGCCCAGGCCATCAAAGCGGCGATGACCAGCAGGGTGGCCGCAAAGCCGGCAGCCAGCGCGGCGTCACCGATCGCGTAGAAAACCAGCGCAGCCGAAAGCGCGGCCGCCAGCAGCAACAGCGGCAGCGCGAGGCGCGAAGATGGCTGCGTCAGCCATGCTTCTCCATCCTTGTTCAGCCGCGCGGCCATGATCGGCCTTCCCCTTGCACCAGCATTGGTTCCCTATCGCCGCGGTTCAAACCGGCGCGATTTCTTCCCTTGCGCTGCTTTCGTGGACCTTGCCAATCCTCAATTTGCGCGCCTGCCACTTGCGGCCCATGCGATGACGCCAGAACCAGTCGGCCAAGACATAGCCGACGATCGCCGCCACCACCGATATGATCGCCAGCCCCAGCAGCATCGCAGGCGCGGCTTCCGACACCAGCCAGGCGGTCCACTGGCCGATCGTCGCATGCTCATCGACCAGCGCCATGAAGCCCGATGCATCGGCGCTGCGGCCCAGCATCCAGTTGCCGATATAGACCGACAGCCACAGGATGAGCGGCGTCGTCGCCGGGTTGGAGAGGAAGGTCATGGCAGCCGCGACCGGGATGTTCGCGCGGAATGGCAGGGCGAGCAGTGCGGCCCCGGCAATCTGGATGCCGGGGATCAGCAGGAAGATGCCGACCAGCAGCCCCAAGGCCACCCCGCGCGGCACCGACCGGCGGGTGAAGCGCCACAGCGAGGGTTCCAGCACCCGATGCGCGACGGGTGCCAGAAACTTGTTATGCTCCAGCGACTCGCGGGTCGGGGCGTTAGCGTGCCACCAGCGGCTGAAGCGATTGTCCATCAGCCCTTGTCCCGCATGATGCGCTGCTGGTCGCGCTTCCAGTCGCGGTCCTTGATCGTCTCGCGCTTGTCGTGGGTCTGCTTGCCCTTGGCCAGCGCCAGTTCGATCTTGGCCCGGCCCTGGCTGTTGAAATAGACCATCAGCGGGACCAGCGTCATGCCCTTGCGCGACACGGCGCTGTGCATTTTTTCGATCTCGCGTTCGTGCAGCAGCAGCTTGCGGGGCCGCTTGGGTTCGTGATTTTCGCGGTTACCATGGCTATATTCGGGGATGTTGCTGTTCACCAGAAACACCTGGTTACCCTTCACCTCGGCATAGCTTTCGGCGATATTGCCCTCGCCGCCGCGCAGCGCCTTCACCTCGGTGCCTTGCAGGGCGATGCCCGCCTCGAACACATCCTCGATAAAATAATCGAACCGTGCGCGCCGGTTTTCGGCGACGATCTTCTTCTTGTCGAAAGTGACGGGACGCGGGCGGGCCATAAATTAATCTAACACCAAATATCTAAACTGCCGTTCGTGCTGAGTAGGGGCTGAGCGAAGGCGAAGCTCCGTATCGAAGCATCGGCACGCCACTCAGTCCTTCGATACGGCATTTCGACAAGCTCAATGCCTACTCAGGACGAACGGAAGATGGGGTATGCACAGGCAATAACCAAATCCTTAAACCAGTCCCGCAATCTCCAGCGCGCGATCGACCGCCGACCGGCTCGATTCCGACGGCCAGGTGATCGGCAGGCGGACGTCGCCGGGCATGTCGGGCCGAACGCGCGTGAGCGCATATTTGACCGGGCCAGGTGAAGAATCGCTGAACAGAGCATCATGCAAGGGATAGAGACGATCCTGGAGCGCCAAGGCACCATCCCAATCATGCGCGGCGCAGGCCGCCTGAAAATCGGCGCACAGGCGCGGCGCGACATTGGCGGTGACCGAGATACATCCCTTGCCGCCCATGGCGTTGAAGCCCAGCGCAGTTTCGTCATTGCCCGACAATTGGCAGAAATCCGGGCGGCAGGCGAGCCGTTGCGCGGTGACGCGGCCGAGATTGCCGGTGGCGTCCTTGATGCCCACGATCGTCTGAAATTCCTCCGACAGGCGATGAATCACCGGCACGCCGATGTCGGTAATGGTGCGGCTGGGCACATTATAGAGGATGATCGGCAGGGCGCAGCGTTCGGCGAGATAAGCGAAATGCTGATAGACGCCATCCTGATTGGGCTTGTTATAATAAGGCGCGACCACCAGCGCCGCGTCCGCCCCCGCCCCTTGCGCGGCATACATATGCTCCAGCGCGATGCGCGTGTCGTTCGAGCCGCAGCCTGCGATGACGGGCACGCGGCCCGCCGCCTGATCGACGCAGATCGCGATGACGCGATTATGCTCCTCAACCGTCATGGTTGCGCTTTCGCCGGTGGTGCCGCAGGGTACGAGCGCGCTCGATCCTTCCGCGATCTGCCAGTCGACCAGCGCGCGAAACGCCTCCTCATCCACCCGTCCGTCGCGAAACGGGGTCACCAGAGCCGGAATTGAGCCGGAAAACATGATTTAACTCCTTCAATTCTCCGGGCGGCCGGGGCATGATCGGGCAAGCGGCGCGCTATAGCGCGTCATTCAGGGCCTGATAAGGATGCAATTGCGATTATGTCCAGCATGTCGACGCCCCCTCCTGTCGAAAGTACCCTGATTCGCATGCCCCTTATTGCCCTTTTGTTGTTCACAGCCGGCGCCAGCGCTCAGACCGAGGGACAGCCGCCCGCGCCATCGCCCTTTCCGCCGGGTGCCGTGGTGCAGCCGCTGCCCAAGGCCGACAGCGGTCCCAGCCCCTGGAGCCAGGTTGCCGGTCGCATCGGCCAGCCGAGCGATGGCGCCATCACCGCGACGATCAACCAGTGGCGCGCGCTGCAGCAGAGCGATGGCCTGGGCTTTTCCACCTATGCCAGTTTCATCACCACCAACCCCGGCTGGCCGGGCGAGGACCGGATGCGGCGCTTGGCTGAAACCGGGATCAACCCCGACAGCTATGATCCGCGCCAGGTCACGGCCTTCTTCGCGCGCTTCCCGGCGCGCACGGCGGTCGGCCATGCCCGCAACGCGACCGCTTTGATGCAGGTCGGCCGGATGGACGAAGCGCGGGTCGCCGCGCGCAATGCCTGGATCGGTGGATCGCTGAGCGCCGCCGACGAAGCGCGGTTGCTGTCCCTGTTCGGCACTGGCCTGACCGCAGCCGATCACGACCTGCGCGCCGACAAATTGCTGTGGGGCAATGACGTCAGCGGCGCGGAGCGGATATTGGCCTATGTCAGTCCGGCCCGCCGCCCGGTCTATCAGGCGCGTATCGCCTTTCGCCGCAAGAGCAGCGACGCGGCCATGATGATGCAGGCCGCCGAACCGGTCGGGGCCAGCGATGCGGGCTTCGTCGCCGACAAGGCCGCCTGGCTGCGCGACACCGGCAATTGGGTGGCGGCGCGCCAATATCTGGCGAACCGCCCGTCGCTGACCTATCGTCCGACCGACGCCGAGAAATTCTACGAAGTGCTGCTGGGTCAGGCGCGCGCCGCCGCCAATGACAGCCAGTGGAGCTTTGCCTATGGCATCGCCAGCAAGATCGACGATGCGGTGCCGCCCGGCATCGATGTGAGCGATCAGGCGCTAGGCGTGCGCGACGATTATACCAGCTTGGCTTGGCTGGCGGGCACGACGGCTTTCTATAATCTCAATCGTCCCAGCGACGCGATGACGATGTTCCGCCGCTATGCCGAGGCCGCCAAATCGCCGCAGACAAAGTCGAAAGGCTATTATTGGGCGGGGCGTGCCGCGCTCCAGGCGGGCGACCCCGCCACCGCCAACAATTATTTCGGACAGGCCGGCATTTATCCCGATCAATTTTACGGGCAATTGTCGCTCGAACGGCTGGGCCGTCCGATCCCGCCGCCGCCAGCCGCCGAACGGCCGGTGCAGATTTCCGCGGCCGACCGCGCCGCCTTCGAATCCCGCTCGGTGGTCCGCGCGGTCAAGGCGCTGGGGCAGATGGGCTATTGGCAGGATCAGGGCGTCTTCGCCCGCGCCATCGCCAACAGCGCCGACAATGATGTCGACCATATCCTGGCCGGGCAACTGGCGCAGAATATCGGTCGCCCCGACATGAGCGTCATGGTGGGGCGTCGCGCGGTGTCGAGCGGCCTGACGGGCTATGGCGCGACCGCCTTCCCGCGCGTGCCCGTGCCAGCGCAGGCGCAGCATAGCTGGACCATGATCCACGCCATCGCCCGGCAGGAAAGCCAGTTTGACAAGCAGATCGTCAGCCATGCGGGCGCACGCGGCCTGATGCAGCTGATGCCGGGCACGGCGCGCGAGCAGGCGGGCAAGATGGGCATGGGCTACAACCCCGCTTCGCTCAACGATCCCAGCTATAATATCATGCTGGGATCGGGCTATTTTCAGCGGATGCTCGATTATTATGGCGGAGCTTATCCGCTGGCCGTGGCGGCCTATAATGCCGGGCCGGGCAATGTGAACAAATGGATCCGCGCCAATGGCGACCCGCGTATGCCCGGCGCCGACATGCTGCGCTGGATCGAGCAGATCCCCATTTTCGAGACCCGCAATTATGTGCAGCGGGTGCTGGAAAATGCCGTGGTCTATGAAGCGATGAACCCGGAACGGGCGCGTTTTCGCGGCACCAGTGCGGTGCTGAGCCGGTATCTCGGCAAGCAGACGCCGGGGTGATTTTGGTTCGCGCGGAGGCGCGGAGACGCGGAGGGGAATAGGCGGCCTTCCCCTTTCTTCTCCGCGCCCCCGCGGCTCCGCGCGAACAAAATTGATTAAAGCCCGTGACACGCGATAGGGTCATCCGATGACCATCCCCTATCCCAATTATATCTCGCCTGAAGGCTTTGCGAAATTACGCGCCGAATATGACCATCTGCTGGGCGTCGAGCGCCCGGCGGTGGTCGAAGTCGTGAGTTGGGCCGCGGGCAATGGCGACCGGTCCGAAAATGGCGATTATCTCTATGGCCGCAAGCGGATGCGCGAGATTGATGGGCAGTTGAAGCGTCTGTCCAAGAAGATGAAGGACGCCAAGGTCGTCGATGCGCGGCAGCAGCCCGACCAGAGCCGCGTCTATTTCGGCGCGACCGTCACCATCGCCGACGAGGATGACACCCACCGCACCGTCACGCTCGTCGGCAATGACGAAACCGACGTCGATGCGGGGCGGATCGGCTGGTCCTCCCCCATCGCCCGCGCCCTGCGCGGGGCCGCCATAGGCGATGTGCGCCGCGTTATCCTGCCATCGGGCGAAAAGGAATATGAGGTGATGGCGATCGCCTATCCGGTCTAGCCCATGACATCGCCTGTCGCGCGCGTCAGCCATGCTCGAAAATCCGCCATAGCCGGACTATCCCCGCGCGACATGAGCCGGGTCAGCCAATAACGGCCCAGATCGACCGACCGCGCGAAGGGTTGAACCAATCGTCCCGCACGTATCTCGCTGTCGAACAGCGCGGCGGGGGCCAAAGCCACGCCATGCCCCGCCATCGCGGCCGCGATCATCAGGGTCGAACTGTCGAACACCGGCCCGCGCATGGGCGGAACGACGGCACCGGCCGCCGCGAACCAGCGGGGCCATTCATCCGCTCGATAAGATCTCAACAACGTCTCCCGTGCCAGATTGGCCACATCATGCAGCCGCGCGGCAATGTCTGGCGCGCATAATGGCGTCAGCGGCGCATGAAGGATTGGTTGCGCGTGGGTGCCATGCCATGCGCCGTTGCCGAAGCGGATGGCAAAGTCCAGCCCATCGCCTGCCAGATCGACCCGGTTGTTATTGGTCATCACGCGCAGATCGATTTGGGGGCATGCCCGTGCACATTCATCAAGCCGCGGCAGCAACCAGCCCCCCGCAAAACTGCCGACCACGCCCAGCGTCAGCACTTCACGCGGACGTCCATTCTCGATCCGCCCCAAGGTGGTGCCGATCCTGTCCAGCGCGTCCGCCATCACCGGCAACAGCGCCAGTCCTTCGTCCGTCAGCGCCAGCCCGCGCGGCAGTCGCCGGAACAGCGGCGCGCCCAGCCGGGCTTCCAATTGTGCAACCTGCTGGCTGACCGCACCCTGGCTAACGCACAGTTCGGCCGCTGCCCGCGTGAAATTCAGGTGCCGTGCTGCGGCTTCGAAAGCCCGCAATGCATTCAGAGGCAGTTGGGCGCGATCCATGAAAGAGCCATAAGGCAAGCTAATGGAAGTGTCGAGAAATCATGCATTGCCGCTCCAGCATGCCTGCCATAATTCTCCACATATCGGAGCAAGGGAGGGACAGGCAGTGCGAAACGGATTATGTGCAGGCATAAGCAGGATTGGCATCGGTATAGCAGTGATGGGCATGAGCGTCCCGGCGCTGACGCAATCGCACGACGATCCTCTCACCCGCCCGATCGCGCCGCAGTCCGCGCAGCGCTGGCTGGGTCCGCAAGCCCCGGTCAGAATTCATGGCCAGACCTATCTGGTGGGCTTTGCCGGCCTGAACGTCGCGCTCATTCGCACCAGCGCGGGCTTGATCCTGATGGACGGCGCGGTGCCGCAGGCTGTGTCCGATGTGAAAGCGCATATCCGCGCGTTGGGCTTTTCGATCCGCGACGTTAAGCTGATCCTGTCCACCGAGCCGCATTTCGACCATGCAGGCGGCCTTGCGGCGCTCGCGCGTGACAGCGGGGCGACGGTCATTGCCAGCGCGGAGGGCGTGGCGGAATTGCGCCCCGGCGGTGGCAATCCCGCCGATCCGCAAGCCGCCTGGCTGGAACGCTTCCCACCGGTCACCCGGCTGCGTGTCGCGCGCGATGGAGAGGCGATCCAACTCGGCGACACGGTGGTCACCGCCCATGCTACGCCAGGCCATACCGTCGGCAGCATGAGTTGGAGCTGGCGATCATGCGAAGGGAAAGGGAAGCGCCAAGACTGCAAGACTATCGTCTTTGCGGCCAGCCTCAATCCGGCCGCTGTGGACAGTTACCGCTTTTCCGCACCCGCTAACCGCTCCTTGACGAGCGCGTTCCAGGCCAGCTTCGCCAAGGTGCGAATGATGCCTTGCGACATTCTGCTGACCACGCACCCCGATCAGGGCGACGGTCGGGCGCAACTGACCCGGCTGAAAAAACAGCGACACCCCAATCCCTTTATCGATACCAGCGCCTGTAGACGATATGCCGATCGGAATGCGGCGCGGCTCGACGCGAAGCTGGCGGCGGAAGCGGCCCAGCGCTGACCCGACCGTTACGCCTGCTTATTCGTGCGGGCGTAGCGATCGGTTGAGGCTTTCGAGCACTTCGGCGATGGGTTCAGTCACGGTCACGCTGCGGCCTTCGCCGAAGCGGATGCGGGTGCCGTCATTGACGGATGAGACGAAGGTGACTTGAGTGGCGTTGACGGCAGTTTCGGTGCGGTCCGTACCCACGAACATGACGAGCATGGCTTCCTCTCCTTTTTTATGGAAGCACAGCCTATCGCGATTTTCGCGGCGCGCCAGAGACTTTATGCAGTGGCGCGATAAGGCGGGTCAGGCGGCGCGGATTTCGGCGATGAAACCGCCAGCGCGCGCCTCCAGCCGGTGCGCTTCGTCCGCCAAGCGCCGGGCTACGGCACGCATTTCCTGCGCGCCGTGCGCCGTGGCCAGCGCATTGTCGCTGATCGCTTGCGCGCCCGCGCGGATATGGTCGCTCGATGATCCAGCTTCAGCGACGCTGTCGGCGATCGTGCGCGTGAACGCGCCCTGCCGCGCCATCGCGTCGAACAAGGCGGTCGATAGCCGGTCGGCGCGCGTCATGGCATCGTCGATCGTCGCATGGCCCGCTGCGACATCCCCCACGGCCGCGCGGATATGGTCGATCCGTTCGCCAATGCCCGCCGCTGCCGCGCGCGTCTGGGCGGCGAGCGATTTGACCTCGCGCGCGACCACGGCGAAGCCCTGCCCCGCCTCGCCCGCGCGCGCCGCCTCTATGCCTGCGTTGAGCGCCAGCATCGCCGTCGCGCCGGCAATGGCGTCGATCAGCGCGGCAACCTCGCCAATCCCGTCGGCTTCGTCGCGTAGGGCCGCGCTTTGCGCCAGGCCCGACCGGCTCCGCGCCGCCGCCTCGCGCATGGCCGCGCCCGCATCGCGCGCTTCGGCCTCCATCGCCGCGAATAAGTGGCCGAGTTCCGCGCCACCGCTCTGTAGCGCCGCAAGCCGGTCGGCCGTCTGCACCGCCGCGACCGCCATCGCCGTCGAATCGGTGCGGTCGCCGGTCGCCCGATCCGACACTTGTCCCGCCAGGACCGACAATTGCTCCGCCATCGCCACCATGTCCGCGATCAGCGCGCCGATATCGGCGCGGAAGTCCGTACTTTCCCGCGTGATCCGCTCCGCGCGTTCGGTGCGGGCCAGGGCTGTCCGCGCATCGCGCTCGGCCGTCAGGCGCAGCAGCAGCGGCCCGCCCAGCACACCGGCATAACGCCCGCGCTCGACCAGGATCAGCCCCTCGCACCCGGCCCCCTGCGCGGCGTAGAGATCGACCAACTGCTCGACGGCCGCGCTGCGCTCGACCGTGGCACAGGGCCGGACATGATCGTCCAATCGCCCGCCGAAACTAGGATTGCGCAGCAGCGCATGGCCAAAGGGGTTGAACAGGATGCGCCGCATGTCGCGTTCGTAGATCGCGCCGGCCGGTCGGTCGGCCTCATCCAGCACCGGCAGCAGCCGCAGCCCGGAATCATCCTGAAAACAATCGACCGCCTCGCTGAGCGGACGGCCCAGCCTTATGACGGGGCTGGTATCGGACAGGGAAAGACGCGCAGCAAGCATGGGTGTGCGTTAGCGTTCATTGGTAAACAGGCCGTTAGGAATTTATGACAGTAATGTTACAAGCCCTTGTATTTGCACTATTTTACTGCGACTTTCCAGGAACATAGCCAAAGGCCTGTTCCGCCAATTTCACCACGGCCGGGTCCGCCGCCGGAAAATCCATCGGCACCAGCTGTTCCAGCCGCTCGGCGACATAGGTCAGCGCCGCGATCCGCCCGGTCTTGCGATGATTATTGTCGATGACGTGCCACGGGGCGTGTTTGGTATCGGTCTTCTTGAACATCGCGTGCATCGCGTCGAGATAATCGTCCCGGCGCGCGCGATTGCGATAATCGTCGGTCCCGGTCTTCCACCGTTTCCATGGCGTATCGAGCCGCTGCGCCAATTGTTCGTCCTGGGTTTCCTGGGTGATGTGGACGAACAATTTGACCATGTTCATGCCCGCGTCGATCTGCTGCCTTTCGAAGGCGTTGATCTCGTCATAGCCGCGCTTCCAGTCGGCCTTCTTGGCGAAACCCTCGACCCGTTCGACTAGCACCCGGCCATACCAGCTGCGGTCGAAGATCGCGATGTTGCCGCTGGCGGGCAGCCGGGTCCAGAAACGCCAGAGGAAATGATGGTCGCGCTCGACTTCATTGGGCGCGGCGA
The DNA here is from genome assembly GCF_002312805.1 of Sphingobium sp. D43FB. Classification (GTDB taxonomy): domain Bacteria; phylum Pseudomonadota; class Alphaproteobacteria; order Sphingomonadales; family Sphingomonadaceae; genus Sphingobium. The sequence goes on along the minus strand of NZ_NMUA01000006.1, from coordinate 148,183 downwards.
TGGGATGGACCTGATAGAAGCGCGGATCCCAATCGGCGGACATCCGCTTGATGATCCCGCCCTTTCCCGCCGCGTCCCAGCCCTCCAGCAGGATGACACTGCGCCGCTTGTGCAGAATATGCGCGACCTGAATCTTGGCTAGCCGCTCCTGCAAGGCGGCGAGGGTCGCGTCATAATCGCCATCGAATTTCGGCGCGGATTCATAGTTCGCAAGGTCGATGGTCATCTTAGCTAATTCCAATGCAGGGTATGCCATAAGCCGCCATCTGGCGATCACCTGTCATCAGCGTAGCAGCTTCTGCGCCAGCTTGCGCCAGAATGAGATGGTCGAAGGGATCGCCGTGCCCTTTGGGCAGCTTTTCCAGCGCTTCAAGATGCGGTCGGCGAATATCGATCACCGACATTCCGGTACTGCCAATGGCATCAAGCACCGCCATACTGGACTCGTCGAGTTTACCGATCCGATATTTGATCGCGACTTCCCAGGGCGTCGCTATGCTAACGAGGATTTCGTTGTTCCCGCCAGCGATCATTGCGCGACTGCGAGGCCCCAGCCTAGGATCGTCTCGCAGCCACCACAGCACCACATGCGTGTCGAGCAGCAGCTTCATTCGGGCGTCGGATCATCATGATCCCAACGTTCAAACGATTCCCATATATCGGCTGGCCATTCCTCGAAATCATCAGCGATCCACATGCCCCGCAAGGCACCCGGCTGGCGCGGCTTGCCATCGCGTGTATAGACCCATTTGCCATCGACCAGCCAAGGTGGGCCGTCCGGCTGAACGACCTGCGCTGGCGGCGCCCCATATGCCATCGGCATGTCCCGCACCTCCTGCAATTCGCCCATGTCGCCCAGGCTGGCGAGATAGTTCTTCACCAGCGCTGATAGCGACGTGCCGAGTTCCGCCGCACGGATACGCGCCTTGCGGTGGGTTTCGTCATCCAGAGCGATGGTGACATTCTTCATGGGTAACGCAGTATCACAGTTTCACAGGAGGAGCAATCAGCCCTTGGCCTGTGGCTCCACCACGCGGACATGGAGTTCGCGCAACTGCTTGAATTCGGCGGCGCTGGGCGCACCCATCAGCAGGTCTTCGGCGCGCTGGTTCATCGGGAACAGCGTGATTTCGCGCAAATTCTGCGCGCCGCACAGCAGCATCACGATGCGATCGACGCCAGCGGCCATGCCACCATGCGGCGGCGCGCCATATTGGAAGGCGCGATAGAGGCCACCGAAACGTTCTTCCACATCCTGCTGCGACAGACCGACCAGCTCGAACGCCTTGACCATCAGTTCGGGCGACTGGTTGCGGATCGACCCCGATGCGATTTCGAAGCCGTTGCAGACCATGTCATATTGATAGGCGTTGATCGTCAGCGGGTCTTGATTGTTGAGCGCGTCCAGCCCGCCTTGCGGCATGGAGAAGGGATTGTGCGCAAAATCGACCGACTTTGTGTCCTCATCATATTCATAGAAGGGGAAGTCCACGATCCAGCACAGGTCGAACCGGTCCTTGTCGATCAAGTCCAGCGTTTCGCCCACGCGGGTCCGGGCGAGGCCCGCCAGCTTGGCCGCCTGCGATTCCTTGCCAGCGGCAAAGAACACGCCGTCATTCGCGCCGAGGCCCAGCGCCGCGATCAGCTTCGCGGTCGCTTCCTCGCCATGATTTTTGGCGATCGGGCCACCGGGAACACCGTCCTTGATGTTGATATAGCCAAGGCCCGAATAGCCTTCGCCGCGCGCCCAATTATTCATTTCGTCGAAGAATTTGCGGCTGCCAGCACCAGCGCCCGGCGCCGGGATCGCGCGAATGACGCTGCCGCTGTCGACTAGGCTGGCGAAGATGCCGAAGCCCGACCCCACGAAATGCTCGGTCACATCGGTAATTTCGATCGGGTTGCGCAGGTCCGGCTTGTCGCTGCCATATTTCAGCAATGCCTCGGCATGGGGAATACGGCGGAAGCTGCCTGCGGGCGTCACCGGCTTGCCGTCGGCGAACTTCTCGAAGATCTGGGCGATCACCGGCTCCATCGTGTCCCACACTTCTTCCTGGGTGACGAAGCTCATTTCGAGATCGAGCTGGTAGAATTCGCCGGGCAGCCGATCCGCGCGCGGGTCTTCGTCGCGGAAGCAGGGGGCGATCTGGAAATAGCGGTCGAAGCCCGCGACCATCAACAGCTGCTTATATTGCTGCGGTGCCTGCGGCAGGGCGTAGAATTTGCCCGCATGAATGCGGCTGGGCACCAAAAAGTCGCGCGCGCCTTCGGGGCTGGACGCGGTCAGGATCGGCGTCGAATATTCGGTGAAGCCTGCATCTTCCATGCGGCGGCGCATGTCGGAAATGATCTTCGTGCGCTTGACGATATTGCCGTGCAGCGTTTCACGCCGCAGGTCGAGGAAGCGGTAGCGCAGGCGGATATCTTCGGGATAATCCTGCTCGCCCGCCACCGGCAGCGGCAGTTCGGCGGCGGTGGACAGCACGGTCACGCTGTCGGCGACGATTTCGATCGCGCCGGTTTCCATCTTGGGGTTGGTCGCTTCGGGACCGCGCGCGACGACCGTGCCGTTGATCGTCACGACCGATTCGAGCCGCAGCCCTTCCAGCACGTGCAATGCTGCACTGTCGGCCTTCGCCACCACCTGGCTGATGCCATAATGGTCGCGCAGGTCGATGAACAACACGCCGCCATGGTCGCGCTTGCGATGGACCCAGCCGGACAGGCGAACGGTCGCGCCGACATCGGCTTCACGAAGGGCGCCGCAAGTGTGGGTGCGATAGGCGTGCATGGCGTTTGGGTTCTTTCAGCTTCGTTTTACGGAAATGACAAAGTGTTGCAGCCGGGTTATGGGCTGGAACGTCGACTAGCGACGAGCCCGCCAGGGAGCGGGCCTGCCCATAATAAGATCGAAGACTATATGCAAATTCATCCGCTGATTACCGACAGCAAGACCCTGGCCGCATTTTGTGCCCGTATCGCAAAATCCCCCTATATCGCGGTCGATACCGAATTCATGCGCGAAAACAGCTATTGGCCCGAACTCTGCCTGGTGCAGGTCGCCGACCCGCATGAGGCCGCGGCGATCGACCCGATGGCGCCGGGCATCGACCTTAAACCCCTGCTCGACCTGATGTGCGAGAATGAGGATGTGCTGAAGGTCTTTCACGCGGGCGGACAGGATATCGAGATTGTCCACAATCTGACTGGCAAGACGCCGCACCCGATGTTCGATACGCAGATCGCGGCGATGGCGCTCGGCCTTGGCGAACAGATCGGTTATGGCAATCTGGTCGAAGCGTGGATGGGCGTGCAGTTGGACAAGGGTGCACGCTTTACCGACTGGGCGCGCCGTCCGCTCGACAAGCGGCAGATCGACTATGCGATCGGCGACGTCACCTACCTGATCCAGATATTCCCCAAGATGCTGGAAGAATTGCGCAAGACCGGGCGCGGCGACTGGCTCGACCAGGAAATGGAGCGGATCAGCGACCCGTCCAACTATGAGAACCTGCCCGAAGAAGCGTGGAAGCGCGTCCGCATCGCCAGCAAGAAAGCCGATGTGCTGGGCCGGTTGAAGGCGCTGGCCGCCTGGCGCGAGATTGAGGCGCAGGACAAGAATCTGCCGCGTGGTCGCATCGTCAAGGACGAGACGCTGGCCGACATCGCCAGCCATCCGCCGCGCACGCAGGAAGATCTGGGCAAAGTGCGTGGCCTGTCCGCCACCTGGCGCACCAATGACATTGGCGCACGGCTGATGAGTGCGATCGCCAAGCATCAGCCGCTCGGCAAGGACGAGATGCCCGACCGCGAACCGCGCCGTCCGGGGCTGGGCAAGGATGGCGCGCTGGTCGCCGATCTGCTCAAGCTGCTGCTCAAGATCCGCTCGCGCGACATCAACGTCGCCTCCCGCCTGCTGGCGCGGTCCGACGATATCGAGGCGCTGGCGGCTGGCGTGCGCGATGGCCTGTCGATTCTGGAAGGCTGGCGCTACGAGCAATTTGGCCGCGATGCGGTGGATCTGGTCGAGGGGCGGCTGGCTTTTGCGGTCAAGGGCGGGCGTTTGAAGATGACGCGGACGGAGTAAATAACGGCCGTTCGCCCTGAGCTTGTCGAAGGGCTGTCCTTTTTAGAAAGAAGTACGGGGCTTCGACAGGCTCAGCCCGAACGGGGAATGGAAATTGGGTAAGGAGAGAAACATCATGCGCCACATCACGCCGCTGACCGCCGCGCTTGCCCTCGCCGCTTGCGCTACCACCCCACCCGTCACGGCCGATGGCTCCTGCAACCACGACAGTCTCGCCCGCTTTACGGGCCAGAAGGCCAGCGCCGAAACCGGCACCGCCCTCCTCCAGGCGTCCGGTGCCAAGACGTTGCGTTGGGGCGGCCCCGGCATGGCGATGACGATGGACTTCCGTCCGGATCGGCTGACGGTCAGCTATGACGAGGCGATGCTGATCACCTCGGCGCGTTGCGGGTGATGGCTTTGCGGGCTGGCCTCAGCCCGCGTCGCGCCACGTCCCCGGCTCCACGCCATCGAGCGTCCAGTTCCCGATCCGCCAGCGCACCAGGCGTAGCGTGGGATGCCCCACCGCCGCAGTCATACGGCGCACCTGGCGGTTCTTGCCCTCGCGGATGGTCAGGCTGATCCAGCAATCGGTGACGGTCTTGCGGAACCGTACCGGCGGATCGCGCGGCCACAGCGCCGGGTCGGCGATCCGCTCAACCTCGGCGGGCAAGGTCCGCCCGTCCTTGAGCGTCACCCCGCGCCGCAGCGTATCGAGCGCCGCTTCGTCCGGCTCACCCTCCACCTGCGCCAGATAGGTTTTGGGCATTTTGAAGCGCGGGTCGGCGATCCGTGCCTGCAACCGCCCGTCGTCTGTCAGCAGCAACAGCCCTTCGCTGTCGGTGTCCAGCCGACCGGCGGAATAGACGCCCGGCACGTCGATATAATCTTTGAGCGTCGGCCGCTCCGGGCCGTTCGGCTCCGGGGTGAATTGGCACAGGACATTGAAGGGTTTGTTGAACAGGATCAGCGTCATCGTCGTCATTCCCCCTCGTCAAAGGCAACGCTGCCTTGATCGATCAGCGCCGCGATCAGCGTCAACGCCGTGTCGGACCCGGCCAGCGCGGGATCGACCATCAGGTCGCCGCGCCCGCACAAGGCGCGCGCCAGTAGCGCGCCATCCCCGACGCAATCGAAGCTCTGCCCGTCCACGAACAGGGTCACGGCATCGTCCGCCTGCGCCATGAAAGCGAAGCGGCTCGCGGGATTGCGGCACAGCGGCACCTGCGCCGCGATCAGTGCGCGGGCCATGTTGACGTCAGCGGGTTCTTCGGGCTGCCAATCGGTGTCGGCATATTTGGGCTGGCTGCTATAGGCGCCGAACCAGCGGGCGAAGGTCGCCCGATCGCTCAGGGCTTCCAGCACCAGCCCGTGCAGCCGGTCGATCGCCGAGGCGGCGATTTCGCCGGGATGGTCCTGCCGCATCAGATCCGGGTCGGCATAGCGATCCTCGTCGGGCAAGGCATCGACCAGATGTTCGCTCCAATGTTCGACCAGTTCGGCGCGGGATGGCGCGCGGAAGCCGATCGAATAGGTCATGCAGTCATCGCCCACCGCGACGCCATCATGCGCGAAGCAGGGTGGGACATAGAGGATATCGCCCGGCTCCAGCACCCATTCGTCGGTCGCCTCGAAGTCGGCGATCAGGCGCAGGTCGTCATGCGGCAAGAGTGGCGTCGCGCTGTCGCAGCGCGGTCCGACGCGCCAGCGCCTGCGGCCCAGGCCCTGCACCAGAAACACGTCATATTGATCGAAATGCGCGCCCACGCCGCCGCCATCGCTGGCATAGCTGACCATCACATCGTCGATCCGCCAGTCGGGCACGAAGCGGAAGGGGTCGATCAGCGCCGCGACGTCGGGCACATGCTGATCCACCGCCTGCACCAGCAAGGTCCAGCGGTCACGCCCCAGATCGCCGAAGCGGGTTTCGGGCAGTGGCCCGCTCTCCATCGCCAGCCGGTCGCCCGCCGCCATGACGAGGCGCGATTCGACGCCCTCCTCGCAGGCCAGGCCCGCCAGTTCGTCCGGCTCCAGCGGGTTGCGCCACGCCTTCCATGGATTGCGGATCAGCAAGGGTGCCTTCTGCCAATGGTCGCGCAGGAACAGGTTGATATCGAAATGGGTAAATTGCATCATGCGGCCTTGGCCCCATCCGCCCTCGCTGTCAAAAGCGCGGCTTACAGTTCCAGCCCGATGAGCGTGCCGCTGCCGATCCGATCGATATAGCGTTTGCCGTCAATTTCCAGCCAGTCGGGCGTCACTTCCAGCCGCCGTCCCTTGATCGTCGTGCGCAGATGCTCGACCGCGATCCGGTTGCGGGTCACGATGCGCAGCACGGCCAGCCCATCGCCCCGCGCCGCCATCATCGAATAGCGATCGCCGCGCAGTAAAAAGTGCCAGCTTCCATCGGTCGGCAGCCATTCATTGCCGTCGATCACCTGCACCGGCTCGCCGTCCGGCCCGCCCAGACGCACGCTGATCCGAGTCGCACCATTGATCCGGCGCGGCGGGGCGAAGATCAGGATCGGTTCGCCCTCCAGCGTGATCGGAATCGGGGTATCGCGCAGCACCCGCGATCCGCCGACGATCAGGTGGGGTAGTTCAGAGGAAAAGGGCAGCCGGTCGCGTGCGAAATGCCGCTGGCGCACCACGGGATTGGCGTGGAAACTATGGACCTGGGTCGGGGTCAGCCGCCCTTCCTCGACAAGCCCGTGGCAGGTCGGGCATAGCAGCGTGGCACCCGGCCCGTCGGGCAATCCCAGATAGCGATAGAGGGTGACGCCGCAGCGCACGCAGGCAAATCCGCACGCCTGGCGGATGTCCGCGCGCTGCTCGGCGGTCAAATCCGGCAATGAAGGCATCACGCGCAGGCCTACCATGCAGAGCACCCCTTTATGAGCGCCGTGCCGCATGATGCGACCGGCGGTCCTTTCTGGCGTCCATCCTGCCTGCGGGGATGCTCTGATGCGGCTCCCTTGTGGTTGCTATCGTTGGAATATTTGCGCGCAAGTCAAGCGCGGCGTGCAATATGCCCTAGCGTTGCGGCAAAAGGTCGAGGTTGCGGGCGGCCGCCAGCGCCCGGATACGGCCGGGGCGCGGCATGTTCTTGATCGCGATTTCCGCTACGTCACCGGCACTGAACATTTCGACATGGCCGACGTCGAAGAGGCGTTGGCCAAGGCTTTGGGTGATCCGCACGCTGCGGATGCTGCCCAGCGCCACTTCGGTCCGCTGCTTGGACAGCAGTCCGCGTTCCAGCAGCACTTCACGCTCCGACAAGGCCAGCCGCTCGCCCTTGTGCATGACCCACCAGACAGCGATCACCAGGATGCCAACCACCGATAGCAGCAGCAGCGTGAACAGCAGCGGGTGGGCCCGGAACATGGCGGGGTTTTCGTCATACAGCCAGGTGTCGCTCATGCCGCCTCCTGCGTGTGAACCGGCGCGGTTTGACCATGCCGTCCCCGCGCCGTCAAGCGCCGCGCAAATGCTTTGGTTAACCAAATATTCGTCCGCATCCTGTTAGAGGATGTCGGAAGGTAGGAGCGGCCATGGCACGCAATCTGTACGATATCGAGGATCGCAGCCCGGACAGGGACCACCGCTGGCTGCATGAGAAGCAGGAGCGGCCCGCCCGGATCGTGCCGGTGCGACTGCTGCTCGTCGCGTTCGCCATCGCCGGGCTTGCCGTTTTTCTGCTCAAGGACGCTTTGCCGGGAGGCGGCAAGGGCGCAGCAGGCGACACGCCGACCAGCATCAGCGCGTCCTTTACCGCCTGCGACGACCCGAACGGCGAGGCCTGCGTGCTGACCGCCAACAGCTACGCCTATGAAGGCCGCCGCTATCGCCTGTCCGACATCCGCGTGCCCGCCGAAGATGGTGCCCGTTGCCCGGAAGAAGCGGAAAAAGCGCAGCGGGGCCGGATGGCCCTGCTCGCCCTTCTCAACGGCGGCCGATTCGACGCTAAGCCAGACCCCACCGACGCCGACCCTGCCGCGCGCAGACTGACCCGCGACGAGGTGTCGCTGGGCGAGATCATGATCCTCAAGGGTCATGCCAGTCCCTGGTCCGCCGCGCCGATCGACTGGTGCGCGGCCTGACGCTGACATAGGCCATATCCCCCTTCCCACTCGGTCCGTCGCAAAAGCGGCCGCACGAGTTGCAGGGTTTACAGGCTGTTAGCATCTGCCGGGTTACGCCTTCAGTTGTAGGAGGACGTTTGGTGCAGACAGGATGCCAGGGCTGCCGATCGCATGCCCATCAATTCGACATCGCAATGGCCTTCCAACCCATTGTCGATATCCAGACGGGACGCCCTTTCGCGTTCGAAGCACTGGTGCGCGGCCCCAATGGCGAAGGCGCAGGCGAGGTCATGGCGGAAGTCACGCCGGAGAATCGCTATGCGTTCGACCAGCAATGTCGCGTGGCGGCGATCGAGGGCGCTGTCGCGGCAGGCATTCTTGATACTGACGCGAAGCTGTCGATCAATTTCCTGCCCAATGCCGTCTATTCGCCCGTCGCCTGCATCCAGTTGACCCTGAAGACCGCGCAGAAGACCGGCTTTCCGACCGAGCGCCTGATCTTCGAATTCACCGAAAATGAGGAGATGGTCGATTCCGACCATGTCGGGACCATCATCGATTCCTACCGCAAAATGGGGTTCGGCACCGCAATCGACGATTTCGGGGCGGGCCATGCGGGCCTGGGGCTGCTGGCCAAATTCCAGACCGACTATATCAAGCTCGACATGGACCTGATCCGGGGTCTCGACACCAGCCTGCCGCGCCGGATGATCGTGGAGGGCGTGCTGCGCATCGCCCAATCGCTGGGCATCATCGTCATTGCCGAAGGGATCGAGACGGTCGGCGAATATGACGCCCTGTGCAAAATGGGGGTGCGCTATATTCAGGGCTATCTGCTGGCCCGGCCGGGCTTCAAAAGCCTACCGAACGTGACGTTACCCGGCCGCGACCGCTACGCCGCCGTCGCCTGAGCGGCGCGCCTGCACCGCCGCCAGCACATCGCCCGCCAACCGCGCATAGTCGGCGCAGGCCCGCTGCATCGACGCTTCGCTGTCGGCGCGGCGCAACCGGCCGAAACATAGACGATTTTGCGCCGCGCGCAGGCCGCGCAGCACCATGCGCCCCTCGTCCTTCAGTCCCAATTGCGGCCCCGCCCGATGCCATGCCTCGGCTGCGCTGGAAAGGCGACTGCTCGGCCGCACGCCGGGATCATCCCCTGCCCCCGCCCCCAGCCGGTCGATCCGTCGCGCTTCGGCGATCAGGTCGGTCAGAAACAAGTCGAGTTCGCGCAGGCCATTGCCGATCATCTTGGCGGGCATGGCGCGGCGTCGGTCATCGGCCGCATCCGGGCAACGGCCGAGCGACATGCCATTGGCGAGAAACGCCGCCGCCCGTTCGATCCGTGCCACCTGCCCTGCGATCGGCACCATCTGCGCCAGCGAGGCGGGACGGACAGGCGCGCCGCTCATCGCTTCTTCACGAACTCCGCGCGCAGCACCAGGCCCTTGATCCCGTCATGGCGGCAATCGATTTCCTGGGCGTCGCCGGTCAGGCGGATCGATTTGATCAGCGTGCCGCGCTTGAGCGTCTGGCCCGCACCCTTGACCACCAGATCCTTGATCAGCGTCACCTGATCGCCATCGGCCAGCAAATTGCCCACCGCGTCGCGGACTTCGACCGTGTCGGCGGCATCGCCTGTCACGGTCAATTGCGACGCAGGCACCCACTCGCCCGACGCCTCGTCGAACACATAGTCTTCGTCGGACCCGCTCAATTTTCATCCCCCATACGCAGCGCGGCGATGAAGGCTTCCTGCGGAATCTGGACGCTGCCATATTCGCGCATGCGCTTCTTGCCTTCCTTCTGCTTGTCGAGCAGCTTCTTCTTGCGGCTGATGTCGCCGCCATAGCATTTGGCGGTGACGTCCTTGCGCATCGCCGCGATGGTCTCGCGCGCAATCACCTTGCCGCCGATCGCCGCCTGGATCGGGATCTTGAACAAATGGCGGGGGATCAGATCCTTGAGCCGTTCGCACATGCCGCGGCCGCGCGATTCGGCGGTGCCGCGATGGACGATCATGCTGAGCGCATCGACGGGTTCGGCATTGACCATGATGCTCATCTTGACCAGATCACCCGTCCGGTAGCCGATCTGGTGATAGTCGAAACTGGCATAGCCACGGCTGATCGATTTCAGGCGATCGTAGAAGTCGAACACCACTTCGTTGAGCGGCAGTTCATAGGTCACCTGCGCGCGGCCGCCGACATAGGTCAGGTTCTTCTGAATGCCACGCCGGTCCTGGCAGAGTTTCAGGATCGAGCCGAGATATTCGTCGGGGCAATAGATGATCGCCTCGATCCACGGCTCCTCGATCTCGTCGATCTTGGTCGGGTCGGGCATGTCGGCGGGATTGTGCAGCTCGATCTCGCCCGCGCCATAGGTGAGCTGGATCTTGTACACCACCGACGGCGCGGTGGTGATGAGGTCGAGATCATATTCGCGCGTCAGCCGCTCCTGAATGATCTCCAGATGGAGCAGCCCCAAGAAGCCGCAGCGGAAGCCGAAGCCGAGCGCGGCGCTGCTTTCCATCTCGAAGGAGAAGCTGGCATCGTTCAGGCGCAGCTTGCTGATCGAGTCGCGCAGCTTGTCGAAGTCGTTGGCATCGACGGGGAACAGGCCGCAGAACACCACCGGCTGGACTTCCTTGAAGCCTGGCAGCGGCTTGGTGGCGCCATTCTTGACCGTGGTGATGGTGTCGCCGACGCGGGTCTGCGCGATTTCCTTGATCTGCGCGGTGATGAAGCCGATCTCGCCCGCCGCCAGTTCGGGCAATTGTTCGATCTTGGGCCGCATGCAGCCCACCCGATCGATCAGATGTTCGGTGCCGCCGATCATGAATTTGATCGCCTGGCCCTTCTTGATCACGCCATTGACGACGCGGACCAGGATGACGACGCCGAGATAAGGGTCGTACCAGCTATCGACCAGCATCGCTTCCAACGGGGCGTTGCGGTCGCCCTTGGGCGGCGGGATTTTCTTGACGATGGCTTCGAGGATTTCGTCGATGCCGATGCCCGACTTGGCGCTCGCCAGCACCGCTTCGGAGGCATCGAGGCCGATGACGTCCTCGATTTCCTTGCGCACCTTTTCGGGTTCGGCGGCGGGCAGGTCGATCTTGTTGAGGACGGGCACGATCTCATGATCATGCTCGATCGACTGATAGACATTGGCCAGCGTCTGCGCTTCCACGCCCTGCGCAGCGTCCACGACCAGCAAAGCACCTTCGCATGCGGCCAGCGAGCGCGAGACTTCATAGGCGAAGTCGACATGCCCCGGCGTGTCCATCAGGTTCAGCTCATAGGTCTGGCCATCCTTGGCGACATAATCCAGGCGCACCGTCTGCGCCTTGATCGTGATGCCGCGCTCCTTTTCGATATCCATATTATCAAGGACTTGCGCGCTCATCTCGCGGTCGGTCAGGCCGCCGGTGCGTTGGATGAGACGGTCGGCCAGGGTCGACTTGCCATGGTCGATATGGGCGATGATGGAAAAGTTACGGATATGCGAAAGCTCGGTCATCGCCGCCCGATAGCAGCGATTGCACGCGCTGTCAGTAGGATCACGAGGGGCGGGGTGATGGATGACAAAGAGTGTTACGCCTGCGTACCCATGCTTGGAAGGCCAAGGCGGCTGTGATAGGCTAGTCGCAAAATATCAGGGTCGCCTGCAGAGTTTCAAAGCAAGCAACAAACGGGGTTCTGATAATGCGTCTATTGAAAATGCTGACCGCGGCGACGGCCTGCCTCGCCCTGGTCGTCCCGCAAGCCATGGCCAAGGACAAGGGGTCGTCCGGCCGCCAGGCCCAAACCAAGAAACAGATGGAAATTCCCCGCTGCACCAAGCGCATCGGCACGGCGGCGATCGTCGAACCGGACAATCAGTGGTGGCGGGAATTGAGCCTGGGCAGCCCCGAAGCGATCATCAAATTGTTCGTGCAGCAATCAGGCTGTTTCGGCCTGGTCAATCGCGGCCGGTCGATGGCCAGCCGCAATCTGGAACGCGCCATGGCGGATTCCGGCGAGTTGCAGGCTGGGTCGAACCTGGGCCGAGGGCAGGTGAAAGCGGCGGATTATTTCATCCAGCCCGATATCGTCACCACCAACAAGAATAGCGGCGGCAACGCGCTGGGCGGCATGTTGGGCGGGATGCTGGGCGGCCGCATCGGCGGAGCCTTGCTGGGCGGCATTTCGGTCAAGAAGAGCGAGGCCAATGTCATGCTCTCCGTCGTCAATGCGCGCACGACCGAAGAAGAAGTGATGGCGGAAGGCTATTTCCGCAAATCGGACCTGAGCTTCGGCGGCGGTGGTGGCCTCGGCTGGATGGGCGGCCTGGCCGCGGTCGGCGGTGGCGGTTATCAAAATACCGACATCGGCCAGGTCATCGTGCTGGCCTATCTGGACGCCTATACCAAGATGGTGACGCAGATGGGCGGCCTGCCGGAAAATGCCGCGGCCGCCGCGCCCGTCGCGCAGTAAGTCGAACGGGTTAGTCGAAGGGGCGGCGCTGGATGGGCCAGCGCCGCCTTTTTCATGCCGGTTGCACGGCGGCTGGCTGGAGCGCACGCCGCCGCTTCCACCACCCCAATATCGCTTCTCCCGCCGGTCGCTCCACCACGCGGTTGATCAGCGTGCCGAGTGTCAATGCGACCGCGAAGGCGGCGAAGAAGCCGATCCAGGGGCTATAGCCTGCCTTATACCATCCGTCCGTGATGCTGAGATTCCCAAAGCGGCGAAACTATGAATCTATGTCTTCGGGTTGGAGGGCATTGTCATGGGTGCAGCGATTGGATTGCGAGACGACTTTGATGCAGCGGGCTTGAGGCGACTGGCGCGGACGACAAAGAGCGCGAACCAGGGACGCCGACTGCTAGCTTTGGCGGAAATCTATGATGGCGCGAACCGCAGCGATGCCGCGCGCATCGGCGGAGTGACCCTGCAGATCGTGCGGGATTGGGTGGTGCGGTTCAACGCCCGAGGTCCAGCGGGTCTCCTTGACGGCAAGGCCCCAGGCAAGCCGCCCTTGCTGAATGATACCCAGCGCCAAGCGCTCGCGGAGGTCGTTGAAAGTGGACCGATACCAGCGATCCATGGAGTTGTGCGTTGGCGGCTGATCGACCTGGCGCGGTGGCTTCATGACGAATTTGGCGTGTCTCTGACGGAAACGACCGTAGGGCGAGAGCTGAAAAAGCTGGGCTATGTGAAATTGACGGCACGCCCACGTCACCATGCCCAGAACGAATATGCGATGGAGGACTTCAAAAAGGGGGCTTTGCAGCCGAGCTGGCAAAGATCAAAGCCGCTCTCCCGCGCGACACGCCCATAGAGGTATGGTTCCAGGACGAGGCCCGTATCGGCCAGAAAAACAAGATCACCCGCCGCTGGGCCAGGCGCGGCACCCGGCCTTCAGCGCCCAAGGATCAGAGGACCAAATCAGCCTACATCTTCGGCGCTATCTGCCCTGAGCTTGGCAAGGGCGCTGGCTTGGTCCTGCCCTTCTGTAATACCCAGACCATGTCGCTGCACCTGGCGGAGATATCGCTCGCTATCGAACCAGGTGCCCACGGCGTGCTGCTGATGGATCAGGCCGGATGGCACATGACCGGGAAGCTGGAAGTACCCGATAATATCAGCATCGTTCCGCTGCCGCCAAAATGTCCTGAACTCAACCCGGTCGAAAATATCTGGCAATTCATGCGCGATAACTGGCTATCCAACCGCATCTTCACGTCCCACGACAACATCGTCGACCTTTGCTGCGAAGCCTGGAACAGGCTGATCGATCAGCCCTGGCGCATCATGACAATTGGACGCCGCAAATGGGCACGTGGGTCGTGATCAATGCAGGTTGGTATTAGCCAGTTCCAGCATGACGACGAAACCGACATGCTGGTGGATGAGGTAGAAGGAATAGCTGATCCCGCCGAGCCAGATGAGCGGGCGGATGCGCAATATATGCAGCCGCCCCGCGATCAGCGCCGCAAAGGCCGCGAGCAGGACGCAGGCGACGATGGTCACGTCCCATGTCTCCATCGTCGCGACCGACGCCAGCGCCAGCGCGGCATAGGGTGCCTGCTGTCGCCAACTGCGCCGTCCCGCCCAGACGCGGTAGGACAGCATACCAATGATGAAGAAGGGCAGATAGCGCAGCACCACCAGCATGATGATCCGCTCCGGCATGTCGGGCCACAGGGCGTAGAGCCAGCGGACGCCCAGCCATAGCAGGAGCAGCGGCTCCAGATGCTTCAAACCCGCGAATTTCCACAGGCCGATCATGCAGGCGTAGAAGGCGATCTCCACCGTCAACGTCCAATAGGCGCCATCCACTTCGGGCAGGAAGGCAAAGCCCTGCAACATGGTGAAATTGGCGAGGATCGCGCCGGGTCCGATCAGAAGCTGCGTCGCATGGGCGAGATATTCGATCGACAGCGTCACCAGCATCGCCACCAGATAGGCGGGATAGAGCCGGGCGAAGCGATTGACCACGAAGTCGCCGACGGACCCGATCCGATCGAGCGTGAAGAAGATCGAAAATCCCGAAATGGTGAAGAACAGCAGCACCCGATAATTGCCGCCGGGGAAACTGAACGGCACATGCGCCGCCTGGGGAAAAAGTTCATGGAAGCGCGTGGAATAATGAAAGATCAGCACGCACAGCGCGCCTATGCCACGCAGCGCATCCAGTTCCGTTAACCGTGCGCGTTTGGGGGATGATCCAGCCACAGCCCGCTATAGCAACATAGGAGACATAAATCTGGCAAGATCGTGGTTAATCGGTCTGCGAAAACCCGATTTTTGTTGCTGGTCTTTTGCTACATCGCATTGCGTTAAGGCAAATATGCTTAACGGCCATGGGTGGCTGGTACACCACCCCCTCGTCATCGGCACCATGACGCCAAAAGGGGCAGGCATGGCCAAAGCCATACCCGCCCCTGTCGGTCATTTTTTTCCGTAGCGCGCTATATCAGGCGGCGTCGCCGTCCAGGATCGCCGCGATGGCGCTGGTCACGTCATCCATGTCGGCCATGCCGTCGACGCGCGACACGATCGCGCGCGCTTCATAGATGGGCAGGATGGGTGCGGTCTTGGCGCGATATTCGGCCATGCGGGTGCGCACCGTTTCCTCATTGTCGTCGGGGCGGCGCTTGAACTCGTGGCTCTGGCACTTGTCGCATTCGCCCTCGACCTTGGGCAGCTTGAAGACATCATGATAGCCAGCGCCGCAATTGGCGCAGGTGAAGCGACCGGTGATCCGTTCGACCAGCGCATCCTCATTGACGTCCAGTTCGATCACATGATCGAGTGAGCGACCGCGTCCATCGAGCAGGACATCGAGCGAATGGGCCTGCGCTTCGGTGCGCGGATAGCCGTCGAAAATGACGCCGGTATCAGCGGCAAGCGCATCCAGTGCTTCGCCGATGATGCCGGACACGACATCGTCGGGCACCAACGCGCCCGATTCCATCAGCGCCTTGGCCTGTAGCCCGACGGGCGTGCCCGCCTTGACGGCCGCGCGCAGCATGTCGCCCGTGGACAGTTGCACCATACCGCGGTCCTCGACCAGGCGACTGGCCTGCGTCCCCTTGCCGGCTCCCGGAGGGCCAAGCAGAATGATGTTCATCGCGCGCATTCTCCCCTATTGTGCGCCCAGCGTCCGGGCCGCGTTTAGCGCAGGCGGCCCTTGAGCTTCGCCTTCTTGATCAGATCGCCATATTGATGGGCGAGCAGGTGGCTCTGAATCTGGGTCACGGTATCGACCGTAACATTGACCACGATCAACAAGCTAGTCCCACCAAGGTAGAAGGGAATTCCCGCCCGGGCGATGGCAAATTCCGGCACCAGACAGATGAACGCCAGATAAGCGGCGCCGATCACGGTGATGCGCGTCAGCACATAATCCAGATAATGTTCGGTATTCTTGCCCGGACGGATGCCGGGAATGAAGCCGCCATTGCGCTTGAGATTGTCGGCCGTCTCTTCCGGGTTGAACACCACAGCGGTGTAGAAGAAGCAGAAGAAGACGATGCCCAGGCCATAAAGCCCCATATAGACCGGGCTGCCGTGCGAGAGATATTGGTTGAGCGTCAGGACGAAATCGCCCCACCGGCTTTCGCCCGCGACCGTCTGGCCCGCAAACTGCGAGATGGTCAGCGGCATCAGCAGCAGCGACGAGGCGAAGATCGGCGGAATGACGCCTGCGGTGTTGACCTTGAGCGGCAGATGGCTGCGATCCGCTTGCATCAATCCCTGACGGGTCTGACGCTTGGGATATTGGATCAGCACCCGGCGCTGCGCCCGCTCCATGAAGCAGATCAGCAGGATGAGGCCGATCGCCATGACCATCACGAGGAAGATGAGCAGGCCAGAGATCGTGCCTTCGCTGCCGGACTTGAACAGGTTGCTCAACGTCACCGGCAACTGGGCGACGATGCCCGCCATGATGATGAGCGACACGCCGTTGCCGATGCCGCGCGAGGTGATCTGTTCGCCCAGCCACATCAGGAACATGGTGCCGCCGATCAGCGACACGACCGCCGACACGCGGAATACCATGCCGGGATCGACCACGGCCGCGCCCTGCGTCTCATAGCCGACCGCCGCGAAATAGCCCTGCACCGCTGCCAGGAACACCGTGCCGTAGCGGGTATATTGGTTGAGCCGCTTGCGGCCGCTTTCGCCTTCCTTCTTGATCGCCGCCAGCTTTGGCGAGAGCGAGGAGGCCAGTTGCACCACGATCGACGCGGTGATGTAGGGCATGATGCCGAGCGCGATCAGGCTGGCACGCTCCAACGCACCACCCGAAAAGGTGTTGAAGATGTCGAGAACGCCGCCGCGCGTATTCTGCACCGCGCCGGCCAAAGCCGTCGGATCGATGCCGGGCATCGGCACGAAGCTGAGGAATCGGAACACGATCAATGCGCCGAGCGTGAACCACAAGCGCTTCTTGAGGTCGGTGGCCTTGCTGAATTTCGCGAGGCTCAGATTGGATGCGAGCTGGTCGGCTCTCGATGCCATGGTGGCTGCCCTTCAAATCACTCTTGCCGAGGCATCAAGCCCCGGTGCGGAATCGCTCATCCCTTAGCGGGACGGGTTCAACGTGTCGAACGGGGAGTTGCCATACCAAGTGGCAAAGACAGTCCCCCGATACGCATGACCCCGCCAACCCATATCGGGCAGCGGGGCCGTGCTTGCAAGTCTGAGACTGCGGCTTACGCCTTCCGGGCAGCCTTGGCAGCGGCCAGCGCCGTGCCCTTCTTGGCCTTCGCCTTGTCGGCGGCCGCGACGACTTCGATCACTTCGACCTTGCCACCGGCCTTTTCGACGGCTTCCAAGGCACCCTTCGACGCGCCGGAGACCAGGAAGCTGACCTTAGCGGTCAGTTCGCCCTTGGCGAGCAGACGGACGCCATCCTTGCCACCACGGGCAAGAGCGGCAGCCTTGAGCGCGGCATGGTCGATGGTCGCATTGGCGTCCAGCTTGCCGGCGTCGATCGCCTTCTGCACCGCACCCAGGTTCACGATCGCGAAATCGCTGGCGAAGATGTTGTTGAAGCCGCGCTTAGGGATGCGCATGTGAAGCGGCATCTGGCCGCCTTCGAAGCCGTTGATGGCAACGCCCGAACGCGCCTTGGCACCCTTCTGGCCGCGGCCAGCGGTCTTGCCCTTGCCCGAACCGATGCCGCGTCCGACGCGCATACGGCCCTTGCGGGCGCCATCATTATCACGGATGTCATTGAGTTTCATATCGTGCACTCGCTTTCGCTTTGTTCGCGCTGTCCCCAGTGGGAACCTGAAGAGGCCGGGTCGATAGCCCGACCGTCAAAAAAACGAAAGAGGGGTTTCCCCCTCTCCCGCATCATTTCATCGGATCGAAGGGCTTAGCCCTCGACCACTTGCACCATATGGGGCAGCTTCTTGATGGCACCGCGGACTTCCGCCGTGTCTTCCAGTTCCACCACGCGATGCATCTTGCCAAGGCCCAAACCGATTAGAATCTTCTTCTGGTCGGCGGGGCGACGGATCGGCGAACCGATCTGCTTGATCTTGATTGTTGCCATGTCGCTTACTCCACAATCGCTTCGGCGTCAGCCTGCGCGACCTCGACCGAGGCTCCACCGCGATGCAGAAGGTCGGCGACCTTCTTGCCGCGACGCTGCGCCACCGACTTGGGGCTCGTCTGTTCGCCCAGCGCCGCGAAGGTCGCCCGGATCATGTTATAAGGGTTCGACGTGCCGTTCGACTTGGTCACGACGTCTGCAACGCCGAGGCTTTCGAACACGGCGCGCATCGGACCACCGGCGATGATACCCGTACCGGCCGGGGCCGAACGCAGCGTCACCTTGCCCGCACCGAAATGGCCAAGGCCATCATGATGCAGCGTGCGGCCTTCCTTCAGCGGAACGCGAACCATTGCCTTCTTGGCAGCGGCAGTCGCCTTGCTGATGGCTTCGGGCACTTCGCGCGCCTTGCCATGACCGAAACCGGCCCGGCCCTTGCCGTCGCCGACAACGACCAGCGCCGCAAAGCCGAAGCGCTTGCCGCCCTTGACCGTCTTGCTGACGCGGTTGATGTGGACCAGCTTCTCGATCAGTTCTTCGCCCTGATCTTCGTCACGGTTACCGCCGCGACGATCGTCACGACGACCACGGCCGCCGCCGCGATCGCTGCGGTTGCGGTCGCCGCCGCCACGATTGCCACGACCACGGCCGGGACCACGATTTTCGGTGACTTCCTGAGGCGTCGCTTCAGGAGCCAGGACGGCTGCGGGCTGATTGCCTTCGCCGGTGGTGTTTTCGTCAGCCATGATCAGAACTCCAGCCCGCCCTCACGGGCGGCATCGGCCAGCGCTTTCACGCGGCCATGGAACAGGAAGCCACCACGGTCGAACACGACGCGGGTGACACCGGCAGCGGTCGCCGCAGCGGCGACGCGCTTGCCGACATCGGCAGCGGCTTGCGAGGTAGCGCCGGTCTTGCCGCGCACGTCCTTGTCCAGGGTCGATGCCGCAGCGACGGTCGTGCCGGCAGCGTCATCGATGATCTGGGCGTAGATGTGACGACCCGAACGGTGAATGCTCAGGCGCGGGCGGGTGCCCGAAACAGCCTTGAGAGCGGTGCGAACACGGCGACGACGCCGCGCGAAGAGGGAAAGCTTTGCCATCTTACTTCTTCTTCCCTTCCTTGCGGAAGATGAACTCGCCGGCATATTTGATGCCCTTGCCCTTATAAGGCTCAGGCTTGCGCCAGCGACGGATTTCGGCGGCAACCTGGCCGACCTGCTGCTTGTCCATGCCGCTGATCTCGACCGTGGTGTTATCCGGGGTCTTGATCTCGATCCCGTCGGGGATCGCAAAATCGACGTCATGGCTGTAGCCAAGCTGCAGCTTCAGGTTCTTGCCCTGCGAGTTCGCGCGGTAGCCAACGCCGGTGATCAGCAGCTTCTTGGTGAAGCCTTCCGTCACGCCGGTGACCAGGTTCTGGATCAGCGTGCGCTGCATGCCCCAGAATGCCCGTGCGGCCTTGGTCTTGTTGGCCGGCTGAACGAGAATGCCTTCGCCTTCCAGCGTGTAGCTGATCTCGTCGCGCAGCGGCATGGCCAGGGTGCCCTTGGGCCCCTTGACCGAGAGCTGCCCGCCCTCGATGGTCGCCGTCACCCCATTGGGGATCGCGACCGGCTTTTTACCGATGCGGCTCATTAGAACACCTCCGCCAGCACTTCGCCGCCGACATTCTGATCGCGCGCTTCTGCGTCGGACAGAACACCCTTGGGCGTCGAGACGATCGTGATACCAAGACCGTTGCGGATCACCGGCAGTTCTCTCGAACCCGAATAGACGCGGCGGCCAGGCTTGGACACGCGGGCGACATGCTTGATAGCAGGCTGCCCTTCGAAATATTTCAGCTCGATGCGCAGGCCAGGGTGCTTGCCGAGATCTTCCTCGGAATAGCCGCGAATATAGCCTTCGCGCTGGAGCACGTCGAGGACGCGGGCGCGCAGCTTGGACGCCGGGGACATAACGCTGTCCTTCTTCGCCTGCTGCCCGTTGCGGATGCGGGTGAGCATATCACCCAGGGGATCGGTCAATGCCATGAGATGATATCCTTACCAGCTCGACTTGGTGACGCCGGGGATCAGGCCCTTATTGGCCAGATCGCGCAGCTGAATACGGCAGAGCCGGAATTTGCGGTAATAAGCGCGCGGGCGCCCCGTCAGTTCGCAGCGGTTACGCACGCGGGTTGGGTTGCCGTTGCGGGGAATTTCCGCCATCTTCAGACGAGCGATCAGACGATCGCTGTCATCGGCCGCGTTGTCATTCGCGATCGCCTTGAGCTTTGCATAACGGCCGGCATATTTCTTAACCAGCTTCTTGCGACGCTCATTCTTGTTGATCGAACTCAGTTTCGCCATGACTTAAGTTCTCTTCCTTAGCTTTAGCGTTGGGAGAGAAGCGGGACCTTGTTCAGGCCGCCTGCTTCTCTTCGAGCGGGAAGGGGAAGCCGAAGAGGCGCAGCAATTCGCGCGCTTCATCGTCCGTCTTCGCCGTGGTGGTCACAATGATGTCCATGCCGCGCACCTTGTCGACACGGTCATAGCTGATCTCTGGGAAGATGATCTGCTCCTTGATACCGAAGGCATAATTGCCACGGCCATCGAAGCTCTTCGGATTGAGACCACGAAAATCGCGGACGCGGGGCAGGGCCACGTTGATCATGCGGTCCAGGAATTCATACATGCGCTCGCGGCGCAGCGTGACCTTGGCACCGATGGGCATGCCTTCACGCAGTTTGAACTGCGCGATCGACTTCTTCGCCTTGGTGATAACCGGCTTCTGGCCAGCGATCAGTTCCATTTCCTCAGCGGCCTGCGTGACCTTCTTCTTGTCCTGGGTCGCTTCGCCCACGCCCATGTTGAGCGTGATCTTGTCGATCTTGGGGACTTCCATGACGTTCTTGTAACCGAATTTCTCGGTCATCGCCTTGGCGATCTCGGCGTCATACAGCGCTTTGGAGCGCGGGATGTACTTATCGGCCATTACAGCACCTCACCGGACTTGACGGCGACACGGACCTTCTTGCCGTCGCGATCCTCGAAACGAACGCGGGTCGGCTTGCCATCCTTGTCGGCGACCGCCACGTTCGAAATGTGGAGCGGCGCGGGCTTGCGCTCGATGCCACCCTGCGGGTTCGACTGGTCGGGCTTGCGATGCTTCGCATGCACGTTGATGCCTTCGACAAGAACCTTGTCGGCCTTGGGCATCACTTGCAGGACAGCGCCGGTACGGCCCTTGTCCTTGCCAGCCAGGACGACGATCTTGTCGCCCTTCTTGATCTTGGCAGCGCTCATTACAGCACCTCAGGAGCGAGCGAGATGATCTTCATGTGCTTCTTGGCGCGCAGTTCGCGAACGACCGGGCCAAAGATACGGGTGCCGATCGGCTCCTCGTTCTTGTTGATAAGCACAGCGGCGTTGCCGTCGAAGCGAATCACGCTGCCATCAGCGCGACGCACGTCCTTGGCGGTACGCACGATGACGGCACGATGCACGTCACCCTTCTTCACCTTGCCGCGAGGCGCTGCTTCCTTGATCGAGACGACGATGATGTCGCCTACGCTCGCGAAGCGCCGCTTCGAGCCGCCCAGCACCTTGATGCACTGGACGCGCTTGGCGCCGCTGTTGTCAGCGACGTCAAGATTGGATTGCATCTGGATCATGGATCCGGTTCCTTCTTATTTGGCCTACCGGGACGCTCCAGAAAGGTCTGGCCCAGCGGTTCCGAATTTCGTGCCAAGACTCTGTCGGGTCCTACGCGAAGCGCGGGCCTGTAACCCCTTCTGATCGAAAAGGCCAGCCCCGCGTCGCAATAAGACCCAAAGAATCAGTGAGCCTACCCTAAAAGTCCGGGCTTCCGCCTTTAAGCGGCAACCTCCGGCGACTTGTGGGTGTCCACGCGCTCGATGACCTTCCAGGTCTTGAGCTTGGAAATCGGGGCGGTTTCCTCGATGCGGACCGTCTCGCCTTCCTTGTAGACATTGCCCTCGTCATGGGCGTGATATTTCTTCGAACGGCGGATGATCTTGCCGTAGAGCGCATGCTTAACCTTGCGCTCTACACGAACCACCACCGTCTTGTCGGTCTTGTCGGAAACCACCGTTCCCGTCAGCACGCGCTTGGGCATCGTGTGTTTCCTTTACTTCGCGGTCGCAGCCGAGCTGTTACGCTCGGTCTGCAAAGTTTTGATCTGCGCGATCGACCGGCGGACTTCCTTGACGCGGCTGGGCTTTTCCAGCTGGTTGGTGGCCGCCTGGAAACGCAGATTGAACTGCTCGCGCTTCAGGTTGTTGAGTTCGGTCGACAGTTCGTCGTCCGTCTTGGTCTTAAGGTCAGCAACGTTCGCCATGGCTTAACCCTCCAGGTGCGAGGTGTCGCCGAGGCGGGCAACGACCTTGGTCTTGATGGGCAGCTTCATCGCGGCGCGCGAGAAGGCCTCTGCTGCGAGCGGACCGGGTACGCCGTCCAGTTCGAACAGGATGCGACCCGGCTTGACGCGGGCGGCCCAATATTCGACCGAACCCTTGCCCTTGCCCTGACGGACTTCGGCCGGCTTCTTCGACACAGGCACGTCGGGGAACACGCGGATCCACAAACGGCCCTGACGGCGGATGTGACGCGTGATCGCGCGGCGAGCCGCTTCGATCTGGCGCGCGGTGATCCGCTCAGGCTCCATGGCCTTGAGACCATAGGAACCGAAGTTCAGAGCGGAACCGCCCTTGGCATCGCCCTTGATCCGGCCCTTGAAGGTCTTGCGGAACTTCATTTTCTTCGGTTGCAGCATGACGCTATACCTACCTTATGTTCAGCGCGCCGGACGCACACCGGAGGTCTGAGCCTCCAGCATGAGCCGGTCGGTGGCCATCGGATCATGGCCCAGAATCTCACCCTTGAAGATCCAGACCTTGATGCCGCACACGCCATAGGCGGTGTGCGCCGTGGCTTCGGCATAGTCGACGTTCGCGCGCAGCGTGTGCAGCGGAACGCGACCTTCGCGATACCATTCGACGCGCGCGATTTCTGCGCCGCCCAGACGGCCGCCGCAGGTGATCTTGATGCCTTCGGCACCTAGACGCAGCGCCGACTGAACAGCCCGCTTCATCGCGCGGCGGAAAGCCACGCGGCGTTCGAGCTGGTCAGCGATACCCTGTGCAACAAGCTTGGAATCGACTTCCGGCTTGCGGATTTCGACGATGTTCAGCGACACGTCGGACGTGGTCAGCGCGCTCAGCTTCTTGCGCAGCTTTTCGATGTCCGCGCCCTTCTTGCCGATGATGACACCGGGACGGGCAGCATAGACCGACACGCGGCACAGCTTGGCAGGGCGTTCGATGACGACCTTCGAAATCGCGGCCTGCGGCAGCGACTTCATGATGAACTGGCGGATCTTGAGATCTTCCAGCAGCAGGCGGCCATAGTCCGCGCCTTCGGCGTACCAGCGGCTGTCCCAGGTGCGGTTGATCTGAAGACGCAGACCGATCGGATTGCTCTTGTGACCCATGTGCTTACGCCTCCGCTTCTTCGCCAGCTTCACGCACGACGATGCGCACGCGGCTGTAGGGCTTGAGGATCCGGGTCGACTTGCCACGGCCACGCGCATGGAAGCGCTTCAGCGTAAACGCCTTGCCTACCGATGCTTCGGCCACGACCAGGGCGTCGACGTCCAGATTATGGTTGTTTTCCGCGTTGGCGATGGCCGAAGCCAGCACCTTGCGCACGTCCACTGCCATCGCCTTCTTGGAGAAGGCGAGGATGTTCAGCGCGTCTTCGACCTTGTGACCGCGGATGAGCGTGGCAACCAGATTCAGCTTCTGGGCCGAACCACGGATCTGCGTGCCGACGGCCAGAGCCTCATTGTCGGCGACGCGACGGGGAGCCTTTTCCTTGCTCATTAGCGCTTGCCCTTCTTGTCGGCAGCGTGGCCGGGGAAGAAGCGGGTCGGAGCGAATTCGCCCAGCTTATGACCCACCATATCCTCGTTCACGGACACCGGAACATGCTTGCGGCCGTTATAGACGCTGAACGTCAGGCCAACGAACTGGGGCAGGATGGTGGAACGACGCGACCAAGTCTTGATCGGCGCACGGCCACCGGCTTCCTGCGCGGTTTCTGCCTTCTTCAGAAGGCTGAGGTCCACGAACGGACCTTTCCAGACGGAACGAGCCATCGCGGATTACCTCTTCTTCTTGGCGTGACGCGACCGGATGATCATCTTGTCGGTCGACTTGTTGTTACGGGTGCGGGCACCCTTGGTCGGCTTGCCCCAAGGCGTAACCGGATGACGGCCGCCCGAGGTCCGGCCTTCACCACCACCATGAGGGTGATCGACCGGGTTCTTGGCGACACCGCGCGTCAGCGGGCGGATGCCCTTCCAACGGTTGCGGCCTGCCTTGGCGAGGTTGGTATTGCCGTTGTCCGGGTTGCTGACGGCGCCGATGGTGCCCATGCAATCCGAACGGATGTAACGCTGCTCACCCGAAGACAAGCGGATCATCACCATGCCACGATCACGACCAACGAGCTGGGCATAGGTGCCCGCCGAACGGCAGAGCTGTGCGCCCTTGCCCGGCTTCATCTCGATATTGTGGATGATCGTGCCGACCGGCATCTGACCCAGTTCCATCGCGTTGCCCGGCTTCACGTCGGTCTTCTTGCCCGCGATGACCTTGTCACCAGGAGCGAGGCGCTGCGGCGCGATGATATAGGCCTGCGTACCGTCGGGATAGTTGACCAGCGCGATGAACGCGGTGCGGTTGGGGTCATATTCCAGACGCTCGACCGTACCTTCGACATCCCACAAGCGACGCTTGAAATCGATGATACGATAGCGCTGCTTGTGACCGCCGCCGATACCGCGCGAGGTCACATGACCCTTGTTGTTGCGGCCACCGGTCTTGCGCTTGCCTTCGGTCAGCGCCTTGACGGGCTTGCCCTTGTGCAGGCTGGACTTGTCGACCAGAATGAGGCCGCGCTGGGCGGGGCTCGTCGGGTTATAATGCTTCAGCGCCATGGTTAGCGCACTCCCTCGGTGATGTCGATCGACTGGCCTTCGGCCAGGCGGACGATCGCCTTCTTGACGTCGGAGCGGGTGTAGGGCTTGCCCTTCCACTTCTTGGTCTTGCCCTTCGTCACGAGCGTATTCACGCTCTTGACGTCGACACCCCAGATCGCTTCGACAGCGGCCTTGATCTCAGGCTTGGAGGCATCGCCCGCCACCTTGAAGACCACAGCGTTGAATTCGCTGAGAAGAGTCGACTTCTCAGTGATGTGCGGGGCGACAACCACGTCATAATGACGGTTGTCGACCGTTGCGGCTTGCTTTTTAGCCATTGAAACGGGCCTCCAGCTTTTCGACCGCGGCGCGGGTGAGCACCAGCGAGTCGGCTTTCAGGATGTCGTAGACATTGGCACCGACGGCCGGCAGCAAGTCCACGCCGATGATGTTGGCCGACGCCTTGGCGAAGCTGATGTTGACCGCGTCGCCGTCGATGAACAGCACCTTGGTCAGGTTCAGCTTGGCAAGATTGGCGACCAGCGCCTTGGTCTTGCCTTCGGCAACGTCGAGGCTGTCGATGATGAACAGCGAACCGTCCTTCACCTTCGACGACAGCGCCATCTTCAGGCCCAGCGCGCGAACCTTCTTGTTCAGCGAGGGATTGAAGTCACGAACGCGGGCACCGTGGGCTTTACCACCACCGATGAACACAGGCGCGCGGCGATCGCCGTGACGAGCCGTACCGCCGCCCTTCTGGCGACCGAACTTCTTACCCGTGCGGGCAACATCGCTACGCTCGCGGGTGCCGCGGGCCGTACCGCGACGCTTTTCGAGCTGCCAGGTGACGACACGGTGCAGGATGTCGGCGCGGGGCTCGACACCGAATACGGCATCGTTCAGCTCCAGATCGCCAGCTTCCGCTGCGTCGAGGGTCTGTACCTTGACCTTCATGGTTTAGCCCTCCTGGCCTTCGGTCGCTTCCACTGCCGCGACTTCTTCAGCCGGGGTATCAGCGGGAGCGCTGTCGTTGCTGTTGTCAGCCTTTTTCAGGCTGGCGGGATAGGGAACGTCGGCCGGACGGGGCACCTTGACGGCATCCTTGACGGTCAGCCAGGTGCCCTTGGCACCGGGCACGCTACCCTTGACGAACAGCAGACCGCGCTCGACGTCCGTGCGGACGATTTCGAGGTTCTGCTGCGTGCGTTCACGATCACCCATATGACCGGCCATCTTCTTGTTCTTGAAGACGCGGCCTGGATCCTGACGGTTACCCGTCGAACCATGGGCACGGTGACTGATCGACACGCCGTGGGTGGCGCGCATACCGCCGAAGCCCCAACGCTTCATGGCGCCGGCAAAGCCCTTACCCTGGGTGTGACCCGACACATCGACGAGCTGGCCGTCGATGAAATGATCCGCGGCGATTTCCACGCCGACATCGAGGAGTGCATCCTCGGCGACACGGAATTCTACCAGACGCGCTTTCGGCTCCACTTCCGCCTTGGCGAAGTGACCGCGCTGCGGCTTGGCGACATTCTTAACCTTCGCTACGCCGGCACCCAGCTGCACGGCAATATAGCCGTCGCTGTCCACATCCTTGCGAGCCACGACCTGGTTGCCTTCAAGGGCCAGAACCGTAACCGGCACGTGACGCCCGTCCTCTTGGAACAGGCGGGTCATCCCGACTTTCTTAGCGATCACGCCAGTGCGCATGATCCATACTCCCAATAGAGGCCCGCCTAAGCCTTAAAAAGAAACTGACGCCGGCGGGCGTATCCAACGAAAAAAACCGCTCGGGATCATTCCCTAGCGGCCAACCCAAATATGCAGATCACCCCGTCCGGGTTGGATGCCAACCCCTCTCGGGACCAGCGACGGGGGACCAGAACCACAGACTTGCCAGTTGCCCGGCGCTGTGCGGTATCCCTTGTGTCGTGTGAGCTTCCGGTTTCCCGGAATACCCGATACCCTGCCGACTTGTTACAGAAGGCAGGGACTTGCTAACCTCAGGCCAGCTTGATTTCCACGTTCACGCCGGCAGCCAGGTCCAGCTTCATCAGCGCATCGACCGTCTGCGGCGTCGGCTGCACAATGTCAAGCATACGCTTGTAGGTGCGAACCTCAAACTGCTCACGCGACTTCTTGTCGATGTGCGGACCACGGTTGACCGTGAACTTTTCGATGCGCGTCGGAAGGGGAATGGGACCGCGGATGAGAGCGCCAGTGCGGCGTGCGGTGTCGGCGATGTCGCCAGTCGCCTGATCAAGCACGCGATGATCGAACGCCTTAAGGCGAATGCGGATGTTGCTGTCCATATTCCTGTACCGATGCGAAAGAGCAAAAAAACAACCGCCTCTTAATCTGTCCTTCTAGCTCGCTAGAGCCGGAGAAAGACGATCCGAGGCGGTAAAAATCCGAGCGGCGCGAATCAGGCGATTCGCGCCGCTGCGGTGCCTATATTACTTCGAGATCGTGCCGACAACCCCTGCGCCGACGGTACGACCGCCTTCACGGATGGCAAAGCGCAGACCTGGGTCCATCGCGATGGGCGCGATCAGCTTGACGCCGAGCTTTACGTTGTCGCCAGGCATAACCATCTCGGTGCCCTCAGGCAGGATGACTTCGCCGGTGACGTCCGTGGTGCGGAAGTAGAACTGCGGGCGATAGTTGGCGAAGAACGGCGTGTGACGGCCACCCTCTTCCTTCGACAGCACGTACACTTCAGCGTCGAACTCGGTGTGCGGCATGACCGAACCGGGCTTGGCCAGAACCTGGCCACGCTCGACGTCTTCACGACCAACGCCACGAACCAGCGCGCCGATATTGTCGCCTGCACGACCTTCGTCGAGCAGCTTGCGGAACATTTCAACGCCCGTGACCGTGGTCTTGCGGGTGTCGCGGATGCCGACGATTTCGACTTCTTCGCCAACCTTGACGATGCCGGTTTCGACGCGGCCGGTGACGACGGTGCCACGACCCGAGATCGAGAACACGTCTTCGATCGGCATCAGGAAGGGCTTGTCGATCGGACGCTCGGGCTGCGGGATCCAGCTGTCAACGGCAGCCATCAGCTTCAGCACGGCGTCATGGCCGATTTCCGGGGTCTTGTCCTGCAGCGCGGCAACGGCCGAACCGGGGATGACGGGGATGTTGTCGCCGTCGAAATCATAGCTGCTCAGCAGCTCGCGGATTTCCAGCTCGACCAGTTCCAGAATTTCGGCGTCGTCAACGAGATCGACCTTGTTCATGAACACGACGAGCTGAGGAACACCGACCTGCTTGGCGAGCAGGATGTGCTCACGGGTCTGCGGCATCGGGCCGTCGGTAGCCGACACGACCAGGATCGCGCCGTCCATCTGCGCCGCACCGGTGATCATGTTCTTCACATAGTCAGCGTGACCGGGGCAGTCGACGTGCGCATAGTGGCGCGCTTCGGTTTCATATTCGACGTGCGCGGTCGAAATGGTGATGCCGCGCTCGCGCTCTTCGGGCGCCTTGTCGATGTTGTCGTAGCTGGTGAACGTGGCGCCGCCGGTTTCGGCCAGCACCTTGGTGATCGCTGCGGTCAGCGAGGTCTTGCCATGGTCGACGTGACCGATGGTGCCGATGTTGCAGTGCGGCTTATTCCGCTCAAACTTAGCCTTAGCCATTTTATCCTACCTTCTAATCAAAATCAGCTTGGGTCTGACCGCTCGGCCGCGCCTCGCGAAGGCGCGTCCATAGCAGCAAATTTGCAGATTACCAGCCCCTAACCGAGCCGCTTGCACGGCTCGGCCGGGGAAATTCATCAGGCCATCTTCGCCTTGACTTCGTCCGCGACATTCTGCGGCACTTCATCATAGTGCGAGAAGGTCATCGAATAGTTCGCACGCCCCTGGGTGAACGAACGCAGCGAGTTCACATAGCCGAACATGTTGGCCAGCGGGACCATCGCTTCGACGACCTGTGCATTACCACGGGTGTCGGTGCCCTGGATCTGGCCACGACGGCTGTTCATATCACCGATCACGTCGCCCAAATATTCTTCGGGGCTGACGACTTCGACCTTCATGATCGGTTCGAGCAGCGTGATCCCCGACTTCTGCGCGACTTCACGCATCGCTGCGCGACCAGTGATTTCGAACGCCAGCGCCGACGAGTCGACGTCATGATAGGCGCCGTCATACAGGTTGATCTCGAAATCGATGATCGGGAAGCCGATGAGCGAGCCGGTAGCTGCCGTTTCGCGCATGCCCTTTTCGATGGCCGGGATATATTCCTTGGGAATATTACCGCCCTTGATCTCATCCTTGAAGATGATGCCCGCACCGCGCTCGCCCGGCGTGACCTTCACCTTGATGCGGCCGAACTGGCCGGTGCCGCCCGACTGCTTCTTATGGGTATAGTCGACGTCGACGGCCTTCTTGAGATATTCGCGATAGGCCACCTGCGGCGCACCGACATTCGCCTCGACCTTGAACTCACGCTTCATGCGATCGACCAGGATTTCGAGGTGAAGCTCGCCCATGCCCTTGATGATGGTCTGGCCCGATTCGTGATCGGTCGAAACGCGGAAGGACGGATCCTCGGCGGCCAGGCGGTTGAGCGCGACGCCCATCTTTTCCTGGTCGGCCTTGGTCTTGGGTTCCACCGACAATTCGATAACCGGCTCAGGGAATTCCATCCGCTCCAGGATGATCGGCTGGCGCTCGGCGCACAGCGTATCCCCGGTGGTGGTTTCCTTCATGCCGGCCAGCGCAACGATGTCGCCGGCATAAGCCGCATCGATATCTTCACGGCTGTTGGCATGCATCAGCAGCATGCGGCCGATCTTTTCCTTCTTGTCCTTGACCGAGTTCAAATAGGTGCCCTTGGTCAGGGTGCCGGAATAGACGCGCAGGAAGGTGAGCGAGCCGACGAACGGATCGTTCATGATCTTGAACGCCAGGCCAGCGAACGGCGCATCATCTGCGGTCGCACGGCTGTCGGGCTGGTCGTTGTCGGGGTTGATGCCCTGCACGTCCTCAATGTCGAGCGGCGAAGGCAGATAGTCGACGACCGCGTCGAGCAGGGGCTGAACGCCCTTGTTCTTGAACGCCGAACCACACAGCACGGGGACGAACGACTGGGCCAGCGTGCCCTTGCGGATCAGCTTCTTGAGCGTCGCGACGTCGGGCAGATTGCCTTCGAGATAGGCTTCCATCGCCTCGTCGTCCTGCTCGACGGCCAGTTCGATCAGCTTTTCGCGATATTCGGCAGCCTTGTCGGCGAGATCGTCGGGAATTTCCTCATAGGAGAATTCAGCGCCGAGATTCTCATCCTTCCAGATGATCGCACGGTTTTCGACCAGATCGACCAGACCCTTGAACTCGCTCTCCGCACCGATGGGGAGATACAGAACGGCGGGGATGGCACCCAGGCGATCGATGATCGTCTGCACGCAATAATAGAAATTGGCGCCGGTACGGTCGAGCTTGTTGATGAAGCACATCCGCGGAACCTTATACTTGTCCGCCTGACGCCACACCGTTTCCGACTGCGGCTCAACGCCCGCAACGCCGTCGAACGCGGCGACCGCGCCATCGAGCACGCGCAGCGAACGCTCGACTTCGATGGTGAAGTCGACGTGGCCTGGGGTGTCGATGATGTTCAGACGGTGGTCGTTCCAGATGCAGGTGGTCGCAGCCGACGTGATGGTGATACCACGCTCCTGCTCCTGTTCCATCCAGTCCATCGTGGCGGCGCCGTCATGGACTTCGCCGATCTTGTAGGACTTGCCGGTGTAGTAAAGGATACGCTCGGTCGTCGTGGTCTTGCCGGCGTCAATATGCGCCATGATACCAAAATTACGATAGCGTTCGAGCGGATGGCTGCGGGCCATGATGCTTCTCCGTTGCCGGCGCACCGGCGGTTGGGGATTCGAGTTCTTGGGTGGCCCCTAAACCAATCCGTCCGCCATGGGTAGAGACCCCTGACGAACGGACCAATTTTTGAAACCGGACAGCGAAGCGGACATTGGAAACGCCCGCCAGCCTTTTACCAGTAGCGGTATGTTACCAGCGATAGTGCGAGAAGGCACGGTTGGCTTCGGCCATCCGGTGCGTATCTTCGCGCTTCTTGACGGCATTGCCGCGATTGTTGGCGGCGTCCATCAGCTCACCCGACAGGCGCGCGGCCATCGTGGTTTCGCTGCGGTTGCGCGCGGCGGTGATCAGCCAACGGATGGCCAACGCCTGTGAGCGTTCGGGACGCACTTCGACGGGAACCTGATAGGTCGCACCGCCAACGCGGCGGCTGCGAACTTCGATGCCCGGCTTGATGTTGTTCAGCGCGTCATGGAACATGCCGATCGGGTCCTTCTTGGCGCGGGTCTCGACAGTTTCGAGAGCGCCATAGACGATGGACTCAGCAACGGCTTTCTTACCGTCCTGCATGATCGAATTCATGAACTTGGACAGCACGATATCGCCATATTTGGGATCGGGCAGGATGATGCGCTTTTCGGGGCGACGACGACGTGACATATTCTTGGTCTCCCCTTACTTCGGACGCTTCGCGCCGTACTTCGAACGGCTCTGCTTACGATCCTTGACGCCCTGGGTATCCAGAACGCCGCGAAGAACGTGATAGCGCACGCCGGGAAGATCGCGGACACGACCGCCACGGATCAGAACAACGCTATGTTCCTGAAGGTTATGGCCTTCACCGGGGATGTAGGTGATGACTTCGCGCTGGTTGACCAGACGCACCTTCGCCACCTTGCGGAGCGCCGAGTTCGGCTTCTTCGGAGTCGTCGTATAGACGCGGGTGCAAACACCACGCTTTTGCGGGTTCGCATCCATGGCAGGGACCTTGGACTTGGCCTTCTGCGGTTCGCGGCCCTTGCGGACCAGCTGGTTGATTGTTGGCATGAAGCCCTTCACCTTTTTCAGTTACTTTACCGTGGCATCCCCGTGTTGCGAGCCGCTTGGAAACAGACGTCATCCAAACAGCAAAGGCCCCGGTGGGCATAAAACCCCCTGGAGCCGCAAGAGCACCCGGCAATGTTCAGCTCTAATAGCACCCAGCAATGGCGAGAAAAGACGAGTCTCGACGCGACAGGTCGCTGGGCAGCCGGGCCTATAGCCCTGCGCGGGCAAAGGGTCAAGCGTCGCGACAGGGCGGCGCTACACCCGTGATTTTCCGTGCCTCGCTCCGACGTGGTTAGGGTTTTGATAACCCTGTTGCGCCTATTTTTCGGGCCAATCACCAATATGGTGTTTCTATGGACAAAATGTGACGGACATCTCCCCCTATACCGGTGAATTTTGCGACCCTGCCCGCGAACGCCTCTTTCAGGAAGGGCGCTTGCGCGAGTCGCGCGGGCACGCCCAGATCCTGTTCGCGCTATCGGCCGTGCTCAATACCCTGTTCCTGATGAGCGACTGGCGCTTTGCCGGAACTGATCATTTCTGGGTTGCTGTGCCAGCGCGCATCGTCGTCATTCTCTGGTCGCTGGCCTGCCTGTCGGTCAGCCATCGCATGACCAGTTTCCGCGCGGTCGAACGCATCTGCTTTGCTTGGCAGGCGGTCATCGCCGTCGGTGTCGCCTTCCTCGTTAGTTCGCGTAGCGACATCGCCGTCTTCGTGCTGGTGATGCTTCCGCTGGTCTTCTACCTCGTCGTGCCGACCAGCTTTCGCGGCAATGTCGGTGGCGGACTGGCCTGCGGCGTCGCGCTGTTGATCGGCTATCTGACCCCCGCCCCGCTGTCGGCCACCGTGCCTGGCATGATCCTGGCGATGGTGATGCTGCATTTCGGCATGTGGATCGCGATCGCGCGCGGCAATCGGCTCCAGCGCAAGGAATGGAAGGCTGGCCTCGCCGCGCGCGAAGCCCAGGCTGCGCTGGCCAACAGCCGGGATACGCTGGAACATATGTTCATGGCCGTACCCCTGCCGCTGCTAGTGACACGCTATGACGGCAGCATCGTGCGGATCAACCGCGCCGCGCTGGAGGCGCATGCGGCTGGTGGCCCCGTATCGCTGACCAATGTCGAGCAAACCTATGTCGATCTGCCGGTACGCGACGATCTGTTCTCCCGGCTGCGACAGGGGGAGGCGATCGATAATTTCGAATGCCGTCTGCGCCGTGGTGATGGCGCCATTCGCAATGCGTTGCTGTCGTCCCGGCCCATCGTGATCGACAATGAAGCCTGCTTCATGACCAGCGTGGTCGACATCACCGAACGCAAGGAAATCGAACAGAATCTGGAACGGCTGGCGATGTCGGATGCGCTGACGGGCCTGGCGAACCGCGCGCATTTCATGGCAGCGGTGACGCAGGCGACCGCTGCGCCGACCAAGCGAGCGCAACTGGCCGTGCTGTTGATCGACCTGGACGAGTTTAAGCGCGTGAATGATACGGCCGGTCATGACGCTGGCGATGCCCTGCTGTGCGCCGTGGCCGGACGCTTGCGGCACGCGCTGCGCCCCGGCGACCTGGTGGCGCGCATGGGCGGGGACGAATTTGCCGTGCTGCTGACCCGCCTGCCCGACACCGAGTCGGTGCAGCCGATATTGCGGCGTATCACCGAGCATCTTCATGCCCCGCTCAGCTATCGTGGGCGGCCGATGGAATGCCGGGTGAGCATCGGCGTCGCGCTGTTCCCCGACCATGGCGACGATGTCACCGCCCTCGTCAAACATGCCGACATCGCGCTCTATCATGCCAAGAATAGCGGACGGGGCCGCGCAACCCTGTTCGGTCCTGAATTGCTGGAAAGCTGGGAGCGTGAGGCCGCGATGCTTGACCGGGCACGCCATATCCTGGCGCATGAACGGCCCTGCCCCTGGTATCAGCCCAAGATCGCGCTCGACAGCGGGGCGATCGTCGGGTTCGAAGCGCTGTTCCGCTGCCCGACCGCGGACGGCAAGGTCATCATGCCCGGCGAGATCGCGTCCGCCTTTGAACATCCTGAACTTGGCCCCATCATCACCATGATGATGATCGACCGCATCATCGCCGATTGCGTGCGCTGGCGCGACGCGGGCGTGACGGTCGGCCCCATTGCGTTCAACGGGTCCGGCGCGGATCTGAACGACGATGCCTTTGCCGATCGCCTGCTGCAACGGCTGGCGGATGCCGACCTGCCACCTTCGACCGTGGAACTGGAAGTGACCGAATCGGTCTTTCTGGGCCGCAACGCCGAACGGGTCGGGCGCGCCCTCAACCGACTGAGCGATGCCGGGGTCAGCATCGCGCTCGATGACTTCGGCACCGGCTATGCCTCCCTCTCCCATCTCAAACAATTTCCGATCGACATCATCAAGATCGACCAGCGTTTCGTGCGCGACCTGGAAACCGACCCGGATGACGCCGCCATCGTCCGCACCGTCCTCAACCTCGCCTTCAGCCTTGGCATCCGCACGGTGGCGGAAGGGGTCGAGAATAGTCGGCAGGTCGATTATCTGCGGGCGGGCGGATGTCATTATGGCCAGGGCTATCATTTCAGCCCGGCCGTACCCGCCGCCGCCGTCACCCGCCTGCTCGCAACGACAGCACAGGCCGATCTCGGCTGAGGCGCGGGTTCAAAAAATCGTATTTATGAGGGAACAAAAGATCGCAGGGATCATTTAGTCGCGCGCATCACTCGACTCGTCACGTCTACGTAACGGTGGATTCGCGCGGGTGGCCCGGCTTTGCTATCGGCCCGAGTCGAAAAGAGCTACGGGGTCGTCATTGTCGCATCATCGAAAATCGAGGGCAGCCGCTCTCCGGGCACGGCTTGCCGCCTTATGCCCAGAGCGGGAGATTTTCCTGCGATCGGGCGGCCAGGTCCGGTTCCTGCGCATTTCCCGCCGCCTGCAACTCACGACACTCAGCCTGCTGACGATGGCTCTGGCCGGCTGGGGCGGCATGACGCTGGCGATGATCGCCGACAGCGCCTCAGTGACGCAAGAGCGCGCTGCGCTCGCCGCCAAGAGCAAATCCATCGCGACCGCTGCCACCAAGGTCGAAGGCTATCGCCAGTCGGTCGATGAATTGGCACAGGATCTGGAAGCCCGGCAGGACTTCATGGACACGCTCTACAAGACCCATTTCGGGGCCGAGGGTGACAAGGACGCGGACATGGTCGCGCCGACCGCCGCCGACACATCCGGCAAGGCGGAGACGCTGACCGCCAAGATCAGCATGGCCCCGGAGGCCGCGCCGCTCGTGCGGCTGGAAGAACGCCAGCGCCGTTTCGCCCTGCTGCTGACCGCTGCTGTAGAGCGTCGCGCGGACAAGGCAGCGGCGGCGATCCGCAGCTTCGGCCTCAACCCCGACCAACTCGCTCGCAGCGCCGCGCGCGCCCAGGGTGGCCCCTTCGTTCCGTGGAAGGGCAGCAAGGGCGCCATGACCGGCGAATTGGAACATCTTGCCGATGCCCTGACACGCATGGAGTTTCTGGAACGCAGCCTGTTGTCGATCCCGTCGGGCAGGCCGACCATGGCGCCGATGGAAACCAGTTCCTACGGCTATCGCCGCGATCCGTTCAACGGCCACGCCGCCTTCCACGCCGGCATGGATTTCCCCGGCCGTCATGGCCAGCCGATCGTCGCGGCCGCGCCAGGCAAGGTGCGCTATGTCGGCCAGCGGCAGGGCTATGGCAATGTGGTCGAGGTCGATCATGGCAACGGTCTGATGACTCGTTACGCCCATTTGTCACGCTTTGCCGCCAAAGTAGGCCAGGCGGTGGCGCGGGGCGACACGATCGGCGGCATGGGGTCGACCGGCCGTTCGACCGGCACCCATCTCCATTTCGAGGTCCGGCAAAATGACCGGCCCATCAACCCCCGCCGTTTTCTGGAGGCTGCCCAGGATGTTCTCCAAGTCCAGCAAATCGCCAAGGCCCGATTCGCCGATGTCGGCAACCGGGGCTAAAAACACCCCCTTCTCGCTGATCGGCGGCGACGTCACGATCAGCGGCAACGTCACCGCGTCGGTCGATCTGCATGTCGATGGCGTGGTGGATGGCGATATTAGCTGCGCCGCGCTGGTCCAGGGGGCCGAGAGCCGCATCATCGGTCATGTCACCGCGCAAAGCGCGCGCCTGGCAGGCCTTGTCGATGGATCGATCACGGCGGACGAGTTGGTGGTCGAGCGCAGCGCGCGGATCACCGGTGATGTTCGTTATGAGCGCATCACGATCGAGGCGGGCAGCCGGATCGACGGCCATTTTGCGCATAAGGACAATGCGCCTGCCGCCGAACTCAAGCTGATCGCCAACGAGAGCGCCTAACGTCATTTGTCATTGGAAGCGGGTTTCAAGTCCTTCTACCCGTCGCATCGTCACCGACAAGGAGACGACCGACATGGAACGCCCCGATTTCTGGCCCGACATATGCCGCTTTCTGATCGCTTTCGTCGCCAGCGGCGCGGCCATCGGTCTCTATACGCTGCTGACGGTCCAGCCGATTCCCTGAGCCCTTCTCAATTCACCGGCGCGCGGCGCCGGTAGCTGAGCGCTTCGGCGACATGCACCCGCCCGACCCGCTCGGCGCCGGCCAAATCGGCGATCGTCCGCGCGACGCGCAACACGCGGGTATAGCCCCGCGCCGACAGCTTCATTGCCGCGGCCGCCTGGGCCAGCAATTGCCGCCCCGCTTCGTCCGGCCCGGCAAAGGCCTCCAGCGCGTCGCCGTCCACCTCGGCATTGGTCCGCACTTTCGTCCCGGCATAGCGCTTGGTCTGCACATCGCGCGCCGCCGCGACGCGCGCGGCGACCTCGGTCGATCCTTCGGCGGGGGGCGGCAGCACCAGATCGGCAGCACTCACCGCCTGCACCTCGACATGCAGGTCGATCCGGTCGAGCAACGGCCCCGATACCTTGGCCTGATAGTCAGCGGCGCAACGCGGCGCACGGGAGCAGGCCAAAGCGGGATCGCCCAGATGTCCGCATCGGCAGGGGTTCATCGCCGCGATCAACTGCACCCGCGCCGGGAAGGTGACATGCGCATTGGCGCGGGCGACCGTCACTTCGCCGGTTTCCAACGGCTGGCGCAACGAATCCAGCACCGCCCGCTGGAACTCCGGCAATTCGTCGAGAAACAGCACGCCCAGATGCGCCATGCTGACCTCGCCCGGCCGCGCCTTCAAGCCGCCACCGACCAGCGCTGCCATCGACGCGCTATGATGGGGGTGGCGGAAGGGCCGCGCCCGGCTGATCCGCCCGCCATCTAGCGTCCCGGCTACGCTCGCGACCATGGATGTTTCCAGCGCCTCGGATGGGGTGAGTTCGGGCAAAATCCCTGGCAAGCACCCGGCCATCAGCGATTTGCCCGCGCCCGGCGGCCCGACCATCAGCAGATTATGCCCGCCCGCCGCCGCGATCTCGATCGCGCGCTTGGCGACTTCCTGCCCCTTGACCTGTTTGAGGTCCAGCGTCCGCACGGGTGCCTCGACCGCGCCCGGCTGGGGCGGCGACAGCGCCGACGTGCCCTTGAAATGGTTGAGCAGGCTTAAAAGATCGGGCGCGGCGACGACTTCGACCTGCCCCGCCCAGGCAGCTTCGGCCCCCTGCGCGACCGGGCAGACCAGCCCCATATCCTGCCCGCCCGCGTGGAGCGCCGCCAGCAGCACGCCGGGCGATGGCGCGGTGCGCCCGTCCAGCCCCAGTTCGCCGACCACGACATAGCCCGACAGCGTTTCGGCATCGATCACGCCCATCGCGCCGAGCAGCGCGAGCGCGATCGGCAGATCGAAATGCGATCCTTCCTTGGGCAGGTCGGCGGGCGATAGGTTTACAGTGATCCGCTTGGGCGGCAGCGACAGGCCGATGGCGGCGATTGCATTACGCACCCGTTCGCGGCTTTCGGCCACCGCCTTGTCAGGCAATCCCACGACGATGAAATTGGGCAGGCCGGGGACGAGCTGGCACTGCACCTCGACGGCCCGCGCCTCCAGCCCCAGATAGGCGACCGTCGATACCGTTGCGACCAAGTGACCCCCGCTTCCTATCCCGCGCCCGCCAGCCTTCCGACGGCTACTCTGTTACGGGATCGCCCGCCCGGTCGCGCGCGGGTTCATCGGGTCGCCCCTTGAACCCCTGCGCCACGACATACCATTCCACGCTGCCTTTGCGGCTGGCGGGGGGCTTGGCATGCTTGATCGTCGTGAAATTCTTCTTGAGCAGGACCAGCAGTTCGCCATCAGTGCCCCCAGCGAACACCTTGGCGACGAACGTCCCGCCCTTGCGCAGATTTTCGACCGCGAACCAGGCTGCCGCCTCGACCAGCCCCATCGTGCGGAGATGGTCGGTCTGGGCATGGCCCACCGTATTGGCCGCCATGTCGGAAATGATGAGGTCGGGCGCATCGCCCAGCGCTTCGCGCAACAGGTCGGGCGCCTTGTCGTCCATGAAGTCCATTTCGAACAGGGTCACCCCCTCGATCGCATCGACCGGCAGCAGGTCGATGCCGACGACGGTGGCCTTCGGAGCTAGCTTGCGCACGACCTGCGACCAGCCGCCCGGTGCCACGCCCAGATCGACCACCGCGCGCGATCCCTTCACGAAATGGAATTTTTCGTCCAGTTCGATCAGCTTGAACGCGGCACGGCTGCGCCAGCCTTCCGCTTTCGCCTTGCGCACATAGGGGTCGTTCAGATGGCGTTCGAGCCAGCGAACCGACTGCGCGGTCCTGCCCTTGGCGCTTTTGACGCGCACCTTGCCTACGCCTGCGCCCCTCACATCACTCTCCCATCGCGGTCCATCAGCCCACGCAATATGCCTTCGCGAATCCCGCGATCCGCCACGCCCAGCCGTTCGGCGGGCCAGATGTCGAGGATCGCTTCCAATATGGCGCACCCCGCCACCACCAGATCGGCCCGCTCCGTGCCGATGCAGGGCAGCTTCTGCCGCTCCATCAAGGTCATGGTCGACAAGCGCTCGGAAATCGACCGCATCGATTCGCACGGCACGATCAAGCCGTCGATGACCTGCCGGTCATAGCGCGGCAGGTTCAGATGCACGCTCGCCAATGTCGTCACCGTCCCCGACGTGCCGAGCAGGCGGATATCCTCCGCGCCTTGCGGCAAGCGGCGGGCAAGCGGCGCGAAGGCTTCGCTGACCCGCGCGCGCATCCGGTCATAGGCGGCCAGCCGCGCGTCACGATCGCCATGGTCGAACGCCTCGCTCTCGGTCAGCGACACCACGCCCCACGGCGCACTCACCCAATCGACGATCCGGGGCGCCCCTGCCGATCCGTTCGAATCGACCAGCACCAATTCGGTCGATCCACCGCCTATGTCGAAGATCAGGGCCGGGCCATTGCCGGGTTCCAGCAGCGCATGGCAGCCCAGCACCGCCAGCCGCGCCTCTTCCTGCGCGCTGATGATGTCGAGGGCGATGCCCGTCTCGCGATAGACGCGCTGGATGAAATCCGTGCCATTGGACGCGCGGCGACAGGCTTCGGTCGCGACCGATCGGGCCAGCGTCACATGGCGGCGGCGCAGCTTGTCGGCGCAGACGGACAGCGCGGCGATGGCGCGATCGATGGCGGCGTCGCTGATCCGACCGGTCGATGCCAGCCCTTCGCCGAGCCGCACGATCCGCGAAAAGGCATCGACGACAATGAAGCCATCGGCGGATGGCTTGGCGATCAGCAGGCGGCAATTATTGGTGCCAAGGTCGATCGCGGCATAGGATCGCCGCTCACGCGCGCCATGCGGCGCAAGACCCCGCGATGGTGACGGGGGAGGAATGGCCGCAGCCTTGCTCCCATTGCCCTGACCGGATCGGACACGCTTGCCCGAAAAACCGCCGGTCGGACCGGAACTCTGCGGCGATGGGCGGCTTTGCTGCACCATGCCGAAACTCACTTCTGTTTTTCGCCAACTTCGTGGGGAAGCCGGAACTTGCCTTCATGCTTAAGCGGATCGGCGCGGTTGCGCAAGGGACGGCCGCCATGCGCCAAAAAGCTGCGCCAGGTTAAAGTTAACGGCCTTTGTCATGAAGTAGTGCGCAGGCGTCGGCGAAGAGCGCCATCCCGAAAATGCCGGATTTGCGCCATTCCACTTCAGATTTTTTGGGACAGCCCAGCAGTCTGTGACCTTTTTGAAACATAAGGAAAGTTTCGCAAATTGCCGCATTGTGTTCGTCTTGTTGCTGACATAGCTTCCCTTCAGGTCTTTGGGGAGTTCACATCATGCACATTCGCAAGAATGGTGCGCGCTTACTTGCGCGCGCCGGTCGTACCAGTCTTCTGGCATCCGCAGCGGTCGCCGCTTTGGGCTTCGCGCCGCTGGCCCACGCCGTCGTGCCCAACGACAGCAAAAGTCCGTCCGACATTATCGATGGCAGCGACGTCAACGGCGTCGGCATCATGTACCGCGCCGATGGCTTCGTCTGCACCGGCTCGCTGATCAACCCGCGCACGGTCATCTTTGCCGCCCACTGCGTCAACGACCTCGACACGCCGGACTATAGCACCGTCAACGGCGGCGTGCCGGTCGCCTTCGCCTTTCAGAACGACGCCCGTCCGGGCTTGATCGACTGGTTGAGCAACGGCTTTCAGACCAACACGTCACTCAGCGTCTATAACGTCAACAATATCGCCTATCATCCCGACTCGCTCGATCCACCGGCGTTGAGCTTCCTCTATGGCGACGTAGCGATGGCGACGCTGGACACGCCCGCGTCGGACGTGCCGACCTGGACGATGCTCTTTTCCGCCCTGTCTGCGCCATCGGCGATCAGCGAGACGTCGGGCACCGGCTATCATGTGACGATCACTGGCTATGGTCGTACCGGCAGCGGGACGACGGGCAATAATCTGGGGATCGACTTCCGGCGCAAGACGGCGGAAAACTTCCTTGGGATGCTCGGCTCGCTCGATGACATC
Organism: Sphingobium sp. D43FB; assembly: GCF_002312805.1. GTDB lineage: Bacteria > Pseudomonadota > Alphaproteobacteria > Sphingomonadales > Sphingomonadaceae > Sphingobium. The sequence continues at coordinate 107,156 of NZ_NMUA01000006.1, read as the reverse complement.
GACGCCTTCCTGTTCGGTGCGCCCGGCGGCTATACGCAAAATCTCTATCACACCGATTTCGACGATCCGGAGCGTGAAAATCCGTTCGACTTCAACCTGTTCAAGGATGATGCGCTCGCCAATGAAGGCAGCACCGCTGGCGGCGATTCGGGTGGTCCGCTGATCCTGGACCAGGCGTTCAACGAACAGACGATCATCGGCGTCCTGTCGGGCGGCAGCCGCTATTTCCTCGAACAGCCGCAAAGCTCCTATGGCGGCTCGTCCTTCTACCAGCCCCTCTACCTATTCTGGGACTGGATCGCGCAGAACAACCCCTATCGCTACGCCACCGCAAAGGCAGGCGACGGCTTGTGGAGCGATGCGGACCATTGGGTGACCGCGCTCGACCCCAATTATCGGGTGATCGACAGCAATGGCGCGCTGGTGAACGGCATTCCCACCTCGCCGGGCGCAGGCGCGTTCGGCCAGGACAGCACGCAGAAATTCGGCCAGATTTGCTATCAGCCCAATGATGGGCCGGACGATGTCTGCTATGATGTCGGCACCGACACGCTGATCGTCGATGGCGAACCGGTCGTTGCGGAAACGAAGGGCGCGACCACGGGTTCGACCGTGGTCAGCAATAACAAGGGCAAGGTGGAGATTGCCGAGCGCAGCCCCAATGCCGACAACGTCACGCTGCTGACCGGCGCGATTCATGAGGCGCAGGAAGGCGAAGTCAGCGCTGCGGTCCTGCCAACGCCGACGCTGGCCAACGGCCTGCCCGGCGCGACCAGCTTCGTGCCCAACAATATCGATCCGCTCGCGTCGCAAGGGGTGATCGGTCGCTATTATGACGTGACGCTCAGCGCCAATGGCAAGACGACGCTGGACATGGACGCCACGGTCGATCGCTTCACCATTTCGGGCGCGGGGGCCGCGCTCGATGTCACGGCCACCGGATCGCTGACCAGCCTGATGGACATTGCCCACCTTGCCGGTGTCGTGAATGTCGATGGCACGGTCGAAACACCGGGCGACTATTTCCTGATGACCGGGCTGTTGTCCGGCAAGGGAACGCTCCGCGCGCCCTATTTCACCAACGTCCTCGGCACGATTGCGCCCGGCGGCGTCGGCACGATCGGCACGCTTAGCATCGAAGGCAATGCGCTGCTGTCATCGGGTAGCACGCTGCAGATCGATCTGGGTGCCAATGGCGTGTCGGACGTGCTGGCGGTGCGGGCGACGCAATTCGTCGAAGCCGATGGCGACAGCGAGGGCGAAATCCCCGATACCGGCAATGGCGGCGGCGATGGTGGCGGTAGCCAGGAGCAGGCTTCGGCCGCTGCAGCGATCACTGCGGCGCAGGCCGATGGCGATGCATCGCTGCTCGCGGTCGGTGATCCCATCGACGGCATCGCCGCGGTCGGCGGGCGCGTCGTCTTCGGTGCGGCGAGCGGCACCAAGATCCGCTATGGCAACAGCTATACCTTCCTGACCGCCGAAGGTGGCGTGGATGGCAGCTTTGCGACGCCGACCAACCTGTCGGCCGTGTTGAAGCCCGTGCTATTCTATGGCCCCAACAGCGTCAGCGTGCGGATCGATGCGGGCCTTTATGCCGATGTCGTCAACCGCGCCGCGCCCAACCAGACCAGCTTCGCCCAGCTGCTCGACCAGAACCGGCCGCTCTATGCCAACTATGCCAATCTCTATGGCGAGGCCGATCTGCTGAGTGTGGCCGGGGTCCAAGCGACCTTCGAGGCGATGGCACCGCGCACCGAGACGCTCAAGACGTCGATGTCCGAAGTGCTGAACGACAATATGGCGCGCTTCTATCGTGATCGGCTGACGAAGCTCGATGGCGGGGCGATGGGCGGCACGCTGACCATGACTGGCCAGCCGCTGCAACTGGCCGCCGCCAGCCTCAACAATATCGACCTGGGCATGGCGCAGGGCGGCAGCAACGACACGATGACGCGCGAAGGCGTGTTGCCCGATGACGTCAGCGCCTTCCTGGCGGGCGGCTATATCGACGGCGACAGCGCGCCGATGCGGACCGCCACGCCGCTTGGCCGCGACCAGTTCGACGGCTGGTACATGGCCGCCGGCATCGAAAAGGCGTTCGGCGACACCGGCGTCATCGGCCTCGCCGCCTCCTTCAGCGAGTTGAAGGGCAATACGGGGGCCAATGACTGGGGCCGCGCCCGCCTCTATCAGGGCACGGTCTATGGTGCGTTCGACCTGGGCGGCCTGAAGCTGGATGCGGTCGGCAGCGCGGGCACGATGGCGACTCGCTCGCGTCGCTCCTTCGCAGTCGGCATCACCCCCTACACCCTCTATGGCAGCGACCAGGAACTGGCGCTGTCGGGTGAGCTGGGCCTCAGCAAGGCACTCGGCAGCGATGCGTTCAGCATCGTGCCCCGCGCGGCGCTGCGTGGTGCCTATATCAGCTCTGGCAACCTGTCCGAATATGGCGGCGATGCCGCGCTGGTGATCAAGCGCCATGCGATCCGCAGCGCCCAGGGTCGCCTGGGCGCGACGGTCAAGGCGAATACGGGCGGGTTCAAACCCTATCTCACCGCCAATTATGTCCATGAGTTCAACGACCAGCCTGCCTTCTTCCTCGCCAATCTGGTCGGCGGGACCGGCAGCCTCGCGCCGTTCGCGCTGGGCGGATCGGACAAGAATTGGGGCGAAGTCGGCGGTGGCCTGACCATCCGCGCTGGCTCTGTGGACCTCAACCTGACCGCCGACACGACGGTCTGGCGCAAGGACATCAGCTATCAAAGCTATCGTGCGGGCGTGAAGATCCACTTCTGACCCCACCTTGCGCCAACGAAAAGGGGCCGCCCCACAGGGCAGCCCCTTTTTTTGTGTCCGCAACTGCGCGGTTCAGAGCGGCAGCAGCGCCGCGACAATCGACCGTTCCTCGGCCCGCAACACACCCCAGGCGCGCGCTGCGGCGCGGCTGTCCATCGCCTCCACGCCGATCCCCTTGGCCTCCAGATCGCGCACGAAGGGGCGGGGTGGCTGGCGCAGTCCGGCCCCTGTGCCGAGCAACAGGAATTCGGGACGCGGATCGCCGTCCAGCAGGTCGCCAAGCGCCGCCAGCGTCAGCGCGTCGACCGTCGGTGCATCGTCCCAGGCCATCGCCCGAACGGGGCTGAGCAACAGGCCGTTCGGAAACAGATCGTCGCGCACGCGGAAGCCGCGCCCGGCAAAACCGGTGACGATCGGCCCCTGCCCGCTATCGTCGCGGCGCAGCTCTATCCCGGTGCGTCGTTCCCCGCTCAGGGCTTGGCACCGTCATCGCGCGGCCCGACCCGCTCGGCCTGCGACGCCAGGTTCGCCTTGGCCGCCTTCTTCTCCGAAGACATGGGCGACAGGCCCAGCGAGATCAGCAGCGAGGACGACACATAGACCGACGAATAGGTGCCAACGATGATGCCCAGCATCATCGCCGCGGTGAAGCCACGCAGCACATGGCCGCCGAACAGTAGCAACGCGCCGAGCGCCAGCATGATCGTCACCGACGTCATCACCGTGCGCGGCAGCGTTTCATTGACCGACAGGTCGATCAGCGCCTTCATGTCCATCTTGCGATATTTGCGCATATTTTCGCGGATACGGTCGTCGATCACCATCTTGTCGTTGATCGAATAACCCACGATCGTCAGCACGGCGGCGACGATATTAAGGTCGAACTCCAACTGCGTCAGCGCGAAGAAACCCAGCGTCATGAGAACGTCGTGGACGATCGCGACGAAGGTCGAGACGCCGAACTGCCATTCATAGCGGAACCAGCTGAACACCGCGATGCCCAGGATCGCCAGCACGACTGCCAGGATGCCGTTCTGGATCAACTCGCCCGATACCTTGCCCGACACCGTGTCGTAGCGGGAGAAGGTGACGCCGGGGAATTGTCCGGTCATCGCATTGCGGGTCTTTTCGACGACCGCATTGGCCGCCCCGGCCCCGCCCTGTTCAGGCAAGGGCAGCCGGATCTGCACCGTCTTGGGATCGCCGAATTGCTGCAGCGAACTTTCGCCGACGCCCAGGCGACCGATCGTCGCGCGCACCTTGTCGGTTTCGACATTTTGCGGGAATTTCGCTTCGATCATCAGACCGCCGACGAAATCGACGCCCATGTTGAGGCCCTTATAGGCCGTAGCGCCGACCGCCAGCACCGTCAGCAAGGCCGTGAGCGCGAACGCCCATTTCCGCATCGCGACGAAGCCGATATTCGTATTGTCGGGGACGAGCTTTAGAAGTTTCATGCGCTAAGACCTAATACCGTTCGGGCTGAGCGAAGTCGAAGCCCCTGTCTGAGCGGAGGCGAAGACACCTCGCTATGCTCGGTGGTGCCCTTCGACAAGCTCAGGGCGAACGGAAGGAGGGGTGTCACCTCGATCATATATGGATGTCCGTCGGCCGGGTGCGGCGCACCCAGTTGGCGACGATGACGCGGGTGAAGGTAACGGCGGTGAACACGCTGGTCGCGATGCCGATCAGCAGCACGATGGCGAAGCCCTTGACCGGCCCCGACCCCAGCGCCAGCATGATCCCGCCCGCAATGGCGTGGGTCACGTTCGCCTCGAAAATGGTGCGGCTGGCTTCCTTATAGCCATGTTCGATCGCCTGGACGACATTGCGCCCACGCCGCCGCTCTTCGCGAATCCGTTCATAGATCAGCACGTTGGCATCGACCGCGGTGCCGATCGTCAGCACGAACCCGGCAATGCCGGGCAGCGTCAGCGTCGCCCCCAATATGCCCATCACGCCCAGGATGACCGCGACATTGATGGCGACCGCCAGATTGGCATACATGCCAAAGCGGCCATAGCTCAGGAACATGAAGATCGCCACGGCAACCACCGCGATGATCGACGCGATCAGGCCCGCGCGAATCGAATCCGCGCCCAAGCCCGGTCCGACCGTGCGTTCCTCGACCACCGCCAGTGCCACCGGCAGCTTGCCCGACCGCAGCGCGATCGCCAGCTGGTTGGCGCTTTCGACCGTGAAATTGCCGCTGATCTGCGCGCTGCCGCCCAGGATCGGTTCGTTGATGTTCGGTGCCGACAGCACCTTGCCGTCGAGAATGATCGCGAACGGGCGATTGACATTCTGCGACGTCACCTGCCCGAATTTACGGCCACCCGAACTGTTGAAGCGGATGTTGACGATCGCCTGGTTATTCTGGTCATAGCCCTGCGTCGCGTCGGTCAAATCCTCGCCCGACACCATCACCTGGCGCTTGACCGCGATCAGCGGCACGCCCGACGGATTATCGAGATAGGGCAATACTTCGCTGCCCACCGGCGCGCGGCCCTGCGCCACTTCGGACGGGTTGGCGGTCGTATCGACCAGCTTGAATTCGAGCTTGGCGGTCTGGCCCAGCAGATCCTTGAGCGCCTTGGGATCTTGCAGGCCAGGCACCTGCACGACGATGCGATTGCTGCCCTGCTGCTGGATCGTTGGTTCGCGCGTGCCCATTTCGTCGATGCGCTTGCGGATCACTTCGGTCGCGACTTCCATCGCGCTCTTGACCGCATTGTCGATGCCAGCATTGGTCGGCGTGATCGTCACGGTCTGGCTGTTCACCACCGCCACGTCGAAATCGCGCTGGCCGGTCAGCCCCGCGCCCTGCGTCAGCGGGCGGATGCGCTCGACGGCTGCATCAACCTGCGCGGGATCGCGCACCATGAAGCTAAGCTTCCCGTCGCGGCTGGAGATATCGCCGATCGCGATGCGCGGGTCAGCCCGGCGCAGTTCGGTGCGAACCTGCTCCTCCATATTGACCAGCCGCTGCTTGGCGACATCCTGCGTCGACGCTTCGAGCAGCAGGTGACTGCCGCCCGACAGGTCGAGGCCAAGATTCACCCGCGTCTGCATGAAGCCGGGCAGCCGGGCCACGGCGGAATCGGGCAGGAAGCTCGGCACCGCGCACAGCACGCCGATCAACAGGGGCAGGATGATCGCGATCACCGCCGCACGCGAGAAATTGAGCATCGTTGGGGTCAGTCGTTCGCGGGCTTGGCAGTGGTCGGGTCGATCACGTCGGTCAGGGTCGACTTGACCGCTTTGACCTTCATGTTCGGCGCCAGTTCGACATCGGCATAGATGTCATCGACGCGCACGACCTTGCCTATCAAACCGCCGCCGGTGACGACCTGGTCGCCCTTCTTCACCGCGTCGATCTTGGCCTTATGCTCTTTCATCTTCTTTTGCTGCGGACGGATCAGCAGGAAATAGAAGACCACGAATATCAGGACCAGCGGGGCCATCTGCACCAGGATTCCGGCGCCGGAGGCTTCCCCGCCAGCGGTCTGGGCAAAGGCTGTCGATATGAACATGGGTGGGACTTTCGTCATGGTGTCTGTCGGCCGCGCACCGCATGGCAGCGCCCGCCTATCAAGGCCGGGCGGCTACCACAGATGCAAGGGCGGAGGCAATATGATTAGGGAATCGTACATGGGGCGCGAAAGCCCGCATCGAAACCCTTGCAACTTCCCAAAACCCCTTCTAAAGCGCGCCCTCCGGTCGGGACGTAGCGCAGCCTGGTAGCGCATCACACTGGGGGTGTGGGGGTCGGAGGTTCGAATCCTCTCGTCCCGACCAATTTTTCAATAACTTAGAAGCCATTTTACACCTCCCAGAGCTATCTTTCCTCTCTGGTGGTGCACTGGTGGTGCAAATCGAGTGTACAGAACGGAACCGAATGGTCCGCGGTTAGCTCACTTCGATGGCGAGAGACGGCGATTCTCTACGGCGCTGAAGCCGCTAAAGTTGGTCAGCGTGATGGCAAAACTCCGCCCACCCTACAACCTGCGATAGCAGGCGATTGGCCTCGCCGAGCTTCCTGCATTAGACAAGGTCCACATGCGGCCATGTCAGTCCGGAGGGCTAAATCGACTGAGAATGTTTCTTCTTTGTTCTTCGAACGGTTACGAGATCCATCTACGTTTGCATTTAGAGGTCCACAACACTGTTTGCCCCACGTCTTATGGCGATAGTTTCAGAGGGACCTCGCAGCGAGATGAGGTTAGGATGAACATTCCAGAGTTACTTACGTGCAAAGAAGTGATGGATATGACCGGCATCAAAAGTCGAACCACCATCTGGCGACGTATTCAATCTGGGAGGTTTCCACATCCGATCGATTTCGACGGGGGACGTATTCGCTGGCGTGCTCAAGACATCGCAGCTTGGGTAAATTCACGTCCTTTACGGCGGTATTGAACTTCAACTCTTAATCAGGAGCTCCTAGGTTCGAGCGTTAGTGCATACGCCATTTTACCTGTATTTTACAATCGCTTAGTTGTTTTCAGCGACTGGTTCTGCCGCCGTCCTTCGCCGCGGGGCAGCTCCCTAAGTAGCAGGCTCAATAATCGATTGACCTTAGCGTCGCCGCGCAAGCGAGCCCCCCTGCTTGCGAACGCGTTCGGAACTAAGCGGAAGCGTGGAGATGGTAGCGGAGGAAGGACCAACGGAATACATCTATCTAATTGATATATAGTATTTAATCTCACGTGCGTTATAGAAATACCCCCCACAATACCCCCAATTCCGGCCCCTGCGATGAAACGACTCCTGCGTGCGGCAGACCGACTTTGCCGGCGTGTTCACCTCTCCACTGGGCACTGATTTTGACGTTTCTCATCAGAATCATCCGTTCGGGAGGAGGGCCATGACCTGTCGGCGTTGGCCGTCGTCGCACTCACCTGATACCGCCTCGACGCCGTGATGACACGATTTGGCGGCACCAGATCAACAAGGCTGCAAGTCCTGCAAACCCACCGCCTGCGATGAATGTTGCCGACGGTCCGGCATGATCCCACAATACCCCTGCGAGCACGCTGGCGGCAAGCATCGTGATACCAGTGGCAAGATTGAATATGCCAAAGGCCGATCCCCGCAATGCCTCGGGCGCGCGTTCGGCGACAAGCTGAGCCAGCAATCCCTGGGTCAGCGCCATATGACCGCCCCATAGCGCGATCCCGGTAAAGGTGCCGACCATGCCCAGCCGCGATGCCAGGAACATGTCGGCGGCGACAAGGCAGGCAAGGCCGTAGAACAATGGCCGTTGCGCTCCCCCATCGTCGGCGAATGCTCCAGCGGGATAGGCGCCGAGTGAATAAACGACGTTCATGACGACCAGAACGAGCGGCGCAAGCGCCAGAGGCAAGCCGTCTTCATTGGCCTTCAGGATCAGGAATGCTTCGCTGAACCGAGCCATTGTGAACATCACACCGATGCAGACCACCAGCCAGAAGCCGCGTTCCAGCTTTCTCAGATTCGCTATCCGCAATGGTACACGCGCGTCGGCGGGTGCCAATTTGTCGCGGTGCCCCTCAATACCGAAAATGACGAGCAGAACGGCGATAAGTCCTGGAATGACGGCAACCCAGAACACGGCTCGCATGTCGTCGGAAAAAATGGCCATGAGGCCGATCGCCGCAAGTGGGCCAGCAAATGCGCCGACGGTATCAAGCGCTTGGCGTAGACCGTAGGCCCTGCCCCGGATCTCGAGCGGAGTGACATCGGCAACCAATGCGTCGCGAGGCGCACCGCGCAGCCCCTTGCCGATCCGGTCGATCAATCGGGCTCCGAGAACCGGCACTGGGCCCGCGGCGAGCGCGAACAACGGCTTGGACAATGCGCCAAGTCCATATCCCAAAAGAATCAGCGGCTTTCGGCGTCCGATCCGATCGGACAGATATCCTGAGAACACCTTGGAAATGGATGCGGTCGCCTCGGCGATACCATCGATTACTCCAACCAGCGCCACGCTGGTGCCCAGGGTCACGGTCAGAAACAGCGGCAGCAGCGCATGGACGATCTCCGACGAGATATCCATGAACATGCTGACCAAGCCGAGCGTCCAGACCGTTCGGGAAATCTTCGGCAAATCTGCGTTCTTGGGCAGTGCCAATCTGCTTCCTTCCGATCCGCATAGGTACGCTGTCATCAGCACCATCTGCTGTCCATAGCGCACTTGATCGCGCCCGGATCACGCATTTTTCAACCGTTGTTATATCCCCCCAGGGGGATACAGGAGCCTCATGACCGACTTCACTTATTTGCTCCAGCAGGGCGGCGCTCATGCGTGGCTGTTCATCCCCAGTGCGATCCTCCTGGGGGCATTGCACGGGCTCGAGCCCGGCCACTCCAAGACCATGATGGCGGCGTTTATTATCGCCGTGCGAGGAACTGTCCGGCAGGCGGTCCTGCTAGGGCTGGCGGCCACCCTATCACATACGGCCGTCGTCTGGTTGGTCGCGCTGGCTGGCATGTGGGCATTCGAAGGCCTGCGCGCAGAAGATACCGAGCCCTATTTTCAGCTGGCATCGGGCCTGATCATCATCGCCCTGGCTGTCTGGATGTTGTGGCGCACGCGCCGCGAGCAACAGGAAGCCAGCCACTTCCACCACGAGCATGAAGGGCACCACCTAGGTCACGATCATGATCATGGCTACAATCACCGCCATAACGATCATCACGAGCCCAGCGATGAGGAAGTCCCCGCCATCGAACTGGCAACTGGCGGCTACGTCGACGCCCATGAAATGGAACACGCTGAAGACATCCGCCGCCGTTTTGCCAATCGCGAGGTGACCACTGGCCAGATCGCCCTGTTCGGCCTGACGGGCGGCCTTATCCCCTGCCCCGGCGCGATAACCGTGCTCATGCTGTGTCTGCAATTGAAAAAGGTCGCCTTGGGCGCGGTTGTCGTCGTCAGTTTCAGCGTCGGCTTGGCCCTGACCATGGTGGCATCAGGCGTGCTGGCGGCGCTCAGCGTGAAACACATGGCGCAGCGCTGGTCGGGGTTTGGCGAGATCGTCCGCAAGGCACCTTACGTGTCGGGCGTTATCATACTGCTTGTTGGTGCCTACGTCGGGATCAGCGGGTGGCTGCATCTGCTCGCGGCATGATAGAGAGAGTGCAATGAGCCACGCTGCAAACAAGGAACTGATCAATCGCCTGAAACGTGCACACGGTCATTTGGCGACGATTGTCAGGATGATCGAGGAAAATCGCGACGCGCTGGAAACGGCGCAGCAGTTGCAGGCAGTCGTAAGTGCTCTGAACAAGGCCAAGACAGTGCTGGTTGCCGATCATATCGAGCATCATCTTGAAGAAGCGATTGGTCCCTTGTCGCCTGAGACCCGCGAGCAGCTCGGCAAACTAACGGAACTGGCGAAATACCTTTGATCGAATGATCGAAGATGTGCCTGCAGTCGTTCACAAGGACAGCCCCAATTCTGATGATGCAGAACTGTGGCAACTGCTTATCGGAATAGCGCAGCCGAACCGGGGATGTTTGGAGGGATCCCGGCCAATGAAGAACTCAATCCTGAGCGGGGCGCTGCAATTCTACGATATCATGCTTTTTGGGGCGGCCATCAACGACCGTAACATGAGCAAAATGGTCGTCGAAGACATGCGAAATCTGGACATGCCCGACCAGTTCGCGCGTGTAATTGCTCACCACGCCCTTTGAAGGGCCTGGACGGTAGGTAACGCGATAAACGTCGAGAGTCTGACCAACTTCAGCCCCATCAGCGCGGCCAATGCATACCACGATCCCGCCAGTATCGGACCCAACGATGGAGCCACGCATGAAGAATGTGTGCCCAATACCCTGTGCGAGCACCGGCGCCGCCGTGAAGATCGAGGCTGCGACCAAAGCAGTCGAAAATGTTCTTCTCAGCATTTCGAGATTTCCCCAATCCGACCTGTGGAGCGAAGGTGAGTGTAAATTTGACGCGAGCGTATTACCCGCACCCCGGAGACGAACAACAGACTGTCGACTCCGGGGATGCGTGTCAGATCAATTTTTCAGAATCTGCATGCACCGGGCATGGGAGAGGTTCATCGGATTGATGCCACGTCCCTTCATCTCATTATGATCGTGGACCTGTCCGACACCCATTTCAGCTTCCATCTTCTGGCAGCTTTCGATTTCCGCACTGGTCGGCGGAATGGTCGCGCAGGCACCAAGAAGCGCAAATGGCGCGAGGCCCAGAATCGGCAAATATTTCATCATAATTCCCCTTTCTCAATGAGTTCACTCCTGCGAACACTGCCGTTCTAATGTCGGCTTGAGTTCAGAAAACACATAGAGACACCGCACAAGCTACCCGCCGGGAACGAAACAAACAACCCCTACGGCAATGCCATGTCGACAAACCAAAGACCATTCGAATGCAGGTCTCGAGCTTCCTTTCGGTACATACGCACTGCCCGGACATAGCCCTCAAAAAAAATTAGCGGCAATGAGGGGGAACGGCCGCAGCAGCGTATAAGGTTACAGGGCAACGGAGGGGGCTATGAGGCATTCCGGTTTAGACCAGACAAACGAAATTCAAATTTCGGGGTTAGAGATCGCTGCATTTAAAACGGCCAGCAAGAGCGTGGCTCTCGCGCTGCCGTTACCTTGGTACGTCCGGTTGGGTCATGGCGCAGGTCGCCATGCGGCAACCAAACGACGCGACCGGATGTTCGATCAAACTTTCCCGCGTATTCACCCATCAGGATACATGGCCTCATGCTAAACCGTATCTGGGTAGCTGCGCCCCTCGTGCTTTCGGTATGTGTGCCGCACGAAAGCAAAGCACAAAACATCGCTGAAACTGCAGCTGTGCGCGAGGAAACCTCCAGCCTCCGCTCGCCTTTGCGCCTATCGGACGTGGCGGCCATTGCTCTGCAGAACCGGGCCGAAATAGCGGCGGCAAAAGCCCGTGCCGATGCTCTTGCTCAGCGCCCCGCCATCGTGTCTTCCCTCCAGGATCCAATGGTGTCGGTTTCGGTCGACCACTACCCATTCAGCGCGATGATGGATGGTGGACGGCGTTACGATCGAAGTATCAGTGTCGAACAGCAATTCCCGCTATCGGGTGTTCTTTCCCATCGGCGCTCCGCCGCCATTGCCGAGGCAGAGCGAGCAACGGCGCTTACGGGCGTGACCGAGTTGGATGTTGTACTCAATGCCCAGCGCGGATTCTTCATGTTATTGGAACGCCGCAGGATGCGGCCCGTAATCGACGAACAGATCACGTTGGCCAGTTTGCTCGTCGATGTGGCCGCAAGTCGCTATGCGAGCGGCGGTGGCGCACAAGCCGACATCCTCAGGGCCGAGGCCGAGGTCGCCCGCCTGCAGGCGAAACGGCAGTCCCTCGCCGCCCAGATCCGCGGCGCCGAAGCGATGCTTAACGCGGGCCTCGGCCTGCCTGTGGATGCTTCAGTTCCGGAACTGGCTTATCAGCCCAGCCTTGCCGAGCCGGCGTCAATTGCAGAAGTGCTCGAACTGGCCACGGACAACCGGCCCGAGCTCGCGGTGGGAACCGCAGAGGTAAAGCGCGCTGGCGCAGAAACTCGCGCGATGCGCTCGATGTACAAACCCATGGCGACCGTAAAAGCTGGGTATGCCGAGACCATGGCCGAGGGTCCCGGAGCGATGCTGATGGTCGGCATCAGCGTTCCCATATGGCGGCGACGCCTGAGTAGCGGAGTCGCAGAGGCACAGGCCATGGAGCGCATGGCAGACGCCGATCTGGAAGCCATGCGCCGGATGGTCGCTGGCGAAACCCTTGCAGCGCGCGAAGACGTGATTGCAGCCCAGGTGCAGGTCAACCTGTTGCGCCAGGATGTGCTGCCTCGATCAAAATTAGCGATGGATGCGGCGCTTGGCAGCTATTCGTCGGGGCAAGGGTCCCTCATCGCGGTCGTCGAGGCCGCTCGGGCGCTTTGGCAGGCACAGGGGGATGAAGTCATGGCCGAAAGTGCATTGGGCGAAGCCTGGTCCAAGTTCGAACGGGCGACCGGGGACAGCCAGCGGAGGCGCCAGTGAAAACCTACTCACCCCGCGCGCTCATTGCTAGCGCCGTCATTCCCGTTGGGGTCTTGATCGCAATCCTCGCTTTTCAGGCACAACGCGAGAAATGGCCCTTTGCACCACAGCACCCGTCCAGCGAAGTTGCCGGTCGCGTAAAAACTGCGCCGGGGACGGCGGTAGCGGCGAGCACCGCTGCAGCGCGGGCGCCGGTTGAGTTGACTGCGAAGCAAGTGGATATGCTTGGCGTTCAAATGGAGGCTGCCGAGGTCCGAAAACTTGAGGAAACTGTCCCAGGCGTCGCAACTGCGGTGATCGACGAATCCCGTATCGTCGAGGTGCATCCGCGAGTTTCAGGCTGGCTGGAGCAGCTTTACGTGCGGACTACCGGCCAGAATGTCCGGGCCGGACAGGCGCTCGGAGCGGTTTTCTCGCAGGAGTTGTACGCATCACAGCTGGAATATCTGGCAGCCTTGCGGCGCGCGAACACCGCGCCTGCAAGCGTCGTACTCGCAGCGGGCAGGACCCGGCTGAAGGTGCTCGGAATGAGCGATGGTGAAATCAGGCAGATTGAAAGGACCCGACAGGCCAATCGGCTCGTGACCATTGTGGCCCCGCGAAGCGGGTTCGTACTGGATCGCGGCGCGACCCAGGGGATTACCGTCGACCCCTCCACCAATATTCTGTCGATCGCCGATGTGTCGCAGCTCTGGATCATCGTCGAAGTCGCGGAAGCTGGTGCCGGACGGATCCAGGTCGGTTCGCCCACTTCGCTGACATTCCCTCTGTCAGGACGACCTCCCTTCATCGCGCGGGTCGAATTCATCTATCCAATGCTCACGGAAAGAACGCGATCAATTCGGGTTCGAATGTCCGTGCCCAACATTGGCGGTGCCCTGCGCCCGGGCATGTACGGCAGCGCCCAGATTTCGGCAGCACCACGTAATGCCCTCACTATCGGCCGCGATGCGGTGGTTGATACCGGTATAACGCAGCACGTCTTTGTCCGGAGTGGTGACAATCGGTTCGAACCTCGCACGATCAAACTCGGTGCGAAGGTTGGAGACCGGGTGGAAGTCCTGGATGGACTTGCGGCTGGAGAACTCGTCGTTTCCGCTGGAGTGTTCCTCATCGACTCTGAAAGCCGCCTGCGAGCATCGGGGGCGACCGGACATGGAGGGCACGGAGGTTCTCCTCAACCGGCACCGGCGGGACAACAGACTGCGCCAGCTGCTGCCGCGCCTGCGCAACATGAGCATCAACCATGATCGAGCACATCATCGAATGGTGCGCCAAGCGGCGGTGGGTGGTGTTGGCGATCGCGCTCGTCCTATCGGCCTGGGCGGTCGACTCAATGCGCAAGACGCCTCTGGATGCACTTCCGGACCTTTCCGATCCGCAAGTGATCGTATTTACCGACTGGATGGGTCGCAGTCCCAACCTGGTAGAAGACCAGATTACCTATCCGCTGGTGCGAGCCCTGCAAAGTACACCCGGTGTCCGCACTGTTCGCGGATATTCGATGTTCGGGATGAGCTTTGTCTACGCAATCTTCGGTGACGACACAGACATCTACTGGGCCCGCACCCGAGTGTTCGAGCAGATTGGTCGTGTGCAGCAGCAACTGCCTGCGGGCGTAGTCCCGACGCTCGGTCCCGATGCAAGCGGCGTGGGCTGGATATATCAATATGTTCTCGAGGACACCTCAGGACGCTTGAATGCCGCTGAGTTGCGGGCGCTGCAGGACTTCACAGTGCGCCCAGCGCTCCAAGGTGTGAAAGGCGTCGCGGAAGTCGCCTCAATGGGGGGCTTCGAGCGGCAATACCAGATTTTGCTGAACCCAAACAAACTTGCGGCCTTCGGCATCACCCCAGCGGACGTTTCGCGCGCCGTGCGCGACGCAAACTCCGAAGTCGGTGCCCGCGTCCTCGAAATGAGCGGACGGGAGTATGTCCTGCGCGGACGCGGTTATGCCAAGACCCTGCAGGATCTCGAGCAAAGCGTCGTTACTGTTGCCGATGGTGGCACACCGATCCGCGTGCGCGACGTCGCCAGCGTGCAATTCGGTCCGGAGATTCGCCGCGGGACTGCAGACCTTGATGGCAAGGGTGAAGCCGTCGGCGGCATTGTGGTGATGCGATTGGGCTCAAACGCCCAGGAAGTGATCGAGGCGCTCAAAGGTCAGATTGGCCAGCTTGCATTGCCACCCGGAGTGCGCATCAAAACGACGCATGACCGTTCGGAACTAATTACCGGATCCATCGAGACATTGACGGATACGCTGATGATCGAAGGGGCTATCATTGCGATCATCTGCCTCATCTTCCTGATGCACGGCGGATCGGCGCTGGTTGCCCTCATCATCCTTCCGATGTCTGTGCTCCTGTCATTCATTGGCATGCGCTATCTTGGCATTTCAGCCAATATCATGTCCCTTGGCGGAATTGCGATTGCGGTCGGTGAATTGAGTGACGCCGCGATCGTGATGATCGAAAATGCGCACAAGCGACTGGCCGAGAATGCAAAACCGGAGGAACGCATTCGTGTCATCGTCGATTCCGCAAAAGAAGTCGGCAAACCGATCTTCTATTCCCTCCTCCTCATAACAGTCAGCTTTCTACCGATCTTCACGCTGACCGGGCAGGCCGGAAAGCTCTTCATGCCGCTGGCCTATACGAAGACGCTGGCCATGTTCTTTGCAGCAATCCTCTCGATCACGCTCGCACCGCCGCTGATGATCTGGCTACTGCGTGGCAGGTTCCGCACTGAAACAGAGAACCCGCTCAACCGCATACTCGGCAGTTTCTATCGCCCCATCGCACGATTCATCATCCAATGGCGCCTCGCCGTGGTCGGCGTCGCGGCACTCGTGATGGCCGCAACTGTGCCTGTTTTCATGCGTCTCGGCTCTGAATTCATGCCCCCGCTGGACGAGGGATCGTTGCTGGTGATGCCCACGACCTTCCCCGGCATCTCAATAGAAGAAGCCCGGCGCGCGCTGAACACGCAGCATCGGATCATCATGACCTTCGGTGAAGTTAAGATGGTCCATGGCAAAGCAGGGCGCGCGGAAACCGCCACTGATCCAGCCCAGTTGGACATGAGCGAATCGGTGATCACACTCAAACCCCATGACGACTGGCCGACAATTCCCGTCACACGTTGGTATAGCGATACGGCCCCATCGTGGGTTCAGGGAGGCCTGAGAACAATCTGGCCGGATCGCCGACAGCGTACCGTTTCGGAGCTATCGCGCGATCTTGATGCGGCCTTGCGCATGCCGGGTTACCAGATGGCGATTGCACCGCCCATCCGCACACGGATTGACATGCTCACAACCGGGGTGCGGACCCCGGTAGGCGTCAAGGTGTTTGGTCCCGATCTCGCAGGCATCGAGCGCTTGAGCGTAGCTCTTGAGGGGGCGTTGCGGACAGTTCCGGGAACGCGCAGCACCTTCGCCGAGCGTCAGAGCGGACGGGAGTACATCGACATTGAACCAAGGCGAGATGCGATAGCCCGATATGGTTTGACCGTGCGGGACGTTCAGGATCTGGTCGAGGCTGCGATCGGGGGCATGCCAGTGTCCACTGTCATTGATGGCAGAGCCCGATATTCCGTAAACGTCCGCTACGCGGCCGACTTCAGGGCCGACCCGCAGGCTCTGAACGAACTGCTCGTCCCGATCCCGGCACCCAAGACTTTGTCGTTCACCGAAGTCCGAACGGCAGGTGGCGGGTCATCGCCGGCGGGACAAAGCCAGGTTCAATCAGGCGCCGGGATGGACGCCATGGGCGGCGGCATGGGTAGCGGGGCCTCCGGCGGCAGTGGCACGAACAAGAATGCCGGGCCGATGAATGGAGCCGGCCGCACCGGTGCGGAGTGGAGCAATGGGCAGCAGGCCGGCTCCGTCGTACCCTTGGCGGCACTCGCGGACGTGAAAGTCGTCACCGGGCCGCCAATGATCAAGAACGAAAACGGCATACTGGTGGGCTACGTTTTCGCGGATATCGACACATCACAGCGCGACCTTGGCGGATGGGTGGATGATGCCAAAAGCGTCGTAGCAGATCGGATCGAAGTTCCACCTGGCTATCGCTTGCAGTGGACCGGACAGTATGAATTCATGGCGGAACTGACTTCGCGTTTGCGGACAGTGGTTCCCCTCACGGTCGTTCTGGTTGGCATATTGCTGTATCTGTCCATGGGAGGCTGGCAGCAAACCTTGCTGGTTATGCTGAGCTTGCCCTTTGCTATTGCCGGCAGCATCTGGCTCTTGGCACTCCTTGACTACAACCTTTCAACCGCTGTGTGGGTCGGATTGATCGCCGTCGGGGGGGTCGCGGCCCAGACCGGCACGGTGGTCGTGGTGTACCTCGACCAGGCTTATGCGGAAGCGGTGAAACAGGATCGGTTACGCACTGGGGACGATATCGATGCTGCTGTGATGGAGGGCGCTTCCCGGTGCCTTCGCCCGATGCTCATGACGGTCGCAACCACGGTGTTCGGGCTCATGCCACTGCTTTGGGAATCGGGCGTGGGCGCCGATCTTTCGGCGCGCACTGCCGCCCCCGTGGTTGGCGGCCTCTGGTTCTGCATGTTCCTGACTTTGCTCGTCATACCGGCCGCATATGCCCTGTGGCGTCACTCCCAGCTAAAGGCGTCCGGGACAGTACGGAGCGACGCGTAATGGCCCTGGAAGCGGTTCGATCGTCATCAACTGTCGGCCTGACGAGTGCAATTGCGGCCCGCCTTCTCGTGGAGGCGGGACCAAACGAATTGGGAGTGAAGTCGGCACGGCCAGCATGGCGCCTTCTCCTCGCCCAGTTCAACAGTCCCGTCATTTGGTTGCTGTTGGTGGCCTGTGTCGTCTCCGCGTTGGTCGGCGAAATCATTGATGCTGCCGCAATCGGGACGATTGTAATTGTCAATGGACTGGTAGGCTTCTTTCAGGAGTACCGAGCGGAAAAAGCCGTCCTCGCGCTGAGGGCGATGACCGCTCCGCGCGCGCGCGTCATCCGCGATGGCCGGACGCAGGTGATTGCCGCTGCTGCTGTCGTGCCCGGCGATCTGTTGGCACTTGAGGCAGGAGACGTTGTCGCCGCCGATGCCCGGCTGTTGGAGGCAAATGTCCTGACGGCTATGGAGGCCGCGCTTACCGGAGAGAGCACACCGGTAACCAAGACTGCGAAACCGGGAGATCCGGCTGCCCCCCTGGCCCAGCGCAGTGACCATGTATTTGCCGGAACGCATATCGGAACGGGGACAGGTCTGGCAGAGATCATTGCCACCGGGATGCGGACGGAGCTCGGTCGCATTGCCGAAATGCTGACTGCGGCAACCGACGAGGCCACACCGCTCCAGGCACGCCTCGCGGTGCTTAGCCGTCGGCTGATGCTCATCTGTCTGGGAATCGTCGTTGCCGTAACCATACTCGGCTGGCGCCAAGGCCTGACCGGCCTCGATCTGCTTTTGCCCGCCATCTCCCTCGCGGTTGCGGCAGTGCCTGAAGGCCTGCCAGCCATCGTTACCATAGCCCTTGCGGTCGGCATGCAAAGGATGGCCGCGCGCCACGCACTCCTGCGGCGGCTCACAGCTGTCGAAACACTTGGTTGCGCAACGGTCATCTGCACGGACAAGACAGGAACATTGACGACGGGAGTTATGGCCGTCCGCGAAATCTGGGGCCAGGATCACCAGCGTGTGCTCGACACGGCGGCGGCCTGTTCGGACGCAGAGCTGTCAGCCGACGAACAAGGCGGCGTTGGCGACCCGACCGAGGTTGCCATCATTGTGGCCGCAGCGCAGCGCGATATCCGGCGAGATGCGATCGAAGCGGAACGCCCGCGTGTGTCGGTGTACCCGTTCGATGCAGACCGCAAATGCATGTCCATCTACCGCACGGACGGCCTTCTCTATGCAAAGGGCGCCGTCGAGGCGATCTCTGCACGATCGACGACTATTCCCGATGGCACCGAGGAGGCCGCCAGCGACATGGCCGCCCGCGGATTGAGGGTTCTGGCTATCGCCATGGGTCGCGCCGACAGTGAAGCAGATCTCGAGTTGGTCGGCCTGCTCGGCATTGCGGATCCTCCTCGAACAGAAGCGATCGATGCAATCGCGCTGGCGCAGGCAGCTGGTATCCGCACGGTGATGATCACAGGCGATCACAAGCTGACAGCCCATGCAATTGCCCAGGAAATGGGCATCCTGAAACCGGGGCAAAGTGCGGACGATATAGTGCACGCTCGCGCGACCCCGGAAGACAAGCTGCGAATAGTAAGAGAATGGAAGTCCCGCGGCGAGATCGTCGCCATGACCGGTGACGGCGTCAATGACGCACCGGCCTTGCGGGAAGCCCATATCGGCATCGCAATGGGCCAGACTGGAACGGAGGTCACGCGCGGTGCGGCAGACATCGTGTTGGCCGACGACAATTACGCGACGATTGTAGCGGCGGTTGAAGAAGGTCGAGGGATCTTCGAAAACATCCGCAAGTCCACGGCTTACCTAGTCGCAGGCAACATGGCCGAACTGGCGGTTGTGTTTGTCGGTGCTGCTTTGGGTTTTCCGACCATCCTGCTGCCGATTCACCTGCTTTGGATCAATCTGGTGACCGATGGACTTCCCGCTCTTGCACTGGTGACGGACCGCGGAAATTCCAGCTTGATGACCCGTCCGCCCCGGTCGGCAAGCGAGCAGATACTGGGTCGTCCCGAATGGCGCCGTATCCTTCTGGCAGCCGCAATACAGACGGTCTGTGTAATGGGGGTGTTCCTGTGGGCACGCGATGCCCGAAACCTCGAAGAAGCACGCAATCTTGCCTTCTCCGTGCTCGTTTTTGGCGAATTGCTGCGCGCCTTTTCTGCTCGGGACCCGGACCGGCCTTTCTGGGAAGTGGGGTTGTTCAGCAACATGAAGCTGGTGCTGATTGTCGTGGTGTCGCTGCTGGCTCAACTTGCCATCCACCATATGCCCACGACCCAGGAAGTTTTCCGGATCGGCCCGCTCTCACTGGCAGACTGCGCGCTGTCGCTCGGCGTTGGCGCGGTACCGTTGCTCATTCTGGAGTTGGAGAAGCTGGCAAGACGCCGGGCCAATGCAAGATAAAACGACCGGACGACGCCGAGAACCAATGCTAAAACGCCACCATTGCCAAGCTGAACTTCAACTGCGCGTCAATGCACCGGGCCAACGAAATGCCGGGACGAGGCGAACAGCGGCCTTGCTCATCGAGCACATAACCGAACCACTGCGCTGGCAATGTCCTCGGCGAGGCAGATGCCATTTGTGACATGTGGCACGGTGTCGCAGCTTATGACCGCTGCCGCCACTTGCTGGATTTCGGGATACGCATCGCCAGCGAAAAGTGGGTGAACGACAAGGCAAATGGGATCGACGAACCCCGCAGCCCGCAGATTTCGGGCAGCTTCGATCATGGTACGACCCGAAGACGCGATATCATCGACCAGAACAGGCTGGCAGCCGCGAAAGCCGGACAAGTTCGGCATTTCGATCCGCACGT
Source organism: Sphingobium sp. D43FB (assembly GCF_002312805.1). GTDB lineage: Bacteria > Pseudomonadota > Alphaproteobacteria > Sphingomonadales > Sphingomonadaceae > Sphingobium. The sequence continues at coordinate 86,823 of NZ_NMUA01000006.1, read as the reverse complement.
CACGATCACCCGACCGCTGCTTTGCCAAGACCACATGCGGCGCCCCAGCGGCGCGTGCGACCTCGGTGACCCACTGCTCGCTCTCGGCATCGGGCCCAATGATCAGCGGCTTTGCAACATTGGTTTTTGCCCACGCCCCGAGCCTGGGTGCAGCATGCACCACGCTAGTCGGCATGTCGTAGATTTCGTCGAGCCCGGCGTAGCGATGTAAATGGGGGTCGACGGTAATCAGCCAGTCAAACGCCCTTGAGAGGACCTTTGCGAAGGTACGTGAGGTTATTGCTTCGCCAGGGGCAAATCGCTTGTCTTGGCGCATGTAGGCCAGATAAGGTGCGACCAGGCCGACGCGCGCGGCGCCGAGTTCCCTCGCGGCATCTGCGGCGAACAGGAGCGATGCGAGTTTGGGGTCGGGATCTGCCAAGGTGCAGGCCAGCACCACCTCGCTTCCGGCCAGGTCGGGCGGCAATCGCAAATAGCTCTCGCCATCCGGGAAACGGCGTGAGGCAATGCTTGCATGGTCACAGTTCAGGACTTGTGCCAGACGCTTTCCCGCTGTTTGTCCGTCGGGCAGTGAAAGGACCTGCAGATGCCCCGTCATTGGATCACCGTGAAGATCGCGCCATCTGCTGCCGCATAGGCAAGAGCATAATCGAGTTCGCCCCGGCTTTCCGCATGGACCGTGCAGAGCTCAGCACCGGATTCGACAATGTCGCCGCGTCTCACATGCATCTCGATACCAGCTGCCTTGGCTGCTGGCGCGCCTGCCAGTTTCGCGATCTTGGCCAGCTTGCGATTGTCCATCTCGGCGATCTTGCCGGACCGAGCGGCCGTCAGCGTGTGCCGGTGGCTCGACACAGGTGGAGTGCGCATTCCACCTTGCGCTTCGCAGATCCTCTGAAATTTGTCCCAAGCCCGCCCATCCAGCAGCGCCTCCGCGGCGAGGGCATCACCCTGCCCCGCCGGAGCCCGGCCTCCCAGCTCCAGAATAGCGCCTGCCAGTTGCACAGCACGATGACGCAAGTCGTCCGGGCCATCCTTGTTCTGCAACACGGCCAGAATGTCACGCGCCTCCAGCGCTGGCCCAATACCACGACCGATTGGTTCAAGTCCCGGCCCTTCCAGGATACGGGTCTTCAGACCAAATGCAGTCGCAACCGACAGCAGGGCGTCGCCGAGTTCGCGTGCCGCTGCTTTGCTGCGCACTTTTGCCGATGGTCCGACGGGCATGTCGATTACCAGATGGGTTGCACCCGCAGCGATCTTCTTCGAAAGCACGGAGGCGACCATCTGACCGACCGCATCGAGATCGAGCACCCGTTCAATACCTATGATGATGTCGTCTGCCGGGCTCAACCGCACGGAGCCCCCCCATACTATGCAACCGTTCTCCTGTTCGACAACCCGGCGTATGGCTGCCAGGTTGAGGTCTACCGGCGCGAGCGTCTCCATCGTGTCGGCGGTGCCGGCTGGCGACGTGATCGCCCGGGACGAGGTCTTTGGCATTACCAGACCGTGGGCAGCGATGATCGCCACGACAATGGGGGTAGTCCGGTTCCCGGGAAGGCCGCCGACACTGTGCTTGTCAACCACCACTTCCGAACCCCAGGAGAGGCGGTCGCCAACGTCCACCATTGCCCCGGTCAGACCCATCGTTTCTTCGTAATCGAGGGGAAAGGCCGAACATGCCGTGACGAAGGAGGCCAAGTGAACATCATTGTAGCGACCAGCCACGATGTCAGTCACGATCGATCGAAATGCACCTGGCGCGAGACGGTTTCCGTATACGCGGCTGCGCAGATCGCTCAGAGAGGCAATCGGCGGCGGGTGATGGACAGTCACCAGATCGCCCGGCTTTACGCCTAGGTTGACCAGAGCGTCTTCCGACAGACCAATTTCTCCCTCGGCCAGTAAATCTCCGGATGTGCGCACGATATCGGCGATGATTTCGCCGCCAGCGGAACTGATCAGCAACTCGGAACGCGCCGTGAACCCCTCTGCACGGCAGACATAGCAGTCCTCACGCATGAACACGCTCGGCTGATGCTGGGTAGTGGTCACTCCGAGGCGGCGAACCGTCAGTTGGTGCGGCGCATGTTCGCCGGACGACGCAACGAAAGACGGTCCGGCAGTGGTCATGCCAGGATCGCCCGTTCGCCCTGAACCGGGATCTTGCATTTCCAGCCCAGTTCCTTCTCGATCCGCTGTCGCAAGGCTTCCGAAGCGCTCGGTTCGCCGTGGGTGATGAAAGTCATCCGAGGCGGCTTCTTGATTGCAGAAATCCAACGCATGATCTCATCCGCGTCTGCATGGCCCGAAAGCATCGGCAAATTGGCCACCTCGGCATTGAGCGGGATCTGCTCACCGTGGATCTTGAGACTTCTGGCGCCTTCAACCATTCTTGCGCCGCGCGTTCCAGCAGCCTGGAACCCCGCGAAGAGGATCAGGTTGCGTGGGTCGGGGGCGAACTGCTTGATGTGGTGGACTACGCGGCCGCCCGTTGCCATGCCGCTGGCCGAGATGATGATCTTCGGCTCATGGCTCCGCGAAATCTGCTTCGACGTTTCGACATCGCGCACATATTGCGGTACGTCGCAGGTCTCTTCGCACTGTTCGGGGGTAAGACGATGGTCCCCCAGATGCCGGCAGAATATCTTGCTGGCACTGATGGCCATGGGACTGTCCAGATATACGGGCACCCCCCGAAGCCGTCCGGCCTTCCTGAGGCGTGACAGGTGGAAAAGCAGCGTCTGCGCGCGTCCGACAGCAAAGGCCGGGATAACCACTGTCCCGCGACGCTCAATGCATTTCTCGATGGCCTCGCCAAGGGCTTCCATCGCATCGACACGTTCATGCAGCCGGTTGCCGTAAGTAGATTCCAGAACGAGGTAGTCTGTCTCGAGGGGAACTTCGGGATCCTTCATGACCGGATCATCATAACGGCCAAGGTCACCTGAGAAAGTGACCTTCCGCGACCCGGTCGTCAATTCGATGAAGGAGGCGCCAAGGATATGCCCAGCGCGGCGAAATTTGAACCGGGTGCTGTCGGCCAGCTCCTGCTCGGTTTCGAAGTCAACCGGTGCAAAATATTCAAGGGCAGCCTTTGCATCATCTTGCGTGTATAGCGGCAGTGCCGGTTTGTGACGACTGAACCCGCGATGGTTCGAGAAATCCGCGTCCTTCTCCTGAAGGAAACCGCTGTCCGGCAACAGGAGCTGACACAGATCGGCCGTCCCGGTGGTACTGACGATCCGCCCTGCCCAACCGTTCTTGACCAGTCTCGGCAGATAGCCGGAGTGATCGATGTGCGCATGCGTGAGCAGGACCGCATCTACCGTTTCTGCCGCATGGGGAATTTCTTCCCAGTTGCGTTCACGCAGCTCGCGCCCCCCTTGGAAAAGCCCGCAGTCGACGAGCAGGCGGGTATCGGCTGCTTCAACGAGGTAACGCGACCCAGTGACCGTCCCGGCGGCGCCAAGGAAGCGGATGGAAAATTCATCAGCCGCTGGCATTGCTGTCTCTCTGGCAGTTCCTTTCGCTGCATTCATCGCTTCGCCCCTTTCTTCCTACTGCCAGTGCGAGGTCAGGATGCAGGCCTGTTCTATGCGCTAATCCGGTGACCCCAGCATTCATACTTGCCCTCTGCGAGGCACACCCTCTCGTCAGGCGGCCTGGAAACCTAGAGGCCTCTGGCTGCGTAACGGGCGTATACCCGCGTCCCGCCGGGCCCGAACGCCGTTACGACAATGGCTACGCTCCGGTTGCCGGAAACTTCCATGCCGGGCGAGCCCATGGGCATGCCCGAGACGGCAAGCCCAGTAACGCCGCGCGGTCGCTCGCGGAGAACTCGCTTCATATCGGCAATCGGCACATGCCCCTCGAAGACGAGCCCATTGATTACCGCTGTATGGCAGGACGCCAGGTTCTGGGGAACGCCCAGACGGCCTTGGTAGGCATTGCGCCGGGCGTCATCGATCATCCTGATATTCTGACCGAACTGCTGCTTGACCAGCGCGAACCACTTCTCGCAGCAGCCGCAGCCTGGATCGCGGTGAACGACCCCGGTTGTAGCAGCGAGAGCAAGGGATGGAACCGCAACGGCAAGTAAGACCACGAGGCCTAGGGATTTTCTCATTGCGGTTCCTCCCGCTGCCGCTGTTACTGTGCGGCCTTGCCGTGCTGGCTCAGCCAGGCCTGAAGGCCGACGATGTCCCGAGTCTGTGCCGCGATATCCTGGTTCGCCAATCGCAGGACGCGGGTATCCTTGCTGCGGGCCACGACAAGGCGCGACATTGCAATCGCGCCGCGGTGATGCTCGATCATCTTGCGCACATAGGTCTCGTTCGCATCGGCGCCGGTCGCATGCATCATCGCCATGTGCATGTGCATTTCAGCTGGCGGAAACGGGTTAGCTGCCGTTGGCTGCATCATCGGCATATGCTGCATATCGCCCATGCCCGGCATCCCACCCATACCTGGCTTGCCCTCCATCCCCTTCATGCCGCCCATTCCGGGCATGCCTTCCATCCTTTGGTCTGCCGGAGGTGCGGGCGAGGCTGGAGTTGCCAGGGGCGGTGCGGGAGGAGTGGCGACCGGCGCAGCGGTCTGGCCATGGGTATGATCGTGTTCGGCGCTCGTTGAGGGCTGAGTTTGCGCGACGGCGCTTGTCCCCGTCATGGCAAGTGCGACGGTCGTTGCGAGTGCCAAAATCTTCATGATGCTTCTCCTGAGCCGGTCTTGAAAAGCTATACGCACGTGCCGCAATGCCCCCTCGCAATCTGAGCAAAATATTCGCGGCTCCCGGATGCTGCGCGTTCAGAACCAGAAACGGATGCCGGCAACGTAGCTCGTCGATGACGCGTTCTCGCCAGCTGCGCGTGCATAGTGCGCCGTGTCACCAAATTTGCGTTCCCACGACACACCGACATAGGGCGCGAATTCCTTGCGCAGTTCATAGCGCAGGCGCAGCCCCAGTTCGAGATTTGACAGGCCGGAGCCAATCCCACTTTCCGGAACGTCCTGCGCTGCGATATTCGCCTCGAGGCGCGGCTGCAAAATCAATTTCTGCGTGATCCGCTGGTCAACGTCGACTTTGATCCGGGCGAGGACATCGCCTTTCGTCGAGACAAACGCCGCCGTTTCGACCTCGAACCAATACGGAGCGAGCCCCTCGATGCCGATAGTGGCATAAGTCCTGTCTGGCCCCTTGCCGAAGTCCTGGCGAACACCGCCTTGCAGGTTCCAGTAGGGATCCACTGCATGGGACCAGAGCGCCTGCAACTCACCATGATGGCTCGCTTCGCCGAAGTTGCCTTCGCCTTCGGACTCGAGTGCAAGACGGTCGATGTCGCCGCCGAACCAGGCGCTGGCATCCCAGCGATACCCGTCGCGGCCATTTCGCGCCTGATACTCGGCGATGTTGAACAGCACCTTGTGGAATTTCATACCCCCATGTTCGCCTAGCAGCGCGGATTGGGCCTCGGCCATCGCAGCGGGACCGAAGTACGTGTCGGCAGCGCGATCGCCTGCGACCGGCGGCGGCGGTGCGTTGCCCGGCTCCAGATCGGTGCCGATCCTGCCTTCCTTATCGTTAGGTGCGGCCTCGGGGATCGGCATCGCCTTCATGCCGTGCATGTCATGCCCGGCGTGGGGGTCGGTCTCTGTCGGCGGAGGGGGCGGTGCCGCCGACGAGGCTGGCGGGGCTGGCACGGCGTGGTCATGATGCATCCCGTGATCCATCGGCGGGGGCGGGGGCTGGGCAGACGCCGCGGTGGCTAGAACGAGCGGGGATACCCCGAACAAAGCAAGCCGGGTCATGCCGCATCTCCCGCATCACGCACTTGCACCACGCGCATCATCCCTGCGTGCATGTGCAGGAACATGTGACAGTGGAAGGCCCAGTCGCCGTGGATACCGGTCACGTCGAAGCTGACCTTGCCGCCCGGTGCGACGTTTACCGTGTGCTTGCGCGGGCTGTACGCCCCGTGTCCGGTGACCAGTTCAAAGAAATGCCCGTGCAGGTGGATTGGATGATTCATCATGGTGTCGTTTATCAGGGTCACGCGCACCCGCTCATCCGTCCGGAGCGCTATCGGCGTCTTCGCCTCCGATAGCGTCTTACCGTCCATCGACCACATGTAGCGCTCCATGTTGCCGGTGAGGTGAACCTCGATTTCCCGCGCAGCCCCGCGTTCGTCTGGATTTCGCTCCAGCGCCACGAGATCGCGATAGACCAGAACCTTGTGGTCGACGTTCTCAAGGCCGACGCCGGGTTCTCCGGTTCGGTCCACAGGCATCGGCGCGATCGACTGAACACCGGGGCCAAGCACCACCTGGGGCGCATTGGCCCCGTCGCGCATCGACATCGAGTGTCCGGTAGCGCCCGCCTGCCCCACCGCGCCGCCACCGGATGCAGGCATATCCATGCCTTCCATGTCGTGCCCGGCATGTGGATCGTCGGAGACAGAAGTATCCATGCCTCCCATGCCCATGTCCTTCATCGTCAGCAGCGGACGTGCGCGCAACGGCGGAACCTCAGCAGCCATCCCCGGCCGGGGAGCCAGTGTAGCGCGAGCGAGACCTGACCGGTCAGCCGCCTCACCGACGATCGTATAGGGGCGATCCGCGGTCGGCGTGACAATCACGTCGTACGTCTCGGCAATGGTCATTTGCAGTTCGTCGACCGGAACCGGACGCACCGGAAGTCCGTCGGCCGCAACCACCGTCATCCGCAAACCCGGGATGCGGACGTTGAAGATCGTCATCGCCGATGCGTTGATGAACCGCAGCCGGACGCGTTCGCCAGGCTCGAACAGCGCCGTCCAATTGTCATTCGGACCATAGCCGTTGACAACGTAGGTATAGACCGAACCGGTCACGTCGAGGATGTCGGTAGGATCCATCCGCATCCGCGCCCATTCAAGGCGCTCGGCATGGGTCTGGTCTTTGCCCTCCGCCAACCCCGCCAGCGTCTGCTTCTGCCGGTTGAAATATCCGGATTCCTGCTTGAGCTTCGTGAACAGCGTATGCGGGTGGATGAAGCTGTGGTCGGAAAAGACAACCACATGTTCGCGATCATAAGCGATCGGATCGACATCCTTGGGATCGATCACGATCGGGCCGTAATGGCCCATCGCCTCCTGCAGGCCGGAGTGGCTGTGGTACCAGTAAGTACCCGACTGCTCGAGTTGAAACTCATAAGTGAATGACGAATGCGGCTTGATCCCCGGAAAGCTGACCCCCGGCACCCCGTCCATCTGGAACGGCACAAGCAGCCCGTGCCAGTGAACCGAGGTCTCCTCATCCAGCGCGTTGTCGACCGTGATCCTGACCTTTTGCCCTTCACGTAGTCGCAGCAGCGGCGCTGGCACGGTGCCATTCATTGCAATGACGTGGGCATCACGGCCGTCGACACGAACCATCTCGTGGGCAACTCGAAGAGCAATGGTGTCGCCCGAGAGCTGCGGCACCGGTCGGGCGATGCCGCGGGAAACCGGCTGTGCCCAGGCAGGCATCCACGCGGCAAGTGCAAAGCCGCTGCCAGCGAGGCCGGCACCGCGCAGCAGCGCGCGGCGATCTATGCCCGGAACGGACGCGTAGTTGGAAGTCATGGGAAGCAGTCCTGCCTGATACCTGTTGCGTACAGATACGCAGAAGTTGCGTCAGACCCTCAAAATTTCCTGCAAGTTATTGCGTGCGCGGTGGAGCCGCGTTTCGACAGCTTTTTCGGTAATGCCCAAAAGCACGGCAGTTTCCACCTGCGAAAGCCCCTCGACCGTGCGCAGCACCATTACGTCCTTGAGCTTAGCCGGAAGTCTGCTCATTGCGCTAAGAACATTGGCCAGTTCCTCACGATCGCTGGCTTCGCGTTCAACATCGGCCGAGAGATCGACCGGATCAGGGGCGCTTTCCAATGGCGTAGCAAACGAGAAGAGCGCGCTCACCTTTCTGCGCCGTGCCCAATCACGACATTTGTTGAGCGCAATACGGGTCAGCCAGTGCCTGAGCGGCCTCGACTGATCGAAGCGCCCCAGCGCGGCAAATCCGGCAATGAAGGTCTGCTGGGCTATATCGAGAGCTGCATCGTCGTCGGCGGTATGCGCCCTGGCGAAACGGAAAATGGCATCGCGATGCCGACGCAACAATTCGGTATAGGCGGTTTGCCTTCCTCCGATCGCCAGAGCTGCCAGTTCGCCGTCCGAACACGCACCAAGATCGAGGCTCATTTTGCCTCGGCGGTCAGCGCCTTGACCACTGCGTCATCAAATTGCGCGGCCTGTTCCGGTCTCAGCACACTGCGCATGGCGAATATGTGCTCGAGCGTTGCCTTCTGGAGTTCTCCCATCGCCTGATGCGAACGGTCGATCGCTGCGCTGACTTGCGGGCCATAGCCGCGCTCGGTCTGGATAGCCTGCGCGAGGCGGGAGTTATCCGCTCGCAGTTCCAGTTCGAGCGCCTGCCGCTGGATGGCGAATTGCGCTTCAAGGGCTTCGATCTTCGTTTCCTGGCCAGAATCCAGATCGAGTTTCTCGTGGAGGAGGTGGTGAAGCTCGCTTTCAACTGGCGGGGGCGGAACAATGTAGCTGCGGCCCACAAAGACGCCTGCCAATGCCGCACCAAAGGCGATGAGGATAACCAGCAGGTAACGGGATCGATTGTTCATTCCGCACTCGTCAGCAGCGTCGACGGGGCCAGCGCCGCAGGCGCTCCCAGCGGAAACGAATTTGACGCTGCATTCGCAGGTGCACCAGGAATGGCGGAACCCAAAAGCCCGGTAACGAGTGCGACTGCGGCCGCTGTTGCAAACAGCCCGCCTGACTGACGACCGCCCGCAGCCAGTTCCCGCTGCAACCCGTCAAGTACCGCAGCATCGATCATGCTAAGGCGCGGATCAACCGGAAGGTCTCGCAATCGGGCAAGTGCGCTTTCGATATCTGTCATTTTTCCTCTCCAAACTCGTCAGCCTTCATACGCAACGGAAGGACCAATCCCTCAAATTATTTTGGGCTGGAATGTGAGGGGTCAGGGCGCGACCCGCGTATTGCCTGCAGATATCCCAGGAGTGTTGCATGAAGACCATCAGATCGATCGCCACCGCCATCGCTGCGATTGCGATGACAACGGCCGTTCCCGCGCTGGCTCATCCAAGGCTGGTATCCTCGATCCCCGCCGCGCAGTCAGCGGTACAAAATGCGCGCCAGATAACCCTTCGCTTCTCCGAACGGCTGATGCCGCAACTGACAGGTCTGGAAATTGCGCCTGCCGGTATGTCCCATGCTGATCATGCGGCTCACACGGGCATGGCTCCGTTGCCCGCGATCCGGACGAAATTTTCGTCCGACGGCAAGACACTGATCGCTACTTTTGCGAGGGCCTTGCCACGCGGGGCCTATACCGTGACCTGGCATGCGGTGTCGGCTGACACGCATCGAATCCAGGGCCAGTTCGCCTTCTCCGTCAGGTAGCAGATATGTCGGAGGGGCCGGTCATAGCCATACGCTTCGGTCTTTTTGCAGTTGAAGGACTTCAACTGGGCGTGCCGCTGTTCGGTCTTTATGCGTTGCGCCCGTCGGAACGCAGCCTGCTCCCATTCCGGGCTTGCCTGATCCTACTGGGGCTCGGCGCAGTAGCGCTCAACATGCTGGGTTTTGCCGTGTTTGTCGCCAGCATGGCAGGCACTTCTATTGCTTCCATCGATCCTGACCTTGCCCGTTCAATCCTCCTGACAGCTCCCGTGGGCTGGGCCTTTGCATTGCGCCTTGCGGTCACCTTGCTTGCCCTCGCCCTCGTCTTGCTGGTTTCGACGAACAACACGAACGCGCTGACTGGGATTGCCGCTCTGAGCAGCATCGCTCTCGCATCACTGGCATGGAACGGACATGGCGTTGCTACCGACGGCGCGCTGGCGTGGCCTCACCTGATTGCCGACATTGTGCACCTGCTGGCCGCTGGCGTGTGGCTGGGCGCGATTGCCTGCCTCTTCTATATGGTGGCCCGTCCGAAGCCTTCGCTCGCTGATCTGACCGTAGCCGAACGATGCCTCAGGAGTTTCGGTGTCTTAGGGTCGCTCGTTGTCGCACTGCTGATTGTCACAGGGCTAATCAACGGGTTCGCTATTCTCGGCGGCCAGCCTCTCGGTCCCGGCATCGGTTCCACCTACATTGTCCTGATGGTGGCCAAGCTGGCGCTGTTCGGTCTCATGCTTGCGCTCGCAGCGCTCCACCGGTTCCGGCTTGTTCCCGCAGTGGAACGCGCCACCGACCACTCAAACAAAGCGATGACCATTCGCCGAATAAGATCAAGTATGGTCGTCGAACTGGCTGCTGCGTGCCTGGTCCTTGGCCTGGTCGCATGGCTCGGAACGCTGGAACCAGGCTGGTGACGCGTCGCATTCCATCTTCACCTGCCAGCGCAGGCCGTCAGTCGTCCCGTCATTTGAAAGGACCATTCCATGTCAGAGCATGACCCCCATGGCGGTGGAAAGATGTCCGGCCTCGCCAAACTCGTCTTCGTCGGCTTCGCGATCGTGGCTGGCTACTACCTCTTCACCGAGCACACCGTGCACCTGCTGAGCGCCTTGCCGCTCCTGCTCTTCCTGTCCTGCCCGATCATGCACCTCTTCATGCATCATGGTCACAAACACGGCGGTGGTCCGCCGTCTGGCAAGACACAGGGGGCCGGCGACGCCGGCGCACAGTGATGGAGGGCACCGCGGCCACGCATCAGATGCAGGGCTTCGGCCTGTGGGGTCTCGCTTTCGTCAACTCGGTGGTGTTCATCCTGTTCGCTCTGAGCTTTTTCAAACCGCAATCGGCAAGGGACTGGCGTAGCTTCAGCGCGTTCAGCGCCTTTCTCGTCGCGCTCTTTGCCGAAATGTATGGTTTCCCACTCACCATCTATCTGTTCGCCGGCTGGCTCCAGTCGCACTATCCCGGCGTCAACTGGTTCTCGCATGACGCCGGCCATCTGCTCGAGATGATGTTCGGGTGGCGGGTCAACCCCCACTTCGGCCCATTTCACATGGCCAGTTTTGTCCTGATTGGTGCTGGGTTCTGGATGATCTCGGTGGGCTGGGCCGTACTCCATGCAGCGCAACAGCGCGGTGCAATGGCGACCACCGGCATCTACGAACGGCTCAGGCACCCGCAATACGTCGGCTTCATCCTGATCCTGACCGGGTTTCTGCTGCAATGGCCAACGCTTCTGACGCTGGCCATGTATCCGGTTCTGGTCGTGATGTACGTCCGCCTCGCCCGTCATGAAGAAAAGGCCGCCATTGCCGAATTTGGCGATGCCTATCGCGGCTACATGGCGCGCACGGGCAGTTTCTTTCCAAATTGGCGAGCCCGAAGCGCAGATTGAGCAGTTTCCCTTGTTACTGGCAAAATAGTCGCTTGACCCTGACATGATGTCAGACCCCACATGATGATGCGTTGAAGGAGAATCGATATGGCATCGACTGATCACAAGGCGCACCAACATGGCGCGAGCTGCGGCGGCGGCCCGAAAACAGGCGCAGAAAGTGCGACAGATCCGATTTGCGGCATGAAGGTGGACCCTGCTGCCACCGAACACCACGCAACCCACGCGGGCCAGGAATACCATTTCTGCAGCGCAGGCTGCCAAACGAAGTTCGTCGCCCATCCTGATCAGTACCTCTCTAAGAAGGTAGCACCGCCGGTGCTCGCCAGCGCCGGTGACGTCATCTATACCTGTCCGATGCACCCCGAGGTCCGGCAAGTCGGCCCCGGTTCCTGTCCGATCTGCGGGATGGCGCTGGAGCCGGAAACTGTGTCGGCCGATCACGGTCCCAATCCCGAACTGGCCGACATGACCCGCCGCTTCTGGGTCGCGCTAGTGCTTACTCTGCCGGTCTTTGCCCTTGAGATGGGCGGACATCTGACCGGCCTCATGATGATTGTTGGCAAGCAGGCATCGAACTGGATCCAGTTTGTCCTCGCAACACCCGTCGTGCTCTGGGCGGGCTGGCCCTTCTTCGAGCGTGGATGGGCTTCGCTCAAGTCGCGCCACCTCAATATGTTCACGCTGATCGCCATGGGTGTCGGCGTCGCCTATCTCTACAGCCTCGTTGCCCATTTCGCGCCGTCGCTGTTCCCGCCGGCTTTTCGCGACGCGATGGGAACTGTGCCGGTCTATTTCGAGGCAGCGGCGGTCATCACCGTGCTGGTCCTGCTCGGACAGGTGCTCGAATTGCGCGCACGTGAGCGCACCTCCGGCGCGATCAAGGCGCTGCTCGACCTCGCGCCCAAGACGGCGCGCAGGGTTACTGCGGATGGCCAGGACGAAGAGGTTACGCTCGATCTTGTCATTGTAGGCGATCATCTGCGGGTCCGCCCCGGTGAAAAGGTGCCGGTCGATGGTGTCATCGCCGAGGGCCGCGTGTCGATCGATGAATCGTTGGTCACCGGCGAATCCATGCCGGTCACCAAGGAAGCGGGCGCCAAGGTAATTGCAGGCTCACTCAACAAGACCGGCAGCTTCATCATGGTCGCCGAGAAGGTCGGCAGCGAGACGCTGCTCTCGCGGATCGTGCAGATGGTAGCTGAGGCGCAACGCAGCCGCGCGCCGATCCAGCGCATGGCGGATCAGGTCTCGGGCTGGTTCGTGCCGGTGGTGATTGCGGTCGCGCTGGTCGCCGCCGCCGCCTGGGCCCTGTTCGGCCCGGACCCGCGCCTGACCTATGCCCTGGTCGCTGCCGTGTCGGTGCTAATCATCGCCTGCCCCTGTGCACTGGGTCTCGCCACGCCGATGTCGATCATGGTTGGCGTCGGACGCGGCGCGCAGGCAGGCGTGCTCATCAAGAATGCCGAGGCGCTCGAGCGGTTGGAGAAGATCGACACGCTGATCGTCGACAAGACCGGTACGCTGACCGAAGGGCGTCCTGCGGTCACCGGTATTCGCACCGCCAGCGGATGGGACGAGGACGAAATCCTGCGCCTCGCCGCCAGCCTTGAGCGCGGCAGCGAGCACCCGCTGGGCGATGCCATCTTGCGCGCCGCACAAGACCGCAAGCTGGTTCTGGAGCAGGCGAGCGATTTCGATTCACCGGTCGGGCGCGGCGTGACCGGTACGGTGTTGGGCAAGCATGTCCTCCTCGGCGGACCGCGCTTCATGGCGGAGCAGAAAATCGATACGATTACGCTCAACGAAGCGGCCGAAGCGATGCGCGCCGAAGGCGCGACCGCGATCTTCGCCAGCATCGATGGCAAGCTCGCCGGACTGCTGGGCATCTCCGATCCGATCAAGGAGACTTCGGCCCAGGCAATCCGCGAGTTAAAGGCCGATGGCATCCGCATTGTCATGATGACGGGAGACAATCGGACAACCGCGCTGGCCGTCGCGGCCCGCCTCGGAATCGACGATGTCGAGGCCGAAGTTCTGCCCGAAGACAAAGCCAGCGTCGTCCAGAAACTCCGCGCCGAGGGTCGCAGCGTCGCCATGGCCGGGGACGGCGTCAATGATGCGCCGGCGCTGGCGGCGGCGGAAGTTGGCATCGCCATGGGGGCCGGGGCTGACGTTGCGATCGAAAGCGCCGGAGTGACCTTGCTGCAAGGAGACCTGGGCGGCATCGTGCGGGCGCGAAAACTGTCGCGCGCGGTGATGCGCAACATCCGCCAGAACCTGGTGTTCGCCTTCGCCTATAACGTCGCCGGCATTCCGATCGCAGCGGGCGCACTCTATCCGGCGTTTGGCTGGATGCTCTCACCCGCCATCGCGGCTGCGGCCATGGCCCTGTCCTCGGTGAGCGTAATCACCAACGCTCTGCGCCTGCGGATCGTGCGGCTGTGACCGATCTGCCGCTTCATTTCGAGGCGACCACGATAATTGACGGGTCAGCGGAAAGCGTCTTCGCTGTTGCCGATGAACCGGACCTTCTGACCCGGCACATGAGCGAGCCATCGCTCATGATGGGCGGCGGCTCTATGCAATGTAAGCTTGATGGTCTGGCTGGGAAAGCGGTGGGTTCTGTTATCTGTCTGACCGGCAAGGGGTTTGGGTTCGCGATTGCCCTAGATGAGATCATCGAGGAGCGCGCACCCCCGCTGCGCAAGTTCTGGGCGACGATCGGAACTCCGCAGCTTGTCGTCATCCGAGACTATCGGATGGGCTTCGAGATCGCAGAGGTCGTGATGGGCTGCCAGCTTCGTGTCTGGATCGACTACGCCTTGCCGCGATCGGGTGTGCGCCACGGGCTTGGGCGACTGCTGGCACCGACGTTCGCGCGCTGGTGTGTCGAGAACATGCTGCACGAAGTTCAGAGCCAGCACGAAGGATCTGCACATTGAACATCGGGCAAGTGGCGCAAGCAACGGGCGTGTCGCAGCGCATGGTCCGCCATTATGAGAAGATCGGACTGATCCCGGCACCGCCGCGACGCAACGGCACGTTTCGCGATTACGCCCCCGATGACCTGCATCGTTTGCGGTTCATCGCGAATGCGCGGGATCTCGGCTTTCCGATTGAGGAAATTCGCGAATTGCTCTCGCTCTGGGCAGATCGCAATCGGTCGAGCGCAGACGTAAAGAGTCTTGGTCTTGCCCGTGCCGCCGAGCTTCATAGAAAGGCCGAGCAGTTGGAACAAATGCGCGTGACATTGTTGACGTTGGCAGAGCACTGTTCCGGAGACGCACGGCCTGATTGCCCAATCATCAACGGGATCGCACGCAATCAAGAGTGATGCGAGGAAAATGCAGGTGAGCAGCCGTTACTTATCTCTCACGACGGCATAGCTTGATGATGCTAACCCCAGACGAATTGGCTTCATCCTCTCAGTTTAAGCGTTCATGTTGCGCCAATACTTATGCCAGAAAGGAACGAGGTGTCCCCCATTGAGCCCCCGAACGGCGTGCCGGTCGCCACGGAAGCGATTGCAGAGCAGCTTAACTTGGGCTGTTTCTGTATCTCACTCGACCGGATGGAGTTGGAAGAAGCCCTGGACAGAGCAGTCCGGATCGAAGGGTATGCGCAGCGGCTGAGTGCATCGCATCCGACGCTGTTTTCCAATGTTCCCGTGTTCGTTCCATCGGCAACGCTGGGCAAAATGATGCTGATCGTCGATGCCGTTGAGGGGGCCGCGCAGTTACCGGCCTATCGTGCAGCCACCTTGTCCCATGCCCCGCCGTCCGCGCAACTGGACTTCGGGCCGATCGGGGCATTCATGGGCTACGACTTTCACCTGGCTCCTGACGGTCCGAAGCTCATTGAGGTGAACACCAATGCCGGTGGCGCTTTCCTCAATGCGTTTCTGGCGGGGGCACAGCATGCTTGCTGTCCGGAGGCAGAGTTCCAAGCCAGACCCCCGACTGAAAGTGAGTTTGCCGAGCGCGTGGCTCGAATGTTTACAGCCGAATGGCAGTTGCAACGGGGTGCCGGCAAGCCGGCGCTGGTTGCGATTGTCGATGACCTGCCCGAGCAGCAGCATTTATACCCAGAGTTTCAGTTGGCGAAGGAGATGCTCGAAGCACAGGGTATCCCGGCAGTGATCGTTGATCCCGCAGAAATGACGTTTGACGGACAGAAACTTGCGGTCAACGGGCGAACGATCGACCTGGTCTACAACCGCCTGGTCGATTTCTCACTCGAGGAGCCGCGACATGCCGCACTCCAGGCCGCGTACCTTCAGGGCGCAGTCGTCCTAACGCCGTCGCCCTACGTGCACGCCCTGTTCGCAGACAAGCGCAACCTTGCGCTTCTGTCCGACGATGCACGGCTGGAGGAGTGGGGTCTGTCGACCGCACGACGAGCCGTTCTGCGTAGCGGCCTGCCGCGCACCGTTGTCGTCACGGCGGTGAATAGCGAGGATCTCTGGCGTGAACGCCGGAACCTGTTTTTCAAACCGGCCCTCGGTCATGGCAGCAAAGCGGCGTATCGAGGTGACAAGCTCACGCGCCGGGTATGGGATGAGATCGTCAGCGGCGTATATGTCGCGCAAGCCTTTGCCGCGCCCAGCGCACGCAATGCATCTGTGGCGGGTGAAAGCATCGTTCTTAAAACTGACATCCGACTATACACATATGCTGGCGAGCTGCTGCTCGCCGCCGCACGGCTTTATCAAGGCCAAACCACCAACATGCGGACGGCAGGGGGCGGATTTTCCCCGGTTCTTGAAGTGACGGGCCCTGAATCCTGCTTGGACCAAGCTTGCGGGCAAGTCCCTCAACCGACCCCATCGGGATCATCGATTCAATGAGCTGAGATCCGGGGCACTTAGCGCGCCGCTACCGTATTGATCCAAGCGTCAATTTCAGCCTCAACCCAAACCGTGCACTTGCCGCCAAGCGACCGCGATTTCGGGAACCGGCCCTCGCTCATGCGCTGGTAGATTGCGGACCGCTTCAATCCGACACGGGCCATCACTTCGGGCAAGCGGATTAGCCGCGGCGCAGGCGGATACGGGATGGCATCAACGCCTGCATGCGAGGCTGACGATTCAGTATTCAACTGGATGGAAGGCATGAGAAAATCCTTGGACAAAGCAATTGTCGGGTTCCCCTCCGATCATCGCCTCCCCCTCACCTGCCGATCGCGAGTGACAGATCACGATCGGCAAATTCATCGATGTGCTTGGACAGCATGCGGGCAACCAGGCGCGACGTGCCGATCGCCCAGCGCGGCCGCAAATCACCAATCCTGTCGCCGAGCGCCTCGTGCAATTCGCCTGGCAGCGCGGAGAAGAACTCCTCGAGGAAGGCGCCCATCTCATGGTGCATCCACTGCGCGGCAAGCGCTTCATGTCCAGCGAGCACGAGCGCAAGAGTGGCGCGTACAGGAGCGCCGCAAGCCTCGAGGATTCCGGCCGCCTCATTGAGCGTAATCGGGCGTTCGCCGCGGATGACGCGCAGCAGCGTGTCCTTGTGCATCCCGGCTTCGCGGGCAACCTGGTGACGCGGCTTACCCGCTCCATCCACTGCGCAACACAGCGTGCGTGCAAGGCGCTCATTGGCCGCGTGGGGCGTGGAAGGCTGGCTGGGCATCGTCGCGTCACTCCATCATGATCACATGATTCGCAGGCATATCGCAGTCGTCTACCTGTAGGAAACCGAAAAGAACAATATTAGAACATCTAGGTTCTAGGCCATTTGAAATGAGACACGGCCACGCCGCGATTCGCCGTCGCATTCCGCCGATTCCAACGTCGATATATTGGCCATAATGCGGCTATCTAACCGTTTTCAGTCACCTCCCCACATTCCTTTTGTCCGTATGCATCCGAATTTCGGCCCCATCGCACATTCACACTTTCCTACGATATTTTCCTAGATGCATGAAGAACACACAGCGAACGCAAGACGCTGTGTCCAACCCTCCAACTGGAGCTTTCTTCATGCCTGCACTTGCCCTCCCCCGGCGCCTCGGCGCCCCTCGCTTCACCCAGGCCGCCGGCCTCGTTCTCCCGGTCGCGGTGGCTGCACTTGCAGCAAGCGCCGCTTATGCCGGCGCGGACACCACCTTCGCCCCGGCACTGACCAAGTTCACCGACTTTCTCGAAGGTTCGGGAGGCAAGATCATCACCGTGCTGAGCCTCGCGGGCGGCCTCATCGGCCTCGCCTCGGGTCGGTTCACCCTGTCGCAGATCGCGGTCCCCGTAGGTGTCGGCATCGGCGTCGGCACGGGTGTGCCGATCGTCACTTCTGTCGTCACCGCCGTCATCTGACGGCGGCGGACAGGAGGGCGCGCGTCATCATGAACGATCGGTACATCATTCCCCGTCGGCTCGACGATCCGGAGCTAATCGGCTTCTGGACCCTCGACGAGTTCGCCGGGATGATCATCCCCTTCACCTGGGGAATCCTCGCACAGCATATCTTTATCGGCATCGGGCTCTCGTTTGGCGCCTGGTTCGCACTGCGAAAGGCGAAAGCAGGACGCGCTAGCTCCTGGGTTTTGCATGCCGCCTACTGGTATCTGCCTGCGGGGTTCACCGGCCTCAGGATGA
Organism: Sphingobium sp. D43FB; assembly: GCF_002312805.1. Taxonomy (GTDB): domain Bacteria; phylum Pseudomonadota; class Alphaproteobacteria; order Sphingomonadales; family Sphingomonadaceae; genus Sphingobium. The sequence goes on along the minus strand of NZ_NMUA01000006.1, from coordinate 68,870 downwards.
CGCCGCCCTCCCATTGCCGGCTGCTGGCCGGTTGAGGGGAGAGGCTCATGCTTGCCCAGTTTTCTCATGAACGCAGCCAAGCCCTGCTGCGCCAGCGCAACATGTTCGCGCTGACAAGTGCCGGCCTCGCTCTCGCGGTCGTCGTCACCGGCGGTCTTGCCGCCACACGCGACCGCGAGGTCGTGCTGCTGCCAACGCTGCGCGCGCCGCTGACGGTATCGAGCGCCGGCGCCAGCGCCGATTACCTCGAATTTGTCACCCGCGATGCGGCGCTTATGCTGCTCAATCGCAGTCCTGAAGGTCTCGACTACTGGATGGCGGCGATCCTCGACCTTGCCGATCCGGCAAGCCACGGCCGCCTGAAGGCCGACCTGGTGCGGATTGTCGAGGAACAGCGCGGTTCCGATGTGACCCAGGCCTTCGTCATCAAGTCGATGACGGTTGATCCCAAGGGGCTGACTTCGGAGGTCAAGGGCACGCTCAAGACCTTTGTCGGCGCCCAGGTCATTGCCAGCGACGACCGGCGCTTCCGTTTCACCTGGACTTACCGGGGCCTGCGCCTCGCGCTGGCCGGGTTTGCCCAGCTTCCCACCGACGACAAACCCAAGGAGAGCCAGTGATGGAACTCATGCCCCAGCTGCGGCGAACCGCCGCAGCCCTCCCCCTGCTCGCGGCCCTGCTGGCCAGTCCGGCGCAGGCCGACCAGTTCAAGCAGACCGCCGATGGCGGCACGATCGAATGCTCGGTCTCGGCGCGCGAACTGACCCGGTTTGCGCTGGTCGGCGACCAGTTCGCCAGCGTGTCGAAGCTCTCGACCGGCTATCCCTACAACGACTTTGCCGTCACCAACGAGCCGGTGCGCGGGGACATCTACGTCTCCGTCCCCGAAACCTACGCGGCGGCCAAGATCAGCTTCTTTGCAACGACGAAGAAGGGCTACGTCTACAAGCTCGCCTGCCCGGTCGAACGGATCGAGGCCCAACAGGTCTTCATTACCAATCCGGCAATCGCCAGAAATGACGCGACCCGCTGGGAAACCGAGACCCCGCTGGGCGAAACCGCGGTGCGTCTGGTCCAGGCGATGGCGAACAACGCCGCGATCGACGGCTACCGGATCCGCCAGTCGGCTGCACTTCCAGCGCGCGTCGGTTCCCTCGAGGTGCAGCTGATCGCCGATTACCGCGGCGCGGCGCTGACCGGCAAGGTCATCCATCTCACCAATCGCGGCAACCGGCCGATGACCATCACCGAGCACGATCTGGCCCCGCGCGACGCGCTGGCCGTGGCGATCGCCAATCCCGCCCTCGAACCCGGTGCCAGCACGACCGCCTATGTCGTCGGCCCCAATGGGGAGCAGACCCATGACTGATACGACCCGCGAGGCGGCATCCCCCGACACCGGCGCGCAGCCGGATCAACATGAGGGCAGCAATCTCGTCCGCCTCAATGCCCGGACCGCAAAGCGCCAGCAGCTGCTTCTGGCCGGTGTCGGCGCTGTCCTGCTCGCTGGCGGGAGCTGGTTCATCTTCGGATCGGACGATCCCAAGCAGGATGGCAAGGCTGGCGATGCCGAGACGATCGACACGGCTGGCCTCGTCAACCGCGACCTGTCCCAGCGCGAATTCGTGGCGGTCTATGGCAATCGCCTCGATGCCGTCTCCCGCGAGCAGAAGGCGCTCAAGGACGCCCAGCTGCCGCGTGCCCAGGTCGAAGCCGAGCTCGCAGCGCTCAAGGCCGAAAACCAGGCCATGCGCACCGACGGGCAGGCCGCGATCGATGCTATCACTGCCGAGAACGCCCGGTTGAAGGAACAAGCCACAGCCGGGCCAGCAGCCCCTCACCCAGCGAGTCCATTGCCCGCCTACGGCCCGCAGGCGGGAGGCTACGATGCGCGCGGCCGTGCGCCGGTTCCGCCCGGGCTCGGCGGCCAGGCCACCAGTCCGCCCGACAGCGGCGCACCCGGCGAAGTGAAGCTGATGAGCTTTACCGGGGACAAGGGCAGTGCTGCCGGTCTCAAGGTCGCGCGACCAGACGCCCCGCCACTGGTGGTCGAGGACTCGCCCGACTTCCTGCCCCCCAACTCTTATGCCTCGGCGCGTGTCATTGTCGGCGTCGATGCCTCGGCCGGGGTTGCGAGCCAGACCGACCCGCTGCCGGTGGTCCTGCGGATCACCGGCCCGGCACGCTCGGTCCTGCAGAACGGCAAGGTGCTCACCACCCGCATCCAGGGCTGCATCGTCAACGGAGCCGCGCGCGGCGATCTCTCATCGGAGAAGGTCTATGTAAAGCTGGCCCGCATGACCTGCGATCAGCCGGGCGGCCGCGTCGCGGTCTCCGAGGTCAAGGGCTTCATCAGCTTTGCCGGCAAGTCGGGGGTGCGCGGCCGCGTCGTCAGCCGCGAGGGCAATCTGGTCACCCAGGCGCTGCTCGCCGGCATCGTCGGCGGCTTCGGGCGGGGGTTCTCCGCCAATGCCAACAGCACGTTTTCAGGCGTCACCACCAATGCCGATGGCACCCGCTCGAAGCTCTCGCCCGGAGACATTCTCGGCGGCGGCCTCGGGCAGGGCGCGGCCGATGCCGCCGATACGGTCAGCAAATACCTGATCGAGCGGGCTGAACAGTACCAGCCCGTCGTCGAGATGCCGACCGGCATCGATGTCGAGATCGTCTTCCTGGACGGCGTCTATGTGAGGAATTCCCAATGATCGAAGAAACGCAAACGCGGCCCCGCCGCTGGGCAAGAGTTGCACTCGGCCTCGTCGCACTGACCACGCTTTCGGCCGGAACCGGCTGGGGCGCGGCCCATCTCGCGAGCCCCGCCAGTGCCGCCCCCGACCTTGCCAAGGTGCGCGCCGCGCTGAAGCTCCGGCTGCCCAAGACGCCGATCGATGCGATCAACTGCTCAGGGCTTGGCGGCCTGTGCGAAGTCGCCTCGAAGTCGACGCTTTTTTACGTCGATGCCCGCGCCAAGTATCTTGTGATCGGGCGCATCTACGACATGGAGGCGCGCCAGGATCTGACGGCAGCGCGGCTTCTCGCGCTCAACCCCGACCTGCTCGCGGCGGGTGCAGCGCGGCGCCAAGGCGACAGCGACGCGGCTCCGCCGCAGCGCCCGGCGGCACCCAAAACGGTCTCGCTCGCCGGACTTCCCGCCAATGGCGCGATCCATTGGGGACCGGCGAACGGCCCCAGGGTCGTGGTCTTCTCCGACTTCCATTGCAGCTACTGCAAGAAGCTGAAGGAGGAGCTGAGGGCGATCGGTGCGCGGGTCGAAGAACGCCCGATTTCGATCTTCGGCGCGGAAAGTCGCAAGGACTCCGAGCGGGTGCTGTGTTCACCGCGTCCCGAAGTCGCGCTGAACGCCGCCTATTCGGGCCTCGCCCTCGCCAATCCGGGCCCCTGTGACACCAGCGGCCTCGATGCCAACGAGGCCTTTGCCAAGGCCCATGGCTTCGGCGGGACACCCGTCATCGTCCGCCCGTCCGATGGCGCGGTCATCGAGGGCTACCGCCCGGCGTCTGCGCTGCGCGCTTTTCTGACGGCAGCGCCGTCCAACCCGAAAGGCTGATCGTCATGTCTTCCCACGTCCGTCTCGTCCCGCTCGCCGCGCTTGCCCTCGTCTCGAGCGGCTGCGTGGGCCTTGGCACCAACATCGAAGGCCACTTTACCTGCCGCGCGCCCAAGGGCGATTGCGCGCCCTCCCATGTGATCGACCAGCGCGCCACCGCCGAGCTCGGGCGCTTGCCGTCTGCCGGCCTCCAGACGGCGCGGGTGCGCGCCGGGATCGCGAGCGGCGATGTGGCCCGCACGGCCGAGCGCACGATCCGGATCGTGTTTCCGGCGCATGTCGATGAGGCCGGCACGCTCCACGATGAAGCCGTGGCCTGGGCGGTTGTCGAGAACCCGCAGTGGGCCGGTGCGCTGCGGCGCAAGGAGGGCGCAGAGGCTCCCGAGCTGATGCGTCAGCTGCGCAAGCAACTGAAGGCCGCGCAGAATGCCGCTGCCGATGCCGAGCCTATCAGCCCCACTCTTTTTACCCCGGATAGCGCCACTGACGCCAATGCGCCGCTGATAGCCGGCGACACTTCCCCCTTCCCGCTTGCCTCGCCGCTGGCCCTCCCCTCCACGGCGGCCGAGGCAATCGCCGGTGCTCAGGCACCGGCGGTCGAGGGGTTCGACATGTCCTCTCCCCCGCATGATCGGACCCCTCGGCCACACTCTTCCCTGCCCGGATTGCAGTTCCCGAGCCTCGAAGCCCTCGCAGCCGCGAAGACGAAAAAGGCCAAGGCCCAGGAAAGCGCGCCAGACCACACCCGGGCCGCTCCCGTCAGCAAGGCTGCGGACGCATCTCCTGAAGGGAAGAAGTGATGGCCGTCTCGTTTCGAGTCCTGTGCGACCGGCTGCTGACCGGGCTGCTTGGCGACGCCGAACATGCCGAGGACGCGCGTCAGCGGCTGATGCTCGACATGCTGTCGGACTGGCTGCCCTACCGGGTTTATGACCCGCTCAGCCGGCTCTATGTGAACGCACGATCGAAGGGCTTCGTCCTGGCGGTCACGCCGCTCATTGGCGCCGACGAGCGCACCGGCGAAATCCTGGGGCAGTTCTTCTCCGAAGGACTGCCGCCGGGAGCCTGCCTCCAGGTCCTGCACCTTGCATCCCCGCGCATCAGCCGGATCATCGCTCCGTGGTTTGCGCCGCGCTATCTCCAGGGCGGCGTTTATGAGGCCATCGCCCGCCACCGGGCACGCCGCCTCTATGGCATGGTCTGGCACTCGGCCTCGGACGACGCACCGTTCCACGCACGTCACCACCAGGTGATCATTTCGGTAGGCGTGCCGGCAGCCAAGGCCGTCCCCAATGAGGAGCTGATCCAGACCCGCGAAGGCCTCATCGCCATGCTGAAGTCGCTCAATCTCGGCGTCGCCGAAGTCGAGCCGCAGGGCCTGATCGCGCTGATCGACGATCTGACCTCGCCGACCACCGCGCCGCAGGACGATGCCGTGCCGTATAACCCCAATGACCCGATTGCCGACCAGGCGATCCGGCGCGACATCGAACTCATCGTCCATGAGGACCGGATGCACCTCAAGACCGAGCGCTTCCGCGCGACCGGCGCGCTGAGCGACGGCGTGCCCGAAATCGGCACCGTCTATCCCGACACCTTCGACGTGCGGCATTTTGGCGCGCGCAATATGCCTCCGCGCTGGGCGCCTTGGGAATGCGCACGCTTGATTGGCGACCTATTCACCGACAAGCTGCGTTTTCCTTGTCCCACCGCGACCATGCTGTGCCTTGTCTACCCCGACCAGGAAGCCGCCGCGGCCAAGGCTGGGTTCAAATTCATGCGCACGACCAGCCTGGCGGGAACGCGCAGCGCGCGCTTCCTGCCGCGTCTGGCTGAGCAGTCGGCCGAATGGCAACACGTCCAGGCCGAGCTCCAGGAGGGCCGACGGCTGGTCAGGGTCTTCTATGGCCTCACGACCTTTTCTCCGGCCGGACTTGGCGACCGCCACGAACGCGCGGTGAAGTCGATCTACAAGGCCGCAGGCTGGGACCTTGCCGACGAGCGCTATCTCCAGATCCAGGGCCTGCTCGCCGCCATGCCGCTGACGCTCGCCGACGGGCTCGCCGCCGACATGGAACGCCTCAAACGCTTCCGCACGCTGCTCTCGACCACGGCGGCCAATATCGCGCCGATGCAGGGCGAATATCTTGGCAGCGAGCATCCGCACATGCTGTTCATCGGCCGGCGGGGGCAGCCCTTCTTCTGGTCGCCGTTCGAGAACGAGGCCGGCAACCACAATGTCGCGATCTGCGGCAAGTCGGGGTCGGGCAAGTCGGTGCTCCTGCAGGAGATGTGCGCAGCGCTGCGCGGAGCCGGCGCCAAGGTCGTCGTCATCGACGACGGGCGCAGTTTCGAGCACTCGGTCAAGCTCCAAGGCGGCCGGTTTGTCGAGTTCACGATGAAAGCGGGCTTCTGCCTCAATCCCTTCTCGATGATCGATGCCGCTCGCGCCGACGACGACGACGATTACCGCCTCGACTGCTTTGGCATGGTCAAGGCCATCGTTGGGCAGATGGCGCGGCATTCCGCCGCGCTCACCGATACCGAGCGCGGGCTCATCGACCGGGCTGTGAACACGGTGTGGAGCGAGCTCGGCACCCAGGCGACCATCACCGCGATCGGCGAGGCGCTGGGCGGCTCCGGCCACGACACCGCGACCGACCTGGCGACCGCGCTTGGTCCGTTCATGGCGGGCGGCACTTACGGCGCCTTTTTCGAGGGCCAGGCCAGCCTCGACCTGACCAGCGACTTCACCGTCTTCGAGATGTCGGATCTGGCAGCCCGCGAGGAACTGCGCTCGGTGGTCCTCTCGGCGATCATGTTCATGACCAGCCAGGCGATGACGCGAAGCCCGCGCTCGGTGAGGAAGCTGCTGCTCATCGACGAGGCCTGGTCGATGCTGAAAGGCGGCTCGATGGGTGAGTTCGTCGAAACCTATGCCCGCACCTGCCGCAAATACGGCGGCGCGCTTGCCACCGCGACCCAGTCCTTGAACGACTACTACAAGTCCGATGGTGCAACGGCGGCACTCGAGAACAGCGACTGGATGCTGATCCTCCAGCAGAAGCCCGAGACGATCGCCGATTTCAAGGCCAGCAAACGCCTCGACATGGACGACCGCACCGAGACGCTGATCCGCAGCCTCAAGCGCCAGGGCAACTCCTATTCCGAGGTCTTCATCAAGGGACCGGAGACCGAGACAATCGGCCGGCTCGTACTCGACGACTATTCGGCCACGCTGTTCTCCAGCTCGCCCCAGACCTTCGCGGCGATCGATGCCGAGATCGCGCGCGGCCACCAGCTTGCCGATGCGATCGAGCGCATTGCCTTTCCCGACCACGACTGAATCCAGCCAACCAGAGGACCTTTCCATGCCCCTTCACCTTGTCTCCCCGTTCGACCGCGAAGTGGAAGCGCCGCCCGGCGACAATCGGCGCGGCACCATCAGCACCCGGCACTGGCGGCAGCCGCTGCGCGATATCTGCTTCATCCTGATCAAGGCGGGGGCTTACCTTGGCTCGATCTACCTCGCGGTCCTCGGACTGCCGCTGCTCTTCTTCCTGCTGCTGGCGGGCGGCGACCTTGGCCTGTTCTTCATGCACCTCGGCAATCTTGCCGCGCACTACCTCGCGGCCGATCATGCACGGCAAGCAGGCTTCATCAATGAACTGAAGCTCGGCCTGTTCGGCGTGGCCACGCTGATCGTGATCTGGCGCCTGCCGCGCTTCCTCGATGATGTCTCGGCCGCCCTTGCTCCCCGAAAGGAAGTCTCGTGAGGAACATTTTGGCAACATCGACCGCGCCGCGCCGTTTCGCCGGTGTCTCGCTTGGCGCGCTCGCGCTGTCGGCAAGCCTGCTTGGTTCGACGCTCTGGGGCGCCTGGGCAACCCACAAGATCGTCAAGCTCGAACGCCGCGAGGTCGTCACGGTCCAACTCTCCCGGATCATGGGCGACTTCGTAGAGGCCGAGGCCCGCTCGGGCAGACCGCCCGAAGCGATGAAGGCGCGCGTCGAGACCTATTTGAAGGCGGTCGAAGCCTCGGTCGCAAAGCTCGGAAAGCAAGGGCGAACGGTCCTTGTCGCCGAAGCCGTGGTCGCCGGGACCGTGCCGGATCTGACCGGCGAAGTGCGCGCCGACGTCGCGCGCCGGATGGGGGCCGTCGCCCATGCCAGCCGCTGACGCATCCTCGCCCCCCGCTGGCCGGCTCCGCGCGGTCTGGCCACGGCTTGCCCTTTGGGCCGGGCTTGGCGGCGCTGCGCTTGCGCTCGGCGCGACCACGAACTTCGCGCAGACCCATGCGCTGATGATCAATGCCAGCCCGTCACTGCCGCACTGGGCGATCTGGCTTGACCGCGGCGCAGTGCCCGCGCGCGGCGATCTGATCCTGTTCGATCCCCCACCCTCGGCGTTGCTGACCCGGCATTTCGGCGCGGCGCCGCAGCCCTTCGGCAAACGAGTCTTCGGCATTGCCGGAGACTTGGTCACAAGGGAGGACCGCACCTTCTTTGTGGGCGGCAAGGCGGTTGCTGTCGCCAAGATCGCCAGCCGGTTCGGCGAACCGCTGGCATTGGGGCCGACCGGCACGATTCCAAAAGGCTGCTACTTCGTTGCGACCGATCACAAGGACGGGTTCGACAGCCGCTACGCCGCGATTGGCTGGATCTGCGCCAGATCCGTCCTCGGGGTCGGGAGGCCGGTGTTGTGAAGGCGCTCAGCTTCCCCCTGTGCGTCACTGCGCTGACGCTGGTCCTCGGCGGTCAGATCTTCGCAGGGCAGGCCGTGGCCCGCGACTACGGCCAGCAAGGCGCCGTCTGGCCGGTGATCGAGCCCGATCTCCTGCAGCAGATCCATGCGCGCCTCCAGCACCTAGAAAAAACCGGCGAGACGGCCCGGCTTAACGAGGATTTGAAGCGGCGGACCATCGCACGGGTCAAGCGCCCGGCGCCGGTAGCCGGAATTGTGCCGGCATCGGTCATGCGGCGCTGGAACTTCGATCCGACCATCGCGGTCGAAGCCGATATCCGCGATGACAAGGGCCGGGTCATCATGGCGCGGGGCACCCGCGTCAATCCGCTCGATACAGTCCCGCTACGCGCGCCGCTGGTCTTCCTCGATGGCGACGATGAGCGCCAAGTCGACTGGGCCGCGAGGCGCTACGCCGGAACGACGGCCAAGTTCATCCTGGTGAACGGCGCCCCGCTCGATCTGATGAAGGCACGCCAACGGCGTTTCTATTTCGACCAGGGCGGCAAGCTTGTCGAACGCTTCGGCATCCGTGCGGTGCCAGCAACGGTCGAGCAGCAGGGCCGCGTCCTCCTCGTTACCGAACAGGCCATCAGGCCCAAGCCTGGACAACAGCCATGATCTGGAAATCTCGCCCAGCAGCAAGGCACTGCTTTGCGCTTCTCGCCTCGCTGCTCCTGGCTTTTGCCAGCAGTTCCCCGGCGTCCGCTTCGGCGGGGCCGGGCCGCTGCACCGGCAAGTTCGTCAACCCGATCACCGATATCTGCTGGTCGTGCCTGTTCCCGATCTCGATCGGTGGCCTGAAGATCTGGCCATCGGGGCGGCCAGACCCCGACAATCCGGCGTTGCCGGTGTGCCTGTGCGGGCTGCGCCCCGGCATTGCCATGGGGTTCTGGGAGCCGGTGCGGCTTGCCGATGTCAGCATGAAGCCCTGGTGCTTCGTCAACCTCGGCGGAATGAAGCTCGACCCAGGCTTCGACATTGGCTTTAAGTCGATGGCCGGGCCTTCGGCGGTCGGCGGCGCGACGCAGTACAACTCGCAGTGGCACGTCCACTGGTATGCGTACCCGCTGATCTACTGGATGGAGATCGTAGCCGATTTCCTGTGCCTTGAATCGGGCTCGATCGACATTCTCTACATCACCGAGATCGACCCGCTCTGGCAGGACAGCGAGCTCACTGCGATCATCAACCCCGAGGCCGTGCTGTTCGCCAATCCGCTGGCGCTGGCGGCATGCGCTGCCGATTGCGTCCTCGCGACAGCCAAGCTGCCGTCGGACGCGCTGTTCTGGTGCGCGGGCTGCCAGGGCACGATGTATCCGCTCAACGGCAACGTCTCGGCGACGATCGGCCATGTCCAGGCCTCGCGGCTCGCGCTTTCACGGTTTGCCTACAAGCTCCACCGCGAACTCGTCGCCTGGGGCACGATGGGCGGCAAGGGCCTGTGCGGCAAGTACCTGATGCCGGTGATGCGCAAGCAGCAATACCGGTTCCAGGCCACCAATCCCAATCCGCAGACCAAGGGCCGCTACGCCTGCGCGCCCATTGGGGCTTCCACCACCTTCATGTCGGCAGGCCAAGTCTACCCCGCCATCGGCGAGGACATGGGCTATCTGGTCTGGCGCAAGCGGAACTGTTGCGCGCTATGAAAACCTCCCTCCACCATATTGTGCTGACAGCACTTGCGAGCACGGCAGCCCTCGGCGGCGCTCTTGCCCAGAGCACCGCCCCGGACATCGATCTCGAGGCGATCCGCGCGCGAGCGGCAAGCGAAGCCGGTGAGGCCGATGCACTCGCGGCCCAGGCCCGCGCACGGGCCAGCGCGGTGACGGCTGAAGCCACTGCAAGCGCGGAAGCGGGCAAGACCAACGGTCGGGGCTATGCGAACGAACCCAAGCCGCGCGGGCAAACCAGCGATCCGACATTCGACTTCGACCGGATGGTTGTCGATGCGAGCGACATGGCCAAGAATGGCTTGGGCGAGGCCCCTCGCTTCATTGCCTTTGCGTCGCTGTCGATGCCGGCCCCCGCGCTTCGGCAGATGATGGATGACGTGACGCGCGCCGGCGGCGTGGTCGTGTTCCGCGGGCTTACGCAAGGCTCGGCCAAAGTCATGACCGATGCCTTGTCGCGTGTCCTGAAGCCCGGCGAACAGATGGACGGTGTCGGGATCGACCCGCGCCTGTTCCGCACCTTCGGCATCGAAACCGTGCCGACCTACATCGTCACCTCGAGCGACTTCGACCTGTGCGACGGGTTCGATTGCACCACCGCCGTCCCGCCCTTCGATCGCATGAGCGGCAATGTGACCACGGCCCATGCGCTCACGACCTTTGCGCAAGGCAGCGGCCCCGGCGCGAAGCTCGCCGCCCAGCATCTCGCCCGACTTGAAAGGCAAAAGCCATGAAAGGCACCTTCTTCGCGAGCATCGCGCTCGCACTCATGTGCCCCACCCTCGCCCACGCTCAGGCCCAGGGCACCATGGATGCCGCCAAGGCCGACGGGAAAGCTTTCGGCAAGGACAAGGCCGGGACGGCGCAGAATGCCGCGACGGTCCAACCCGATGCCAGCCGGGTGCCCAATTTTGGCGGGGTACCGAGCCAATCGGGCTACTTCGACGACCCCGACCGGATGAGCCGTGAAGCGGCCAGTCAGACGAGCACCAGCACCGGTTATCGCACGATGAAGGATTCGATGGATCGGCGCGCGCGCTTCGCGCCGCAGGATCTCGATGCGACCATTGCGCGCAGCAAGGTCATTAGTGACGATCCGCTCTCCTATACGAGCGGCATGGCGATCGGCGGCACCCAGGGCCGCTGCGTCCCCCTGCCTCCGGGAACGGGCAGCGCCGCACGCTACATGGCCACCTGCAACACCGGCTACACAGCGACCCAGGAGGCGAAGAACTGCCCGGTGACGCTCACCGCCCGGGTCGAGCAGCGGCAGGTCTACGGCTATTATTGCGTCGGCGGCAACGGGGTTGATCCAGCTACGGTTTACAACTGCAACCGCTATCCAGCGCCGCAGTGCACGGTCACGCAGTCCTACCCCATCAACCTGTGCGATCCCTATCTGGGCATCTACTGGGGTTGCAACTCGGGCGACCTCCGGGTCGATCTGGTCAGCTGCACGTCCCCGGTCGACGGCGCGACGCCCTACACGGTGACAGGCGAGAATGTCGTCACGACGACGCGCGACGAAAGCCAGTGCGCCAGCCTCGCCGGTGATAGCAGTTGTCAGCAGGACACCGAGAGCTGCACCGACAGCGAACCGGTGACGCGCATCGTCGATGGCGTGGCTGTCACCCAGCCCTGCTGGGCCTGGTCGCGCAGCTACGCTTGCGCGACCTATACCGAGGCGCAGGACTGCCAGACGCTGGAGAGCACGCCCGGCTGCAAACTGGTGCGCGAGGATTGCCTGACGGACGAGCCGTGCCGAACCTGGGAGCGGGTCTATGACTGCCCGGTTCCCGACCAGCCGGCGAACACCAACCAGTTCATCTGCGACGGCGACGTCTATTGCATCGACGGCTCGTGCGAGACGATCGAGCGCGAGGCCAATGACGAGTTCAAGGATGCGGCGGTTGCCCTCAATGCGATGAACCAGGCGCGGCGCGAGTTCGATCCCGACACGCTCAGCCTGTTCAAGGGCACCCGCGAAACGTGCTCGTCCAAGGTCTTCGGCATTCTCAACTGCTGCAAGGGCAAGGGTTTTCCGCTGATCCCGGGAATCCAGCTGCTCGTGGCGCTGGGGTGCAGCCGCGAGGAGATGCTGCTCCACGAGCGCGATGTGCAAGGCCTGTGCGCCTATGTCGGGACCTACTGCTCGTCCTCGTTCCTCGGCGTCTGCCTGACCAAGAAGAAGGTCTACTGCTGCTTCGAATCCAAGCTCTCGCGGATCCTCCAGGAGCAGGGCCGCCAGCAGCTGGGCCGGCCCTGGGGCAAGCCCAAGACCGAGCAGTGCCTTGGCTTCACTATCGACGAGTTCGCCCGGCTCGACCTCTCGAAGATGGATTTCAGCGAAGTCTATGCCGAGTTCACCGATGCCGCCCGCCTGCCTGACGAACTGCAGGCTGCCACCGAAATCCAGCAGAAGATCGAGGATTATTATGCCCGCGCACGCCAGTAAGGCCAGCGGGCGGCTTCTGGCCGCCTGCCTCACGCTCATCGCCTCCTGCCCGCTCGTTGCCACCCCGGCGGGAGCCGAGGAGCCGCCACTCATCTCGGCCAGCGACAAGCAGGACAGCTTCTACTGCGCGGAGCGCCGGCTCGGATACTGGTTCTACTGCACCAGGCCCAAGCCGCCCGAGCGCGACACGGCAATTCCGGCCCCGAGTGCCAGCGCGACCAGCCAGCTCGACGCCGTCACGGCGACCTTGCGCGAACTCAAGGCCAAGGCGATCCTGGAGCCCACGCCCGCCAATGTGACGGCCTATATCCGGTTCCAGCGTGAGCAGCTCGACCGCGCCTCGCTGTTCAGCGATGTCTGGCAGCGGGCGATCTGGCAGGACCCCGACCTCGACTATACGCTGCAGCGCCCCGTCTCGACGCTGGGCAAGCGCCAATGGCAGGACGCGCGGAGTTCCGAGCGCGACACGGTCATGGGCAATCTCTCGCAGCGCTACGGCCTGTTCTACTTCTTCGCGCAGAGCTGCGGCGCCTGCGAGGTCATGTCGCCGATCGTCCAAGGCGTCGCCTCGACCTGGCACATCACCGTGCGCGCGATCTCGACCGACGGCGGTCCGTCGCGGCATTTCCCGAGCTACACCGTCGAGACCAACCAGCGCACCCGCATGGGGCTCGAGCCCAAGGTCACGCCGGCGGTTGTGCTGTGGGACGCTGCCAAGGGCCGCGCAATCCCGGTCGGCTACGGCGTGATGTCCGCCGACGAGCTTCAGGACCGCATCTACCTCCTCACATCGAAGGAAGCCGGACGTGACTACTAGGATGAAACGCCCAAAGACAGTGCTGCTGGCCGCGCTCCTCGCGGCCACCCTCCCTCTCAGCAGCGTCTCGGCTGACGTCGGCAGTTCGATGGACTCGTTCCTGAACGATGTGGGCGGCGCGGCCAATGTGAACGGCCCGACCGCGTTCCAGGGCCAGTCGGCAGGTTATTACAGCCTCGGCAACGTCTGGACGCGCTTCCCCCAAAAGACGACCAACATCGCCAACCTGCAACTGCCGCGCGCGCGCGCCGGCTGCGGCGGTATCGATATCTTCGCCGGCTCATTCAGCTTCATCAATGCCAGCGAGATCGTCGCGATGCTGAAAGCGGTCGCCAACAATGCGGTCGGTTTTGCCTTCAGCCTCGCGATCGACACGGTCTGCCCGGAATGTTCGAAGATTATGCAGGAGTTCAGCCAGAAGGCTCAGCTCATGAACAATCTCAACATCAACAGCTGCGAGATGGCCCAAGGCCTGGTCGGCGGCATCTGGCCCAAGGGCGACCTTGCGGACAAGGCGATCTGCGAGGCGATCGGCAATTCCGAAGGCATCTTCACCGACTATGCCGCTGCCAAGCATGGCTGCGGCACCAAAGGCCAGCGCGCCAGCACCACGGCGCAAGGGTCGGGCAAGTACGATGACGTCAATCCCGGGGTGGCTCGGAACTACACCTGGACCATCCTCAAGAAGTCGGCATTCTTCTCACCGGGCGGGACGTTCGACCGCGAACTGGCCGAATATGCGATGACGCTCATCGGCACGATCATCTATGTGCCGCCCAAGGACGACGAGCCGGGCAAGTTCGTGCCGATCGCCGGCGAAGCCTCGTCGACGCTCGTCACCTCGCTGCTCGATGGCACCGGAGCCAACCGCGTCCTCATTTTCAACTGCGATGAGACCGACAAGTGCCTCGATCCCGGCTTCAAGTCGTTCGCCCTGCCGGCGTCGAAGGCCCTTCGCCCACGGGTGGCGGCGCTGATCGACGGCATGGTCCAGGCGATCCATGACGACACCCCGATCACCGATGCGCAGAAGGAACTGCTCCAGGTCGCCTCGATCCCGCTCTACAAGATCCTGACCGTTCAGGCCGCCTATGGCCGCGGTATGCCCACTGATGACCGCGAAACGCTGGCGGAGATCGCCAGTGTCGATCTGCTGTTCGCGGTCCTGGACCGGATCGTCAGCGAAGCGGGCCGGTCGATGTCGAGCTTCATCGGCGCCGACGAAGCCAAAATCGCGATGTGGCAGGGCCAGGTGAACGTGGTGCGCCAGGCGCTCGCCGACCGGCAGGCGAACACGCACCTGCGCGTCAGCGCGATCATGCAGATCATCGAGAAGACGGCGTTCATCGAGAACGTGCTCGCGACTCAGATGTCGCCGGGCATGGCTGCAGCGCTCGACTGGTCGCGCGGGGTCCAGAGCCGCGCCCTCACCCACTGACGCTTCCCTTCTTCCCCCTCTTCGCAGGATGCGAATGCAATGGTCGAGATTTTCACGGTTGGCGGCGGCGACTACCTGGTCAACGTGTTCCAGGCAGTCGCGGCATGGACCGGCAACGGCGGCTACAAGAGCCTGCTCCAGGTGGTGATGGTAATGGGGCTGGCGCTCTCGGCGCTGACCCTCGCCTTCAACCAGGACTGGCGCGCGTGGATCAACTGGTTCCTCGGCGCGACGCTGATGTATTCCTGCCTGATGGTGCCGCGCATAGACGTGCATGTGACAGACCGGCTGAACCCCAGCCTGGCGCCAGCCAATGTCAGCAATGTGCCGCTGGGCCTCGCGCTGATGGCGAGCTTCACCAGCCAGGTCGGCGACTATCTCACCGGCTCGGCCGAGGTCGTGTTCGGCCTGCCCGGCGATCTCAACTATTCGCGCAACGGCATGATCTACGGCGCGCGGCTGTACGATGCGACGCGGTCGCTGCGCATTTCCGATCCCGAGTTCGCCGCCAATCTCGACGAGCATTTCCGGCAATGCGTGTTCTACGACGTGCTGCTTGGCCGCTATTCGATGAAGGAACTGGCCGAGACAAACGACATCTGGGCGACGATTGCGCCGGGGAGCCAGGCCCGGGCACAGCGCTTCCTGACCCGTGACGCAGCTTCGGGCCAGGTTACCTCGACGATCATCACCTGCCGCGAAGCCTACGATGCCCTGAACGCGCAGTGGACCGGCCTCATCGATGGCATGGGAACGGTCTTCGGCCGCCAGCTTTACCCCAATCAGACAGCGGCGCTGGCCAAGGCCAAGCTGTTCTCGGACCTGCCGGTCGCCTACCAGTACCTCGCCGGTGTGTCGGCCAGTGCGACGGACATCTTCAAGCAGACGTTGACGATCAACGCGATGAGCCAGGCGATGCATTCGCTCAGCGGTGCCAGCGGCGCGGGCAATGTCGACGTCTATGCCCAGACGCGCGCCGACATCCAGACCGAGCGCACCTATGGCTCGATCGCCAGCAATGCGATGAAGTGGGTGCCACTCCTCAATGTCGTGCTGACAGTCCTGTTCTACGCCCTCTTCCCGGTGCTGTTTCCGCTGTTCCTGCTGCCCAAGACCGGCCCGCTGGCGCTCAAAGGCTATGTCACCGGATTCTTCTACCTCGCTGCCTGGGGTCCGCTATTCGTGATCCTGCACATGATGCTGATGTTCAAGGGCGCGGCAGACATGAGCGCCGTTGCCGGCAGCAATGGCCTCAGCCTCGCCAGTTTCACCGGCATGTCCGACGTCAACAGTGATATCGGCCTGCTCGCTGGTTACCTGATCGCCTCGGTGCCGTTCCTCGCGGGCGGCGTCGCCAAGGGCGCGATGGCGATCTCGCACCATGCGACCAGCTACCTCAACCCCAGCCAGAACGCCGCCGAGGAGGCCGCCCGCGAAGCGAGCACGGGCAATGTGGCGCTGGGCAACACGAGCCTAGAGAATTCGAGCGTAATGACCCGGCAGTTCGCGCAAGGCACGATCGCGCCAAGCTTCACCTATGGTGCGGCGCAGACCCGCACGCTCAGCGACACGGGCACAACCACAACGAGCTTTCCCGAAGCCAGCTACGATCAGCTCCCGAATTCCAGCTATCCATTCACGCCGTCGCTCGGTCAGGAGTTCACATCGCGCCTGTCCACCATGGCATCGCAGGCCCGCTCGAATAGCGAGACCTATGCGAACGTCGCCACGGAATCGACCGCAAGCGCCGTCTCTCAATTCCGCGAACTGCGCAGCCAGTTTAGCCGCGGCAACGCATTCGAGAGCGCAACCGGCACCTCAACCTCCGACAGCATCCAGACAGCCTTCAGTGAGGTCGATCAGGCTTCCACCAACCTACAGCGCCAGTTCGGGCTGTCTCGCCGCGCTGCCGACGACATCACCGTTGCGTGGTTTCTTAATGGAGAGGCTGGTGCGAGCGCCGGTGTGACCAATGGAGTAGCTTCAGCGAATATCGGTGCCAAAGGAGGACGAAACCAAGCCTGGACCGACAGTGACATCGGCATCGCATCGGAAGATCGCTCGCGCATCTTCGGCAGCCTCGCCCAGATGTCGGACAGTCGCAACTGGTTGAGCACCCGCGACGGGTTCGTTCGATCTGTCAGCACTTCCTCCAGTTCGTCGGTATCAACCACGGCCAGTGGTATGAATGCGTCTCTGACCGAATCGCAAAGTTACAGCCGCGAGGCTCGGCGCGCCGAGGAGCTTGCGAACCGACTGGAGAGCCAGGCTGCATTCTTCGAGGGCAGCAGTGCCGCCGGTAGCCTCAACCTGTCTCAGGCATACCGGGAATGGGGCCTCGCCGAGATCGAGCGCAATCGCGACTACTATGGAAGCGTAAGGTTCGACGACGTCACCTTCCAACTCAGTCCCGGAGGGCAGGCTTTGCAGGGCAAGTTCATTGAGAGCTACGCGGAACAGCTTCGCGACGGAATCGACGATCGTCTGGTCCTAACACCGGGCGAGCCGGTATCCCGTCCCACAATGTCTAGCCCTGCGGCTGTTCGCGGTCGCGCCTCTATCGGGGGTGGCGCGCAGCCGAGCGTACCGCAGGTGGCACCTGACGAACTCCACGATGAGGTCCAACGCGCCCAAGCGGCCGGTCGCCAGCGAATCGGGGGATCGAGAAGCCGCCTCGATGCGGTCACCAAGGGAGCGCAGGGGGCGAGCGCAGAGGCCGCCGATGATGTAAAGGAGTGGTAGGTGTCAGCCCCGCAAAACGTCCCAGTAAATCACGAACCCAACGAAAAATACCAAAACGGTCAACACCAAGATGCTCAAACCTCGCGCCCACGGGTCAGCCCAAGCTTTTCTAAACCTATATTCGGTCAAGCGGTTCTCGCGGATCGCCTGATCGATTTCGGAAAGACCCTCCCACCTCTGGGATCGGTGCTGCTCTGCCTGCTCAAAATCGAAGTTTGTCATGATAGCGTTCATCTCGCTTCTCGTCGGAACATAGCAAAAACACAGGCGATGGGAATTCAAATTTTCAGTTCGCAGACCAAAACATCACACGCACCCTCTCCTTCCATTCCAACCCGCACAAAAAATGGCTGCATTGTTGGACACCGCGGAATTGATTTAGCCACCCTCCTGAGTGGTACGAAGTCGCGTGAACGCTTCAACGCAGGAGGGTGACCGATGTCGATCTATGCTGGGCTGGATGTGAGTGACAAGACCACGCACGTGTGCGTGGTTGACGCGGACGGTGGTGTTCTGAAGCGCGATGTAGTGGTCAGTGATCCTGAAGCATTGGCCAAATGGCTCGGCAAGCATTGCCCTGACTTATCTCGAGTGGTGCTGGAGACCGGCCCTTTATCGACGTTCCTGTACCATGGCCTGACAGAACGCGCGGTCCCCGTCGAATGCATTTGCGCTCGCCATGCCAAAGGCGTGCTGTCGACGCGGGTCAACAAGAGCGATGTTCACGACGCCGAGGGTCTTGCCCAGCTCGCCCGCACTGGCTGGTTCAAACGTGTTCACATGAAGGCGTCGGCCACGCATATCGACCGGGCAGCCTTGCGCATCCGGACGCAGCTCATCGCTACACGCGTCGCCATGGGCAATCAGCTGCGTGGCCTCTTGAAGCTGTTCGGCCTGCGATTGGGCGCGGCTCGCACCCCAGGGAAGCGCGCTGAACGCCTGGCAGCGTTGTATCGCCAGCGTCCCGACTTGGAGCCTTTGTTCGCTCCCCTCGTCGCTTCCATGGAAGTGATCGAGCATCAGCTACGCGCGTCCAACCGACTGCTGGAAGAACGTGCCACTGCTGATCCGATCTGTGCCCGGCTGATGAGTGTTCCGGGCGTTGGTCCCATCACCGCACTCACCTTTACGGCCAGCGTCGAAGATCCACACCGCTTTGCTAGGAGCGAGGATGTCGGAGCCTACGCCGGCCTGGTTCCACGCCGCAGCCAATCGGGCGAACGGGACGTGCGCGGGTATATCTCAAAAGCCGGCGACCCGATGCTCCGCCGATCTCTATACGAGGCTGCAAACATCGTTTTGTGCCGTGTGCAGCGGCCATTCGCTCTACAAACGTGGGGCAAGCACATTGCCGAAACCAAGGGCAACAAACGGGCCAGGATAGCAGTCGCCCGCAAACTGGCCGTGTTGCTCCACTCGCTGTGGCTGAACGAGTCGGAGTTCCGCTGGGCATGATGCCAGCGCCCTTCTTCCCGGTCAGCCATGCCCGGACGATCTCGCCCGGACTGTAGAGGCCCCAACCTCGAGTCGGACCCAGAGACGTCCACCCACTTCCGCCCGGCCGCGATCATGAAGGCTCGGACACACCGCACAAAACGCTGTCCGATGACCTCGAAGACAACCATTGGCACCGGGAAGATGGAGCACCCGTGAGAAAATCAATTAGACAACAGTCCTGACTGACAGCTTTTTGGCGATCAAACGGGAAGGTCTGCCGTTCTTTCAGGCGGGCGTGATATTCGACAGCTTCACGTCCAACATCAGCCGGTTGCTCAGTGCGCCGCAAGCAGGAGCGGACATCATTTGGGAATGGGCCGTTTGCCGACAGTGCGGTCTCTAGCGCGGCGACGCAAATAGCGGGAATTCTAGTGTACTAAGCCGAGTTTCGACCTTTGGCAGGATGAGGCGATTGTGCGCCATGACAGCTTCCGTTCGTCAAAAGGGGCCCAAGGGGCTATTACCCGAGAATGTTTATCGAGCGACGTATCAACCCTTCGAACGGCAACGTTGAACTCTGGCAATGCCAGTGGGAAAACTCCGGCAGTCAGGCTGCCAAGAAGGTCTACCTTCAAAAAATATGTGATGAGCAACCGGTTGATCGAGACGCCGAAGGCGGGCTCTCGGAAGAGGCTGCAATTTGCTGGGCCTATGGCCGAACCTTGGGAAACATTGCTGTCGTTTCACCTTCCCTGCTGGGGCATTTTCCTGGAAAGGTCGGCAACGACGCATTGCTCCCGTGCGATTTTGCCCATGCCGGGAAATTTCGCCATGGCGCTGAACGCCTTTGGTGCCGGACACACCAAACCCATTGGGGTACAAAGGCAGACATAGAAGCGTTGGCGCAGCACGGCGTCATGCGCTGCGCAAACCATACGCAGTTGATGAACTACGTGGTCGCACCGTTGACCATCAACGTTACCGAATACGCTGAAGTCGGAATCTGGTGCTCAATGCCGGCAGCCCTATCAACTCAAGACATCAAACCTCGTCCGCCGAAAATTCACGTCCACGTGCGGGAAAAAACTGGCGACAGGAAAAAGATTGATCAAGATTTCAGTGCCATCTCGACGCTCTACAGCAGCGGCCTTGGCCTGTTTGCCAGCGACGAGATAACCCGTGTCAACATAACACCTCCGGCAGCCTTCGATTTCGTGAGAGCAATCGAAACCAATAGGGAAATGAGCTGCATCAATTGTTCCAGCTGCGGTTATCCCCATCTGGACCTCGCTGATTTTGCGGACACACCCCACCGCAAGCATTTCTGCGGAAATTGCGGGAGGGATAGCACCTGGAGCAAAGAGCCGATCATCTCTACACCGCTGAAGCCATTGCATGATGCATTCGCCAAAACGCTGAATTATGAAACGCCCGACAGAACTCTCGATCTCGACAGCTATGCCGGGTGCGACTTTGCCGTTTGGGCATCAACGCCGGCAATCGTCTGGACGGCGGCCAGGCCCCAGGAATTTGGTATTCACGTCCATGTCCACAACGGACAGAGCCGGATCGTCGATGACACATTCGACACCGTGGTTTATCATGGCAAGCCGCTGGAGCGGTCAACGCTCATAGCGTCGATGATCGCTCGAACAATTGTTTAGGACGTTCGCAGAGATATATTCTGACCGCCGGGCGGCTTCCTTCAGGCGGGTTTGGCGGCTTGCGCTGAGGCTTCGAGATTGACGATTGCCTTGATCTGCTCATCGACCAGACGCTGCAGGGCTTCGAACGCTGTATAAGTTCGAGTGCACTCCGCACCGAGAAGATCAACTATGTCTGTGAGAGCCAGCGCGTCACGGCCGCCGAAGCCATAGTAGAACTGACCTGTTCCGGTATTCTTGTGCCGGGTGACCATGCCCGTCACACCAAACACGAAGCGCGGCGAAAATCGATGATTGTAAGCGTTGCGGAAATCGCCCGTCGCGTCCTTGAAGGCTTGGCCGCCGATCGCCTCGACAGCCAGCTTCACCCGATTATATTTCTTGCCCCAGCCCCGCCCATAGATCCCGCTGGTATTCAAATCTATTTCGACATCGAGCGGCAGATCATCCTGCCAAGACGCGAAATCGCGCGTCATGTTGGCCTGATGACATAGATGCGCTGTCGCGAAGGCAAATCGTGATTTGATTACATAAGGCAGGTTCACAGCGTTCGTGGCCAGCACATCGATAAACTCGTGCGTCACCGCCATTTTCTCGTTGTCATCCATCGGCTCGATGACCGTTGCCCAAGCTTGTAACCGCTGTACGTGATTGGTGAGGTCGTTGATTGTATTGGCCAACTCGGTCGAAAACTCGCCCAGCATCAGCGAATAAGCCATCCAGAGGGCACTCATTTTCTCGGGAAGCGTGTACCAGTTGTAGGGCATGAAGCGCCCCGCAAGCGGCAGGTGAGCGCGTGCTTCACGATAGGCCCGATACATGCCGACGTCGGCCCCAACCGCCTTCAGGCTTTCAACGTTTAAGTCTGTCATGAAATCACCCCGAATGACTGAATATGGTGCGCTGATGCGGCGATATCAGTCGGTCGTCCCAGCCTATGGGCTTTGTCTGAGCTTTCTGTTGTTGTCCCGCGGCTTCCTCGATCATATGCAGGGTACCCAATCGTGAAAGAGCTGCCGCATCGCTGGGACAATTTCATTGTTTGAGAGCTTGGATAACTGACCAATAGAATGAACCGCTCAAACCGACCTCCACTTCCCCTGCTAATGCCTGAGCCATGGCAGCTACTAACGCCACTTAACATTAGAACGCGGCAACTATGGCCGTGGGGGCATTCGATTCAAAAATTCATACACACGTCAGAACCGCGCCCCAGAGGATACGACAACATTCTCATCGCTTCCGACTACGGCGGAGCGCACAAAAATTCGACACACATTGTATATTGCTTTCTCGTCGTTGGGGGTGGGGGGCGCAACTGGCTTGCCCGGATGAGACCTGCTCGCGACGATTTGCTGCCAGACGGAAGGACTATGTCATATAAGCGGTTGGGCGACCCAAAACGCCAGTTTGCATTGGACGCGTTCCTCTCGGCAGCGTCTCAACTAGACGGCCACTTGGTTGCAATCGCGGTCGACAAGAAGAAGAAATGGCTTTCAACTCAGCCTAACTCGTCGGAGAAAATTCGCGCAATGTTAGGGTTGAAGTGTGTTTGGAATCCTATGGCTTTCGAAGATATGATTCGAAAGGTTCAGATAGCCGCAATTTTGATTTCCCTTTGGTCAAAACCGGGAACGAATGTCACTTGGATCACCGATCAAGATGCATTTGTTGCGAACGGCAAGCGACATGACGATGCGTTGACGGCAGTCGCGCGCATGACCTCATTGTATAATACCCATCCAATGGGCGTTTTCCGCTTGAACACGACCGATCAGGATGAGGATTCACGAGACTACGAAGATCTTTGCGCGATCCCAGATTTGGCTGCCGGGATGATGGCTGACGTCACCATGCGCCTAACCAAGGATTCGGTCCGGATAAGTGACTATAAGCGGGCTCTGAATTCGAATCTTCCAGACAAGGCCGAAATCATTGCTGACTGGTTTTGGGCATCGAACACTCGTCTGAGAAAGACGCTGATCACCATTGAAACAGAAGGCGAAAAATATCGGGTGCAACCAGTTTGGATGTCCGATTCCTCCGCAGCATCATGATCGATGCGAATAGCGTTTTGCCTTCATCCCAGCCGGCTGAACATGGTCCGCTGGCGCGGCAATATCAGCCGGTCATCCCAATCTATGGTCTTTGCTCGCGGCTTTTGCTTCCCCTCCCCTGAAATGATCGACAGTTCGCCTTCATCGCGTAGCAAAAGCAGCTGGCTGGTCAAAATCTCGGATGTTACCGGTGTGTCATTGCAGTTTCCGGCGAAGAGGCTTTCAACCACCAAGCCACCGCCCTCCCCCTGGTTCGCAGCATGAATCATGCGGGGAAGCTGATCGAGGACGGCAGCCTCTGACCGGGTCAGTGCATCGTCATCGAACATGAAATTCATCAGGTCTTGGCGTAGGTCGCGCGAAGGATCGAAACCCAGCGCGTGAAAACCCGCGCCGCCATGATGCTGAAAATGGTTGTTGAGCCGCCAGTGTAGTTTGCCCATTTCGTCACGCGCTTGCCGATGATTGGACAGATGGAGCAGCCAATAGGAGCGATGGCTATCGACAGAATGGATGAAGAACGGCGTGTAAAATTGGGCTCCGGTTCGGTTCTGGACGTGACGGTACAGCCCGTTCTGGATCAGGTAGCGCCAGCCGTCTCCGTTCTTGAGGTCGAGCAATGCTTTCACATCTTCGCGATTGAGCTCAAGGCCGAGCATGGCTTCGGTTTCTGCGCGCTTGTCGGAGAGAAAGTCGATCAGGGCATCGACGGCGAACGTAAGCAGGATTTCGGGATTTTTGATCTGCGCGAGGATCGCGCGGATAGTCTGGAAGCGGACGTCGCTCCAGCCATATTGATCCAGAAAGAAGAGCGACCGCTGCGCCGTTCCCTTGCTCTGAATGCGTGAGATGATTCCGGGGCAAGCGTCTTCGAAAGTCGAGCAGTGGAGGAATATGTCGTTTCCAAGCCGCGAATCATACCCGCGCTTGATGAGCAAATCGCGTAGAAACGCGATATGATCTGCGTTCTCATCGACAAAGATGAAGTCTGCACGAACCTGAAACCCCTTGATGCGCGCAGCTTTCAAAGCCTGGTCGGCCTCTTCCACCGCGCGAAGCAGTCGCAATGGCGAACCATCCGCTTCGCTGCCGCCGTGCCGGTACAGACCGCCGCCGCAAAAGCCGTCGACGATCGTAAGGTTCAGCATCGTTTGGCTGAAAGTTCGCGTCAGTCGATCAATATAAATGCCGAGATACTGTTCGGAGATATCATGCTTGGCAACGCTGTGGTCGCCAAGCAGCGGGAGAGGTTTGCCGATGCGCCAGTCATAGTGCTTCTTGCTCATGCAGCAACGGCAGCCCCGCGCTTCTTGCTCAGGCTCTCACCCATGCTCAAAATATGGTCGGCCCCCTGCAATCCTTTGGTATGCGGACCAGCCCAGAGCAAATAATAGAGCGGCGCGCCTTTTGAGTTACGGATCAACCGGGGGGTCGACACATGGCCAAAGGCCGCCTTCAAGCGAGCACGATACAATTGCAGAAGGCGATCGGCGTATTCTTCGCGCTTTTCAAAGCCAGGGGTGTTGAACAACCCGCCGCTGCGCTCGCGATAGACCTCCTCGAACCAGGCCCTCGATCCGAAATAGGCATCAAGCGTTTTGGCCCATGCGGCCGGAATCTCGCCGGAGTTGGGGAGCATTCGCTGGATTGCCATGCTCAGCGCGAAATTGACCACGACCTCGAAAATTCCAGTGGCGGCCAGTTTTTCAACACTGGCCCACTCCAGATTCGCACCGAATGGATCAAGGAATGCGATGCCGCGATGGGTGGCCTTGGAAATCTGCCTAGCAGTAACCCAGCTTATGCCATCTGCGGCACTGGTGCGCAAAATGTCGATCTGACGCGTGCCGTCGAATTCGACTTTGACCGCCTCGAGTTCTTCGCATCGCGCTGGGTCATTTTCGACAAAAACATAGCGCGAAAACGGGTTCGCAACATTCAATGCCACACGCGGCGAGCCGTCGATCAGTTCGGTGCGATCAACATCGCTGGCGGGCTCTGGTTCAAACAGCGGTATCGACTCGTCTTCCTGAGCAGAATTAGCGCGAACCAGTGCGCGTCCGCCGCCCGCGAAGGCGTCAACATATATGGTGCGCCAACGCTGATTCTTCAGCACCTTGGCGTAGAAATCCAGATAGCGTTCAAGCGCCTCCAGCTTCTCTTTTGCCCAAGGACCGACGACCGCGATATCCGGCACTATAGAGCCCCCACTTTCGCTTCGGGAAACTGATTCCATTCCTGGCCGTCGAGTTCTCGGCCTCCCGACTTGGGCCGCGGGCCGCCCCATTGCTTGAAGAAGAAAGCGACATCCTGCGCCAGACACTGGTCCCGCACCTCACGCACCCACTCCAGATGGATAGGTCGTGCGCCTGGACCCGATTCACCGCCAACAATCACCCAGTCGATCCCGGCGAGATCCACCGTGCCTATGGCGCCGATGAGCGGTTCGATCGACAGGAACCGCACGCCGGCTGGACTTTCCCGTAGATGTGCGACGCGAGGCCTGGCCTTGGCATCTTCGACGGAAACACCACACCAAATGTGGGCAGGTCCGCGCCCGTCACCATAGCGAGCCCGCAGGTAATTGCGCATAAGCGAGCTACGCTTGGTCAAGACCTGAAAGGTATGCCAATGCGCCGCTTCCATAGTGTCAAAAACGCTGTTGATGAAGCTTCGCGGCACCTTCTTGTGGAAGAGATCGCTCATTGAATTGACGAATATCATCCGTGGCCGCTTCCACCGGAGCGGTTGCTGCACGCGCTCTGGGCGGAGAGTGAGGTCGAAGCCGTTTTCAAAGGGATGGCCAGCAATGCCGCGCCAGCGCTCGGCAAACCGTTCAGCATAGCAATTGTCGCAGCCACGCGTTATCTTCGTGCATCCGGTGACCGGATTCCACGTCGCGTCGGTCCATTCAATTGCGCTTCCGTCAGACATAGCGAAACCCTATTCAATTGCGATCATTCTAGCAGTCAGGGAACATATTGTGAACCAAGATGTCCCGGCGGGGATTCTTTCCTCGTCGACCGGCAATCAGTGGACGCGTCGCTTTCAATTTCGGGATCATGAACGAACGGCGGGTTATGGGAACTCTCCTCAGCCTTAGGAACGACCGCATTATCGGCGCCACCGGCCGTCAATTCCAAACTTGCGCGCTCTCCGCCTGGTAGAATTCGACTTCCAAAGGCCACTTTTCGTGACGGAGGCTCGTCAGCCACTTGGCGCGACCGATTATCTCCTCGTTCCAAGCCTCGAGTGGATCTCCGTAGAGGCCGACGTATAGTTTTTTGAACCGGCCGCGACCGATGCGGGTGAGAATGTGGTCGTCGTTTGCCGCCAGAGAATGCCCGAAAATAAACCAGCAGTGCTGGCCTTGCGTCACGTTAGCGGTGAACTGCTTCAGTCCCTGGTACAGATAGGCATTGTGTCGGATTCGGGCCTTTTTTTGTGCGCTCGTTCCCTCCGCCACAAACAGCGGGAACTTGTCATCGGCTAATGCGGCGCGCGCCTGCTCGATCAGCGGAACACCCTTGCGCACCCAAGTGTATTTCAGCAGATCCTTGCCGGAATCGAACAGGTGCAGCGCACCGTGCAGGAACATGACGTTGGCACTGTGTGCGTTCGTCTCTCCCTGCCACACCACATATTCCGCGTCTGGCTCATCCTCGTCGTTGCCGAAGCTGTCGTTTTTGGCGAGATCGACCGGATTCTCGAACGGCAAATCCTCATGCATCAGCGCCCAGTATAGCAGCAGGTCGTAGTTAAGCGTGAAGACACAGCCAGCCTTGGGACCAGATAGGAAGTGCGTAAGGAACCGGCGGCAAGCCCAAAACTTCGCATCGGGTATGTCGGACGGCAAATGTGGGTGGTTGCCTGCGATGGTCTGAACGAGAATCTCTTTCAGCATCGCGGCGTGCTGGAGCATCTTGGTCGGTGCCGCGCCGCCATCGGCGACATAAGCTGGCAAGATGGTTGCGGCGCTTTCCAGCGTGCGGATGACCGCCTCGAAGTCTTTGGTGCCGAGCGCGTTGAAAACCGCCTCCACTTCAGGCGCATGGGAGAAATCAGCCTGATCGTAGAGAGAGCCGTAGTGGAATATATCGGCCCGGCAGGCGATACTGAAGCCATTACCCAGCAACAGGTGTCGCTTCGAGAACTGTTCGGAATCCGCGATAGCCTGCTCGAACGTCAATAAAGACAAGATATTCTCCCCGATACAAGGACCGCTGCTACGTGTAAACAGAAGTACCTGAGCAGCGACCCAAATTCTAGGGCAAGCCATCGCAATAGCGTGAATGAATGTCGGCTCTTTGGCGGCATGGCCGACGATGCCAACGTCCGATATGTCGAAGGGTTTCGGGCGCCGGCAGGCGTACGAAAGTCTCACATGTACGACCCGCGGGGCCTCAGGCGATAGGCTATGGGGATTTCAGGTCGGCGCCGTTTCGCGGACTGGCACAATCGCCGGTAGGGTGCGATGGACGGGAACCAGGCGGTCGGCATTTTGTCCGGGGCGGGCAGCATAATCGGTGCGTGCTGCCATCATTCTGGTTGTGAGCGGCGGCATGGATCGCTTCCAGCGCAAGCGCCGTGATTTCCTGCCACGACGCTTTGACAGGATGGATATGGAGCAGTTCATGCCGGTTCATGACGTAATCTCCGGGATCGGCATCAGGATGTCCGGCGGTGCCCGCGGCTGTCGCCAGCGTTCGAAGGTCTCGATGATGATCATATGCCCGCCGCAGCAAGGGCATGGTGGTCGCAGATCGACGGGCTCTTCGAGGATCGCCTCGTCAGGCGGCGCAGCTACCTCGAGCAACGCGCGAGCACGCGCGAGGTTGGCTTTGCGCGATGAGCTGGCCAGCAGACCGTAATGCCGGATACGATGGAAGCCACGAGGCAGGACGTGCGACATGAACCGCCGGATAAACTCGTCGGTCGCGAGTGTCATAACGCTTTGGCGTTCGGGTCCATCGCGACGGTAATCTTTGTAGCGCAGCGTGACGCCCTTCTCGTCGAAGCTGATCAACCGGCGGTTCGAGATGGCGATCCGGTGGGTATAGCGGGACAGATAGGCGAGCACCGCTTCAGGGCCCGCAAAGGGCGCCTTTGCATAGACCACCCATCGCGTCTTCCGGACCGGCGCCAGATGACGCAGGAAGGCGCGCCGTTCGGTAAGTGATGCGAGCGATCCGAAGAAGGCGAGCTTGCCGGCGTCATAAAGCTGGATCAGCCGGGTCAGGAACAGACGGCGAAACAGCTTGCCTAGGACACGCACCGGCAAAAGGAAGGCAGGGCGCGTCGATATCCATCGCGTCCCGTCGAGTGCGATGCCGCCACCCGGCACCACCATATGGACGTGGGGATGGTGCGTAAGGGCCGAGCCCCATGTGTGGAGCACGGCGGTGATCCCGATCCTGGCGCCTAGATGCCTGGGATCGGCCGCGATCGTCAGCATAGTCTCCGACGCTGCCTTGAACAGCAGATCATAGACCACCGCCTTGTTCTGGAAAGCGACGCTGGCGATCTCCGCCGGTAGCGTGAAGACGACGTGGAAGTATCCGACCGGCAAAAGGTCGGCTTCGCGCTCTGCCAGCCAGGTGCGCGCGGCCGCGCCCTGGCACTTTGGGCAGTGCCGGTTACGACAGCTGTTATAGGCGATCCGCCAATGCCCGCAGTCCTCGCAGGCCTCGACATGACCGCCAAGGGCTGCGGTGCGGCAGTTCTCGATCGCCGTCATCACCTTGAGCTGGGTAAGGCTCAGATGCCCGGCATGGGCGGCCCGATAGGCCGGTCCGGCGGTGCGAAAGATGTCGGCGACCTCGAGTGAGGTGCGCAACGGCTCAGCCGTCTGGCGCCACTTGTGGATCGGGCAGCGTTACCAACCTGTCGAGCGGGCTAATGACCGCGCGCACCGTTCGGGTGGCGACCGTGGTGTAAAAGGCGGTGGTCTCGAGGTTCGCATGCCCCAGCAGCGCCTGGATGATGCGAATATCGACCCCGTCCTCCAACAAATGCGTGGCGAAGCTATGCCGCAGGGTGTGCGGGCCGACCCGCTTGGTGATGCCCGCGGACTCCGCGGCGTCGACAACGATGCGATGGAGTTGTCGCGTACTGAGCGGCTTGAGGTAGTGCATCCCCGGGAACAGCCAGCCATCGGCATGCATGACGCCCTGTTGCCGGCCAACGGACCACCACTCGCGCAACAGGGTAAGCAGGTCAGCGGGCAGGAGCGCATTGCGATATCGCCCGCCTTTGCCGCGCTCCACCCGCAGGAGCATGCGCTTGCTATCGACATCGCGGACCTTGAGCATCGTCACCTCGGCGGCACGCAAGCCCGCGCCATAGGCGACGGACAGCGCTGCTTTATGCTTGAGGCATGTGGTCGCCCCCAGCAGCTGCGCGACCTCGTTGGGGCTCAGAACGATGGGCAAGGAACGCGGGTTCTTGACCGTATGGAGCTTGCGGGAAAGATCCGGTCGATCAATCGTGTGCGTGAAGAAGAAGCGCAGCGCTGAAACGATACTGTTCATGGTCGGCACGCCAAGGCCGGCGTCGCGCTGTTCGACCTGGAATAGCCTCAGGTCCTCTGCTGTCGCGGTGTCGGGAGGGCGCCCAAGATAGGTGGCAAAACGCGCGACGTGACGCACGTAGTCGAACTGGGTTTTGCGAGCGAACCGTCGCAGGTTCATGTCTTCAATCATGCGCTGGCGCAATGAGCTAACTGGGGTATCAGAGACACTGGTGATCATCGTACGCTCCTTGGTTGAAAGGAGTCGCGATAATCTGCCTATGCCGCAGCAGGCTCAACCAAAGCGCCGATATCAGTGGGTCAGCGGTACTTCAAATCCAGGCACCCATCCCGCGCCAGCGGGTTCGTACAAGTTGGCGGCAGCAGTCGACCAGAGCAAGTCGTTCCGTCTCGTTCGGTGGGCGTCTGGTTCTGACGGAAGCCGACGGTTGTGTTGACCGAAGCACTCTGCTGTCACACGGTTTGCTTTGCGGGATCGCGGTAGGCGAGCAGCCGCAGCGCATTGAACACGACAAGCAGCGTGGAGCCTTCGTGCATTGCAACTGCCGGACCGATGCCAAGGCCAAGGATCGTTGCTGGCACAAGCAATGCGACGACACCCAGGCTGACGAACACATTCTGCCGGATGATGCCGCGTGTGTGGCGGCTTAGGCCGACCGCGAACGGCAGATGGGCCAGATCGTCGGCCATCAACGCCACGTCGGCCGTCTCCAGCGCCACATCCGAGCCGGCAGCGCCCATCGCAATGCCAACGGTCGCCGATGCCATTGCCGGCGCATCATTGACCCCGTCGCCGACCATCGCGACCTTGTCCTCACCCGCGAGCTTCTTGATCGCGGCGACCTTGTCCTCCGGCATCAGGTCGCCCCATGCCTCGTCGAGCCCGACATCCCTGGCGACGGCGTCGGCTACCTTCTGGTGATCGCCCGAGATCATGATCATCCGGGTGATACCCATGTCCCGCAGGCGTTTGAGCGCGATCTTGGCCGCCTCGCGCGGCGTGTCCATCAGCCCGATCGCACCGATGTCCCGATCGGCCTTGCGCACCACCATAGTGGTGCGCCCCCCTTCGCGCAGGGCCGCGATGGCGTCAGTAGCGGCCGCATTCAGCGCAGGGATGTCCTCCACGCCGAACATCTCGGCCTTCCCGATCCACACCGTCTCGCCACCAACGGTCGCAGTGACGCCGCGTCCGGTCAGGCTCTTGAGGTCGGTTGCGGTCGGAATGTCGCGCCCGCCCAGGCGTTCGCGCCCATCCTTGACGATCGCCTGCGCCAAGGGGTGATCGCTCAAACCCTCGACAGCGACCGCGAGCGTCAACAGATCTTCTTCGCTCGCGCCGTCCACCGGCACGACATCGGTGATGCGGGGGCGGCCTTCCGTCAGGGTGCCCGTCTTGTCGAACGCGATCGCCTTCAACGAACCGAGGTTTTCGAGCGGAGCACCGCCCTTCACCAGCACGCCGCCGCGTGCCGCGCGTGCAACGCCTGAAAGCACGGCACTGGGGGTGGCGATGGCGAGCGCACAGGGGCTGGCGGCGACCAGCACCGCCATCGCCCGATAGAAGCTGTCGCGGAATGGCTCGTCGATCACGACCCACGCGAACAGGAGGATGAACGATAGAGCCAGCACCGCCGGCACGAAGACACGTTCAAACCGATCAGTGAAGCGCTGCGTGGGAGACTTTTGCGTCTCCGCTTCGCTCACCATCTTCACAACCTTGGCGAGCGCGCTCTCGTTGGAACGCCGCGTC
Source organism: Sphingobium sp. D43FB (assembly GCF_002312805.1). Lineage (GTDB taxonomy): Bacteria > Pseudomonadota > Alphaproteobacteria > Sphingomonadales > Sphingomonadaceae > Sphingobium. Next base: position 37,993 of record NZ_NMUA01000006.1, on the reverse strand, counting down.
ACCTCGATCTCGATCGCGCCGCCGCCGTTGATCGTACCGGCGAACACCCGGGACGTCGCTTCGACACCATCGGGCTTCGCGCGCGCCGCCTCGACGTCGGCCACAGGCTCCTTGTCCACCGGGATGCTCTCGCCGGTGACGGGGGCCTGGTTGATCGCGCTCGAACCCTTGATGACGAAGCCGTCGGCAGGCAGGCGCTCGTTGGGGCGCACGATCACCACATCACCGATTACCAGCTCCTCGACGGCAAGCTCCGTGGTCTGCCCGTCGCGGCGCACCGTCGCCCTGTCGGGTGCGAGTTCGGCGAGCGCTTCGATGGCCCGCTTGGCGCGCCCCATCGCATAATGCTCGAGCGCATGGCCGAGGCTGAACAGGAACAGCAGGAGCGCGCCTTCCGCCCAGGCACCCAGCGCCGCGGCGCCAGCGGCTGCCACGAGCATCAGCGTGTCGATCTCGAATTTCCTGAGTTTCAGATTGTCGATCGCCTCGCGCAGCGTGAAAAATCCGCCAAAACCATAGGCACCCACATAGAAGGCGGTCGGTAGCCATTCGGGCATGCCCGCCACGAGTTTTTCGACCGCGAAGCCGATCGCCAGCAGTGCGCCACACGCGAGCGCAAAGATCAGTTCGGTATTGGGGCCGAGAAAATTGGCGTGCGCGTGATCGTGGCCGTCACCCGGCCCATGTTTCTCAGTGCCCTCACCATGACTGGCGTCGCCGTGGTCGTGGTCTGTATGGTCACTGGCGCTGTGATCGTGTCCGACGTGCTCCGAGCCAGTCCGCTGTACCGGTCTGACCTTGAGCTTGCCGAGCGCCGCGAGGATGAACGCCTCGTCGACCCGCTCCTTGTCATATTCGAGACGGATACTGCCCGAGGCGCTGGCGTCGGCCTGCAGCACGCCGGGCACCCGGCACAGGGTTTCGCTAATGGTGCGCGCGCGGCGCTCGTGGCCGATACCCTCGACCTGCCACCTGGCATGACCGTATCGTCCGCTAATCTCGGCGCCGGCTGCGCGCACCATTTCGCGCACACGCGACATCGGCAATGCCGCGCTGTCGAAATGGATGCACAGCTTTGCGGGGGTCTCGCCATCGGCGGGAAGGACATGCGCCTGTTCGACGCCGGGTTTCGCCTTGAGTGTCGCGACAAGCCGGCCAACGCAAGCATCGGCCGCGTCAGGAATCTGCGGCAGCAGGACGGGGATATCGAGTTTGAGCTTGTCGGTCATCGCATCTTCTCCGCGCTGTTTTTTGCTTCTGCACGAGCATCGCGCAGGATTTCTATGCCGCCCTTGACCGCGATGAGCGCGGTCGCCAGGCCGACGAGTAGATCGGGCCAATTCGTTCCCAGCCACAACACCAATGCCCCTGCGATCAGGATGCCGCCGTTGGAGATGAAGTCATTGAAGCTGAAGGTCGTGGCGGCGCGAAGGTTCACGTCCTTCTGGCCTAGCCGCTGGAGCATCCGCAGGCAGACATAGTTCACGACCGCCGCAACCGCTGACATGACCATCATCGTGGGTCCGATCGGTTCGCTGCCCTGGATATACCGGCGTCCGACATCGAGGAGAATGCCGCCTGCGAAGATCAGCAGCATCACGCCCGATGCGCTCGCCGCTCGTGTTTTCCAAGTCTGTCCGCGGCTCAACGCGATGAGGCTCAAGGCGTAAACGGCCGTATCGGAAAGATTGTCGACGCCATTGGCGATCAGCGCGCTGGAATCACCGATCAGCCCGGTGGCGAAGAATCCGACGGCGATCGCTGCGTTTAGCAGGAGCACTATCCATAACGTCCGGCGCTCATCAGGCGCCTTTCGAGCCGACGACCTCATGCCATGATCTCCTCGATCAGCAGCAGCGCGAGAAAGCCGACGAAGAACATGGCGCTTATCAGCGGCGAGTCCGGCTTTTCGTGGGCCTCGACCAGCAGTTCCTCGGTAACGAGGTAAAGCAGTGCCATGAGCCCGAAACTCAGGAACCCGGTGATCCATACCGGCGTCAGCAACGCCACTGGCTGCGCGACGAGAGCGCCGAGGGGCAAAAGCAACGCCAGCGCGCAGGTCAGGCCAATCGCCTTGGCCTTGCGATATTTGCCGGCAAGCTCGTTGGTGAGGGTCAGTGCAAGGAACAGCACCTCTAGTGTCAGGGCGACGGCGAGCAGTGCCCCTGCCTTCTCGCCCGCGATGAAGGCGAGCCCCAGAACCATGCCGTCTATGGCAAGGTCGAGTCCGATCGCCGCGAGTAGCGCGACAGGTCCCTTGAACCGGCTCTCTGCCGCCTTGAGGCTCAGCATGACGGCGACGCCGAGTGCGCCGCCGATCAGCGTCGCGCTCGGAGAACCACCGTGCTTTACCAGGGGCAAGATTTCTGTGGCAGCGGCTGCGAACACGACACCGGCTGCCAGATGCTGCATGGCAGCGACCAGTTTCTCGCCGGGGGACCGCCACCCGGCCATGATCGCCCCGAACATGATCGCGACCATCGGGATGAGGGAAAATTTGAGTGCGGCCATCGTCAGCGCTCCACGATGATGTCTGGACTGGTCACAGGCTCGTCGCCTTCGTGCACACGATGGTTGGCTGTTCGGCCTCCTCGATCCTGATCTCGTTACCCGAGAAGGTCGCGCTCGCCGTATCGCCGACATATTGGAGGCCCTGCGCCGGGGCGGTCAGAACAAGGGGCGCCGCATCCGCAGCCCGCCGAATTTCCAGGGTCAATCCCTCATCCTTGAAGTCGATGAGAAGCGGGCGCTTGTCGTCGCACCGATACGGATGGCGGCCAGGAGTGCCGCTTGCGTCCGCGCTGTCATTCGCGTGGATTTCCTGTTCCGTGGGCGCCTTTGTCGCCGGCTGCTCCGAACATGCAGCCAATGCGATTGCGCCCGCGATGATGCCGACCGTCCTCGAACGAAGCGATGTCATGATGGCCTCCGGTTGCTTCTGAAGCCGTTTCGAGGCGGCAAGGTCCGTCCCTTCGCGCTTGGGTGAGCCGCCCGGCGCCGCAGGTGCCGTTCCAGGCTTGCATCCGAGCGGACGAGACTGGCGTGGAACTTGTGGCGCATTATCGCTGCCATAGGAGTACCGAAGAGCCCCGAAAGGTGCAGGCTGTGCCGCATGCGTGTCCCCGTTGCCTCCGTCTCCAGAGTGTAGTTCTCTTCGAACAGGAGGAGCTTGGGAACACCGGCGGTCCAGGCAAACATGCGGGGTTTGTCGATGCAGATGATGTCCGCCTTGGCGGTTATTTCCTTGTCGAGCTTGCCGATGCGGAAAATGTAGGCGGCCTCGCCGCCTTGGACTGCAGCGCCGGAAAGCTGAATGAAGGGCTTCCACCGCGCATGCCCGGCAAAGTCGGTAAGAACCGACCAGACGCGCAGCGGCGATGCCTTGAGGCTCGTCACATTCTCGATCACTGACACCTCATGCCTCCTTTCTGGGCGTGGTGGGGAGGGCGAATTCTTGCCCTCCCCTGTCCGATCATGTGTGCTGCGGCAGCGGCGCTGCCTCGTCTCGCTCGTCATCCTTCGCCGCTTGCTGCCCGAAACGCGCGTAGAGCGTCGGCAGCACGAACAGCGTCAGCAAGGTCGCAGAGATGAGACCGCCGATGACGACGGTCGCGAGCGGCTTTTGCACTTCCGCGCCGGCACCGCTCGCGAACGCCATCGGCACGAAGCCGAGGCTGGCGACCAAGGCCGTCATCACGACGGGACGGAGCCGCTGGATCGCTCCTGTCCGGGCAGCTTCTGCCCGGTCCATGCCGGACCGGATCAGGTCTTGCACCGAACTGACCATGACGAGGCCGTTGAGGACCGCGATGCCGGACAGCGCGATGAACCCGACCGCGGCAGAGATCGAGAAGTCCATGCCCCGGGCAAACAGCAGCAGCACGCCGCCGACCAAGGCGAAGGGCACGCCGGTGAACACGATCGCGGCATCCCGCGCCGATCCCAATGCCCCGTAGAGCAGCAGCAGGATCAAGATGAAGCAGGCCGGGATCACAAGCTGAAGCCGCTGACTGGCGGACTCCAGATTTTCGAATTGCCCGCCCCATTCAAGATAGCTGCCAGCGGGCAAGCGCACGTTCTGCCCGACGGCCGCCTGTGCGTCCGCCACCACGCTGCCGACGTCACGTCCACGCACGTTCGCCTGCACGACGACGCGGCGCTTGCCGTTCTCGCGACTAATCTGGTTCGGCCCATCGACGACGCCGATACTGGCGACGCTGGACAGCGGCACATAGCCGCCCCCGGCAATCGGCACCTGCACCTGTTCGAGCTGGCGCAGATCGGCGCGCTGCGCGTCCGACAAGCGGATGACCACCGGGAACCGGCGATCACCCTCGAAGATCATGCCGGACTCGCGGCCGCCGATGGTGGCGGTGATTGTGTCCTGTACGTCCTGCGCGGTGACGCCGACCCGCGCCATCGCGTCGCGATTGACGCGAATATCGAGCATCGGCAGACCTGTGGTCTGCTCGACCTTCACGTCCGCCGCCCCTTGCGTCTTGCGCAGAACGCCGGCGATCTGTTCGGCGGTGCGGTTCATGGCAACGAAGTCGTCGCCAAACACCTTGACCGCGATGTCGCCGCGCACGCCGGCGATCAGCTCGTTGAAGCGCATCTGGATCGGCTGCGTGATCTCGTAGGCGTTGCCAGGAATCTTGCCGAGCAGGCCTTCCAGTCGCTCGACCAGTTCCTCCTTGGCTAGCTTGGGATCAGGCCATTCATCGCGGGGCTTGAGGATGACGAACATATCGGTCGCGTTGGGCGGCATCGGGTCCGATGCCAGCTCGGCCGTGCCTGTCTTGGAAAAGACGAAGCGCACCTCGGGCTGCTTGGCGACAATACGCTCGATCGGCACCTGCATGGCCTGGCTCTGTTGGACCGATGTCGCCGGGATACGCAGCGCCTGGATGAGCAGATCGCCCTCATCGAGCTGGGGCAGGAAGACTTGCCCCAGCGTAGTGAAGGCCAGCGCCGCCGCGACGAGGCTGACAACACTTGCGCCGATCGTAAACGACGGGCGCTTCATGGCCTTCTCGAGACCCGGTTCGTACCGGGCTTTCAGCCATGAGATGATGCGCCCATCCTTCTCCTCGACCCGCTTGGACAGCCAGATGGCAATCGCCGCAGGCACGAATGTCAGCGACAAGGCAAAGGCGAAAAGCAGGGCGATGATGACCGTCAGCGCCATCGGCACGAACGTCTTGCCCTCCACGCCCGTAAGCGTGAGCAGCGGGACATAGACAAGGATGATGATCGCCTGCCCGTAGACCGAGGGCCGGATCATCTCGCGCGCCGCCGTGGCAACGGCTTCGAGGCGCTCCTTCATGCTGAGCAGCCGGCCTTCATGGTGCTGTTGCTCCGCGAGGCGGCGCAGCGCGTTCTCGACGATGATGACAGCGCCATCGACGATGAGACCAAAGTCGAGCGCGCCCAGGCTCATCAGATTTGCCGAGACACCCAGACGCAGCATGCCGAACCCGGTGAGCATCATTGTCACCGGGATCACCGCCGCCGCAATCAGCGCGGCGCGGAAATTGCCGAGCAGAAGGAACAGCACGACGATGACGAGCAACGCGCCTTCGGAGAGGTTCTTGGCGACCGTCTTGATCGTCGAATTGACCAGCGCGGTCCGGTCCAGAACGGGTTGCACCACGACATCAGGCGGCAGCGAGGCGTTGATCTCCTTCAGCCGATCAGCGACCGCCGTGGCGACGTTGCGGCTGTTCTCGCCAATCCGCATGATCGCGGTGCCCACGACCACTTCGGTGCCGTTCTCCGAGGCCGAGCCCATGCGGATCGCCTGGCCGGTGCGAACGGTGGCAACCTGGTCAAGGGTGATCGGCACCCCTTCGCGGGTCGCGATAACGGTGCGCGACAGTTCGGCCGCGTTGCGCACCAGCGCGTCGGAGCGGACCGCTAGACCCTCGCCGTTGCGGTTGACGAAGCCGCCGCCCACGCTGGTATTGTTCTTCTCGAGCGCGGTGCCAAGCTCGGTGAGCGTGATGTTCAGGGAAGCGAGCTTCTGGACGTCGGGGACGACCAGATACTGCTTGGCATAGCCGCCGATGGAATCGACGCCGGCAAGACCCGGCGTGTTCTTCAGCAGCGGCGTGACGATCCAGTCCTGCGCGGTGCGCAGATAGGTTGCCTTGTCTTCTTCACTCGTCAGCCGTTCGCCTTCCGGCGTGATGTAGCTACCGTCGGGCTGCTGACCAGGCTCACCGGGGCGGTGCTTGTCATCCTGTCGATGATCAAGCCGGACGGTCCACATATAGACCTCGCCCAGCCCCGTCGCGATCGGTCCCATTTCGGGGTTCACGCCGTCAGGCAGGTTCTCCGCGACCCCGGCAAGACGCTCGCCGACCTGTTGGCGAGCGAAATAGATGTCGGTGGACTCGCCGAAGACCGCGGTTATCTGTGCGAACCCATTGCGGCTGAGCGAGCGCGTGTTTTCAAGGCCGGGAATGCCCGCAAGCGCGGTTTCGATCGGAAACGAAACCTGCTTCTCGACCAGCTCGGGCGACAGCGCCGAGGCGCGGACGTTGATCTGGACCTGGTTGTTGGTGATGTCCGGCACCGCGTCGATCGGGAGCCGGTAAAGGGAATAGGCACCGATGGCGGTGGCGACGGCGGTGAGAAGCAGGACGAGCCAGCGCTTCTCGACCGCCCATGTGACGATACGGGCGATCATGGCATCAATCCTCGTGCGCCGCTTCGCCCTTGCCGAGTTCGGCCTTGAGCGTGAAGCTGCCGGTAGTGGCGATCTGTTCGCGGCCGCTGAGGCCAGAGCGGACGATGACGGTATCGCCGGCGGCATCGCCCAGCGTGACCGGGGTAGCCTGGAACCCCTTGGCGGTGCGGACAAAGACCACCGATTTGCCTTCGACGGTCTGAATGGCCGTCGTCGGCACGCGTACCGCAGAGCTTCCAGCATTGCCGCTCAGCTGCACCGCAGCAGTGACGGGCTCGCCGACACGCCACTGAGCGCCGCGATTGTCGAGCGTCGCGATAACCGGCACCTGCCGCGTTTGGGGATCAAGCGCGGGCGAGACGAAGGTTATACGCGCGCTGGTCTGCCTGCCCGGCGCCGTTACCGTTACGACGTTCCCGGGCCTGACCCTGCCGGCGTCTTCGGGCTTGAGGTTCAGCGCCAGCGATACCCGGCTAAGATTGGCGATACGGTACAGTTCCGCGTCGGCTGTGACGGTCTGGCCCAGCACGACCGGACGCGAGATGATCTGGCCGGCGATGGGGGCGGTAATGCCGAGGCGGTTGAGGCCGCCGCCGCCCCCGCCGCCGCCGGCGGCCGAGACCTGGCTTTGGGCCTGGCGGTAGGCAATCCTTGCTTCGGTCGCAGCCGTTCGCGCCGCGATCAGGTCTTGTTCGGGCGACACGCGCTGCGCGAACAGGCGCTGTTCGCGTGCGAGGTTGGAATTGGCGAGTGCAAGCCTGGCGCGCGACGCTTCCACCTCTCCCTTGAGCTGTGCCGCTTCCCTGCTTTCGATGACCGCGATGGTTTCCCCCCTGCCGACCGACTGGCCCAGATTGCGGGTCAATGAAACGACGCGGCCTCCGATCGCGGCCGAAACGACCTGCGTCCCTTGCGGATCACCCTCGATAGTTGCGGGCAGTTCGATCGTACCGGCTCCGCCTGTCATCGGGCGCGCGATCTGGACCCCGGCGGCCGTGATCTGGTCGGGCGTGAGCGTCACGGCCCCTTCGTCGGCATGCGCTTCTTTACCGCCGCCCTCGTCGGCATTGGCAGATGCTTCATTGGTTGCAGTAGTATCGCCGCCTTCGGAGCTACCGCCGCAAGCGGAGAGCAGCAAGGCGAGGCCAAGCGGCATCGCGCCGCCCATAAGGATGGTCTTCATCGGTCGGTATCCCCCGAAATCGTGGTCGCCGTCGCGGGAGCGGTCAGCCGCTCCAGTTGCGCGCGGGCATTTTGATAATTGGCGAGTGCGTCGATCGCGGCGACGCGCGTCTCGGCAAGAGTGCGTTCGGCGTCGAGCAGATCGAGCTGGCCGAACTTGCCTTCACGGTAGCCGATCCGGGCGATCCTGGCGGCTTCCTGTGCCGCTTCCAGCGCCGGTCCGGCTGCAGCACGGGCGGTTGTGGCCGCGTTCGCGGCCTCCGCCTGCGCGTTCGTGATCGCTTGCTCGACATCGAGGGCGGTAACACGCCGTAAGGCTTCCGCCTGGCTTCGCTGTGCGCTCGCCTGCGCGATGGCCGCGCGGCCATTGTTGAACAGCGGGATCGGAATCGAGATCGAAAATACCGCAGCGGTGTCGTTGGTCGCTTCGAGCCGCCTTAGAGCCGGGCCGATGTTGAGGTCCGGCACCCGGTTCGCCCGCGCCAGCGTCACGCCGGCATCGGCGACGGCTAGATCGGCGTCGGCGGCGGCGAGTGCCAAAGTGTTTGCCGCCGGCGGCGTCTCGACGGGACCAAAGGTCGGCGCCGGGAGCTGATCGAGAAGCGCGGCATCGAGCATCCCGTCGATAGGTCGTCCAATCCGCCGTGCCAGGTTCGTGCGCGCTGCTTCGGCGAGCCGTGTCAGCCGTTCCACATTGGCATCGGCGTTGATCCTCGTGACATCGGCGCGCTGCTGTTCGAGCGGCGAGGCCCGTCCCGCCTGAACCCGCACACCCGCGCCGCGCAGCACTTCGGCGGCAATGCGCGCTTGATCGCGCGCTGTTGCGAGCCGGCGTTCGGCCGCAACCGCATCGATATAGAGCTGCGTCACCTGCAGACGAATGTCGCTCGCGGTGATCGCCGCCTGCAGTTCGGCACGCGATAGCTGTGCGCTAGCGACGGCGACGCGGGCACCGCGCTTACCGCCTAGCTCGATCGGGATCGCAACGCCTACGGTCGTCTCCGCACTTTGCAGACCCTTGTATGGGCCAGATCCGGCGACGTTTTCGACCTGCCCCTGAAAGACGGGATTGGGTCGTAGCCCCGCGACCGTCCGTTCTGCCTGCGCCGCTTCGATTGCGGCCGATGCCGCGTCAGCGGCAGGCGCCGCGCCGCCTGCGGCCAATACGGCCTGATCGAGGGTATAGACGCCAAGCGGCTGCGTTGCCGCAGTCATCGGCGTTTGCTGCGCCTGCGCCATCGAGGCACAGGACGCCGCGGCCATCATGGCCACGAACATCTTTTTCATTATCTGGTGATCCTGACAAAACACGTCTGATCGGCGGATGCCGACCGGCGGGCGATGTCAGGCGGCGGGAGGCCTTAGTGCAGGGCCGGTCCGATAAGACGCCAGGGCGCTTTGCGGCGCAGGGAACGGATGCAAGCCGCTTGCCTCGCCAAGCGAATAAAGATCGCTTGTATCGGGTATATCCAATGTTGGACCATGGCAGGTGCTGTGGTGATGGGGCATCGCCTTGTCGGCGTCGCCCTGGGACTGGTCGGCATCGCCATCTTCATGCACGACTCCGGCGCAATCCATCAGGATCTGTCCTGAAACCTCGCGTGCATGGATCGTCGCCGTCAGCACAAGCGACGACGCGATCATGACCAGCAAGAGGGAGCAGAGCCTGCGCAGCATGTGTCGTGACCTAAACGATATCCCGGCCAGTGTCATCGCGTAACTTGGGGAGGCGCTGGGCGCGCGTCGCGCCATGCCGAGATTGCCTCAGCAACCGCGTCAACACTCGGCGTTTGCTGGATCGCTGGATGCGCAGGGTTACTATCCCGAACCAGTCTTCGGTCGCCATGGCCTACAAGGAGTTCGACGACAACGAACGGATGCGACCGTGCTGATGCGGCCTCACGCCGCCCGGCTTGTCGACCGTTATTCCGAGCGCAAGGAGCTTGATGGGAGGGGGCGAGCGGCGACGACAATGCCGCGGCCGCAATTGGATCCGTGGGGCCGACCTGACGAAGCGAAAGCCTTCGAGGATGAAAGCACCGTCACCTTGCGAATGGCCGATACACCCCAAACCTGTCGTTCACGGTTGTACTGGTGAACGGCGGTTTTGTCCCAATCCCAGTCATTCCAGGTTGCCGGATCGAAAGTGATTATACGACCGCTTCCGTTAAGCTGATTTTGATCCAGGAATGGCCAACTTCAAGGCGACTACCGTCGCTCATGCCGAGCGATTGGCGCTCAGGATTATCGGTCTCGATACGGCTCGCAACCAATACCGTCGCTATCCCGATCCAGATGCGGTCCATAGCCCGGATCACCACGCCTTACAGGGGCTGCTCCCGCAGCTCTTGCTTCTGCGCAGTTACGGAACGCACCGACACTTGGAGCAGCGAGAAATAAGCGACGAGGCGAGGTTGCCTGCCCCGAAGCGGCGCCCCCACCGTGGCAGTGGTATTCCCCTGTCTTACGGTTGTTGTGGCACCCCTCGGAATTAAGTCCGCCCGGATGTGCAGAGACTTCCGAGATACCGAGCGGCAGCAACAGCAGCGACAGTATGGCTATGCTTCGCATGTCATATTCCCCTGTTATCGGGACGGCACCGGGATCGACATGGGCCTCATGCAACGGGCAGCTTATACCCTCGATTATCCAAATAATTCATAAACATTCGGCTATGCTAAGCGTCGAATCAGAAGCACTGAAAGATTGTGGCATATCAGCATAGTCGCGCGCATTGAGAGTATTTAGCCCACCCATTCAGGCACCTGCTGATCCTGCCGCAATCTCAATCGGCGCCAAGCCAAGCCGTCAAATACATCATCAAGGTTCGACGGATCTTGGACTGGCAATGCTGCGACGACTTCTTGCTGAAAGCGCACCTGCAGCGCCTCATCAGAAAGCCACGCCGATTGCCACCAACTGGTAATCCGTGTCTGGGCTTGTTGCAGCCTTTCAGCGGATGGGAGTCGGTCACGCTTCAGGTGCTGGTTAACCTGTCTGTCGCTGGGAAGCAAATTCCAAAGGTCGCCGCATGGCCATGCCGCCCATGGCAAGCAGTGGTCAATATCCAAAGCTCCAGGCTTCAAGAGTTTACCAGTCCAACAGCACGAGATGTCCCCGCCAGTGTCGATTATGCTTCTGACAGCTGCACGACCAACGGTCGTGTCGCGGATTGGCTCCTCCCAGGCCAACGCAGCTTCGGACTGACCAATTGGAACGACTTTCCCCATTCTTTCGGAATATGTCCGGATCAGCCGCGACCACTCTGCCACCAGAACGGGCTCAATCCATGCGCCCAGACGGGACATAGTTCGCCAGACATGCCCGGGAACCCGCATCGCTCCCCACGACCAGAGCGTCTCTACATCCAGCGCAATAGTGCCATCCGATCTCCCAACTCTCCGCTTAATCGCCCGGAAAACCTGCTGATCGGACCCTGGATACCTGATGAAATTAGAAGGCATGGTCGTGATCGTACGGACCGCCTCGCCTATCGCAGAATGCACGGCCACCGCGCGTTCGCCAGAAAAGCCTGCACCCACTCGGAAATCAGCAGCCGCGCATTGAAGCTGCATCGCCGCACGAAAGCCTGAGCGCGTAAAACCAAGGCCGTCGGGTCCTGAATTGCGCGGAGCCTGGGGCAAGCCTGCGCGGACGAGAGGTATATACATTCTGATCCAGAACAGTCCCACGAGGCCAAGTGGCACATCCACGGCATCGGGCTCATCGGCCGCAATTCGGACGGTAGCGGGAGCGTGTTCGGCAATTCGAGATATCGCCCTCAATAGCGCGAGCTTGTAAGTGGAAGACTTGTCATCTGCCAGAATGATGCCGCGAATGAGCGGCAAGGCACCCGCTCCTTCGTCAGGCATGCGTAGGATCACCGTCGTCCAGTAAACCTCGGCACGTGCGAGTTCGTCGGCCTGATCAACGACTTTCAGCACTTCAAGTCCGAACGTCCGGGCCAGCGCTTCGACTTCGCCGAGTGAAACTGCATGCATGGGGCGATCGGCAGGGGGCGGTCCCTGCCGAAGAGTCATGATCAGAAGGCCTCCAGGCTTCAACAAGGACGACATCTTGCGGAAAGCCCGCTGCCGATCCTGAGGAGCAATGTGCTGCCAGACCGCTGACAGAAGGATAAGATCAAACGACAACGCTAGTTCGTGGATGCGGGTGAGACCGGGAAGCCGATCATCAAGCCAGCGGATTCGGGTATCTTCATGCCTGCGCTGGGCTTCATCGCGCATTCCGCTCGAAGGCTCCACGGCAACCACTTCATACCCCTTGGAGGCGAGCCAGGCCGCATCACGGCCAGAACCAGCTCCGATGTCGAGAGCCAAGGAATCTGCCGATGTCGATGCAATCAAATCTTCGATCGGCGAATACGATGCCAGTAAGGCAGGCTGATCGTAGCGTTCAGCCAATTCGGCGGCTTGCGCATCATAAGTTGCAATGACTTCGTCGCTCACCAAACCGACCCCACCTACTATCGACCCCATAGATGGGGCCAACTGTGTTGCCAGTTCAAACGGTTTCACCAATTGGCATCACTTGCAGTGATGTAGAGTTTCACCCGCTCTTGCGTCAGACGGCGCGGCCGTCGACCTGACCGCAAATCCTCTACGAACCGCGGATCTCCGACGGCCATGCGCCCGAACTTGCTCGGCGGTGTTTTCGTCCGCACCAGATAGGTCTCGATCTGCTCCAGTAGCTCCATTGCCGTCCGACTCGCTTTATCCTTGCGTTCTTGTTTTGTTCATATTAGGAAGGCGTCCTAGAGTCTAGGATGGTTTTTCCTAGCGATCGTGACAGGACAGCGAGTGATGGACGAAGCACGAAGGGCTCTGGACGAGCTCATCCTGGCAAGAAAAGGCTGCACGTACTCAGGGATTTCGCGGCTGCTCGGCCGCAATGTGTCCTATATCCAGCAGTACATTCGCAAGGGTAGCCCGCGGTATCTCGACGAGAGCGATCGCAACATTCTCGCGCGATTCTTCGGCGTGGATGAGCGCATTTTGGGCGCACCGCCCCATCGCAGCTCCCCCGTGGTCGAACTGGTGCAGATACCGGTTCTGGATGTCGAAGCATCTGCCGGTCACGGCGCGCTCGCCGAAATGGAACGCAAAAGCGGACAATTCGGTTTCGACGAAGGTTGGCTCCGCAAGCTCACCCCTAGCAAGGCCTCAAGCTTGTCGATCATCCACGTTATCGGGGACTCCATGGAGCCGACGCTCAACGATGGGGACGAAGTGATGGTCGATCTAGGTGATGGCCAAGCACGGCTGCGCGACGGGATCTATGTCCTGCGCATGGATGACGCGCTTAGCGTCAAGCGGATCGCAATCGAGCCGCAAGGTCGGCGGATTTCGGTGGTGAGCGACAACGCTGCTTATCCAAGCTGGCGCGGGCTCGAACGCCGCGCCATCAACATCGTCGGCCGGGTGCTCTGGTTCGGCCGCAAACTTCAGTAGAGTTTCAAAATGTTCCTGACACTTGCAGCCGCCGTCGTCGCGGCAGGACAAAGCTTCACCTGTACTCCGACCCATGTCTGGGACGGCGATGGACCGATCTGGTGCGCGGAGGGCCCGCATATCCGGATTTCGGGTATTGCAGCGCGCGAGATGGACGGCACCTGCCGGACCAACCAGCCCTGCCCGCCCGCCACCGCACTCCAAGCGCGCGACCGCCTCGTTTCGCTCCTCGGCGGCCCACGCGGGACAATACCGACAGGGCATGTGATCGTTTCGGCCCCAGCTATGCACTGCCGCTCTGAAGGTTCGGCCGGCGGCTCGCGGACCGCGGCCTGGTGCACCCTTGCCTCGGGTGCCGATCTGTCCTGCGCGATGGTGCGCACCGGAACGGTGCTACGGTGGGACCGCTACTGGAAGAACCACCGTTGCCGCTAAGCAACTGGGAACTTTGGGCCTGCGCCAACCAGGTGCTCACGGTCCATGGGCATGATGCCCCGCGCCATGTGACCGAGCAGATTGGCGCCCTTGCCCTTGCCGGTGATCAGGAAGGTGTCCGCACCTGGCAGGCGATCGCAAGGCGAATTGCCGATCTGGCAGACCTCAATGATAAGCCGACGTCCCGGCACCGACCGATACGCCTTCATGCGATCGACAGCGCTCTGACGTACTGGTCAACCGATCGGCGAAAGATCGCCCGGGAAGAGACAGGACTGCCCTTCACCGCGCTTGCCCCCTTCGCCTTCGATTACGAACCCGCGCATGCGCTCGACCAGATGCCGCGCGAGATCTACCCGGGCGTTCCGCTGCTGGCGCGGGTCATCGGCGTTGAGTCCGCAGAGAACTGGCTCGGGGGCTACCGCAAGCGCCACTTCCAGATGGGTGAGCAGAATATCGTCAGCGATTCGGGGCATGGCCGCATTGAGAACAAATTAGGAACTTAAAGTCAATCTGCATGCCATTGAACTCAGGCGACGAGCCCTCTTGCGACTGCTGTCAGATGCCGATTTCGAAGGGTTTGACGATCGAGCGGTCACGCTCGGGTGGCTCGCGACCGGGCGCTTGTACCTTATCCATCTGATCGCCCTTTGCTTGCCCCTGGGCCGCCGCATCGCGGAGCAGATCGACGGTTTCGAGCGCCGAGCGCTTCATGCCGGTGTTGCGCCCGACCGCCGCCTCGAGCCGCGACGCATTGTCAACGAAGAGCGTGAGTCCGTCACGCAAACGGGTGATTGTCACCAGGAACGTCTGCTGGTTCGACAGATTGCGCTCCCGGCTGTCCATGACCGCGATCCCCCGGTCCGAAGTCAATCCCTGCGCCATGTGAGCATTGAGTGCATAGGCGAGGTCGAGCCTCCGCAACATCGGATCCTCCCTTGCCAGCTCATGCGCGATGCCCATCGATGTAGTCAGTTTAACGGACTTGCTGCCGATCCCGGTAATCCGGGCTTGATCGGCATTGATCAGGCCACGCTTGTGGTCCGTGTCCGTCCAGCGGATGCGGTCGCCGGCATGGAGTTCAAGAGGCTTCAGCTCGTAGAGCCGCAAGGGGTCATGCTCGCCTTGCGGCCGGAGCTTCCCTGGTCTGAATTCGAAGTGCTTGCCGCGCCCGTTTTCGAGGGTGACGCGCTCACGTTTGGTGTCGGTTTCAACCACTCGATAGGTTCCGCGCATGAGGCCCTGGGCGCGCTTGTCGCGGTCGACTTCAACAACCATGCCGCGAACATAGGTGCCCGCATACCGCAGCTCCTCGCGCGTCGTATTGACGCGCGCAAGCACGTCGAGCTTGAGCGCAGGCTGCCCCAGTTCGCCATTGGCCTTCAGACCTGTCTGAACAGCCTGGTTCACCTCGCTGCGCAGTGTGCGGCCCGACGCATAGATGGCAGTCCGCTCACGCTCGGCGGGTGCAAGCGCCAGCCATGCTGCGGCGGCCTCGATAGCCGCCCCTTCCCCGACCTCGACGACATTGGATCCCAGGTGGCGCAAGGCTTCTTCGATCTGCCCGCCTTGTGCGGCATGCTGGGCAGCCCGCAGTGCCCGGTCACGACCGCGCAAGTTGATGTTCATGGTCGCTGTCTCGACGCCAGCCTTCTGCATGACCTCAAAGGGTTTGCCGGCATCGACCGCACCCAATTGCTTCCTGTCGCCGATACTGGCGAAGCGCGAAAGCTCGAGGAGGTTCGCGAGGCCAACCAGCTTTTCCTTGTCGGTATTGCCGACCATCGAGGCTTCGTCGAGGAGGACTACGGTGCCGCGCAGTTCGCTGCGCGCCGACGCAAGGACCGCTTTGTCTCCGCCTTCGAGCAGCGCGGCATGGCGCTTCAGGAACCGCGCCACGGTCATTGATGGGATCCCGGTGTCGCGTTCCAGCATCTGCACGAGCGTGTTCTGGACGGCGAGCCCGAGTACGGATTTGCCTTCCTCCCGCAAAATGTCGGCGACGGGTTGGAGCACGGTGCTCTTGCCTGCCCCCGCCACCCCCTGGATGGCCACAATGCGGTTGCTGGAGCCAAGGAGAAGCCTTCCTGCGGCCTCCTGCCCCTGGTTGAGGGTCATCCCATATTTGAGCTGGGAAAGCGCCTGTAGGCGTGCGCCTGCCTCGGCTGGATCGACGATGGGCGGTGCCATCCCGCGCCCTGCTTCAACGGCCGCGACAATCCGCTGCTCGGTCGCAATGGCCCCCACCGTTGTGACAAGTCCCCGGTCCGCCCCTTTGCCGCGCGCGAGTTCGCCCTGTCGCAGCAGTTGCTCCACCCTGCGCTCGATCTCCGGCAAGGCCACCGGCAATCCGAACCCCAGGGCGGCCTTGTAAATGTCGGTGCGGGCAAAGGCCGCTTCGCGTTCGGAAAGGTGGCGCACAGCCGAAGCAACAGCATGGACAGCGGCAATCTCCTGCGGCGATTTTCTGGCAAGATCGCGCGGGACGAGCGGATCGCCGGCGCGCAGCCCCAATCGCTCGGCAAGGGCCTGGGCAATGCCGCGACCGTGCTCGACCACGTCGCGAACAAACCCGCCGAGCGTTGGCACCCCGCCGATGTCCATGGCAGCCCTGCCATTGGCCCTAGCGATAACCTCGGCGGGGTCGAAACCGATCCGTGCCGCCTGGTCGCGCCATTGCTGGCCAAGCGCGCCGCGATCCTCGATCGTCTGCTTTGCCGCGCGCGTCATGAGGTTGGCGGCATTGCGCGCGGCCAGCCCCTTGCCGTTCATCCCTTCAAGCGCTGCAACGATTTCGGCGCGGCGGGAACTGAAGGCATCGCGGACGTGCCGGGGCACCCCCGCCGCTTCAAAATTGCCATGCTTGCCGGTCTCGCCGATTTCGTAGCCGAGCTTTTCAACCGAGAGCCGGAAGCGCGCCATCGTCATCGCATTGAGGAGCGTATTGTGCTCCCAGAGCTTGTCATTGCGAAGCGCTCGCCACTTGCCATCAGACCCCTGGGTCACGTTGGCGACGACGGCATGGATGTGGGCATTGGGCTCCTGGTTGCGGTTGGTATCGTGCTGGAATAGCGCCACGAGCAAGTTGCCGGTCTGGGCGATCTTCTCACGTCCGCGCACCTCGATGCGGGTTTCAGCAAGGTTCTTTTCCGCCCAGGCAAGCGTCTCCTTCACGGCTGCGGCGTAGGCATCGATGATCCGCTTGTCGCCGCCGACAAGCGCGAGGAGCGACCAGCTCTTGGGCATGGAAAACGTGAGATCTGTCCCCGCACGATGCTCGCGCCCGTCGCTGCCAACCCGGCTGCCATCGGGCAGCATTCCTTTGAGCACAGCTTCGAATAGGCGCGCATCGACCCGGCCCTCGAGGCCCTGACGCTCCGCGCCCTTGCCGAACCATTCGCCGGACCGGTCGGCATCGGCCCGGGTATAGTAGTTGTCCGAGGCAAAATAATTGGCGGCGCCGCCGGCCGTGCGCACGTTGGCTGCGGAAAGCATGGTGTGGGCTCCTCCTGCAGCGCCGCCGTCAGTGGTCAGATATCCATGTCGACATCGCCGAAGCCGCGATCATCTCTGGCAGATGGATCGGGCTCGGTGAGGCCATCTTCAAGCATCAGTTTGCGCGCTTCCGCCGCCGCATTGGGTGCACGCTGGCGCTCCTCAGGAGCCTGCCCGGACTGCCTCGCCATAAGGCGAGGCGCATCGCTGCGCACGCCATCGGTCTTTGCCGGTTCCTGACCATCGGCCGACCCGGCCTTGAGCACGCTGTCCTTGGGAATGGCAGGGGCGGTTTCCTGGACTTTTGCCGTGTCTGGCTGCTCCACCTGCGCTGGCCCTCCGGCTGCATAGGGCACACCGGTTGCGGTCCGTATGTCGCGATCGGCAACGCTGCCTGGTGCGGTCGCTTGTGCCGGCAATGCCGCTACCTCGTCCTGGCCGGGCTTTGCCCTGGCAGAGCGTTCGAGCGCCAGTTCGCCCTGCTTGGGGATGACCCGCTTGCCCGCCCCGTCGTCGTTCGACGATGGGTGCTCGGAGGCGGAATTTCCGTCGTCGGGGAGCCATGGCTTCAGAGGGATCACGGGTGTCCCGCCCCCTTCCGGTCCGCCATCATCGCCGGCTCTGCGAATGAACGGCTCGGCCCGTCTGCGACGTGTGACGGGCGTCAGCTTTACCGGTGCCGCCGGGAATCCGTCGGGGAACTTGATGTAGCCCGAAAGACGCGCGAGGTTCATCAACTGGTCGGGCAGCAGCAGCGGCTCGATGTGCTTGCGCGAAGTCAGACTGACCGCATCGCGCGCGTTGTTGTAGCCGTAGGTGTAACCCTCCTCCATGTCGCGCACCTGGGTGTGGCCGATGAAATCGGAACACCATGTGGCGGTCTCGCGGTCGGCGGTGCCGAGGATCAGCTTGGTCCTGGCAAGCGATGAAAGCGTCATCGCCATGTTCTCACCGTAGACTTCCTTGAGCTTGGCATAGGCATGGATGCCGGTGACGATCGCGCCGCCGAAATTGCGCGCGGTCTGAAGGCCCTTCTCGAGGGCCGGCAGGCGGTGCAATGCTCCGAGCTCATCGACGAAGAACCAGACGCGCAAGTCCCTGGTCCGATCGAGCGTCATCAGCGTGTTCATTGCCAGATCAAGCCAGACAGTGAGCAGCTGCGAACACACGCTCATGTCAACATATCTGGCCGAGATGAACACCATCGAGCCCGAACCATCGTCCTGCTCAACCCATTGCCGGAGCGAGAAGCGGCGCCCACTTTGCGGCAAAAGCTTCAGCGCCTTGGCGTTGGCATTGAACACGGCGCGGATCGATTCCGCCATGCGTGCAGCCTCGGGGGCAGTGAGCGGGTCGGCGATCGTACCGCGCATCAGCCGGTGCACCGATGCCAGGTCCGCCGTCATCAGTTCTGACGCCAGCGCCTCGTTCGTCCCTTGTCCGCGCGCGCGCAACTTCAGGCACATTTCGACAAACAACAGCCGCGCGGCGAGTACCCAGAACTGCTCCGACCCACCGCCATCGTGCGGCACGAGTGCTTCGGCGGCCGCGGTAAACTCGGCCTCGTCACGGCACTCGTCGAACACGCTCCATCGCGGACAGCGCGCATCAAGCGGGTTGAGGATGACGTCCCGGCTGCTGTCGTAGAAATGCTCTATGAATGCGCCGGTCAGGTCGAAGATCACGGCGCGCTGGCTGCGGCTGCGCGCTTCCTCGATCATATCCGACAGGGCGACGGTCTTGCCCATGCCGGTCGTGCCGATGAGCATCGCGTGGCTCTGCTCGAGCCGCCAGGGATAGCTGACCTTGGCCAGCTTCGACGGGCGGTAGGGAAAGACCTTGGCGAGTTCGCCCGGCGTACAGAGCCGCCAGCGCCATCCCATCGCCTGGGCCAGTTCCTTCGCCCGTTCGGCAAGGTTGTAGACACGGATTTCCTCGACCAGTTCGGCCAGGGTCACCAGCATGGCGCCGCGCTCGTGCTTGCGCTCCTTGGACTTGCGACCAAAGCGCGCAGCGAACCAGTAGAACAGGGCGAAGGCTGGCAGGAGGGCGAGCGCCGAGCGCCACAAGACGCCTTGGAGAATGTCCACCATGTGGCCCCATGCACGTACCACCGGCGGGAAATTTTCGACCATCGCGATGGGGAACTGGACGGTCCCGCCAAAGCCTGTTTCGAGCGCCACCTGCTTGGCGGGATCGAATTCCATGAAGCAGTAGGCAGAGGCATAAAGCCTCATCCACACGAGGTAGGTTTCGTGGTCGGTAAGCCCGCCCGAAAGCATCCACCACGACATCGAGGAGAGGACGGCAAGGGCGATGAGCAGGGGCCCCTTCAGCCCGGCAGCGAACATGAAACCGAAGTGGCCGAGCAGCTGGCTGCCGCGCGTGAAGTTGACGAGGTTACGCTTCATGGGAGCCTCCCTCGTCGGTGCTGGCAGTGAGGCCGGCCTGCTTGCACTTGGCGGCAAAGGCCTGGTGGACCCGTTCGCGCAAAGCGTGATCCTTGTGCCCGGCAAGCAGGGCATCGACCCCCACCATGGAGAACAGGGACTGGCGATAGAGCCGGCGCAGGAGACCGCGATCGCTCGCTACGGAGATTTCATCTTCGCAGGCCCGAAAGATGATCGAACGCAGCCATTCGCTGACCGCCAGACCGTCGGCGGCAGCAGCAATCCGAACCCGCCCGGCGAGTTCGGAGGTGACGTAGACTTGCAGAGATATTGGTCGTGACATTGACCGACTCCTTCAAACGAGGAGCCTGGCCGCACTGCGAAAGTGCTTTCCCGGTTAAATCACAATGAAGAACATGTCAAGAACGAATGGACTCAGCAATTCCGCCCCTTTCCGCCTCCCCGCCAATCACTTCAAATTGCATAAATGACATTATATCAATGTGATTGAGAAGTGACCGAACCTATTTTCTAGGTATAATTCATTGGTATCAGGGACTAAATGACCGGCGACATGTCGCGTACGGTGTGCTTGAATTCCCCCCTTCCAGATAGCTGATCCAGGTGCGGTTCCAGATAATGGATGGAGGACAAGATGTGCCGTTCCGGCGGGATGGCCTGGCCGCATTCGGCCGCGAATTCACAGCGGCTGCCGCGCTGGTCCGCGCTCGCATCCGATGGTATGACAGACCAGCATTTTAACCCGCATGGGGGTGCAGCGAATGTCCAACGTAACACTGTCCGCAACGCCCAAAGGCAATGGCTTCCAGGCAACCATCACCTACGCGAATGGTGTCGGGATCAGTTCGGCCGAGTCCTACCCAACGAAAGCCGAAGCCATTTCGGCGGCGGCCATGAAACTGCTCGACATGCCCGAGCGTCTCGAAGCGTTCGATGCTGCCGACGCGGACATTTGATGCTGCCATCACGTGCTCACCTGAACGCTGGCTACGGGTTAGCCAAGGGAGCCGAGCAAAAAGAAAGGAGGAAGCCCATGCCTGGACTTCCTCCTCCTGGTAGCGTCAGAATTCATCGTTGAGTTTACCCGGAACCGTGTCGATCACCCGGTCCATCATACCCTGCGGCAATGCCCCGTAATCTCCCTCGTCGATAGCGACATAACCCGCCTCGTCATCGGTCAGGATGTACTGCGTGAAGTAACTGTGAAAGGCCCGGGCATGGGCCTGATCCAGTGCGGCAACATAGGCCGACTGGTCAGCGCGAAAACCGGAATACGAAAGGGCAGCGTTAGCGTTCATGTCAAACCTCCTGATGGTTGATGCTTCGCATCAGGAAGTGTGAGGATGTGGGCGACGGGCCGGGTCAGGGACCGCGTGGCACACGCGGCCGCGAAGCGGCGATGGGGGCAACGATTTTTTCCGGGCTTGCCCGGCAAAAATGGTGGGGCCCCGTCGTCCTTGACGCGGCCCCAAAGCCCGCATCACCATTGGACATCTGCGAGAGAGACCTCTCCCAACGCTTGCGGGTGCTTCCAGGGCCTGCCCCACAAACCGTTTTCCTACAGGGCTTCGGGCTGGCAAATGTCACCTCGGAGGGGACGAACGGCCACGAAAAGGAACCCCTATGGCCAGGTCCAAACCGAGTGCGCTCGATGCACTCAAACGACTGCGCGAACAGCGCGAGGAACTTGCCCAGCGTGAAATCAAGCTGCGCGAGGATGCCGCAGGCGAACTCGGCAAGCTGCTGATTGAATGCAGCGCGGAAACGCTCGATCCGGGCAAGTTGCGCCAGCTCGTGCGGGCGACGATGGCGATCGGGATCGATGCCGCGCTTGAACGAGTGACAGCAGGCAAATGACAACCAGCGGCGGCACGGGGCTCGATGCCGCGTGCCGCCGCTTTCGCCAGCCAACACAAAAATGGCCCCGGTGGCTCGCGCCATCGGGGCCATCTTGCAGGGGGGGTGCCGGGTTCAGTCTTCGTCGATCGGCGGCGCATCTTCGTTGTTGCCTGAGCGCGGCTTCGAGAGGAAGTCGACCTTGTCGGCGATAATCTCGCAGCCGTAGCGCTTGGCGCCGTCCTTGTCCTCCCACTGGGTGTAGTGGATGCGCCCCTCGACCGTCACCATCTGGCCTTTGCCGCAATACTTGGCGACGTTCTGGCCGAGGCCGTTGAAGCAGGTGACGCGGTGGAATTCGCTGTCCTTGGCGGTGTAGCCGTTCTCGTCCTTGTAGGTCTTGCCGTCCTTGCGGGCGGGCCGGTCGGTCACGACCGAGATCGAGGTGATGGTGGTTCCGCCAGTGGTGGTGCGGGCTTCGGGATCGCGGGCGATACGGCCGACGAGAATAACAAGATTGGTCATGGGTTTTCTCCTGATCGAGCAATCCGGGTCCATCCCGGCTGCGAACTGACAGAAGAAGCGGCCACCGGGCGATCGCACCGAAGGGGAACCCGGATCCGGTTCGGGTGGTGCGGGCAGCCGGGCAAAGCCCGGCAACACGGCCGGACCTGATCCGGGTTGCGAACGACAGGGGGGTGATTCAAGGAAGGTTCGCGAAGAGCCGGTATGGCGCCTGGATGAATGGGCAGACACCATGCTCAAGTCTGTGGCTTCGGCCCTGCTTCGCTGTCCCTTACCGCCCCGGCAAACCGACGATCAGATTTCGACCCTGACCGACCTTCCCGCAGCAGGGTAAGACCTGGCAACCGGCGACACACTGCCGAGGTCAGACTGGTCCACCAGCTCTGCCAAGGGATCGTCCAAGTGGTGACCCCTCAGCATCCAGGCCTGCGGTGCAATGAGGCGCGCCCAATCGGCAAAGGAGGGGATAGAGCCAAGATCCTCACGAACGTGCTGCTCGCCGATGAGGCGGACCGGAACAGTCCGGCCGTCGGCATTGACGATCGTCGCCCCGAACAGGGCTTCCAGCATGAAGATGCCCTCGGCATGGTGCCGGAGCGCGCGGTGCCGGGGGTCTGCGAGGATGGCCTTGGACTGGTCGAACCACTGGTGCAGCGGCAGATAGTCGTCGGGCTTGCCGCCCCATTTCCGGACCGAGGACAGGGCGTGATAGTAGCAATGTGCCATGACGCCCTCCCTCACAGTTCAGTGTAGTGTTGGTTGTAGTCGGTGAAGCGCACGTTGCATTCGAGCACGAAGCTCGCTTCCTCAACATCGATTTCGAGATGTCCGCCCGCGCCATCGTTGTTTTCCCATCATGGATGATGGCGTTCGAGGGCAAGATAGGCGAGCGATTCCAGAGCCGCTGGCAGCAGCACGGGATCGGCGAGATCCGCTTCATCCGGTCGGTCATTCGGGATCGGATCGAGCACCTTTTCGGGACAAGCCAGCGCGCTATCGGCGGCATCAAGGCAGACGATCTCCTCGACAGCGCCGCTGTCTCCGGACCCGTCGAACCGGATCTCGACTTTCGCGATCCCAGCCTGTCGTAAGGCTGGAATGACCGCCAGCTTGAGGTGCTGTAACTCGATCTGAGCCTTCGCTTCGCGCTCGGCCTGGCGCGCTGAAAATTCAGCCAAGGCGACTTTGAAGTCGGTCATGGATATTCCTCCTGTGCTGTGCGGCCATGCGATCAATCCGCATGACCCACTGACACAGGCGCTTGCCTCCCCTCTTCAGCAGCAACGCCAGCGCCGATGAGGCGCTGGCGCGGATGGACTTGCGCCCTCATTCGCTGCTTGGAGGAACAGCCTTGGGGCTGGTGCCCAGCGGACCGCGGCGGTCGACGACAGTGATCCGGCGCGTCTTGGCCTCGATTACCAGTCGTTCAAGGACACCATTGCCCGGGAATGCGATGACGTAACGCGGGTCGAGCGAAAGCATGCGCTCGTTGCGCTTGAAGCCCGCACGGGCACCAAGCCGCATATCGAGCGAGAACGTGACCTGAGGGACCTGTCGGCGCTCAGCCCACGACGATGCCAGGCGGTCGACGCCCTTGGTGTCGCCGCCATGGACCAGCACCATGTCCGCGACGCGCTCGCGAACCTTGTCGAGGGTTGCCCAGACGTTGTTGGCGAAGGTCAGTGCCTCGTCCTCGGTCGCGTGGCGGATACGGCCACCAGCGAAGACGACCGGCATGCCCTCGGGCATGGCCGCACGGCGCTTGGCCTCGGCCCGGGCGCGCATGAAATCACGCCCTTCGACCAGCGCGGAAGTGAGCATGGCGCCATGGTTGAACCGCGAGCTGGAAACCGGCTTCCAGGACGAACCGAACTCGTTGAGGTAGAGGGCGGCGGCGACCTCGCGCATCTCTTCCAGTGCCAGCATGGCGCTCTCGGCGCACTGGGCGCGTTCGACCTGGGTTTCGAGTTCATGCGTGTGAATTTCCGATCCGTCTGCGGTGGCGACGAGTGCACGGACCTCGTCGGTGGCGCGATCAAGGGACGTCGACTTGCGCTGCGCGGAACGGTGGAACAGATTGACGAAGGCCCAACCGAGATCCTCGGCATCGACTTCAAGCGCCGTGCCAGAGAACAGCGCGAACAGATCGGACCAGACGCCTTCGAGCGTCTGAACGACGGCTTCGTGGACCGGAAAATCGGTACTGGTGACGGGGGCTGGACCGATTGAAAAACCGGCTAGATCAAGACCTGCGAGTTGGTCGACAAATGACGTGTGCATGGGGTTTGCTCCTGACTGGTGTGACGCCGACGCCGCCATCCATGGCTGCGCCAGCGAGAGCCCGTCAGGGCCAGCGTTCAGGCGGCGCCCCGCACCGCAGGGGAACCCGCTTTGGCAGGCTGGCGCGGGCAGGCTTGGCCTAAAGCCTAGCCAACACGGGCCTGCCAAAGCCGGGTTGCGGGAACCGCCGGCTGGCCCAGGGCCTCTCTCGCATGGAGCAGGCCATTGAGCGGCACCATTCGGATCACCCGCGTCAGGAACGGCTGCTGATCATGCCATGCCGACAGTTTGAGCAGATCATGCAGCCCGTTTGCGATAGACCCCTTCACCATTCGACATGTGCCCGAGGCAGTCATAGACGCCGAATAGCGTATCGAAGCGGGGTGCAATCTGCTGGAGCCAGCGCTGCGCCCGGGGCGAACGGGTGGTGCGCCATTCGGCATCCCAATAGGATCCATCGTCACGTTCGGCGATCCAGACGGCGACAAGGCTCCCGTAAATCGAGACACCGAAATCGGCATAGGCGTTGCGCATGAGGATGCGATCCTCTCGTCCGCGCCATCCATCGTGCGCCACCAGCGACGGAAAGGCACGGGCAGCGCGTTCCCTGAGATCGTCCCGCAACCACTCATACTCGAATTCCCAGTCATCGGAATCCTCGACCTCAAGCACGGTGAACGCGACTATGCTGCCCGAAGGGTAGCTGACCGAGCGGCCCATAGCGCCCTCCCTCAGGCAGCCAGCGCGGCGGCGCTGGCCTCGTCGATGTCGGCGATGCCGCGACCGCCAAGCTTGAGCAGCAGACTTGAGGCCTCCTCGGCCTTGGCGGCAGCCGTGAGGATGGCGCGGTCGTCCTCCTTCAGCAGCTTGAGCCAATGGCCAATATAGCTGGCGTGGCTGTCGAGATGCGCAACCGGAAGACCAAGTTCAGCACCCAGCATCGCGCTGGAAAGCTCTGCGATCAGTTCCTCGGCCGCATAGGCAGCGGTGCCGAAACGGTTCTTGAGATCCCGGTCCAATCGGCTGGCATGGCCGGTCCAGTGCGAGAGCTCGTGCGCAAGCGTCGCATAGTAATGATCGAAGCCGGAAAACAGGTGCGCAGGCGGCATCGTAATGCGGTCGGCGGTCGGCTCTTAGTAGGCCTCATCCCCTTGATGACGGAGCACTGCCGGGAGCACTCCAAAGAAGGCGTCGAGCTCCAGCTCGCGGCCTTCGGGCTCTACCAGGTCAAGCGTGGCGGCAGGGTGGAAGCGCTCCGGAAGATTCTCGACCTGGTCAGCGTTGAAGACCGGATAGGCCTTCAGGACGCGGCGGGCTTCCTCGCTGGTTTCTCCCGTATCGGGGGCTTCGATCTCCTTGGTATAGCTCTTGTAGAAGATGGCGATGGTCGACTTCTCGCCCTTGCGGACCTGCGCACCGAGCTTCTGGGCCTGGTTGTAGGTCATCCAGTAAGAAGACGCATAGCCGCACATGTCGGCGACCATCCACAGCCAGAACACGTTCATGCCGCGATAAGGCGTGCCGCAGGCGCGCAGGGGGCGCGATATGGGCACACCTCGCCATGGCTTTATCCATGGCTTCGTACCTGCCTCAAGGCGCGCGATGATCTCCTGCGTGATACGGGTTGCGGGCGATTGGGCATCACCACGAAATCTGTGCCTGGTCATATGGGATCTCCTGATCTGGCCGACGGGCAGCGATGCTCCATCAGTCCACGAACAGGGCGCAGCCTCTTCTCTCCGCTCTTTTCGAAAGCGGGCGAAATTCGCGATAAAGTGTTGGTGAGGTTATTTGTTCTGATTATGTCGCCCGGCAACACAGTCGACGGTTTGGTGCCCTCTCATTGATCATACGGCATGCCAACTTATCGGCATGAAAGCGGACACCCTTTCTCTGTTGGCGCTATCACGAATATATTGGACTGACCGGTTAGTCTGGTCCGAGCGCTGCTCGAATTGATACCGCCGTTCGTTCATGAGGAATGACACAATTTTTGGACAGTATACTTGGCCGCGCTTACTCAAGAAAAACTATCCCAAAGCAGCCAATTTGGCCGTAAGATATTCGTGGTAACCTTGAAGCAACGAAAGCTCTTCGGCCGCTGCACTCGCCATGAGCGTTTCACATTCTGATCGGGCTTTCGTCAACGTCGTCCACTTGACCCCACTGTCATCCGGAGCGGCTATCCGCGAATGGATATGCGCCGACATTTCCTGCTGACAGGCGAGTGGCAAACAGTTTGGATCATGGGCAAAAATGAGGCGCTTGGCCAAAAAGCCAAACTTGGGGTTCTGAAATTGGCTGGCCAGCGTGTGCCGGTTTTCCCACGGCATCGCATGGAATTGCGTCATCAGATGCTCATCGGCGTTTGCTGCAAACCCCTCATAGATATTCTTTTCAACGTGTTCGTTCGGCTCATACACCGTTTTGGTGGCCTCATATGCAGCTAGCAAACGGGCTTTGAGTGCGTCGTCGCTGTGAAGTTCACCAGCCCGAGCCACAATGTCAACTTGCGTCAGATCACCGAGTAGTTGGTCGGGCACATCATCAAGGGGCGTCATGGTCGGTGCGGCGTTGGCTTTGATTTTTCGGAGCGGCTTTGGTGAACTGACCACTAGACTTTGCAACTGCGCGTCGGTCAGATTGCGAAACCTATCGAGATCATGTGCCAAGTCGAAACAGACCGAGACATTGGATTGTTCGCTGTCCTGACCAATCCGCAATACCAGCATATGCTTGGGGCGGTTAAAGTAGAATTCGGTAAGGAGAAACGGCTCGCCTTCATCCAAAAATTCGGCCGCCGCAGCTTTTTGCGTGAACCGCAAAAAGCGATTCCACAGATCGCCAGCGCCGTCCCGAACAAGGCGGCACATATGAATCGTAGCCTCGACATCCGACAATGCATCATGGGCATTGTCATGAGAGAAACCGTTAGCGGGTGCGAGTTGGTCGAGCTTAAAAACCGGCTTGCCGTTGCCACCATACGGAACGGTCGTGATCTGCCCCCTTCTGAGTGGCCCAATTTCTATTTTAGAATGGGTCACGAAGGAGGAATGGAATGGCACGGAAGCACAAGCCGGAGGAGATCATCGGCAAGCTGCGTGAGGCCGAGATCGTGCTGGCGCAGGGCGGAACGGTGGCGGATGCGTGTCGCCGGATCGGCGTCACCGAGCAGAGCTACTACCGGTGGCGCAAGGAATATGGCGGTCTGAAGATGGACCAGGCCCGACGGATGAAAGAGCTGGAGAAGGAAAATGCCCGGTTGCGTCGGGCGGTGTCGGATCTGACGCTGGATAAGCTGATCCTGCAGGAGGCCTCCCGGGGAAACTTCTGAGCCCTGCGCGTCGCAGGCGCTGTATCGATCATATCAGGGCCATGATGCCGGTGTCCGAGCGGCGGGTCTGCCGGGTGCTCGGGCAACATCGATCGACACAGCGCAAGACGCCGCGCGGGGCAGATGACGAAGCTGCACTCACCGAAGACATCGTCGCCCTGGCCCGGCAGTATGGTCGCTATGGCTATCGCCGGGTGACCGCTTTGCTGCGCAATGCCGGTTGGCAAGTGAACCGCAAGCGGGTGGAACGGATCTGGCGACGCGAGGGTCTCAAAGTGCCGCAAAAGCAGCCCAAACGCTCCCGGCTCTGGCTCAATGACGGATCGTGTATCCGGCTGCGACCCGAGTATCCCGGTCACGTCTGGTCCTATGACTTTGTTGAAGGTCGAACCCACGATGGTCGCAAGTTCCGTATCCTGTCGATCATCGATGAAGCCAGCCGGGAGTGCCTGGCATTGCCGGTAGCGCGACGCTTGCGCAG
This sequence comes from Sphingobium sp. D43FB, assembly GCF_002312805.1. GTDB lineage: Bacteria > Pseudomonadota > Alphaproteobacteria > Sphingomonadales > Sphingomonadaceae > Sphingobium. Next base: position 9,852 of record NZ_NMUA01000006.1, on the reverse strand, counting down.
CGAAGATGTGCTTGCGGCACTGGCCGAGCTGTTCGTCACCCGAGGCCCACCGGCGCACATACGGTCAGATAATGGCCCCGAATTTATCGCCAATGCAGTGCAGGAATGGCTGGCAAAGGTCGGTGTGAAGACGCTCTACATCAGGCCAGGCAGCCCATGGGAGAATGGCTACTGCGAGAGCTTCAACGGCTCGATGCGTGACGAGCTCTTGAATGGGGAGATCTTCTACACCCTGGCCGAGGCGAAAATCCTGATCGAAATCTGGCGCAGACACTACAACACCGTCAGGCCGCACAGCTCGCTCGGCTATCGCCCACCAGCCCCGGAAGCAGCAACGCCGCCATGGCCGCCCTCCGGTTCCGCTACGCTCCACCTGCGGCCAGCCATGGCGCCGGGGGCAGTTTTACACTAACAATCAACGCGGACCACTCAGTGGGGGCCGGTCAGTCACACAATCCGGTTCAAATTCCGTGCAGGCTTGAACGAGGGGCAACACGTCACCCCGGCAATTGCCGTCGCGATTGGTCAGATATGGATTGTGCAGAGTTTAGTAGAAGGCTTGGCGAATGAGTTCTTCGTCAAACCGCAGACTGTTGTAGCCGAGAAAAATGGCCGGCGACCACTCTGCCAGCTTACTGCGAATGGCTCTGACCATCTCGTAGTGCGATGGCGTGGCCGGATCGTGCAGCCGGTCAATGGTCATTTTGGTGACACGAAGTGCGCCCGGAGCTGGCACAATGAACGGCAGGAGCCGAGAACGTATCTCAAAGCGTTCAAGGATGTTCAGGTCTTCGTCGGTCCTGATTGCCGCGAATTGCAAAATCTGATCGAACGAGGTGTCGATGCCAGTCGTCTCGGTATCGTAAAAGACAAACCCCATGCACCCCTCCGCAATCAGCTAGATGTATGAGGAGAGCCTATTTTGCAATGCTGTCACGCTCACACGAAAACGCTTGGCGAGCGCCTTCATACCAACCTCATCGTCAATATCTAGGCTTTCAATACCTTCGATTTGACTGATAAATTGTTTGGGCATCAGGAGTTCAGAGGCAAACGCATTAGCCTGCACCTCAACCCGGTCAGTCCCTTGTGTAGCCAACTCACCGCGCCAGAGCGTAAAGCCCTTATCTACATGCACTGTGCCATCAATCAGTTCGCGATGCATGATGTGATGCCCCAGTTCATGCGCGATGGTGAACCGTTGGCGATTGGGATGGTGGAGCGCATTCACTCCGATCACAGACACGCCATCTTTGATGAGTGCCATGCCCGAAAGCTCTTGATCGAGCGGCGAGAAGCGCACGGCAATACCGAGGCTTTTTGCAATTTTCTCGACTGGCACAGGGAGCGTCGTCACCGCGTATTCTGTAAGGATACGCTGCGCCTGGTCACGAGCAATTTGAGCCGGGCTGAGCACTAGGAATCGTCCGAAGCGGCAAGCGTCGTTCCGTTGCTGAACATGCCCATCAGTGCATCATTCACTTGCGCCTTTTGACGCTCTGAAATGTCACTGCGGGAAATGGGGACAACAATATCGTTTTCGCCACGCAAAAGCGACTTGGGCAAAAGCTGCATAATCGATGGCAGCTTCAGGGCTTCCGCAAGCAGATACACCTGATGCAGCAACACCTTCTGCCGACCGGATTCAATATTTGCAATTGAGGCGCGGGAAATGCCAACCTTCACAGCAACTTGTGCTTGTGTGAGGCCAATGGCTTTACGCCTTATCGCCACAGCTTCCCCCAACGCCGAATAGATTGACCACTCGTTCATGGCTGCGCCTTTGAACCGACATAGTCCTAATGTCAATCACACAAACATATGTTTGTGTGATTGACATGCTGTATGTTTGTATTGACGGCATTTTGAATGCGCGGCATATAACGAATCGCGGCAAGGGCGTCCCGCCCGAGTTCAAGCAGAAAGGAACTGCCATGCAGCTCGAAGGTGCTGTCATTAAGGAACAAGGCCAGACCTTCGCGGTCGTGGTGGTCAAGCGTCATGTCACTGACAATCGACATGAAGCGTCGTCGGCAATTCAGAGCTTTAGCCGGTGTTTTCCGGGAATGCCGATTGTCTTGATGTCTCAGGATTCTCGCGGGGTTCCGACATATTTCGGTCGCCGCGACATCGCCAATTTTCTCTCAGGGGTGCCGACCAGCGCCATCCCGTGGGAGCGCTACACGTTCAACTAAGGTCACAGGAGCATTTATGGCCAAGAATACCGGAAGCAACTTTCGTCGCGGCGCAGTCACCGCCCGCACCCAGTTCCAGCGCAATGATGGCAACTATCAGAAGCGCAACGAGCGCACTGGTGAGTTTATGAGCGTCAAGAATGGCGGATCGCCGTTTAAGGGCGTCGCCAAAGAACCCGATGGCCGCGACGGCCCCAATTCCTAATCCAAGAAAGAACCCTCTCCCATGGCTGACGTTCAAGTTACCTGCATCAACAAGCAACCGCGTGATAACACCCACGAAGGGATAACTCACCTCGGCGGCTCCGGCTGGCGCTGGACTCGTCAGCAAGTGATCGACTCCATCGAGGCCAAGACCAATACCTTTTACACCTACGTTGCGGGCAATCGCGGCAACATTGGCGTGGTCAATGGCCCAAACGGCAAATATCTGCGCACCTACGCGGACGGCAAATGGAATGACAACTTGCTGTCTTTGCCTGAATGCTCCGGCTGAAGGCGACGTCGACCAAGCAATAATGCGCTCCACGAGCAGATATCCCAAGCTAGAGCTTGTTTAAGAAAGAAAATAGGAGACGTTCAAATGGCTGGATGCACAGCGCCAAGAGAGGGACACCGCTCGGCGAGAGCAGCGGCAAACTGCCCTGTGTGCCGTTACCGCTACGGGCGCTCCAGTGGCTACAGCAGCGGGTCGTACTCTTCGCCGTCGTCCTACTATACTTCGTCGGGCAGCAGCGTGGGCGGCCGGAGCAGCGGCGGCGGGTCCGGTGGCAGCGCAAGGCCGAAATGGTCGCCAGTCGGTTCGCCCGTAGTTTATACGCCTGCCGAGGTGCGCGCGCTCACACCCTACCGCGACAGCGTCGAGAAGCGAGCGCCCCTGCCCGACCCTCGGGACGTCTTTCTCTGCCATGCGTGGGACGACCGGGGAGGGGCCGCCAAGGAACTCCACGATCTGCTCGTGTCACGCGGTGTCTCGGTTTGGTTCAGCGAGAAGGACGTCGCCCTTGGTACGTCGTTGCTTCGCGAAATCGACAAGGGTCTAGCGAAGTCACGCGTCGGGATCGTGCTAGTGACGCCTGCCCTGCTGCGCCGCGTCCAAGGAGAGGGCATCGCCGACAAGGAGCTTTCTGCACTCCTGGCGCGTGACTTGCTCGTTCCTATCGTCCACAACACGACCTACGAGGCTCTCCGCAACGTCAGCCCCCTGCTTGGCTCGCGAAGCGGCCTGAGCACGGCAGAAGAGCCGATGAAAGACGTTGCGGCCAAGCTCGCTGAACTGGTCACAATCTAGGCTCAGGACCTGTTAAATTGCTTGCATGATGAGGATTGGATTGATTCAATGGTAGCGCCGAGGAGGTGTAGCCATGAGCGATCTATTTTTGCTGAGCGAGGCGCAGATGCGCCGGATCGAGCCATTTTTCCCGCTGTCACATGGAGTGCCGAGGGTCGATGACCGTCGGATTGTTTCGGCGATCATCTACGTCATCAAGCATGGCTTGATGTGGCGCGATGCCCCCAAGGATTATGGCCCGCACAAGACGATCTACAACCGCTTCATCCGTTGGAGCCGCCTGGGCGTGTTCAATCGCATCTTTGCCGAGTTGGCAGGCAAGGCAGGCGAGCCCGACCGGATCATGATCGACGCCACGCATTTGAAGGCGCATCGGACGGCGGCCAGCCTCTTAAAAGGGGGGCTCTTTCCCGATGTATCGGGCGCACCAAAGGCGGTCTGAACTCGAAACTTCATGCCGTCTGCGATGGCCAGGGTCGACCGATCATGATGTTGCTCTCCGAGGGCCAGATGAGCGACCACAAGGGCGCATTCCTGCTGCTTTCCGCGCTTCCCAACGCCAAAGAACTGTTGGCGGACAAAGGCTACGACAGCAACTGGTTCCGTAACGCGCTGGCCGAACGCGGCATCACTGCCTGCATCCCGCCGCGCTCCAATCGCAAGGTCCAGTACCACTACGACAAGACACTCTACCGCCAGCGCCATAAAATCGAGAACGTCTTTGGCAGGATCAAGGACTGGCGCAGGGTCGCAACCCGCTACGATCGCTGCGCCCACACCTTCATGTCCGCCATCTCCATCGCCGCAACTTGCTGCTACTGGCTATAATCAATGAGTCCTGAGCCTAGCTTCTGCCGGGGCGGCTGGCCTACGTTACGCGGCGCACCAGGCACCGACGCGGAGCCACCCACGAGGCCGCGTACCAGTGTATATACCCGGTCGTTTTCTGGACACCCAGACGATGAACAATCAGCGGCTTTCAGTGCCCAGCTTTCGGTGAACGAACAGCAGAGATGAACGTGGAAGCTGACACCTCCTCAAGATTACCGGAATGTCTGCTTCTGTTGTTCATGCACCCACGACAGAACTGTATGCCAACGGCCCCATTCAAAAAAAGGAAGCGGCCCCTCCCGAGATGGGAGGGACCGCTTCAGGGGTCGAGACGACTGACCTGTCAGGAGGAGGTCAGGCAGCCATCTCGCGGGGGGCCGGGGAATCGTCGTTGGCACTGCTAATTTGCGTCACGGCTTCGCCTCCGAGTTCGTCTTCTACTGTCGACGAGGGCTGCGCAGGATCGGCGAAGCGCATCACCTCCGGAACCCAGGCTATCGCACGGTCCCGCACCTCGGCTTCGGTAATGTAGGTCCCGGCGAACACTCGCTCGGCGCTCATCGCCAGATCAGTTTTCTTGACCGATGCGAACCTTGCAGAGAGTTCCGGTCCCCCGACGTCAGCAAGCGCATCGAGAATGACCTGCTTCGAGACGCGGTCGAAGTAGTTGGCCGCTGTCGGGCGCCACCATTGGGCCATGTCGATGCCGATCTGGCACCCCAGGCGATCCTGCAGAGCGATGTGCCGGTCACCCGCCATGTTGAGACTTGCCTCGAATGTCCGACCGACAACGAACCCGAGCCAGGCGGCACGAACGTCGTCGCCAAGGTTGCGGAAATGATCGAAACGAGCGGCTACGTCTTCCCCGGAACGCCAGCTTTCATCGAGGCCGCTCTTCAGGTCAGCCAGCGCCGCACTCGCAGGCGCATCCTTCGCTTCGAACCCGACAATTGGTCCCGCTGGCACGCTGCCGCGGATTGTTGTCGCCGAGCGCGAACGCCAGTCGAGCGTATCGCCATCGGCCAGCGTGAAGACAAGCAGGTCCAGCGCAAGGCCGGGATCGGACGCGACATGGAGGGCAAGGACATCGCGGCGTTGCATCGCAAGTTCGTCGACTAGGCGCTTGGACAGGGCTGCGCGGCGCGGACTGTTGTCGCCGCTACCGGCGATGACCTCGAGACCATCATCGTCGCCCGGCCGTTCGGACTGGCGCTCGCCATAGAACACAGGCTGGAGCACTGGCGTGCCGTCGCGTGACAAGGTCAGGATCATGCCCGCATCGCCCTTGAGTTCCGGCGACAGTACGGGCGGGCGGCTGCGGATATCCTGGCATTCGCGCTCGATTGCTTCGATCACGGCCTCGGCGGCAGCAACGGCTTCTTCGGCGCTGTCCTCATCTTCGAGGATCGCCGCGTGCTCGTCATAGGATGCGTCGAGTTCATCGAGCCGCGCGAGTTCGGCTTCGGTCAGTGGCGCGGGCTCGGCCGGAAGACGAACCAGACCATCGACCAGATCGTGGCTGGCATAGGGATCCAGCGTCGGCTTGACCCAGGCGAGCCCCTGTTCAGCAGCGAGCGCCTTGGCCTGTTCATCCATCTTCGCCGAAGCGAGATTTTCAAGCAAAGCAACGTCGGCCCAGGCCTCGCTGTCATCGTCGTCGAAAAGCTCCCGCTCGATACGTCCACCGGCCGCGATATAGGCGTCGCGCCCGACCAGCCGGGCCCTGGGATCGTTGCCGCGGACCGTGCCCGCGAGCACCATGCGCCGGATGCTGTCCGGATTGGGGGCGTAGTAGGCCGACGATACCTGCTCGAAGACCTGCGCCTGGATCGCCTGATCCGAGGTCGCACCATAGGCCTTGGCCAGGTCGAGTGTGATCTCGCCAGCGGCGAGCGCCTCGAACACAACCGACGCGAGTTTGGCAAGCCGCAGGCGTCCCTCGACGAAGCGCACGGTGAGCCCGAAGCGGCGAGCGACGTCTTCGATGGAAGCGCCGCCCTCGATCAGCGAGGCAAAGGCAACGGCTTCGTCGGCCGGGTTCATCGCAAGGCGGTGGAAGTTTTCGGCAAGGCTGGTCTCGACCGCAGCTTCCGCCGTGTCTTCAAGGACCAGGCAGGTCACCTGATGATCGCGCGGCAGCACCTTGTCGTCGGCGAGCGCAAGCATCGCCCGGCGGCGCCGTTCACCGGCTTCGACCTCGAACTTGCCCTTGGCGCCGGGCCGGACAATGAGGTTCTGCAAGAGGCCGAGCGCGGCGATGCTCGCTGCGAGTTCGGCATCGGCTGCGGCATCGGAATGCTTGCGAACATTGCGGGGTGACTGGACGAGCTTGTTCAACGGGATCGTTCTGATCATGGCACATACTCCTGATTGCGAGCCCGGCAGACCGACCATCGGCGCCCAATCGGCTCATCAAGGCAAAGCCCCCTCCCCTCTCTTCTTGCGTATCGGGATCACCTGCCAATGACCGGCCCAGGGCCGCTGCCTGTTTCGGATCCAATGCCGCTTGAGGGAGGCGATTACAGAATTGTAATTGGACAAGCCGAACGTTCCGAAATCCCGATTCGGCCACGCACGATGGGGTCAATTCGCTCCGAATCGCGAAGTTTCAGGGAAATTCAATCTGACAAGCGACACTTGACGCTTGGCAGAAATTTGCGTATCAAGCGGCGTGGAAATAGAGAGTATCTCGCACAAGGCGCTGCGAAGCTTTGCCGAAACCGGCAAGGCCAAAGGACTGCCGGGAAATCTGGTGGCACGCCTTCGCAATATGCTCGCCTGGCTGTCCGTAATCGAGGTGGCTGACGAACTTCTGGTGCCGCCAAATTTTGGCGCGCATCTGCTGAGCGGGGACAGGGCTGGCACCTGGTCCCTGACCGTGACGCGCAACTGGCGAATGACATTCCGGATCAACGCGGCGAACGCCATCGAGGATCTGGAACTGGAGGATTATCACTGATGGCTATCAAGCTTCACCCCAGCTTTGCGGTTCATGCCGGTGTCTGGTTGCGCACTGAGATCGTCGAGCCGCATGGCCTGACGGTTTCGGCCGCAGCCGAGAAGCTCGGTGTCTCGCGCCAAGCGATGAGCAGCCTGCTCAATGGCCGGGCCGGCATCTCGGCCGAGATGGCGATCCGGTTTGAAAAGGCTTTCGGCCTCAGGGCAGACAGTCTGCTGCGGATGCAGGCGGCGCACGACCTTGCCGAGGCGCGCCGCCACGAAAAGGACATCAAGGTCGAAAAGATCGCCGCCTGATCCGTCATCACAGCGAAGCTACCGGGTCAGACGGGCCAAGATCGCGTTCGCCTGGTCAGTGGGCACAAACAGGCGCGTCTGATACCGGATGATTTCCGTGAAGCAGCCCTGAGCCTTGTACCAGTCGAGCCGAGCGGCCGACCAACCAGCAAGCTCAAGTCGCTGCGCGCCGTTGACGAGGCTTCGCTTGAGGGTCAGCGCCTCCCTGCCCCGCACTTCCATCGGGCGACCCGATCGCATGACAGCCTGCACGATATCTTCGGCGGACAACACGCTGGCCTCCTCAAGGCCTAGCGAACGGCACAAGTCGGGCACACTATGGACCGGCACTTCGCGGCCAAGGAGCGAACTCCCATCCTTTGCCGCGATCCGGCTGACCCGGACGTAGTCCGAAGGCAGCTTGTCCCAGACAGGCAGGAGCAGTCCGGTAGCCAAGTGAAGCCGTTCACGCTTGCAGCTTGACGTCGCTTCATCGACCTCGGCCTGCCACAGGCGTTCGAACTCCGGCTGTTCGATCACCTCCCAGCTGCTCTCGGCGAGTTGCTCTGCGGGAATATGCGTGCGCTTGAGCGGGCGGATCATCTCAAAACGAGCGATGCGTGTGCCCTCGTCAGAGAGCATGCTGCGCGCCGGGACCAGCAGAGCGACACGGCCGGACCGGGCGTTATGCATCAGGCGATGCCGCGCGGTGTCGAGACCAAAGTGTTCGCCGAGCCGTTTGAGCGTCAGCGGCTTCAGAGCCCGGGCAATCTCCAGCTCCAGCAGATGCGTGGTCGCTCCGGACGTAGCATCGGTTCGCAGCAGCGTATCGGAGATGACTTCGAAGCTTTCGACCGCGATCGTCTCAACGCCAAGATCGAGGGTTCCAGCTTGCCGTGCGGCATCGACCCGTGCCTCAACCAGGGAGATGAACTCGTCGAAGATCGCGTTTTGCAGCGCAATCGGCAGCGCCAGGATGCGATTGAGCCAGCGCTGGATCGACTGCGCGGCGACTGACAGGATGCGAGCGTAGCGACAATCAAGATGAGAATCGGTTGTTGGGGTGTCGGTGAAGGGCGGAGGGCGTAGCCCGAAGCCCGTAGCCGAGACCCCAACAACCGATGGCCCTTTAATGGAGGAGCCGCAGATCGTCGGGGCCGACCCAATATTCATTGGCATATCCAGATTGGAGGGAGATGCCGTGAGTGCCGGGTTGCCAAGTCAACGATCATCAAATGAGGCTTTTCATGAAATTGCGACAGACCAACCCGGTCCCGGTGGCTGCGGCGAAGGCCGGGTTCAGCACCGCGACGGGCTACCGGATCGCGAGCGATCCGGTGCTTCCTTCAAACCGTAAAGCGCCCCGCGGCCGACGGCGACCTGATCCGTTGGAATCGATCTTCGAGAGCGAGATCGTACCAATGCTGAAGGCGGCACCTGGCTTGCGGGCGGTGGCGATCTTCGAGGAGATGCGCCGTCGCCATCCCGATCTCGATTTTGGGGTTCGCCGCACGATGGAGCGTCGTATCCGTGCCTGGCGGGCCGTTCATGGCCCGGAACAGGAAGTGATCTTCCGCCAGACCCATGAGCCGGGGCGAATGGGCCTTTCGGACTTCACCGACATGAGGAGCCTCAAAGTCACGATCGCGGGTGCGCCCCTCGATCACCTGCTTTACCACTTCCGCCTGGTGTGGTCAGGCTTCGAACATGCCCATGTCATCCTGGGCGGCGAGAGCTATGTCGCATTGGCTGAGGGGCTGCAGAACGCGCTTTGGATGCTGGGCGGCGCGCCGGGCGAACACCGCAGCGACAGTCTGTCGGCCGCGTTTCGCAACCTTGATGCCGATGCCCGTGCGGACTTGACCACACGCTACGACGCCTTGTGCGAACATTATGGCATGACGCCGACCCGCAACAACCGCGGCATCGCGCATGAGAATGGCAGCGTCGAAAGCTCCCACGGCCATCTCAAGGCGGCGGTGGAGGATGCGCTGGCGATGCGTGGATCGACCGACTTCGAGGACCTCGCGGCCTATCGCAGGTTCATCGACGAGATCGTTGCCCGAAAGAACCGGCGCAGTGCCGCCCGCATCGACACCGAAAGGGCAACGCTCAAACCGCTACCTGATCGTCGCACCAGCGACTACGAGGAACATATCCTTCCCGTCACCTCGTCCAGCACCTTCGTTCTGCGCAAGGTGTTCTACACGGTGCCGTCACGGTTGATCGGGCATCGACTGCGTGTGCGCCTCTACGATGATCGGCTCGATCTGTTCCTGGGCGGCAGTTATCTCATGACCC
>NZ_NMUA01000069.1 GCF_002312805.1 Sphingobium sp. D43FB | reverse complement strand
TCGCGGAAACCATCTTGGCCAGCGTTCATTTACGAGCGCACATACAGGCCGGACATATGAACGCTAGCGATCCGATCAAAATCTTCTTTCTCCCATTGCAAGGGGAGGCCGTCCACATATGGTGTTTGCACCGGTACTAGGATCGGGTTTCAGTGTCGATGTCGTTTCCGACAACCCCCTATGGCTGGCGACGATTATAAGTGTTTACAAGTTGTTCTTCGAACTATTGTCATTACGAAGCCTGTCGATACATCATGCACCCGATCGGGAGCAAGATTGCCGTACCGGCGCTGATCAAGGCCGATGTGCCCCCGTACGGGAATCTTTAGCCGTCACTCGTTGACACCGAACGGGATCAGAGAGCTTGTTAGTGCGGGTATGATGGCATATATGCTCCCATACAGGAGCATGACGTGAGCAAGCCATCCAAATCCACGATCGATAGTGCCGCCACGGGGGAAGGCTCGCTAGGCCACGCGCTGCGGTCCACTGACATTGGCGGTCTATCGACCGCCGGCCAGAGAGCGATCTCGGACATTCTCACTGGACGGCGTTCGGCCCTTTCTTCGGTTTCGCACGCCAAGGGCACCACCACGCCCGTCACCTTGCCTCCCTCGGCGCAGACCGCACCTAAAGAAGCCGGGCCGCGCAGGGAGCGAAACGCCGGGGTGTCGGTGACATCGGTGGCGGACATAGGCGAACTGGTGAAGCAGGCTCGGGTCCGCCTCGGCTTCAACCAGCAGCGCTTTGCCGACCTGGCCGGCGTTGGACGCCGCTTCGTGTCCGAGTTGGAGGCGGGGAAGGGAAGCGTCGAGGCCGAACGCGTGCTGCGCTGCTGTCTCGCTGCCGGGATCGACGTGTTCGCGCGGGCAAGGCAGTCATGACCACGCTCGACGTCTGGCTTGAGGCCTTCGACCGGCCTGTGGGTACGCTTGCGACCAGCGATGCCGGTGATCTCGGCTTTACCTATGCCGCGGACTATCTAGCGCGCGAGGGGGCCCATCCGATCTCGCTGTCGCTACCGCTTGCCGAACGCTCCTATGACGAGCGCGTCTCGCGTGCCTTCTTCCAGAATCTCTTGCCCGAGAACAACCAGCTCGACCAGGTCGTCGTGCGCGAACGTCTCGAGCGCAGCGATATTGCGGGCATATTATACCATCTTGGCGCCGACCTGTCCGGCGCCCTCTCCTGCCTTCCCGCGGGTGCGGATCGGATCAAGATACCCGGAGTCCTCGATCGCGACTATGACGCGATCGACAATGACCAGCTCGCCGATATCGTCCGGCGTCTCGGCAACAACCAGCCGCTCCCCGATGAACTGCGCGACCCGTCGCCCGTCTCGGGCTACCAGCGCAAGGTGGCCCTGACGCTGCTGCCGGACAATCGCTACGCTATACCCAAGCCAGGAAGCGGCGCGCCGACGACGCATATCCTCAAAGTGCCGGAGTCCACGTTTCCGCGGGAAGCCTTTTACGAAGCGGTCTGCGCGGGTCTTGCCGATTATGCCGGTCTCGACACGGCGCCGTCGCGCTCGTTCTGGATCGACCAGTATGAAGTGATCCTCGCCACGCGCTATGACCGCGTCGTGAAGGACGGAATGATCTATCGCCGACATCAGGAGGACTTCGCGCAGGCTCTCGGGCTGCCGCCTCGCCTCAAATACGAGCGCGAAGGCCGCAAAGGCTATCGCTACGATACCGCCGCGATCGCCACAGTCCTGAATCGGACGGCAAGTCCCGCTCAGTCGAGAGACGCGTTCCTGAGGGCCACCATATTCAACCTCGCCATCGGCAACACCGACAACCATGCCAAGAACCATGCCCTGCTCTATGACGCGGGCGCGGATCCGCGGCTTGCACCGCTCTACGATCTCGTACCGATCACGTTGAGCGACGCCCACAATCACATTCTCTCCTTCGCGATCGGCAAGGCCGATCATCCCGATACCGTTCGGCCCGATGACCTTGCGGCGCTGCTGGCGCAATTCCAGCTTGTGGGCCCGGCTGCTCGCCGCTTCATCGAACAGCGATTGATCCCGGTCATCGCTCCACTCGCGCAATCGCGCGATGTTGAGGGCGACTGGGCGAAGCGCTTCGACGCCGAACTCACGAAGCGCAGCGCCCGCTTGCTCGACCAACTCGTGGCTGTGATGGAGCAGGCAAGCGCGGCGCGCAGCGAGAGATATCGCGGATGAGAGGGGAAGCATGGCCAGCATCGATCTGCTAAAAGCGATCAATAAGGTAACTACCGCCTTAAGCAGTCCGCCCGCCGCCGTGCTGCCGGGCCGGAGCAAAACCAGGCCACTCCGGTCGTCGACCGGGCACTGGCCAGATCACCGCCACCTGATCAATGACCACAACGATATGAAGAGGGCCCCGATCGGGGCCCTCTTCATATCGTCAGGCCCGCATCACAGTGGCCTGCTTTTACTCCGCCCCGATGGGCTGGAATCTGACCGCCGTTGACACCGGTCGCCTTGTAGATGATCGATGCCTTCGTTCACCTCAGCGAGTGGGTTCCATAATCCTCGCTAGGCAGGCCAATTCCCGTGACCCATTCATCAACCAGGCGAGCATATTGTCGGGTGCTTATGTGCTTTGCGTGATCGGTGCGGCTTGGAAAGGCAAACTCATCCAGAGAACCGCCGCGAAGTTCGAGCCACTTGAGCAGGCTGGCGCGAGCATCGTCCATCAGTTCAAACTGAACTGGTCGACCGGTCTTTTGCTGAACGACGGTCGCCCTTGTCCGGATTTTGCGATCACGAACAATGTCACTGATCCGGATTTTCACAAGGTCGCAACCTTGCAGCTTGCTATCGATAGCGAGATCAAAAAGCGCTCGATCTCGAACCCGTCGGTGTTGATCAAGGAATAAACGGACTGCTCAAATCTGGCGGGGCTTGAGGGCTCGCTTCGCGTCAACTTTTCGTCCCGCGTTCCACTACACTCGCTTGCGAGCGGCGGGGTCAAATTCTGATAATCCCATGACACTTCTCCTATGGCTAGGTGAAGTAGCCCCCAAAAACGCCTGACAGTCTCTCACACTTATGGAAGTGTGATGCATATGCCTGACCGTATGACTGGAACATATGACAGAGGTGGCCTGGGAAATCTGGACATTGAGATGAGTGGATTTTCTGCCTGACGGCGGCCAGGATGGCCGCGTGACAGGAGTAGAAATGAGCAAACGACCACGCCGGAATCACAGCCCGGCTTTCAAGGCGAAGGTAGCATTGGCTGCCGTGAAGGGGGAGAAGACGCTGGCCGAGTTGGCGCAGCAGTTTGACGTGCACCCAAACCAGATCACGACGTGGCGTAGCCAGTTGCTGGAGGGCGCGGCCGGGGTATTTGATTCGGACAATGCGTCGGCAACGGCCGAGCCGGCGATTGACGTGAAGACGCTGCACGCCAAGATCGGCGAGTTGACGCTGGCGAACGATTTTTTGGCCGGCGCGCTCGGGAAGGCCGGTCTGTTGCCGAGCGCAAAGCGATGATCGATCGTTCGCACAGTTTGCCGTTGGCGCGGCAGGCGCGGGAACTGGGGATCAGCCGGGGCAGCGTCTATTACCTGCCCAGACCGGTTTCGGAGGCTGATCTGGCGATCATGCGGCGCATCGACGAGTTGCACCTGGAATTTCCGTTCGCAGGCAGTCGCATGCTGCGCGATCTACTGCGGCAGGAAGGCATGAAGATCGGCCGCCAGCATGTAGCTACGCTGATGAAGAAGATGGCGATCGAGGCGATTTACCGCCGCCCGAACACTTCAAAGCCGACGCCGGGGCACAAGGTATATCCCTATTTGCTGCGCAAGCTGGCGATCGTACGGCCCAATCAGGTATGGGCGACCGACATCAGTTACATTCCGATGGCGAAGGGGTTCGTCTATCTCGTGGCTATCGTCGACTGGTTCAGCCGCAAGGTCCTGGCCTGGCGGGTGTCGATCACGATGGAAGCCGACTTCTGTGTCGAGGCACTGGAGGAAGCTCTGGCGCGCTTCGGCAAACCGGAGATCTTGAACACCGATCAGGGCAGCCAATTTACGAGCATGGCCTTCACCAGCGTGTTGCTCCGCGAAGAAATCGCCATCAGCATGGACGGTCGGGGCGCATGGCGCGACAATGTGATGGTCGAGCGCCTGTGGCGCTCGGTGAAATACGAAGAGGTTTATCTGCACGCCTACGGCGGGGGCAGCGAAGCCCGATCATCGATCGGTCGGTATCTGAGCTTCTACAATAGTAGGAGGCCGCATTCGAGCCTTGCTGCCAAGACGCCGGACCAGACCTATTTTGACAACCTGCCCATGTTGATGGCAGCTTGAATTTGGCCGCCGATATGGGGCGTCACTCTGGTCGGCTACGCCCTCCCGACATGACGCCCCATATCGGCAGTTCGATGAAACCGGCAGACGATCCACTTAACCGTTGCAGATCCCTGTTCAAATCAACCCGGCCACCTCTGACCGCGTAGAGGTCATTACCTCGGTGCAGCGCCGTCGGCGCTGGACGCCCGAGGAGAAGATTCGCATCGTTGAGGAGACCTATTTGCCGGGGAACTCGGTGTCGCTGGTCGCCCGCCGCCATGGCATCGCGGGCAACCAGCTATTCACCTGGCGACGGCTGATGACTCAGGGTGCACTCACAGCTGCTGCGGCCGGCGAGGAAGTTGTGGCCGCATCTGACTACCGCGCGCTTGAGGCACAAGTCCGCGAACTGCAGCGCCTGCTCGGCAAGAAGACGATGGAGAACGAGCTGCTGCGCGAGGCTGTCTCCCGGGCCGCAGGCCCAAAAAAACAGCTGTTGCGCTCGACCTCGTGGCCCGAGGGTGGACGGTGAGCGCCGTTGCAGATGCCGTCGGCATGTCACGACCGCATCTCTCCGCAATGCAACGACCAGCAGAACGACGGCGTCGCGGGCGGCCGCCCTTGCCCGACGCCGAACTCGCCGCCGATATCCGCAGGCTGATCGCCGACCTGCCAACCTATGGCTATCGGCGCGTGCATGCCCTGCTGCGCCGCGAGGCGGAAAAAAACGGGCGCGCAGCGCCCAATCCAAAGCGCGTCTACCGCGTCATGAAGCTGCATGGCTTACTGCTCCAGCGCCACGCCGGACGCCGCGAGGAACGCCGGCATGACGGCAAGATCGCCAAGAGAGTTTATCGAACGTTCAACCCGTGAGGAACTGTCCGGCCTTTAGGGGGCAACAACACTAGGATAGCCCTAAGCTTAATAACTTGAGAACTATTCCCAGTCATATTCGCGTACGGTCTATCTTGGTTGGGGCAGGGGCAGGAAAAGCATGTGGCGTGTAGCCCGGTTTGTAGATAGAGCGCGGCGCATTCCGCGCTCTATCTGGCCTCTGCTGGCGCTAGGCATTGTGACGTTTGTCACCTGCAGCCTACTCGTAAGCGTTCTGATTTCGCGGACCAATCAAGCAGCAGCGTTGGAAAAAACACGGATGGTGTCCGGCGCACTGAACCGAGAAGCAAGCTCGCTCAGAGACGCGGCTCGCGATTACGCCTTTTGGGATGATGCCGTTAATCACCTATATGGTGCAATCGATCGCGAATGGGCTGCCTCGAACTTCGGGGGAGCCCTGCCCCTCTACGTCATTGAAGAAAAGGGTGGAACCATCTTCGCGTGGCAGCCGACCAAAGCAATACCATCTTCACTGGCCCTCGACGCTCCGGCAGCCTTGAAACATTTACGAAGGACACTGCCCGCACAAGTGGAGGATCCCACCAAGCTGGAACTATCATCTTTCATCGAACTGTACAGGGGGCGCCCGGCACTGTTTGCTGGCGCTCCCATTCTGCCTTTTTCCGCCAGCCAACCTAAACCGGTCGGTCCGCTACGCTATGTGGTGATTGTGCGACCGCTTGACGAGAGCCTGTTCAACAGTTGGGAAGAAGCTTTTGAACTTGCGGATATTCAACTGGAAACCGCCGCACGTTCCGATGAATTCTCTCCCGTTCATACGCTGGTGAGTCCATCGGGGCTCGAACTGGGTCATATCCACTGGGCTCCCGTCCTACCCGGCATTGAGGTCTTTAAGAATTTGGCGTGGATCCTGGTGTGTGCTGGCTTCCTCTTCACCTTGTTTTTCCTGGCCGTTTCCCATTCCATGCTTCGGTCTCACAACTCGCTATTGGAGGGCCAGCGGCAGGCCGAGCAGATTTCAGGAGAGAGAGAGTCCGCACGGCTCGCTGAACAGGAGGCGCGGCGGCAAGCTGAACAGGCTAGAGAGCAAATCGCTGCCCTTGCCCGCCGTGAAGCGCGGGAGCAGGAGCAGCATCGGGAGGGGCTGCGACAGGCAGCACAGGAAGTAGCTGACCTCCTCGCCGAAAGCGTGGGCGATCTATCCACATCCCTGTTGCGGCAGGCCGACCAACTCGAGGCAAGCGCCCAGGATACGCTGAACGCTCTCGCCAGGCAACTTGCCGGAACGGAACTTGTCCGCGACCGTAGTCATGCTTCCGCCCAGGCAGTACATAAGATCGAAATTCATGTGCAGGATCTGAGCGCTGCCATTGGGCAAATTCGCACGCAGTCGGTCGCGACCCAAGAAACCATGGAAAAGACCGAAGCCGAAGCTCAGGCCGTCATGAGCGCAAATAATGAGCTCCAGCGAGAGATCGAGGCGATCGATCTTGCCACACGTGCGATACGGCAGATTGCCAGCCAGACGAACATGTTAGCCCTCAATGCCACAATAGAGGCGGCGCGGGAATTAGGTGCCGGAGCAGGGTTTGCCGTGGTCGCTGGCGAGATCAAGATACTGGCGAACCGCGCCGGTGACATGGCGGCACAGATCGAGAAGCGGATTGACGCGGTCAACATGTCGGGTTCCTCCATCACCTCGCTGCGGGAGTGTCAGGATTTCCGTGTGCGGGCGGGCGGTTGATCATCAGGCCGCCATGGCTCTGATGAAACGTTCGCCGAAGATCACGGCAAATTGCGCCTTCGCCATGGTCCACTCACGTGGTGGCATC
>NZ_NMUA01000068.1 GCF_002312805.1 Sphingobium sp. D43FB | reverse complement strand
AGGTCGAACAGGTCGAAGCCAACGAGGGCATGTCCTATGGGGTCAACGACATGCGCGATGGGGTCAATCTGTCGCGGATGCAGGTGACGCGGCCACTGGTCATGTCGACCGAGGTCACCAACCTGCCCAACCTGGTGGGCTTCCTGCGCTTCGGCCGCAATTTACCCGTGGTGCGGTTCGATAGCCGGTTCAACAACGTACCATCGTTGGGACCAGCTTTCCTCGAACGCACGACGCCCCCCATTCAGATCGACAAGGCCGGGATGCTCGTTCGCATCGCCCATGCCGAAGCACGTGTCCGTGAAGCAATGGAGCGGGAAGCGACGCAGGCATCTCCGCCAGCGACACATGGCGAGATCAAGCCAGCGAAGCCTTCGGTATCTTCAGAAGCCGCCCCGACGGCACCACCGCAGCCGGATTTGTTTACGCCTCCGGCCCCGAACATCGATCCGCGTGTGGAAGATATATTGCTCAATGACGAGAATGCCGAGCTTCCCGTGCCCGCCCGCACCCTTTGGACGATCCTTGCCGGCAAGCAGGGAGAAATCCGGTCCGATCTTGTCCAGCATGGCCGTGACGATGGGCCGCGTGAGCGGGCGAGGCCAGCATGATCCAGCCGCAACGTCTCCATGGCACACCAGCCAATATCGCCCGCTACTACACGGTTGGCGATTACTACACCAAGGGCGGTAACGAACCGTCTGCATGGGGTGGGAAGCTGGCAGGCGATCTCGGCCTCTCCGGCGCTGTTGATCCGAAGCTGTTGCGCGACCTACTTGCTGGAAAAGTCGGCGATCAACAACTCGGGCGGCACCGCGCGGATGGCGAGATCCAGCATCATCCCGGTTGGGATTTTGCGGTCAATGCGCCAAAGTCGGTTTCGATCATGGGGCTGGTTGCCGGTGACGAACGCGTGCTTGCCGCCCATGAGGGCGCGGTGACCGCAGCTATTTCCTATCTGGAAGAGCAGGCGCAGTTGCGCCGCCGTGATGAAGGCAAGATCGTTCATGAAACAACGGGCCGCATCCTGGTTGCCCGCTTTACCGAGCATGGCAGTCGGGAACTCGATCCACATCTGCATACGCATCTTGTCGTACTTAACATGACGAACCGCGAGAATGGCGATCCCATGGCGAGCCTGGAAAGCCGGGTCATGTATGGCGAACAGCGCGTGGCCGGGCAGATCTATCGCAACGCGCTGGCTTTCGGCTTGCGCGAAGCGGGCTATGAAATCGATGCTGATCCTCGTTCTGGGTTGTTCGAGATACGAGGCGTACCAAAGGACCTGATCGACCATTTCTCACAGCGCGCCGAAGCGATCGAGGACCATGCGCGCGAACATGGTCTGGTGGGACAGAAAGCCCAGCGTGCTTCCTTTTACGCCACCCGCAAGGCGAAGGTTAAGATCGGCGAGGCCGAACTCAGCGCGCAATGGCATCAGCGGACAGGCCAGCGTCTCGAAACGCTGCAGGAGATTGCTACGCTGGCGCGGGGTCGGGAAGGGGAGCATCCGGCGCCTACGGAACGCGATGCGTCGCGTGCGGCTCTTTTCGGCTTGCGGCAACTGGAGACATCCGAGGCGGTCAACAATTTAGGCGACATATTGCGCACCGGTCTTGCTGCCCATGTCGGCGAAGTCCGGCTCGACGATATCCGTCCCCGGATCGCAGCACATGAGGTCCTGCGCAAATTGCTGCCTACCCATGAGCAGACCGGTGACAAGGTACTGACCCGTGGCCGCACCAGCTGGAAGTCTTGGCGTCTGGAACTGGCGCTGACCCAGCATATCGCGCTTGGGCTCAATGACGCGCGTCCAATCGCTTCGAGCGATCGCTTGTTGGCCGTGCTCGATGGGACGTCGCTGAACACGCAGCAGCAGCACGCACTTGTCGAGACGGCGCTGACGCGGGATCGGGTCACGGCGATTCACGGTGTCGCCGGTTCTGGAAAATCGACGCTGGTGAGAGTTCTGGCTGAGGCGGCCGAGCCGGGAACAACATTGATTGCATTGGCACCCACATCATCGGCCGCTGCGGAACTGGGAAGCAAGGCGAACATCATGTCCCATACTGTCGCCAGCTTTGTCGCGCGCGGCGGGCAGGGGATCACGGACCGCCATGTGCTGGTTCTCGATGAAGCAGGGCAGCTCAGCAACCGCCAAGCCCAGCGGATGCTGGAGATCAGCAGGACGACCGGGGCACGGCTGCTTTTCCTCGGAGACGAGAAACAGACCGGGGCGATCGAGCAGGGCAAACCCTTCTGGTTGATGCGGAGGCTGGGTTTGCCGACGGTCGAGTTGACGCAAGCCGTTCGGCAGGAAACCAAATCAATCAAGGCTGCCGTTACCGCCGCGCGCGCCGGGAACTTTGCCGAGGCATTGGCAAAGCTCGATAGCGTCAACACCGTCGACGACAATGAAAAGATGGCGGAGCAGGTCGTCAATGCCTGGATACGGCTCAAGCCGGAATCACGGGCAGGGACCAATATCCTTGTTCTCGACAATGCGACCCGGCTGATCGTCAACAGTAAGATTCGCGAAGCGTTGAAAAACGAGAATGGGCTGGCTGCCGAGGACAGCCGGTTTTCCATCCTGGCCCCGGCGGGCTCAACCGATATCCAGAAGCATATGGCCCGCTTCTACGGGGCAGGACAGGTGGTGCGTTTCGAGCGGGACATTGCAGACCTCGGTATCGCGCGGCATGCCGACTATCGGGTCGCTGGACCAGGCCGGGAGGCCAATGGGCGCCAGGTTGTGCGTCTCGTCGACGATCAGGGGCGCGTCATACGCTGGGATCCGCAGACGACGAAGGCCCGCCACATCAATGTGTTCAATCCTGAAGAACGGGACGTCGCCGAGGGTGACCGTATCCAGTGGCGACTCGTCAGTCGCGAACTTGGTCTGCGCAATGCCGAGCGCGGTACCGTCGAAAAACTTGATGGGCCGGTAGCGACGATAGGATGGGATCGAGATGGGCGCGTGCAGCGGGTTGATCTGTCCGAACACCGAACCTGGGATCATGGTTATGCAGAGACTGTCTATTCCGCCCAGTCCAAAACCTATCCGCGCGTTTTCGTGCTGGCGCCGGTCGAATCGCCGCTGGTCAACGCCCAGAATTTCTACACCGCCATCACCCGCGCGGCATTCGGTGCCAGGCTCTGGACCAACAACGCCAAGGAACTGATTGCCAAACTCGAGCGCCAATCAGGAGAAAAGACGTCTTCGTCGGAAGGGTTGGGCCGGTTGAAGACTGACCGCGTAGATGCCTTCTCGAAACGCCGGGAAGGCCATCTGGAAAATCTGAGGGCCAAGCAGGAGCGAGACCGAAACGAGCGGCGCGATCGGGCTCTCGATCGACAACACCACTATCGTGACCGCTCACCCCGTGGCGCGGCTGAGCATCTTGCCGACGGTGCCCGGAGCATCGCGCAGGTGCTCGACAAGTTTCTCGCAGGCATTCTCGACCATGCGCGTGCCGAAGAGAAAGCGCCGAAAATCGGCATCGACCGGGAAAACCAATCTCCAGCGCCTCAATCCGAACCCTCTCATGGCCCTGAACGATAAGGTCACTGCCTATGCTCCGCTCTAAATTTGCCGTTCAGCTGATCCAGGGAAAGCGCTTCGCAGGCGCCGTCCCGCCTGAGTATCAATTTGAATTCAGTACGTCGCGCCAGACCAGATGGTGTAGAGTCTCCCTGAGCTGCATTGGATGGACCAAGCCGCATAGCCGGACTTCTGTCAGTCGTAGCGCCGCCGACGAGATCCATTTGGGGAGAGCGCTCTCTGCATTTCTGAAAGATGGCTCAGTCGCGGTGCTGTCACTTTACGGTGATCCGACCAATTCGATCACTACGCCTGGAACCGCTATCCGGAGGGTCAGATGAGGTCATATGGCATCCTCAGGCTGGTGTGCACTGCAGTCATCACTATGGCATTGTACACCACCCCCGCATTTTCGAAGCCCTCAGACGAGGGGGAACTGCGGATCGCGGCCTGCATTCTGCAAGCCTCGCTTGGTCAGCCCTGGTTGGAGAAAACGCTTTGGGGACTGCGCGAGCAGGAAGCGGGCTGGATCGGTGCCGAGGTTCGCAACAGCAATGGTTCTCACGATCTCGGCCCTTTGCAGATCAACAGTTGGTGGGCACCACGCATTGCTACGCTTGTTGGGCGTTCACCTGTTCAGGTGCGACATTGGCTGCGTTTTGATCCCTGCTTCAACGCGCAGGCTGCAAGGTGGATATTCCTGTCTGCCCTGCGCTCGACCGGTAATTACTGGACGGCGATTGGCGTCTATCACAGCCCGACGACGTGGCGGCAGATACGCTATCGTGGTTCGGTAGCTCGGCATATGCGGACGAGATACGGAGATGCTGTGTTTCGCCTGCGATAGACAGGGCGTGACCTTGATTTGCCAGACCTGGTGCACAATGTGTTTCGTGAGTAGCATGTGCTTTCACCCGCAGATGGCGCAGCGAAGTCCCCCAGGTCGCTGTGTGGATGAACGATGCTACGTGACGCTGCTAAGCTAATGTGCATCACGTCGCGTCGAAATTACTCGCTTTTTGTAAATTTATATAGATACTATGATAATTTATAAGGAAGTGATTGGCTCACATGCCAAATAATAAACAAAAACTATGACTATAAATAATTCAGTTATTTACAATATAAGTTGCTTATTACTCTGTAGGGACACTTGATAATTGCAGTTATCACATATCCATATTTGACGGCTCTTTGTAAGGTGGGCTACAGATCATGCCGATGGATCACCCCGCGCACCCCGACAACAATGCCCTTTTTGCAGGTGAAACGGCGCCAGCGCAGATGGCACCGGCCGATGATCTCTGCTGGGCGGTAGTGAAGATGCACGCGGTCGAGCGCATCGTCGTCAACGAACCGCTGATCGCCGCGTACCAGGCGGCATCCTCGCCGCACAGCATCCGCGCGCTAAAGTCCGACCTGGAGGCGTTCGACCTCTGGTGCAGGCGCCACAATCGCGTCGCGCTACCGGCGACGCCCGAAACCGTCGCGGATTATCTCGACGCGCGCGCCGAGAAAGGGAGCAAGCCCGCGTCGCTCGGACGCTACAAGGCGTCGATCGCCAAGATCCACCTGCTGCTCGATCTCAAGGATCCGACACTGGCCTCGTTGGTGAAGTTGCGCCTGCAGGCAATCCGACGCCGGCTCGGCACTGCGCAGAAGCAGGCGCGGCCGCTGCGGTTCAAGGGGCCGGTCAGCAACGTCGAGCGTGACGAACCCCGCGGTCTGAATGTCCGGGCGCTATTGGAAAGCTGCGCGGAGGATTTGCCGGGCCTTCGCGATCGGGCGCTTCTCTCTGCCGGTTATGACACGGGGCTGCGCGCCTCCGAGTTGGTGGCGATCGAGGTCGAGCACATCATTGAGGCGATCGATCCGGACGCCCGGCTGCTCAGCATTCCGCGCAGCAAGGGCGACCAGGAGGGGGAGGGGGCGACCTCTTATCTCAGCCCCCGGACTGTTCGGGCGATCGCGGCCTGGCTGGAGGCGGCTGGGATCGAGGCGGGGGCGGTGTTTCGGCGTGTGAACGTGCGACGCTACAAGGCCAAGGCAGCGGTGCGGGGCCGGTCGATCGACAGCATTTCTGGGCGCGAGAGCTGGGATCTGCGCAAGACGCTGCCCAAGAAAGCGGTGCCAGCGCGGGTCGAATATGATGTGGGGGAGGGGGCGCTGCATCCGGCGTCGGTCGGGCCGATCTATCGCGCGATGATCCAACGGGCATTCGACGCTGGCGCGTTGTCAGACCTGACGATGGACGATTTGGCAAAGTTGCTTAAAGGGATCAGCGCGCATTCGACGCGGGTCGGGCTCAACCAGGACCTGTTCACGAGCGGTGAGGATCTCGCCGGTATCATGGATGCTTTGCGCTGGAAGTCGCCGCGAATGCCGCTCGCGTACAATCGCAATTTGGCGGCTGAATCCGGGGCGGCCGGTCGCCTGTTGCGCGTTCTCGAATGATCTTGGCCGATCAATGTGCACGTCGTCGTCGTGCTCGAAATGCGGCGACTTTTTTTGAACGCCATTGAATGAACGCTCAAATGACCGCATAACATGGCCCTAACATGGTATGTTCGGTCATAATAGTGGACTTTGCAAGATGTATGAGTTTTCGGCGGCGAAAGAAGATCGTGGAGAGTCTTGTCATAACTACCCAATTATCCGTCTTAGATAGACTAAAATCAACCATATCTTTGATTTCATCGGAATTGGCATCTTAGAAAGGAAATACTATGTTTCGTTTTTTATTTACAGCTGTAACCGTGTTCTTCTGTATTCCCGCAACTGTTTGTGCAAAAGACATTATTATCGAAATGAAAAATAATGGCATAGATGGCGTTATGGTGTTTGAGCCCTCCTATATCAAGGCACGGCCTGGCGACCGGATTATTTTCAAGCCTACTGATAAAGGGCACAATGCAGAGACCATTCCAGCATTCTATCCAAAGGGTGCAACGCCATTAAGGGGCGCGATTAACAAGGAAATCGTGTTCACTACCAAACTCCAAGGCCTTTATGGCATCAGATGCCTGCCCCACTTTGGAATGGGCATGATTGCATTAATACAGATTGGGTCGGTTAAGTCGGCGGATGTAGATGCCGCTAAGGCTGTCGAATTGCCGCCTCTTGCTAAAAAGAGGATGATTGCGGCAATTGCAAGGATCAGGTAGGCGTTCAGCGCGCAGAACAATTCGATGTCCGGCCATCGTTAGCGATCAGCCAAGAACCCCTCCCGGTGGTCATTGTGTCGCAGCTGAAACTTTAAATAATGCTAGCGGCGCTTCCGCAAATGTCTCAGGTGAAAATAGCAATGAATTTTTGAGATAGAAATTTGCCATTGGTGGGGTAGTAGTGCGTAATAGCCGAATCTGATTATCGACTATCGAGAAAAAGCTTATCCTCAATCTGGAGCCGCGCTTGTAGTAAGAAGGGAATTCGTTCCAGGAGCGCGGTTAGTGTTGGCAGGGGATCTATGATACTGACCGAGATCGCAGCATGAGCCTTCCCTATCCGATCGACAATCGGAACAGCTAAGCACATTAGGTGGGGCGATGTTTCCTCGATTTCGGCCGCCCAGCCCCGCTCACGAGCTTGAGCTAGTTGTTCCCTAATATCTCGTGGTTCTATAATTGTAGCGGCTCGCAATGATGATCGCCCGGAACTGCAATAGAGGGGTCTTTCCCGCTCGGATTATATGAGACGCTGGCGATCGGCGGGCGCACGTTCGGTGACACGCAAATCCCATTGGGTGCGACGGACGCGAGATGTTCAACGGTCGGTGCGAGATCGTGGAATCGTCAGCGAGACGCCGCCACGGCAAACTATGGTGCGTGTTTCGCAAATTCCCGGACACGGATTTCGGTAATTCGCGGACAGTGATTTCAGTAAATACGGGACAGCGATTCCGCTAATTCCGGGACAGTGGTTTCGGGCGGGAATGAGGTTCGTTTTT
>NZ_NMUA01000067.1 GCF_002312805.1 Sphingobium sp. D43FB | reverse complement strand
TTCGTCAATCGACCACCACGACCGCCACAAAAACCAACCGCAGTCTGGATCAACCCACCGGCCAGGGACCGAAAGACGATAGCTTAATCTCCCGACCCGGCTGTCTCACAATCGTTGACACGTTCCGCCCGCGCAAAGGTCTCACAACTTTAAAAGGGCGAGCTAAGCGCTCTGATAATAGGAAGAATATTTCTTGGAATAATAATAATAGGCACCAACGGATTGGGAGCTAGTATCAACCATGGTAAAAATCGCTCCAACGAGGTTCGCTCCATCCGATTTGAGCCAAGAGGCTGCCGAACTGACTGCTTGAGTCGGGGTTGCATCCCATTTAATAGCAAGAATAACGGCATCAGCAAGCGCAGCTAGGAAGCGACCATCGGCTAGGCCGACCAAAGGCGGCAAATCGAGAATGATGGTCTCATATCGGGTGCTCAATTCGTCCAATATCTTGGGCATAAGATCATTGCCGAAGAGGTTCTCGGAACTGAAATACGGCTTTTGAACAATGATTTGATCCAGATTTTCAAGGCCGCTTTTCTGAATGGCTTCGTCCAATGTCGCTTCGCCATGCAAGAGTTCGACAATACCAGGGCCCGGATGGACATCGGTAATCTGGCGAAGCTGAGCGCGCCGAACATCTGCATCAACGAGTATCGTTCGGCCGCCATTTAGTGCCATCGTACGCGCCATGCCTAATGCTGTCGTAGTCTTGCCTTCGCCTGGCAAGGCGGACGTAAAGGCAATGATCTTCGGCGGCACTTCGCCCTTCACTCCCAGAATTGACGCGCGGGCGTTGCGAAGGGCTTCGGCGAATTGAGATGTGGGCTTGTCAATCAGCAGATCAGCAGGCCGAGACATTTTACGGACATTGGGTACTGCGGCAATCAAAGGTACGCCAATTTCGCTCTCGACATCCTCCACCGTGCGCATGCCCGATACCATCATCTCCTGCGCGGTAATAGTTGCGATCCCAACACCGACGCCGACAATCATTGAAAGGAGAATGAAAAGTGGCTTGTTTGGCCAATAAGGTGATTGAGGAGCCTCTGCAGTATCAATGATCTGAGCTTGCGCAATGGAATTTTGTGCAGCTTGACGCGATTCCAGCGCTGACTGAGCGAGGCGATCATAGGCCTCATGCTTACTATCGGCATCACGCTGCATGCTAGCCGCAATGACTGATGCACGAGCATTGGTCGATTGCTTTTCTTCCAAACGTTCCATCGCCATACGCAAGCTACTTGCGCGAGCTTCAGCTGCATCTGCATCAGCCTTGAGTGATCGGATGACACGCCCAGCTTCATCGCTCAATTGCTCATCAATCCCAGTCAATTGATCGCGGACCTTGATCAGATCGGGATGCCGACTACCATAGCGAACTTGCATTTCACCCATGCTCTGGACGAGCAGAGTCCGTTGCCGACGAAGGTCCTGTATGGTTGCTGAGTTACGTACATCTGAAACAGCGTAAAGATGGCCGCTCTTGACCTGCTGCTGTGCCGAGATCTGCTTTGAACGCGCTTCCGCGGCAACTGACTCCGCACTGGCCAATTGAACCGACAAAGGGCCCACCTGCTGATCCGTAATGGTGCCTTGATTATTCGAAGCACCTCTCACAATTCCAGCCTGTGCTTGATATTGAGCGACTTTTTCATCTGCAGCGCGGACCTCTGCGGCCAGTTCGTCCATGCGCTTTTGGATCCAGACTGACTGCCGCTCAGCGGCCCCAATCTTGTTGCCCACCTTATTGTCGAGATATGTGCTGGCATAGGCGTTAGCGATGCGTGCAGCTTTCTCAGCATCATGGGAATCGAAGCGGATCGCCATGATGTAGGTGAGCTTTTCACGGCCAACGCTTAAATGACTGCGAACTGCATTCGCGACAATCTCCAACTGATCTTCTTCGCTAACGGGGCCATTTTCCTTGCGAGCGGTGATTGGCCCGTTAAATTCTGGATCGTCGATGAGTTTGAGGCGCTTCACAACATCGCGTGAAATATCGAGGGAGTTGATCACTGCGACCTCGGTTTCGATCGCTTCGCTCGCGAGTTGAGCTTGCGCCTCGTTGGCGCTGCGGGCGAGGGGGTTGCGACTTGGATCAATCTGGATCCTCGTCACGCCTTGATAGGAAGGTGTGAGTTGCAGCGTCAGGGCGATGCCAAGGACGGTGATCACGCCAGCGACAATTGCCAAGGTGAGGTAACGACGTCGAAGGACCTCCTTCACGGACCGGACCACGTCCGCGAGCCGAGCCTCATATCCCGCTGTACTGGAAACTTTCATGTCAATCCCGATCCTTTGTCCCCACCACGCGGCCAGACTGCTGACACGTCACCCCGGAGGATATAGCCCTTGCCTTATCGTCTGATGCGCACTGACACAATCGCCCGAAACTCATCAAAAGCATTTCCTAAATTATTACCGTTCGGCGTGGATGAGCCATAGCGGATATTGCCACCAAAGCTCAGGCCTCGCGTCATCTGGAACCGAGCCGCAGCGCCAACAGAAATGACATCCGTCCGCTGGTCGAGTTCCTCATAACTGCGACGCGCCACGTCGCCGTCCAGAGTTAGAACGAGATTTTCCAGCAACTCATGATCGACCCGCATGGTGGCGCGGTTGTCTAGATAGGCACCCGCGCCACCAAGTCCGGCATCCTGAATTTGGCGTTGTGCAGTGAAGCCAACTGTAGTTAACGGAGTTGGGAAAAATTCTACTTTGGCCTGAACCGACAGTCCGGAAGCGTCCGGGTAAATTTCAGACTTATAGTCACGGCGACTATAGCCTGTACCTATGCTTCCCCGCATTAATCCAGCAAGGTCAAAATTAACACCGCCCACAAACATATATCCAGTCGAATCTCGATTCGCCTGGCCATTTGCTATCAATGCATCATATTCATTACGATCCAGAACAATCTGACCGTACATGGACAAGCTAGGAGACAGAGCATAGTCAATGATGCCAGTCAGGCGATTCATAGTCCGATCTCGCGAGCGCTGATCACGGGCAGGCCGATCAGCAAATGTCACGCTATTAAATGTATAGCTCGATCGGTCTACAGCACCAACCACCCGCGTGCGCCCAACACTATAACTCGCCTTCACATTTGCAAGTGTTTGAAGATAGCTCGACACATTGGTAGTATTATTGATGACATCGTCTGAAAATGGAGATTCAAAACGCCGCCCTACGGTACCAGAGGCTTCTATAGACAAATCCTGGGACACATCGAGACGACCTGATGCATCGATCTTCCATCCATTCTGATTGCGGACGGAGGCTTGGGCGTAGCGCCGCAGATCGCCGGTCGCTTCCAATATTAGTCGATGAACCGCCCAGTCAGAGGACACACGAAGATTAGGCTCGACTATGACAAAGGCATCACTCTGCCGATTGTCATTATCGTTATAAACGTTGTTCGTCACGCCCGGAGAAACGGTAAGTGACGGGTTGAGTATCCAGTTTCCCAGCCGATACCCCAAGGGAGCAAAATCGGGGTGTTGCCGTTCCAGCACGCTGACATTTCGGTCGCGCCCATAGTCTGGAGAGATGACAGGCTGAATGAGTGTGGTGGTCGATTGAGCATGCGCCATCGCTGGCACAAAAAGCGCTGATCCGTGTAAGCCCAACAACGCAAGACGACCAAAACAGCCACGCGTCGTTCTTCCACTGGAAGGTGCATGGCGATGCCTTGAACTCAATACGACCATCATCTAAGATTGCCGGGTGGCAGGGCGCTTGAGCCATTTTTGCTGAAATTGCCGCACTTGCCGACACCCGCTCGACAGTTGCAGCTTTTCTGTTCGCCCCCCACTGTATCAACCCCGATCAGAAATAGCGCTCCGCAACACGTAAGGTATCGCCAGGCCAGACTCGCAGATTTGGCGTAAGCTCATATACCTGCTCGACTTTCTCGCCAAAGCGCCGAATGTAAATGGTCTTCTTGGTCGCGCGCGGCGTGTAGCCTTCAGCTGTCGCTACGGCATTCATTACCGTCATGCCGCTTGCATAGGGGTATTGACCTGGAGCCTTCACCTCACCCAGCACAAAGAAGGGGCGGTAGGCAACGATCTCCATGTTAACTTTGGGGTCTCGCAGGTAGCCATTGGCGAGCAACGATTGGACCTGGACCGTAACCTGATCGAGCGTTTTGCTGACGACTGGTACATTGCCAATGAGCGGCAGCGACAGATCGCCGTCGGAACTGACCGAGAATTCACCCGACAGCGCGGGTTCACTAAAGACTGTCATACGTATTTTATCGCCAGCCCCCAAAGCATATGTTTCGGAGATGTCCGTACTGGCAACATAGCGATCTCCCGAAGAAATCAGCATGTCATTCTTCGCGCATGCACCAAGGAGCAACGCTGCATTAAGGAGAAGAAGGGCAGGAATCTTCACGCGTGCATTATCCTTGTGGATGCAAGATTTGCAGTAAGCCGTATAACGAAACGGCGATGGTCGCAAGATATACGCGTTCTAAATATCCGATTGATTCACGTTGCGTTGCCGCACAAAATGGCGGCTCCGTCGGCTGGAGGAAAAATCTGAATTGCCGATTGTATGCCGGTCACCCCATTGTGTCGTGCCGCCACGGAATGACTCGGTTTTCGACGGTCAATCCGGCGACCGGCTCGTCATCGTTTTATGGTCCTTCAAAGGCCCGCCGTGCCGAGGGCGAATGTTGTGACTTCATGATTGGGCGATGACGATGGCCAGTAACACGGCACACATGATCCATCAATGCACGAACCAGCGCCCGAACCTGATCAGCCTTGAAGCTGCCGTCGGAGTAGACACCGTCAGTTAGGTGACGTCGGTTCCACTTCCAATAAGGTGCCAGAATTTGCATCAGTCGGATCGTCTCGGCGCATTCGCAACCGAACCCGGTGACGTTGGCGTAGGCTAACGAGCGGTCAACGTGAAGGCCGACATGCCGAGCGCACCAATCGTCGGGGAAACCGACGTCCAGCAGATGGGATGACAAGCCGAGTTGCACGACGATACCGGCTGAATAGAGGAAATCGGGCCAGTCGCGGGGCACTTCGGGTACAAGAAGAGTCATAAATTCTTCGGCCCGGCGGTAGCGTACGCGGCTGAGCTCGCGCCCCTCCCGCGTGCGCCGAAGCTTGACCGGTTCGGCGCCGTAGGTCTCGCACAGGTCTGTGAGAGCGGAATTATCGTTTGTCGATGATATCAACGACGTTGGCGGCGTGGAACTCAATGCATGCTGTGATCGAGCAGGAACAAAATGGTTCATCGTTACCTCCGGTCCACATCGGGGCGGTCACGCGGGACGGAGGAGACCGATGCGGAACCGTCCCGAACTCCCGCACGCTAGGCGCGGGAGCCGCCGGAGCTGGTAACATGCAGATCACATGCGCTGCCGCCTTTCACCCGAAGGTTTGGACATGCAGATCACATGCGCTGCCGCCTTTCACCCGAAGGTTTGGACATATAGGGTCGTTGCGGTGGCGGCGACGTTGAGCGATGATATTGCCCGGACTCGGTCGAATATTGGCTGAGATCTCGCACGCATCACCACCAAACTTCAGGAGGCGACCATGGCTATCAAGGTCAAGCCGGACGAAGTGATCCGGCATGAAGCAGTATACAGCGTCGGTCTGGATGTCAGCCAGCGCAGCACGAGCATCTGTGTTCTCGATCCCGACGGCAAGACCGTGATGGAGGGGCAAGCAAAGACCAATCCGTTCGAGATCGGCCGCTATCTGCAAAAGCGGATGGAAGGACCGCTCAAGCTCGGCATGGAGACCGGCAGCCTTGCATCCTGGCTCTACCATGGCCTGCGCAAGATGGGCTTCGACATCACCGTAATGGATGCAGTCCATGCCCACCGGGCGCTGTCGCTCAAGCGTCAAAAGACCGATCGAAATGACGCGCACGGCCTGGCGGAGATGGTACGGCTCGGGTCAGACTGGATGAAGGCCGTGCACATCAAGGAGCAGGCGAGCCAGGAACTGAGAGTGCAGCTCGCTGCAAGGGCGCGTCTGGTGAAGCAGAAGATCGACCTTGAGAACGAACTTTGTGGTTTGCTGAAGCCCTTTGGCTTGATCGTGGCGCGCGGGAATGTCAGCGCCGACACCTTCCGCGATCGCGTTATCGACGCACTATGTGAGGCCCAGGACAACGGCTTCCATATCCGGCCGCTGTTGATGCCGCTACTCGACGTACATCGGATCATCGCCCAGCACATAGCGGAGGCCGACATGCGGCTTGAGATCGCGGCCAAGGCCGAACCGGTCTGCCAGCGCCTCATGACCGTCCCGGGCGTGGGGCCGGTCACCGCATTGGCTTTCCGCGCGACGATCGATGATCCGACCCGCTTCAAGAGCGCATCCGATGTAGCCGTCTATCTCGGCCTCACCCCGCGCCGATACCAATCGGGCGAACAGGACTATCACGGGCGCATAAGCAAGCGAGGGCACTCGCCGACCCGGCTTCATCTTGTCCAGGCGGCCACCGTGCTGCTTATCAGCGTCAAGCGATGGTCTGCGCTTAAGGCGTGGGGGGTGCGCCTCGTCAATCGCATTGGCTTCAACAAGGCGAAGGTGGCGGTGGCCCGAAAGCTCGCCACAGTGCTGTACAGGATCTGGCGTGACCAGAGCGAGTTCCGGTGGGGAAAGGCGACCATGGACCCTGCGGCATCTGCCGCGGCTACCAGTTAGTCGCCCCATCCACGGAACCTGGACGGGAGAATCCAATCCCGGACGGGCGTAACCTGCAGGAACGGCGGGTAGATGACCTTGAGCGCGTATTGTCGGGTCTATCCTTACGGAAGGCATACGGCGTTGTTGACATATGAAGGCATCACTCGTGGCAGAACCCTAAATGACGGCATCCGGCTATGCCTCCAGAAGAGGCTTTCACAATCAACGTCGGCATGACCTCGCAGAGAATAGTGAATCCTGCTCAACGCCCTTACGCACAACCACAAAAGGAAGAAATTATGAGAGACTGATCTTCACTCTTGACCACCGCAACGAGAGAATGCGCGGCGGCACCCCGGAAACCGAAGTGTCCGAGTTGCTTCACAGGCGGAATTACCAGTTCCGGCGCTGCCCTTTGCGCAGCGCCTTGGCACGCTAGCAGAGGCGCGTCCGCGCGCCAACGCTGACCGCGCAAGTAGCATGAGGATCGCACAGTTACGTCGATACACATGCGTCTCCTGGACACAGCAGGAAAGCGTGTGCTGCGCATCTTCGTTTGGCATGAAGCTGGTCAATCCGGCTTCGGCAGGTCGATACACGGATGGGAGCGCGTTCGACAGGTCTTTGGCGAGAACGCCTTGTACCTCAGAAGCGCCCGTAAACGAGAGCACATGATCCAAGCGGGCGTCAGTCCGCGGTCAGCGGCATAGTGCTCGACGTGTGCGTCGCCTCCGGGCCCCAAGGACGCGCAACAGCATTGTGAAGCGCCCCGGGTTTTCAGGAGGCAGTTTTCATTTGGCTATGCAGCCATATCGAGGTTCTCGAGGGCTGCATAGTAATTGTCTTCGGCCTCAGCGGGCGGGATGTGCCCGATAGGGCCGAAGAGC
>NZ_NMUA01000066.1 GCF_002312805.1 Sphingobium sp. D43FB | reverse complement strand
CGCAGCGACAATCAAACCTGCGAGTAGCGCTTGCCAGCGTCAATCAAAGCAGGCACCACTTGAAAACCGCGACGATCAGTTCTCATCCTGATTGACGGAAACTTCTCATCCAGATCGCCGCGCCATACACCAGATCGGCAGCGGCGCGAAGGTGGCTTCTATACGCCTCGCCCGATCGCGGACCTGATGGTGCGCGGAGGGTTAAACGCGGTCGCTCGTTCGACGCCGGTCCATACAGCCCGCATCCTTGACCCAGCTGCGGGGGCTGGCGTCTTCTTGATTACCGCCTTTCGTCAACTGGTGGCAGAGAATTGGCGAGAGTCCGGTCGACGCCCTGATACGCATGAGTTGCGCCGCATCCTCTACGAACAGATCACTGGGTTCGACATCAACGAGGCGGCCCTCCGCTTTGCAGCGCTCGGTCTCTATCTGATGTCGATCGAACTCGACGCGAATCCTGAGCCGGTGAGGAAACTCAAGTTCGAGAATCTTCGCGGCCGGGTTCTCCTAAAGATGTGCGACGACGGACAGGACAGGCCGCTAGGTAGCTTGGGGCCTGCCGTCGGCGACGAGCATGTCGGTCGATATGATCTGGTCGTGGGAAATCCGCCTTGGGCAACCAGCACCCGCCTGCCGGAATGGCATAGTGTACAGGCGGTCATCCATCGTGTCGCGGCTGAGCGATTGCCGCAGGGATATCCACCTCCGCCGATCCCGAACGAGGTGCTCGACCTACCTTTTTTGTGGCGCGCAATGGAATGGGCCAAGCCGCTCGGCCAGATCGCTTTCGCGCTCCATGCCCGGCTACTGTTTCAGCAGGGCGATGGCATGCAGTTGGCGCGACGGGCGTTGTTTGCAGCGCTTGACGTTACGGGCGTGGTCAATGGAGTCGAGCTACGCCAGACGCGGGTGTGGCCGGAAATCGCGGCACCCTTTTGCATTCTTTATGCTCGGAACCAGGTGCCTCCACAGGGCGCGGGATGTCGCTTGGTCAGCCCGAGGTTGGAATTGGCACTTAACCATGCCGGCGGCATGCGCATCGATGCGAGCAACGCCGAATTAATCACGACGCAGGAAATCATCGAGACGCCGGAAATCTTCAAGCTTCTCTTCAAAGGAACGCGGGCCGACGCCCACGTCTATGAGCGCCTGCGAGCTCATGTGCCGGAGCGCCTCGGTCAGTACTGGGGCCGCCTTTTCGGAGTAGAGGCTGGGCGGGCCCGCTTCACCGGAAACGGGTACCAAAAGCTGAGGAACAGCAGTCGCATAAGAAAACATGGAGATGGCCTGCCAGGCGTCGCAGCTGACTACCTGCACGGCCGCCGAGAAGTCACTCTCGCGTCGATGACCAACATATTGGTTGATGAGAGGACACTTCCTTTTTTCACCGAGCCCCGCATTCATGATCGCCGGGCCGAGACATTATTCGACGGCGCTCTCGTCGTCGTCCAGAAAGCGCCGCCTGCCTCCCTAGGGCGGATCAGGACAGCAGTCGTGCAGGGCGGTGCCGTCTTCAACACTAGCCTGTACGGCTATAGCTCGCGAGCGCACGACGATGGATTGCTCGTCCGTTACCTCAGCCTCGTCATTGGCAGCAAGATCGCGTTGTGGCAGGTTCTGATCACTAGTGGTGAATTCGCCTTCGAGCGCGATACGATTGAGAAAGCGACGATCGACCGACTGTTCATCCCCGCGGTTGAATCTCTGTCCCACCATGACCGGACCGAGGTGCTTCGGCTCTTCCAACGGGTTCAGGACGGCACCCCTGACGCGTGGGACGAGGTCGATCGCTGGTGCGCCGGTATCTATCATTTGCGTGAGCGCGACCTAGGGGTCGTAGCGGACACATTGAAGTTTGGGCTGCCTTTCGCCGGGAACCGCCGTCTCGCCCAAGCTCCGGCCGAAGATGAGGCCGTGAACGAGTTTTGCGCGGTCTTGGAAGCAGAATTGTCGCTATGGGGCAAAAGGTTGGGCCGATGCATAGAAGCGCGGCCGGCCGCCAAGCTGGATGCCTCACCGTGGCGGGGCATTCGCCTTACCTCCAGCGTTGCGAAGCCGAATGGACAGGCAGTCCCGCATATCGACTGGGGCAAATTTCTGCCGCTCGCAGACCATTTCGCAGCGACCGAGTTCATATTCGAAGAAGCGAATGATTGCCTTTGGTTGGGGCGGCTCGACCAAGCACGCTACTGGTCGGAAAGTCAGGCCAGAGCCGTCGCGCAGCGTGTCGCTTGGGAGCATATGGACCTGCTGAAGGGGCGTGCAAGCGCGTGACGGCTGGCTCTTCCCTACCTCGCCCCGAGCAGATCGATGAGCTCACCCGCGGGATCGAGCTACCGTTGACGGCGTTGCATGAGGAACATTTGGCGCTGATCGCGGACGTGATATCTCTCGCTTGGAACGAACTGACCCTCAGTCAGGCAAGGACACTGGCAACAGGATCCGAAGCCGAGATCAACGCGCTACTGGAAGCACGCCTGAGTCGTCTGCTCGACGAAGATCCCTTATGGGCGCAATTGGTCCGTTCTGTCGCGCGCGGCAAGGAAACCGTGAGTTTCGACGGGGCTCATCTGGAAAAGCGTCCGGATCTCTCTATCTTTTTAGCGGGACGGTCCCCGACCTTTCCCTTGGTGGTCGAATGCAAGCTGATCGACGCACCGGATGGCAAGTCGTGCACGCTCTACTGCAACAGTGGACTACGCCGTTTCTTGACTGGTGAGTATGGCTGGTCGGGCCGAGATGGCTTCATACTTGCCTATGTCCGCGACCAGTCCACGATCGAATCGTGCTTAGTACCGTTTCTTTCTGCCGGCAGGACCGCAAAGCCGGACCCCTTTGCGGTGAGAGACTGGCCGGTCGAGGGGCGTCATGCCGTGCATGACTTGGCAGCAACGCGGCACGACCGAAGTTTTCGCTATCCGAACAGAGTGACGCCGGCGGACGCGCCTGGCCCGATCGCGATATGGCACCTATGGCTACCAGTCCGGATCGGTGACATTTCCGCGATGAGCACCAACTAACCGCTCTTTTATCGCGCTATTGTCACCATATTGGAGATTGAAGCCCGATTGACTTCATCTCGTCCGTATGACCTCTGGTGAGACGAAGTATCGCATCGCGTGGGAGGGGAATGTCGTGCGACTGGCTAGGCTGAGCATCCGGAATTTCCGCAATTTTGAGGCGATCGACATCGCCCTTGCCGGCAATGTCGTGCTGCTTGGCGAGAATCGTGTCGGCAAGAGCAATCTCCTTTTCGCCATTCGCCTCGTTCTCGACCCGACGCTTGCTGACGCGGCGCGTCAGCTTAAGCTTTCCGACTTCTGGGACGGCTGCGAACTTGCCAAGGGGCCGCGGATCGAAGTGCATCTCGACTTTGCCGGGTTCGATACCGACGAGGCGCAGGCGGCCCTGCTCACCGATTTTCGCATCGCCGGTGATCCTACGATCGCCAGGCTCAGCTATGTTTTTCGCAAGAAGCCGGAGGTTGGCGGGCCGCCACAGTCCAGCGCGGATTGCGAGTTCATCGTCTACGGTGGTGGAGATGAATCGCGCCCGATTCCCAGCCGGCTGCGGCGTCGTATCGCGCTCGACATGCTCGACGCCTTGCGCGACGCCGAAGGCCAGCTCGGCTCGTGGCGCAACTCGCCGCTCCGGCCCCTGCTCGAAGACGCGATCGCCGGTGTAGATCACGCATCGCTCGAAGCCGTCGCCGCCGACCTCGATCGCGCCACCAAGGCGCTAGAGGCCTTTCCTACGGTGAAGGCGCTCGAGGATGGACTGCGCTCAGGTATCCTAGATCTCGCCGGTAAGACCCACGACATCGATGCCCGTCTGCGTTTTGCGCCAGCTGACCCGCTGCGCCTTTTCCGCTCGATTTCCATGTTCATCGACAACGGAAAACGCGGCATCGCGGAAGCGAGCCTCGGCTCTGCCAATGTCGCGCTGATCGCACTCAAACTCGCCGAGTTCGCGTGGCGCCGGGCGAAGAATGAGCGCAACTACTCGCTGCTGTGCATCGAGGAGCCCGAAGCACACCTCCACCCCCAGCTGCAGCGCGGTGTGTTCGATAAGCTGTTCAACGCCGGCGATCCTAACCAGGCGCTGATCGTCACAAGCCACTCGCCGACTCTCGCCGCTGTCGCGCCGCTTCGCGCGATTGTGCACCTTAAGGCGCAAGGTGGAAGGACGAACGCTTACTCGCTCGCGAACCTCCCCGTTACGCCCGAAGACCTTGATGACATCGAGCGCTACCTGACCGCCACGCGCTCCGAGCTGCTGTTCTCTCGCGGCGTCATCTTCGTCGAGGGCGACGCCGAGGAAACGCTGATGCCGGCGTTTGCCGATGCGCTTGGGTACAATCTTGATCGGCTCGGTATCTCGGTGTGCAACGTCGCCGGTGTCAATTTCACACCCTATGTCAAACTCGCCGCCAGCCTGGGCTTCCCGTTTTCGGTCGTCACCGACTGGGATCCCCTCGACGGCACCAAGCCGCCGCTCGGCATAGCCCGCACCCTCGACATCTGGGACGCCTATGCGTCTGTATCAGGGAGAGAAGTGCTTTCGGCTGCGCAGCGCGCCAGGTGGGATGCGTCAGACTTTGCCGCGTTCAGCAAAGCGTGGGAGCAGTCCGGCGTTTTCCTGAACGACCAGACCTTCGAAGTCTCCGTCGCGAATACCCCCGCCTTGCTCGGCACGCTCCTCGATATCCTATCTGAACAGGGGTTCGGCTCCGTCCGCACCAAGCGCATCGCAGCTTGGCGTGCCGACATGAAAGTCGATCCTGCGCAGCTGCTCGCGATGGTCGCGGATATCGGGAAGGGACGGCTGAGCGCCAAGATCGCCCGCAAGCTGCCCTTCGGCCAGCATCCACCCGGCTATATCGCTGCCGCCATCAGGTTCGTGGCCGACCGTGTCTAACCATCTCGCGCTGGCGCGGGCACTGGTCGATCTTGCTGCCAACGCCGAACAGGCCGCGGCGGTTCAGGAGCGCGGCCATTGCGTTGTCCTGGCCGGCCCTGGCAGCGGCAAGACCAAGACCCTGACCACGGCGATGGCACGCTGCCTCGTGGAAGATGTCGTCGACCCGCGCGGGGTCGCATGTATCACCTACAATAACGAGTGCGCGATCGAGCTCGAGACACGCCTCGCCGCGCTCGGCATTGCCAGCAACGATCGCGCCTTCATCGGCACGGTCCACAGCTTCGCGCTCACGCAGGTGATCGTGCCTTATGCGCGCTGTCTCCCCGGACTGCTGCCGGATGAATTCCGCGTCGCGAGCCGGGCGGAATGCCGTGCTGCGGTCGAAATTGCTTATTCGCAGGTCTTTGACGACCAGTTCGATCCCCATGATCGCTGGGGCTTTGCCGAAGAGAAGCGCCGACGCGATGTCGACCGATCGCGCCCTGATTGGCGCGGTTGCAATCCTGAGCTTGCCGATTTTATCGAAGCCTATGAGGCCGAACTGCGCCGCCGCAGTCTGATCGACTTCGACGACATGCCGCTGATCGCCTTTCGCATGATCCAGCAGCATGGCTGGATTCGTGCCGCACTGCGAGCACGATTTCCGGTCCTATTCGTCGACGAATATCAGGACCTTGGCTATGCGCTGCACGAACTGGTGCTCCTCCTCTGCTTCGCCGGCGGAATGCGCCTGTTCGCGGTAGGGGACGCGGACCAATCGATTTACGGCTTTACCGGCGCTGATCCCGAACTGCTGCAAAGCCTGGTCGCGCGTGCTGATGTCCGCGTCCTTCGCCTGCGTTTTAACTACCGGTCCGGCGCCAAGATCATTCGCGCCTCGATGGGCGCGCTCGGCGAGGAGCGCGATTATCGTGGGCGCGACGGTGCGCCCGACGGCGACTTGTTCTTCTGGAAGGTGATAGGCGACATCGATACGCAAGCGCGCACTATCGGCAACAAGATCTTACCCGTGCTTCTTGAGCGCCATCCCGCCGAGGAAGTCGCCATTCTCTATCGCGCGGCCTGGCTGGGCGACAAGATCGCCGCCGCGCTTGATGCTAAGGATATCCCCTATGTCCGCACCGACGGCAACGCGCTGATCAAACGCAGCTCGCGGCTCGCGCGGTTCATTGAGGGGTGTGCCCGCTGGACCACCGGCGGCTGGCGCGAGGCCAACCCGCCTTTTGCGCGCTTGCTCTCGCAGGCCAAGGCCTTGGTGTTCGGCGGACGCAGCAGCGACGCGGAAGAGCAGATGCTATCAAGCCAGCTGATTGCATTTTTGCGCAGCGGGATTGACAGCGGCGAGACCACCCATTTCTGGTTGCAAAGATTCTGGCGCGAATTGGTCACGCCATGGCGCGCGATCGCGCGCAATCCACAGGGAGAATGGGACGTTTGCTCCGAGATAGCCACGCGAACGGATCCTGCGCGCGGCGGGGACATTGCCCTCAACATTTTCGCTGGCCGGATTGAGGGAACGGGCCGCGTCAGTCTCAGTACGCTGCACAGCGCAAAAGGCCGTGAGTTCGATGCGGTCATTCTCTTTGGCATGAACGCCGGGGCGCTCCCAAGTCAACGCGACCGAAAAACGCCAACGGCGCTGCGCGAGGCCCGGCGGCTCTTCTATGTTGGCGTGACGCGGCCGCGAAAGGAGCTCGCGATCGTCTATCAGGACGGAAATCCTTCGCCCTGGGTCGTTGAACTCTACAAGCGGAGCCAGCAGGGTTAACCGCAACGCGATGGGTCCAGGGCAGTTCGAGCCGTGCGGCCATTCCGGAGTCGGATCGAGCGGATTCTCCGGCCAGACATAAAAAGCCCAGGCGACGCACGAGTATTGTTTGATGGCCTCTTCGTTTAATGTCCTGAGCGGCGATATGCGCGTGCGATGAAGAACAAGCATCTTTTCGAGCTTAGGAAGGCAGTAGTGCGAACGAGAGTCGGCTATTTCAGTTGGTCGGGTCGCTCCAAAGCGGTCAGCCGCCAAAATAGTGGACGGTCTGCACCTAGGAGGCGAAATTCTCCTGCTGAAAGGCCGGAATGGGTCGGTTTTGCCGGGGGGCGAACGCCGGGTCGTGAGACAATGCTGCCGTTCGACGTGCGACGCTCAAACGGCAGGCTTCGCCGCAACCCGCCTTAGCTAGCGTGAGATGGGGCGGATGGGGGTCTGGGGCAAGAGGTTTCCGGCTCATACCATCCGTCCGTGATGCTGACTCACGTGGGGGATTCCCAAAGCGGCGAAACTATGAATCTATGTCTTCGGGTTGGAGGGCATTGTCATGGGTGCAGCGATTGGATTGCGAGACGACTTTGATGCAGCGGGCTTGAGGCGACTGGCGCGGACGACGAAGAGTGCGAACCAGGGACGCCGACTGCTAGCTTTGGCTGAAATCTATGATGGCGCGAACCGCAGCGATGCCGCGCGCATCGGCGGAGTGACCCTGCAGATCGTGCGGGATTGGGTGATGCGGTTCAACGCCCGAGGTCCAGCCGGCCTCCTTGACGGCAAGGCCCCAGGCAAGCCGCCCTTGCTGAATGATATCCAGCGCCAAGCGCTCGCGGAGGTCGTTGAAAGTGGACCGATACCAGCGATCCATGGAGTTGTGCGTTGGCGGCTGATCGACCTGGCGCGGTGGCTTCATGACGAATTTGGGGTGTCTCTGACGGAAACGACCGTAGGGCGAGAATTGAAAAAGCTGGGCTATGTCAAATTGACGGCACGCCCACGTCACCATGCCCAGAACGAATATGCGATGGAGGACTTCAAAAAGGGGGCTTTGCAGCCGAGCTGGCAAAGATTAAAGCCGCCCTCTCGCGCGACACGCCCATAGAGGTATGGTTCCAGGACGAGGCCCGTATCGGCCAGAAAAACAAGATCACCCGCCGCTGGGCCAGGCGCGGCACCCGGCCTTCAGCGCCCAAGGATCAGAGGACCAAATC
>NZ_NMUA01000065.1 GCF_002312805.1 Sphingobium sp. D43FB | reverse complement strand
TGAAGAAGGTAAGTGTCTGCTTTCCAGCTGCCAAGATGAGGCAAGGCGTCCTGTTCAAGGTTTATACGCTCAAGAACAGCATTTTTTTCAGCTTTGTTTCCCCCATAAAGGCTTTTCAACAGCCAAGGCCATTGGATGAGCGCAAAGAATAGCTGGAACAGGGTTTCGCCCTTTGTGCGCGCGGTGCCTGTTTCCCGCGGCATCTTTTTGGCCAGCATGCCGGTCAGATTTTTGGTCGTCAACTTTCGTCACCTTCGTTATGGATAGCAGTCCAGTGAGCGAGGCAGCAGCCAGTTACCGAGCGTCATCTTAGGCAAACCCACCAATGTATGG
Organism: Sphingobium sp. D43FB; assembly: GCF_002312805.1. Lineage (GTDB taxonomy): Bacteria > Pseudomonadota > Alphaproteobacteria > Sphingomonadales > Sphingomonadaceae > Sphingobium. The sequence goes on along the minus strand of NZ_NMUA01000065.1, from coordinate 8,225 downwards.
CGCTCTGCACAGCAAGTCGTCCGACCCTCGATGATCAGGAGCAAATCTCTTCTCCCATGCTCGTCCCTCTAGGAGCTGGACTGGCGCCCTAAAAAGCCGAGAATTGCGGCAGAAAAGGCGTCGTTTGCATCGCCTGCGACCATATGCGTGGCATCGATAATGTCGGTATATTCAGCATGCGGTGCCAGTTCGCGCAGATGTTCGACAGCGCCTTCCGAGACAAGATCACTGGATCCGCCCCTGATCAGATGCAGCGGTAGCGTCAAATTAGCGGCAGCCTTGTATAATATATTCACTTGCTGCTCCTGATGCGCGGTGTCGCTCCCATGTGCAGCCACCATATTGCGAATAAATGCTGGATCCCAGTGCCAGTAATAGCGGCCATCCTCTTTCTGCCGGAGATAGTGCCGCAGGCCATCACCCGCTCTGCGCTTGCGACGATGTGGCATGTAGCGCGCAATGACTTGTGCAGCTTCTTCCGGAGACGAAAAGCCAGTCTCGACATGTTCTTGCATGAAGCTGACCACCCGCATCACGCCGCCCGGCTCGATACGCGGGGCTATATCTACAAGAGTGAGCGATGCGAAGCTGCCTGGGGCGAGGTCTCCTTCGGCTATCATTCCGGCAAGGCCGCCGAGGGAGGCACCTACCAGAGCCGGTTTGCGATCCATTCTTGATGCTACCGCGACGAGATCGGCCGCAAAGTCGCGCACGTCATACGCACCTGCGCTCGACCAGTCGCTGTCGCCATGCCCACGCATGTCTATAGCGATAGCGCGAACCCCCGCCTCGACCAGATCTTGCATTACCCGCTTCCAGGCGCGGCGAGTCTGCCCCGCCCCGTGGGCAAGCAAGACGGGCATCGCCCTGCATTCGCCCTTCACTTCAGCAGCCAGGCTGATACCAGCGGCTCCATCGATTGTGCAATTCTTCCCGGTCATCCACCAGTCTCGGTCTTGCAGGCCCGATTGAAGATAAACCCCTTAGTCCATTTTTGGCTTTGCCTTTGCGCCACTTCCGGACGTTGCATCCACTCACGCGCGAAGAATTGAGAGGGTCGTTCTATCGTCCTGACTTCGTGCTTCACAGAAGCTGATTGCGCGCCTGTGCATGAAGACGAAGGTCGGTCCTTTCCTGAGCGGTCGATCGCGATCATCTATTTCCGTTCCTCAGTCGTGGGACGGTAGTCAGGTAGTTTGGGAGATCCCACGCCTTCCCGGTCAATCTTCTTGGCCGCATCGCCCACGCGTCGAACTGGTTCGCGAACGGCACGGGCGGTTTCGGCGATTTGTTGCGCATCCCCTTCCAATTGCCTGATCCGGGGCCGTGCGTGTGAAATGGACAGGCCCAGAGACCGGGCTTTGCCTTCGGCATCATGCAAGGGCCGGACGAGGCTGTCGCGAAGACCGCCCCGCGATGCCTCGAGCCTCAGGCGAAGCCTCTCGGCGTCGTCTCCCGCCCGAGCCATTACATTCCCTAGAGAATGGATCCTGTCTTCCTGCAGGGCCTCCCCCGCGATTTGACTGACATCGCTTTTCCAGTTCCGCGTGCGCAGCGCGAGTTGGCCAAGACGTTCCTCGATGGATCGCTGACCGGCAGGGTCCAGCTTCTTTGAGATGCTCTCGGCACCTGACGATATCTTGGCGATCATCTCGCCTGGATTGAGGTCGCCGCTGAGGAGGCCGCCGGTCTTCACTGGTACAAGCGGGAATGGCTGTCCCGCTTGAACTGTAAGTGCCGGTTCACGCTTGTTGCTTCCCGCCAGGCTTATCTCTGCCGATCCATCGAAGAATGATTTATCGACCGACGCTGTCACGCCGCGATGGAGTAAGATGTCCTTGGTAAGGACGAACCGGACCACGACCGTATCCGGATTTGAAGGTTGGAGCCGGACCTGGGTTACTTTCCCAACGGGAACACCAAGAAGGTTGACGCCCGATCCGATTTGAACGCCGTCGACCGATTGTTTAAACTGCACCTCATACGTGGCCCCGTCAGCCTCACGTGACTGGATGAGCCACAGGGTGAACCCAATGACGGCGGTTATGAGCAGGCCGACAACAAGGCTCACCTTCAACCAGTTCGAACGCGTTTCCATGTGACCTAGAAATCCTGGAGCCGGTAGCGCGACAAATGAGCTTTTAATTTTCGCGAGATTTGGAACGTGATCACCGCCGCTTCACTCGTTCGCCAATTGCCAGGGCAATGGAAAGCACCGCCAGCAGCCCGGCGATGATCGGTTCCGAGGCGAAAAGGATTGCAGCACATATTCCCAATGCTGCGGGGTAGAGCTGGGGAGTGGCTCTGCTGTTGCGCTCATCGCCGCGCAATCGTTCAAGATCCCTGGGTGCGATACTGACGGTGATCGATCCGGTACGCGCAACTCTCTCGATCTGTCCCACCAGGCTCGGCGTTGACAAGGCGGCTCTTCCAAGCGCTGCAAACAGCTTGCCCGCTTCGCCACGCAATCGCGCCGGACTCGTTCGCTCGCGCATCAGTTCCTTTGCCAGCGGAGCCAGTTCTCGAGTGATGTCGAATGTCGGATCGATGCGCCGGACAAATCCCTCTGCCGTGAGCAGCGTCCGGAGCACCAGTGCCAGATCGGGCGGGAGCGCGAGATGAAAGTCGCGCAGTATCGCAAAGACGATTTGGAAAATGTCGGTAAGGTCAATTTGCTCGAGCAGAACATTGCTGAAACGGTTGATCAGTTCGGCCAGGGCCTCTTCCAGCCTGACACGGTCAACATCAGGGTCGCCCGCCCAAAGCAGCAGAATATCGACGACCCCGCCTGTGTCCTCCGCCGCGATCGCCAGGCCAAGACGTACCAATTCCTCCCGGCGTCGCGGCAGAAGCGTCCCCACCGCTCCGAAGTCGATAAGCCCCAGCGTTCCGTCCTCCAGGAAAAAGACGTTGCCGGGGTGGGGATCGGCGTGGAAATGACCATTGATGACGATCATGTGGAGGATCGCCTGCGCATAGGTGCTGGCGAGGCTAGTGAGATCAAGGTCGCTTTGCCGTGCCGCCTCCAGATTGCTTGCCGGAACGCCTCGAAACCGCTCCTGTATGTTGACACGCCTGCCGGACAACTCCCAGTCAAAGCGAGCCGTTCGCACGCCGAAAGCTTTGAGATACTCTCCGATCGTATCGCTGGCGCGAGCTTCCGCGCCAAGGTCCATTTCCCGATCGATACTTTCAGCGAAGTGGCGCAGCAGTTCGTCCGGCTTTAGTCGCGCGATCTCGGGGATGCGGCGCTCTGCGATCCGGGCGACGCGGCGCAGCAGCCGAAGGTCGGCGTCGACAATCCGCTCGATCCCGGGACGACGGACCTTGACGATAACGTCCCGGCCGTCGAGCAGCGTTGCTGCATGGACCTGAGCGATCGAGCCGGCCGCAATCGCTTCGTCTTCAAAGGAGGCGAAATAGCTTTCCACAGTTCCGCCGATCGCCTCTTCGATAAGTGGTCGCACGGTGGCGAACGGCAGCGGCGGAACCCGGTCCTGAAGTTTCGAAAGCGCATCGATCCAATCGGGCTCCAGCAGATCACTTCGCATTGCAAGAATCTGCCCGAACTTGACCGCTGCAGGACCGATATCTTGCAGCAGCGCAACGACTGCTTCTGGTCGAGCGCTGTCAAATGGTTCCTCACCACCCAGTCTGAGACCTAGCCGGGAGGCCATTCCCTTGAGGCCATGTCGCCCGAACAGAAGCAGGATTTGTGCGAACCGCTCCCGCTCCTTCAATGCGACCGCTTCAGGCCCGTCCATCAAATGAGGATCAGCCATCATTATGTGCCTTGAGCGTGGGGACCCGACCTTGGCGGAAGCCAGCTTGCGTTTCGAGTTGATCCACGACCTTGTCGAGGTGAAGGATCGCCCTATCCAATGCTTCCAGTTCTTCCGCGGTCAAGCTGCCGAAGGTCTTTGCCACAATGCCATCGTAGAGTGGCAGGGCCTGCTCCAGCATCGCCCTGCCTGCGTCCGTGATTTCCACGAGCTTTACACGGCGGTCCTCTTCAACGGGCGAGCGTGTGACCAGACCATTCTGCTCCAACCAGTCAATCGCCTGGGTTACCGTGCGCGGGGCCTGATCGAAGAAGCTTGCAATATCGGTTGAGCGGCTGGGTTGCTCGGCGAGATATACCAGCAGCTTAAGACGGGCCATCGATGCACCTTGGGACGCAAGGTGCGCGTCGATCAGCCGCCGCATTCTGTACCAGGTCCAGCCAAAGGCCGTCGCGAGCGCGCGCAAATGAACTTCCTGAGGTTCCATATGTTATGTCCTTGCTCAATCTTTGATGGCATGGCAAGAGGAGAGGATAAAGTTATGACTGCGACGAAGCTGGCACCTCTTGGCCCATGGCGTGCCATTGCTCGATCATCATCGTGAGACCCCAATGCTTGACCATGCCAAGGTTCAAGATATGCGCTGCGTGGCGTTGATGCCAGCAGGAGCCGAAATCGTCCGCTGCTCAATTCCCATGCTGCCAGTGCGATGATCGCGGCAGATTGGCATATTGACGAGGGTGGCGGCCCGACTCTGCATGTGAGCGGTGACTGGACTTCGCTTGCTTTGGGCGATGCGGCAGGGCGCCTGGGTGCCCAGTCGGCCGGGAGTCTAGACGTGCAGCGTCTCGATCTTTCTGCTCTGGGGCGGATCGACACTGCCGGTGCCCTCCTGCTTTTGCGGTCCATGGCTCCAGACGCCGATATAGACTTTGGCGAAAGAGAGGATTTGCAAAGGCTGATAGACCTTGTTCGACCTGCCCTTGAACAAGATACGGCCGGTAAGGCTGGCGTCACTGGTGTTCTGGGATTTTTCGAGCGCTTCGGCCGTCAGGTAATCGGGATCGCCGATGACGCCTACCAGATGCTGGTGTTCACTGGGCAGCTTATTGTGGCGCTCGGCCGTACCCTTGGCGATCCTCGCCGACTGCGCATGACGCCGCTTGTCGCGTTCATGCAGGACGCGGGCATTAATGGGCTTCCGATAGTTTTTATCATGACCTTCTTCATCGGCGCGGTCATTGCGCTCGTTGGCACCAACCTTTTGACAACGCTTGGCGTTGAGGTGTTCACGATCCAGTTGGTGGGCGTGGCCATCCTGCGCGAGTTCGGCGTGGTGATCACTGCCATCCTTCTGTCTGGACGTTCCGCATCTTCCTTTGCCGCTCAGATCGGTTCGATGCGGATGAACCAGGAAACCGATGCGATGCAGGTTATGGGCGTGGACCGTTTCGATGCGCTGGTAATCCCGCGCATATTAGCCGCGCTTCTCATGATGCCTCTTATGACCTTCTGCGCGGATATCGGCGGTCTTGCTGGCGGACTGTTGGTCAGTTGGGTGACGATTGATATCAGCCCGGTCTTCTTCATCCAGCGTACGCTCGAAACGGTGGACATTAAGCATTTCTGGATAGGCATGTGCAAAGCGCCGTTTCTGGCTCTGATCATCGCTGCTGCGGGCTGTCGGCATGGCCTTATGGTCGGCGGCGATGTCCAAAGCCTTGGTCAAAATGTGACATCCGCGGTCGTCCAGTCAATCTTCATGGTCATTATGTTCGATGCGATTTTCGCGGTGATCTTCATGGCGCTCGATCTGTGAGCGCGCCTCTGGAAACCGATGCCGAAGACGTGCCCATTCGCGTCAAAGGCCTGCGCACGGCTTTTGGCGATAAGGTCATCCATGAGGATCTCGGCCTTGAGGTCAAGCGCGGTGAGATATTGGGTGTGGTTGGCGGATCGGGTTCCGGTAAGTCGGTGCTGCTCAACACTATCCTGGGCCTCAAGCAGCCCGATGGCGGATCCGTCGAGATATTCGGGCAGGACATCCGCGATCCGCAAGCGCACAGTGAAGTCGAGCGTCGGATTGGGGTGATGTTCCAGCAAGGCGCATTATTCTCCTTTCTCACCGTACAGGAAAATGTCGAGGCGCCACTTCTGGAACATACGAAACTTACACATGGGTATGTGCACGATCTTGCAAGGCTGAAGATCAAGCTTGCTGGTTTGCCGGAAGATGCAGGCTGCTTGAAGCCTGCCGAGCTATCTGGCGGAATGCGCAAGCGCGCGGGGGTAGCCCGCGCAATCGCGCTGGATCCGGATATCCTCTTTCTCGACGAGCCGACTGCCGGCCTCGATCCAATTGCTGCAGCCGAATTCGATGATCTTATCAGAACATTGCGGGATGCTCTTGGCTTCACCGTGTTCATAATCACCCACGACCTCGATACTCTGTACGCGATTTGCGACCGCGTTGCGGTTGTCGCTGACAAGAAAATCGCCGCTGTTGCAACGATCAAAGAACTTGAACGGTCAGATCACCCGTGGATCCGGAGCTATCTTCTGGGACCGCGAGGCCGTGCCGCCAAAAAAGAGAAAGAAAGCTGATGGAACGCCATGCCAACTATGCTCTGGTAGGCGCCGCCTCCATCGCGTTGCTTATCGCCACGCTTGTTTTTGTTGTCTGGCTCGGCGGTTCGGCCAAAGGAAGTGATTCTTACCAGATCGTGTTTCATGGGCCGGTCAGAGGCTTAAGCGTTGGAGGCGAAGTGCAGTTCAACGGTATCAAGGTCGGGGAAATCGGCGGAATCCGCCTCGACCAACGCGACCCCAACCGTGTTATCACGGATATCGAACTGACGCGCGGGACACCGGTCCGCGAAGATTCGGTCGCATCCTCTGAAAGTCAGGGCATCTCCGGGGTCAGCATCGTTCAAATCAGCGCGGGCACGCCGAGCAAGCCCCTGCTCAAGACCAATGATCACGGTAAGCGGCCTGTCATCCCCAGCAAGCCCAACGCTATGTCTTCATTGCTGCAAGGCGGCGGGCAGGTGGTGGCAAGCGCGACCGAGGCACTGAGCCGTGTGAACAAGGTCCTTTCTGACCGTAATATCGCCAACATCGGCGGTGCCATTCGCGATGTCCGAATGACTACGGCGGAACTGGCGGCCAATCGGACCATGTTCGCCCATGCCGGTTCCGCGCTCGCCAAACTGGATCGGGCGGCTGACGATATTCAGGGCGCGGCCTCGTCCGTTCGGCAGATTGCCGATGGCGATGGCAAGCGCGCCTTCGCCGATATCTCCCAGGCGGCAAACGAGCTCAAATCGGCAGTTCATGAGGCTCGCGGCGTGATCGCCAAACTCGACACGCAAAGCGCCGATATCGGCACGACCACGATCCCTAATATCAATGCGACCATGCTGACCTTGCAAGAAACAGCTGAATCGCTGGACGGGCTAATTCGCGGGATCCGACAAAGTCCCCGCGAAGCTCTGGCCAAAAGCCGGGGTGCTGAACTGGAGTTGCCTAAGTGACATTATCAACCAGGAATCGGACTTTTGCACTTCTGTCGAGCGCCTTGCTGCTGGGTAGCTGTGGAAACCTGCTAGGCGGCGGCGAGCGCGCTGACCTTTTCAGGTTTGGCGTGGTTGACCCCACGCCCGTCACCGGGATGCAGGGTGCGCTCCCGACTCGCTCTGTATCTCTGCTTCGCCCCCGGTTCTCGCAGGAGGTGGAGGGCGATCGCATGCTCACCACGCGGGGGGAGCGTGCGCTCTACCTCAAGGGCGTTCGTTGGGTGGCGCCGGTCCCCGATCTTTTCACCCAGGCGCTGATGCGTCAATATGCGGCGCGGGCACCTGACGTGCGCCTGACGGGCGTGAGAAACGCCACCGGGGCATCGCATGCGCTGCAGATTGATATGGAGCGATTCGAAGCACGGTATGCCCTAGATGGGGGTGAAAAAGCACCGCCCACTGTCATTATCGAAGGCGATGCAACCCTGTTTGATCTTTCTGATCGTCGTCCCGTCGAGGCCAAGCGCTTCTTGGTGCAGGAGCCAGCTTCCGCAAATACCACAAGTGGGATAGTCGCCGCTTTCGATCGTGCAGTAGCTCGCTCAACCACAGAATTGACGGATTGGTCTGCGGATACAGCGCGGAAGCATTCCACAGAGCGCGCGCTAGATACATCCAAGGATCGGATGGATCGCAAGCAGGAGATAAATTGATCATGAGCCTGTCGCCGATCTCAGCAACTTTCGGGCGCAATTGCATGTACAAAATCGCCATGCGCCGGATACCTTCGTAGGTATCTACGAGTTTTGTTTTTATTTGAAGGACCGACCCGATCGGAGAAGAATTAAGTAAGATAGTGTAATATCGGGTTCCATATTTTAATAAGCGATAGCATATAGACCATGTGATAAGTCAAATCTCGCAATTC
>NZ_NMUA01000064.1 GCF_002312805.1 Sphingobium sp. D43FB | reverse complement strand
AGGAAACTTGCGCTCAACATCTTGAGAACCCACCCGGACAAGGGATCAATCAAAGGCAAAATCAAACGGGCGGGCTGGAACGATGCATTCCTTCTCTCAATGCTTGGTCATATGCGATAGCCCTGCCTTCCAGGGGAGGATCTTTATGGACCCAAGCCCCACCTTGAAATCCGGCCGGAAATAGGCACATGGGAAGCATGGCACCTCCTTTCGATCCGGCCGACCTGCCGACCGGCGTTCAGATGCCGCTATCCCCCTTGGTGGCGCGGGTGTTGGCGCCCAATCCGTCGCCCTTCACCTTTACCGGCACCCAGACCTATGTGGTGGGGACGACCGACGTCGCGGTGATCGATCCTGGCCCGAACGCGCCCGATCATCTGGCGGCGCTGACGGCGGCGATCGCGGGGCGGCCTGTGGTGGCGATCCTTTGCACCCACACGCACCGCGATCACAGCCCGGCGGCGCGACCGCTGAGCGATGCCACCGGCGCGCCGGTGATCGGCTGCGCGCCGCTGACGCTGGAGGATGACGGGCCGCGTGCCGATGCGGCATTCGATGCCGCCTATCGCCCCGACAGGGTGCTGGCGGATGGCGAACAGGTCGCGGGCACCGGCTGGACCCTGGAAGCGGTGGCGACGCCTGGGCACACGTCCAATCATCTCTGCTTCGCGCTGGCCGAAGAAGCCGCGCTCTTCACCGGCGATCATGTCATGGGTTGGTCGACCAGCGTGATTTCGCCGCCTGATGGCGACATGGCGGCCTATATGCGATCGATGCAGCGGCTGCTGGAACGCGAGGACAAGGTCTATTATCCCGCCCATGGCGACCCGATCGACAATCCGCAGCGGCTGGTGCGTGGCATGATGGGCCATCGCAAGCAGCGCGAGGGGCAAATTTTGCGCTTTCTGGAGCGCAATGGCGACAGCCTCATCCCCGACATGGTGCTGGAAATGTATAAGGGCGTCGACCCGCGCCTGCATCCCGCCGCCGGGCGATCGGTGTTGGCGCATCTGATCGACCTGGATCAGCGCGGACTGGTGACCGCGACGGAGGACCGATGGCAGATGCGCTGAAACGCTATGCCGGGCCGATTGCGGCGGCGGTTATCCTGTTGCTGGTCGGCGCAGCGATGCTGATCGGCTGGCAGCGCTATGACCGGGACTATGTGGTCGCGGTCGAGGAGGATGGCGTCGCGGTGACCAAGGTGATCGCGGCGAAGATCGCCGGGGTGAGCAGCCTCAAAGTCTCCGAACTGTCCGGCACGGTCCAGAGCACGGCGCAGGATGTGCGCGGTTTCGGCCTCCTCAAGTCCGATCAGGTGGTCAAAATGCCCTTCTCGGTCGATTATTTCGTCGATGTCGGCGGCCTTGGCGAAGGCGATCTGGAATGGAACGAGGTGACCCGCACGCTGATCGTCAACGCGCCCGACGTGAAGCCGGGCAAGCCCAATGTCGATGAAAGCCGCCGCACGCTGGTCCGCACCCAGGGCATGTTCGTGACGCGCCAGGCTGGCGAGGAATTGAGCCGCCGCGTGTCGGCTCATGCGCAGAGCCGCGCCCAGCGCGAGGCGCAGGCACCCGAACGCATGGCGCAGGCGCGCGAATATGGCCGCGGCGCGCTGACCAAATTGATGGCCGCACCATTGGCGGCGGCGGGCTATGGCGATGCGCGGGTGATCGTGACCTTCCCGCCCGAACGCGCCGGGCACAATCGCGAACAATGGGACGTCACCACGCCCGTCAACGAGGTGCTGGCCAACCGGCAGGCTCGGCGCTAGGGCGCTGTTCAGGGACCGAGGAGTTTTAGGCACATGAACGCTTTTACCGGCATTCCGCAGGGCACGGACCTGCGCAGCGAGATTGAACGGCTGCGCAAGGAGCGCAATGCCGTGATCCTGGGCCATTATTATCAGTCGCCCGAAATTCAGGACTTGTCCGATTTCGTCGGCGATTCGCTGGAACTGTCGCGCAAGGCGGCGGAGACGGACGCGGACGTGATCGCCTTTTGCGGCGTGCGCTTCATGGCCGAAACGGCGAAGATCCTGTCGCCCGACAAGATCGTCGTGCTGCCCGACATGGATGCCGGGTGCAGCCTCGAAGATTCCTGCCCGCCCGCCCAGTTCAAGGCGTTTCGCGAGGCCCATCCCGACCATATTGCGCTCAGCTACATCAACTGTTCGGCCGAGGTGAAGGCGCTGTCCGACATCATCGTGACATCCTCGTCCGCCGAGAAGATCCTGTCGCAAATTCCGCTGGACCAGAAGATCATCTTTGGCCCCGACAAGCATCTGGGCGGCTATCTCGCGCGCAAGCTGGGTCGTGACATGCTGCTGTGGCCGGGCGTCTGCATCGTGCATGAGGCGTTCAGCGAGACCGAATTGCTCAAGCTCAAGGCGCAGCACCCGGACGCGCCGGTCGCCGCGCACCCCGAATGCCCGCCCTATATCGTCGATCATGCCGATTATGTCGGATCGACCAGCGGCATTCTCGACTTTGCCAAGACAATGCCCGGCGACACGCTGATCGTCGCGACCGAACCGCATATCATCCACCAGATGGAAAAGGCGGTGCCCGACAAGCAGTTTATCGGCGCGCCCGGCGCGGACGGCAACTGCAACTGCAATATCTGTCCCTATATGGCGCTCAACACGATGGAGAAGCTGTACCTCGCGCTGCGCGACCTGCAGCCGCGCATCGAAATGGACGAAACGCTGCGGCTGGGCGCGAAGAAGAGCCTGGACCGGATGCTGGAAATGGCGAGCGCCACGGTGGGCCTGGGCGACGTAGGCCCGCGGTGAGCGGGCGCGGGGTGAAGGCCGCACGGCGATGATCGCCCGGCTGCGCGCGCGCTGGCAGGAAACCCGCGCCAGCTACTGGTTCTATCCGGCGCTGTTCACCACGCTGGCCGCGTTGATGGCCTTTGCGACAGTGTGGATCGACCGCCATGGCGGATCGGCCTGGCTGGAGCGGCACGACTGGATCGACATCGCCCGGCCCGAAGGCGCGCGCAACGTCCTCAACGTCATTGCCGGGTCGATGATCGGCGTCGCCTCCACGGTCTTTTCGATCACCATCGCCGCCGTCGTCTATGCATCGGGCAGCTATGGTCCGCGCCTGCTGTCCAATTTCATGGAGGATCGCGGCAACCAGCTGTCGCTGGCGACCTTCATCGCGACCTTTGTCTACGCCGTGCTGGTGTTGCGCGTGGTGCGCGATGCCCAGGAAAGCGCTGGCGACCCCGGATTCGTGCCGCAAATATCGTTGCTTATCGCCACACTGTTGATGGGCATATCGATCGCCATCCTGGTCTATTTCCTCAACCATGTGCCATTGAGCATCCGTATCAACGCCGTGCTGGAAGGCATTGGCGATCGCCTGCTGCGCGAAGTCCATGGGCGCTTCCCCGACGATTGTGTCGAGGAGACCGCCGATGCCCCGCCCCAGGGGGAGCCGATCGTCGCGGCCGATACCGGCTATATCCAGATCGTCGATTTCGCCGGGCTGGACGAGATTGCGCGCGATGCCGGATGCCGGCTGGAGTTGCGGTTGCGGCCGGGCGATTTCGTCCATCCCGGCATCATGCTGGTCGGCATCGTCGGCGCGAAGATCGACAGCGCGATGCGCGACGCCGTCCGGTCCTGCTTTTCGACCGGGGCGATGCGATCCCCTGCGCAGGACATCGAATTTCTGATCGACGAGCTGGTGGAAATCGCCTTGCGCGCGCTGTCGCCGGGCATCAACGATCCGTTTACGGCGGTGACCGCGCTCCATTGGCTGGGCGCTGCGACGGCGGCGATCGGCCAGCGCGACCTGCGCGGCGGGCCGGACCGGGGCGATTATGACTGGAACCGGGTGGTGCCGCTCAATGACGATTTCGACCATTTCGTCGCGCGCGGTTTCGGTGGGATCATGCCCGCCGCGGCGACCAGCCCGATCGCGGCGGCGCAGTTCCTCGATGGCCTGCGGGACGCCGCAGCCCCGCTGACGCTTGCCTCCCGGCGCGCGCGGTTGCAGGCGGAGGGCACGCGCCTGATCGCGCAGGCGCGCCTGGCGCTGGATGGCCCGGCGCTGGAGGAATTGGAAGCGCGCTATTGCGATTTTGTCCAAGCCATGGAAAACGGCGCGCATGACAGGCTTTGCTCTTGATGGTTTCGACCTGAACGCCTTTGTGGCCGCCACGCTGGCCGAAGATCTTGGTCCGGATGGCTGTGATGTCACCAGCGAGGCGGTGATTCCCGCCGATGCTATCTTCGACGGGATCATGGATGCGCGCGATCCGGTGACGCTGGCGGGGCTGCCGATCGCGGTCGCCTTTTTCCGGGCGCTCGATCCCGACGTCGAGATCGAACAGTTGCGCCAGGATGGCGACCAGGTGGCGGCTGGGACCGACATATTGCGCATCCGGGGCCGGGCGCGGGCGATGCTGACGGCGGAGCGGTCGGCACTCAACACGGTGCAGCATTTGAGCGGCATCGCGACCATGACGCGCGCCTATGTCGATGCGATCGACGGCACCGGCGCGACCCTGCTCGACACGCGCAAGACCATTCCTGGCCTGCGTCGCCTTGAGAAATATGCGACGCGCATGGGCGGCGCGACCAATCATCGCATGGGGCTGTGGGATGCGGCGATGATCAAGGATAATCATGTCGCGGTGGCGGGGTCGGTCGAGGAAGCGGTGCGCCGCGCGGTCGAGGCCGGGGTCGAGCGGATCATCGTCGAGGTCGACCGGATCGACCAGATCGAACCCGCGCTGGCGGCGGGCGCTACCCATTTGCTGCTCGACAATATGGATGCGGCGATGCTGCGGCAGGCCGTGGGACTGGTCGATGGCCGCGTGCCGACCGAAGCGTCGGGCGGGGTGACGCTGGACACGATCCGCGCCAAGGCCAGCACGGGGGTAACCTATATTAGCGTCGGGCGGCTGACCCAGTCGGCACCCGCCGCCGACATCGGGCTGGACTTCGCTTATGCTTAAAGCCTTGGCGGTCTTGGCTATGGTCGCGCTGCCCGGCACCGCGCTGGCGCAATCGGCCCAATGCCGCCCGCCATCGCAGATCGCTCGACCCATGATCGAAGCGCCGACCGCCAAGGAACCCAAGCGCGTGCTGCCGATCGGCAGCTATACGCTGGCGCTTAGCTGGTCGCCGCAATTTTGCTCGATCGCGCGCGGCAACAAACATGCACTGCAATGCGGGGGCAAGACGGGCCGCTTCGGCTTTACGCTCCATGGCCTGTGGCCCGACGGCTTCGGCAAGGAATGGCCGCAATATTGTCGCCCCGCCGACCTGGTCCCGCGCGCGGTGATCCGCGCCAACCTCTGCACGACGCCGTCGGTGCAACTGATCCAGCATGAATGGGCCAAGCATGGCACCTGCATGACGACCAGGCCTGAACTCTATTTCAACCTGTCGCGCGCCTTCTACCAATCGATGCGCTATCCCGACATGACGGCGCTCGCGGCGACCAAGAATTTGACCGTCGCGAAATTCGCCGAAGCCTTTGCGCGCGCCAACAAGGGGCTGCGGGCCGATATGCTGCGGGTGACGACGACCCGTGGCAACTGGCTGAGCGAAGCGTGGCTGTGCATGGACCGGGCGATGGCCTTCACCCGCTGCCCGGCGCATCAGGGCGGCGCTGCCCCGGCCAGCCTCCTGCGTATCGAGCCAGGCCCGCGCATCGCCTATAACCGTCCCGCGACACCCGCGCGTCGGCAAGCAAAGCCCGCTGCTGCGCCCGCGCGCAAGCCGGGACTGATCCTCGACCTCGATCCCAAGGTCCAGCCGCTCGCCAACGCCAGCGCGCCCTAAAGGTCAGGCGTCGATCGTCGCGGTCGATGGGTGATGCTTGTCGAGATGCTTGCGGATGATACGCAGATTCTTGGTGTTCGACTTGTAGAGAAAGTCGAAGACGTCACCGGCAAAGGGGATCGCGCCTACCAGCGTATCAATGCCGACATTGCCCGCCATGCGCGCCAGCTGCCATTTCGACATGCCCAAGTTGCGCGCTTCCCACACCATCCACGCACCCATTGCGGCGGTGGCGAGGTCGCCGACCACCGGCACCAGGCCCACCAGGCTGTCGAGGCCGACGCGGCGGTTTGTGCCGGGGATGACGAACAATCCCTCCAGCACCGCTTCCATCGCCTCGATCCGGCGACGGATCGACGCGGGGTCGCGGCCGAAACCGGGCATGTCGCGCACCACGCGCTCGAACTGATCCTGTGATACTGCCATCTGCCTGTCTCCTTGCTCCCCTAATTGGGGCGACGGAACAGATGGTTCAATGGGTGGCGCGCACGACGCGAGGGTTGAAATCCGCTCAGCCGTTTGGACACCAGCGACCAGCGGATCGGCGCGCCGAGCGCGATATAGCCATTATGCGCCTGCATCAGCGCTTCGGCCTGGGAGATATGGGCGATCCGATTGTCGCTATCACTGGCCAGGCTTGCGGACTGCAACGCCGCGTCGGCGGCATCGCTGCAATGCACCGCACGGGCGCACCCGACGCGGCCGAGATACCAGAGCGCACTGTCATAGGGCGCCACCTCGTCGATCAGGCGCAGGTCCGCATCCTTCTGGTTGATCGCCACGCGCACCGCGGTCAGCCCGATCGCGGCCAGATCGCGCCGCAACAGTCCGAAGATCAGCGTCGCGCCCGGCCCCTGCGGCAGGGCGATGCGCAGCGGCGGGGGATCGCCATTATCGGCCCGCCACCGCGTCATGGTGGCGCTGGCCAGCGCGCGGCGCTCATCCATCGACTGCCCGGCCCAGGCAGGCGCGGTGGGCGACCGGCCCAGGTCGAGCGCGGAGGGCAATATCTGTTCGCTGGTGGCCCAGCCGCTAAGCGGGAAGAGGTCGGACAGGCTGGCGCGGTCGATCGCCATGTTGATCGCCGCGCGGACATAATCATCATCCAGCAGCTTGCCGCGCCCGGTAACGGCCAAGCCCAGCAAGCCCTGCACGGGATCGGTCCGTACCGCGTCACGCTCCACCCCGGCGGGCAGCAGCAGCGGCAGGTCGGCAAAGCGCCCGCCCAACACCAGCGCCGCCTGTTCCTCGCGAAAACGGATGATGGCGAGCGCCGCGTTTTCGGCGCGCAACACTCGCGTCTGCGATGGCGGGATCGGCTCGTCATCGGCTGTTTCATCGTCGCCGGTCGCGCGATCGACGGGGGTCAGGAACAGCGCCTGGCCCTGCTGGGCGCGGCGATAGGGACCAGTGCCCCCCTCCCGCGCCAGGATCGCCATTTGCGGCTGGGCCAATATCTGCAGCAGGAAGGGCCGCGCGACCGTCAGTTTGATTTCGATCACCTCGCCCGTCATCGGCACCACGCTTTGCACCGCGTCGAACGGCCCGTCCGGGTCGAGCCGACGCTGCACCACGATCCGCGACAGCAATATCCGCGCGACGTCGCGCGCCGTGACGCGCGTGCCATCGGGCCAGAAAGCGCGACGCAGACGGAAAATATAGCTGCGCCCGTCATCCTCGACGATCCAGCGCTGCGCCAGCGCGGGCAGGATTTCGCCACTGGCGTCGAAGCCGACCAGGCCTTGCGCGGTCGCTTCCAGGATCAATTTGGCGGCCGGGTTGGGCAATCGCTGCAACGGCTTGGTCACATCCGCCCGGTCGCCCACCACACTGACGACAACCGGCCCGCTGCCCTCCCGCGAACAGCCGCTGACCGCTGCCAGCGCAGCGACGGCGGCAAACAGGGGGCGATAACGACGCGGCAGGGCAGGGCGGACGGACATGGCGATACAGAGACCTACCCCGCTATCGCTTCAACGCCAACCGTCATGGCGGGAAGGGGAGGGGGGCTCATACGCTTCAAGGCCGCCTCTCGACGAACCTCGGTTTCGGCTTTAGTGCAGGTATCATCAACAGGAGCTTTTCCAATGTTTCCTTTTCACTCGGAAAGTGAGCGCGACTGGTTTGCCTGGTCTGGCTTGTTGATTAGCACGTGGTCAGCCACGGAGCTATCGTTAGGAAGCCTGATCGATTTCGTATACCGATTTTGCGACGGACAAACCGTCGAAGCTGAGCCGCCGCTAAACTTGGAACGGCGCATCAAATTTCTCCAACGCGCAGCGGGGAAATTGCCAAAACTCGCAGGTGAAAAAGATGAGATTGTCGCGTTAATGGATGCCTTGCGAAAAGCTTCCGAATTTAGGCATATGACAGTGCATGGGACAGATCGTAATATTTACAAAGCTGATCCGCACTTTGCTTACCTCTCGAAGCCCAAAGACCGCAAGATTCCAGACGGTCAGCATATCACCATGCGGGTCACTCAAGAGCAAATCGAAGCGCAATACCATGAGGTTGGATTAATGGGCTTATGTATTCTCGGATGTATGAGTCGTCTGATGAGTAACCTTGAAAACGAAATGGCTTTGTTGCATAACTCCTGATAGGTTTGCTGCGGGCTTTATTTGAGATTACTACGCGACGCGGACAGTATTTGGTGTGCCGATTTGCGAGAAGCGATTGAGGATTGCAGCACGGACTTTGAGCTCGGTTATCTGACGCTCGAAGGTGCGGGCCATGACGCGCTGACCAAGCAGCTTGAAGCAG
>NZ_NMUA01000063.1 GCF_002312805.1 Sphingobium sp. D43FB | reverse complement strand
CGAACAAGATTGCTCGTGTCGCCTGGAAGATGATGGTGACCGGCGAAAACTACCGGAAAAATGCAGTGCCGCCAAACTTGGCCCGCGCTGCATGAAGGAATCAGGCGGTCACGATGAGCTGGAAAGCAGAGCTATCGTGCCGATCTGATGCGTGAACTTGCAAGAGAGTAGATGGTATGATCGATCGATCCGAGACGCGTGAAACTCCGAAAACACCAGAGGCCATCGTAGGTCGCAGCACTGTTGGGAACTCGCGTCGCGGAAACCATCTTGGCCAGCGTTCATTTACGAGCGCACATACAGGCCGGACATATGAACGCTAGCGATCCGATCAAAATCTTCTTTCTCCCATTGCAAGGGGAGGCCGTCCACATATGGTGTTTCATCATCTGCGGGAATCAATCCACTGGTTAACCGCACGGGCGGGCCTATGGACGAGTTCAAGCATTCCAATCTGCGTAAAACCGGGACATTCGCCGAAGCGCCTCGACAGCCGCGTCCGTTCGATTACCCGTCTGGCGATCTGGAATCCCATGACGACCAGCGAAATTGAACGCAGCCCTCGACACTTGGACATGGACCGTCAAATTGCTGCGGGAATAGACCCCTTCCGCAATCCACATTCCGTTCGTCCTATCGTAAGAGATCAGCACATCCTGATCACCGACGCGCAGTTCTCCGAACGCATGGTCACCACTCATCGCAGCCGTCAGATATCCCCTGACGCAGTTACGATATTTGAGCGCAATTGCGTGGAGTTGAGCGCCATCAGTGATCGGCGTATATCCGATGCAGCTGGGGATAGGGCCGGGCGGAAAAGGCATCCGAAACGACCACCGTTTGATCGTTTCATTGATCTTGTCCGAACGACGAAGTGCGTCCACGATGGCGCTGCGGCACAACTTTCGGCGTTGGAGAAGTTCGATTGCGAGAGTCAGGTCAGCAGCATGTGCAACGTCTTTGATTTTATCGATTATCCGAATGTCGCAAAGGTCGGAAGGCAGATTCTCAATGATCGTCAATCGCTCGGGGCTCATCCTGCTCGACTGCATGATGGCATTGATGATGTGCACCCGATCGCCGGTGAGCATCCCGAAGAGGCGGGCGTAGTATTCTGGGTCGAAAGGCTGCGGGCCACTTTTGCGCAGCGCCGATCGAAACCCAGCGGGAACAGCATCATAGGCGAGATGCAGGATAGCCCTATGTCCGCCTTCGGATAAAAATTCCGCCGCTTCGATGGCTGTGTCGTTATCAAGTTCTACGGCGGCAAGAAAAGCTGCAACCACCTGGCGGCGCTCCGCGCTCGCCCGCAGCATACAACCCGCAAACCCGGCCTTGAGGTTGTCAAGGCGCACGATCCGGTCGAGCATCCAACCCGATAACGGGGCGATGTTCTGCATGACATTATCTCCGTGCACTGCATTATATTGTCATGACAAATCTCCTACGGCGGTGAGCTGGGTTTGTATAAATAGTATATTGTGGAAGACAAATCACCGGAATTTTTCACCGCATGGTCCCGCAGTTACCGAATGCGGCTGGAGCCAATTATTCGCCAGCGTTTTGCCGACAGCGGGCAGTCTGAAGATGCAGCCGACCACTATATGGATGGGGTGTGCTGGACTCATCCGCGATTAGTCCTTTCCGCAACATTACGAAATGGCTCGGTGAACAAAAGCTCTCATGCACCCAGTTGACGCAACTGACTTTCCATCACGGCCGCTTCTGACCGCAGGGCGGCAGCGCCATAATGGTCGCCCGTATTCTCCAGGTTTGCGGCGGCCTCCAAGTTCCGCCTCATTTGCCGTTGAAGCTGACGAATTTGATCATCACCAGAAATGTGTTCGCTCTGTTCGGCGTCTCTCGTCCACCAAAACGTCAGCAGAATTCCTAACCCCGTGCAGCCGATTAGCACGTCGCGAGCTTCGCTGAGCGGGCTACCCTGAAAGAGGCTAACGATGGCGCAGATAAGACCAAGAGCGCCCCCGGCGACAGCTCCGAACGCGAATTTCTGCAAGAACATAAATCCCCCAAACTGTATCGAGTTTTTCGATATCTAATTTCTCGATTTAGCGCAAGGGGATGGCAGGTTCGATATATTCTGACGCACAAAAATCAGTGGCGCGCGCATTCGTGCACGCTCGGCATGAAGCTGGCTTAAAGCAAGCCGATCTCGCAGCCGCAATTGGCAAGCATCAAAGTTACATCTCGGATATCGAGCGGGGGCAGCGACGGATTGACGTGCTTGAGCTTTATGTAATCGCAATCGCTATGGGTATTGCACCGACCGATTTCTATCAGGCGCTTGTTCAAGATGTGCCAGTAGATTTTCGGCTGTAGGCGAAAAGTCGAACTAGGTCGTAGATTCATAAGCGCGAAGCCAGTGGTGCATTGAATCGAGCTGGACCATGGCGAGGAAGTTCTCGGCGAGCTTGTCGTAGCGGGTTGCGATTCGGCGAAAGTGCTTTAGTTTTCTAAAGAAGTGCTCGATCAGATTGCGATCGCGGTAAATCACCTTCCTGAAGCAGGGTTTCCATTTGCGGTTGGACTTCGCCGCGATGTTGGGACTGCACCAGGCAGAGCCTGGCACCGTCATGGTGAAGATAAGGTGCCCTTGGGATACCGCTGAGGTGCCACCCGAAGGTCAGAGACGATCCTCGCAGCACGGTAGGGGTTGCAAATCCCTTGATGGTCCGCTTACTGCAAGCGAACGAGTCAACTCGAGGGGGTTTAATTGGACGACAATCTACAACCGGAAGCCAGTAAAGCGCCTAGCACTTTCAATGAAATGGCATCAGCGCCCGCAGCAAATATTGGCGTGAGCAAAAAGCCAAAGCCACCCCACCAAGAGCCAGAAACGCAGGTTTCCATTCCGCCTATTACCAAGGCGTCAGTAGATTCCCCGATGCAGAACCTAAAAGATCTAAACGCTGCGCCGGAATGGCGAGGATGCATCGATATGTTTGCCGACTGGCAAATTCGCGGATGGGCGCTTTCGACAATAAACGTAATGAGGTCGGTAGACTTAGAAATCTACATATGTGGGATATTAGTAACGACTTCGAGCACTCGTTATAGCCGCGTTGATATTGATCAGATTGTCGGCTTGCCTATAAAATCTGGATTCCAGATCAGTCCCCAGGCTATTGGAACTGAGTGTGCAGCATTAATATTCGACGCTTTGAAAAAAATTGATAACAAAAAACAAACTATTGACAAAATACTGTCTATCAAAATAAAGGGCTCTGATTCATATCTGCCATTTTCATCACGACTACGAAATGAAAAGGTCGATATTTCTACGCTAATGCCCGCTCTTGATAAAATAATTGGCGTTCGAGTTCGCAATGAATACATCAGTATTCGAGATTCATTAATTGATGGTATTGAATCTCCTCTTAACAGTCGGGCCGATTTAGTAAAACCGATAGCGTTCTATCTTCCACAATTCCATCCATTTCCTGAAAATAATGAATGGTGGGGCGACGGTTTTACCGAATGGACTAACGTAACGGCTGCTAAGTCTTACTGGCCTGAACACTACCAACCTCACGTGCCAGCAGATTTCGGATACTACGATTTAAGGGTCGAAGACGTTCAAAGAAAACAAATAGATTTAGCAAAAAAGTTCGGAATTCAGGGATTTTGCTACTACTATTATTGGTTCTCCGGCAAAAATCTTATGACTATGCCCATCGATCGGCACGTCGAAAAAGACTTTGAATTCGATTTTTGCCTATGCTGGGCCAATGAAAATTGGTCGCGGCGATGGGACGGATCTGAAAATGACGTCCTGATGGCTCAACGTCACATCGAAGAGGATGACGTTAGTTTTATAAATTCATGCATTAAATATTTCAAATCTTCCCGCTATATAACGATAGATGGAGCACCTTTGTTGCTCGTCTATCGCGTGTCTTTACTTCAGAATCCTTCTGAAACGATAGCACGTTGGCGCGCAATTGTGAAAGAGGCGGGGTTCCCAGACCTGCATGTTAGTATGGTCGAAAGCTTCGGGCTCAATGATCCACATGCGTATGGCTGCGATAGCGGATGTCAATTTCCACCGCATGGAGTGGTTGCCCCTGAGATAAACAGCTCAACAAAACAGCTAGATCCATCTTTTCGTGGGCGGATTTATGATTACCAGGAAGTGGTTCGCACGGAGATTGCTCGACCCAAACCTAGTTATACCCAATTTCGTTGCGCGATGCCGTCTTGGGATAATACAAGTAGAAAGGGTCTTGATGGAAACGTCTTTGCCAAATCTTCCCCAGAGCTTTTTGAAACTTGGTTATCTTATTTGATTAATCAGGCTCGTGAAAATCTACCTGTCGAACAACGGTTTGTATTCATTAACGCTTGGAACGAGTGGGCAGAAGGTGCGCACCTCGAGCCGGACAGCAAAAATGGGCAGAAATTTCTTCAAGCTGTTCGTCGAGCTTTGAGCTTTGACCGTGGCGTCATGTCTGCTTTGGACCTCACCGCCGATACTGAGACAGTCGGTCGGCTTAAGGTCGGTGAACTCAAGGCATTTATAGAGAAAATCGTCAACGCAAATCACCAACTGCAAAAGCTGATGAAAAATTACGATGGGGCAATTCCCGACCGCGCGTCACCGTTTGTTGCTATAAATTCGCAATGGGTTTGCGTTGAACAAGGAAATGTAAATGACCGCGCTTGGTTGGATAGCATTAATGGACGGCCCGGCCATGAAAGCCGTCAGATTGTTATGTCTCGTGAACAAAGCTTATCTTTGCGGGGATGGATTCATGCTCCGGATGCCAGCCTGACGCAAGCGCTACCAATTTTTATCTGCCTTGAGGGAATAGAAGGCACAAGCGCAAAGTATATGGCAGGCGTCTATGATCGCGAGGCTCGACCTGACATTGTCGGCGCGTTAAATCTGGGCGAAAACTCTTTGTGGTGTGGTTTCGCGATGAAAGGGGACTTAGTTGGTGTAGCGCCCGGCCGGTATCGCATCACTGCATTGTTAGCTATTCCTGGTGAACTTAAGAGCGTCGTGCGTGTCGATGCGTTTATCGAATTGCTCGTAGCATGATTACCGCGCCCCCCAAATCAGCCTCATGGACCCTCGGAGATACACCACTTATAAGTGTGATCGTTCCTAGTTATAATCATCAAGATTTTATTTATAAATGTATCGATTCTATTAATTCGCAAAGCTATGAAAATATAGAATTGATATTTATCGACGACTGCTCTGTTGATGAGACTTACGAAAGAGCTTTCAATTTATTGAATACCCCATACGGTCGCCGGTTCAAGCGAATTGATATATCTAAAAACGCTGAAAACTTGGGTGCTCACGACACGATCAATCTTGGGATTTCTCGTGCAAATGGCACGCTAGTAACGGTGATAAATTCGGACGACGAATTTCATCCCGAGAGAATTTCGGCTATTGTTGCTGAAATGAAACGAAGGGGTGCCTCGTTAGGATTTAGCTTGGTGGAGGTCATAAATGATGCAGGGACAACACACAGTAGTGACGATCTTGCTCCGTTTCTCCATTTTACAGTTCGTCAAATGCTTGATCTCAATAGAGATGTCACGGCAGGTTTTGGGTTGCTTCGAAAAAATTTGGCCGTCTCAACCGGAAATATTGTTTTTACAAAAGCGCTTTACGATGCGATTGGCGGCTTTTTGCCGCTGAAATATTGCCATGATTGGGACTTCGTTTTACAAGCTTTGTTTTACGGTGAGCCTGCGGTGGTTCAGCGGCCGCTTTACAAATATCGCTTGCATCCTCAAAACTCGTTCAAAGGCCTGGCTCATTTGGCAGAGGTAGAAACCGAAGTTGTGCTTCGTCGCTTTTTCCGGCGAGTGGTCAACGCTGAGCCAATAAATCCGATTTGTCCAAGTCCCTCACATTGGCCCGGTTATTTTCAACAATTCATAGCCAGGCTAGGCTGCTCAAGACATCTAGATAGGGAATTTGGAGATGGGCTCAAAAGTTGGAGAACATATCAAGCTTCCGACTAACATACGACTTGCGTAAAGATATTTTTATCTAATTCTTATCTCATTCCATTAAATGACTATGCAATTTTTATTGCGGCTAAGTTTTTTTGGATTTGAGTTAGCGTAATACTTGAAAGGAGCCTCAATGTCCAAACGCATTTTTGTTCATATTGGCTATCATAAGACTGGTTCGACCAGTATTCAGGTCGCCCTCAGCGGAGCGCGAGATCGCTTAGAAGAAAATGGTTTTCTTTATCCTGAAGTTGGTTGTCCAGAATGGTCTAAATACGGGCATCATCTTCTGGCTTGGTCAGTTTTCTCCAAGGTAGAACATCTGCCCACTCTGCATGGCAATCAAGCCAGTTTTACGAAATCGTCGCGTCGTTCTTTATGGTCAGATTTGCGAGCTGAAATTGATAGAAGTAAAGCGCATAATGTCATTATTTCTTCTGAAGAATTTGATGTCTGTGATGTAGCTGCGATATCGAAAATTTCGAGCGAGTTGAAGAAATACGAAATAGTTCCTGTATTCTTTATTAGGAATTTTGCCGATTTGATCGAGTCGAATTATAATACGACGGTTGTTCACTCGTCCGGCGCTCGCCCATTTAAAGAATTTATTACTAATCAACGGACCCGTCTGGATTTGAATCGTATGATCCAAGACTGGGCGAGTATTTCGTATGATGGCACTGTCCATATCTGTAACTATGATGATCGCGCTGTTGCAAAAAATAGTGTTGATGCTTTCTTGAAGGTCATAGGAGCGCCAGATGGTGTTTTGTCGCGCAACACCGGCACGAGATATAATGAAAGTCTGCCAGTGTTTGTTACAGAACTTATTCAACATCTCAATGCCAAGGGGTGTGGGCATCCAGAAGTTCATCGGTTTATAGATCATCTCAGAGGTCTGAATTTCCGTGAAGGCGCTGGTAAGCGCTATACGCTGTATGAAAAGCATGACCTAGATCGTTTGAACGTTGAATATAAGAAGGAATTCGACGGTCTTATTGATAACGAATTTGTTAGTGGTCCGGTTGGTGAAGCCTGGAGGCCAACTGAAAGGCCGGAGCATGCATATGTTGGAAATCATGTTTATGCTCTGCTCGCTTTAGCGCGCGAGATCGCCCCTGCTAAAGATGTTGCACCACTGCCTAGATCATGATGTTTAATTAAGCTTACAAGTTTTTTGAGATTGATTTGGATAATGCTCCCGCTGCATTGACTCCTATCTTCGATGATCGGGTTTTTGGAGGTGAATTAGGTGGATACTCGCAAAAACCTGGGCGGATTTAGGGCGTTCTTGGTTCTTTGGGTAGATCGCCATTAAAGGCGACATGATATGGATTCAAAGTTTCTTTCCAGTCTGAACGATCATTTGAATTTGAGAGCCGCCACTGCGATCCGTGTAAGCTCTCTGAATCGGGCTGGGGACTTTGATTACTTTGGGCTTTGGTTGGTCGAAGGGGTGAATTAAGGCGATGACAGCGAGAGTGGCCGTCCACCGTTCGGCCCTGTCGCCATGTTTAAGTCTCTGATCGTGCAGGCCCAGCATAATTTGTCCGATGCCGTGATGGAGTATTTGATCCGGGACCGGCTGAGCTGAATGCGGGTTCTGGGCCTTGCGCTTGGTGATCGCACCCCCGACGAGAACACCATCCGGCACTTCCGCAACAGGATGACGGAGACCGGGACGCTCAAGCGGGTGATGAAGGCCTTTGACTGGCAATTGCACAAGAAGGGCTATATTCCCATGTCGGGCCAGATCATCGATGCCAGTCTGGTCCCAGCGCCCAAGCTGCGCAATACCGATGACGAGCGGCAGGCCATCAAGGATGGAAAGTCGGCGCTGGATATCTGGCCCGATGATCCGGCCAAGGCGGCACAGAAGGACACAGATGCGCGCTGGACGCGCAAGATTGGAGGCAATGTGCGCTACCGCGAGGATGGCAAGCCGTTGCCGATGATCGCCTTGCCGGTGTTCGGGTATATAAAAGCCATATCAGCATAGACTGCCGCTACGGGTTCATTCGCGCAGGTGAGGGCACCCCGGCGGCCCACGGCGATGGACGCATGTTGCGCCATGTGATCGCAGAGAATAGCAGCAGCGAGGTCTGGGCCGATACAGCATACTGCTCAAGGACGAACGAAACATGGCTGGTCGATCGCATGCTAACCAGTCGTATCCGCCGCCGCAAGCCCAAGGGGAAGCCGATGCCCAGGAAAACCGCCCGCGCCAATGCCGCAACGTCCACGTTCCGAGTCAGGATTGAGCATGTGTTCGCACATCTGAAAAACGGTTCGGGCTGTTCATCCGCACGATCGGCATCAAGCGGGCAGAGGCGTAACTCACGCTGGCTAATCTGGCCTATAACTTCGACAGCTTGGTCGTTCATGAACGACGCGCAGCGACAGTGTGAGTCCGCCCTGAAACCAGGAAAAGTCTATCTAATAACCGAAATAGGCCAAATAATCCACGCTGCGCCTCAGTCTGCGCCATCAGAACAACGCACACTTTACGTAACTGGCTTTCGCCAGTGTCCATATACGGTCCGACAAGAAAATGGTAATTATAAGGTGGATTACCCTTACTTCCTTCACGATAACAATTGCTAACCATAAAATTAACCCGGATTATTCGTGACGTTGTTCGCTTCGGCGGTCCGCGTTTTTCGGTGCCAGCCTGTATGTGATCAGGACGAGGGATTTCGCTGCGTCTATTTCACCGCGGATATTTGATAGGCTTGCGAGTTGG
>NZ_NMUA01000062.1 GCF_002312805.1 Sphingobium sp. D43FB | reverse complement strand
AAGGGCCATCGGTTGTTGGGGTCTCGGCTACGGGCTTCGGGCTACGCCCTCCGCCCTTCACCGACACCCCAACAACCGATTCTCATCTTGATTGTCGCTACGCTCGCATCCTGTCAGTCGCCGCGCACACCCCCCTCCCCTGCCTCGCCGGGGGCGCCAAGGCGTTCCGGTTGAAACGCCGACCCGACGAGAGCGACTGGCTGGCGCTCCTGCGGGCACTGGAAACGGCAGCGCGTGCAGGCCTGGCGCGCCTCCACGATCTCGAGCGCTTCCACCGCGACGCCCAACGCGCGATCGTCGATCAGTTCCGCGCAGGCGCCCTGCCCCGCCTTCTCGCGCTCACAGCACATCAGCCGCTGCTCTCACCCCAATCCGTGGCTGATCGCCTCTGCCTCAGCGTCACCGGAGCCAGCAAGTTGTTGGAGCGGGCAGTCGCCGCCGGGCTGCTGGTCGAGATCACGCAGCGCCGAAGCTGGCGGCTGTTCCTGACACGAGACCTGGCCGTGGAGTTCGGGTACGCCAAGCCCCGACGGGGCAGACCGAAAATCGAGCCCCCTTCCCCTCCCCCCTCACGGGACCTCGCCGCTGCGTTCGACGCATTCGATGCGGAAATGGAAGCCATCGACCGGCTGCTATCGAGCCATCCTGCCACCAACTCGTGAAGGCTGCTACGGATGGCGATCACAAGCCCACGTCCCCGGGCGAGCGCCTTCGGCGCGCATCGCCGGCACTGGGCGGACTTCGGGTCGGCAATTTGGACGACTTACGACTCGGAAAAGCCCCTCACAGGAAGCCCGTACAGAGCGATTTGTGATCCTTTAGGTGCCCCGGCCGGTATGGAAAACGGCCAAAGGCGCTGAGATGACCTCTGGCCGCTATTGAGGGCATTTCTTGGTTTGCTCTCACATACGCGGCCGCACACGTTTCCGTATCTATGCTTTGTCGTCTCACCCTGACCCGACGACGACGCTCAGCCTCGCGCCAGCAACCCCTCGATAGCCTTGAGCAGTTCGGCGGGCGCCGCATCAACCTTCGGCGGCACCTTGATGGTCAGCCCCCCTCCCCTCGCCTTCGTATAGCGCAAGATTACTTTGCCGCCCTTGCCGGTAAGCTCCGTCTCGGCAGCGCCTTTCGCAGATGGTTGAACCGTTGCCTTGACGAGACGCTTGGCGACTTCGGGCCCGCTAATCTTCGCGCCGTTCCTAGTACGATCTTCTTCGATCCGCTCAGCCTCTTCCCGCATCTTCGCGAACGCCTTTGCATCGCCCGCGAGCGGCTTGATGTCGCGGGCCACGCGAACCGTGATATCGTGCGTATCCGAGAATGCGGCGACCAGTTCCTCCGGCAGACGGGCTACATCCAGTAGTCGGCTGAGCCAGGATTTCGAAAGGTTCAAGTGGTCGGCCATCTGCGACTGCGACCCCTCGTAGAACTCTGCCAGCGCGATGGTGTATTCCTTGGCGCGCTCCCAATCCGAGATATCCTTGCGTGAGCGGTTCTCGACGTCGGAAACACGGAAGGCTTCCTCGTCGGTGACGCTCTGGATCGTCACCAGATATTCGTATTCCGGATGATGGTGGGCGCGAAGCCACTTCACAGTCCACCAGCGCCGGACTCCCGCGATGATCTCATAATCGAAGTCAGGATCGTCCTTCAGCCTGCGGACGATCGCCGGGATCCGCTGCTTCTTGGCTGAGAGGAATGAGTCGATCAGATCGCGGCAGCTATCCTCTGACAAGTGATCGAGGTCGCGGTTGTGCATCCTCCAAGGACGGCATTTCACCGGATCCACCCACTCTGTCCGATCAGCCACGGACTTGCCCGTAGCGAGACGGGCCAGCGTCTGGCTGCGGCTCGCTATGATGCCTTCCGACGGGGTCGCCTTGTCGAGGTTTTCCTCGTCGTCGAGTCCCTCCGTGAACTGCGAGCCGAAGCCCTTATTTCCTTTGCTCATCGGCCCATTCCTTCTTTATTCCTGGCCGCCTCAGACGCCCTTTGGAACCCAGAGTTGCCACGTGGCAACTCGCCTACTTCTGGGGCTCTTTGAGAGGGCAAATTCGACAGGCGACTTTGCATATTCATTCTACCTAATAGCCTGTTTTCTCTAGATTTAGTCCTAAGTTGCCACGTGGCAACTCAACGTAAACTGGCGCTTGAAATGGCTCGTTGTCGCCTTGCTCATTCCAGCGCAATTTGCTGGGTTGCCACGTGGCAACTTCCCTCAAACCTGATCCCCTGCCCTGCTCGCCCAGGTCCGCAGAACGTCCTGCTCGATATCTTTGCAGACGTCGTTCAGATGCCTCATACAACGGTTGTAAACCTCGTGCGACGTGACAGGCTTTTCGAGCTCAAACACCGTCTTCATTCGCGAACTGGCGTTGTCGATCTCGGCGCTCGTCACCATCACTGACTTCGTCATTGAGCCACCAAAAACCTGCCGCATCATCGAGAGGACCTCACGGTGCATCGACTTGCTCTCATCGACCCGGCTTCCGACCAGCCTGATGAAATTGTAAGCGGGACGACCACGTCCAGCTATCTGCTCGAGCTGCTTCATCGTGGTGCGGGTCATGTCGATGAAAGAAACTGTCGAGGCAAAGTCGACGAGGCTCGGCGGCACTGGGATCACCATGCAGTTCGCAGCCTGGAGGACCGCCATCGATACCATGCCAAGCGCGGGCGGCGGATCCATGATGACGATGTCGTAATCCTCAACCACCGTATCGATCGCTTCAGCGATCAGGTCGATGATCTCCATGTTCTGGTTCTTCGCCATGTAGCCGGCAATCTCATACTCGAGATTGTAGAGCCTCAGGTTCGACGGAATGAGATCAAGATTATGGAAGTGCGTTTTGCGGATAATCTTGCGTACGCCAAGCAATTCCGGGTTGTGGAAGTGCCCATAAAGCGTGTCCTCTTCCTCAAGATCGACGTCGGGCCGATAGCCGAACATCATTGTCGACGAAGCCTGGCTGTCGCAGTCGATGAAGAGCACGCGGTAACCGTGGATCGCGAAATGCTGAGCGAGGTGCAGAGCGATCGTCGACTTGCCGACGCCGCCCTTGAAGTTGCAGACCGAGATGATAGCGGGCGTGTCCGTCGGCTCGCGCCAAGGCCGCGTACCGAAAACCTCGCGCATGTGATCGAGCTCTTCAAGAGTGTATTGGACCCGATGGCCTGATCCTGTCCGATCTCGCTCGGGAAGGCGACCGTCGCGCTCTGCCTCGCGAACAGCTGAGGCCGTCCTGCCGACCAGGGCAGCCGCCTTCGAGATGGGGAAGGTGGGGCCGCGCTTCTGACCGGTCTCTGGATCAACCACACTGTCCCGAATGCGTTTGAGGATCGTCAGCGCTTTCCTGTGAAGGACATCCAGACCACCTTCGATCAGGTCATCTGGTTGGGATAGGGTTGCGTCAGTGGCCATCGGAATCCGCTTCTGTGGGTTTGATGGCCCACAATAGCCGGGTTGGCAGTTTTGAGCAACAAAATGGCCATCAGACTTACAAGATGACCGATGATCTCCGAGCCGTTCGACCCCAGCCAAGTTATCCGGCCACCGCGCGACCCATCTTCACCGATGATATCGGAGCTCTTTTGATTCGGGAGCCAGTCACGAGACCGAATCGATGGGCTGAAACGCCGCATGTGGATAACTACCGATGATCTCGGTACTTTCCGATGATGTCGGTGCAACAAAGCGATGATCTCGGTGCGAGCTGACCGATGATGTCGGAGCCCATACCTATTACTAGAATCAACCTAAGAAAAACCGATTCGCGAATCGGTTTGATTTTCTAATTTGAGAAGTGAAGCCGGGGTCTGCCGGCAAAACCGCACCGACATCATCGGTTGTTTTGCAAGTTTGGAGGCCATTTTCTCTCCCAAACTGCCAACGGGGTTGATTTAGCTCTCCAAACCTGTTGAGACAGACCCATCACGGCCCCCGGCAGATTCGGGGGGAAGGGCAGACCATGAATGGGGATCAGCATAGGCCACTCGGTCACCAATACGCACTAGCCATGCTCAACGGTGGCGAAGAGGGCGTGCGCAAGCTCGCCACCTCCGCAGGCACTCAGCTCACCCTCGATGCCTTTCTTCGGGTACAAGACGAAGAGCCGGTTCCAGCTTTTCTCCATTCCGCACTTTGTGCGATGTCGCTGCCAACCAAGCGACCGAAAGACGATACGCAGCCGATCGTCCGCGAAGATGGCAAATATGCGCTCGCAATCAACCCGAGACCGGTCCTCCAGAATGTCGACGGTAAGTCGGTCATGCGAAGCCTCGGCGTCCCCTATGGCTCTTACCCGCGTGTCGCGCTGATCTACCTCTTGTCACAAGCGGTAATGAAGCAATCGCGCGATGTCTATCTCGGCAGGAACTTCACCGAGTGGATGCGCCGCCTTGGCTACCAGACGGTCTCCTACGGCCCGCGCGGAACTGCGAATCTTATGCGCGAGCAGGTCGATCGGCTGCTGGCGTGCGAGTGGCAGATTCGCTGGGACGGGACCGCGACCGACGACAACGCCTTCGCTGTTCGCGATGTCAAAATCTCAAACGAATATGCCGGGTCACTCGACAAGAATGGCTCATTTGCGCGCGAAATCCGCATGTCGGAAGCCTTTTACAGCCACCTCATCGATCATGCCGTCCCGCTCAACGAGGTCGCTATCCGTGAACTCAAGGGCACCCCGACCGCCCTCGACCTCTACACTTATCTCGCCTACCGATTGCCGCGCATCGGCTCGGACAAGGGTCAGGTTATCTCCTGGGATCAGCTTGCAAAGCATCTGGGGAATGAGGCCGACAGCAAACGCTTCCGCCAGACCGTCCGTGAGACGATGCAGATCGTGTCTGCGGTCTATCCGAATGCGAACGTCGATCTGTCGGGCCGAAAGGTCGTCTTGCATCCTTCGCCCGCGCCCCTCGAGCGCAAGCTTGTCGGGCCGCACCTCCGCTTGGTCGCGGCAGCGGCGGCGGAAACGGCACCGAGATCATCGGTAAAACCTCGCCGAGAGGTACCGGCCAGCATTCAGAAGGACCCAGAGCAGCTCTTTGCCTTTCCAACCGGATCGTTGTCCTATGGAACGCGCGAGGCCGTGTTTCGCGAGATCGGACTGACGAAGGGAAAACCTTGGTCGGTCGACGATATGACGGCTGCATTCCGCAAGGGATGCCCGAATTTCGCCAAGGAGCGCACCGAAAAGGAGTGGCTGCGCATCTGGGAAGCCTTCGTCATCAGTTACGCCGAGCGCCGAGCGAATCGGCCTGACGACTGACCGATGATCTCCGAGCCGTTCGCGTGAACGCGGCGTCGAAGGAGTCTGTCCTCAAAGTTCAGACCAGGGAAAAAGGAGGGAAGGGGGTCCGAGCTTGTAAGCAGGAGGTAGAATTATGCCGCTTACAGCCAAACGTCCCTCGCAGGAGCTCGTCGATATCGTCGGCGCTCTCGGCGGCACCTGGAGCGGCCATGTCGCGATGTGCCGATGCCCCGCGCACGCCGACAGCGATCCAAGTCTCTCCATTCGCCAAGGTGATCGCGGCATCCTTGTCACCTGTTTCGCCGGTTGCCCCAGAGAAGACGTTCTCCGCGAGCTTCGTCGCATTCGCCCTGGCCAGCATTACGCGCGTCCCGATCCCGCCAATCCTCCGCGCCCAGCTAACGTCCAGCGGATATGGGATCAGGCGATCGATGTCAGGGGCACGCTCGCCGAGCGCTATCTCGCGCGCCGCAACCTCCTGCCCCCGCCGCCTGACATTCGCTTCCACCCGCGTTGTCCATATCTCCCTAAGCCGAAGACCGTCTTCCTGCCTGCGCTCTTGATCGCGGTGCGCGAGATCAGGAAGCTCGTCGCAATCCAGCGGATATTCCTCAATGTCGAAACCGCCGACTACATCCGCAAAGTCATGCTCGGCACGCCGCTGACGGGAGCCTGGCGGGGAAGGGAAGGGGGCTCGATCTTGGCGATCGCCGAA
This sequence comes from Sphingobium sp. D43FB, assembly GCF_002312805.1. GTDB lineage: Bacteria > Pseudomonadota > Alphaproteobacteria > Sphingomonadales > Sphingomonadaceae > Sphingobium. Next base: position 3,410 of record NZ_NMUA01000062.1, on the reverse strand, counting down.
GGATTCGAGACCGCCGACGCCTTTACGCATCTGAATGATATCCCCTGCTGGGCATCGCTTGGGGCCCGGCGACTGAATCAGCTCATTATCCCGGCGAGCATCACCACCCTGCTGATCGCCGAGGACAATGATCCCGAGGGGAGGCGGGCCGCCGCTCAGGCCGAAGACCATTATGCTCGGCCCGGCCTGGAAATCCGCCGCTGTCCGCCACTGCCGAAGTTCAAGGATTGGGCGAAGGCTCTGGATGCTGGCGCGCTTGGAAGTCGTATCTAGGCTTCCCGTGCCGGAAAAGGGGAGGGGGATCGAGAGTGTGATGCTGCCGAGGGTGCAGCCACGCAGGAGATCCCAAATGACCGACCTCTTCCACGCGGCCAATCGTGCCGATCGCGAAGCCGCGCGCCAGCTCCTCCCACATCTGAGCTCGGGTCAGCCGGTCACGCGCCGGCGTATCAACGAAGCGATGGTCGCAGCCTATGGCGGCTCCGATGCTGAAGGGCGGTGGACCCAGCGCGAGAGTTTTGAGGTCCTCGAACACGCCCTTGCCCTGCATATCCGCGCTTTGGATAGAACTCTCACTTCGTTGTGTGATGTTCGACCGATCATCGACCTGGCGGGACGCCTGCCAACGCAAACCGTCCGCAGCGAAGAACAGATCGAGTGGCAGCAATTCTCGACCCCGGTCGATATCGGCGCCGTGGCGGTGCTTCTCGCCAACGTCCAACCCGACGACATCATCCTGGAACCGAGCGCCGGCAACGCCTTGCTCGTGGCTCAGCTCGGCAGGCACCAGGCGCTGCACCTCAACGAGCTCGACCCCGTGCGCCGCGGCCGCCTTGCCGATGTCTTTCCATATGCGGTGATCACTGGCCATGACGGCGCCACGCTCAACTCCTCTCTCGGCAATGCCGAGCGTCCGACGCTCATCATCATGAACCCGCCGTTCTCGCGCTCGCTGGGCAGGGGAGCGGATGACTACGCCGCGGTGCGCCACCTGCAAGCGGCTCTCCGGCGTTTGCGTCCTGGCGGCCGCCTCGTTGCGATCATGCCAGACTGGTTCGGTCCGAGCGCGAGGATGCGCGATCAGTATGAAACCGTGCTGCGCGAGGTCACCGTCAGGACCGCAATCCGCCTCGAGAAGTGCTACCTGAAGCACGGCACGTCGATCGCGGTCCGCCTGTTCGTGATCGATAAGCTACCGGGCAAGGCAGCGCCTGCGGTCATTCAGCGCTCTTCGGTCTCCGAGCTGCTCGATGCGCTGGTCATTCACGAACGCGCGCCTGCGCGGAGGGACCTGCCGGCGCCGACCCCGAAGCGCTCCAGCGGGGTCTCCATGTTCAGGGCAGTCAAAAGCAGCCGGCCTGAACCGCGTCCCTACCATGGGCCCGTTCGCAACGACGTCTTGCCCGTAGACTATACCAAGCTCGATACGCCGGCGCCGCTGCTCGACCAGACTGGCGTCTATCTCCCCTATCGGCCGAGCCGCATCGTCTTCGCTAAGGCCGGCGAACACCCGACCGCCCTGGTGGAGTCGGTCGCAATGGGATCGATCCCGGCACCGATCCCTGACTATGTGCCTCGCTTGCCCGAGCGCACCGTCGCCGAGCGGTTGCTCTCGGCATCGCAGCTCGAGACTGTGATCTATGCTGGTCACGCCTGGTCTCAGACCATCCCGGGCCGCTTCAAGCCCAACAAGGAAGGCGTCGGTCTGACCCTTGCCGAGGACGGCGACGCGTATCGTACGGGCTTCTTCCTTGGCGATGGCACCGGCGCTGGAAAGGGCCGGCAGATCGCGGCCTGCATTCTCGACAACTGGCTGCAGGGTCGCCGGCGCAACATCTGGGTGACCAAGAATGCACCGCTGCTTGAAGACGCCCGTCGCGACTGGACCGCACTTGGCGGGCTTAGCGGTGACATCCAGCCAGTCTCCAACTGGAAGATCGATGAGCCGATCAAGCTCGATCAGGGCGTGCTGCTCGTCACCTATCCCACGCTGCGCTCCCTGCGCGGCGAGCACAGTCGGCTGAAACAGATCACCGACTGGGCCGGTGCCGACTATGAGGGCGTCATCGCATTCGACGAGGCCCATGAGATGGGCGGTGTCGCGGGCGGGGAGGGGGCCCTTGGCGCGAAGGAAGGGTCGCAGCAGGGTATATGCGGCGTCCTGCTCCAGAACCATCTGCCCAGCGCGCGCGTGCTTTACGCTTCGGCGACCGGCGCCTCCGACATCAACAATCTCGCATACGCTGTCCGTCTTGGTCTGTGGGGTCCAGAGACAGCGTTTGCCGACCGTGAACAGTTCATCAGCAGCATCCGCAAGGGCGGTATCGCGGCGATGGAGCTTGTCGCTCGCGATCTGAAGGCGACCGGCCTCTACATGGCGCGTGCACTCAGCTTCGCCGGCGTCGAGTATGACATCCTCAAGCACGAGCTGACCCCGGCGCAGATCGAGATCTACGACACCTATGCCGACGCCTGGTCGATCATCCATCAGAACATGGAGCGGGCGCTGGAGCTGACCGCCGTCGTCGACGGTCTGGAGAACGCAACGCTCAACAGCGGCGCCAAGGTATCGGCACGATCCCGGTTCGAATCGACGAAACAGCGGTTCTTCGGCCAGGTTTTGCTGTCGATGAAACTGCCGACCGTCATCTCCGCAGCCCAGCAGCATCTCGAAAATGGGCAATCCGTCGTGATGCAGCTCGTCACAACGGCCGAATCCATCCTCGACCGTCGTCTTGGCGCGCTCAGCCCTGACGAGCGGGCAGACCTCGAGATTGACCTGTCCCCGCGTGAATATGTCTAATGTTGAGCTCAACATTACACGTATTCTTTGCAGTCGCAGTTTATGTCGAGCGTGGTGGCGGGAGGCGCAGGTTTCCTTCGGTTTTCCATGATTTCACTCCAGATAATTACGGTTCCCTCGACCTCAACAAGTCGAAGGAACCAACATGCGATCAAGATCATCATTGCCGTTTCGAGCGGCCCCGCTCCGGGTCGAAGACCCGCCCAGTCACGGCACCCTTCTCACCACATTCCTCTCCTCTCAGTCGCTCGACGAGAAGTCAGGCTGTGCGGTTCTGTATGGCGCGGCGGTCCGCCATTTCCTGCATTGGCTGGGCCTGCATAGGATCGCCATCCGCACGATTGACGATCGGGCTGTCCGGCGGTTCGAAAAGCATGGGTGCCGGTGCCACCGGTATTCGGCGCAGCAAGCGCACTACAAGGCTGACCAAGCAGCAAGGGTCAGGCGCTTCGTCCGGTTCCTGGAAGATCAAGGCTACGTGGCTTTGTTGCGAAATTGCGCCTGGGGGATTCCTCAGGTGAATCGAGTGCTTTAGGGGGCGGCTATGCCCAAGCCAGCCTCACCAAAGTATCGCACGACAAACTGGAGCGCGTATAATGCGGCGCTG
>NZ_NMUA01000061.1 GCF_002312805.1 Sphingobium sp. D43FB | reverse complement strand
CCAACCAGGATTGGAGCCGTCCCCGCAGGACCTGCAGGTTGGCGATACGCCCAACCAGTCGTTCTTTCGCGTTCATTACCTGTCTCTCCCGCATCGTCCTTTTGACCCGACGTCGCTTCTGCGATCAATTGGCCCCGGCGCCATTGCAAATGCCGGTCGCTGAACAGTTACCAGTTCGCCAATCACCTGTCGGCGAATCAACCAGCCAATGCCAGGCCGCTATCCTACCGCTAAAAATTATTCAGTGCAACGTATTGCACCCAGCGAAACATTCGCCTAATAGAGTTTCCAGATTAGGTGCCGAAGCCGCATGTTTAGCGTCGTCGAGCATGCTGGACACAGCGCCAAAAAAGGCGGCAATTTTGGGAGAGCAGTCAATGTCATCGGTCAGCGAACTTGGATATCTCGGCATGTCAGTGACAGATCTCGATGCGTGGCGAGCCTACGCAGCAGAGGTTGCCGGAATGGAAGTCGTCGACGAAGGTGAGAGTGATCGCATCTATCTCCGGATGGATCTGTGGCATCATCGCATAGCACTTATCAAAGGCGACACTGACGATCTCGCCTACATGGGCTGGCGGCTTGGTGATCCGACCGAGTTCGAGGCAATGGTTGAAAAGCTGACCAACGCCGGGATAGCAGTGACTGTGGCGAGCGATGCCGAAGCCCGCGAGCGCCGCGTGCTCGGCCTGGCCAAGTTGACCGATCCCGGTGGAAACCCCACCGAAATCTTCTACGGCCCGCAAGTGGATGCCCACAAGCCTTTCCATCCCGGACGCCCCATGTTCGGCAAATTCGTCACCGGGTCGGAGGGGATCGGTCACTGCATCCTGCGCCAAGACGATGTCGAAGCCGCAGCCGCGTTTTACCGCCTGTTGGGGCTGCGCGGATCGGTTGAATACCAGTTGCATCTGCCCAACGGCATGGTGGCCATGCCGTACTTCATGCATTGCAATGAACGGCAGCACTCGGTCGCCTTCGGCCTCGGCCCGATGGAAAAGCGCATTAACCATCTGATGTTTGAATATACCGAACTGGACGACCTCGGGCTCGCCCACGACATCGTGCGCGAGCGTCAGATTGATGTCGCGCTTCAGCTCGGCAAGCATGCCAACGATTTGGCCCTCACCTTCTACTGCGCCAACCCTTCTGGCTGGCTGTGGGAATTTGGTTGGGGTGCTCGTAAGGCGCCTGCCCAGCAGGAATTCTACACCCGCGACATTTTCGGTCACGGCAATGAGGCCCAGGGGTACGGCATGGATGTTCCTCTCCAGTAAGCCGCCTCCAGACTGGCTGCTATATCAAATACATCAAAGGATTACGAAGCACGATGACAAGTAAGGTACGTCTTTGCCCGGTTGCTGACGTCAAGGATGGCGAACCGGTCGGAGTGTTTCTGGAGCAACTGCCCGCGCTGGCTGTCTACAACGTCGATGGTGATATCTTCGTCACCGACAACATGTGCACCCATGGAAACGCAATGCTGACTGATGGGTACCAAGATGGCGGCATCATCGAATGCCCATTTCATGGTGGATCGTTCGATATCGCCACTGGGGCGGCGAAGGCCTTTCCTTGCCAGGTTGCGATCAAGACTTACCCCGTCAGGATCGAAGACGGGTGGGTCTGCATCGATCAACTGGAAGGAGTGGCCTGAGATGGATCCGAACATTTCCGAGCGCCTTCGCTTGCAGTATCTTGCAACCGAAATCAACGCCATCCATGCCGAGTGGATAGATGATGATCGACTTGAGGAATGGCCAGAGCTGTTCGCGGACGACTGCATTTACAAGGTTATCGCGCGCGAGAACCATGACCGCAATCTGACCGTCTCGGCGATATTCTGCGATAGCAAAGGCATGCTGGTCGACCGCATCGTATCCTTGCGCAAAGCAAATATCTTTCCGGTGCACAGCTATCGTCATATTCTGGGGCCTACTCGCATCGTGTCAGAACACGAATTAAAGATCACGGCTCAAACAAATTACACCGTATTCATGACTCGAGCGGACGGTCGTACGGAAATATACAATTCCGGCAAATATATCGATGAAATCGACTGTAGCGGAGAGAAACCGCTCTTTACATCGAAAGTCGCTGTATTTGACACGAATGTCATAGATACAATGATGGTACGTCCAATATAAGCCGATTGTGAGATTTTACTTATGCCAGAAACAGTGCTTAAGGGTAGTCAAGATTCGGATGCATCGGACGTTGCCGGGTGCCGTGTACCGTATCGCGTATTCACCGATCCGGAATATTATCGGCGAGAGCAAGAGAATATCTTCCAGGGAGAAACATGGTCTTTCGTTGCCCTGGAAGCGGAAGTGCCCGAACCGGGAGACTTCAAATCAACCTTCGTGGGCGAGACTCCGGTCATAGTGACCCGTGCCAGTGACGGTAAAGTGCATGCCGTGGTCAATCGTTGCGCGCACCGCGGTGCACTGGTTTGCCGCGAAGTGCGCGGCAACCGCCCAAATCTGGAATGCGTATACCATCAGTGGGCCTATGATCTGGAAGGCAATCTGATCGGAGTCCCATTCCGGCGTGGCCTCAAGGGTCAGGGCGGCATGCCCGGTGACTTCGACATGAAGCAACACGGCCTGAGAAAGCTCCGTGCGGAAAGCATTGGCGGTCTGGTTTTCGCCAGTTTCTCTGAAACCGTTGAACCGCTGCGTGACTTTTTGGGGCCGATCGTGATCGAGCACATCGAGCGCATCATGTGCAAGCCAATCAAGGTGCTGGGCGACCAGCGCCAGCATGTGCATGGCAACTGGAAGCTCTACGCCGAAAACACGCGCGACCCATATCACGCAAGCCTACTCCACCTGTTCCACAACACATTCGGATTATACCGATCGACACAGACGGGCAAAAGCGTGATGGACGCGAACAAGCGTCATTCGCTGCTTTACTCGATCGCTGCCAGCAACGACGATGCCGCGGATAAGCAGGCCTATGGGGATTCTCGCACCTTTAACACCGATTTCAAGCTGCAGGACATGTCGCTCCTTAAAGGTCGGCAGGAATTCGATGATGGCATAACCCTCGTTATCCTCGCAGTGTTCCCCAATCTGGTGCTCCAGCAGATTCAGAACACCCTGGCGGTGCGGCAGATACTAACCAAGGGCACCGACGGCTTCGAGCTTGTCTGGACCCATTTCGGCTACGCTGATGATGATGCCGAGATGCAGGCTATCCGGCAAAAGCAAACCAACCTGATCGGTCCGGCCGGGCTGATCTCCATGGAAGATGGTGAAGCTGTCGAAATCGTCCAAAGGGCCGTCATTGGCGAAATGGAAGCAGAATCTTACATCGCCATGGGCGGAGGCCGTGCGGACGATGCAGATCACCTGGTCACCGAGGGCTCAATCGTTGGATTCTGGGAAAACTACGAAAAGCTAGTGGGTTACGGAGCCGCGTCATGACCAAAAAGATCGATTTCTATTTCGATTTCATCAGTCCGTTCAGCTACCTCGCGCAGGCGAAACTGCCTGATTTGGCCCGCAGGACCGGCTGCCTGATCGAATATTGGCCGATCGACATTCCGGAGGCGAAGATTGCTGCCGGAAACTATGGCCCGTCCAACCGCGAAGTTGTTCCCAAGATAAAGGTCCTGATGGCCGATTTGGAGCGCTGGGCGGTCAAGTACGGGGTACCTTTGACGTTTCCCGCGAGCTTCGCCTGTTCGGATTGGAACTGTGCAGCGCTTTATGCCCGCAGCCAAGGCCGGGCGGAAGCATTTGTTAGTGCCGCGTTCCACCGAATCTGGGGGATCGGGATCGATCCGCGCGATCGGAATGAGTTGCGCGGCTGTGCCGAAGACGTTGGATTGGACGCAGATGCATTGTGCGAATTCGTCGCTTCACCCGCGGGCCGGGGCGAATACCGCAAGGCCCGTACGCAAGCCTACCAGCGAGGCGTATTCGGCGCGCCGATGATGTTTGTCGATGATCAGATATTCTGGGGCAACGATCGCCTCGATTTTCTTGAAAGTTATCTTCTTGATTAAAATTCAAAGTATGAAGTTTATAAAAGATTAATATGGATGGGAGCTTCCGAGGTGTGGGTCCAAAAACCATCGTCGCTCTCGACAGCATGGCGTTTGGCCGCGCTCGATGCAAAGTCGCACGTATTTAGCGTCGTAAAGGCTGCTTTCAGAGAGAGAGTGTTGGGTGCAATGAAGGAAGCTTTCCTTTACAATTTTAAGAAACTCGTAGCCCCGCTTTTGGCAGCGTAGTGTGGTCGATAGGAAGCCCCCAGTTAGCATGACCGCTCTAAAAAAGAAGCTTTTGATCCCAATTCCTCTTATAATCTTATTCGTTCCAATGATTTAATTAAAACAAGTATTTAGGGAGATGGAAATGAACCAGAATAGGCACAGAATATTTCTTTTGGCTGGCAGCGGTTTAGCTATGGTCGTGTCATCCGCCCCCGCTTGGGCGCAAGATGCGGCAAATGTCCAAGCAGCCGTCGAACAGAGCAGCGGAGGTCTCGATGAAATTGTGGTGACCGCACGCAAACGTGAAGAAAATGCGCAAGACACCCCAATCGCAATTACTGCGATGAGCGGTGACATGATTGAAGGTCGGCAGATATCCAACGTCGCGCAGGTTGCATCCTACGCGCCGAACGTCGCTATCCAGCCAGTTGCGAATATCTCCGGATCAAGCGCGTCACTCACCGCTTTCATCCGTGGTGTGGGGCAAACTGACTTCAATATCACGGTAGACCCTGGCGTGGGCATCTATGTTGATGGTGTCTATGTGGCGCGGTCGGTTGGCGGTCTCTTGGAAATGGCCGACATCCAAAGTGTACAGATCCTTCGTGGGCCCCAGGGAACGCTCTTCGGCAAGAACACCATTGGCGGCGCGATCGTCGTCAACAGCCGCGAGCCTTCCAACGAGTTTGAGCTCAAGCTCGAGGCCGCTACCGGTCGGTTCAATCGGGCGGACATCAAGGGGATCATTAATATTCCCATCAGCGACACGCTCGCCATGCGAGCGGTCGCATCCTATGAAACGCGCGACGGCTACCAGTTGCGGCTGGTTGACGGTGACCGGCAGGGCGACAAGGACAGTTTCTCAGGACGCGTAGCCTTCAAGTGGGAACCAAGTGATGTTTTCACAGCGACCTTGGCAGGCGACGTTAACATTCGTCGCGAAGGGACCGCCTCAAATACTCTTATCGAAAACCGGGATTCGCCCGATCTGTTGCAGTTCGTCACCACTCCCAACGGTACGTTCGCTTTCCCAAGTGCGAATTTTGGATACAACAAGCTCGGCGGCGGGGCCGGTCAGTGCGGTGCGCCCGGCGAACTGGCACCCCTTGATAATCCCAACTGTGTCTCCTCTCGCTGGGTTACCGGTGACATCGACACGACATGGGCTGGCAGCAACAACCAGTCCGATTTCGACCTTTGGGGTACAAACCTCACGCTGGAGTATAATTTAGGGAATCTGACCCTGAAATCGATCAGCGCCTATCGCGAACAAAATTCAATCATTGAGTCAGACTTTGACGCAACGCCACACGTGGTAGTCCAGAATACCAACAAGCTCGACCTGTGGCAGGCCTCCCAGGAACTTCAACTGAACGGAAGTGTGCTGGACGACCGGTTGAAATTTACTCTCGGCGCGTATTACCTTAAGGAGAAGGGGTTCGGCGACGAGCTGCTGCAGTTTGGCTTCGCCGATTTCTTTAGCGGCGGCGGGATCGACAATGACAGTTACGCCGCCTTCGCTCAGGCGACATTTGAGGTTACGGACCGGCTTTCGATCACCCCGGGCATTCGCTACACTGACGAAACAAAGCGCTTCGATCCGTCTGTGCAAGTCATCACCGTCGATCGGACGGCCGGTTTGCCTGGCCCATATCCAGATGGTGTGTTCATCCAGTTTGCTCGCTGTATCACCGGACAGGCTGCGCCAGTGCTCGGGCCTGATGGGTTCCCCGATCCAACCTGCGTTCCCTCGGCAACCAATCCGGGCGGCAACCACGTTGTCCCCGCTGTCGAAGTTGCCGCCAAGGCCAAGGAGTGGACCCCGGCAGTGTCGGCAAACTACGAGTTCAGTGATGATGTCATGGGCTATGTCTCTTATTCGAAGGGATTCAAGAACGGCGGTTTCACCCAGCGTATCTTCCCGGGCGAACTGGTAACCCCCTCCTTCACGCCCGAATTCGTCGAAACCTACGAGGTCGGCCTCAAGACCGAGTTGTTCGATCGCCGCCTGCGGTTGAACATGGCGGTGTTCCAGTCTGATTATACCGACATCCAGATCGTCGTCAGCGAGGGCATTGCACCCAAGGCACGCAACGGTGGTGTCGGACGGATCAGAGGCTTTGAAATCGAGGGACAGGCTGCCCCGACCGATTGGTTGCGGATTGACTACGGCCTGGGCTATCTGGACGCTGGCTATCGCTCGGTGCTTGCGAGCGCGTTTCCTGTGAACATCGACTCCAAGTTCGCTATGGTGCCTGAATGGACAGGAACCGTTGCAGCGAATGCGACTGTGCTCGACAATGAAAACGGCAAGCTGGTACTCCGTGGTGATTGGTATCATCAGAGTTCAACTTTCAAGGACGCTATCAACAACCCGCAACTTTTCCAACCCGCTTACAGCGTGTTCGGTGCGAACGCTTCATACACCCTCCCTGGAGATCATTTCACGATCACCGGAGGCGTTACCAATCTGACTGATAAGCGGTACATCCAAGGTGGCTTTGTCGATCTTGATGTGGCTGGTCTGGCAACTGCCAACTTTTCCCGCCCACGGGAATGGTTCCTCAGGGTCGGTTATGAATTCTAAAACTTAGGATCGGGGGGCGGCTTAACTTGCCGCCCCCTTTTGTCTCAGACGAAGCGGAAGGGTGACAGATTGTTGACAAGTGTATCTTGTCCATTCGTTGAAGTTTTAGAACCAACCTTTGTTGGCGCTGTGCGCTCGTGAAACGGATCGTCGTTGCCATAACCGGAGCAACCGGTGCGATCTACGGGTTGCGTCTGTTGACAATGCTGAAAGATCAAGCTGGCTGGGAAACGCATTTGGTCATGTCGCAGGCCGCCTTGCTCAACATCCGCGAAGAGCTTGTCGATGGGCGGCAGCAATTCGAGGATGCTGCAAACGTCGTGCACAGCAGCCGCAATGTAGGGGCGAGCATCGCGAGCGGTTCGTTCCTGTGCGAAGGCATGGTGATCGCGCCATGCTCAATGCGGACATTGGCTGCAGTCGCCAATGGCCTGTCCGACAATCTGATTACACGCGCGGCGGACGTCATGCTTAAGGAACGGCGCAAACTGGTGCTGATGACGAGAGAAACGCCGCTTAATCTGGCACACCTTCGCAACATGACTGCGTGCACAGAAATGGGCGCGGTGATCTTCCCCCCCGTACCAGCGTTTTACAATCGCCCACTCGAAATCGACGAAATTATCGATCACAGCTGCATGCGGGTGCTTGATCAATTCGGACTTCATCGCAACCTGGAGAATCGTTGGCAGGGATTGACTGGCGAAAACCCCGATCCGGCATTGCCAGTCAAGAAAATCGAAAGGCAGGCATGATGACTTGGTATCTAAGGCGTAGGGATGTTTTGGGAGCCGGAGCGCTCGGCACCGCTGCCGTTGGGCTGGGTACACTTGCGCGGTTTGAACCGGGCCGGAGCCGCACTGTCACCGTGGTTGAGGAAAGTGGCGTGCCTGAAAGCCGCCAGTTCGCTTCCGCTCTGATCGACAGCGGCTTTGCAGGTGAAGTGATCCGCATCGACCAATCGCTCAATGGCTTACTGCACGAACTTGAAGCAACGACGGGGACGGTTATCGGAATGACATCTGATCCCGTCGCGATGATCGCAGGGCAGCTGCTGGGCGAACGCGGCGCGCATGCGCGGCAGTTCTGGCAGCATCACTATGCGGGCGGCAGATGGGGTCATCGCACCGAAGGAAGCGTACGCCTGATTGAGAACACGACACACGCTTGGCCGGTGGCAATTGCTCACCAGTTGCAGAGCGCCATTGGTAGCAGATCACGTCAAGTCCCAAACGCCTGCACTTCCGGGGCCTGCGCGTTAGTTGTCAGCAGCCCTGGTATGCTGGTGTCATGGGTTCATGAATTTGAAGGATATCAATCGTGAGCAGCATTGTTCCCCAAGGAGTTGCCGCCTCCGATTTCTCCAATGCGCTCGACGAGTTCGCAGGAGTCGTCGGCAAGGACCGTGTGTACGTCGATGAACAACCGCTGTCGAGCTACAGGGACGCTTATTCACCCCTCGCCGACGGTGAGTTTCTGCCTTCAGCGGCTGTTGCTCCTGAAGGCGTCGAACAGATTAAGAAGATCCTGAAGATCGCCAACGCCTATAAGATACCCATTTGGACAATCGGCACCGGGCGCAACTTCGCTTATGGCGGCCCTGCCCCGCGCAAGTCCGGCTATGTGATGCTTGACCTGCGTCGGATGAACCGGATTATCGAAGTCAACGAGAAATACGGTTATGCCCTTGTCGAACCAGGCGTTTCGTACATGCAGCTTTACCGCCATTTGCGCGCGATCGGCAGCAAGCTCTGGATCGATCCCGCAGCGCCAGCATGGGGCGGTGTGATGGGCAATGCGCTGGAACATGGCGCAGGCTACACCCCTTATGGCGACCATTTCACCATGCAGTGCGGCATGGAGGTGGTGCTGGCCGACGGCGAAGTAATACGGACCGGCCAGGGCGCACTCGCGGGGTCGAAACACTGGCAGGTGACCAAGCACGCCGCCGGTCCGCAGTTCGACGGCATGTTTACCCAGTCGAATTTCGGCGTTGTTACGAAAATGGGCATCTGGCTGATGCCTGAACCTCCCGGCTACAAGCCGTTCATGATAACCTACGAGCGCGAGGAAGATCTCGAGGCGATCTTCGAGATCACCCGGCCGCTGAAGGTCAACCAGATCATCCCGAACGCCGCCGTGGCGGTCGATCTTCTGTGGGAAGTCTCGGCCAAGACCACACGTCGCCATTACTTCGACGGCAAGGGCCCGCTGCCGCAGTCGATCCGCAAACAGATCGCCTCGGACCACAAACTGGGGATGTGGAACTATTACGGCGCACTCTACGGCCCGCCGCCTATTATCGAGAACAACTGGAAGATCGTCGAGGATGCCCTGATGAGCATTCCCGGAGCGAAGCTGTACCTCGATCGTGAGAATGATCCCGCCTGGGACTATCGCGTACGCCTGATGCGCGGTGAACCGAACATGACCGAATTCAGCATCATGAACTGGATCGGCGGCGGTGGACACGTCAATTTCTCTCCGCTCTTGGCACCGAACGGTTCGGAAGCACTTGCCCAGTACAACCTGATCAAGAGCCGCTGCCACGACCATGGCTTCGACTATATCGGTGAATTCCTGGTCGGCTGGCGCGACATGCATCACATTCTGATGATCATGTACGACCGGGCCGACGAGGCTATGCGCAAAAGCGCCTACGACCTTT
>NZ_NMUA01000060.1 GCF_002312805.1 Sphingobium sp. D43FB | reverse complement strand
CGCCGACGCTCAGGCCCGCCGAAAACCGTGATCTGACCCACAAAACCGCTCCTACGATCACTCTCAAGAGCGAACTTAAGAGCGGTCCATCACGCCCGGGGGAAGGCGACTCTCAACGGAGGCGTACGCTTGACTGGAGGGACGCGATTATACAACCGTTACAAGTCCAGTAAAGTCTGCGGGAGAGATCGGGCCGATCGAGTGTACGTGTGAAGAAGAAGCGCAGTGCCGATACAATGCTGTTCATCGTAGGCAGACCGACGCCTGCATCCCGCTGATCAATCTGGAACTGACGCAGATCCTCTGGTGTCGCGGTGTCGGGAGGGCGTCCGAGATAATAGGCAAAGCGCTCTACGTGGCGAATATAGTCGATCTGGGTCTTACGCGCGAACCGGCGCATGTTCATCTCATCGATCATGCGTTGGCGCAACGAACTGACTGGAAGGTCGGAAATAATCTCGATCATGGTTCGACTCCTTGGTTGAAAGGAGTCGGGATGGTCTGCCTACCCTGAGCAGGGCTCAATCATGGTGCTGCACCAGAGCGATGAAAGACCTGGGGCCAGGAGCCACTCCCGCGCAGCGGGTTCGTACATGTCCCAACGTGCGACGGTACCGCCCCTTTCAACTCCGCTAAAAGTAACCCCGCCGGAGCAAGCTGCACGGCGGGGCCAAGGTTCAGGGAGGTCACCCTAAGGGGAGGGGTGATGCCTTCTACATAGTTTGCGACCATGAACCTTCAAGGACCTGCCAAGACAGCAGGCATTCACCGGGCCGCTCACACCACGCATTATCCCCGTCTATGCCGATCAATGAGCTGGCGCAGGCTCTCGATCGGAATGAGCGTCGAAGCGCCGATCTTCACAATCGCAATGTCTCCTGACTGGATCAGCTCATAGAGCTTGGACCGCCCGATCCCGGTCATCTGGACCGCATCGGGAATACGCACGGTCAGCGGCTCGAGTGTAATGGCCTGCTGCCCATCGGCCGGCACGGATGGAAGGGTTTGGGCGCTGCGGCGCGCCTTGATGATGTAAGCCATATCATGGGAACTCCTGCATACCGGAGCCTGTCCGATCGGATGGACAGAGCCTCGGCTATTTCATTGGGAAAGACCGGGCCGAAGGGCGCAGTTCTGGGGACGCGCCGCGTCAGCAACTCTCCGGCTCGCTTAGGAGCTGGCGATCCCGCAAAATGGATTTCGATCGAGCAATGCCGTCTCGAAGCGCATCAGGCGCACGCACCTCCATATCGGCATGGAGAAGCTCCAGTATGCGCAGGGAGATGGCGAGGCCTTCTTCCCCGGGCGTGCGCAGGCGGTCTGACGCCTGCCCCGTATAGGCAAGCTGCGTCAGCAAAGGCCTGACCATCGTGGCACAGGGAACTCCGGCAATCGCCGCCCGACGCAGCAGGGCGTCATACAAGTCGTCGTCAATACGTATGGTAATTCGGGCCATGAGCGTTCCTTCAAGTTCGCACAGGCTGACCACGTGATGATGAAGCACTACGGAAACTATGCCAGCGGAAGTGACGCGTAAAGACCGGGATGCCATGGCAGCCAATGCCTGCGGCCATAGGCGAAGTCCGGCGGAAGGATATGGAATTCGGGCGCGGCCAGATCGCGCAGCAGGGCTGCCACGAGCGTCGATTACGTCCCCATGGCATGCCAAGGCTGAACGCGGATGGGCCGGAGTGATCCGGCAGGGAACCGGTTGACAAAAGCCTGCAAGCTATCGAGCATCACAGGTGCTTCATCATCACGCGGTCAGGTGTCTAGTTCGGAGACATCTATGACAAACTCGTTCTAACCCCGCCCCTCCCGTTTCACACGGCGGTCGCCCTCTGTCCGCGCGCGGGCTCATGGGACGAGCTGGGACAAATTCTCGGATCGCCAGGCGATCCGCATCCTCCCTGCACCCGTTTCTCGCGTTCTGACCGCCCGGCACCGCAAGCGCCAGAGCCGCTGATGTCGTGATGCCTTCGTCGGGTAGTCCATGCTGGGCACGACATCGGATGCTCGGACATGGCGCGCACCCCACGCGATGAAGAGAAATTCCGATGAACCCCACCGATCGTATCATCCGGTTAAAGACCGTCCTGGCCCTGACGGGTCTTTCCCGCTCCACCCTCTATCGCAAGATCGCCGACGGCACCTTTCCTGCCCAGATCAGGATCAGCGTCCATGGCGCCGGCTGGCGGGAGTCCGCCATCAATCGCTGGATCGCCGATCCGGTGACCTATCGTGAGCCAGACAGGGAAAGCGCCCATGGCACCTCGCCCTAAGTGTCAAGGCATGGACGGAAGCGTGATCCGGCAGGACAGGGTTGCGTCCGCCTGACGGCTTTTTCTCCGGCATCTGGCAATGGCCTCGCGGTTGGCGAGAAGGATTTGCGCGCCCTGCACGATCTCGGTCGCGGCCAGAGGGTTGGCGACCACGAGCAGATGCAATCCAGCATCGGCAAAAGACAGACGCAGCGTTCTTGCTGCAAGCCGCTCGGGTAGCAGCCAACTTGACGGCGCGACATGGGCGATCATGCCGGGGAGGATCATCATCCCGATCGCGCCCGCGACAACGCCCATCGCCAATCGGCGGTGGTTCTGCCGGACCTGATCCCGAACCGAGCGAACGCGCTCCGATTCTCGAACATGAGACTCGCGGCTCACCTCCATTGCTTTACGACTCTCCAGCATGGCGCTGCGTGCTTCCGCCATCGCCTCCCGAATGGGTTGGTTCAGGTCGGTGGTGGTTTCCACCACCTGTTCCATCACCTCCTCTACGGTGAGAGGGTGCGTGCCACGCTCGACCAGGAAGTCGAGCGCCTTCTGGATCACCGCCAGGCTGGGCGCATAGTCCGGGGTATCGGCAAGCTTGGCCATCATCTCAGCATGGCGCTCTCGTGCCTCCTCCTGCATCTGCCGGAAGGCCTGCAAGGCGTCATCTTCCGTCGACTCTCTACTGTCGTCATCCATGGAACAATCTCCTTTTCATCGATCAAATCCTCGCCCCCGGTCCGCCCTGTCCTGCTCCTGCGCGCTGCCTTTCGACTGGCTCTCCCCCCGCGCCAGTTCGCGCACTTCCTTCATGTCGATCTGCGCGCCGCCCAGCAGGATCGCGGCGACTGTCCGATCGCGATCCAGCCCGCGCGCCATGTCCGTCATCTTCGCTTCCGCCTTGCGTGCGCCGCGCAGATCGCCGTCGCGCACCAGCTCCGCACGGTCGCGCTGCAACTGCTGCCAGCCCTCGACGAACCGTTCCGACCGCAGGAAGGGATCGGCACGCACCTGCGCTTCCCGATCCATCGCCCGCATGGCCTCATTGCCGCCGTCATCGGCGGTCTTTCGCGCCAGCTCCGGTTCACGCTGGAAGGCGGAAGCGAGATCGGACGCGCCCTTCTCGCGCGCCGCATCGAGCGCTTTGGCACTGCGTGCCATCGCCTCCTGCTGGTGCGGCAGGGGCGCAAAACCCTGCGCCTGCATGCGCTCGATATCCGCCCAGGCGCGGGCATAGCGTGCGACCGCGATCCGCTCCTCGCTGCGGTCCCTGGTGCGCTCCGACACGGGTCGCGGTCGGGCTTGGTCGGGACGCGCAGCGGTCGGAAACCGCAACCCGGCAAACACGCCGCGCGCCTGCTCGGCAATCTTCCGGGCGATGCGTTCCGGCAACCAGATTTCGCGCCGCTCGGCAAAGCCACGCGCTGCGTCCGGCTCGGTCGCGGGCAGATGGTCGGACGCCATATCCTTGGCCCGCTCGCGCGACAGGATGCGGATGAGCTTCCCCTGATCGGCAAAGTCGTCGCGCCCATAATGAAGCTGCACGCTTTCTCGATGTCGTGACAGCGCGACATAGGCAGCGTGACGGTCCAGCCCCGGCGTCGCGAGCACATGCGCCCGGTCCACCGTCATCCCCTGCGCCTTGTGGATGGTGGCGGCATAGCCATGGTCTATGTCGGCATAGTGTTTGAGGTCGAACGCCACGGTGCGCCCGTTATCCAGCCGGACAGTCATGCGTTGCGGAAACAGCTCCCTGACTTGGCCAAGAGTGCCGTTCTTCACCTCCAGGCTGCGCTCATTGCGCAGGAACATGATCCGGTCGCCAGGGGCAAAATTGCGCTCGCCGCGCGTCGCCCTGACGACCGCGTCCGCCCGCAGGCCACCAGCCTCGCGGACCGCGCTGCGGGCAGCTTCGTTGAGAAGGCGCACCTCCGCATTGGTATGGGTGAGGATGATCCGGCTCTTCTCGGGCACGGCGCGGTGGTCCTGCTGCCATCCCGCGATGAGAGCCGCGCGCGCCTCCTCGCGCGTCCCGGTGTCATGCACCATGGCGTTATCGGCATAGGCGGATATCGCCTCCCCGGTGCGTCCGGTGGCGAGCCAGCGGGTCGCCTGCCGCTGCCACGCCTGCTCCTGCCGCCGCACCGCGCTGATCTCTACCGCGCCATGCCGTTCGACCAGCGACCGGAACACCGCGCCCGCTTCGATCGCCTGCAACTGCTCCGCGTCCCCGACCAGCACGACCTGCGCCTGATTCTGCTCGGCCACGGCCAGAACCCGCGCCATCTGCCGCGTGCCCACCATCCCCGCTTCGTCCATGACGAGGACGTCACCGGGCGAAGGAAGATCGCGCCCTTTCGACCAGGCCAGCTCCATGCTGGCGATCGTCCGCGAGGGGATGCGCGATCCTTCCTCCAGCTTCTCGGTGGCAATGCCGGACAGCGCCATGCCCCAGACCTGGCGACCGCTCGCGGTCCATGCATCATGGGCAACGCCCAGCATCGTGGACTTGCCCGTGCCGGCATAGCCGATCACCATCGACAAGCCGCGCCCTTGCGTGATGTGCTGCAACGCCACCTGCTGCTCGGCGCCAAGGGTAAGGCCGCTGCGGGAAGCGGCCTCCTCATGATCCTTCAGCACCGCTGCTGGAATGGTCTCCCCACGGTGCGCCGCCAGCCGGTCCGCACTGCCTTCAAGCCGGCGCTCGGTGTCGAGCATATCGCGGCTGGTGAAACGCTCCTCCCCGCGCCCGTCCTTGCCCAGCGCAATAAGGTTGGGGGAGGCGCGCACCGCGCGCATGGCCTCCTCATATTGCGCCTGCCCGTCGCTATGCCGATGCACGAACATGGCAAGGTCGCGGCGGGTGAAGGTGGCCTGATAATGGGTGATCGCATCCAGCGCGATCGACGGCTCGGCGATGATGCGCGCGCCGTTGCGCGCGGCGACGGCGCGATGATCGTCCGCCCGCTCGGACGGCTCACCCCGTTCGAGCCTGCGCGATGCCGCCGGACCGATCTTGTCCTGCGGCTCCAGATCGACGCCCTGCGCCTCGAGGCTGCGGTGATCGATCCGCGCATCGATATCGAGTGCGGCAAGCCGCGCGTTCACATGATTGGCCCAGGCCTCGCGCCATTGCTCGACCAGGGACGTGCGGTTCCACTCCCGCACCTTCGCACCGAAGCCGTCCGGGCCAACCTCCCGCATTGCGAGCATCACATGGGCATGGGGCTTGGCCTCACCATCCTTGCCCATATCCCAATGGACGTTGAGGTCAGCGACCATGCCGCGCGCGACAAACTCTCGGGCGACAAAGTCCCGCGCCAGGGCGATGCCATCGGCCTTGCCCATCTCGCGGGGGATCGCGAACTCCACCTCACGGGCAAGCTGGGCGTCCTTGCGCTTCTCGGTCGCCTCGACCTCGTTCCACAGTACCGCCCGATCGGCCATCCGCTCCGGCGCGCCTGCGGGCAACAGGATTTCGGAATGGACGACGCCCGCCTTGTTGGTGAAATTGTGGGTGCGATCGAGCCGCTCGTCATGGATCGCCTCGGCCGCGCGATAGGCTGCCGCCGCGACGGAACTACGACCGCCAGCGCGACCAATGACTTTCACGGAGAAATGGAAGATTGCCATGACGGCAATCCATCTACGCCAGCAACGCGACGTCGGCACGACGTATAAGCGCGCCCTCCCACGAATTTTTCCTGTGCGGGACTGGGCGGTGTCAGGACGTCCCGGCGACTCTGCTGCGCGAGGACAGGGGCCATAGTAACATGGGCGCATCCCCTCTCAAGGATGAACTTCGATGCGCAAACCCCGTGACTATGATTCGGAACTCAAGGCGCTTGCCGACAAGGCCAGGCAACTGAAGGAACGCCGCCTGCGCCAGCTAGGCGACCTTGTGACGGCATGCGGCGCGGACGCGCTGGACGCCGATCTGCTGGCCGGTGTGCTGCTCGATGCCGTGGCCACCAAGGACGGGCCGACGAAGGAGGGCTGGCGCAAGCGGGGCGCGGCCTTCTTTCGCGGGAAGGCTCCAAGCCCTGCAACGGGAGCTTCAGGCCAGCCGGTTGGCGGCCTACCGCTCGAAGGCGGCAAGGCATCGTCTTGAGGCAGGCAAGGCCCGCACCGACATGCGCGAAGGCCAAGTGAAGCGCCGCGAGCGCACGCGCCAGCTGATCGAGCTGGGCGGTCTTGTCGTAAAGGCGGGGCTGGTGGATCTCGCTGATGACGATCGCGCTACGCTCTATGGCGCGTTCCTGACGCTGGCCGATCAGTCGCGGGGCGACAGCAAGGCCAGCGCGCTCGCCCGGTGGCAGCGCAAGGGCAAGCGTGCGTTCGCGGCGGAGCAAGACGCGGCTAAAGCGTCCCCGCTGTCTTCTTGAGTTCGGCGATACGTTCGGAGCAGACACTATGTACCAATGTTCCTAGTTCCTCGACGCGCGCGCCAAGCCATTCCAACTCCTCGGCCGTAACCGCATAGTGCTTTGAATAGCGTGCCTTCACATAGGCGTCGCGCAGTTTGGTGAAGAGCGCTCGCGCCTTCCGATCATCACGAGGCCAAATGCCGACAAGCCTTAGGTCGAGTTTGTCAGCGAGCGAGCGGAGAAACGCAATATTGTGACGGTGCGGAGTATAGAACGTCAGCACTAGCAACAGACAATGATAAAGGCGTTCCGTCGCCTGATGCAGTTCAAAGGCCGCTTTGTTGAAGCGTCCACGGTCGAGGTTTGAACGGAAATCGTCGAAAAATTCCCCAGCGCTGGGATACCACGTTTCAAAATACTCCTGCGCCATCTCGAGCGCGTCGGTCGGTTCCTTCGGCTTGGGCTTATGCAGTTCGGTATCGCTGGACTGGTAGAGCGCGATCCCGTCACGGGCGATATCCATGAAGAAATACCGCCCCTGCGCCAGCGCGTCGTTCACCTCTTTCAGGGAGTGAACGATGAAGTTGGCAGGCGTCCGCAAAACCTTCGTCGCCTGCGTCTCGCGGATCAGCCGCTCCTCGGCGTTATGCCACAAGTCCTTGTCCGTGAGATCCTGCTGATTGACGATCACCAACAGGTCGAAGTCGGACATATAGCCCTTCGCCGTATGCGGCTCATCGACATATTTGCCCCGCGCATGGGAACCGAACAGGATCACCTTGAGGATGCGCCCCGCCTTGCGCTTGCCTTCGGCCATCACGATCATGTCGGCAAATTCCTCGAACAGGAACTGGACGACGCGGGCAAGCTCGCGCTGCTTGGCAGGGGGCAGATGGGAAAGATCGGTCTTCATGGGCTGCCTATTTCTATGCAGGGCGGGACAGGCCGGTTCAAGACAAAGTGGGGCGCGAAGCGCCCCTAGTTTTTGCGGCCATAGATGCGTTCATGCAGGCCGCGCAGGGCGGCGAAGAACAGGGCTTCGGCTTCCTCGGTGGGGCAGAACAGGCGCTCGCCTATCTCATCGATCGTCCGCCCTTCTACCCGATGCAGGACATAGACTTCCCGTTCCATGACGGGCAGGCTGTTCAATGCTTGCAGGAACGTCCGCCCTGTCGAAGGACTGCACCGCCGGCCCTGCGAGCACCCATGCGCTGATCCAGATGCCGCGCCCATCGCCCCGCATCATGGCGTCACCGTCGATGCGGATGCCTGCCTCACCGCGCCATCGCTCGCGCGTCTCCTCGATCACATCGGGCGGGGCGTCCTGCCTGGGGGCGGTTTCCAGATAGCGGTCGATCCGCGCCACCAGCATCCTGCCGGTGCGCCTCGGCGCATTGAGGAGGGCCAGCGGCGGGATATCCGCGATGAAACTGCGCGCCGCTTCCAGCAGCGCCCGTGCGGAAGAGCGGCTCATGCCTGTGCCTCCCCTTCCTCGGACGCGTTGCCCTCGTCCTGCGGCAGCAAGGCGAGGAGATAATCGGCGGCCTTGCTTGCTTGACTGGCGGCACGAAAGATCGCCTTGCTGTCCTCGCGCAGCACCGACAGCCATGCACCGATATAGTCGGCGTGGCGCACGGTCGGCACGATCCCGAGTTCGGCGCACAGAAACGCGCTCGCCATCTCCGCGCAAAGCTCCTCCCGCGCATAGGCGGGACTGCCAAAGCCGCTGTTGGCAAGCCGGTCCAGACGCGAGCGATGCCCGGTCCAGTGCCCCTTATGCCGATATCGGCATAACTGCCATTATGCCGAGCTCCGGATTATGCCGCATGGCCTTTCAGAATGGTGGTTTCCGCCGATCAGCCATGCGGCGGTTCGGCATAATCAGAGGGCTTCAAGCCAGGCGAGTAGTTCGTCGTCAGGGCGGAACCTACCCGGTCGAGTTTCTGGCGCAGCGACGCTGGCCAGCGCTCTTTCCTTCAGCCGCATGTCGGCATGGATATAGATTTGCGTCGTCTCGACGGATTCATGCCCGAGCCAAAGCGCAATGACCGACTGATCGACGCCATGGTGAAGCAGCTCCATGGCTGTACTGTGGCGCAGTGTGTGCGGGGTCACCCGCTTGCTGGCTAGGCTTGAGCACGAACGTGCAGCAGTCAGACAGTGTTTGCGGACCAGATGTTCGAGGGCATCACGCGAGAGGGGATCGCCGCGTATGGAAGGGAACAGCGGCCCAGCATCGTCGCTGCGCCATTCTTTCAACCAGTTTTGCAGGGCCTTGGCGGTATCCCGACGAAGCGGGGTGCAACGTTCCTTGCGACCTTTGCCCAGACAGCGAACATGTGCCCCGGTGCCGAGGACGACATCCCTGCGGCGCAGACCGGTCAGTTCCGATGCTCGCAGGCCCGTTTGCGAAGCAACCAGCAGCAGGATGTGATCACGCCGACCGGTCCAGGTCGAACGGTCGGGCGCGGCCAGCAAAGCCGCGATCTCGGGTCCGTCGAGGAACGTGACGCTTCTTTTCACATAGCGCTTGTCCGGCAGAGCGAGGATTCTCTGGCAGTGCAGCAGCCACTCCGGCTCGTTCATGGCCACGTAGCGGAAGAAGGACCGGATGGCGGCAAGCCGCGTATTGCGGCTTCGCGCGCCATTGCCTCGCGCTGTTTCGATATGGATGAGGAAGTCGCCGATCACGTCGGCATCAAGATCGGCGATGCCGAGGTGCGTCGGCGGCTTTCCCGATCGCGCGGCAGCAAAGCGAACCAGAAGCCGGAACGTATCGCGATATCCCGCGATCGTATGGCGGCTTGCCTCCATCTGCGTGCAAAGCCGGTCGGTGAAGAAGCGCTGGAGCAGCGCCGGGAACGTCATGCCGGTCATGAGCATATCTCCCGATCATGAGGATCGGTGATCCGGGCTGACGCCAGATCCAGCAGTTCTGGAACTGCCTCGATATACCAGTAGGTGTGATCGGGATTGGCGTGGCCAAGCCATGTGGTCAGCTTGATCATTTCCCGTGCCGGATCCTTGCCAGACCTGTACCAGTCGATCATCGTTCGCGCAGCGAAGCTGTGCCGCAGGTCGTGGATGCGGGCGGAACGTGTCAACGATTGTGAGACAGCCGGGTCGGGAGATTAAGCTATCGTCTTTCGGTCCCTGGCCGGTGGGTTGATCCAGACTGCGGTTGGTTTTTGTGGCGGTCGTGGTGGTCGATTGACGAA
>NZ_NMUA01000005.1 GCF_002312805.1 Sphingobium sp. D43FB | reverse complement strand
TGCCCTCACGGCTGATCGGGCATCGGCTGCGCGTTCGGCTTTACGATGATCGCCTCGATCTGTTCATCGGCGGCACTCACCTCATGACATTGCCGCGGGGGCGGTCGTTCAATAACGGCTCCCACGGCCATGTGGTCGATTATCGGCACGTCATCCATAGCCTGCGGCGCAAACCCATGGCGCTCCTGAAGTTGGTCTATCGTGACCAGCTCTTCCCAAGGGAACCTTATCGTCAGACCTTCGACCGGCTCATCGCCGCATTGCCTGAACGGATCGCTTGTCGGCAGATGGTAGAGCTATTGGCAATGGCGCACGAGCGAGCCTGCGAAGCCGAACTCGCGGAACTGCTGGCAGCCGACGTGGCTGCTAACCGTCTCCCCGACATGGATGCCTTGCGAATACGCTTCGCTCCCGATCCGGCGGCGCTTCCCGACGTGGTGGTGGAACTGGTCCCCCTTGTCACCTATGATGTTCTCCTGGCGGGAGAAGCCGCATGAGCCGGAACGCACCCGCTATCGACGCCCAGCGTCTGAGCCTCATCCTCAACGACCTGCGCCTGCCAGCAATCAAACTGATCTGGCCCGACTTTACCACGCGGGCAGACAAGGAAGGCTGGCCTGGGGCCCGCCTGCTTGCGGCGCTCGCTGAGCATGAGATCGCAGAACGGGACCGACGCCGGATCGAAAGGCATCTGGGCGAAGCCCGCCTGCCACTTGGCAAGACTCTCGACAGCTTCGCCTTCGATGCAGTGCCAATGATCTCCCGCGCCCGGGTGACGGCGCTGTGTTCTGGTGATGGCTGGCTCGAAAAAGGCGCCAACCTCATCTTCTTTGGTCCACCGGGTGGGGGTAAAACCCATCTGGCAGCCGCAATCGGCCTTGCGTTGATCGAAAATGGCTGGCGCGTCCTGTTTACCCGCACTTCCGACCTGGTCCAGAAACTTCAGGTTGCCCGCCGTGAACTGGCGCTCGAAGCCGCGATAGCCAAACTCGACAAATATCATCTGCTGATCCTCGATGACCTCGCATATGTGACCAAGGATCAGGCTGAAACGTCCGTCCTGTTCGAGTTGATCAGCGCACGGTACGAACGGCGTTCCACGCTCATCACCGCCAACCAGCCTTTTGGTGAATGGAACCGGGTCTTCCCCGATCCCGCCATGACGCTCGCCGCCGTAGATCGCCTCGTTCACCACGCGACAATCTTCGAGATGAATGTCGAGAGCTACCGCCGCCGCTCGGCGATCCAGCGACAATCACGCGCTGGTCGGCCACCGACCTTCGCGACAATCAAGTCCAACGAGGAAATGTCGCGCAGCGACAATCAAACCTGCGAGTAGCGCTTGCCAGCGTCAATCAAAGCAGGCACCACTTGAAAACCGCGACGATCAGTTCTCATCCTGATTGACGGAAACTTCTCATCCAGATCGCCGCGCCATATCGCACGGCGCAGGAGGCTCTGGCGGACCTCACCGAACAAGCGGCAGCCGCGATGTTTCCGGCTGGCCTGCCCTCAAAATATCGTCACCAGATCGACCATGAACTTCGGCTCATCGACCAGCTTGGCTACGCCCCTTATTTTCTGACGGTCAATGCGATCGTCATCGAAAGCCGTAGGCGCGGCATCCTCTGTCAGGGGCGCGGGAGCGCCGCCAACAGCTGCGTTTGCTATATGCTTGGCATCACCTCGATCGACCCGATCAAGCATGAACTGCTCTTCGAGCGCTTCGTCTCAGGTGAACGCAAGGAGCCGCCCGATATCGACGTCGATTTCGAGCATGAACGGCGCGAGGAGATCATCCAGTGGATCTACGAGACCTATGGCCGCGACCGCTCGGCACTGACGGCCGTTGTCACCCGCTATCGCACGCGCGGCGCGGTCGCCGAGGTCGGCAAAGCGCTCGGCCTTCCGCGTGATCTCACAAAGATGCTGACCGGCCTCGTCTGGGGCTGGTCTATGGATGGTATCAGCGAGAAGCAGATTGCCAGTGCCAATCTCAACGCCGACGACCATCGCCTGAGGCTGACGCTGGATTTGTCCCGCAGGCTGATCGGCACGCCGCGCCACCTATCCCAGCATCCGGGTGGATTCGTGCTGACGCAAGACCGGCTCGACGATCTCGTGCCGATTGAGCCCGCGCGCATGGAAGACCGGCAGATCATCGAGTGGGATAAGGATGATATCGACGCCCTAAAGTTCATGAAGGTCGATGTGCTGGGCCTTGGCATGCTTGGCTGCATGAACCGCGCTTTCAACTTGCTGGAGGAGCGGAAAGGAATCAAGGTCGGCATGGCCGACCTCCAGGATGATGATCCGGACGTCTATGCCATGATCCAGAAGGCCGATACCCTCGGCGTCTTCCAGATCGAAAGCCGGGCGCAGATGTCGATGTTGCCGCGGATCAAGCCCAACAAATTCTACGATCTCGTGATCGAGGTGGCGATCGTGCGGCCAGGTCCCATCCAAGGCGACATGGTCCATCCTTATCTTCGCCGGCGCGAGGGCAAGGAGACGCCCGAATATCCCAAGCCCGAGCTTCGTGCCGTGCTGGAGAAGACGCTGGGCGTGCCGCTCTTCCAGGAACAGGCGATGAAGGTCGCGATCGTCGGCGCGGGGTTCACGCCTGCCGAAGCCGATCAGCTCCGCCGCGCCATGGCGACATTTAAGCTCACCGGCGGCGTCAGCCATTTCTATGACAAGCTTGTCGGCGGCATGATCGCGCGGGGCTACCCCAAGGACTTTGCCGAGCGCACGTTCAAGCAGATCGAGGGCTTCGGCTCCTATGGCTTCCCCGAAAGCCACG
Source organism: Sphingobium sp. D43FB (assembly GCF_002312805.1). Taxonomy (GTDB): domain Bacteria; phylum Pseudomonadota; class Alphaproteobacteria; order Sphingomonadales; family Sphingomonadaceae; genus Sphingobium. The sequence continues at coordinate 201,713 of NZ_NMUA01000005.1, read as the reverse complement.
CCGCCTCCTTCGCCAAGATCGCCTATGCCTCCTGTTGGATGAAGCATCATCATCCCGACGTCTTCTGCGCGGCGCTGCTCAACGCTCAGCCCATGGGCTTTTACGCCCCAGCGCAGATAGTCCGTGACGCCCGCAATCATGGAGTCGCGGTCCTTCCGGTATCCATTAACGACAGCCACTGGGACTGCACTCTTGAGACGAACCGAGGCCGCTATATGGCGGTTCGCTTGGGCTTCCGGCAGGTGCGAGGGTTAGCCAATGTTCATGGGGCTGCAATCGCCGGCGCGCGAGGTGCGGCACCCTATGAAAGCGTCGAGGAAGTCTGGCGGCGTGCTGGCGTACCCCGCGCCGCGATCGAGCGCCTGGCGGAAGCGAATGCCTTTCACTGCATCGCCGAGAGCCGGCGACAGGGGCTGTGGAAGGTAAAGGGTCTTGGCGAAGCGCCCCTCCCCCTATTCGCAGAAGCGGACGCGCGCGAGGCACAATTTTCGCCAGAAGGCCTCGAGCCGACTGTAGCCCTCAAGGCCATGACCGATGGCCGGGAGGTCGTCGAGGATTACCGCTCGTTGCAGCTTTCCCTGCGCGGCCATCCCATCGCTTTCCTCCGCGCAGAGCTCGACGCGATGAAAATCGTGCGCTGTGGTGATCTTCCCGCCCTCAAAGACGGCCGCAATATCGAGGTAGCGGGCGTCATTCTCGTGCGTCAGCGCCCCGGCTCGGCCAAGGGTGTGTTGTTCGTCACGATCGAGGACGAAACCGGCATCGCCAACGGCATTCTCTGGCCCGACCGGTTCGAGATTTACCGCCGCCAAGTAATGGCGGCGTCGATGATCGCGATGCGCGGCCGGCTGCAAAAGGAGGGCGAGGTCATCCACATCATCTGCGATCGCATCACCGATCATGACGATATGCTGCGCTCGATAGGTCGGACGCAGTTCAGCGTTGCGCCTGGCCGCGGCGACGGCGCCAGCAATGGCAGCGGCCCGGACCCCCGCGATCCAAGCTTACCGCGTGGACGCACATTAGGATCGCCGCCGTTCGGCACTGCGGCTGAACAGGAAGAACTACTCCCGATCCGGAGTCACGATTTCCACTAATTGGCTGTTCAAACGGTCAAAACAGTTGATCGCTATACGGGATCTCTCGCCAGAATAGCGGCGGAGAAACAGCAAACCGCATTCGCCAAAGAGCCCTGGCTCTTTGCTTCGCGCGCAGCCGGCTACCCCGCTTTTGGGGGATAGTAGCAGGGCCGCGTGGCAAGAGGCAATTGAACCGACCTTGAACCCCGCGGCAACTGGCGTCATATTGATTTTGGCGGGCAGACTTTTTTGGAAGTTGGCCCATGAATACCGTTCAGTCAGACACTCCCGCAATCGGATTACCCGCAGGCGACACACTCAAGCGAGATCGGCGTAAAGACCGTCTCATGAGGATAAGCTCCGTGATAGCGCGCACTGGTTTATCACGGACCACGATCTACCGACGCGAGTTGCGCGGCGAGTTTCCGAAGCGTGAAAAGTTGAGCGCCCGTTCCATAGCCTGGTACGAAAGCGACATTGACGACTTCGTCGCAAATCCCATGGGCTATCGCGCTGTGTGAACCGGATACGCCTCTGTGTCCGGCCCATCGCTACGCTCCGGATACAGGGGATTATCATCCCGTCGATCTCCTCGCGAGTAATGTCATCGGCTCGCGCAGACTAGCCGTGATCAGGTCGGCCCAAACTTGCATCAAGGCTCGGCGAGGCTTGAGGTATCGGGCCCGGTTATATGCCCATTCGGACGCAGAGACGCCTTCTGGAACATGCGCCAGGATCATGTCGATCATGACGCGGTCGCCGTCGCGCTCGAGTTCGGCGGCTCGCTCGTTCATGATTGTCGAGAAGGCCGATCGCCAGCCATGCGGGACCATGCGATTCTTGAAGCGGCCATTGGCCATACGTTTGTACATGCAGCTCACTGCAGCATCCGTCATCGGCTCGCGCCAGGACTTAGCATTCGGGAACAGATAGGGGCTCGTTCCGGTAACGACACGAATAGCGCGCAAAACATCGACTGCTTGCGAAGAGAGCGGCACGTCGTGACCAAAGCCCGGGTTGAACTTGTCTTCCAATTCAAGTTTCATTCGCTCGGCAGGAATGCGCCAAATCGCCTTTTCGCAACAGGCATCAGGCTTGGCCCAGTCAATGCCCTCAAATTCTGTCCAGGGCGCAGCCCTGAGGACACCGATTCGAACGGCCGTGAGCGCGAGCAGGCGAGAAGCAAGCTTGATAGCGATGCTGGATTTCGCCCGATCGACGCATTGCTGGAGGTCTAGAAGCTCAGGGATCGTCGTGAGAGCCGGTTGCCTCCTTCCCCGCCGTGCGGGCTTGAGAGCATCTCGAAGTTCGTCGATTTCCATGATCATCGCCACGGTCACGAGTTGTTCGCCCTTGGCTTTTCTGAAGACCGATCGAACGTAGCCCCGAACCCGCTTGGCGGTTTCAATAGACCCGCGCGCTTCGATGGACCTTAGCGCCCGAAGGATATCACTGCTCTCAATCATACCGATCGGTGTCGATCCGAAAACCGGGTAAAGATCCCGCTCGAAGCGATTGCGGACGCGCGTCGCGTTGGAAAGCGACCAAAGGGGCGCGTGATCCGATAACCATTCGTCGGCCACCCGGCGGAATGTTGCTTCGGCGGCATCCAGTTTCCGCTGCCGCTCTCGCCTTTTCTCCAGAACGGGATCTTTGCCTTCCAAGAGAAGGTCTCTGGCATCGTCACGCGCTACACGTGCTGCAGCGAGTCCGATCTGAGGGTATCGGCCAAAGCTCAGCAGCCTCTCCTTGCCACCGTGCCGATATCTGAACCGCCATGATTTTGTGCCGGCTGGTGACACCTGCAGAAACAGGCCATGCGCGTCGGTGAGCTTGTAAGTGCGGTCTTTAATTTTTGCGTTCTTGATGTCTGCGATTGTGAGAGTCATTTTTACCCCCAAACCGGCCTACTTTTACCCCCAATTTTACCCCGATTCGCGCGCAACATTGTGAAACGTCGCGCTACGATCTGAATAAACATCAGCCAATAAACCGTTCAAATTGAAGGGTTTATTGATACCATATGTGCTCTATGAATTGAAGCGTTGGTGGGCCCGGCAGGAATCGAACCCGCAACCTAGCCGTTATGAGCGGCCAGCTCTAACCGTTGAGCTACAGGCCCCACCTGAACGCGGGATTAGGCAGCATCAGGCGGCTTGGCAAGCCTCTGCGCGCATCGGAATAGCAGCCAGCAATTGATTCAGGGTCGCCGGGCGAACGCCACGATACGCCAGATGGTTCAACACCGCGTCCCACCACCTGTAAAAAGCAGTCCGATCCGCCTCGTCGCGCACATAGGGCGTATGGCCAGGCTCCAGCGTGGGCGAGTGAAAGCTGAAATTGAGCAATGGCACGCCTTCTTCCATCAAGGCGTCGATGGCCATCATCGCCTCCTGCGCGGAGACTCCTTCCGGTGTCAGCGGCACGCGGCTCAGCAATCGTGCCCGCGCCATCGCGCCCGCCAATGGCCCCATCGTCTGCGCCGCACGATACAGCCGTTCCCCCGCCCCGCGCAGCAGCCCGACGAAAGCGGTCGAAAGCGGCAGTTCCACCAACGTCCGGTTCGGCCCCGCCCAATAGGGCGTCAAAGGCATCCCGCGAAAATCCGGGCCATGCTGGCCGCTATAATCAAACCGACTGCGCACCGAACTGTCGAGCCGAAACCCCGCCGCTTCCAACAGCCGCGCACTGTTCGGACCGACGCCATAGCGCCCGGCCCGATAAGCGATCGGTCGCTGTCCGAATCGCTGTTCGATTCGGCGGCAGAGCGCTTCCAGCTTGGCCAATTCCACTGCTTCGGGGAGCGAGCCCGCATAACTGTTGGCGGCCGTCACCTCCTCGACATGCGGCGGATTGACCCAGGGATGAAGATGCGCGCCGATGTCGGCCGCACCGTCGCTCGCCCATTGGCCCATCATCGCCGCTGCCGCGTCGCAATCGACCACTGGATAGTCGGTGACATAGACGGGCTTCACCCCAGCGTCCGCGAAATAGCTCTGCCCTCGCGCCATGCCGGCCAATGCCGTGACGCCATGGCCCGTCCGGCTGAACGGCGCGTTCCAGTCGAATTCCTCTTCGGTATCGACAAACAGCATGAAGCGCGTGCCGAAATCCGGCGCCAGCGCAATCCGGTCCTGGGGTTGCGGTGAATCCAGCAGGTTACCGTCGAAGGGATGAGCGTTCATGCCCTTCGCTTTACCAGCCAATGGTTGCCATAGGGTTTCCCCCTGCCCTGATCGATCAGCCGAGGTCGGCCGCATCGTCGGCCATCGTCGCCGCCGGAATCGCCAGCAGCAACCGACCCGGTTCGATCTCCAGGCTGCCGTTACAACTTGCCGCCAGACTGCGGATCAACCGCAGAGAAAAGCCCAGGCCCAGCAGCGGGCCATCGGCCCAATCGCCATCGGCACCATAGCCGGGATCGAGCAATTGCCCTTCATCCAGCCCGGTCAGGCTCGACGGCCGATCAATCGCCAACACCACGCGCCCCGCGCCGCCATCGGGCTGAAACCAGCAGGCACCGGTCACCGTTTCCCCCGCGGGCGCGACGGAAATCAGCGTGCGTAAAAGATGCTGCACCATGCGTTCACCCTGCACCGGATCTATCCGCACGTGCGGCAAGGCGGGGGCGATGGCGATATCGATGGCCGATCCACCCGCTATCGCTTGGTCGTCGAACCGCGCCGCGATCTGTGTCACCAGCTGATCGGGGTCCATCAGTTCAGGCGCGCCCGAACCATCGCCACGCGATACGCGGGCGGCAAGGTCCAGATCGTCGAACGCGGCCAACAAATGCCGCGCGTCGACGGCGATCTTGCCCGCCATGTCGCGATATTCGACCCCGGCCGCGCCAAATAATTCCTGCTCGATAATCTCGGCAAAGCCCAGGATCGCGTTTAGGGGCGTGCGCAGTTCGTGGACCAACTGCCGCAGGGAATCGGAGGACAGACCGCTGATGGCGGCCTGTTCGGGCTGAGCTGCAACTTCATGCAGATAGGGCCGCCGCGCCTGTCCGCGATAGCCCTGAAAACGGCCAGACCGGGGGTCGAAAAAGGGGGTGGCCGACAAACGCCATTCGCCGTCCATCCGTCCACCAACGATGGTGAAGCGGCCATTTTGAAAACCGCTGCGCCGGGCAAAGGCCCCCGCAACATGGCCGTCCGGCCCACTTCCGCCATCCAGCGCCACATCACCCAGCGACAGCCCGATCAGCGCAGCGCGTGGACCTTGGTCGACCCATAGCAGAATGCCCGATGCGTCGGTTTCAAACGCGAATTGGCGCGGCGCTTCGATGGCATGGGCGTTTTCGGGTGCGGAGGCGACGCCGATGGGTCGGCGCGTGCTGGTGAAATGGGCGATCCGATCGACCAGATTGCGGATCTGGTCCTGATCCTGCGCGGGTGGACGCAGCGGCGTGACGACCGCCGATGGCTGCGGCGCAACCGGTTCCGCCGCCATCTCTTGTGTCAGCAGCATATCGGCCTCGCCGACCATATCCTGCCGTTCGGTGGTCAGCACCAGATCAACCGAGCCGAAGGCTTCCAGCGCCTTGCGCGCCAGCGGGCCGACATCCCGGCGTCCGCGCAAGACCCCCCGTGCGGTCGGGGTCAGCCGGGGTAGCAGTTCCGCCCAGGTCGCATCGGGCAATTGCGCCCGCGCCATCGCCGCTGCCGCAATCGCGGGACGGTCCTTGGCAAAGAATACGACCAGGCTGGCGGACCGGAGCCGTCGCCCAAGTTCCACGACCGTCGCGATCCGCTGCGTTTCGGATATGGCAGGGCGCAACCCTTCCAGGCGATCGAGCAACATGTCCCGATCCGATGCCGCCATGGGCACGCGGTCGGCGCGATCATGCTGCGCCATCAGGTCGACACATTGGCGCCAGGATGTCACCGCACCCAGTCCCGCACGGTCATCCGCCGCCAGCACTGTTTGCATGAGATCGTTAAAACGCACCGAAAATCCTCATCATCCGCGTCGCGCGGTCCATTGGACCTATCGTTAGGCGTTCCTCCCCGCAAGGGAAAGGACGGGACGCAGCGCGATCAAAAAGGATCGTCGCATAGTGGGACAATTGCATTGCTCTGAAACATTATTATGATGGGTGCTTCGAACAAGACAGGAAATAAGCACAATAATGGCCGGGCCGAATATCGACGACATCGACTTGCAGATCCTTGGAGAGCTGCAGGAGGATGGCAGGATGACCAATGTGGAACTGGCGCGCAAAGTGGGCTTGACCGCCCCGCCATGCCTGCGCCGCGTCCGCGCGCTGGAGGAAGCCGGGGCCATCACCTCCTATCATGCGGTGGTAGATCCCGGCATGCTGGGCTACACCATCACCGTCTTCGCTATGGTCAGCCTCAAGAGCCAGGCGGAAGCCGACCTGATGGCATTTCAGGACCATATAGCCTTGCTGCCCGAAGTGCGCGAATGCCATATGCTGAATGGCGAGATCGACTTTATCCTGAAGGTCGTAGCCAAGGATTTGCAGAGCTTCCAGCAATTTCTGACATCGAAATTGACGCCCGCGCCCAATGTCGTGAGCGTCAAGACGTCGTTGACCATTCGCACGTCGAAAAATCTGCCGGGGGTGCCGCTGCCGGTCTGACCCGGCAGCGCGCAATCAAGCCGCTTTGCGGCTCTGCTGTTCGACCCATACAGACCAGAAGCCGGCGACACTCGCCCAATCCCCGGTCGCCTGTCCAAGCGCGGCCTGCGCGCCCGGCAGATCACCCGAACGGGCAAGCGCAACGCCCAGCCGCGCGTTGATGCGCCCGGCATCGACACCGCCTTTGGTGAGCGCGATACGATAATGTTCGACCGCCTGGGGATATTGGCCCAAAGCGAAATAGCTATCCGCCAGCGATGCCGCATCCTTGCCGCTCGATGCGTTGGCGGCTTTCTTGGCCAGCACGGGCAGGCCAGCAATTTCCTTGGTCGCCTTGGGCGTAACGCTGGTCAGCAACTTGCTGGTGGTTGCCTGTGTCGGCGTCAGCTTGCCGCCCTTGCGCCCCGCTTCGATGATTGCCTTGGCTTCGGCGTAATAGCCCGCCTTTTCGGCCAATTGCGCATAGGACTGATAATCCCGTTCGCTCGCCATCGCGCCATTTGCAGCTTGCAGACGATAGAGGTCCAGTTGCAATTGCGGCTCGACGTCACCGGCCGCCAGATAATTGGTCAGCGCCGAGCGCCATTCTTCCTTGTCGCCCGCCTGCCCCAGACGATCGCGATAGAGTTGCCCGACTTCAGCCCAATCGCGCGCTTGATAGGCCATCGACAAGGCGCGGTCGGTCCAGGCGATCGGCACGGGCTGACCCGACGCGCGCTGCTGGGCGATAGCCTCCTGCACGAAACGACGCGCATCCTTGGGCTTGTTACGGCGTAGCGCTATGTCGGCGCGCAACATGGTGGCATCGACCCCGGCATAGCCGAGCGTCTTGGCATAATCGAGTTGCGCGGTGGCATCGTCATAATTGCCGACCTGATAGGACAGATAGGCCGCGACAAAGCGCAAACGCGGCGCAGCCGTTGCAGGCAAGGCGCTCGTCTTGAACAGATCGGTCAGCGCGATGCGCTGCGCCTGCACGTCAGCCCGCAACACTGCCAGCTGATACCGCAAGCTGGCCGTCGCATAGGATTCGAAATCATTGGTCGGAACCAGGGCACCAATCCGCGCGCTGGCCGTGCTCACATCGCGCGCCTTGACGGCGGCATCAGCCGACTGCAACGCGGCGCGAAACGTGTCTGACATGGTGATGGGCGGCCCTGCCACAACCAGCTTCTTTTTCGCCATGGCAGGTGCTGCGGCCAACAGGGTAGCCGTCAGGGCCACCGACAGGCCGGAGGTCAAAATAGTCAATCGCCGCATGGCCTTACAGGCCTCCCCACATGCACTGCCGGGATGATCCCCGGCCTCAATCCCGTCTATGCATCAAGCCGGATCGGCGCGCCACCCCAAGAGATGGCGCGCCCGTCGGTCAGGCGCCCTTGCTGCCCAGATAGGCCAGCCACAGACCGGCGATCTGCTTGCGCGCGCCACCCTGCACGGCTTCGAAAGCGGCCTTGGCGGCGGCATTGTCACCCGCCTTCATCTTGGCGATGCCCATGCGGGTGTTGACTTCGTCGGCATCGACGCCGCCCTTTTCCTTGGCGAGTTCGAACATCGATGCCGCCTTGGCATAGTCGCCATAGCCAAGATACGCGTCGGCCGTGGCCGCCGCGATCTTGCCATTGGCAGCCTTGCGAGCATCGGCTTCCGCCGCGCCCAGCGTGCTCTTGTCACCCGCGATGCGGCCGGTCGCGGTCTGATACAGGTCAGCGCCCTGCGTAGCGTTCAAGACATTCTTGGAACGGCCAAGGTCGATCGAGGACTTGACCTCGCCATAGATGCCCGTCTTCGATGCCATTTCGGCAAATTCCAGATAGTCACCAGCGACAACCAAACCATCCGACGCCGCCAAGAGGCGCAATACGTCCAGATTTTCGCGGTTGGTAATGTTCGGGTTGGCGCGCTGGAACAGGCGTACCAGCGTCCGCAAATTGGTGCCGCTGGGTTCAGCCTGATAGGCCATCTTCGCCCATTCGGTGACGTCCGGCAGCTTGGCGGCTTCGGCCCGGCCAACGCCGATCTGATACCATTGCGCTGGCACCTGCTGTCCCGATGCCTTCATCGCCTCTGCGGCCGCCTTGAGCGCGTTCAGACCCTGCACATTGAAGCCACGAGCCGGTTCGACGGTCGCATTGGTCGTGCCTGCCTTGCCGAAATAAGCTTGCGCCAGGGTCGGGTTGACGCTTTCCGACTTTGCGCCCGCTGCCAGCGCGGCTTGAGCGCGCTGGATGGCGAGGTCGTAATTCTTGGCATCAAGTGCCTGGTTCGCCGCGATCGAGTTGAACTGTCCGGCCTGTTCCGGTGGCGTCAGACCGCTGTCCAGCATCTGGGTCAGCGCTTCGCTCTGCATCGCCGCATCCTTGGACGCGATCGACGTGTTCAGCTTGATGGCACCGATCTGATATTTGTCATCGTTCGACACGGCTTTGCTGTCGGCTTCCGCCAGCGCAGCCTTGGCACCGGCAAAATCCTGCGCCTCGGCGGCCTTCTGCGCCGTCTGCAGCGACTTGATGACTTCGGGCGAGACGTTCAGCTTGGGGCCAGCTGCCTTTTCTTCCTTCTTGTCCTTCTTGGCGGCGAAAGCAGGGGCCGAAACGGCACCGCCGGTGACGGCCAGAGCCAGTACAAGCGCAAACGGGGTAACAAAACGCATAATCCTCATCTCCTATGCACGCCTGGCCGATGGCTAGAGGCGCGTTTTGGGGTTGAACGCCGATTAGGGGTCGGCGCGTGAATGGGCATTGAACAAGCCTATATCGGCTGATTTTGCAACTGTCATGCCCGCAGCTTCGTTCCAGCAAGGTCAATGCGATAGCAGCCCGGCTTGTTGATCCCCCGCGCGAGCGCGTGTCTGCGCGCGAGGGGTGACAGATTTGTTTCGCTCGGCTAGAGATCGCGGGACACAGCCAACATCATCGAAAAAAGAGAATCGCATTGACCGACGAGACTGTCCTCGCCGACCCTTCGGACATCAGCCCCGTCTCCATCGTCGAGGAGATGAAGACCAGCTATCTCGACTATGCGATGTCCGTCATCGTTTCTCGTGCCCTGCCGGACGTGCGCGACGGGTTGAAGCCGGTTCATCGCCGCATTCTCTTTTCCGCCCAGGAATCGGGCTTTCTCTACAACCGCCCCTATCGCAAGTCCGCCCGCCTCGTCGGCGAGGTGATGGGTAAATATCACCCGCATGGCGATAGTTCGATTTACGACGCCTTGGCGCGGATGACGCAGGACTGGTCGATGCGCGTGCCGCTGATCGACGGTCAGGGCAATTTCGGCTCGATGGACCCCGATCCGCCAGCCGCCATGCGCTATACCGAAGCGCGATTGGCCAAGGTGGCCGGCGCGCTGCTCGAAGATCTCGACAAGGACACCGTCGATTTCACACCCAACTATGATGCGTCGGAACATGAGCCGCAGGTTCTACCCGCCCGCTTCCCCAATCTGCTCGTCAATGGCGCAGGCGGCATTGCCGTTGGCATGGCGACCAACATTCCGCCCCATAATCTCGGCGAAGTGCTGCGCGCCTGCCTCGCCTATATCGACAATCCCGGCATCACGACCGACGAGTTGATCGCCATTGTTCCCGGTCCCGATTTCCCGACCGCCCCGCTGATCCTGGGCCAGTCGGGCGCGAAGTCGGCCTATCATACCGGCCGCGGCTCGATCATGATGCGCTCGCGCTATGTGATCGAGGAAGGGCGCGGCGATCGCCAATCGATCGTCCTGACCGCCATCCCCTATCAGGTCGGCAAGAACGGCCTGGTCGAGAAGATCGCCGAGGCAGCCAAGGAAAAGCGGATCGAAGGCATCAGCGACATCCGCGACGAATCCAGCCGCGAAGGCGTGCGGATCGTGATGGACCTCAAGCGCGACGCTACGCCCGAAGTCGTGTTGAACCAATTGTGGCGCAACACGCCTGCCCAGTCGAGCTTCCCCGCCAACATGCTCGCCATTCGCGGCGGTCGCCCCGAATTGCTGGGCCTGCGCGAGATCATCGATGCCTTCATCAAATTCCGCGAAGAGGTCATCACCCGCCGCACCAAGTTCGAGCTGAACAAGGCACGCGAACGGGCGCATATCTTGCTCGGCCTGGTCGTCGCCGTCACCAATCTCGATGAGATGGTCAAGATCATCCGCGGTTCGTCCAGCCCGGCCGAAGCCCGCGAAAAGCTGCTGGCGCGCGAATGGCCGATCAGCGAGATCGCCCATTATATCCGCCTGGTCGAAGCCATCGACACCGAGATTTCGGGTGAAGTCTACAAGCTGTCGGAAGTGCAGGTCCGCGCCATCCTCGACCTGCGCCTGCATCGCCTGACGGCGCTGGGTCGCGACGAAATCGGGAAGGAACTGGCTGGTCTGGCCGAAGCCATCGCCGAGTATCTCGCCATCCTGGGCGACCGGGTGAAGCTCTACGCCGTGATGCGCGAAGAACTGGAAGCGATCGAACGCGAATTCGCGACACCGCGCCTGTCTGAAATCACGGCGGCTGCCGACGGGATCGATGACGAGGATCTGATCGAGCGCGAGGAGATGGTCGTCACCGTCACGGTGCAAGGCTATATCAAGCGCACCCCACTTGAGAGTTTCCGGGCGCAGGCGCGCGGCGGCAAGGGCCGGTCGGGCATGGCGACCAAGGATGAGGATGCGATCACCGAATTGTTCGTGACTTCGACTCACACGCCGGTCCTCTTCTTCTCGACCGCGGGCAAGGTCTATCGCATGAAGGTCTGGCGCCTGCCCGAAGGTGGTCCGGCCACGCGCGGCCGCCCGATGGTCAATCTGCTGCCGCTGGCGGCGGGCGAAACCATCCAGACCGTCCTGCCTTTACCGGAGGATGAGGAAAGCTGGAAGGATCTGCACGTCATGTTCGCAACGGCGAACGGCACGGTGCGCCGCAACAGTATGGATGCCTTCGCCAATGTGCCGAGCAACGGCAAGCTCGCCATGCGCTTCGATGAAGGCAGCGACGATCGGCTGATTGGCGTGGCGCTTCTGTCGGAAGACGACGACGTGCTGCTCGCCACCCGTCAGGGCAAGGCGATCCGTTTCGCCTCGACCGATGTGCGCGAATTCCAGAGCCGCACCTCGACCGGTGTGCGCGGCATGACGCTCAAGGGCGATGACGAAGTCATCTCCCTCTCCATCCTCCACCGCTCCGGCGCCGATCAGGAACAGCGTGAAGAATATCTGCGCTTCGCTCCCTGGAAGCCGGAGAAGGAAGGCGAGATGGCCGATCAGGCGATGTTTGCGCTGATGCGTGAGCGGGAGCAGTTCATCCTGACCGTCTGCGCCAATGGCTATGGCAAATTGTCGTCTGCCTATGACTATCGCCGCACCGGGCGCGGGGGTCAGGGCATCACCAATATCGACAATATCGGCCGCAACGGCCCCGTGGTCGCCAGCTTCGCCGCAACCCAGGGTGACCAGTTGATGCTGGTCACCGATCAGGCCAAGCTCATTCGCATGGGATTGGACAGCCTGCGCGTCATCGGCCGCAATTCGGCGGGCGTGCGCCTTTTCGACGTCGCCAAGGACGAGCATGTCGTCAGCGCCGCCAAGATCGAGGAAAATGAAGACGCGCCGGAGGCCGAAGAGGCGTGAGCGACCTCTTCGCCTACAAGATATTGACCGCCGAGCAATATGATCAGTTCAAGGCCGATGGCGTCTTCAAGGGTGCGCCGGTCGACCTGGCCGATGGCTATATCCACTTGTCGACCCGCGATCAGGCGGCCGAAACGGTCGCCAAACATTTTGCGGGGCAGGACCGACTGGTCATGGTGATGGTCGACCTCGCCCCCTTTGGCGAGGCGATCCGCTGGGAGGAGTCGCGCGGCGGTGCGCTCTTCCCGCATCTCTATGCCGACCTGCCGATCAGTGCGGTAGCGGGCAAGGTCGTGCTGCGCATCGGCGACGATGGCACCCATTCCTTTCCCGCAGGCTTTTAAGGCGCGACCCGCGCCATCCGCGCTACCTTCCCGCGCTGCATCCAATAGTCCCAACCGCCCCAGCGTATATGGTTGGACGTGGCCGCCATCGCTTGCACGACCAGATGCGCCCAGCTTACGGCAAAGGGCGCGATACAGTCCCACCAAAGCGAGCACGTGGCGCGCTTTGCCTGGTCCGGCTCCAGCACCGCTGCGATGATCCGCCGCCGCACCACTGCCCTGCCCCAGGCCGCGGCATAGCCGATCGCGATCGCTCCTGAGCCGCCCCAGCCCAGCGCCCACACCCATAGGCCCGCCTGCACCGCCACCACCGCCGTCGCCAGCGCCCACATGCCCAGATTGTTGGTGGCGATATGCCTATATTGCCGCACGCCAAACCTGAACAGGTCGCCCGCACGTCCGTCAAGCGGACTCGCGACCAGCAGATCGCGCACCGGCCGCAGTCGCAGTTTCGCGCGCCAGCCGGCGAGGCCGATCGCCATATCGTCGGACAGGCGCCCGGCCAGCACCGCATCCAACTCCAGCCGCTCCGCCACCGCGCGAGACAGCGCCATTGCCCCACCCCAAGGCATGGTCGCACTCGCGGCACGCGGCAGCGTTGCCAATTGCATCTCGACCGCGCCGACCATTGCGGCCATCAATCCTCGCCCCGGCAGCAACAGCCGATAGCCCGTGACGATATCCGCCTTGTCGCGCACCAGCGGAAAGAGGAGCCGACCGACCAGCCGCGCAGGCGGCTCGATATCGGCGTCGATAAAGACCAGCCATCGGTCATCGGGTCGCAGTGCCTGCAAGGCAGCGCGGAGCTTGTGGACCTTCTGCCCCTCGTCCGTCGCTATGCCAGCATGCACGACCTGCACACCCTCGCTGACTAGCGCCTCCGCAGCAGGGCAAGCCCCCGAAGTCGCGATCAGCAGTCGAAACGGGGCGGTTTGCGCCGCCAACCGCCCCATCAACGCCGCACCGCCGTCCCAATCGTCGCGCACGCTCAGGATCACGACTACGCCATCGGGCCTTTCCTCCCGGCGATCGAGGGGCAGATGTCGCCAATAATTGACGACCCCCAGCAGCGTCAGTCCCTGAAGGACAATCCAGACCCAGATCATGACCGCCGCGCACCTCTTTACCGTCTCGCCGCCTGCTGTATGACGGCAGGCTTATGCTCTCCAACCCCTTTCTTTTCTCGCTGATGCGGGTGCTGCCCGCCCGCTCGGCCTCCTGGCTTGGCGGATGGCTGTCCGTCCATGTCGCGCGCCCGCGCATGAAGCTGCGCGATGCCCGTGCGCGCGCCAATCTCGCCCTGCTCCGCCCTGATCTGGACGAGGCCGCGCAGGAAGCGATGCTCACCCGCCGCTGGCGCAACATCGGGCGGACGCTGGCCGAACTCGCCAATGTCGATCGGCTGGTGAACGACGCGCATGTCGAGGTCGTCGATCGCGAAGGCTATGAGGCGGTGCTGGACGGACCACGCCCCTTGCTCGCCTTGTCGTTGCATCTGGGCAATTGGGATTTGCTGGGCGCGCATGGCAAGGCGTTGACCGACCGACCGGGCCTCGGCGTCTATGCGCCGCCCCGTGACGAGAGGACGGCGGCGCAGCTGCAAAAGGCGCGGCAAAGCTATATGGGCGAAACCATCACCGGCGATGGCGCGGCGCGCCGCATATTGAAGCATCTGACCAGCCATCCGCGCGCCAGCCTCTATATCCTGCTCGATGAACGGCGCGATTTTCAGGTCTGGTTTCCTAAATTGGGTCGCACCCTTCCACCGTCGGGCAATCTGTCCGTCGCGTTGCGCCTGGGGCGCAAGGTCAATGCCCGCTTCCTGCCCTTCTATCTCGCGCGGACGAACGGACCCCACTTCCGGCTGCACTGGCACCCGCCGCTCGACCCGCTGACGATGAGCGACGAAGAGATCGTCGCGGCGGCCGACGCCTTTCTGGGGCAGGCCTGCATTACCCATGCCGACGAATGGCTGGCGCTCCATGATATGGACCTGACCCAGCCGGGCCATGCGCCCACTGCCCCACCGGTCATGTGACTTGGGCGCACTTGCCCGCTAAAGCCCCTGCATGTCCCGACTCGCGATCAAGATCTGCGGCCTTTCCACGCCCGACACCGTTGGCGCAGCCGTGCGCGCAGGGGCGAGCCATATCGGCTTTGTCCATTTCGCCAAAAGCCCGCGCCATGTCGATGCGGCCCAGATCGCCGCGCTGGCCGCAATCGCACCTGCGCACATGGAAAAGGTCGGCGTCGTGGTCGATCCCACTGACGATCTGCTGGTCCAACTGACCAGCGGCGGCGCGCTCACCGCGCTGCAACTCCATGGCAAGGAAAGCCCGCAACGCGTCGCCGCCATCGGCCAGCGCTTCGGCCTGCCCGTCTGGAAGGCGATATCGGTCAAAACCCGCGCAGACATTGATGCCGCCACTGCCTATGTCGGTGCAGTCGATCTGTTGCTGTTCGATGCCAAGACGCCCGATGGCGCGGCCTTGCCCGGCGGCATGGGAATGCGCTTCGACTGGACGCTGCTGCGTGGCCTTTCGATCCCAATGCCCTGGGGCCTGTCGGGCGGATTGTCGGCCGACAACGCGGCCGAAGCCGTCCGCATAACCGATGCCCCGCTGATCGACGTATCTTCCGGCGTGGAAAGCGCACCCGGCATCAAGAGTGTGGACAAGATCATGGCCTTCTGCAAAGCGGTATCCGCATGTTGACGCTCACCGCTCCTGTCGAGCGCATCGGGATACGATGGCGCTGATCGCTTCTCCCTTGATCGAAGCGAACCGCCCTTCATGCCTGAAAGATTGAAATCATGACCGACACGATAACCTTGCCCAACAGCCTGCGATCGCAGCCCGATGCCAATGGCCATTTCGGTGCCTTTGGTGGCCGCTATGTCGCCGAGACGCTGATGCCGCTGATCCTCGACCTCGAAAAAGTGTATCGAGCGGCCAAGGACGACCCGTCATTCGAGGAGGAATATGACCATCTCCTCAAACATTATGTCGGCCGCCCCAATCCGCTTTATTATGCCAGCCGCCTGACCGAAGCGGTGCGTGCCAATGCGCCGACGGGCAAGGGCGCGAAAATCTATCTGAAGCGCGAGGAGTTGAACCACACCGGCGCGCACAAGATCAACAATTGCATAGGCCAGGCGCTACTCGCCCGCCGCATGGGCAAGAAGAAGGTGATCGCGGAAACCGGCGCTGGTCAGCATGGCGTCGCCACCGCAACCGTCGCCGCGCTGTTCGGCATGGAATGCAAGATATTCATGGGCGCCAAGGATGTGGAGCGCCAGCGCCCCAACGTCTTCCGCATGAAGCTGCTGGGGGCCGAGGTCATTCCGGTCACCTCCGGGTCGGCGACGCTCAAGGATTCGATGAATGACGCGCTGCGCCACTGGGTGTCGAATGTGCATGACACATTCTACATCATCGGCACGGCGGCGGGTCCGCACCCCTATCCTGAAATGGTGCGCGATTTTCAGTCGATCATCGGCAAGGAAACCCGTGCCCAGATCATGGAAGCCGAAGGCCGATTGCCCGACATGCTGATCGCGCCGGTCGGTGGCGGGTCGAACGCCATCGGCATGTTCCATCCCTTTCTGGACGACCCCGACGTTGCGATGATCGGCGTGGAAGCGGCGGGCGAAGGTCTGACGGGCAAGCATGCAGCTTCGCTTGCGGGCGGCGCGTCGGGCATCCTCCACGGCAACCGCACCTATCTGTTGCAGGACGAGGATGGCCAGATCACCGAAGCGCACAGCATTTCGGCGGGGCTGGATTATCCCGGCATCGGCCCGGAGCATAGCTGGTTGCACGAGATCGGCCGGGTCAAATATATGCCCATCACGGACGATGAGGCGCTTGCGAGTTTCCAGAAGCTCTCCGCGCTGGAAGGCATCATCCCCGCGCTCGAATCCGCCCATGCCATCGCCGCTGCCGAACAGGTCGCGCCGACCATGGATGCGGACAAGATCATCGTCATCAACCTTTCCGGCCGGGGCGACAAGGACATCTTCACCGTCGCCGAAGCGCTGGGAGTGGAAATGTGAGCATGACTGACCGCCTCTCGACCCGCTTCGCCACCTGCAAGGCGCAAGGCCGCGCCGCGCTGATCACTTTCGTGACAGCCGGTGATCCCGATGTCGCGGCAACGCCCGCCATCCTCGACGCGCTGGTCGCGGGTGGCGCGGACATCATCGAACTGGGCATGCCCTTCACCGATCCGATGGCCGATGGCCCCGCGATCGAACTGGCCAATCTGCGCAGCCTGGGGTCGGGCACCAAGACGAAGCATATCTTCGCGCTAGCCGCCGAGTTTCGTGCGCGGCATCCCGATACGCCGCTGGTGCTGATGGGCTATGCCAATCCGATGCTAGTGCGCGGGTCCGACTGGTTCGCTGATCAGTGCAAGGCCGCTGGCGTCGATGGCGTCATCTGCGTCGATGCGCCGCCGGAGGAGGATGCCGAGATCGGCCCGGCGCTGCGCGGCGCGGGCGTTCACCTCATCCGCCTCGCCACCCCAACGACCGATACCGCGCGCCTGCCTGCGGTGCTTCAAGGCGCAAGCGGTTTTCTCTATTATGTCTCCGTCGCTGGTATCACTGGCAAACAGCAGGCGGCCCAGGCCAATATCGACATGGCCGTCGGCCGTCTGAAAGCCGCCACGGACCTGCCGGTCGCGGTCGGTTTCGGCGTCCGCACGCCCGAACAGGCCGCCGCCATCGGCCGGATCGCCGATGGTGTCGTCGTCGGCTCGGCCATTGTCGATATCGTTGGCAGCCATGGCGATGCCGCTGCACCCTTCGTTCAGCAATTCGTCGCCGCCCTGTCCGGCGCGCTCACCCCCAAAATCCAAGAGACTGCCGCATGAGCTGGATCAACCGCGTCCGCAAGGCCATCCCCTTCATCGCCCGGAAGGAACAGACCGCCGAGACATTATGGCATAAATGCCCATCCTGTTCGGAGATGCTGTTCATCAAGGAGTGGGAGGATAATCTCTCCGTCTGCCCGCGTTGCGACCATCATGGCCGCATCGGCCCGGCTGAGCGGTTCGAGCAGATCCTCGACGCCGGTTTCATCCTGCTGCCGACGCCACAGGTGCAGGAAGACCCGCTCAAATTCCGCGACACCAAACGCTATCCCGATCGCATCCGCGCGGCACGCGCCGCGACCGGCGATCAGGACGCGCTGATCAACGCGCGCGGCGCGATCGACGATGTGCCGCTGGTGCTGGGCGTGCAAAATTTCGCCTTCATGGGCGGCTCCATGGGCATGGGCGTGGGCGCGGCTTTCATTCAGGGCGTCAATGACGCGATCGCCCATCATTGCCCCTATGTCATCTTCACCGCCGCAGGCGGCGCGCGGATGCAGGAAGGCATTTTGTCGCTGATGCAGATGCCCCGTTCCACCGTGGCGATCCAGAAGCTGCACGCGGCGGGCCTGCCCTATATCGTCGTGCTGACCGATCCGACCACCGGCGGCGTGACGGCAAGCTATGCGATGCTGGGCGACGTGCAGATCGCCGAACCCAATGCCCTGATCGGCTTTGCTGGCCAGCGCGTCATTGAAAGCACGATCCGCGAGAAGCTGCCCGAAGGGTTCCAGCGCGCCGAATATCTGCTCGACCATGGCATGATCGACATGGTGGTCCATCGTCATGAACTGCGCGATACGCTGGCGCGCGTGATCGGCTATCTTACGCCGCGCATCGCTGCCTGAACCAACGCGCCGGGGGGACGCGCCTATGGCCGATCATGCCGTTTCGGACGACCCGCAGGTTCAGGCGCAGCTTGACCGGCTCTGGTCGCTATCGCCGGGCGCCGACATATTGGGGCTGGAGCGCATCACCCAATTGATGACGCGGCTCGGCAATCCCCACCGCGCCCTGCCCCCGGTTTTCCATGTCGCGGGCACCAATGGCAAGGGGTCGACCTGCGCCTTCCTGCGCGCGGCGATGGAAGCGGATGGCAAGACCGTTCATGTCTTCACCTCGCCGCATCTGGTGCGCTTCAACGAACGCATCCGCGTGTCGGGGCAGTTGATCAGCGACGAAGCGCTCGCCCGTTATCTGGCGCGCGTATTGGATATTGCGGAAGGAATCGGAGCCAGCTTCTTCGAGGTCACCACGGCGGCCGCGTTTCTCGCCTTCGCCGAACATCCCGCCGACGCTTGCATCATCGAGGTTGGCCTGGGGGGACGTCTCGACGCGACCAACATCATTGCCGGCCCGGTCGTCTGCGGCATTGCTCAGCTTGGAATCGATCATCAGGCCTTTTTGGGCGACACGCTGGCCCAGATCGCGGCGGAGAAGGCGGGAATCGCCAAGCCCGGCGCGCCTCTGGTGACGCAGCGCTATGCCGAATCGCTCTTCCCGGTGATGATCGACGCCGTCGCCAAGGCGCGCACCACCTGGATCGCCCAAGGCGATGGCTGGGACGCGGCGGTCTATCGCGACCGGCTCCATTATCGCGATGATCAGGGTCGGATTGACGCGCCGCTCCCCCGCTTGGCGGGCGCGCATCAGGTCCAGAATGCCGCTTTGGCCTTTGCCATGCTGCGCCATCAAAACGCTGTCCCACTCTCCGATGCCGCACTCAAGGCCGCGCCGCTCTGGGCGCATTGGCCCGCGCGACTCCAGCGGCTCGACCATGGCCCGCTGCTGGGGCTATTGCCCGCCGGTGCCACGGCCTGGCTTGATGGCGGGCATAATGCGGGCGCGGGCGAGGCGATCAGCGCCTTCTTCACGCCGGACCGGCTGGAAGGCCACAAGCTGCAGCTCGTTATCGGCATGCTGGCCAACAAGGATGTCGATGCCTTCCTCGCGCCCTTTGCCGGACGGATCGCCCATATCCATGCGCTGCCCGTCCCCGGTCATGATCATCATCCGGCGGAACGTTTCGCCGCGATCGCGGCACACTGGGGCATTGGCTGCACGGCGCATGCCGATGCACAATGCGCTATCGCGGCCATAGCAGCGCAGGGCGACCCCGCGCCTAAGCTGTTGATCGGCGGCTCGCTCTATCTGGCGGGCGAAATTTTGCGACTAAACGCGCAATTGCCCGACTGATTATACTTGCGACTAACTCGCAATAGCGTAGTCTGCGGAGAGCAATCACCGCAGAAGGCGTATCATCATGGCTCATGGAGAGACCTCCCCCATCGATCTGCCCCGGCCCATGCCGACGGGCTATGGCAACCGGCTATTCCTGTTCGTCATGCGCCGCATGGCCAGCGCGGGCGTCAATGACGCCCATGCCGCCAACGCCATGTTGGGTGCGTTCGGGCGCAGCTATCGCCGCCCGTTAGTGCTGATGCGGGCCATGATGCTGGAACTCGCCCGCGCCTCCAGCCGCAAGATATTGGTTGCGCCCTGCTGCTGCGCGCGCATGACCGCGGATGAGGGGATGCTGATGCAGGCAACGGGCGAAGCGTTGCGCGATCCCAACGCCGCTTATGAACAATTAAGCGACCTGCTCGGCAATGACCATGCATTGGGCGCGCTCACCTGCATGCAGGCAGTCGCGCAGGCGCATGCCGATCTGGGGCGGCCGCTCGAACTCTATTCGGGCGGCTGAGCTGTGCGGTCGGTCGCGGCAAAAGCCACGTTCTAGTCGTCCTCAGTGCTGGGCTGCCGAACGGATTCCACGACGAAGCCCTTGCGCCACAATATCCACAATAAAACCATGCCGGGCACCGCGGCCACCACTGTCATGAGCCAGAAGCCTACCCAGCCTAGGCCTTCGGCAGCGATGCCTGCGGGCGCAGCGAGCCAAGTCCGGCCGACCGCAGCGAAAGAAGACAATAGTGCAAATTGCGTGGCTGTGTAGGCCAAGCTGGAAAGACCAGAGAGATATGTCACAAAAACGGTGAGCCCAATTCCGCTTGTCACTTGTTCGGTCGCAACCGCAATCGTGAGCCAAAGCGTGGAGTGTCCCTCCATCGCAACAACAACGAACGTGAGGTTGCTCAACATCATCATCAGGCCGGAAATGAACAATGACCTGCCCATTCCAAGCCACATGATAAACGGCGCGGCGAGCGCCGTACCAACTATCAAACCCCAAAAACCCACGATTTTGTTGATCGCAATAAATTCGCCATCGGTAAAACCAAGATCAACGATCATCGGGTTCAACATGCCTTGGCCCATCGCGTCACCGACTTTGTACAGCAGCACAAAGAGTAGGATGAGGACGGAACCACGTCGGCCAAGGAATTCGATGAAGGGATTGAGTGCTGTTTCTTTCAGCCATGCACCTAGGCTTTGTCCGGCGATCCGAACATGTCGGTCGATATAAGTGCCCTGGCCTGCCCATAATGCGCCTAATGCGCCGGGGAGAACGAGAAAAGCTGTCAGCCCATAGGCCATTTCCCAACCCAGTCCGATGCCCGTTTCGGACGAATACAGAAAGATCGTTCCAACGCCTGAAAAAAAGGCGCCCAGTCGATATCCGAACTGATTGGTTGCTGTGCCGTAAGGCATCTCCTCATCGCTGAGGATTTCGATCCGATAGGCGTCGATAATGATATCCTGCGTGGCCGCCAGGAAAGAGACGATAATCGCGCAAATTGCGAAATATCCAAGATGATTGGCTGGGTCGCTGCTTCCCAGCAGCCAGATCGAAACAAACAACAGAGCCTGCACAACAAATAGCCATGCCCGCCGTTGTCCCAAGAGACGTGTGAGGCCGGGTATTGGCAGCTTATCGACCAGCGGTGCCCACAACCATTTTAAGGCATATGGCGTCGTCAGTCCGATCGCGAAGCCGATAGTCGATTTCTCTATGCCGACTTTTGATAACCAATAGCCCATCGTGCCGAGCAGGAGCATGAGCGGAAAGCCGCTGGAGATGCCAATCAATAAAGCCACAAAAGGCATCGGCCGGAAATAGGGTTTCACGGCGTCGAGCCAGCTTTTGCGGCCCGCAATGGCGTCAGTCACTTCATTCCCCCGGTCTCGTCCTGTTGCGCGCCACCATATGGCCTCGCGCCGGGCTGGCAAGCGCTGCGTGGGGTCAGTTCGGCTCGAACAGGCTGAGGCCTACCGGCAAGCGTGGCTGGCGAGCGCCGCGCAGCCGGGCGTCGATCACCCGGATCGCGGCGACCAGGTCGCGGGGGGCATAGGGTTTGGCAAGGCATCCGACCGCCAGTTCGCGGGCGTCGATCGGGCAATGGCCGGTGACGAACAGCACCGGCAATCCCTTGGCATGGGCGTGGCGGGCGACATCGATGCCGCTCTTGGGGCCATGAAGCGCGACATCGGCAATGACGAGATCCAGTTCCCCGCCGTCGATCACCGCGACGGCATGGTCATAATCATCGACCGTCGCGGCGATGCTGTATCCGGCCTGTTCCAGCGCATGTTCATTGTCGAACGCGACCAGCGGTTCATCCTCCACCACCAACACGGTGCGGATTGCCTTGCGGCGCGGGAGGCGCACGCTCCCGCTATTCAAAAGCCCGAAAAACATTTGCCAAGTCCGCCCTGTTTCCGCCATGCAACCGAACAAACGCCGCGCCCCCGCGCCGGGTTGCCGGAGCGATGGGTTTTTACCCCCTCGCTCAAGCGCCGGGACGGCACATTTCAGCCTGTTGCTGGCTTATCGCCCATATGGGGAGAGCCAGAGCCTACGCAAAGGAACTTATCCGTGGAACCGCCGAAAAAATCAGGACCGCCACGCCGGTCCGGCCCCGGCGGCCCTAAACGCCCCGGTGGCCCCGGCAAGCGGCCGGGCTTTGCGCCGGGTCGCGACGAAGCGACGGGCGGCAAACCGCGCTTTGCCAAGCCGGGCGAACGTGCCCAGCCGGGTCGTGGCCCACGGCCCGATGCCGCTCCCAGTGGGGACCGCACCGGACGCGACCGCACCCGTCCTGTGACTGCCAAGGCCGATGCGCCCGTGCGCCCGCCCCGGCGCAATGACGGCGATAAGCCGCGCGGCGCAGCCTTTGGCGCTGCCGCCAAACCCTGGGCGAACAAGCCACCACGCAGGTCGGGCACTGGCCCCAAGACCACCGCCAACCCGCACCCTGCCCATGCTGCCGCCAGCGATGGCAAAGGCGAGCCGCAGCGTATCGCCAAACTGCTGGCGCGGGCTGGCATCGCGTCGCGCCGGGAAGTCGAACGGATGATCGAAGAAGGCCGCGTCACGCTGGACGGCGCGACGGTCGAGACGCCCGCCACTTTGCTCGCATCGCTTGCGGGCGTGGCGGTGGATGGCGTGGCGGTCGCGGCCCCTGCCCCGACCCGATTGTTCCTGTTTCACAAGCCGAGCGGCTGCCTGACGGCCGAGCGCGATCCGGTCGGACGGCCGACCATCTACGACCGGCTGCCTGCCGATCTGCCCCGCGTCATCCCGATCGGGCGGCTCGACATGAATACCGAAGGGCTGTTGCTGCTCACCACCGATGGCGGGTTCAAGCGGCAGATGGAACTGCCCTCGACTGGCGTGCCGCGCACCTATCGGGCGCGCGCCTTTGGCGAGATCAGCCAGGCGCAGTTGGAAGATTTGTTCGACGGGCTGGAAGTCGATGGCGTTCGTTATGGGCCGATCGAGGCGAATCTGGAGCGGCGCACCGGGCGCAACCAGTGGATCGAAATGACCCTGACCGAAGGCAAGAACCGCGAAGTGCGGCGCGTGCTCGAACATCTGGGGTTGCAGGTCAACCGCCTGATCCGCACCAGCTATGGTCCGTTCGTCCTCGCTGACTTGCCGATCGGCATGGTAGCCGAAGTCAGCGAACAGGATCTGGCGATATTCCGCAAGACTTTGAAGGACGCGAAATGAGGATCATTTCGGGCCAATGGCGCGGCCGTCCGCTGACCGCGCCCAAGGGCGATGCCACCCGTCCCACCGGCGACCGGACGCGCGAGGCGCTGTTTTCGATGCTGACCAGCCGGATCGGATCGTTCGAGGGACTGGCCGTGGCGGACTTCTTTGCAGGTTCCGGCGCATTGGGTTTCGAGGCACTGTCGCGCGGTGCGGCCTCCTGCCTGTTCGTGGAACAGGACAAGCCCGCGCTCGACGCAATACGCGCCAATGCCGAGCGGCTGGGCATCCGTCCCGACATTCGCGCGGCCAGCGTGCTGACGTTGGGGCAGGCCGCCAAGCCGCTCGACCTCATCTTCATGGACCCGCCCTATGGCACCGGCGCAGGGCAGGTTGCGCTCGACAAGCTGTCACGGCTGGGCTGGACCAGTCCGGCCAGTTGGATCAGCATCGAAACCGACAAGCGCGAGGATGTGGCGGTGAAGGGCTTTACCATCGACACGGTGCGCGATGTAGGCAAGGCCCGGATCACCCTGCTCCGCGCGGAGGTTCAGGCCGCAGCCTGATAGGCGTCCTTTTCCTTGGCGATCAATATATCGGCCAGGAACTGATAGGCCTCCGCCCAGGCGTCCAAAACGGTGTCGGTTGCGACCTGTTCGCCCAGCACCTCGCGAATGGCGGGGAGCAGGGCGGCGGCGACCTTGGGATAATGTTCCGGCTTCACGCCGGTCTGGACGTGGCGCGCGACCATGCGGGCGACGGCCCCGTCCAGCGCGCCCAGTTTATCGATATTTTCCGCATAGCCAAGGATCGCGGCGGCCAAACGCTTGGGCTGTTCGCCGCTGACCTGCGCCGCCTGGTCGAACATCTTCTTCACCTCGGCATCCTGAAACAGTCGCGCATACATGGCGGTGGTGATCGCGACGCCGTGCTGGCGGAGCGCAGGGCCGGTGGATTTCACGATGGCGATCGTCGAATCGGACAGCGAAGCGGACATAGGAAACGCCTTTTTCAGGAGGGGATAAGGTGTATCTATTCCGCATCTTTTAAGATGTAAATAATATATATGTTTTTGTCCGCACGCATCGCCGCTACCCCCATCAGGCATGCAATTGACCCGTCACACCGATTACGCGCTGCGCGTCTTGATCCATCTGGCGGTGTCGCCGACGGGCCGCGCCACGATCGGCGAGGTGGCGGACGCGCATCTCCTGTCGCGCAACCATCTGATGAAAGTGGTCCACCATCTGGCGAAGGGCGGATTCATCGCGACTCAGCGGGGTCGCGGGGGCGGGTTCCTGCTCGCCAGACCGGCAGAGGCGATCAGCATTGGCGCGGTTGTTCGCCATTGCGAACCGGACATGCGGATGGCGGACTGTCCCGCCTGCGCCATTCGCGGTGCCTGTGGCCTGTCCGCTTTGCTGTCGCAGGCGACCGCCGCGTTCCTGACCGTGCTGGATGAGGCCACGCTGGCGGATGCGGCGCACGACCGAAGCGGGCTGGCAGCGCTGATCGCCGCCCTGCCCGCTCCTGCCGACAGGGTCAGCGCTTGCGCATCTTCCGCGCGTCAGCCGGATTGATGCAACTGTCCGTCACTGTCTTGGAGCAGACCGGATAGTCCTTCATGTCGGCAGGCGGTGGCGTCATGTTGCCGCCCACCGTCACCGGATTGGACGATGAACCCATCGGCGCAGCGGTATCGCTGGGTGCGCCGGGCGGTGCTGGAACCATGCCGGGGTCGCTTGGCACCGATCCAGTCGGCATACCGGCATTGGGATCATTGGCGGGCGGTGGCGGCGGGGCCATGGACGGGTCGGTCGGCGGCGTCATGGCGTCACCGGGGGCTTGGCTGGCGGGCATTTGCTGCGCGATGGCGGCGCTGCCGATCGACGCGATGCCCATGAGGGCGGCCCCGGCAAACATAATGGATTTCATGGGGTGATCCTTCCTATTCTTGTCTCTGCCCCGTTCTGCTGCGTGGGCGAGGCGGAGAACCGGCACCCCGTCGCCTCCGTTCCGCCGCTGGCGACGAAAGGAGGCGGGAATGCCGCGAGAGGAAGGATGGCGCTATTCGCCGGGGAAGCGATCGAATTTGGGCAGCAGATGGGCGTTGGCCATCCAGTCGGCGGCTTCGGCCATCTGGATATGCGCCTGGGGCGGCAGCGCGCTGATATCGTCCAGCGTGCCGGTCTGAATGTCGATCTGGCCGGGGAAGATGGTCGCATTGGTGTAGAACAGCCCCGAACCGCATGTTCCGCAGAAATGGCGGATGGCATGTTCCGACGAGCGATATTCGACCGGCGTGCCGCTGATCGTCACCGCATCCTGTGGGTACAACGCCCAGCCGACCATCGGCGCGCCCGAACTGGTGCGGCAATCCTTGCAGTGGCACAGCGCGCTATGCGCCGGTTCGCCCTCGGCTTCGTAGCGGATTGCGCCGCAATGGCATCCCCCTGACAACATCACTGGTCCTCCCTTGCATGATTCGCCTTTTGTTCTCATAGAAGGCGCTTCGCCGCAAGGGTCATGCCTTGCCCCTGCCGCCCCCTGTCCCTAGTTGTCCTCCATGACTCTTCCATTGCCCTCGCCCAATGATCCGCCCTATTTGCGGGGTTTGAACCCGCCCCAGCGTGAAGCCGTGCTGACCACCGAAGGGCCAGTGCTGGTGCTGGCGGGTGCGGGCACGGGCAAGACCGCAGCGCTGACCGCGCGGCTGGCGCATCTGGTGGCCACGGGCCGCGCCTATCCCTCGCAAATCCTGTCGGTGACCTTCACCAACAAGGCCGCGCGCGAAATGCGCGAGCGGGTCGGCAAGATGATCGGCCCGGCGGTGGAGGGGATGCCGTGGCTCGGCACCTTCCATTCCATCGCCGCCAAGATGCTGCGCCGTCATGCCGAACTGGTGGGGCTGCAATCCAATTTCACCATCCTGGATACCGACGATCAATTGCGGCTGATGAAGCAGTTGATCCAGGCGGAAGGCATCGACGAGAAGCGCTGGCCCGCGCGGCAATTGGGCGGGTTGATCGACCAGTGGAAAAATAAGGGCTGGACGCCCGACGATGTCGGCGCGGGGGAGAGCGAAGGCTATGCCAACGGTCAGGGGCAGAAGCTCTATGCCGCCTATCAAGCCCGGTTGCGCGCAGTTAATGCCTGCGATTTCGGGGACTTGCTGCTGCATATTCTGACGATTTTGAAGAAACATCGCGATGTGCTGCAAAGCTATCAGGAGCGGTTTCGCTATATATTAGTGGACGAATATCAGGACACCAATAGCAGCCAATATCTGTCGCTGCGGCTGCTCGCCCAGACGCGCAAGAATATCTGCTGCGTCGGCGATGACGACCAGTCCATCTATTCATGGCGCGGCGCAGAGGTGGCCAATATCCTGCGGTTCGAAAAGGATTTTCCCGGCGCGACGATCATCAAACTGGAGCAGAATTATCGATCGACTCCGCATATTTTGGGCGCGGCGTCCGGGGTGATTGCCGAGAATGGCACGCGCCTTGGCAAGACATTGTGGACCGACATCGATGTGGGCGAGAAAGTGCGTGTCGTCGGCATATGGGACGGGCCGGAGGAGGCGCGGCGGGTCGGCGAGGAGATCGAGACGATCCAGCGCGATGGCGGTTCGCTGGACGAGGTCGCCATATTGGTGCGCGCGCAGCACCAGACCCGCGAGTTCGAGGACCGCTTCATCCAGATCGGCCTGCCCTATCGCATCGTCGGCGGCTTCCGCTTCTATGAGCGCGCCGAAATCCGCGATGCGCTGGCCTATCTGCGGCTGGTGAACCAGCCGGCCGACGATCTGGCGTTCGAGCGGATCGTCAATGTACCCAAGCGCGGGCTCGGCGACAAGGCGGTGGAGAAGTTGCACCGGCTGTCGCGGGCCGAGGGCATCCCCCTGCTCCATGCCGCCGCGCGGATATCGGACACCGACGAACTGACGCCGCAGGCGCGGCGGTCGCTCGGCAGTTTCGTCGGCGATCTGGCGCGCTGGCGCGACCGGGCGGCGCAATTGCCGCATGCGGAACTGGCGCGCCAGATATTGGACGAGAGCGGCTATACCGCTATGTTGCAGGCCGAACGCAGCACCGAGAGCGCGGGGCGGCTGGAGAACCTCTCCGAACTCGCGCGCGCGATGGAAGAATATGAGACGCTGGGGGCGTTTCTGGAGCATGTCTCGCTGGTTATGGATAATGAGGCGCAGGCCGAATCCGCCAAGATCACCATCATGACCATCCACGCCGCCAAGGGGCTGGAATTCGATTCGACCTTCCTGGTCGGGTGGGAGGAAGGCATTTTCCCCTCGCAACGGGCGCTGGACGAAGGCGGGCTCAACAGCCTGGAGGAAGAACGGCGGCTGGCCTATGTCGCAATCACGCGGGCGCGCAAGCGTTGCACCATCCTCCATGCCGCCAACCGGCGCATCTATGGCCAGTGGACCAGTTCGATCCCGTCGCGTTTCGTGGGCGAATTGCCGCCGGAGCATGTCGAGGAAGAAAGCAGCATGACCGGTGGCGCGTCCTTGTGGCGGGCCAATTGGTCGGAGCGCGAAGACCCGTTCGCTCATGTCGAGCGCGGCACCGGGCGCGGGCCGGGCTGGCAACGGGCGCAATCGTCGGGGCAGTTCAGCCGCGAACCCGTGCGGATCGTCGAGGCGCGCGCGTCGGCTGTGTCGATCGGCAATAAGGGGCGCAGCGACATGGCGGTGGGGCTGCGCGTCTTTCACCAGAAATTCGGCTATGGCATCGTCGCGGAGATCGAGGGCAACAAGCTGGAGATCGATTTCGAGACGGCGGGGCGCAAGCGGGTGATGGACAGTTTCGTCTCGCTGCCCTGAGCGGTCAGTCGGCGCGGGGGAGCGACAGGATGAAGCGGGCACCTTCGCCCGGTGCGCCGCCGATGCGGATATCGCCATGCATCGCGCGCGCCAGGCGGCGCGAGATATAGAGGCCAAGGCCCGACCCGCCCGCATCGTCGCGGCCAAGCCGTTCGAACTTCTCGAAAATGCGTTCGCGGTCGGCGAGCGCCACGCCCTGTCCCTGATCGATCACCATGATGCGCGCTTCGCCAGGTGCGGATTCGGTGACGATGCGGACCTGCGTGTCTTCGGGCGCATAGCGCACGGCGTTGCCGATGAGGTTGACGAGGATTTGCAGCACGCGGCGAAATTCGCCGGTGGCGAGCAGGCTCTGATCCTCCTGCGGCGGCAGGATAGTGATGCGGCGATCGAGCGCTTTTACGGTCAGCAGCCCCGCCGCGCGCCGTCCGAGATCGGCCAAGTCGACCTCTTCGGCGATGACCGCGAAGTCCGGGCGGTCGATCGCTTGCAGATCAGCGAGATCATCGACCAGCGCCATCAGGTGCCGCCCGGCCGAAGCGATATCCTTGGCATAGCCCGCATAATCGGGGCGAAGCGGTCCATCGCGTTGCGCACTGATGGTATCGGCATTGGCGATGATCCGCCCCAGCGGCTGGCGCAGCGACCGGTCGAGCCGTTTGCCGAATTCGCCGGGATAGAGCGTGACGGGCGCGTCCTCTACCTGCGGCGCTGCGACCGCGCGCTCCAGCGGTAGCGCGGTACCGCGATAGCCCATGAGTTGGCCTGCAAGATCAAACAGCGGAATGGCGGACAGGCGGAACAGGCGGGCGGGATCGCCGACCAGCGCGGCGTCCTGATCGCGAAAGGCGCGCCGCTGGGCAAAGCCGCGCAGCATCGCCATGTCGCCATCGGCATCGGGGCGCAGGTCGAAATAGGCGGAAAAGCGACTGCCCGGCAGCGGCGGATCGCGCGGCAGCGTGCCCTGCGGCCCGCCATTGTCCATCGCCATTTGAAAGCGCAACTGGGTGTCCACCTGCCAGGTCCAGCCTTCGGCCAGGGTGGCGATGTCGGCTTCGCGGTCGATCGGTTCGACCGACGCGAGCGGGATCGGCCGTTCCTGCCAGTCGATGATCGACAGCGACACGCCCGCGCCATCGGGCTTGGCGCGCACCCACATGTCGATATCGCCGCGCTCGGCGGCGGCAGCGACGGGCCGCGAGACGGGGACCCCCAGGCGCTGGGTCAACCGGGCGATGGCGGCAAGCTGGGGGACGACGAGCAGGGTGCCGAGGCTGCCCCCCGCCTCTTCCTGCAGCGCCAGCAGCGGCGCGTCGGCGCTCAGCAACCGTCCGTCACTGGCGACGGATGCGCGCACGATGGCCGGATGGAGCGGCATGTTCAACGGGTGGTGACTTGCAGCAGATGGTCGAGCTTGGCGCGAAAAGGCGCGGGCGTGCGCAGGGCACTGACCGCCGCATCGGCCGCCATTTCAGGCAGATCGCGATAATGGGCGGACGCCTTGACAATGGCGAGGTCGGACAGAGCGGGGCGAATCGGGCGGAGCGACAGCAGCAGATGGCGATAATCGGCATCCGCCCCGCCCAGCGCCCGGCACAAAGTCGCGATCTGCGCCACCGGACCCATCACCAAAATGTCGATGACCTGCATCGCGCGCATCCGCAGCCGCCGGGCGGCGAGCGCGGCGAACAGCAGGAAGCGCCGCTGGTCGAGCGCTGCGCCAAGCAGGTCGGGCGCATCGGCCGCCGCGCCCATGCCGCGCACCAGCCGTTCGGCTTCGGCGATCGGGCTGACGCTTTCGTCATGGTCGGCGAGCAAGGCCCAGCCGGAGCGTTCGAAGGCAACGAGCAGTGCATCGCCCGCTTCCCCCGCCCCGCGCCGCGCGATCGAGGCGAGGCAGGCGGCGGCGGTCCAGACCAGTTCGGCATGATGTTCGGCGGGCAGATCGGGCCGCATCGGCTGATCCTCGCCGCCGCGTGCGATCCAGCGGCCCTCGGCCAAAGTGAGCGCGGAGACGGCATTGCCGATCAGGGGATCGTCGGCGCGCAACAGTGGTTCGCCCTCTTCCTCGGTAATGTGGTCGGCACCGGGCTGGCCGAACTGGCGCAGCATCAGCGTGACGCCCGCGCGCATCTGCATATGGGCGAGCAAGGCCGGGCTGAGCATCGCGGGCTGATCGCAGAGCATGCGCCAGCAGACGGGATCGGCCCAGGGCGCGAGCGCGGTGGCGATGGCCGGGGCATGATCGAGCGACACGCGCAGCGCCATTTCGATCGCGGTCAGGCAGCCGCCCAGATGCCGCCGCGTCTCCGCGATCAACGCGTCGTGGCGCGGGCGTTCGTCCGTCGGAAAGAAAAAGGCCAGGTCGATGGCATGACCAACCGGCACGGCGGACATGCCCGCCATGACTCGCGTCATCGGCCAGCTATCCGTCATTGTCGAACCGGCAAGGGACGAAAAGACGCTCATGCGGTGCAGCATAATCGCACGTCCTTAAAATGCACTAAACCGTCCGCAGGAAATCTTTATGCACGACGCCGTAAAATGATTGCGCCGATCGAGGCGATGGCGAGCAGCATGGCGACGCGCAATCCCTGCGCCAGCACGCCGAACAGGCCGGTCGCGACCATCAGCAGCAGCGCACTGGCGGGGGTGAAGATCATCCACGGCCGCGCCTCGCCGCTGCGGCCCTGCCGGTCGGCGACCAGGATGATCGCTAGCAGCAGCGCAAGATCGACCGCGAGCGGACTGCGGCCTGCCAGGACGATGCCGATCAGCGCCAGGATCGGCGTGGCGAAGGCGAGCGCGCCCGCAGGCGGCGGTCGCAACGCCATGGCATCGAGCCGATCGGCGAGTTCGGCGAGCAGCAAGGCGATCAATAGCATGCAGAAGCCGGTCAATGGCCAGAGCAGTTCGATCGGCACGAGCGCGACGGCGGCGAGCGCGATGGCGCTGACCCGGACCTGAAAAGCGGGCACCTGCATCCGCATCAGCGGGGCGCTGGCCATGCGGGCTAAAGGGGCGAGGACATAATGTTCGATTCCGCCCCGCGTGGGGCTGCGCGAGACACCAGCGGCCGTGACCGCCTGCGCCACCAGATCGGCCTGCTGCTGGCTATCGACGATGGCGACGCGACCTTCGAGCAGGTCGTCCTGCGGCGCGGTGATGCGGCGTGCGCCCTTCTGCACTGCGGCGCGCACCAGCGTCAGCGACAAGTCCCAGTCACCGATCATGTCGAGCGTGTCGAACATCAAAGCGGGGCTGATCCGGGCCACGCCCGCCCAGCGCTGGCCTGCATCAATCCGTTCGAACGGGGCACTGGCGCGGGTGTCGTCGGCGACGAGCAGCGTGTTGCCCTCGCTCGCGCCCAGTGCATCGACATGCGCCTGCGCCACGATCGCGCCGTCGGCGACAAGCAGCACGTCGGCATCGCGCGGCACATCGCGCACCATCGATACCATGTCGCGCACCAATGCCACGGCAATGCCGTCCGCGCTCAAGCGATCGACGGCCTGGGACACGGCGGGGGTGATGACGCTGACGAGGATCATGATTCGGTCGGCACCGGCACGCGCCGCCTGCCGCGCCTGATATTCGATCAGCGTCTGGCCCGCGAAATGCAGGCTGGCGCGCAGGCCTGCGGGCGTATCGGCCGTCGTGCGGCTGGCGCTGAGAATCGCGGAAAAACTCATTCTTTTATGCTTGTCGACCCGTTGGCTGTTGAAGCGACCTTTTCGCAAGGCAAAGGGTTTGACGCAAGCAAAGCCGTATCAGCTATGCGGAATGTCCTGCTCAAGGCCCGCCAGGGCATGGCGCAACCGCCGCAGCGCGCGCGGATCGCCGGGCGCCGCCTGCGCCGCTTCGTCGGCCAGCGCCATCAACGATGTGAGGCCGAAACTGGCCGCCAACCCCTTCAACCGCCAGGCCGCCAGCGCCCAATTGGCATCGCAGCGGGCACGGCCGAGCAGATCGACCTGACGCGCCGCGCTTTCCATGAAGGCGACCCGCAAATCGGCGATCAACGCACGGTCGTCGCCGACTGCGGCCGCCAAAGCAGCGTCAAGGGCACCAGGATCATAGGACATGGCGACCAACGCTATCGAACACGGGTTAAGTTTTGGTAACGGGGCATTCCCGCACGCAAAAAAGATGCTAGGATGAGGATATGACAGGGGGCAGCACAATCGTCGAGTTCTGGCGCGACGAACCATCGGAGACGCCTGCGCAAGCGGACGATATCCTGCTTTTGAACCAAGCCGTGCTGGACATCGAAGACGATGAGCCAGCCGCAGAGTCGGGCGAGGCCGGGATAAAGCGGGTTCGTATCATCTTGATGGGCGCGGCCGTCGCCTGGGTCGGCTTTGCCGGCTGGGCGATGATCGCGTCGGGCGACCTGCGCGCCGGGCCGTCGGCATGGGCCAGTGGCATAGCAACGCTGCTGGTGCCGCTGACCCTGCTCGCCCTGACTTATCTGCTGCTGGTACGCAACAGCCGGTCCGAATCGCGTCGCTATCTCGATACAGCGCGCGCGCTGCGGACCGAGGCCGACCTGCTGGAAATACGACTGGGCCGGATCGCGACCCAGTTGGAAACCGCGCGCAAGAAGATGCAGGATCAGGCCGAACTGCTCGACAGCTATGGGGCCGCCGCCAGCAGCAACATGGAAGCATCGGCCGAATTGATCGCCAGCCGGGCGCATGCCAGTGCCGCGCGCGCCGAAGTCGCCGAACGCGCCGGTGCCGCCTTGATGGCGCAGATGCACGCGCTGATGGGCACGATCCCCGAACTGGAGGATCGCACGGGCCGCATGGCAGCGCAGATCATGGACAATAGCCATGCCCTGGGCGACCGGATCGACACGCTGGAAGCGCGATTGCATGCGCTGGGCGAATTGTCGGATGAGGCGCGGACGCGCACCCTTTCGGCGACCAAGAGCCTGTCGAGCCAGTTGACCCAGTTGCAGGAAGCGACCCGCTCAGCGAGCGAGGAAGTCACCGGCATGGCGGAGATAGCCGCAGGACGGATCGACGCCACCGCGCAAACCGCGCGCCAGGCAATGGACCGCACGCGCCAGGATGTGGAAGCGCAATCGGCGGCGCTGGTGGCGCTGGTCGACACGGCCCAGGCCGGTGTCAGCAGCACTAGTGAAACTGCCCGTAACGCGCTCATCGCGGAACTGGATCATGCCCAGGCTGCTTTGGAAGAGCGGCTGGCCATCGTCAGGCAGGCGATGGATCGCACCCGTGCTGATGTCGATGCACAGACTGCAGCACTGGCGACGTTGATCGATACGGCGCAAGCCGGTGTAAGCAGCACCAGTGCTGGCGTCCGCCAGACCCTGATCGAAGAATTGGACCATGCCCACGCCGCATTGCAGGTCCGGCTGGATGCCGCCAAGCAGGCGATGGATCTGACCCGCGCCGATATCGAAGCGCAATCGGTGGCGTTGGTCGCCATGGTCGA
The DNA here is from genome assembly GCF_002312805.1 of Sphingobium sp. D43FB. Classification (GTDB taxonomy): domain Bacteria; phylum Pseudomonadota; class Alphaproteobacteria; order Sphingomonadales; family Sphingomonadaceae; genus Sphingobium. The sequence continues at coordinate 167,998 of NZ_NMUA01000005.1, read as the reverse complement.
TTCGGCGCAGGCTGGCGTGGCCAGCACCAGCGATGTCGTCCGCCAGACTTTGGGCGCGGATCTGGACCATGCTCAGGCTGCGTTGCAGGTCAGGCTGGATGCCGCCCGGCAGGCGATGGATCGCACGCGCGCCGACATCGAAGCACAATCGCTGGCGCTGGTCGCCATGGTCGATTCGGCGCAGGCTGGCGCGGCTACCGCCAGTGAAACCGTCCGTCAGACTTTGGGCGCGGATCTGGACCATGCCCAAGCCAATTTGCAGGAGCGGCTGGACGGGCTGCTGGCGAAGGTCGAGACGGCCATGGCGACAGCCGACGAAGGCTTGTCTCGTCGGGCCGACACGCTAAGCGCGCTGGTCACCGCAGCGGAGGCCGGGATTGGCAGCGCCAGCGAAGGCGTGATGGCCGTCCTGACGCGCGACATGGACAAGATCGAACAGGATCTGCGCGAACGGATGGGCGATGCGCTCGATCGGGCGCAGGCCGCCTTGCGCCAGACCGATACCAGCCTATCGAACCAGGCTGCGGCACTGGATGCCCTGATCGCCCGGTCGCGCGAAAGCCTGGATGCGATCGGCAGCGATACGATCATCGGCCTGAGCGACTCGATCGGTGAAGTCGAAGGGCGCCTCCACCAGATCAACGATTTGGTGGAAGGGCAGAAGGCGTTGATGAACAGCCTGCATGACGGGCTGAACGACACTATCGCTGGAACCGAAGGCAAGTTCGCGACGCTGGAAGAAGCGGCGCTGGCGCGCAGCGAACGGATGACCGACGCACTGACTCGTCTGACGGGCGAGACACAGCGGATCGACGGTGCGCTGACGGCCGGTGGCCTGACGGCGGACAAGCTGATCGGTAGCGCCGAAACCTTGCTCGTGGCGCTGGATTCGAGCGTGCGCGAACTGGATGAAACCTATCCGGCGGCGCTGGATCGGTTCGATGCGCGGATGGAACAGAGCCGTGCCCTGCTGGGCAGCGCGACACCCGAACTGGAACGGCTGGAAGCGATTTCGCAGGCGCTGGCCGGCCGAGCCGAAGAGGCCGAGTCGCTGCTGCGCGGACAAGGCAGTCGCCTGACCGAATGGCTGGAAAGCACGCAAAGCGGGCTGGAGGCCAATCGCCAACTGGTCGATCGCCTGCGCGTGGCGCTGGACGGCGCGCATCAGGATGCAACGCGGATCACCGAAGGGGCCGGGCCACTGCTCGTCACCGCCTTGTTGCGGGTCAAGGACACCGCCGATCAGGCCGCCGAGCGCGCGCGGCAGGCATTGTCCCGCGCCATTCCCGACGCCGCCCAGCAATTGGGCGATGCCAGCGAAGCGGCAATGCAGCGGGCGTTGGGCGACAGGGTCGCCGAACAGATCGAACAGGTGGCCAAGGTGGCCGAGGAAGCGATCAAGGCCGCGCATCAGGCATCGGAGCGGCTGACGCGCCAACTGCTGACCATCGCCGACACCAGCGCGACGATAGAGCAGCGCATCGCGCAGGCCGAACAAGCGTCGGAGGATCGCGACCGCGACCATTTCGCACGTCGCTCCGCCGCCTTGATCGAATCGCTCAACAGCACCGCGATCGACGTCGCCAAGATATTGTCCAACGACGTGACCGATACGGCCTGGTCGGCCTATCTAAAGGGCGACCGGGGCGTATTCACGCGCCGCGCGGTCAAGCTGCTGGATGCGGGCGAGTCGCGGGAAATCGCACTCCATTATGACGATGATGCCGAGTTCCGGGATCATGTGAACCGCTACATCCACGATTTCGAATCGATGCTGCGGATCATCCTGTCGGCGCGCGACGGCAATGCGCTGGGCGTTGCGGTGCTGTCGTCCGACATGGGCAAGCTCTATGTCGCGCTGGCGCAGGCGATCGAGCGGCTGCGGCAATAAGGTGGGATGGCGTTCCCCGGTCTGCGCCGGGGAATGGCCTTGGCTCAGCGCGTGCCGCTATATTTGGGCAGCATGTCCGCCGTCACCCAGCCCTGCACATAATTGGCATAATAAAGGCCGAACAGGATCGATGCCAGGATCGTCGCGCGCAGGGCGACGCGGCCGGGGCGGAAGTTGCTGGGGGCGCTGTCCGCCTGCCCCTTCAGCATCACCTCACCCGTTTCGTCGGGCGTGCGGATGCCGAAGGGAAGCATGACGAAGGCGCAGACGACCCACATCAAAAAATAGATGGCGAAGATGGCGTAGAGATTCATGCGCGCCTGATTAGGCGCGAATGAGCAGTACGTCCACTATCGGCTTCTTGCCGGTCCAGCGTGTTGCCGTCCGGCGCACGGCGAGGCGAACCCGCTCGCGCACGGCATCATCCTCCAGCGACCCCTTGGGGATCACCGCCGCCGCATCATTCGATGCTTCGGCAAGGAACGCCGCCTTGTCTTCCTCCACCGGCACGCCCTGCGTGCGCAGCGTCGGCTTGCCGATCATCTTGCCCTTGCGGTCGATCGCCACGGCGACGCTGATCTGGCCATGCAGGCCGAGCTTGCGCCGTTCGTTGATGGTCGCGCCATCGGCCGGCAGGATGACGTCGCCATCCAGCACCAAGCGTCCGGTGTCCTGCTTGCCGATAATCTCCGGCGCGCCGGGGGCGAGGCGCAGCAGGTCGCCATTGGACTGGACCGGCGCGTGGCGGATGCCACTGGCCAGCGCCAACCGGGCCTGCTCCGCCATATGGCGGCGTTCGCCATGGACGGGGAGCAGGATTTCGGGCCGTATCCAGCGATACATGGCTTCGAGTTCCGGGCGACCGGGGTGGCCCGACACATGGACTTCGGCCTGACGATCGGTGACCATCAGCACGCCCGACATGGCGAGCGCATTTTGGATGCGGCCGATGGCGATTTCATTGCCGGGGATCTGCTTGGAAGAGAAGACGACCAGGTCGCCCTCCGCCAGCTTGATCGGATGGCTGTCGAACGCCACGCGGGCGAGCGCAGCGCGGGCTTCGCCCTGCCCGCCCGTCGCGATGATCATCACCTCGTTGCGGGGCAGTGCCATCGCATCGTCCCAATCGACGGTCGGCGGGAAATCCTTGAGATAACCGCTGGCCTTGGCCATGCCGATGATGCGGTCGAGCGAGCGTCCGGCGACGCAGACCTTGCGGCCTGTTGCCGTGGCGACTTCGCCCAACGTCTGCACGCGGGCGGCGTTGGAGGCGAAGGTGGTGACGAGGACGCGGCCCTTCGCTCCAGCGATCGTTTCCATCAACCCTTCGCGCACATCGCCTTCGGAACCGCTGGCCTTGTCATTGAAGACATTGGTGCTGTCGCAGACCATGGCGAGGATGCCCTCGTCACCGATCGCCGTCAGTTCCTTGGGGGTCGCCGGTTCGCCGAGCAACGGCCGCTCATCGAGCTTCCAGTCGCCGGTATGGAAAATCTTGCCGTGCGGCGTGTCGATCAGCAGGGCATTGCCCTCCGGGATCGAGTGGGCGAGCGGCACATAGCGGAAGCCGAATGGCCCCAGATTGAAGCTGCCCTCATTCTGGATAACATGGAGTTTGACCTCCTTGGTGAGCCCTTCTTCCTCCAGCTTCAGCCGGATGAGGCCTGCGGTGAAGGGCGTCGCATAGAGCGGTACGCCAAGGTCGGCGGCGAGATAGGGGATCGCGCCGATATGATCCTCATGCCCGTGCGTCAGCACGATGCCGAGCAGATCCTTGCGTCGTTCCTCGATGAAGGTGAGATCGGGCAGGATCAGTTCGATGCCGGGATAGGTGGGGTCGCCGAAGGTCATGCCGAGGTCGACCATGACCCATTTGCCCTGGCAGCCGTAAAGATTGACGTTCATGCCGATCTCGCCCGACCCACCGAGGGCCAGGAAGAGCAGCTCATCCTTGGGTGTCATTATGCTTGTAAACTCCGTTCGTGCATCAGCGCGAGGCCCTGAATCGTCAGATCCGGCGCGATCGCATCGAAAATATCGCTGTTGTCGTTGAAGATGACCGCGAGGCCCCCCGTCGAAATAACCCTGGTCGGGCGGCCGATTTCGGCCCTCATGCGGGCGACCAGCCCCTCCATCATGGCTACATAGCCCCAAAATACGCCAATATGCATCTGCGCCTCGGTCGTCCGCCCGATCACCGAACGATTTTCCGGTGGGGCGATCGCGATCCTGGGCAGCTTCGCGGCGGCTGCTACTAGCGCATCGAGCGAGAGATTGATACCCGGCGCGATGATGCCGCCCTTATAGGCCCCGCTATAGTCGATCACGTCGAACGTGGTCGCGGTGCCGAAATCGATGACGATCAAGTCGCCGCTATAAAGATGGTGCGCGGCAATGGCGTTTACAACCCGGTCGGCACCCACCGATCCCGGCTCCGCCACATCCAGTTCAATGCCCCAGTCAAGCGGTGCTTGCCCCGCGATCAGTGCGGTCGTGCGGAAATATTTTTCGGCCAGAACCTGCAGGTTATGGAGCGCGCGGGGCACCACGGTCGCGATGATGACGGTGTTGACGTCGGCGATCTTATAGCCTTCGAGCATCAGCAACTGGTTGAGCCACACGGCATATTCGTCCGCCGTGCGGCGCGCGTCGGTCGCGATGCGCCAGCGCGCGCGGATGTCCCGCCCGTCGAGCAGCGCGAAAACCACATTGGTATTGCCCGCGTCGATCGCGAGAAGCATGGCCGATCCTTGGGTCAGATGAGAAAGATGTCACCGGCGTGAATGGCACGGCTCTGCCCGTTCGCCAAGCGCAGGATGAGCATGCCCTGGCGATCGAGCGTATCGAACGCGCCTTCCACCGTGCTGCCGTCGGGTTGTTGCACACGCATCGGCGTACCGGTGGGGTGGGCGTTGAGCAGCCAATGGGTACGCACCGGGTCGAGGCCCTGTGCGCGCCAGATGGCGAGCCAATGGGCGAAAATCTGGGCCAGTCGGTCGAGCAGCGCCCCGGCATCGAAATCGACCGCGCCCTGAGCGCACAGGCTGGTGACGGGACGGTCGAGATTGACCGGATGGTCGGTGACGTTGATGCCGATGCCGACGATAATGGCGTCGCTAGTGCGTTCCAGCAAAATGCCCGCGATCTTCGCGCCGTCGACTAGTATGTCATTGGGCCATTTGATCCGCGCCTGCCCGGCGCATAGCGGTGCGACCAAGGCATGGACGGCGTTCGCTGCGACCAGCGCGAGCGTATGGGGTAGCGGGTCACCTGGCTGCAACCGGACCAGTGTGGAACAATAGAGATTGCCGACCGGGCTGTCCCATGTGCGGCCCATACGCCCCCTGCCCCCGCTCTGGCGGCGGGCACGAAGCCAGCTTCCTTCGTTTAAACCGGTATCGACCAATGCCAGCATGTCGGCATTGGTCGATACGGTATCTTCAACGAGGCGTATATCGGTCAGAACAAGGACGCCGCCGCGGCAGCGCTCGCCTGATCCAGCATGGGGTTGAGCAGATAGCCCAGCACGATGACGGTGGCGCAAGCGGTCAGGATGATATTCTCGACCGCGCCACCCTTTGCCTCATAGGCGGCAGTGGGTTCGTCGAAATAGATCGTCTTGATGATCTTGAGATAATAGAAAGCGCCGATCACCGAAGCCGCGATACCGACGGCAGCCAGCGCCGTCAGGCCCGCCGCGACGGCGGCATCGAACACCAGGAACTTCGCCCAGAAACCGAAGAGCGGCGGAATACCGGCCATCGAGAACATGAATATGGCGAAGGCCGCGGCCAGCCCCTTGCGCGATTGCGACAGGCCCGCGAGGCTGGCGATCGTCTCGACCGGCTTGCCGTCGGCATCGCGCATCTGGAGGATGCAGGCAAAGGCGCCGATCGTCATGATGACGTAGATCGTCATATAGCTCATCGTCGCGGCCACACCGGCGGGCGTGCCGCAAGCCAGGCCGATCAGCGCGAAGCCGACATTGTTGATCGACGAATAGGCCATCAGACGCTTGATATTGCTCTGACCGATGGCGGCGACCGCACCGAAGATGATCGAGGCCAGCGCCACGAAGATCACGATCTGTTGCCAATCCAACCCGGCCGGGCCGAGCGCCTCGATCGCGACGCGCACGGTCAGGGCGATGGCCGCAACCTTGGGCGCGCTGGCGAAGAAGGTCGTGACCGGGGTCGGCGCGCCTTCATAGACGTCGGGCGTCCACATGTGGAACGGCACGGCGCTGATCTTGAAGGCGAGGCCCGCCAGCACGAAGACGAGGCCGAACAACGCCCCCTTGCTCACGCCGCCACCCAGCGCGACAGCGATGCCGTCGAAGGTGGTGCTGCCGGTGAAGCCATAGAGCAGCGAGATGCCATAGAGCAGGATGCCGCTCGCAAGCGAACCCAGCACGAAATATTTGAGGCCCGCTTCGGACGAGCGCCCATCCTGCCGCATGAAGCTGGCAAGGACATAGGAGGCCAGGCTGTTCATTTCGAGGCCGACATAGAGCGTCAACATGTCGCCCGCCGACACCATCATGCCCATGCCGACGGCGGCAAAGACGATCAAGATCGGATATTCGGGACGCAACATGCCATCGGTCGAGAAGAAACGCGCTGCCAGCAGAATAGCGGAGGCGGCCGCGCCATAGATCAACGCCTTGGCGTAAACCGAGAAGGCGTCCGCGCGGTACAATCCGTCAAACGCATCGGGGCCGTGAGCCAGCGAACAAAGCAGCGCAAAACCAGCGCCGATCAGTGTCACCACCGACAGGCTGTTGACCAAGCGCGCAGTGCCGTCTCCGCCGAAAGCGGCGATCATCAACAGGACCAGGCCACCAACGGTCAGCACGAGTTCCGGCATGACCGCCAGGAGGGAAGTGGAGTCAATCATCAGTGCGCCTCCCCCGACGCTGAATGTGAGGGCGCAGAGGCGTCTCCATGATGGGCTTCGCCAGCAGGCTTGGGCGCGCCCAGCTTGATCTGAGCATCGCCTGCCGGTGCGGCGGGCGCGAGGCGGGCTTCGAGCGCAACGATGTCAGGACGCATCGGAGCGAGGAAGCTTTCGGGATAGATGCCCATCCACAAGACGACGGCAGCAATCGGAGCCAGCAGCCACAATTCGCGCGCCGACAGGTCGGGCATGGCGGCCGCGTCGGCATTGACCTGCTCGCCATAGCAGATGCGGCGGTAGAGGTAGAGCATGTAGGCCGCGCCCAGGATGATGCCCGTGGTGCAAACCAGCGCAACCCAGGTCGATGCCTGATAAATACCCATCAGCGCCAGAAATTCGCCGACGAAGTTGGACGTGCCGGGCAGGCCGACCGACGCCATGGTGAAGAAGAGGAACAGCAGCGCATAGCGCGGCATATTGATCGACAGGCCACCATAGCGCGCGATCTCACGGGTATGCAGTCGGTCATAGATGACGCCGACGCACAGGAACAGCGCGCCCGCGACCAGACCATGGCCCAGCATCACCATCATCGCGCCTTCGATGCCCGCCTGGTTGAAGGCGAACAGACCGACGGTCACGATCGCCATATGCGCGACCGACGAATAAGCGATCAGCTTCTTCATGTCCGACTGCACCAGCGCGACGAGGCTGGTGTAGACCACCGCCACCATCGACAGGCCCCAGACCAAAGGCGCGAGCTGCGCCGAAGCTTCGGGGAACATCGGCAGCGAGAAGCGGATGAAGCCATAGCCACCCATCTTGAGCAGCACGCCCGCCAGGATGACGGAGCCTGCCGTCGGTGCCTGAACGTGCGCGTCGGGCAGCCAGGTGTGGACCGGCCACATCGGCATCTTGACCGCGAAGCTGGCGAAGAAGGCCAGGAACAGCAAGGTCTGGACAGCGGGGTCGAAATTATAGGCCATCAGTGCCGGGATTTCGGTCGTCCCTGCTTCATGCACCATCCACATCATCGCGATCAGCATCAGGACCGAGCCGAGCAGCGTGTAGAGGAAGAATTTATAGCTGGCGTAGATGCGATCCGCACCGCCCCAGATGCCGATGATCAGATACATCGGAATGAGGCCGGCTTCGAACATGATATAGAAGAGGTAGAGATCCTGCGCCGCGAAGACGCCGATCATCAGCACCTCCATGAACAGGAAGGCCGCCATATATTCACCGACGCGCTTTTCGATCGCGCGCCAGCTCGCGCCGATGCAGATCGGCATCAGGAATACGGTCAGCGCGATCAGCATCAGGGCGATGCCATCGATGCCGAGCGCCCAGGCGAATTTGCCGAAGATCGGCGCATATTCCTGAAACTGCCACTGCGCGCCGCTGCCCGACTGGTCGAAATTCGCCCACAGGGCCATGCCCAGCACGAAATCAATGAGGGTCGCGATCAGCGCGATCCAGCGCGCGTTGTTCGCGCCCACGAACAGACAGGCGATGGCCCCCGCCATCGGCACTGCCATCATCAGGGAAAGGATGGGGAAGCCGTCCATTATCGTGTCATCGCCCAGGTTGCGGCAGCGGCGAGGCCAATCAGCATCACCAGCGCGTAGGTGTAAAGATAGCCGGACTGGAGCCGACGGGTCACTTTATTGCCCTGCACGACCAAGGCAGCCAGACCGTTTGGTCCGAAGCGGTCGATGAAACCGACGTCACCGAACTTCCAGAAGAAGCGGCCGATGGCGAAGGCAGGCTTCACGAAGAGCAGGTTATACAGCTCGTCGAAATACCATTTGTTGAGCAGGAAGGTGTAGAGGACGCCGAACTGAGCCACGAAGCGCTGCGGCCAGTCGGTGTTCTTGATGTAGGCGAGCCACGCGATGGCAAGGCCGGTCAGCATCACCGTGAACGGCGAGAATTTGACCCAGGTCGGCACTTCATGCGCGGCGTGCATCAGATGGCTGTCGAACGCCAGCGACCCCTGCCAGAAAGCGATGCCGCCTTCCGATCCGATGAACTGGTCGTGGAAGACGAAGCCCGCGAACACCGCGCCGATGCTCAGCACGATCAACGGCACCAGCATGACCCAGGGGCTTTCGTGCGGATGATAGCCGCCAGTCCCGGTTGCGGGCGCATGGTGGTGATCATTATGCGCGTGATCGTCATGATGAGCGTCATGGGCGTGGGAGTCATGCCCGTGCGCGTCATGCAACGCATGCTGGATATGTTCGGATGCGGCCCAGCGCGGCTTGCCGAAGAAGGTCAGGAACACCAGACGCCAGCTATAGAAGCTGGTGAGCAGCGCGGCGAACACGCCGACCAGGAACGCCCCGGTCCCCGCCCCGCCAGCGGCATAGGCCGCTTCGAGGATGCCGTCCTTCGAATAGAAGCCCGCAAAACCGATGCCGACCAGCGGCAGGCCTACGCCGGTGATGGCGAGCGTGCCCAGCGTCATCGTCCAGAAGGTGATGGGGATGCTTTTACGCAGGCCACCATAATAGCGCATATCCTGTTCATGGTGCATCGCGTGGATGACCGAGCCAGCGCCCAGGAACAGCAACGCCTTGAAGAAGGCGTGGGTGAAGAGGTGGAACATCGCCGCGCCATAGGCACCGACACCCGCAGCGAAGAACATATAGCCCAGCTGCGAACAGGTCGAATAGGCGATGACGCGCTTGATGTCGGTCTGCACGGTGCCGACGGTCGCCGCGAACAGGCAGGTCGCCGCGCCGACATAGGTGACGACGGTCAGCGCCGTTTCCGAGGTTTCGAACATCGGCGACAGGCGGCACACCATGAACACGCCTGCGGTCACCATGGTTGCAGCGTGGATCAGCGCCGACACAGGGGTCGGGCCTTCCATCGCGTCCGGCAACCAGGTGTGCAGGCCAAGCTGCGCTGACTTGCCCATCGCGCCGATGAACAGCAGCAGGCACAGCACGGTCATTGTGTCGAAGCGCGCACCAAGGAAGCCGATAGTCGAGCCCGCCATCGACGGGGCCATTTCCAGAATTTCGGGGATCGAGATGGTGTTGAACACCAGATAGGTGCCGAAGATACCCATCATGAAGCCAAGATCGCCAACGCGGTTGACGACGAATGCCTTGATCGCTGCGGCATTGGCGCTGGGCTTGCGGAACCAGAAACCGATGAGGAGATAGGAAGCGAGGCCCACGCCTTCCCAACCGAAGAACATCTGCAGCAGATTGTTCGCGGTCACGAGCATCAGCATCGCGAAGGTGAAGAGCGAGAGATAGGCGAAGAAGCGCGGCTGATCCGGCTCTTCATCCATATAGCCCCAGCTATAGAGGTGGACGAGGCTGGAGACGCTGGTGATGACCACCAGCATGACCGCCGTCATCGTGTCGACCCGCAGCGCCCATTGGGCGTCGAAGCTGCCCGACTGGATCCAGGTGAAGAGCGGAGCGACATAAGCCTGCCCGTCGCCCGCGACGAAGGAAAGGAAAATGGGCCAGCTCAGCGCGCACGAGATGAACAGCGCGCCGGTGGTGATGATCTTGGCCGGCAGCTTGCCGAGCGCCTTGTTGCCAAGACCGGCGATGATGGCTGCGAGCAGCGGAAGAAGGACGATAAGCTGGATCATGTCTGTAAGGCTCAGCCCTTCATCCGGTTGACATCGTCGACGGCGATGGTGCCGCGACCACGGAAGTAAATGACAAGGATGGCAAGGCCGATGGCCGCCTCACCCGCCGCGACGGTCAGCACGAACATGCTGAACACCTGTCCCACCATATCGCCCAGGAAAACGCTGAAGGCGACGAGGTTGATGTTCACGCTCAGCAGGATCAGTTCGATCGCCATCAGGATGATGATGATGTTCTTGCGGTTGATGAAGATGCCCAGCACCCCCATCACGAACAGGATGGCGCTGACCACCAAATAATGTTGAAGGCCGATCACAGCTCCACCCCCTGCCCTGTGGGCTGATTGATATTGCGGACCGCGTCCTGCGGACGGCGGCGGTTCTGCTTGGCGATATTCTGGCCCTTCACGCCGCCACGGGCACGATGGGTCAGAACGATCGCGCCGATCATGGCGACCAGCAGGACGAGGCCCGCCGCTTCGAACAGGAAGATGTAGCGGGTATAGAGCAACGTCCCCACCGCCTTGATGTTCGACATATCAGGGTCGGTCGGCGCCGCGCGCTGCGCCAGCTCAATCGGACCAGCGCTCCACAGGCCGATGCCCAGCACGATCTCCGCCAGCAGCACCAGCGCGATCAGCAGGCCGAACGGCAGATAGCTGACGAACCCGGCGCGCAATTCGGCAAAGTCGATATCGAGCATCATGACCACGAACAGGAACAACACCGCGACCGCGCCGACATAAACGATGACGAGCAGCATCGCGATGAATTCAGCGCCGATCAAGATCATCAGACCCGCCGCGTTGAAAAACGCCAGGATCAGCCACAGCACCGAATGGACCGGATTGCGCGACAGGATGGTGAGCGCGCCGCTGCACACCACCAAAATGGCGAACAGGTAAAAGGCAAGCACGTGAATCACTGGATCAATATCCCCTTAGGCCGCGCGGCTTAACGATAGGGTGCGTCGGCGGCAAGGTTCGCGGCGATCGCCCGTTCCCACTTGTCACCATTTTCAAGAAGCTTGGCCTTATCGTAGATCAGCTCCTCGCGGGTCTCGGTCGCGAATTCAAAATTCGGGCCTTCGACGACCGCGTCCACCGGGCAGGCTTCCTGGCAGAAGCCGCAATAGATGCACTTGGTCATGTCGATGTCGTAGCGCGTGGTGCGGCGGCTGCCATCCTCGCGCGGCTGCGCTTCGATGGTGATCGCCTGCGCCGGGCACACAGCTTCGCACAGCTTGCACGCGATGCACCGCTCTTCCCCATTGGGGTAGCGACGAAGCGCATGCTCGCCCCGGAACCGCGGCGAAATCGGGTTCTTCTCATAGGGGTAGTTGATCGTCGCCTTGGGCTTGAAAAAATATTTCAAGGTCAGGGCGTGCGCCTTCACAAACTCCCAGAGGGTGAAGCTCTTGACGTAATATCCGAGGCTCATTGGGCGCCTCCATAGCGCGTCAGCATGAGGAAGCCCGACACCAGGAAGACGAAGAAGAGCGAGGTAGGCAGGAAGATTTTCCAGCCCAGCCGCATCAGCTGGTCATAACGGTAGCGGGGCACCGTCGCCTTCACCCAGGAGAAGACGAAGAAGAAGAATAGGATCTTGGCGAACAGCCAGATAATGCCGGGCACATAATAAAGCGGCGCCCAGTCGAACGGGGGCAGATAGCCACCCCAGAAGAGAATGGCGTTGAGCGCGCACATCAGGATGACGTTGGCATATTCGCCAAGCCAGTAGAGCGCGAACGACATGGACGAATATTCGGTCTGATAGCCCGCGACTAGCTCGCTTTCCGCTTCGGTCAGATCGAAGGGCGCCCGCGCGGTTTCGGCCAGCGCCGAGATCAGGAACATAACCGCCATCGGGAAGAGCAGCGGGTTGAAGCCGTTGCCGTTGATGAAGCCATAATAGCCCTTCTGGCTCTCGACGATGGCGCTCAAATTGAAGCTGCCCGCCCACAAGACCACGGTGATGATGATGAAGCCGATCGAGACTTCATAGCTGATCATCTGCGCGCTGGCGCGGATCGCGGAATAGAAGGGATATTTGGAGTTGGACGCCCAACCCGCCAGGATGATGCCGTACACGCCGAGCGAACTGATCGCCAAGATGTAGAGCAGGCCGACATTGATGTCCGCCAGCACAACGCCGACATCGAACGGCACCACGGCCCAGGCCATCAGCGCGACGGTGAAGGTGATGATCGGCGCGATCAGGAACAGCGCCTTGTTCGACGCCGACGGGATGATGGTTTCCTGCAGGAAGACCTTGAGGCCATCCGCGAAGGATTGCAGCAGCCCGAAGGGGCCGACGACGTTGGGACCACGGCGCAGCGCCATCGCCGCCCAGATCTTGCGATCGGCATAAATGATCATCGCGACGGCGAGCATCAGCGGCAGGGCGATGACGAGGATGCCGATGATGGTCGACAGCAGCCAGGCACCTTCGAACGGCATGCCCAGATTTTGGAAGAAAGCGGTCATTATTCCTGAACCTCAAAACCGTTCGGGCTGAGCTTGTCGAAGCCCTCGCCTGAACGAAGTGAAGGCACCTCGCTACGCTCGGTGGAGCCCTTCGACAGGCTCAGGGCGAACGGAGTGATGATTTCCAACATCATTCCGCCGCCTCCGCAAATTCGACGCCGTGGACCAGTTCGGCCGAGCATTGCTGCATCGTCGGGCTGGCGCGGCAGATGGCGTTGGTGAGGTAGAAATCCTTGATCGGCGATCCGAATTCGCCGGTCGCGCCGGTCGGCAGCGATGGCATGGACCAACCATAACGGGCGAGACCCTCGACGCCGAGCGCCGGCACGGCCTTGGCCATTTCCGCCCGCAGCGCATCGAAGCTGTCGAACGGCAGCTTGACGCCCATCACGTCGGAAAGGGCGCGCAGGATCGACCAGTCCTCGCGGGCGTCGCCCGGCGCAAACACGGCCTTTTCGCCGCGCTGGACGCGACCTTCCAGATTGACATAGGTGCCTGCCTTTTCGGCATAGCTCGCCCCCGGCAGGATCACGTCGGCGGCATGTGCGCCCTTGTCGCCATGATGGCCGACATAGACTTTGAAGCTATCGGGGAAGGCGGCATAATCGACTTCGTCGGCGCCCAGCGCGAAGAGCAGCTTGGGCTTGGCCGCCGCGATCGCCTTGATCCCGCCCGCGGTTGCGAAGCCGAGCATCAGCCCGCCCATACGCGCCGCCGCGAAATGCAGGACATTATAGCCGTTCCAGCCGTCCTTGATGAGGCCCAGCGTCTCGACCAACGCCAGCGTGTCGCCATGCGCGCCGTCCTTGGCCAGCACGCCACCGCCGACGATCATAGCGGGCCGCGCAGCCTTGCCGAATGCTTCGACCACCGCTTCGGGCAGCTTGCCGAGCAGCGATGCATCATTGCCCAGCCACTGCACCTTATAGGTCAGATCAAATTCAGGACCGACGGCAAAGATCTTCGCACCCTTCTTGATCGCCTTGCGGATACGCGTGTTCACCAGCGGCGCTTCCCAGCGCAAATTGGTGCCGACCAGCAGGATGACGTCCGCATCTTCCAGATCAGCGAGCGGCGTGTTGAACACCACCGACGACAGGCTCGACACGTCATAGGCGAGGCCCGTCTGACGCCCTTCGAGCATCGTGCCGCCGAGCTTTTCGACCAGCGCCTTGCCTGCGAACATGGTTTCGCAATCAAGCAGGTCACCCGCGATCGCCGCTACGCTGCTGCCATGCTGAACCGCAGCGACGGCGGCAAAAGCTTCCGCCCAAGTCGCCGGAACCAGCTTGCCGTCCTTGCGGACATAGGGCTTATCGAGCCGCTTGCGCACCAGACCATCGACATTGTGCCGCGTCTTATCCGACGCCCATTCCTCGTTCACGTCATCATTGATGCGCGGCACCGCACGCAGAACCTGACGGCCCCGGCTGTCAAGGCGGATGTTCGTGCCGACCGCATCCATCACGTCGATGGCGTGGGTCTTCTTCAATTCCCACGGCCGCGCTTCGAACGCATAGGGTTTGCTCGTCAGCGCGCCGACCGGGCAGAGATCGACCACATTGCCGGACAGCTCGCTCTTGGCAGCATGTTCCAGATAGGTGGTGATCTGCATATTTTCGCCGCGATAGATGGCGCCGATTTCCGGCACGCCCGCGACTTCCTCGGCAAAGCGCACGCAACGGGTGCATTGGATGCAGCGGGTCATGACCGTCTTGACGATAGGCCCCATATTCTTCTCGGTCACCGCGCGCTTGTTTTCGTCGTAGCGCGACGCGCCGCGGCCATAAGCGACCGATTGGTCCTGCAGATCACATTCGCCGCCCTGATCGCAGATCGGGCAATCAAGCGGATGGTTGATGAGGAGAAACTCCATCACCCCTTCGCGCGCCTTCTTGACCATTTCGCTGTCGGTGCGAATGTCCTGCCCTTCGGCTGCGGGCAGCGCGCACGACGCCTGCGGCTTGGGCGGTCCCGGCTTCACTTCAACTAGGCACATGCGGCAATTGCCCGCGATGGACAGCCGCTCATGATAGCAGAAACGCGGAATTTCCTTCCCCGCCAACTCGCACGCCTGGAGGACAGTCGCGCCCGCCGGGACTTCCAGTTCTACGCCGTCTACTTTGACTTTAGGCATATCAGTGTTCCGTATCCTGAAGGCCAAGGCGCTTCTCAATCAGATCGACCCGAATTTTCAGATCCGCAATATCGGATTGCATACCGTAAATTGACGTCATGATACCGCGTTGGTGATCCTCCATCGCATGGAGGCGAATGCCCTGCGACGCCTGTTCACGCTTGATCGCGGAAATGTCACCCTGAATGGATTTCAGGATTTCCAGCATCAGGTCTGTGCGGTCATCGCTCACTCCGCCGCCTCCATGATCGGGGCGCTACCCTTATTGTCGTTAATCCGACGCTCGATTTCCGGCCGGAAATGCTTGATCAGGCCCTGGATCGGCCAGGCCGCTGCGTCGCCGAGCGCGCAGATGGTGTGGCCTTCGACCTGCTTGGTGACCTGATGCAGCATGTCGATTTCGGACAGTTCCGCTTCGCCGGTGCGCAGCCGTTCCATCACGCGCCACATCCAACCCGTGCCTTCGCGGCAGGGGGTGCATTGGCCGCAGCTTTCATGCTTGTAGAAATAGGACAGCCGCGAAATGGCGCGAACGATGTCGGTCGACTTGTCCATGACGATGACGGCGGCAGTCCCGAGGCCGGAGCCGAGCGCCTTCAACCCGTCGAAATCCATCGGCGCGTCCATGATCTCGCGCGCGGGGACCAGGGGGACCGAGGAGCCGCCGGGAATGACCGCCAGCAGATTGTCCCACCCGCCCCGGATGCCGCCGCAATGGCGGTCGATCAGTTCGCGGAACGGGATCGACATCGATTCCTCGACCACGCAGGGCTTGTTCACATGGCCGCTGATCTGGAACAGCTTGGTGCCGCGATTGCCCTCGCGCCCGAAGCGGTTGAACCAGGCCGCGCCGCGCCGCAGGATCGTCGGCGTGACCGCGATGCTTTCGACATTGTTGACCGTGGTGGGGCAGCCATACAGACCCGCGCCTGCAGGGAAAGGCGGTTTCAGGCGCGGCTGGCCCTTCTTGCCTTCCAGGCTTTCGATCTGCGCGGTTTCCTCCCCGCAGATATAGGCGCCCGCGCCGCGATGGACGAAGACGTCGAAATCATAGCCGGAACCGCAGGCATTCTTGCCGATGAAGCCCTTGGCATAGGCCTGCTCGACCGCGGCGAACAACACCTTGGCTTCGTAGATGAACTCGCCACGGATATAGATATAGGCGGCGCGTGCGCGCATCGCGAAGCCAGCGATCAACGCGCCTTCGATCAGCTTGTGCGGATCGTGGCGGACGATTTCGCGGTCCTTGCAGCTACCCGGCTCGGATTCGTCGGCGTTGATGACCAGGAAGCTTGGACGACCATCCTTGCTTTCCTTGGGCATGAAGCTCCACTTCATGCCGGTCGGAAAGCCCGCGCCGCCACGGCCGCGCAGGTTCGACGCCTTGATGATGTCGATGATCGCGTCCTGGCCCAGGCTCAGCAGATCCTTGGTATTGTCCCAATCGCCGCGTTTCATCGCCGCATCGATGGCCCAATCCTGAAAACCATGGACGTTGGTGAAGATGCGGTCCCTGTCCTCCAACGGGCCGACGAACGGCGGCGGAGGAGGCGGCGCAGCAATTGCGGTGTCGTCGGCCATCAGCGGCCCTTTCCGATCAGTTTTTCAGCCACGAAATATGCGACAACGGCGAGGCCCAGCCCGATGACGAGCCCCAGCACCGCGCCGATGATCTTGAGCGCGATCACAAAGACGATGAGGCCCAGGATGATGGCGACGAGAGCGCTCATGCGGCGGCCCCCGATACATCACATCCGTTCGTGTCGAGCGAAGTCGAGACACGCCCGCGCAGCGCTAGCCGCTTCTCGACTACGCTCGAAGCGAACGGATATTGGGGGAAAGCCAAACGGATCACGCCCACTCCCCCCGATAATCATGATTTTCGGATACCATGTCCTTGAGCGCCGTCGGGCCACCCTCCGGGCAACTGGTCTGGCGCTCGATCTGCGGTCCAATCTTTGGTTGCCCGCCAGCGGCGAGCGTTTCCAGCACCGCACTCATGCTGTCATAGGTCAGGTCTTCGAAATTATCGTCGTTGATCTGGACCATCGGCGCATTGGCGCAGGCGCCCAGACACTCGACTTCAGTCAGCGTGAACAGGCCGTCGGGCGTGGTCGCGCCCTTGACCAGACCCTTGTTCTTGCACGCCGCGAATACATCGTCGGAGCCACGCAACATGCAGGGCGTCGTACCGCACACCTGCACATGATAGCGGCCGACCGGCGCCAGATTGTACATGGTGTAAAAGGTCGCGACTTCGTAAACGCGCATATAGGGCATATCGAGTTGATCGCCGATAAACTCCATCACCGGCACGGGCAGCCAGCCTTGCGTCTGCGTTTCCGCGCCAACCTGTCGCTGGGCCAAGTCGAGCAGTGGCATCACGGCGGACTGCTGGCGACCGGCGGGATAGCGGGCGATGATGGTCTTCACCTGCTCGGCATTCTCCGCCGTCCACGCGAAATTGCCCCAGCGCGCGCGGGTTTCGGTTTCGTCGGGGATATGGGGTGCGTCAGCCATTACAATTCACCGCGCCAAGTTGCTTTTGCAA
Source organism: Sphingobium sp. D43FB (assembly GCF_002312805.1). Lineage (GTDB taxonomy): Bacteria > Pseudomonadota > Alphaproteobacteria > Sphingomonadales > Sphingomonadaceae > Sphingobium. Next base: position 150,418 of record NZ_NMUA01000005.1, on the reverse strand, counting down.
CGAAGAAAGTTTGGATCACAGCAGCAGATCCGAAGACGCCAAATACGAGCATTGTCAAAGTCTCGTTATCAAAAACTCGACCTGAAAAGATCAAGAAAGCAAACATTACCCATGCAGGCATCCCTACAAACAACGTGTATGCCTGCACCCATTTCGGGAGCACCGCCCACATACGACGATAGCCAAATATATCGGTGTGCTTAGTAGCCGTCACCGGTCACACTCCCCGAACACGATGTCCATCGCGCCCAAGACGGCGGTGGTGTCGGCGAGCATATGGCCCTTCATCATGAAGTCCATCGCCTGCAAATGGCTGAACGCGGTCGGGCGGATCTTGCAGCGATAGGGTTTGTTGCTGCCGTCCGCGACCAGATAGACACCGAATTCGCCCTTGGGGCTTTCGGTCGCGACATAGACTTCGCCCGCCGGAACGTGGAAGCCCTCGGTATAGAGTTTGAAGTGATGGATCAGCGCTTCCATCGACCGCTTCATCTCGCCCCGCTTGGGCGGCGAGACCTTGCGGTCGAAGCTGGCGATCGGGCCTTCGGGCATGTCGTTGAGACACTGTTTCATGATGCGCGCGGACTGACGGACTTCCTCGACGCGGACCATGAACCGGTCATAGCAGTCGAAATTGGTGCCGACGGGCACATCGAAATCCACCCGGTCATAGACGTCATAGGGCTGCGACTTGCGGATATCCCAGGGGATGCCGGAACCGCGGATCATTGGGCCGGAAAAGCCCCATTTCAGCGCGTCTTCCTTGCTGACCACGGCGATGTCGACATTGCGCTGCTTGAAGATGCGGTTGTCGGCGACCAGGCTGATCGCATCCTCGAACAGGCGCGGCAGGCGGGTGTCGAGCCAGTCGGCAATGTCGGTCAGCAGCTTGAGCGGCACATCCTGATGCACGCCGCCGGGCCGGAAATAGGCGCTGTGCATCCGCGCGCCCGATGCGCGTTCGAAGAAGTTGAGGCAATCCTCGCGGATTTCGAACATCCACAGGTTCGGCGTCATCGCGCCGACGTCCATGACATGCGAACCCAGGTTCAGCATATGATTGCAGATGCGGGTCAGTTCCGCGAAGAACACGCGCAGATATTGCGCACGCAGCGGCACTTCCAGGTTCAGCAGCTTCTCGATCGCCAGCACATAACTATGCTCCATGCCGAGCGGCGAGCAATAATCCAGCCGGTCGAAATAGGGCAGAGCCTGCAGATAGGTCTTATATTCGATCAGCTTTTCGGTGCCGCGATGCAGCAGGCCCACATGGGGGTCGCAGCGCTCGACGATCTCGCCTTCCAGCTCCATGACGAGGCGCAACACGCCGTGCGCCGCGGGATGCTGCGGGCCGAAATTGATCGTGTAGTTCTGGATCTCGGTATCGCCGTAGGTCGGGTCCGACGCATCGGTGCGATGCTCCAGTTCGTCGAGATAATCAGCCATTACGCCTTATCCTCCGGCTTGGCGACGCCTTCGCCTTCATCGGTGGCCGAAGCCGCCTTGGTCGGCGCATCGTCCGACTTGACTTGCGAGGCCTTGTTCGCCGCTTCGCCAGCCCCGGTGTCGGCCTTCTTCTCGGTCGTCTTGGGCGTCGATGCCGCGGGATCTCCCTTGGGCGCAGCAGGCGGCGGCGGGGCAGCAGGTGCGGGCGTCGGTGCGCCGGGGGCCTGCGGCGCCTTCTCGTCGCCGGGCAGGATATATTCGGCGCCTTCCCATGGCGACATGAAGTCGAAGCTGCGGAAATCCTGCGCCAGCTTCACCGGCTCATAGACGACGCGCTTGTCTTCTTCGGAATAGCGCAATTCGACATAACCGGTCAGCGGGAAGTCCTTGCGCTGCGGATGCCCCTTGAACCCATAATCGGTCAGGATGCGGCGCAGGTCGGTATTGCCGTCGAACACGACGCCATACATGTCGAACACTTCGCGCTCCAGCCAGCCGGCAACCGGCCAGAGATGCGTGACGGTCGGCACCGGCATATCCTCGTCGGTGGATACCTTCACGCGAACGCGATGGTTCCGGGTTACGGACAGCAGGTGATAGACGACCTCGAACCGTTCGGGACGGTCTGGATAATCGACCCCCGCAATCTCCATCAGCTGCTGATAGTGCGCCTGATCCCGCAATAGCGTCAGCGCCTGCGGCAGCGCGTCGCGCAGCACGGTGAAGGTCAGTTCATCGGCATGATCGACGGTTTCGATCAGCATCGAACCCAACAAGGCCTCGATTTCCTGCGCGATCCCATCGATGGTCGCGATCCGGGGTGCGGAATGGCCCATATTAACGCTCAATCGTCCCGATCCGGCGGATCTTCCGCTGCAACTGCATCACGCCATAGAGCAGCGCTTCGGCAGTCGGCGGGCAACCCGGTACATAGATGTCGACCGGCACGATCCGGTCGCACCCGCGCACTACAGAATAGCTGTAATGATAATAGCCCCCGCCATTGGCACAGCTGCCCATGGAAATGACATATTTCGGTTCAGACATCTGATCGTAAACTTTGCGCAACGCGGGAGCCATCTTGTTGCACAGCGTTCCCGCGACGATCATCACGTCGCTCTGGCGTGGCGACGCGCGCGGGGCCGCACCGAAACGCTCCATGTCATAGCGCGGCATGTTGACGTGGATCATCTCGACCGCGCAGCAGGCAAGGCCGAAGGTCATCCACCACAGCGAACCGGTGCGTGCCCAGGTGAACAGATCCTCCGTCGAGGTCACAAGGAAGCCCTTGTCATTCACTTCGCTGTTGAGCGAGTTGAAGAAATCCTGATCGGGCTGAGTCCCGACGGGCGGCAATGTGCCGGGCGCCGGGTTATAGAGTTCTACTCCCAATCGAGCGCTCCCTTCTTCCACGCATAGACGAGACCGAGCACCAGTTCCGCTATGAAAATCATCATCGTCGCCCAGCCGGCCCAGCCGATCTGGTCGAGGCTCACCGCCCAGGGAAACAGGAATGCCGCTTCAAGATCGAAGATGATGAAGAGGATCGCCACCAGATAGAAGCGCACGTCATATTGGCTGCGCGGCTCTTCGAAAGCGGGAAAGCCGCATTCATATTCGCTGAGCTTGGCCGGGTCCGGCTTATGCGCGCCGGTCAGGCGACCGACCAGCATCGGCAGGAAAACGAACGTGCCGGACAGCAGCAAAGCGATCCCCAAAAAGAGCAGGATCGGCAGATATTGGGCAAGATCGACCAATGGTATCCCCTGGGCGAAAAGGTTGTCGGGGCGCTTTAGGCCTGCTGCATATGCGAAGCAAGGGGCCAAGGCTGTGAGAATGAATCGCAAAAAGGCCAAGTGCTTGAAGCCCTTGGCCTAGCTGCACCTTAGCGCAGGGCGTTTGCCACAAGCTTGTGCAATTTGCTGTGGATGGCGTCATTGCCCGCAATCACTTCGCGGCGCTCGATCATCTGCTCGCCACCGCGAAAATCGCTGACGAAGCCACCCGCTTCGCGCACCAGCAACATGCCGGCAGCCACGTCCCAGGGTTGCAGCCCGCTTTCCCAGAAACCGTCATAGCGGCCCGACGCCACATGCGCGAGATCGAGCGAGGCGGCCCCGAAACGGCGGATTCCCGCGATCGACGGCGCAACCGCGCCAAAGATGCGTACCCACTGCCCCATGTCGCCATGGCCCATGAAGGGGATGCCGGTCGAGATCACGCAATCGGCGAGGTCACGGCGCGCCGAGACGCGGAGCCGCTGGTCATGACGCCACGCGCCGCGATTCTTCTCCGCCCAATAGCTTTCGTCGGTAAAGGGCTGATAGATGAGACCGGTCGTGATCTCGCGCTTGCCGCCATAAAGCGGCTCTTCGACCGCGATCGAGATGGCGAAATGCGGGATGCCGTGCAGGAAATTGGTGGTGCCATCGAGCGGATCGATGATCCAGCGCGGCTTGGTCGGGTCGCCCTCGATCACGCCGCCTTCTTCGAGCAGGAAGCCCCAGTCGGGCCGGGCGCGCTGCAATTCCTCGACCAGCGTCTTTTCCGCCTGCTCGTCGGCCTTCGACACGAAGTCGGCCGGCCCCTTGCGGGACACCTGAAGATGCTCGACCTCACCGAAGTCGCGACGCAGCTTGCCGCCCGCCTTGCGCGCAGCGCGTTCCATGACGGTGAGAAGGCCTGAATGGGATGCCATTTTAATTCTCCCCCCTCCCTGTTCAGGGAGGGGCCGGGGGTGGGTGCGATTGCACGGCAATCGCCTGCAACATCAGGGGTCAGGTCAGACGCTCCCTTCGGTCGCGACCCACCCCAACCCCTCCCTTGAAAGGGAGGGGCGATCTGGTCGGCTTAGTCCGCGCGCTTTACATATTCGCGGGCATACACGTCCACGACGATGCGGGTGCCGCTGACGATATGCGGGGGGACCATGACGCGGACGCCATTGTCGAGGATCGCGGGCTTGTAGCTGGCCGAGGCGGTCTGCCCCTTGACCACAGCATCGGCTTCCACGACCGTTGCTTCGATGGTGTCGGGCAGCTGCACCGAAATCGGCCGCTCCTCATACATTTCCAGCGTCACTTCCATGCCGTCCTGCAGGAAGTCGGCGGCGTCGCCCAACAATTCCTTGGGCAGGTTGATCTGCTCATAGGTCTCATTGTCCATGAAGACGAGCATGTCGCCTTCGGCATAGAGATATTGGAAATCCTTGGTATCGAGCCGGATACGCTCGACGCTTTCGGCGGAGCGGAAGCGGACGTTGTTCTTGCGGCCGTCGATGAGGTTCTTCAACTCCACCTGCATATAGGCGCCGCCCTTGCCGGGCTGGGTGTGTTGAATCTTGACAGCGCGCCACAGGCCGCCCTCATATTCGATATTGTTGCCGGGACGAATGTCCACGCCGCTGATCTTCATGGGAAGAGCCTGCCTATATGTTCAAGAGTGAAAGAGCCGGCCTCGCGGGAGGCTGGGCGGCCGTTTACAGCGGGACGGCGCGAAGGGCAAGAGGGCGATCAGAGCGGATCAGGGCTTGGCCAGCAGCGGATAGGGATTGATGGGGTTGCCGCCGTGCCAAGGCGTGTTCGGGCTGGCACGGTGGATGGCGAAATGGAGGTGTGGCGCAGCGAGGTCGGCATTGCCGGTGCTGCCCACGGTCGCGATCCGCTGGCCGCGCCGTACCATCTGCCCTTCGCGCAGGCCCGGCGCGTAGCGATCCAAATGCGCGTAATAATAGAGTGTGCGGCCATCGGGCGCGCGCTGATAGAGGGTGCGCCCGCCCTCCTCGCTCCAATGGATTTTATCGATCCGGCCATCGGCGACGGCCAGCACCGCCCTTCCCCGCGCCGCCATGATGTCGATGGCGTCATGCGATCTTTCGCCCAAGGCGCGGGCCTGGGTGAAGGTGTCGGTCAGGGCCGGCGCGGGCACGCCTTCGACCGGGATCAGCAGCGCGCCCGATATCGACTGAGCGGCAGGGGCTTTGGCATTCGGGAGCGGTGCATCGGCTGGGACGATCTGCACGCAAAAATGCGCGAAGGCGACGCACAGCGCGACCGCCCCCGCGCCCCATAGCCAGCGACGCCATTTGAAGGTCGTCGGCATGGCCCTAAGCCTGGAACTTCGCCTTCGTCCCCGGCTTGACCATCTGCGCAAGCCGCGCCGCATCCCAGTTGGTCAAACGGACGCAGCCATGGCTTTCGGTCCTGCCGATCGTCTGGGGTTCGGGCGTGCCGTGGATGCCGTAATGATCCTTCGACAGGTCGATCCACACCACACCGACCGGGCCGTTGGGGCCTGGCTTCAACACCGCCTTCTCGTCCGTCGCCCCGGCATCCCAGAAGAGTGCGGGATTGTAATGATAGTCGGGATTGCGGGCGACGCCCTTGATCGTCCATTCGCCCAGCGGCAGCGGATCATGCTCTGACCCCATGGTGGCCCGAAACTGCGCGATCAGGCGATTGTCGGCGGCATAGACTTTGAGCAGCCCTTCGGACTTGTCGACGACCAGATGATCGGCCTGCGGCTGGTCCTTCGCGACGCCAAGGCTGGCGAGCGTCGCGCCCCAGCCGCGCTCATCACCCTCGATCTGCGCAACCGGCTGATTCTCGATCGCGGGCACGCGGATGGTGGTCCCCGCCCCGACCTTCGTGCCCGGCGCATTGATCGACACGAGAAATTCCGGCGTAGTGTGGAAACGCTCGGCGAGCTTTTCGAGCAAATTGCGATAGGTCAGCGCCGGAAGCCCTGCTTTTTCGTTCATCCCCTTGGGCATGTCGAAAAAGGGACCGCGCGCGAAGTCGGCCGGGATGCGCACCAGCCAGGTGGTCGGCCGCGCTTCGCCTTCCAGCAGGGCGATCGCAGTCTTCTGGTCATAGTCGCCCGTCACGGGCAGTTTGTTGGCTTCCTGGAAGCCGCGAAGGGCGGCCTTGAACGACATGCCATCCTTGCCATCCATGACGCCGGGCGAAAAGCCGAGGCGATCAAGCTGAACCTGCGCCTGAAAAATGCGGTTGGCCTGCCAGGCATTCTGTTCCGGCACGACCTGGAAATCATAGGCTTCGTTTGCAGCAGCCGGTGCAGCGACGGTGCCGTTGACAGGCGCGGCGGCGTTGGCCGCTGGCGCGCTGTCATTGGCGTCGGTGACGGACACATTGCACGCGCTGCACAACAGCGCAGAGAGCAAAAGCATATGGCGAGGCAACAGGCGGTGGTGGTTCAAGGCAATTCTCTCCCGGACTAAGGGCGAGAAACGCATGATGACGCGGAAGGGTGCGTGACCGGGCGCAATCTGCCCGGTAGGGCGCAGCGGCCGAAACCCACCGCCTGAATTGCGTCGGGCACCACAGCACTTGCAATAAACTCACGCACCCGCGATCTTGACCAGCGTTGTCATGAAGCCCATCTGCCGCGCTTCCGCTATTTTGCATTGCAGCATGGAGCTAAGCCATGGGCACTCGCCCCCACCAGGCGCAACCCGCGCTCGTCCTTTTCGCGCTCGCCGTCGGCGCTTTCGCGATCGGGACCACCGAATTTGCGGCGATGAGCCTGCTGCCCTTCTTCGCCCGTGATCTGGGCATCGACGTGCCGACCGCTGGCCATGCGATCAGCGCCTATGCTTTGGGCGTGGTGGCAGGCGCACCGGTGATCGCCGCCTTTGGCGCGCGCCTGCCGCGCCGTCATTTGTTGATCGGCCTGATGGCCTTGTTCGCCATCGGCAATGGCTTGTCGGCGTTGTCGCCCAGCTATGGCTGGATGCTTGTCTTCCGCTTCCTGAGCGGTGTGCCGCATGGGGCCTATTTCGGCGTCGCCGCGCTGGTGGCCGCCAAGCTAGTGCCGATCGAAAAGCGGGCACAGGCGATTGCGCGGGTCATGTCGGGCCTGACCATCGCCACGGTGCTGGGTGTGCCCGTCGCCAACTGGATGGGGCAGGCGCTGGGCTGGCGGTCGGGCTTTTTCGTGGTAACGGCCCTCGCCATCGCGACGATGACGCTGGTGGCGCTCTACGCCCCGCGCGACGCGGGCGACCCCAAGGCGAGCGCCGCGCGCGAACTGACCGCGCTGGCCAAGCCGCAGGTCTGGCTGACGCTGCTGACCGGCGCGATCGGCTTTGGCGGGCTGTTCGCGGTCTATACCTATGTCGCGTCCACCATGATCGAAGTGACCGGCGTATCCGAAGTCTGGGTGCCGGTAATCCTGATGATCTTCGGCGTCGGCATGACGATCGGCAACCTCGTCGCCGCCTGGATGGCCGACCGGGCGCTCAACCGCACCGTCATCCTCGTGCTATTGTGGAGCGCGGGCGCGCTGGCGCTATTCCCGCTGATGGCGGGCAATATCTGGACGCTGAGCCTGATCATCTTCCTGATCGGTGCGGGCGGCGGGCTTGGCACGCCGTTGCAGGCGCGGTTGATGGACGTGTCGGGCGATGCGCAGACGCTCGCGGCGGCGCTGCACCATAGCGCCTTCAACGTCGCCAATGCGCTTGGCCCCTGGCTTGGCGGCATGGCGATCGCGGCGGGCTATGGCCTGACCTCGACCGGCTGGATCGGTGCCGCGCTGGCGCTGGGTGGCCTCGCTGTCTTCCTGCTGTCGATCGCGCTGCAACAGCGGACCACGCGGATGATCGCCGTTCCGGCCGAATAAGCCGCTTTGCCGCAGCGCTTGTCCCAGATCAGGCTCCCCGATAAGGCAGGGGCATGAGCGATCAGGCAAGAGAAGAGGCGCTGGCCCAGGCCGCATTGGTGGCGCTGCGCGGCGGCGATGCGGCCAAGGCACGCGCGACGCTGGCGCAGATGGCCGCGCCGCCGCCGATGCTGCTGGCGCAGGTCTGCAACCGGCTGGGCGATCGGGATGGCGAGGCGGAGGCGCTGCGCGCGATCCTAGCGGGCGATCCCCGCAACCTCCCCGCCCTGCTCGCCATGGGCCATAATGCGCAGGCGCGCGGCGACGATCGTGGCGCGATCAGTTGGCGGCGTACCGCGCTGGCGCAGGCGGCGGCCCATGGCGCGCCGCCGCAACTGCAACCGTTGCTGCAACAGGCGCAAGACGCCATCGCGCAATCGAGCCAGCAGTTCGAGGATCATCTGACCGCGGCGATCCGCGATTTGCCACCGCTGCCCCGCATCGCGCTCGCCACCGACCTGCTGCTCGGCAAGCGCGAGATATATCTGCAGCAGCCCAGCATGTTCTATTTCCCCGGCCTGCCCCAGCGCGCCTTTTACGAGCGCAGCGATTTCGACTGGGTCGCGCCGATGGAGGCGATGACCGACGCGATCGTCGCCGAACTGGCGGCGGTGCGCGCGGACGCGCCGGACTTCGCGCCCTATGTCCAGACGCCGAAGGAGCGTCCCGCGCCCAACAACAAGTTGCGCGACGATCCCAGCTGGGGCGCCTATTATTTCTGGCAGAGCGGCGCGCCGGTGGCCGACCATGCCGCGCGTTGCCCGGCGGTGATGGCCGCACTCGACCATGCGCCGATGCCCGTGATCGATGGGCGATCGCCGATGGCGCTCTGGTCGCTGCTCAAGCCCGGCACCCATATCGCACCCCATCATGGCCTGCTCAACACGCGGCTCATCTGCCACCTGCCGCTGCTGACGCCCCCTGATTGCGCGCTGCGCGTCGGCGCGGAAATGCGGGCGTGGCACCGGGGCGAGATGCTCATCTTCGACGACAGTATCGAACATGAGGCGTGGAACCGCAGCACCGACACCCGCGTCATCCTGCTGTTCGAAGTGTGGCGGCCGGAGATCGACGCGGAGGAACGCGCCGCGCTGACCCTGTTGTTCCAGGCGATCGACCAATATGGCCCGGCGCAGATCGACACCGGCGGATAAGCGCAGCCTCTTGCAGTGGCGCGCGTCCGCTGTATGAGCAGCGGCAGGGCAAGAGGATGACCGGGGCGTAACGCTTGACGGACACGCCATGACTCCCACGCACGCCTTCCCCGCACCCCGCCCGCATAATCTGGCCGAAGATGGCTATGCCATTGCGCTTGGCTGTGCCTTCATCGCCATGGGGCTGATGCTGCTGAAACAGGCCAATCTGGTGACGGGCGGCATGGCGGGCATCGCGCTGCTGCTGTCCTATCTGATCCACTGGTCGCCAGCGACGCTGTTCCTGCTGATCAACATCCCCTTCTTCCTGTTCGCCGGGCGGGCGATGGGCGCGGCGTTCGGGCTCAAAACGCTGTTCGCCAATATCGCGATCATGGGGCTGGGCACGATGATGCCGCTGGCGCTGGAACTGGCGCGGGTCAGCCCGCTCTTCGCCGCCCTGTTCGGCGGGTCGATCATCGGCTTTGGCATCCTCGCCATCGCGCGCCATGGGGCGGGAGTCGGCGGGCTGGGCGTGATGGCGCTGACTTGGCAGAAGACGCGGGGATGGAATGCGGGCCGCACCCAGATGATCGGCGACGCCATCATCCTGGCAGCATCGCTACCGCTGCTGAGCGCCGATCGCTTCGCGCTGTCGGTCCTGTCGGCAGCGGCGATCAATGCCGTGCTGATCGTCAACCACCGGCCGGGCCGCTATATCGGCCATTGATCCAACGCGTTCAGCTCTTGCAGAGCGGGTCGCCACCTGTCCCCTGCGCACGCAAAGCCGTGCCTGCATCACCTGCGATCCGGGGGAAACTGACCCCCTCCAGCGTGGCGCGCCCATCGCATAGCCGCGCACAGGCGAGATCCACGACACCCGGCAGCGCAACCTGATCGCCATCATATTGAGCGACGATGATGCAGCGATCGCCGCCAGCAAAGCGCAGGATCAGCTTGTCGCCCGCACGCCGCGCGGTTCCCTGCCCCCGGCAGGCGAGTTGCTCGCCGAAATTGGCTTCCAGGCCGAAGCGCAGCGTCCCCTTGGCCCCTGGCACCACGCACAACGCATCGCGCCCCGCTTCATGGCGGCGCTGAAATAGCCCGACCGGCGAAATCTTGGCCGCATCGGTGATGACGCCACTTTCGATCGCGGCGCGCTCCAGCCCGGACGCAGGCACGTCGCTGCCCGTCTCGGCCGCCATGTCGTTGGAAACGGCGGCAGGCTGGCACGCCGCCAGCATCAGGCAGGATAGGGCAAGACCGGATCGCCGCATCGACGCCCTAATCGACTGCGCTCAGGCCATCGGGGCCGACCCGGCGGAAGAAGCAGGAGCGCGCACCGGTGTGGCAGGTCGGCCCGGCGGGCACCGCCTTCACCCAAATAGCGTCCTGATCGCAATCGATGCGGATATCGCGCACCGCCAACATATTGCCCGACGTTTCGCCCTTCTTCCACAACGCCTGCCGGCTGCGCGACCAGAAATGGGCTAGGCCCGTCTCGACCGTCAACGCCAGCGCCTGCGCATTCATATGCGCGACCATCAGCACGTCGCCGCTGTCCACATCGGTCACCACCGCCGTGATCAGGCCATGATCGTCATATTTGGGATTGAGGGTCAGCCCCTTGTCGCGCGCATCGGTCATGCCGGGGGCTATAGGGCGCAATCTCGATGCTGCGAAGCCCCTTCCCGCCTGACCGGCAAATATGCGCGGGATCAGGGCGGAAGGGAGAAAATGGGGCGATCGAGGGGTCTTGAACCCCCGACCTCCGGTACCACAAACCGGCGCTCTAACCAACTGAGCTACGATCGCCATGGGGCCATAAGGCCCGCGAGATGTGGGCACATATGCGGCTCATCCCGCCCCGTCAAGCAGGCAAATGCCGCGATCAGCGCTTTCCGCCGCTTACAGCCCCGCGGCGCGCAACTGCGCGCGCAAATTGCGCAGGGTGGCTTCGGGCACGGTGGGGCGCGCCGGTGCCGCCTTGCCCTTGCGCAGCCGGGCGCGATCCTTTTCGGGCGGATCGACCAGCCGTACCCGCACCGGCACATGCCCCTGCGCCCGCACGCCCAATTGCTCGGCCGCGCCGCGCGACAGGTCGATCACCCGCCCGCGCCCGGAAAAAGGCCCGCGATCATTGACCCGCACGACGATGGTGCGTCCGGTGTCCAGCGCCGTCACCTCGACATAGCTGGGCAGCGGCAGGCTGGTATGCGCCGCCGTCACCCAGCCGGGACGGAATCGTTCGCCATTGGCGGTGCGATTGCCTGATTCCGATCCATACCAGCTGGCATAGCCCAGCATGTCATAGCCCGGATCAGCCGCGGGTGTATAGGTAACGCCACGCACGCTATAGGGCGGGCCGATCTTGACCGGCACGTCGCGCACCGGCCGATATTGACCGCCACCACAGGCCGACAACAACAGCGCCACCGCGCCCGCACCGCACAGTGCGGCAAATCGTCTCATCCTCATGCCGCCTCCCTAACCCGGCTGGCCGGGCAGGTCGAGCTTCGGAGAAGGATCAGGCGGTCAGCATCTCCGCCGTCACCGGCAGGCTGCGTATCCGCTTCCCCGTCGCCGCATGGATCGCGTTGACCAGCGCAGGGATGACCGGCGGCAAAGCCGGTTCGCCAAGGCCTGTCGGCGGATAGTCGGTCTTCACGAATTCCACGATGATGGTGGGCGTGTCGGGGATGCGTTGGAGCGGGTGGGTGTCGAAATTCGCCTGCTCGACCGCGCCTGCAACCTGGGTGATCGCCTGCCCGGCGAGCGCCTGCCCCAACCCCTCGATCACCGATCCCTGCACCTGATGCAGCGCATTGATCGGGTTGATGATCTGGCTGCCGACATCGCCCGCGACCCAGACGGTCTTCACCTTGGGCACGCCATCGGCGACCTCCACGTCCAGCACCTCGGCGAAATAGCCCATATGGCTGTAATAGAAGGCAAAGCCCAGGCCCCGCCCCTTGGGCAGCGCCTTGCGCCCGGACCAGTTTGCCATCGCCACCACCTTCTCGATCACGCCCTTGGCGCGCGCGGTGACGAAGGGCGGCTGGTTGGTGCCGCGTGATAGTTCCTTGGGGTCGGCGAGCAATTCGAGCATCAGGCCGGGCAAGTCCTTGCCCGCCGCAACCGCAACCTCGTCCATGAAAGCCTGTGTCACGAAACCCAGCGCATTGGAGCCGGGCGCGCGCAGCCAGCCGGTCGGCATGTTAGTCGGCAGGAAACTCTGTTCCAGCAGCACATGCTCGATCAACCCGACAGGAAGTTCATGCGCGGGCAGATCGCCACCGCGCACCGCCCTGCCATCCTTGCCGAAGGTCACGAAATGATCGTGAAATGCGGTGAGTTTGCCCCCCTTGTCCAGCGCCGCGCGGAACCCGTGCCAGCCCGCCGGACGATAGAAATCGCGGCGCATATCGTCTTCCCGGCTGTAGAGCAGCTTGACCGGCACGCCCGGCAGTTGCGCGGCGATCTTCGCCACCTGCACCATATAATCGTTCATCAACCGCCGTCCGAAACCGCCGCCGATGCGCGAGAAATTGATGCGGATCTTCTCCGGCGACAGGTTCAGCGCCTTGGCCACCAGCCCGCGCCCATTTTCCGGGTTCTGCGTCGGCGCCCAGATTTCGATCGCCCCATCCTTGAACAGGGCTGTGCAATTTTGCGGCTCCAGCGTCGCATGGGCGAGGAAGGGGTAGCTATAGTCTGCGCTGACGACTTTCGCCGCCGACGCAAAAGCCGCGTCCACGTCACCCGTCCGCGTGATGTCGGTATCGGCCTTCGCCTTCCCCCGCGCCACAGCCTGCGTGGCATAGCTTTCGGTCGAGAAGCCAGCGACAGCGCTGGTGTCCCATTCGACCTTCAACGTCTCGCGCGCCTTGTTCGCGCTCCACCAGCTGGTCGAGAGGATCGCCACGCCATCATAGCCCGATTCCGCCGTGCCATCGCCCTTGATCGGCAGCACATGGGCGATGCCCGGCAGCGCCTTGACCGCGTCCAGATCGGCCGACTTGAACGTGCCGCCAAAGGCCGGGCAGGTTTCCAGCACCGCGTACAACATGCCGGGCAGCTTGAAATCGATCCCGAACAGGGGCTTGCCAGCGACGATGGCCGGGGTATCGACCCCGACAACCGACTGGCCGATGATGCGGAAGTTGGCGGGGTCTTTCAGCGTGAGCGTCGCCGGATCAGGCGCAGGCAGCTTCGCCGCCGCGGCCGCCAGCGCCGCATAGGCCACCGACTTGCCCGATTTGGGATCGGTCACCTTGCCGCTGCCGGTTGTCAGCGTCGCCGCGCCAACACCCCATTGCGCCGCGGCCGCTGCGACCAGCATCGCCCGCGCCGCTGCACCCGCCTGGCGCGTAGGAATCCATTCGCGCGGCGTCGTGCGACTGCCGCCTGCGCTCTGGCCACCGAAGATCGCGGCGTCGGCATGGGTCTGTTCGACCGTGACCTGCGCCCAATCGACGTCCAGTTCCTCGGCGATCATCATCGGCAGCATCGTCTTGGCACCCTGGCCGATCTCGGCATTTTTCGCGCCGATGATGACGCGATTGTCGGGCAGGATGCGGATGAAGGCGGTGAGGATGACCGGCGTGCCGTCCGCCGCCTGCGCCATCGGCACAGCCAAGTCGAACATCAAGCCGCCACCTGCCAGCAGCGAAGCGGAGATGAAACCCCGGCGGGAAAGGATCGCGGCGCTCATGCCGCCGCTGCCTTGATCGCGGCGCGGATGCGGACATAGGTGGAGCAGCGGCACAGATTGCCCATCATCGCCGCGTCAATCTCCTCGTCGCTCGGCTTTGGCGTCTGGCTGAGCAGTGCGGTCGCGCTCATGATCTGCCCGGCCTGGCAATAGCCGCATTGCGGCACATCCTGCGCGATCCAGCTGTCGGCGATACGCTGGCCCACCGCACTTTTCGCCACGCCTTCAATCGTAGTGATCTTCGCCCCCTGCACATCGCCCAGCGGCGTCTGGCATGATCGCACGGCATTGCCATCGACATGGACGGTGCAGGCACCGCAAAGCCCTGCGCCGCACCCGAACTTGGTCCCCACCATGTCCAGATCCTCGCGCAGCACCCATAGCAGCGGCTTGGCGGGGTCGCCCGCCACCTGCCGCGCCACGCCATTCACCGTCAGACTGATCGCCATGCCGTCATTCCCTCTCATGCCCCGCCCAAGATGCCTGATCGCCGCGCCCTGTCCAGCGCGATCATGACGCCAGCGCCACAATTTTTGTATCCGTATCCTGCCCAGCAGCCGCGTCAGCCTGCCCATGCGCCAACAAGGCTTCGAGTTGCGCGCGCCCGTCAATCGCCCCACGCGCCAGCAGCCTCCCGCCCGCATCGATCAACGCGGCGCTGGGCCGGGTGCCGATACGGAAATCCGCGCCGACCTGCGCATTGAGGATGATGTCGGTGTCGCGGATGCGATGCTGGCGCAGCATGTCGGCATAGTCCTCCGCCCGCCCTTCGCCCAGGAACAGCAGCCGCAACTGCGTGCGGTTCGTCAGCGCCAGCGCGTCGCGCACGGCGGAACGGCTGGCGACGCAGCCGGGCGCGATGAACAACAGCAATTGCGCGCGGCCATCCGCGCTAGGCCCACCGATGGTCAGCATGTCACCCGCCAGCGTCGGCGCGCTCACCACCGGGGCAGCGCGGCCAGGCACGGCCACCACGGCGCGGGGCGCAACCGCCCCGGCCCCCTCCTGCATCGCGCGCACTTGCCGCGACAGGGCGACGACCGCCACCACCAGCAGGATGACGACCATCCACAACAGGAACAGCGACGCGATCAACATAGAGGCGGCGCTACCGGAACCACCAAAGCGCCTCGATAGGGCGTTTGACGTAGGGCCGCGCGTCAGCCCGCTGCTATCGTCCTGGCCGGGATTGCTCGCAGGAGTCCCGACCACGTAGGCAGACGATAATCGCCGCTCCCATGGCCGCTGCCAAGACCCGGACCTTGCACGCATGGTCCGGGTCTTTTACCCAGCCGCTACGTCAATCACCCCATTTGCCAGACGCGCACCCCTGCCCTAGCCTGCCGGGCAGAATGGACCAGGGTTCGGGGGAATATTATGACGATGAAACGCATGGCGCTGGGCGCATTGCTGATGGCGACGGTAATTTCGTCGGCGGCGGTGATCGCCCAGTCCGACAAGCCCGCCATTCCCCCCGCACTGGAAGCCAAGATCAAGGATTTGCCCAAGGCCAAGCGCGAGTTTCTGACATCCGACCCGGCCGAAATGTTCGCCGGTTCCTACGACAAATTGTTCGAGCGGCTGGCGACCAAAAGCCCGCAGGAAATCGACGCCTATATCGAGGCGATGATGGACGCGGTCGAGGCCTCGAAATTCAATGCCAAGACGGACATGGCGGCGATCCCGCTCGATACGGACAATGAGGATTTCAACGGCTGGAAACTGCGTCGCCCATCCGGCCTTGATCCCAAGCGCGAAGCCGGGCCGTTTGAACTGAGCTACTACGCCAATGGGCGCGGCGGCGGCGTCTATGGCGGCGGCATCGCCACTTTCGCCGGCGCACCCGTCGCGATCTTCCCCGAAGATCTGGTCGCGGGCAAAGTGGACGTCGCCATCGTCGGCGCGCCGCTCGACATGGGATCGGGCTATCGCGGGGCCAAGGGCGGCCCGTCGGCCATGCGGACCCAATATGGCGCGGGCGGCATCGACATGTACACGATGGTCGATCCGTCCAAGGAATTGAAGATCGTCGATTATGGCGACATCGCCATCGACAATATGTCGACCGAACGTACCGTCGCCCATGTCCGCGAGCGCGTCGCCGAAATCGCCCGCACCGGCGCGCTGCCCTTCATCGTCGGCGGCGACCATAGCCTCGAATATAGCGATGTCGCTGGCCTTGCCGATGTCCATGGCAAGGGCAGCTTCGGCGTCGTCCATTTCGATTCGCATTATGATGCGGGCAAGGGCGGGGTTCATTTCATCACCCATGGCGCCCCCGTCTATCGCGCGGTCAAGGAAGGCCATGTTCTGGGCAAAAATTACATCCAGGTCGGCCTACGCGGTCCCTGGCCCGAAAAGGAAGGTTTCGAATGGATGCGCGACAATGGCGTGCGCTACCATGCGATGCCGGAGATCGAGAAAAATGGCTGGGCCGCGACGATGGAGCGCGCGCTCAAGGAAGCGCGTGAGAGCGGCAAGAAGATCTTCATCTCGTTCGACGTGGATGTGCTGGACCCGGCCTTCATCCCCGGCACCGGCACGCCCGTCCCCGGCGGCCTGACGATGCGCGAAGCGATCCCGATCGTGCGGCGGCTGTGCGCCGAAAATGAACTGGTCGGTTTCGAAATCGTCGAACTCGCCCCCGTGCTCGACCCCACCTATCGTAGCGCGCTCAACGCCAATTTCATCATGCACGCCTGCCTGACCGGCGTGGCAATGCGCAAGAAGGGCATCCGGCAGCCGGGCTTCCTGTCCGACCTGACGACTGAGCATGGCCAGCCCTTCTACGGCGAAAAGGCCGCCAAGGACGGCAAGACCGAAAAGGTCGATCCCACCTACGGCCGCGGCGGCGCGCGGCGTCCGACCACCTGATCACGCACCACCCAAACACGCAATCCCGTTCCCCGGCGAAAGCCGGGGCCCAGGGCCAGATGACACAGCGCTTGGGACTCTGGACCCCGGCTTCCGCCGGGGAACAGTATCGCCGCTATCCCCCACCCCATACGT
Source organism: Sphingobium sp. D43FB (assembly GCF_002312805.1). GTDB lineage: Bacteria > Pseudomonadota > Alphaproteobacteria > Sphingomonadales > Sphingomonadaceae > Sphingobium. The sequence goes on along the minus strand of NZ_NMUA01000005.1, from coordinate 133,435 downwards.
CATATACCCCATGTCCCGACCACCCGCGCCTGATCAGATGGTGTCCATGACCGTGCAACGCGCCATTACCGTGCCCCCCAAATCCCGGCACCAGCGCGTCGATGGCCGCGCCATGGTGGCGTTCGGGCCGCGTGGCATCCGTGACATGATGCAGGTCGCGCCCGCTCGGCTGCTCTTTCCCGAAGGCCGCGATGGCGACTTTCCGCTTGCTGTCACCGTCACCACCTGCGGCGGGCTGACCGGCGGGGACCGGCTGGCGCTCGACATCATCGTCGATCCGGGCGTCTGCGCGACCATCGTGCCGCAGGCCGCCGAAAAGCTCTACCGCGCGCTGGACGAGGATGAACCCACCCGCATCGACACCAGCATCACCATCGGCGCGGGCGCGACCTGCGAATGGCTGGCACAGGAAGCGATCTTGTTCGACCGCAGCCGCATGCGCCGCACGCTGAGCGCCGACATGGCCCCCGACGCGCGGATGCTGGCGATGGAAATGCTGGTGCTGGGGCGCGGCGCGATGGGGGAAACCTATCAAAGCGGCCTGATCCACGATAGCTGGCGCATCCGGCGCGGCGGGCGGCTGGTCTGGGCCGACGCGCTCCATATCGAGGGCGACTTCGCCACCGCCGGCCGGGCGCCCTTCGGCTTTGGCGATGCCAGCGCGGTCGCCACGCTCATTTATGCGGGGCCGGACGCCGCCGACTATCTCGACCTCGCCCGCACGCTGGTCGAAGCGCCCACCGGCGGCGCGACCAGCTTCGATGATTTGCTGATCCTGCGCCTCACCCGCAACGATCCCCACGCGCTGCGCAAGGATGTGATGCGCGCGGCGGGCGTGTTGCGCGCCGCGATATTCGGCCTATCGCCCTCCATGCCCACCATCTGCTATTGCTGACGCCATGAACCTGACAGGACGCGAAAAAGACAAGCTGCTGGTCGCAATGGCCGCCATGGTTGCGCGCAATCGACTGGCGCGCGGGGTCAAGCTCAACCATCCCGAAGCGATCGCGCTGATCACCGACCATGTGGTCGAAGGCGCCCGCGACGGCCAGTCGGTAGCAGCGCTGATGGCCAGCGGCGGCCACGTCCTGACCCGCGATCAGGTGATGGAGGGGATAGCCGAAATGATCCACGATATTCAGGTGGAGGCGACATTCCCCGACGGCACCAAGCTGGTGACTGTCCACAGGCCGATCCGATGAACGGCCTGACGCCCCTCCCCGCCCCGTTCGCCCTGAGCTTGTCGAAGGGCTTTTCTTCCTTGCAGATAAGGGCAAGGCTTCGACAGGCTCAGCCCGAACGGTCGTGGGGGAAGACCCCATGATCCCCGGCGAAATCCTCCCCATCCCCGGCGACATCGTCCTGAATGAAGGACGCACTCCCATCACCCTCACCATCGCCAATAGCGGCGACCGGCCGATCCAGATCGGCAGCCACTATCATTTCGCCGAAACCAACCCGGCCCTGCTGTTCGACCGCGACACCGCGCGCGGCCATCGCCTCGACATCCCATCAGGCACCGCCGTCCGCTTCGAACCCGGCCAAAGCCGCGACGTGCAGCTCATCCCCTATGCAGGCAACCGCATCGTCATCGGTTTCCGTGGCGATGTTATGGGGGAATTGTGATGAATGGCATCACATCAGCCGTTCGTTTCGAACGGAAGGCCGCCCCATGCCCATAACCATGTCCCGCCGCGCCTATGCCGGCATGTTCGGCCCCACCACCGGCGACCGCGTGCGGCTGGGCGACTCCTCCCTCCTCATCCGCGTCGAGGAGGACCGCACCGTCTATGGCGAGGAAGTGAAGTTCGGCGGCGGCAAGGTGATCCGCGACGGCATGGGCCAAGGCCAGATGTCCCGCGCGGACGGCGCGCCCGATACCGTCATCACCAACGCGTTGATCCTCGACCATTGGGGGATCATCAAGGCGGACGTGTCGATCCGCGATGGCCGCATCGCCGCCATCGGCAAGGCGGGCAACCCCGACGTCCAGCCTGGCGTCAACATTCCCATCGGCCCCGGCACCGAAATCATCGCGGGCGAAGGGCGCATCCTGACCGCAGGCGGCATAGACGCGCATATCCATTTCATCTGCCCGCAACAGGTGGACGAAGCGCTCAACGCAGGCATCACCACCATGCTGGGCGGCGGCACCGGCCCGGCGCATGGCACGCTGGCGACCACCTGCACGCCGGGCAGTTGGCATATCGGCCGAATGCTCCAAGCGCTTGAAACCATGCCGATGAATTTCGGCCTGATGGGCAAGGGCAATGCCAGCCAGCCCGCCGCCCTGGTCGAAATGGTCCGCGCGGGCGCCTGCGGCCTCAAACTGCACGAAGATTGGGGCACCACCCCCGCCGCCATCGACTGCTGCCTGTCGGTCGCGGATGACTATGACATTCAGGTCGCGATCCACACCGACACGCTGAACGAAGCAGGCTTCGTCGAAAGCACGATAGGCGCGTTTGCGGGCCGCACCATCCACGCCTTCCATACCGAGGGTGCGGGCGGCGGCCATGCGCCCGACATCATCAAGCTGGCGGGCCTGCCCAACGTCCTGCCCTCCTCCACCAACCCGACCCGGCCCTACACCATCAACACGATCGAGGAACATCTCGACATGCTGATGGTCTGCCACCATCTCGACACGCGCATCGCCGAAGACGTCGCCTTCGCCGACAGCCGCATCCGCAAGGAAACCATCGCGGCGGAGGATATCCTCCACGACCTTGGTGCCTTCTCGATGATGTCGTCGGACAGTCAGGCGATGGGCCGGGTGGGCGAAACCATCATCCGCTGCTGGCAGACCGCCGACAAGATGAAGCAGCAACGTGGGAGCCTTGGCACCGACGATGCCGACAGCGATAATTTCCGCGCCAAACGCTATATCGCCAAATATACGATCAACCCCGCCATCGCCCATGGCATCAGCCATATCGTCGGGTCGATCGCGGTCGGCAAGCTCGCCGACCTCGTCCTGTGGTCCCCCGCCTTCTTCGCGGTCAAGCCCGACATGGTGATCAAGGGCGGCAGCATCGCCGTCGCGCCGATGGGCGATCCCAATGCCAGCATCCCCACGCCCCAGCCGGTCCATTACCGCCCGATGTTCGGCGCGATGGGCCGCGCGGGTGCGCTATCGGCGGTGCATTTCGTGTCGGCGGCCGGGATCGCAGATGGCATCGCCGAACACCTCCACCTCGCCCGCCCGCTCGAAGCCGTCCACAACACGCGCGGCGGCATCGGCAAGGCGTCTATGATCCTCAACGACGCCATGCCGCATATCGAGGTCGATCCCGAAACCTACGAAGTGAGGGCGGATGGCGAACTGCTCACCTGCGAACCGGCGAGCGTGCTACCGTTCGCGCAACGATATTTCCTGTTTTGATGAGCGCGACGCTACCCAATTCCTCCCCGGCACGGGGAGGGGGACCGCCGCGAAGCGGTGGTGGAGGGGGCGCGCACTACGGCGCGTCCCTGCCAAATTTGCCCGCAACCGCCCGCCCCCTCCACCAGCCTGCGGCTGGTCCCCCTCCCCGTACCGGGGAGGAACGAGAAAGCCTTTACCCATGCTGACCGCCCGCGAAGTCCTGCCCCACGGCCACTGGTCCGGCCCCGCCGCCGACCATATCACGCTCGACCATGACGCGCGCCATCGCCGTCGCTGGGTCTATACCGCCGACCATGGCACGCTGTTCCTGCTCGACCTCGCCCGTGCGACGGTGCTGAACCATGGCGATGCGCTGCAACTGTCGGACGGGCGCCTGGTCGAAGTCCTCGCTGCGCCGGAAGCACTGGTCGAAGTCACCGCTACAGACCCGTCCGCAATGATCCGCCTCGCCTGGCATATCGGCAACCGGCATCTGCCCGCCGAATTGCACCCCCACGCCATCCGCCTGCGCGACGATCATGTCATCAACGCCATGCTGGAAGGGCTGGGCGCGACCGTGACCAAGATCAGCGCCCCCTTCACCCCCGAAGGCGGTGCTTATTCGGGCGGCGGCCATCACCATCACGGCCATGATCACGATCACGATCACGATCACCACAGCCACGACCATGCTGGCTGACGCCGCGCTCCACCGCCTGCTCGCCTGGACCTCGCCTTCCTATCCGGTGGGCAGCTTCACCTACAGCCACGGCCTGGAAACAGCGGTCGAGGATGGCCGCATCACCACCGCCGCCCATGTCACGGCCTATGTCGAGGCGGTGCTGGCGCGCGGCGGCGGCTGGATCGATGCGGTGCTGTTCGTCCACGCCTACCGCGCAGCGCCAGACGACGACGCCTTCGACGCCCTCTCCGAACTCGCCGCCGCCTTTCGCGGCAGCAGCGAAACCGCGCTCGAAAGCCGCCAGCAGGGCGGCTCCTTCCTCTCGGTCACGCGCAAGGCCTGGCCTCACCCCGCGCTCGACGCCTTCGCCGCGCGTAACGGCGATCACCCGATCGCGCATGCCACCGTCATGGCGCTCGCCTGTGCGGCCCATGAAATCCCGCTCGAACCCGCGCTGCACGGCTGGCTCCACGCCACCGCCGCCAATCTCGTGTCCGCTGGCGTCCGCCTCGTGCCGCTCGGCCAGACCGATGGCCAGCTGGCGCTCGCCGCGCTATCCCACGCCATTCCCGCCATTGCAGACAAGGCGCTCATCACCCCGCTCGAAGATCTCGGCACCGCCGCGCCCGACCTCGAACTCGCCTCCCTCTCCCATGAAACCCTCTACACAAGGTTGTTCCGCTCATGACTCCGGTTTCTCTTGGTCACAACGGTCCCCTGCGCGTCGGCATTGGCGGCCCGGTCGGCTCCGGCAAGACCGCGCTGACCGACCGGCTGTGCAAGGCGATGCGCGACCATTACAACATCGCCGCCATCACCAACGACATCTACACCCGCGAGGATGCGGAGTTTCTGACCCGCTCCGGCGCGCTGGTGCCTGAACGCATCATGGGCGTGGAAACCGGCGGCTGCCCGCACACCGCCATTCGCGAGGATGCCAGCATCAATCTCGCCGCCGTCGATACGATGCACCGCAAATTCCCCGGCCTCGAACTCATCTTCATCGAAAGCGGCGGCGACAATCTGGCCGCCACCTTCTCGCCGGAACTCGCCGACATCACCATCTATGTCATCGACGTGTCGGCGGGCGACAAGATCCCGCGCAAGGGCGGCCCCGGCATCACCCGTTCCGACCTGCTGCTCATCAACAAGATCGACCTCGCCCCGCTGGTCGGCGCGGACCTGGGCGTCATGGACCGGGACGCGAAGAAAATGCGCGGGCAGCGCCCCTTCCTCTTCACCAACCTCAAGGACAATATCGGGCTGCCCGCCGTCATCGACTTCATCGTCGCCACCGGCGGCCTGCGCCCTTATTCCGCAGACACCGCCGCCCTCTGATGGACCGCGCCGCCTATGTCCTGCGCGAAAAGCGGCTCTACAATAAGTGGGTCGCCAGCCAGACATTGGAGGATTATGCCCTGCGCTACACCGCCGACAGCGCCCGGCGCTGGTCGGCGGGGCAGGTCGCCAATACCGCCATCGGCGCGACCGCCTTCCTCGCCTGCGAAGCGATCGGCGCGTCCATCACCCTGACCTACGGCTTCGCCAACAGCGTCGCCGCCATCGCCGCCGCCGTCGCGCTGATGTTCGTCATCGGCCTGCCGATCGCCTATCACGCCGCCAAGCACGGCCTCGACATCGACCTGCTCACCCGTGGCGCAGGGTTCGGCTATCTCGGCTCGACCCTCACCTCGCTCATCTACGCCAGCTTCACCTTCCTGCTCTTCTCGGTCGAAGCGACGATCATGGCGGTCGCGCTCACCGCCATGACCGGCATGCCGATGAGCGTCGCCTATCTGGTCAGCGCCCTCGTCGTCATCCCGATCGCGCTCTACGGCATGAGCGCCATCACCCGGTTCCAGATCGCGACCCAGGGCATCTGGATCGTGCTGCAAGTCGCGCCGATCGCCTATATCCTCTGGTCCGGCCCTTCCGCGCTGGCGGAATGGTCGCGCTTCACGGGTCAGCTTGGCGCGCCCGATGGCAGCGTCAGCCTGCTCTATTTCGGCTTCGCCCTCTCCACGCTCCTCTCGCTCCTGCCCCAGATCGGCGAACAGGCGGATTATCTCCGCTTCCTTCCCAGCGCGAAAAAAATCGGCAAAGGCAAATGGTGGGCGGCGATGCTCGCGGGCGGCCCCGGCTGGACGCTGATTGGCGGCATGAAACTGCTGCTCGGTTCCTGGCTGGCCCATTATCTGATCGGCGGCGCAGCCTCGGCCAGCGACGCCGCCAATCCAACGGCGATGTTCCAGGCGATCTTCACCGCCATGTCGGGCCATGCCGGGCTGTCGCTGCTACTGACCGGCCTGTTCGTCATCATCTGCCAGCTCAAGATCAACGTCACCAACGCCTATGCCGGCTCCATCGCCTGGTCCAATTTCTTCGCCCGCCTGACCCACAGCCATCCCGGCCGTGTCGTCTGGCTGCTCTTCAACGTCCTGCTCGCGCTGCTGCTGATGGAAGTCGGCATCTTCGACGCGATCGAGGCGATCCTGATCCTCTACGCCACCGTCGCTGCGGGCTGGATCGGCGCGCTGGCCGCCGACCTCATGATCTCCAAACCGCTCGGTCTGTCCCCTGCAGGCATCGAATTCAAGCGCGCCCATCTCTATGACATCAACCCCGTCGGCATCGGCGCGATGCTGCTGTCCATCCTGGTGTCGGGCAGCGCGCATCTGGGGCTGCTGGGGCAATTGGCGCAGGCGTTCGCGCCGGTCATCGGCATGGCCGTCGCCTTCACCGCCGCGCCGGTGATCGCGCTCCTCACCCATGGTCGCTACTATATCGCGCGCCGCTCGCACTGGGCCGAGGGCGCGGAAACCAAGAGCTGCATCATCTGCGAAAATGCCTTTCAGCCGGTCGATATGGCGCATTGCCCCATGTATGCCGCGCCCATCTGCTCGCTCTGCTGCACGCTGGAGGCGCGCTGCCATGATCGCTGCAAATCCGACAGCCGCGCCACACAGCAGGCCGCGCGCTGGCTCGAACGGCTGCTGCCCCAACGCATCGCCCGCTATGTCCATACGCCGGTCGGCCATTTCATCGCCGTCATGGCCGCCATCACCATCGCCAATGCTGCCTTGCTGGGCGGCATCAACTGGCAGATCGGCCGCCGGATGCCGGACATTGCGGCGGAGATGTCCAGCTTGATGCTCGGCCTCTTCCTCCTCTTCTCGCTCATCGGCGGGGTCATCGCCTGGATGATCGTCCTCGCCCATCAAAGCCGCCGCACCGCGATGCAGGAAAGCGAGCATCATGTGCAAAAGCTGATGGAAGAGGTGATCGCCCATGACGTCACTGGCGCGGAGCTGCAAAAGGCGAAGGAAGCCGCCGAATCCGCCAATGCCGCCAAGAGCCGCTATCTCGTCAGCGTCAGCCACGAAATCCGCTCGCCGCTCAACAGCATCTACGGCTATGCGCAATTGATGGAGCGCGGCCACGACATCGCGCCCGTCGAAGCCGCCAAGATCATCCGCCGCAGCGCCGAACATCTGACCAATCTGGTCGAAGGGCTGCTCGACATCAGCCAGGTCGAAAGCGGCGTCCTGCGAATCAGCAGCGAAACCGTCCGCCTTGCCCCCTTCGTCGATCAGATCGCCAACATGTTCCGCCCGCAGGCCCAGTCCAAGGGGATCGAATTTCTGTTCGAGCGGCCCGAAAAACTGCCCGATTTCGTCCGCACCGACCAGAAGCGCCTGCGCCAGATCCTCATCAACCTGCTCTCCAACGCGATCAAGTTCACCCGCACCGGCTCGGTCACCTTCCGCGTCGCCTATCGCAGCCAGATGGCGACCTTCGACATCATCGACACCGGCCTTGGCATCGCGCCCGACGACTTGAAGCGCGTGTTCGACCCCTTCGAACGCGGCAGCAACCCCGACGCACAACGGCAAAAGGGCATCGGCCTTGGCCTCTCCATCACCCAGGCATTGGTCCAGATATTGGGCGGCGACCTCTCGGTCGTCAGCGAAACGGGCAAAGGCACCCAATTTACCGTCCGCCTGATGCTCGGCCATGTCGCCAACCCGATCGAAGACGCGCCCCCAGTGGACCGGATCTCAGGTTATGTCGGCGACCGGCGCAAAGTGCTGTTGATCGATGATGATCCGTCGCAGGTCGCGGTGTTGCGCGGCCTGCTCGAACCGCTTGATTTCACCGTGATGGAAGCGCTCAGCGGTCGCGCTGGCTTGGAGATCGCCAAAAACAACGCGCCCGACATCGTGCTGCTCGACATCTCCATGCCCGGAGAATCCGGCTGGGACATCAGCCGCGCGCTGCGCGAAACGCTTGGCGGCAAGGTGCGGATCATCATGGTGTCGGCCAATGCCCATGAATATCATCGCGGCGGCGACGGCCGGGCGGCGCACGACATGTTCCTCATGAAGCCCGTCGATCTCGACGCGCTGCTAGACGCGATCGCCGATCAGTTGCATATTCGCTGGACCGGCGACGCGCCGCCACCCGAAACCCCCGCGCCCGACGACCTCCTCCTGCCCGATCTGCCGGAGGATGCGCTGCCGATCCTGGCCGATATCGAACAGAAGGCGATCATCGGCCATGTGCGCGGCATCGAATCGAGCATCCGCGCGCTGGAGCAAGCCGTGCCCCAGGCCCAGCCGCTCGCCGCCCGGATGCTCGCCCATCTCGACCGTTTCGACCTCAAGGGGCTGATAAAAATCATAAGGGCCGTAAAATGACCACCCCGACGCCGCGCTCCGATACCGTCCTCGTCGTGGACGACACGCCCGAATCCCTGCGTTTCCTCACCGACACGCTGGAGGCCGCGAACATCTCGGTCCTCATCGCCACCAGCGGCGAAGCGGCGCTCGAACTGCTCGACCATGTCGTCCCCGACCTCATCCTGATGGACGCGGTGATGCCCGGCCTCGACGGGTTCGAAACCACCCGCGCGATCAAGCAATTGCCCCAGGGCGCGCCGGTGCCGATCATCTTCATGACCGGCCTTACCGAAAGCGAGCATGTCGTCCATGCGCTCGAAGCGGGCGGCGTCGATTATGTCCGCAAGCCCATCGTGGTCGAAGAACTGCTCGCCCGCGTCCGCGTCCATATGGCCAACGCCCGCCAGACCCAGGGCGGCCATTATGCGCTCGACGCCACCGGCCGCAATCTCATCGCCGTCGGCGCGGATGGCGCGCTCTCCTGGCGCACGCCGGGGGCCGACAAGCTCATGGAAGCGCTCGAACCCGCTTGGTCGCGCACCGACACCGCGCTTCCCGCCATGCTCCGCGCGCCCGTCGCCCGCCTGCTGCCCGATGATCTGCCATCGGGCACCACGGTCAAGACCGAAAGCCCTGGTGGCGATACCGTCGAACTCATCATCGTCGGCCGCCCCCGCCGCGACGAAGTGCTGATCCGCCTCAACCATCTCGACCCGCTGGCCGACATCGCCCGCCTGCAAAGCCATTTCGGCCTCACCCAGCGCGAAGCCGAAGTGCTGCTCTGGATCAGCTATGGCAAACCCAACCGCGTCATCAGCGAGATATTGGTCATCAGCCCGCGCACCGTGAACAAGCATCTGGAACAGATTTTCGAAAAACTCGGCGTCGAAACCCGCGCCGCCGCCGCCGCCTTCGCCGTCCGCGTCATCGCGCACTGACGCGACCGCTCGCACCTAGAGCGTGATGACTTTACTCAGAACCGTTCGTCCTGAGTAGCCATTGAGCGAAGTCGAAATGGCGTATCGAAGGATATAGAGCGCAGTCGGCCCTTCCCTTCGATACGGGTCTTCGACAAGCTCAGCCCCTACTCAGGGCGAACGGAGTGATCCTACTTAAAGTCATCATGCTCTAGCCCCGTTCGTTTCGAGCGAAGTCGAGAAACGCGCGCGCCTCAATCCGTCCCAGTCAATATCGCCGCATAATCCACCGGATCGACATTGCTCCCCGACAGCACAACCACGCTGACCCCGTCGGTCGGCGGTGCCAGCCCGTTCATCATCGCCGCCAGCGCCACCGCCCCGCCCGGCTCGACCACCAGCTTGAGCGTGGAAAAGGCAAAGCGCATCGCGTCCCGCACCTGCCGATCAGTCACCACCAGCCCGCCCGTAACCAGCGCCTTGTTGATCGGGAACGTCATCGCGCCCGGCATCGGGGCCTGCAACGCATCGCAGATCGACCGCGCATCCGCCGCCACCGCCTCGCGCACGCCACTGCGTAGCGACCGGGCGGTATCGTCAAACCCCGCCGGTTCGACCGTATAGATCGCCACTTCCGGCACCTGCGCCTTCACCGCCGTTGCGACCCCGGCCGTCAGCCCGCCGCCACCGCAACAGACCAGCACCTGCCCCAGCGTCGCGCCAGCATCCTTGACCTGCTCGACAATCTCCAGCCCGACCGTCCCCTGCCCGGCGATGATGAACGGATCGTCGAACGAGGGCACCAGCGTCGCGCCCCGTTGCTCCGCCAGCGCGGTCGCGATCGCCTCGCGGCTCTCGCGCAGCCGGTCATAGGTCACGACCTCCGCCCCCAGCGCGCGCGTATTGGCCAGCTTGATCGCGGGCGCATCGGCAGGCATTACGATGGTCGCCGCGATGCCGAGCAACTGCGCGGCGTCAGCGACACCCTGCGCATGATTGCCCGAAGACCAGGCGACCACGCCCGCCGCGCGCTCTTCCGCATTCAGCCGCGCCAGCCGGCTATAGGCCCCGCGGAATTTGAACGATCCGGTCCGCTGCGCGCCCTCGAACTTGAGCAATACCCGCCCACCGCATAGCGCGTTGAGCCTGTCATTCTCGATCAGCGGGGTGCGGACGGCCGCCGCCGCGATGATCCAGGCGGCGTCGGAAATGTCGGCGGGGGTGATGGCAAGCGGTTCTGTCATGCCGCATCCTAGCGCCATGATCGACCCGCACGCAATCAGTGCATCGCGCTCCAGCGATCGGCCATCAGGCGAATGTCGATCGCCAGCGACAGCGGATTGAACGGCTTGCTCAACACCCCGGCGGGGTCGAGCGCGCGCATCTCCTCCTCCGCCTCATGGCCCGAACTGTCGGTCAGGAAAATGACCGGCATGTCCGCAAAGGCGGGATCGCGGCGCAACCGCCGCAATAATTCCGGCCCGCTCATATCCGGCAATCGATAATCCAGCATGAGAATGTCCGGTCGCGCATGCTGCGCCAGGCACAGGTCGATCGCCGCCGCGCCGCTCGGCACGCTGCGGATGGTCATGCCGGTATCCAGCAGCGTCGCCATCTCGACCACCAGCCGCATGTCGCTGTCATTATCGACATGCAAAATTCGATAGCTTTGGCTCATCGCCACGGACTTTCCAGATAGGGGATGCAGCCGCGTCATGCCGCGATCATCCTGCCGCGCCGCCGCCGGAACCGGCGGTCGAGGACGATCCCGCGCACCATGAACAGCTGCATCGGTATCGCCCATAAATTATGCAGCCCTTGATAGACTTTGGGCGTCAGTTCGGGCTGCACCAATGTCGTCACATGGATCGCCACCGCCAGAAACTGGCAGGCGGTCGACCAGAGCGGCCAATGGTAGTCGCTGCGCAAACTCAGCCATAGAAAGGCGAACAGACACGCCGCATCCACCTGCAACAGCGAATAGGCGGTGACTTGCCAATTGGGCTGAATAACGGTGACGAGTACGCCCGCTACCGTCTTGAACAAGATGATGGCGGCACCCAAGCGCCCGGTCATGCCGCCCTTTGCCGCTGCATAGAGGCAGCAGCAAAGGGTCATGATCCAATAGGTCAGAAGCAGCATGGCCGTGGGGTCACTTCATGGTCACAGGCACCGCATCATTGCGGATCGGGTTAGGCGACCTCACGCAGCTGCGCTTCCTCGACGAAAGGCAACGGACAGATCGGCCCGACCGTGCAGCCAATCTCCACTTTGCGCAGATTGGATTCCATCTTCATCTCGATCAGCTTCTGATGCGCGCTGACGAAGGCGCCGCGGCCCGCCACGATGGTCGAAAAGCCATTGGCGATATCTTCCAGCACCGGCTGCGTCATCGCGTCGTTCAACTGCGCGTCGCTGAACGCTTCCAACACGTCGGTCGTCAGCATCGACAGCTTCTTGAGCGCCCCGTCGATCGCATTATGCGTGCGGCCGATATCGGTCACGACACGGCGGGCGAGCATCGGATTATAATCAGGCATGGCATATCCCCTCGCGGAACCGCATGGCTCCACGTTGCTAGATTGAAAAGATGGAAAGGTCGGGCGGCGGCGTCAGGACAGGACGACGAACGCACCCTTGCTGATGATGATGATCGCCGTCGCGGTGATCATCAGGAAAAAGGCAATCCGGGCTATCGCATATAGCCTCTGCTGAACGGTCAGGTCATTCGTCTTGCCTCCGATGGGCGGCAGGCCGATCCGTTCGACTAACGTCACTGGCTCGGCAGCCGGTAGGTCCACAATGGAGGAATCCTGCGGGTCATCAAGGCGGGACGGCTTTAATTCAAATTGTTTGAACGGCTGCGCGCTCTCCGCATCCATCAGGATACGGGCCGCATCGCGCCGATTTTCCGCGCCCAGCGTGACGCGGGCGCGGTGGATATATTGATCGACGGTCTGGTGCGACAGGCCGACTTCAGGCGCGATTTCCTTAGAGCTGCGCCCGCTCGCGGCGAGGCGCAGGCATTGTTTCTGCACGTCGGACAGCTTGGCGATCCGATCTTCCAACATGCGTCTCCCCTGCATCTGCTGCGACGGTACGGGCCGGGCCTGGATCATAAAGGAATACCATGAAGCATGAGCAATATCGCGACTTATTAACGCCTGACCCCTTTCCTATCTCTGAATCTTGCCGGGAAAAATCGGAAAATTCGGACATGTTTCGCATAACCCGTGCCCCGACTGGGCATCGTTGCGAAATGCGGATCGCATACGAGTCATCGTCATTCCCGCGAAGGCGGGAACCCATCTCCCAACCTTCGGTCTTTCGATAGGGCCTGAGATGGATCCCCGCCTTCGCGGGGATGACGAAAAACCTATAGATCCTGAACGGCGCAACGATCCCCCGACTGGTTCCGCCGCCGCTCTTGCCGCATAGTCGTCGCCGCCCATCAGGAGTCGATCCCATGACCAGCCTCACTTTCTACACCAACCCCATGTCGCGCGGGCAGATCGCCCGCTGGATGCTGGAGGAAACCGGCGTCGCTTATGACACGGTCATTCTAGACTATGGCAAGACCATGAAGGCTCCCGACTATCTCGCCATCAACCCGATGGGCAAGGTGCCTGCGATTCGTCATGGCGACACCATCGTCACCGAATGCGCCGCCATCTGCGCCTATCTCGCCGACGCCTTCCCGGCCGCCAATCTTGCCCCACCCACCGATGCGCGCGGCACTTACTATCGCTGGCTCTTCTTCGCCGCCGGGCCGCTCGAAGCTGCCATCACCAACAAGGCGATGGGCTTCGTCCTGCCCGAAGGCCGCGAACAGTCGGTCGGCTATGGTACGCTCGATGATGTGCTCCAGGCTTTGGAACAGGCGGTTGCCGTGCCCCAATGGATCTGCGGCGACCAATTCACCGCCGCCGACGTCTATGTCGGCTCTCAGGTCGATTGGGGCCTCGCCTTCGGCACCATGCCCGCAACACCCGCGCTGACCGCCTATGCCGACCGCCTGCGCACCCGCCCCGCCTATCAACGGCAAAAGGCGATCGACAACGCCCTCATCGCCGAAATGCAGAAGCCAGCCTGATCGATCCCGTTCGTGTCGAACGAAGTCGAGACACGCTGCCACGCGCAGGCCCAAAACGAAAAGGCCCAGCGGATCGCTCCGCCGGGCCTTTTCCTATTCTCTTACCGCAAGCGATCAGTCGCGGCTGCCGCCCATGAAGCGCAGCAGGAACAGGAACATGTTGATGAAGTCGAGATAGAGGTTCAGCGCCCCCATGATGACCGTCTTGCCCATCATGTCCGTGCCCTGGACATAGGCATACATGCTCTTGATCTTCTGCGTGTCATAGGCCGTCAGACCCGCGAACAGCAGCACGCCGACGCCGCTGATGACCAAATCCATCACGCTCGACTGGAGGAACAGGTTGATCAGCATCGCGACGAACAGCCCGACCACACCCATGATCAGGAAAGTGCCGAATGCCGACAGATCCTTCTTGGTGGTGTAGCCGAACAGGCTCAGGCCCGCGAACGCAGCGGCGGTCGCAAAGAAGGTCTGCGCGATCGACGTGCCGGTATAGACCAGGAAGATCGACGAGAGCGACAGGCCCATCACCGCGGCATAGGCCCAGAAAAGCCCCTGCGCAGCCGCCGTCGACAGCTTGTTGATGCCAAAGCTCAGCACCATCACGAAAACCAACGGCGCGAACATGATGACATATTTCAGGATGCCGGGACCGCCCAGCACCTGCGCGGCCATGCCGCTCGACGCAAACAGCATCGCGACGACGCCGGTCAGCAAGACGCCGCTCGCCATATAATTATACACCGACAGCATATAGCTGCGCAGTCCGGCGTCGAACGCCGCGCTACGGTCAGCGGTCGCGCCGCCAAAGCCCGCCATATTCGAACGGGTGTCGGAACGGGGGTCGGACCAGTTGGCCATGAAATTCGTCTCCTTTGTCGGTCATCCAATGCCGACGCCTCTATTATCGCCCTTTTACCCGGCATATTCAAGTGCGGGGTGCGGCAGCATTCTTACGTTACAATTGGCGCGGTGCCCGTAAATGACTATCACCGCCTTATGCATCGCCTGTTCGTCGCCGTCCGCCCTCCTGCCAGCCATCGCGCTGCGCTGCTCGCCATCATGGCGGACGTAGCCGGTGCCCGGTGGCAAAGCGATGCCCAACTCCATCTCACCCTGCGCTTCGTCGGCGAAGTGGATCGCCATCGCGCCAATGATCTGGTCGATACGCTCCGCCTGATCCGCTTTACCCCCTTCGACGTCGCGGTCGCGGGGGTCGGCATCTTCGATCGCAAGGGTGTGGTCGATAGCCTCTGGGCCGGGGTCGAACCGCGTGATCCCCTCGCCAGCCTGCACCGCAAGATCGATCGCGCCTGCGTCGCCGTCGGCTTGCCGCCCGAAGGCCGCGCCTATCGACCGCATATCACGTTGGCGCGCTTTGGCCGGGGCGGCGGTCTGCTCGACCCGTTCCTCGCCCGCCACGCTGCCCTGACCAGCCCGCCCTTTGCGGTCGACAGCTTTGCCCTGTTCGAAAGCCATCTGGGTCATGACGGGGCGAGCTATCACGCGATCGCCCGTTTCGGCGCCCATGTCGGCGAAGGCGATTTCCAAGATTGAAGCGCGGCAGGCCAGGCCCGCCGCGCCACAGCATCATTTCGCTGCGATAACCCCGCAGGCGATGCGCCCGCCCGCATTACCGGCCGGATCGCTCTTATTATCGTCCGCCTGCGCATGGATCACGACCGCCGCGCCATCGGCATCCATCAACGGCATCGACCCGCCGCTGATCATCCCGCCCGCGACATGATATTCGATCTCGCCCGTGCCGTCCGGCCCGGCCAGCATATTGGGCATGTCGCCCATATGCATGCCCGCAGGATTATCCTTGCCATGCTGGCGATTGGTCGGGTTCCAATGACCGCCCGCGCTGGTAAAGTCGGGCCCGGTGCAAGTGCCCGTGGTGTGGATATGAACGGCATGCGTGCCGGGCGTCAGGCCCATCGCCTTGACGACGACATGCAGCCCATCGGCCGCCTGCGTGATCATCGCCTCGCCCCGCGCGGCGCCGTCGCCCGCCATCAGCTTGGCCCCCGCCATCGGCGCGGCGCTCGATGTGCTGTCCGACATGGTGGCACAACCCGTCGCGGCCATGGCAAGGGGAAGGGCGAAAAGCAGGGGCTTGAAATACATAATATACTCCCGGTGAGACGATACTGACTGGGCGAACGCTACAACAGGTCATTTTGTTGCAAATCATCGCCCCTTGTCGTGACGCACACGGAATAAAGATAGCAGACGCAGACTGCCAGCGCGATTTACTGTCGGCACGACCAGATACCCATCCGCCATCTAAGCCCGCGCTTCCCGGTCCAGGGTTGGCAACCCCATGGGAGCTAGCCACCCCGCTCCCGGCTTATCCGTCGACCCCGATCGTAACTGATAGATCCCGTTCCCCGGCGAATGCCGGGGTCCAGTCTGGAGCGTGGAACCGGCTTCGGCCGGAGAACAACGCCCATGGTCTCCTCACCGCGCTCAGCCATCAGACAAGGCGATCTTGCCTATACCGCGCCCGAACCACTCGGCACCCACAACTTTAAACGCAAAGAAAAAGGGGCTGGTCTTGCGACCAGCCCCTCATCCGTTCTCCATCCCGAAGGACGGAAAATCTTACATGCCCGAACCGGGACCGTAGGTGATTTCCACGCGACGGTTCTGCAGTTCGCGAACGCCGTCGGCGGTTTCGACGCGGGGGTTCGTTTCACCGAACGCCTGGGTCGTCATCACGCCGTCAGGGATACCCTTCGACGCCATATAGGCCTTAACGGCGTCAGCGCGACGCTGCGACAGACCGACGTTGTACGAAGCCGAACCCGACTTGTCCGCATAACCTGCCAGCATGACCTGGGCGCTGCCGCAGTTGCTGTAGGCCGAAACCGCGTTGTCCAGAATGGTGGCGGCGTCAGGCGTGACGTCCGACTTGTCCCATTCAAAGAAGACGATGTACGGTCCGGGGCTGCAATCCGCGACCGGAGGCGGCGGCGGAGGAGGCGGCGGGGGCGGCGGGGGCGGCGGCGGGGGCGGCGGAGGAGCCGCTTCGACCGGTGCGCCGAAGTTGTAGGTCAGGCCGAGCAGCAGGCTGTGCGTGCGCAGCTTGGTGCTTGCGGTCGAACCGGCCTGGCCATAAACGCTCTGATATGCCGGGATCAGCTCGATATCGTCCTGGTTGAAGAAACGATACTTCAGCGAAACGTCGACATTGTTGGTGACGGGGTAACGCACGCCGGCCAGAGCCTGCCATGCAAAACCGGTGTCGCTGTCGTTGACGATGTCCGAAGCAACCTTGGCGCGCGAAACGCCAACACCGCCGCCGACGAAGCCCTGCAGGCCGTCGTCAGGACCGAAGTCCAGCAAGCCGTTCAGCATGAACGACAGAGCCGAAGTGGCACCGCCGAAACGCTGACCAACCGGACCCATGGCATCGAGATCGATCTTGGCGCGCTTGTAGGCCGCTTCGGCTTCCAGGCGGAAACCACCAAAGTCGTAACCGATGTTGGCGTCGACGTCATAACCCTTGTGGTAGTCGATCGAGGGACCGGCGCGGCCACCAGGAGGGACTGCCGAGAAGGTCATGTTCTGGTCTTCGACCAGGAGCACACCGGCGTCTACGCCAATGTACCAGCTGTCGTCACGTGCCATAGCCGGGGTGGCCAAGGCAGTGGTAGCAAGAGCAGCCGCGAGGGCAAGCTTCCGCATCTGAATTCCCCTTTCAAAAGTGTCACGAAGGACTGCTGAAACCCTGTATCGGGAAGAAGGTTTCATGGCAAGTCCACAAATAGAGAAACCGTTGCAAAAATAGCGCAGTAGCACGCTGTTCGTGGACGGTTCAGGCTATTTAACATCCCCCTAATGCTAAAAGGTAAACATCCCAACAAAAAAATGGGATTGTTACAGAATTACGAATGAATGAGGCCATGTGCCCGCAAAGCAGTCAGCATCAAGGCGATGCTATTACGCGCCTGCGCGTCGATCGTTTCGCCCCCGGTCGGGGCTGCGATTCCCGGTTGCCGCGTCCCGACGACTTTCAGCTCGTCTATATACAGCCCGTCGCCCCGCTCGGCAGCACCGCGCCACGCACTGCCATCATGTTGCAGTGCATGATCGCGATCCACCACCAACAGCCGCAATCCCGCCTGCGCGGCGATAAATCGCCATCCGCCGTCGGTCCATAACGCCACCGCACCGTCATTCCCGTCCCACGCCCCCGTCGCCCCCTCAGCGACGATCCAGCATTGGCCAATCTCCGGCGCAACCGGCGGGCTGGCCAGGTCCGCGCTCTGCGCGACCCCGTGAACCAGCGCGTCGATCCGCACCAGCGCCTCATTGTGGAACATTTCCTTTTGCGCCTGCCCGGCGAACAAAAAGGGCAAGGCCCATCGCGGCGTTCCGTCCATATCCCGTCTCCCGATAAAGTCCCGCCAATGTCAGACGGTAAAATCGATCCGCGCCGCCCGCCCGGTCGCCCGCGTGCCCACCTGCCGCACGTCCAACACCAGCGCGCGCCCGGCCACGCCGTCCGCCGCGATCATCGCCGCATCATATTGCCATTGCGGCACCGTGCTTTCCGCAGCCCGCACCACCGCCCCGCCGTCCAGCACCGTCACCGCATAGCGCTCGCTCTCCTCGCCCAACGGCACGTCGCCCCCGCTCGCCCAGCGCCATCCGTTGCGGCTGCGCCGTGTCCAGCCGAACGCCCAGCCGTCCGCCGTCGGCTGCGCGGTCAGATGCACCGGCGCAGGCGGCATCACGGCGTCACCGCCGATCGTCAGCATCGCCGCCACCGGCACCGCATCGCCGCGCCCCACCGCCCGCACCTCGACCATCGCGCCGATCTCGCCCTGCCCGCCCAGCGCCGTCAGCGGCTCGACCAGCCGATCCTCCTCGATCAGCAGGAAAGCCTCGCCCGGCTCATGCCCCGCCATCGCCCATTCACTCCCGCGCAGCCCCCGCCGCAACCCGCGCAACATGAACCGCCCGGCCCCCAGCGCCTCGACGCCTGCAAACTGCATCAACTCGCGCCCGACCAGGCACAGATTCCGCCCCTGCGCCAACCCCGCCTCATCGGCCGGAAACACATCCATATCGTCGGCCAGCAACGCCACCGTCAGCGCATGACGCGCATCCACCAACGTCGCGCTCCCGACCGGCAAGGCCGTCTCCGCCACGCCGACCACCGCGCGCGGCGCGCTCGGCCCGATCGGCACCGCCTCGCCCGTCCCGCTCATCACGAACAGCGCCGCGCTGCGCCACCCCGCACCCCCGCTCGCCGCCGCCACGATCAGAGGCCCATCGGCCAACCCCTCGCGCACCGGCGGCAATTCGGCGAGCGCCAAATGCGTCGCCCCATGCGGCGCATCCACCTGCCGCACGATCGCGCCGGACGACGCCGCACCCGGCATCGCTGGCCCGGCCCCCGGCACCCGGCGCAGCGCCAACCGCACCGCCATGCCCTCCCATTCCCGCTCCTCGATCCGCCACAGCCCCGGCGCATCGTCCACGCTAACCACCGCGCCCACCGCCAGCGCCAGCGCCGACCAGTCGCACCGCAGCGTCATCGTCGCCCGCCCGGCCCATCCCGCCTGCAACCGCGCACCCGCCAAGGCCCGCGCCGCGCCAGCCTCCAGCACAGCCGGCAGTTCGACGCCGCGCTCGACCCGCCCCGGCCTCGGTCGCATCACCCGCTGCACCCCCGCCTGATAATCGCGCGCACCATCATAATGGCGCAGCGACAGCGCCACCGGCACCGTCTCAGCCGCCGCCGCCGACCGCTCGACCGCATCCATCGCCCGCCCATTGACCCGCCGCACCAGCATCGCGCCATCGACATGCGCGGCTGCCACGCTGCCCGCCACTGCCAGCCGCAATCCGCCCGCATCCCCCTGCAACGCCAGCCCATGCACCTCGCTCAGCGCCGCAATCGCCTCACGCACATCCCCGCCGCTCGCCGCAAAGCCCGCCACCTCCGGCAGCCCCTCACCCCCAAGCGCCCCGTCGCTCAGATCGGCCGCAATCGCCCCCACCGACACCGGCCTCGCATCCGCCACCACCTCGAACGTCAGCGACGGAATGCGATTGCCATAATCGGCCAGCGCCAGATCCTCGAACAGCACATAGGCCATCCCCCGATGCGCAGGCGTCATCGCCACCCCTTGCGCCGACGCGATCAGCGGATCGACCGGCTGGTCCACGCCGCCCAAATGCACGCGAAAGGCCGACAGCTCGGTCTTGAAATCCCCCGCCGCCCCGCGCAGCAAATTGCCATCGGCCCAGATCCGCCCGATCGACCCGATCGCCCGCGCCGACAATGCCACCGCAAAACTCGCGCTATAGCTGTAGCTGGCCACACTCGACTGCCCCTTGCCGCCACCGCTCTTGCTCCGCACTTCCTGCAGGTCCGTCGCCCAGATCACCGTGCCCGCCACCCGCATCGTCCCGAACAGGCGCGGAATCTGCGCGCCATAGGTCGATGTCTGGATCTGCAAATCGGACAGGCGCGGCCCCTCGCGCCCCTTGGGCTTGAACAGGATTTCCCGGTCGATCACATTGCCCAGCACCGCGCCGATCGCCGCCCCGATCGGGCCACCCAACGCTGTCCCCACCGCCGTCAGCACCACCGTCGCCATGACCGCTTCCTTTACATTTCAGTAAAACCGTTCGTCCTGAGTAGCTATTGAGCTTGTCGAAATAGCGTATCGAAGGATCGGGGCGACGCCCACATCACCATCCCCATTCCGCCCGCCACCAGCCCATCACTGGCCAGGGCGAAGCGCCCGGCATCTCCACCACCCGCCGCAACCCCGCATGAGCATGGACAAAACCACCCGGCACCAAAATCATCAGATGCAGTTGCAACGGCCCCGGCCGCACCAGCGCCAGGTCGCCCGACGCGCCCTGATCCACCCGGACCAGCCCCGCCGCGCCCAGCCAGCGCTCGGCCAGCCCGACCTCCCCGCTCCGCAACCCATAAGCGACCGGTGCCATCCCACTCTGTCCCGCCCGCCCCAGCGCCAACACCGCCAGCCCGACACAATCCACCCCGGCCTCGCTCCGCCCATGCAGCCGAAACGGCACGCCCAGCATCGCCCGCGCCGCCGCGACGATCCGTGTCGCCCCGCTCATGCGCCGGGATAGCGCGTCAACAGGTCCATCCCCGGCAAATAAGGCTCGCCACGAAAATTGACCGCATTGCCAAAGCGCCCGGCACAGGTCGCCAATTGCCGATCACACCCCTGCGTCAGCAGCGCCAGCGTCCCCGGCGCCACCGCAAAGGCAGGCGGATCGGTCAGCGTCACACCCGCGGCATCATTATCCGCCACCCCCTGCGTCAGTCCCGCATTGGCCCCGCCCAGCCAGCGCAGCGTGCCAAAAGCATAGCCCCCCGCCGTCAGCCCGCCGATCGCCACCACTGCATCCGCGACGCCCGTAACCGTCACCACCCGTCGCCGCCCGGCCATATCCACCCGGCACGCCCGATCACCCAGCCGCGCGCGGCAATCGGGCGCGGTCGATGGCACCACCGCCGCGCCCAGCACCGCCGCCGCACCCACCAGCTCGGCGGTAAAGGCCGCCCCTCTGCGCGCCACCGCACCCATCTCGCCCGACGCCAGCAACAGCCACAGCGCCCCCGGTTCTTCCCATTGCGTCAGCCGCAATTCCAGCGCCGCCCCGTCCCAGCGTCCCGCCATCAGGTCCGCCTCGCTGATCGCCTCGCTCGTCAACGCCCCGCCGACATCGCTATCCTCGCCATCCAGCCCGATGCCGCTGCGGATCGCCGATGGCGTCATCCCCGGCGCGGCGCGGTACAGCAGCCCGCCGATCATCAGATCGCGATCATGGCTGGTCAGCCCGATCGTCACCCCGTCCCGCCGTTCGATCCGCCAGCAAAAGGCCAGGGTGCCAAGCGGCTGGCCCAAACTCTCGGCCGCGCTCATTCGCGTATCTCCACCAGCGGCACCGACGGCGCTTCCCCGGCGGCAAATGTCGCGCGGTTGATGTCGATCCGGTCCTCGGCAAAGCGCACCGGCACGTCGAAGCGGAACCCGGCGGTCAGCAGCACGCCGTCCGCTGGCGCTTCCTCGAACGCGATCACCCCCAACCCGGCATGGCTCCATCCGCTGCTCATCTCGACCCCATCGGCCGCCACCCGGATCGTCCCCGCTACCGGCCGGGTAATGATCCGTCCCTGCGCCTCCGCGCCGACGCCATAATGACGCATCAGTTGGAAGCTGGTCCGCACCCCGTCGCCCATCCCCAGCCTCTGATCCAGCGGCCCCGGCACGCTGCCCGGCAACCCGCTGCGATCATCATAGGGATCGGCAAAGCGGAACCCCCGCGCCGCCCCTCGCCGCGCGCGAAAGAACCCAATCAGCGTGGCAATATCCGCCTCGCTCCGCACCCCCGGCCCCGCATCGAAGGACAGCCGCGCATCGGCCCAATCGCTGCTGCGCCGCTCATGCCCCGACGGGCTTTCCACGATCTGCGTCGAAAAGGCGGGCGACACGCTCGCCTCCCGCCCTATTCCCAAGGGAAAGACCACATCGTCAAAGGCTTGCATCGCATCCTCCCCATCCCGCCTGAAAAGCGTAAGACCATCGCGGCAGACCTGCGGCAGCGCCCAGAGGAAGGTCGCCGCGCTCCCCCGCGCGACCGACGCCTGCGCCGCCGCCACGATCTCCCGCCATTGCCCCGCCTGCTCCGGCAACAGCACGAAGCCCGACAGATAATGTTGCTCGTCCACCGGATAGCCCAACCGCGCCGTCGCCAGCGCCACCCCCTGCGCCGTCCGCGCGGGCCGCCCCTCCGTCACCCAGTCATAATCTTCCAACTGCAGCACATCGAAGGCAGGCGCTGCCCAGCCCACCGGCATGTTCGCCCGCT
The DNA here is from genome assembly GCF_002312805.1 of Sphingobium sp. D43FB. Classification (GTDB taxonomy): domain Bacteria; phylum Pseudomonadota; class Alphaproteobacteria; order Sphingomonadales; family Sphingomonadaceae; genus Sphingobium. The sequence goes on along the minus strand of NZ_NMUA01000005.1, from coordinate 110,820 downwards.
TGGCCTCCGGCGCCTGCGGGTCGAGGATCGTCGGCAGATAGGCCAGCAAATGCGTGACTGCCTCCGGCACCGCCGCCTTCACCGCCGCGCACAGCGCCGCCGTCGACGCCGCCAGCAGCGCACCCGCCTGATCCAGCAGCGCGCATTGGGCCGCGTCCAATTCCCCGCGCACATCGGGGATCGCCACCGGGCTCCCGCCAAAGGCCGCCCGCGCCGCCGCATCATAGAGGCATATGCGCCCATCGGCGGGCATCACCCACCACCAGGGTTCACCGACCTGAAACCGGATCGGCAATTCCGCCGCCAACCCTATGGAAACAAAGGCCAGCGCCACCGCTTGCAGATAAGCCATCGCCCCGCCATGCGCAGGCGACAGCAAGGTCGACGGCGGCACCCATCCGGTCAGCGCCGGGTCGCCATTGCCCGCCCGCTGCTTCCAGTCGTTCCAGCAATGCGCGTCGAACAATTCATAGGAGAGCGACCAGATCACATCGAAGCCCAGCCGCTTCGCCTGCGCCGCAAAGTCCCGGTGCCACGCCGCGCAGGGCGCATTCAGCGCGCCCCCGCTCAGGCTGACATATAGCCCGTCGCCCACGCGTTCGAGCCGGAAATAATGGCTCATGCCCACATAATGGTTGATTGCCCCACGATAGCCCAGCGCATGGATCGCCTCGACCACCCGCTGCGGCGTCTGGTTGAAACAATCATCATAGCCCGTCGCGATTCCGAGTCCATGTTCGGGCAACATCACATCGCCCACGACAAGCACCGATCCCGCGCCATCGCACCGCATCCCGGTCAGCTCGGCCCAACCCTCCTGCGCCCCGGCAAAGGGCGTCGCGCCCGCATCATAAGCGGACGGCACCAGCGAGATGAACATCCGGTCAATGTCGCCTGCCCAAACCGGATCACTCTCGTCAGGCAACAGATAACCACCCTCCAAGGCCGCAAAATTCAGCAGTATCTCCGCATCTTCCGGCCCGCCGCTCGCATAATTCCACAAGCGCACATACCAGGCCCGCGCCACCCCGCTTGCGTCCCGTCCCTCGATCGTCAGCGTCGGCCCATGCGTCTCGTCCAGCCTGCGCACGCCCCCGCTGCGCCACCGAAACCGCAACACGCAGTCGCGAAAATCCCGTGCCGTCTCATAGGCCAACAGCGGATGGCTCCACCCGTCCACCGCGTCCCAGATCAACCCCGCCAGATCGCCCGACCCATAGAAAACCGCATCCACCCGCACAGCGTCCGGCGCGGTCGTGACGACGCTCGCCATCATCGGGCGCGGAAAATTGACGGTCCAATGCGTCGGCGCGAACCGCTTGAAAAAGCGCGTCTCCTGCCCCCGCCGCGCGTCCGCCAGCCAATAGTCCAGTCCCGCCATCAGCCCAGCGCCCCCTTCACCGCCCGCGCCACCTGCCGCGCACTGCGCGCCAGCAAGCGCGGCTCGCTCTCGCCGCCGCGGCCATTAACCGCGATGCTCACCCGCACGTCACGCGCACCGCCGCCGCCCGCGACCACCTGCCCACTGCTCGTCGGCACGAACATCTCCGGCCCGCGCTCGCCGACCATATAGGCCCGCCCCGGCGCGACCGGCCCGCCCGTCGCCCGCCCCGGCAGTCCCAGCGCCGCCGTCAGCAGCGACGCGCCGAGGCTCACCAGCCCGCCGCCGCTGCTCCCCCCGCCGCCGACCGCGCCGCGCACCGCGCCCGCCGCAATCTCGTCCAGCACCGACAGCGCGATCCGCCGCAAATCCTCGAACCCGAACTTGCCGGTCCTTACCGCCCGCATCAGCCCCTGCTCGATCCGCCGCCCGGCCCGCTCGGCCCCCTCGCCCAACGGCCCCTCCAACCCCGCCCGCATCGCCTCGACATCGCGGCTCAACCCCTGCCTATCCGCCCGAACCCGCACCACCAGCGTCTCGATTTCCTCGTCCACCAGCGCCTCCCGATAAAAGAAAACCTTCTCCCCGGCGGGGAGAAGGATACGAAGCCTTGCCAGCGTGCTGGCTAGGCGCAGTTGGAAGAGGGGGCTCGACGCCCGATCCATAGAACCACGTCATTCCCGCGCAGGCGGGAACCCATCTCCCACCCCATCACCACGAACAGAGGCGGAGAGATGGATTCCCGCCTACGCGGGAATGACGATCCGATTTGTGGCGGCGAGATGCCTCAATCCGGCATCACCCCCATCAACCGCGCCAACTCACTCCCATCCACCCCCTCACCACCCTCATCCTCCCCCAACGCCGCGCCCAGCACCGTCGCCAGCTCCGCCGGCGTCGCGCGCCAAAACTCCTCCGGCCGCCAGCCAAGCAACCACCCGGCCACCCCCGCCAACCGCCGCGCGCCCTCGGCAAAGCGCCTCATTTGCCCGCCAATATCTGCTGCAACAGCGTCTTGAGCACCGGCGTCAACCGCGCCAGCCCAACGACAAGCATCGCCTCGCCCAGAGCCTCCCGGTCCATCCGCTCGCGATCGACCAGGCAATGCCAGAACAAGGCCGCCATATCGCCCAGCGACAATTTCCCGTCCGCCGCCCGCTCGACCAGGTCGAACAACGGCCCCAGTTCGGCTTCCGCCGCCACCAGCGCCCCGAAACTCGGCCGCAACGCCAGCACGTCGCCGCCAATCTCCAACGCCGCCTCGCCCCTTTCCGGGTTCACAACCCCGCTCATTCCGACACCACCGCGCCGGAGCTTTCCAGGCTCAGCGCATAATTGCGCTCGCCATTATAGTCCCCGGCATAGTCGAGCCGCGTCACCAGAAAGCGCCCGCGCATCCGCTCGCCGCTCTCGAAACTCAGCTCATAGTGGTCGATCGTGCCTGACAGCGCATGGTTGCGGATCCGCACTTCCGCCGCCGATCCTGTGAACAGCCCGGCCGCCGACACGCTGACCGATCGCACCCCTGCCCCCGACAATAATTCGCGCCAGCCGCCCGAATCCTTGGACGTAATGTTCACCGCCTCGCCATTTACGGACAATTGCGTAGTCCGCATCCCCGCGACGGTCGCATATGTTGCGGGGATGTTGCCGTCCCCCACTTTCAACAGAAACGCACTTCCTTTTTCGACGCCCATGGCGCATCCTTTCATCAGTCAAAGCGTGCAAAACGCAGGTTCAGGAGAGTCCCGATGTTTCTGATTATGTCGCTGGTCACGATGCTGGCCGCCGCCCCTTCGGCCGACGCGGTCGGCGCAGGCCGCAAAGCCTATTCCCAATGCCTGTCCGCCCAGATCAAACCCGGCCTCGACAAGAAATTGCCGCTCGGCGACTTCCAGTCGGAGATGAAGAAGAGCTGCGCCGACAAGGAAGCCGTCTTCCGCGCCGCGATCGTCGCCACCGACAAGGCCGACGGCATGTCGGAAAAGGCGGCACAAGCCGACGCCGACGACCAGATCGCCGAATATGTCGACAAGATCACCGCCGAATATGAAGACTATAACCGCCCCAGTTGACCACCCCCCTCTCTCCCCAGCGGGGAGAGATACGAAGGCTTGGCAGCTTGCTGCCTAGCCGCAGTTGAGAGGGGGCTCGACGCCAGCCACAAGCGACGCCTAGCCCCCCTCCCAAACCGCCCTTAGCCGATAGTCGATCACCGCCTGCCACCCGCTCGGCGGCTTGCCTCCACTCCGCATCATCCGCGACCGCACCAGCCGCGCCGTAACGATCCGCCACCCCTCGCGCGCCTGCACCGCGCCGATCGCCGGATCGATCCGCCCGATCATCGCCGCCAGCCGCCCCGGCGTCTCGCCCGCATCCTGCAAGCCGATGGTCAGCCGCACTTCGCGCCCCTTGACCTGCTTGCCGCCCCAGTCGGTGCCGATACAGTCGCCGACATGCCCATAGGGCGCACTCGCCCGCACCGGCTCGCCATCATAAAGCGCGTTCAGCCCCGCCATCAGCGCGCCATCCGCCCGCAACGCCGCGATCACCGCACTCCGCACCGCCAGTTCCGCGCTCATGACCCCGTCCTCCCCGCCTCGCGCAGCGCCAGGTCGCGCCACCAGCGCGCCCGCAAACCCCGCCCCGACACCCGCACCGCCTCACCGTCGATCACCACATCAACGCCCGCCTCGACCAGCGCCGCCGCAATCGCCCCCCGCCTGCGCGCCGCCCGCGCCTCGACGCGCCGCATCAACGCCGCCCTCATGCCAGCCGCATCCGCCGGAACGGCCGCCACAGCGCGCTCACCACCGCGGGCGGCGCACTGCCCTCATTGCCGCGCGCCATGAAATGTTCCGCCGCCAGCCGCACGATCCCCTGCCGCAAGGCTTCGGGCAGGCCGTTCATCTCCGCCGCCATGCCCGCGCGATAGCGCCCCGCCAGCCGCCGCCGCTCGTCCGCCCGCGTCGATCGCACCCAGCCATCGCCCGCCGCATCGATGTCGATCGCATAGGCATCGACCGGCAGCGCCTGCGCCACCCCGTCGCCGTCCACCGCCTCGACCGCCTCGATCGCCAGCACCGGCCGCGCGCCGAGCCGCTGCCAGCCCTGGCGCGCCGCCACCATCTCACGCGCGCCGCGCACGATCAGCCACTGGCCGACAAATTGCTCGCACAGCGCCGCCGCGCTGCGCAGCAACCCCGCCAACACCGCATCCTCGTTATCCGTCTCGATCCGCAAATAGGCCTTGAGTTCATCCAGCGACGCCGCCAGCGCCCCGCTCTCCTCCTGCGCCAGCATCAGCGTTCCTCCACCCTGACCGTCACCGACCGCTCATCCACCTGCCCGTCGGACAAAGTGACGCGGTTGGTCAGCCGATAGACGTGCCCCACCGCCCCGCCGCTCACCCGCACGCTGGTCCGCCCCGGCTCGAACGCCGCATCTTCCACCGTCAGCGCCCCCGCCGGGCTGACGGTCCACACACTCGCAATCACGCTCTGCCCCGCCAGATAGGCGGACCAGTCGATGACATGGTCGATCCGCGCCTGCGGATCTTTGGCAATCAGGCTCATCGGATCATCCTCCCCCGTAACGCTTCCGGTCGGTCAGGTGCAGGCCGCGCCGCGACCCGCATGTCCTGCCCCGGCCGCACCCCGCCGCGCCACGCGCCGCCCCAGGGCGCATCGCCACCGCGCAGGTCGCCGATCGCGCCCGCGCCCAGCGGCTCACCCTGCAACATCCTGCGCCTCCAGCAGCGCCAGCCGCGCCTCGATCCGCTCGATCCGCCGCCGCTGCCACGCCGCCTCCAGCGCCAGGCACTCGTCATAGCGCAGCCCCCAGCGGTCGCCCTCGTCCCAGACATCATGACACAGCAGCCCCAGCCGCACCGCCGCACCCGCGCCCAATCGCGCGTCGATCGCGTCGCGCACCTGCTGCGCCACCAGCCCGATATGCCAGCGCGCGCCCGCGCCTTTCGCCGCGACCGCATCGGCAAAGCGAAACTGCCGCCAGTTGACTGCGCCCCAGGCGTCAAGCAGATCGTCCCCGACCGCCGCCACGTCACATTTCATCCGCGCGTCGGACGTATTGATCGCCCCGCTCGCGGCATAGACCACCGACCAGCGCGCCGCCGCGCTCCCCAGCGCAAAGCCATTGTCATTGGACGGTGCGAGTGATCCGAAAGCGGTCAGCGCCTGATGCTCCAGCCGCAACGCCTCCTGCATCGCCGCCGACCCATTGCGCCCGACATGGAAACTCATCCGCGACGCTAAATTGGTCGGCCCCGGCGCAGCAGCGGTCAGCGTCGTGCGGATGCGCGACAGTTCGGCGAACGTCCCGCCGATCATCCCCCAGACATTATAGTCGCCGATCACGTCATTGGTGAGGACATCGCTGCGCGCCGCGAACGTGCCATTGGCGCGATAGAGCCGATTATTGGCCAGCGATCCGAACGACAGCACGCGAAAGCTCGCCTGCCCGCCATCCATGAAGATCGACATCGCCTGCGTCAGCACCGACACCTTGCCGATCGCCCCTTCCAGCGCATAATCCTCGCCGGATTGCGTATTGATATGCAGTTCCGCCCCGCGCATCCGCTGGATGCCACTGACGCCCAGCGCGCCCACATGCCCGCGCACAGCCGCGCCGTCCGCCTGCCCTAGCAAGGCCCGCCCGAACGCCGTCCCGCTCACCGCCGCAATGGCATCCAATTCCCCGCTCGCCGCCTGCCGCCCCGCCAGCGCCTCGCCAAGGCCCGTAATATCGCCAATCCCATGGCCATGGAGGTTCACCGCCTCCAACCAGGCCGCATGCACGGTCAGCGCCACGGACTTCTCGCCCACCGCAAAATCCACCGCCGCCCCGCCCGCCGAAGACGCCACCGGCGTCCGCACCAGCCGCCCCGCACCATCCAGCGTCCCGGTCCCCGCTTCCCATTGCGCAGGATCGACCAGGCTCATGATCACATAGGGAAAGCCCACCCCCCCCCCCACCGCCGCATCAAAACTCCGAAACCCCGCCATCGCCCCACCCAGCAGCAACGGCCCCATGCCCCCATCATGGCAAACCTCCCGCACCAGATCCGCCAGCATCCCATCACTGATCCCCATCCCACCCCCCAGAAAAAAGACCAAAAAAAGCCCCTCCCCTTCAGGGGAGGGGTTGGGGTGGGGGCGTGCCCCACCTCCCGTCTTACGAAGCCGCAAACCGCATCAATTTGATCGCCTCGCTATTCGCCACACCCCCGCCGATCCGCCTGACCGCATAGAAATGCACGAACGGCTTGTTGCTGAACGGATCGCGCAGGATGCTCGTCTCGTTGCGCTCGGCCACGACATAGCCCGCCTGGAAATTGCCAAAGGCGATCGACAGGCTGTTGGCCGCGATGTCGGGCATATCCTCCGCCTCGACCACCGGATAGCCGAGCAGCGTCGCGGGCTGCCCCGCACTCAACCCCGGTTGCCAGATGAACGCCCCGTCGCTCGTCTTCATCTTGCGAATGACCGCCAGCGTCGCCGAGTTCATCACGAAACACGCCCCCTGCCGATAGGGCGCGCGCAAACTCTGCACCAGGTCGATCAGCTTGTTCTGCGGGTCCGAGGCCGGGAAAGCCCCCGCCGCCCCCGACACCACATATTGCAGCGATCCGAACGCGCGCACCGCGTCCGCCTCGTTGGTGGTGGTATAGGTCAGGAACCCCTTGGGCTTGTTCGTCCCGTTGCCGGTCACGAAGGCCGCCCCTTCCGCCACCGCAAATTCCCGCGCAATCTCGCTCGCCAGCCAGCCCTCGACATCGAACTGCGCATCGTCCAGCATCGCTTGGCTTGCCGCCGGATTGGCGAACAATTCCCCCGACGGCGGCACGATCTCGTTGAAGACCGGCGTCCCCGTCTCGGCCCGCGCGCCCGTCTCGCTCGCCCAGCCCGACACGATGCCGCCTGCACTCACCAGCTTGCGATAGCCCGCCGTCCCCGTCCGCACGACATTGGCGATCGCGCGGATCGGCGACAGCGATTTGAGCGTCGTACCGATCAGCTGATCAATCTCGCGCGGCACCGCATAGCCCCCCGCCGCACCGGTCGCACCGGAAAAGCTCTTCAGCTCCACCCCGGCTTCCAGCCCCTGCCGCACATAGCGATCGACAAAAGCGCTCCGCGCCGGATCGCCAAAACTTCCTGGCGCCCCGCCCTTCACCCCATCGAGCGCCGGCCGCTGCATCGCCACCCGCAAAGCCCCCAAATCCGCCTCCAAAGCCGCAATCCGCTCCCCCTGCACCGCCGCATCAAAGCTGCTCTCCAAAGCATCCGTCATGTCATTCTCCCGCTAGAAAACACAAAAAAGGGCGGCCCCGGATGGGACCGCCCTGAAATTCTCGAAAACCTTCTCCCCAGCGGGGAGAAGGATACAAAGCCTTACCGGCTATGCCGGTTAGGCGCAGTTGGAAGAGGGGGAACACACCCTCATATGGAACAATAAAATGCTAGGTGAACAGCAAAGCGCCCCTGTGCAAGATCGACGCCCGACACCCTTCAATCAAACGGATCAGGCAAAATGCCTCTATCCCGTAAACGCGCCATCCTTCACCTCCTGGTGCCTCCGCCGCCTCGACAACATCGTCGCATTCAGCGTCAATCCCATCAGGCAGGCCAATCCAATCCGCCAGCAACAAACATTCTTCCAGAAGATGAACGGAAGAACCTACCATTCCCCCAATCCGTCCCGTGGTGGATTGGCCGTGTCGAAAACGACTTCGTTCATCGGCCTGGGCAGATAAAATCCCTCGGAATCGGAATGCATAATTAAATGTGCGAACGGGAGAGGTGCCTTCAACTTCTTCCTGAACAATCTGCCAAAAAATCCCGCTTTGGGCTTGTCCAGTTCAGAACTGTGTTCGGCGTAAAATTTCAGCAAAAGCGGATCATCGGCAAAATCTTCATAAGTGCATGGCGGTGGTAACTGGCCCTTCAACGCATGGTAGGCCGCCAGTCGGCGTACAGCGTGAAGTCCCGCATAACCCCACATCTGCGCCTCGTAGGTATCATGCTCGGCAATATCGGTGGGTTCCTCATGAAGAGACTCGCCCGATTCGGCGAGAACCGCATTAAGATCGGAAATTTGATCCAACCCAAATGCGAAGCCATCCTTATCTTCGCGTAACGCTTGCGATAGCCACCCCACATTCAAGGCAAGAGCCATGTCGTTCTCCCGTTACATGGCCAGTGGACGTGCAGGCCAGTCTCCATTTTATAGCGGAGCAACGAGCAATCGCAACGCGCATGTCCTCCCGGCAGAAGGATGGGATAGGGAGCATTGGCCGCAGAAAGATATCCGCTAGATAGGAATGACGAGTTCTCTTCTTCTCCGCGTCTCTGCGTCTCCGCGCGAACCAAATGAGGCCCCCTTCACTCCACCCTAATCACCCGCGCCCCCTCCTGCATCGGATGGCTCACCAAACTCACCTCCACCAGATCCAGCGCCAGCAATTCGCGCGGCCCCAAACCGGCTCCGCCGCCTCGCGCCGCCTTCACCCGATATCCGAACGACAGCCCATCGACCGCGCCCGCCCGCAGCGCCGCCGCCGCCTCGCGCCCGGCCGCCGTGCGCACCGACACCCGCCCGATCACGCGCAACCCGCGCGCATCCTCCGCCAGCCGCTCGACCGTCCCGATCACGCAGCCCGGCCCATGCTGCCACAGCAACGGCACGCCCGCCGCCAAAGCGCCACCGAACGCCCCCGCCCGCACCACATCGCCGCCCCGATCCACCCGATCGAAAATCGCCGCATAGCCCGCAAAGCGCACGTCCTGATCCATATAATCTCCGTTCGTCCTGAGTAGCCCCTGAGCGAAGTCGAAGGGGCATATCGAAGGATCGTAGCGCCCATGCTTCGATACGAGGCTTCGACACGCTCAGCCTCTACTCAGCACGAACGGGGCGTGGTGCTGGATCTTCACGCCCTAACCAACCCCAACAAGCCCATCTTCACCGCCATCCCCAGCAACAGCAGCGCCAGCCCGATCCGCACAACCCAGCCGATCACCGCCCCGCGCGCCGCCTTTTTCGCGTCGCGCCAGGCGCGCAGCAGCTCGCGCAATTCGCGCACATCGCCCTCGGCCCGCCGGTCGGCCAGCCCCAACCGCTCCAGCGCCCGCCCCGCGCCCAGTTCGCTCGCCTCCTCCACCAGCGCGCGGATCATCACCATGTCCACCGCGCCGGGCACCCCCTGCGCCTGCGCCACCAACCGCGCCAGCATCTCGCCATCCTGTGTCATCTTATCCTCCAATCCCCTCGCCCCATCGGGGAGAGGGATACGAAGCCTTGGCGGCGCAGCCGCCTAGGCGCAGTTGGGAGAGGGGGCTCGACGCCCGCCTCAAATCCCCAACATCGCCCGCTTCTCATCCCCGCTCAAAAAATCCGCCGCCGCCACCCGGTCCCACAGCGCCGCGCGCTCATCCGACAGCGCCGCCACGCCATCCAGATCCGCCTCGATCCGCAGCCCCGGCCACCATCCGGCTAGCCCCTGCCCCAACCCCGCACCGATCTTCGCCACCAGCGGCAAGATCGTCTGCCGCCACAGCGCCTTGTTCGCCTCGCGATAATTGGCATAACTATTGTCGCCGGGCAGCCCCATCAGCATCGGCGGCACGCCGAAGGCCAGCGCGATCTCCCGCGCCGCCGCCGCCTTCAACCCCACAAAATCCATCTCGGCAGGCGTCAGGCTCATCGCCTGCCAGCGGAGGCCCCCCTCCAGCAGCATCGGCCGCCCGGCATTGGCCGCGCCCGCAAAGGCGACCTCCATCTCGCGCTTGACCCGTTCGAACTGGTCGGGCGACAGCACCGACCCATCGCCCGGCTCATAGACCATCGCCCCGCTCGGCCGCGCCGCATTGTCGAGCAGCGCCTTGTTCCAGACGCTGGCCGCATTGTGGATCGCCACCGGCCCCGCCGCCGCGCCGACGCAACCCAGCCCATAATGGTCGTCAAGCGGATGCAGCGCCTTCAAATGCAACACGCTCGGCCGCCCCGCGCCATCGTCGGGCGACAGCCGCGTCACGCTCTCCCCCACCCGATACAAATAGGCCGCAGGCCACCCCCGCGCATCCGCCTCCACCGACACCCGTTCAGGCCGCAGCGCGAACAGCTCGGCGGGCATCCCATCCGCCCCCACCATGACCTGCACATAGGCATTGCCATGCAACAACAAATGACAAGCCAGCGTCTCCACCAACCCCTGCCCCGCCGACGCGCGGCCCACCAACGCCAACACCCGCGCCGCGTCCTCAACCCCGCCAACCTTCAGCGGACAGGCCCCCGCCCCCTCGGACACCAGCCGCATCGCCCGCTGCGCCACCGCATTGCCCATCACGCCGCTACGCACCTGCGCCTCATAGCTGGCAGGCCACTCCCCCAAAGCCACCGCCCCGGTCCCCCAGGCGCGCGCCAACACCGGCCGCGCATCCGCAGATGCCGCCGCCTTCATCCCAAAGAATTTCATGGATTTGTCCCCGCCCATAAAAAAATCCTCTCCCCAGCGGGGGAGAGGATAGCGAAGGTGAGCGGCGAAGCCGCCTACCGTAGCTTGGAGAGGGGGCTAAATGCCCCCATCATCTGAAACGCAAAAATCCTCCCCTGTAAGGGGAGGGGGACCGGCGAAGCCGGTGGAGGGGTGTCACCCTATCGAGACGGCAACGCCCCTCCGTCGGGGCTACGCCCTGCCACCTCCCCTTCCATGGCAGGGCAGGGCTATCGTAAATGGAGCGCACGCCATTTTCTTCGTCATGCTGAACTTGTTTCAGCATCCATCGTGCCCCAAAAACGGCGGCTCGTGGTGATAGATGGACCCTGAAACAAGTTCAGGGTGACGACTTTGGATAGGTTGGGTGTCATATGCGATTGCCCTGCCTTACAGGGGAAAACCGCATCAGCCGCACCACCCTCACCTATTCCGCGCCAACACCCGGTCACAGGTCGAGTTCGTCCCCTCGCTCTTGCCGATCACGCGCCCGGCCAGCGCACCCGCGCCCGCGCCCAGCAGCGTCTCGCCAACCCCGCCGCCCGCCAGCAACCCGACGCCAGCCCCACCGGCCGCGCCAATCACCGTGCCCTTGTCGCGGCCCTTCTTGCCCTGCAACAGGCAATAGCGCACATCGTCGCGATCCCGCGGCGCAGCCCGCGCCACCCGCGCCCGCTCCTTGCTGCTCAACGACGCCGCCAGCACCGGCGATGCCACCAACGTCACGCCCACCAGGGCACCCAAAATCTTGACCGTCTTCATGCGCGTCACTCCGTAAATCCTTGATATGATGCCGCCGAAACGATCGGATGCCACGCCAAGTTCCGCGTCTACAACCCCCGCACCTGCGCCACCCCCTGCCGCCCCAGCATCAACTCGCTCAGCGCCCACACCAGCGCATCCGCCCGGTCCGGCGATCGCCCCGGCCCCTCATAGCCGCCGCCCAGCACCAACCCGCACATCTCATCCTCCAGCGCCGGGAAAGCCCCGCGATGCGCCACCCGCCCGGCTTCGTACAAAGCCGCCACCGGCTCGGCCCGCGCCACCTTCCCCCGGCTCGCATGGACCAGCCGCACCGGCAGCGCCTCTTCCGCCGCACGCAGCACGCTGGTCACCATCGCGCCGCCATTATTCGCCTCGGCCACCACCTTGTCCGCGCCATGCACCAGCGCCGCCGCCGCAACCGCGCGCGCCCATATTTCGGGCGAACAGCCCTCGACACTGGCATCCGCGATCACATAGCCGCGCCCGTCCCGGCCGAGGCCCACCACCACGATCCCGCACGCATCGCCATGCGCCGACGCAGGCGGATCGACCGCCACCACCACCCGCGTCAACAGCGCCGCGTCGCCCGCGCCGCCCGGCACATGCGCCACCCGGCACCGCTCGATCAGGTCACGGCTCCACAAAGCCCCCGCCACCTCCTCGATCAATTCGCCGTCCAGTTCCTGCCGCCCCAGCCGCGTGCCGCCATAGCTGCGCGTCATCGCCGCGATAAAGCCATCGGCCAGATTGGCTTTATTCTCCACCGTCCGCCCGCGCGTCACGACCACATCGCCATCCGTCACCAACCGCCGCACCAGCGCCACCGGCCGTGGCGTCGTCGTCGCCATCACCCGCGGCGCGCTACCCAGCCGCATCGTCATCATCAGATTATCCCAGGCGCTTTCCGCAAAGGGCCATTTGGCGATCTCGTCGGCCCAGCCGTGGCTGAACTGCGGCCCGCGCAAGCTCTCCGGCTCTGCCGCCCCGAACAGGGTCGCCACCGCGCCATTGGGCCATAGCAGCTTGCGCAGCGCGGGCGCAAAGACCGGGCGACACCACCAGGGTGCAATCGCCAGCAGCCCAGACGCGCCTTCCACCATCACCCGCCGCGCCTCGCCCAGCGTCGCACCAACCAGCGCAATCCGCGCGCCCGGATCGCCCTCGGCAATCCCCCGCACCCATTCCGCCCCGGCCCGCGTCTTGCCAAAGCCGCGCCCCGCCATCATCAGCCAGATGCGCCAATCGCCCGGCGGTGCCACCTGCCCCGGCCGCGCCACAGCGCCCCAGTCATGCGCCAGTGCCTCGCTCGCCACCGGCCCCAGCGACCGCAACAGCCGGTCGCGCTCGCCCGGCCGCTCGGCCAGCCATTCGATATGCGAACTCTGCATCGCCCTCCCCTTATCGGGACGGCGACACCGCCCCTATTTGCGCGGCGCCATGCCCCCGAACGTCACGATGCTCGCCGCGCCATCCTTGCCGATCGCCGCCACACCGATGAAATGATCGTCGACCACCACATCCTTCAGCACCGTCTCGGTCGCCCCGGTCACGACCCGGCTGTCCGCCCAGTCCTGCGCATCGGCCCGCCGCCAAAACACCTTGTACGCGCTCGCCCCCGGCACCGCGTCCCAGAACACCCGCGTATCCATCGACAGCGCACCATCGAGCGACACGACCGCAGGCGCGGCCGGCGCACGCGCCAGCGTCCGCAACGCCGCGACATTGAGCGCCGTCACCTTCGCCAGATAGGGAAAGTCCATCCCCTTGACGGTATCGCCATAGTCGCGGCCCGCTTCGACGCGCAGATCCTGATGCTGCCGATCATAATTTTCGATCCCCACCGAAAAGCGCACGGCGGGATAGCCCGCCTCCAGCAGCGGCGTATGATCGCCACCCCGCCCGAACCGATCGGGCCGCCGCACCGCGAACACGTCCAGCCCGATCTGCGGATTGGCCTCGGCAATGTCATCGATCGCCTTGGCCAGCGCCCGCGACGGTCCATCATCCTCGCCGCCGATCCCGCGCCGCGTCATCCCCGCCTTGGCGTCCTCGGCCGACCGTATCCCTTCGGAAAACACCCGCACCCGGTCGGCGACGATGCGGCCATTCTGCCCGGTCGTGTTGCCGACAATATCGTTGTTCAACATCGCCCGCACCTGCCAGCCGCGCGCCTTGGCGGTGTTGGCCAGCAGCTTGCCACCCAGCAAGCCCTGCTCCTCACCCGACAGCAGCGCATAGACGATCGTCCCATCGAACTTCTCTGCGGCCAGCACCCGCGCCGCCTCGATCACCAACGCGCTGCCCGACCCATTATCATTCGCGCCCGGCGCATCGCTGGTAAAGTCCATCACATCGCTGACCCGGCTGTCGATATGCGCCGCGATGATCACCACCTGGTTCGGGTCACCCGTCCCGGTCTGGATCGCCAGCACATCCACCACATCCGCGCCATCAGGCACCCGCGGCCCGGTAAAGCGCTCCGACACGCTCTCGACCTTCAAACACCCGCCGCACGTCTTGGATATCCGCGCAAACTCCGCCGCCGCCCAAGCCCGCGCCGCCCCAATCCCCCGCTTGGGATTGCTAGCCGACGAAAGCGTATGCCGCGTGCCAAAGCTCACCAGTTTCTCAACGGTAGCCTTCAACCGCGCCGGATCAGGCGCCTGGGTCTGGGCGATGGCAGGAGTGGAAAGCGCCGAAGCAGCAACGAGCAAGGACAGGATTTTCATGAAAGCCACCCTATCGCCTGCTACACGCCTGTAAAGCCATCTTACCCCTTGATCTAAAGCCCTCTCCCGCTCTTCGCGGGAGAGGGTTGGGTGAGGGTCTTTCTTACTATATAACCGAATCCAATGCATCCGGTCCGTCGCCAGATAAGCCCCCATGCGAGCCGCCTTCGCCGCGACATGACCGACGTCGAGCGCGCGGTCTGGGCCGCCTTGCGCAACCGTCAACTCGAAGGTTTCAAATTTCGCCGACAAGCGACCGTTGGGCCATTTGTCGTGGATTTTCTATGCGTCGAAGCCGCGCTGATAATCGAACTCGACGGCGGTCAGCATAGCGAAGAGGCTGATCGCGCCCGCACCGAATTTCTCGAAGCGCGCGGACTGAGCGTCATGTGCTTCTGGAACAGCGACGTAGTGGACAATTTCGACGGCGTGATCGAGGCTATTCGTATGGCTCTTTTGCAGAAGAAGACCCTCACCCAACCCTCTCCCGCAGGCGGGAGAGGGCTAGAATTACCCTCCGCATAGCCCTCGACAACCACCCCGCACACCGGATTCCCCACCTCCCCCCATTTCCCGCTTGACGATCCGCCCTGCCGCATCACAACTGCGCGTCCGGCTCCCACGAGCCGGACCATTTGGGGGGATCATCAATGAACATCGTTACAGGCGCCGTCACCGGCGTCATTGCCTGCCTGTGCGCGACCACCGCCATGGCGCAGGTCACCACCATGCCTGCCGCGCCCGTCGCCACCATCATCGCCTCGCCCGGCGGCAATGTCCTGCGCGCCGGTACGCAGATCGCGCTGCGCACTGCCGAACCGCTCACGACCGAAGGCAAATTGCTGCGGATCGGCCAGCGCGTTCAGCTCGAAGTCGCCGAAGCCGTGCTGCTCAACAACCAGGTCATCATTCCCGCGGGCAGTCCCGCCGTCGGCGAAATCACCGAGGTCCGCAACAAGGGCATGTGGGGCAAATCGGGCCGCATCAACGCGCGAGTCCTCTACGTCCGCGCCAACGGCACCCAGATCCGCCTGACCGGCCAGTTCGATGACAAGGGCAAGACCGGCACCGCCGGCGTCGTCGCCGCCATCGCCTTCATCCCGATCGCGGGCTTCGTCACCACCGGCACCAGCGCCAAAATCCCGCTCGGCGCGCCCGTCACCGGCTTTCTCGACGAAGACATCAGCGTAGCCTTCGCCCCGACCCAGCCGACCACCATCGCCGTGCCCGCGCCGCAGCCGGTCCAAGCCGCCCCCGCGGCCCCGGCAACCCCGCCCAAGCCAACAACCGCCGCCCTGGTCGACCCATCGCTGGAAATAAAGCCCCGCTAATAACCTTCTTCCCTTTAAGCCCTCTCCCGCCCTTCGCGGGAGAGGGTTGGGTGAGGGTCTTCCTTCCTTCTTTCTTCTGAAAGCCCACCCCCGGACAACTACCTAACGACCACCCCGCCGCCCCGGCCCATAATCGCGCCAACCATCCCCATCAGGAGACGACGCATGAGCGAACATGGCCAGGATCTGCACAGCCTCTTCCCGCAAGCCACCGATCGGCTGCACGACCTCAAACTCAACGACGCGCATTTCCGCACGCTCGCCGATCGCTATCACGCCCTGCTCGGCGAAATCACGCCGATCGAGGATGGCACCGCCCCCGCGTCGGACGAACGGCTGGAGGATCTCAAGAAACAGCGCCTCGCTCTGCTCGACCAGATCGGCACGCTGATCGCCGCCGAACCCGCCTGACACCGCATGGCGGCGGCCCCCCTCACGTCCCCGTCGCCGCCCGCTTGCGCGCAATCTCGTCCATCGCGCGGCGCAATCGCGCCACCGCGTCGGGGCTGTCGGGCCGCTGCACCCCTGCCGCCGCGCGATAGGCCGCCACCTTGTCGCGATGCCGGATCAGCAGTTGCAGCGCCAGCTTCAGGTCGCGCCCACGCTTGACCTTGCGGCTCTTCACCGCGCCCTCGCCGTCCAGCACGATCTCCTCGCTCTCGCTGCCGAACAGCACTTCGCGCATCAGCATCGCCTCGATCTCGGCATAGCCGATGTCGATCGCCCGGTCCCAGTCGGCGGCAAAGCGCGCGTCGCGCTGCCGCCGTTCATAGGCGCCCGCGCGCCGCACGCCCGCCACCCGCGCCGCCTCGCTGACGTTGCAGGTCGTGGACAACACCTCCAGAAACTCCCTTTCCTGCGCCCTGGTCCAGCTATCCTTGCGCGGCTTGCGCTGTTGCGCGCGCGTGCCATCCGCGACAGCCTGCCGCCCCGGCCGCAATTCCGTCCCTGCCTCATCGCCCATGCCGCCCCCGCAACGCAAAAAGGGCCGACCCGCCCGGATCAGCCCTTGGTTAGCCGCGTCATCCGCGACTCACATTTTTCCACTATGCCGATATGTGCCAGAACAGCGTGACGATGTCAAGCATAATGTTCCAGATAGGTTATTTCTCCACCATCGCCGCGATCATCGGCGCTTCCAGTTCCATCGCCGCCGCCACGCTCGGCCGCGCCTTGACTTGGCTCAGCCACGCCGCCACCTTGGGCCAACGCGCCGCATCCAGCGCGTCCGACACATAGCCGATATTGATCAACGGACAGCCCGCCGCCAGGTCCGCCAGCGTGAAGCGATCGTCCACCAACCAACCACTTTCCGGCAACACACCCTCCAGATAGTCATAGAGTCCCGGCAGCTCCTCGGCCTCCGCCTTGTCCGCCGCCACTAGGTCCGGCTCGCGCTTCAACCGTCTGGCCACCGCCCGGTTGAAGAAGATCTTGGCCCCCACCGGCTGCGCCACCGTGTCGCCAAATTCCTCATACCATATGGTCCGCGCCCGCGCCTTGGGTTCGGCCGGGATCATCTCCGTGCCGGGGCGCAACGCATCCATATAGGTTATGATCGCGGTCGAATCACACAGCAGAAAGTCGCCATCCTCCAGCGCCGGTATCTTGCCGAAGGGCGACCCGTTCAGATAGCCTTCGCCCCCGCGCCCGAAGCCCGCCGCCTGCACCTCGACCTCGATGCCCTTCTCGGCGGCAAAGACGATCACCTTGCGCACGAAGGGCGATGGCCGCGACCCGTGGATAATCATGCAAACGGCTCCTTTGGTTCGACTCACTGGGCCGAACCATGACAGATCAGTAGCAGATCGCAACCCTCATGCCGCTTGGGAAACGTCCGCCACAAACGGCGCGATCACCGCCATCACCCGCGCCACAGTCTCCGCCTTCTCGCCCACCGGCGCGACATAGTCGATCACGCTGCGCACCGCCTCGACGCCCGCGCCGCGCGCGATCACCCAGGCCGCCAGATAATGCGCCGCCATGCACCCGCCCGCGCTCGCCACATTGCCGCGCGCCACGAACGGCGCCTCCAGCACGCGCAGCCCCGCCGCGATCGCCATCGGCTGGCTCGTCCTGTCGGTGCAGACCGGCATGTCACCGACCAGCCCCAGCGCGCCCAGGATCAGCGCGCCCGAACATTGCGACCCGATCAATTGCCGCGCCGGGTCCAGCCGGATGCGCGCCATCAACGCCGCATCATTCGCCACCTCCAACCGCCGCGCCCCGCTGCCGACCAGCACCACATCCGCCTCCGCCGCCCATTCCAGCGGCTGCTGCGTGCGTACCTCGACCCCGTTCATCGACGTGACTATGGCGTCCGGCGCACAAATCTCCGCCCGCCACCCCTTGACCCGGTTCAGCAACGCCAGCGCCACGAAACTGTCCAGCTCATTGAACCCATCAAACGTCAAAACCGCAACCCGCATCAGATCCTCCTGTCGATCCGCTGCCCCTACCCCATCCCCAAACGCCCCGCCCGATCCGATCCCCAGACATTGGCCCGCAAAACCTTCTCCCCCACGGGGAGAAGGATACGAAGCCTCAGCGGCGCAGCCGCCTAGGCGAAGTTGGAAGAGGGGGCTCCACGCCAGCCGCCAGACACCCGCCCCCACCTTGACCCCCAACCATATGAACCATATACGATCCATATACGCTTCATATAGCAGGACACCCCATGGGCATCGTA
The DNA here is from genome assembly GCF_002312805.1 of Sphingobium sp. D43FB. Classification (GTDB taxonomy): domain Bacteria; phylum Pseudomonadota; class Alphaproteobacteria; order Sphingomonadales; family Sphingomonadaceae; genus Sphingobium. The sequence goes on along the minus strand of NZ_NMUA01000005.1, from coordinate 92,411 downwards.
AAAATCGCCGAAGACCTCCACGAACAAGCCCGCCGCGCCAGCGTGCCGATGTGCCGCTCCATCAATGCGCAGGCGGAATATTGGATGAAAATCGGCATGTTGGCCGAAGCCAACCCGACCCTTTCCTTCAATGACATCGTCCGCCAGCAATATGCCGCCGCCCATGTCGAACTGGCGCAACGGGCCGCCGCCTGAGATGGTCAAAACCCCCGACGAACTGGCGCTGATGCGGCAATCGGGTCAGCTGCTTGCTGCGGTCTTCACCATGCTCGACCGCCAGCCGCTCGCGGGCCTGTCGACCATGGCCGTCAACGATCTGGTCGACCGCTATATCACCCTGGACCTCGCCGCCCGCCCGGCGAGCAAGGGCCAATATGGCTTCCAATATGTGCTGAACTGCTCGATCAACCATGTCGTCTGTCATGGCGTGCCCGATGCCGACACGATCATCCGCGACGGCGACATCATCAATCTCGACATCACGCTGGAAAAAAACGGCTTCATCGCGGATTCCAGCAAAACCTACCTCGTCGGCGACGTCGCCCCCGCCGCCCGCCGCCTCGTCCGCGTGACGCAGGAAGCGCTCTGGCAGGGCATCGCCCAGGTCCGCCCCGGCGCGCATCTGGGCGATATCGGCTTTGCGATCGAGCGCCATGCCAAACGCAACGGCTATAGCGTCGTGCGCGACTATTGCGGCCACGGCATCGGCCGCGAAATGCACGAAGAGCCGCAAGTCCTCCATTTCGGCCGCCCCGGCACGGGCCTGTCCTTGCGGGAAGGCATGGTCTTCACCATCGAACCGATGCTCAACCAGGGCAGCCGCAAAGTCTCGACCCAGGATGATGGCTGGACCGTCACCACCAACGACGGCAAACTCTCCGCCCAATTCGAACACACCGTCGCCGTAACCCGCACCGGCGTCGAAGTCCTAACCCTCCGCCCCGACGAAGTGCCGCTATCGGCGCGCCGGGTGTAAGCCAAACCCCATCCACACCCCCAAACCTTCTCCCCCACGGGGAGAAGGATACGCAGCCTCGGCGGCGCAGCCGCCTAGGCGAAGTTGGATGAGGGGGCTCGACGGCCGCCGCCCGTCCTTTTATTATGACGCTTTAAAGCTATGTATTAGCTTTATTGTATCTTCGCCGACAGACTGTATTGTTTTTATAGCGCCATCTGGATGGAGCGCCATCATCTGGTCCGTGCAAGCAGCAAGAATGGACGTAGAAAATAAAATAGCAGCAGAGATAGCTGCCCTATCATATGGGTTTTCAGCGCCGTTGCCACGATTATGCTCTTGCATCCTGAATACTGAAACTGGTCCCGTATGAACAAATGAACTCAAATACCTATAGTATCCTCTGAATTTTTTCTTATCTTGTCCTATTCTATCAAGAATATCATCTTGAATATATGGATTCTTATCCCCTCTCATTATCTCCGATTTTCGCTTATCGCTGAGAGATCGGAAAATATTATTCAGGTCTAACTCCTGCTTTATTTCAATCTGCCTTTGCAAAAATTCGGCCTCTTTGGGATCACCTCCGGTTTCCTCCATCAAGCGAAATCTCGCCTTATTATCCATTAACCGAAATACTCGTATCCTATAATACCACTCTTCATCTTCTTCTGTTTCAATGCACAACCAAACGAAAAATAGCCATAACTCTGCGTTGCTTCTGGCGATCCCTGCAACCGAAGAGAAATCCCAGTGAGATTTTTTGCTTCGTACCGGACATATTTCTTTCAGCGTTATCGAAGAAATCACAAGTTTTGTGAATAAAACAGATGACCAGTACTGCCTTCCTGTGTCTGGCTTTTCCTCACTTATATTATAGGAAAGTATAGCGGCTACCTTGATGACTTCAGATAGACCAGATCTATATTTTAAATATTCTGATCGAGAAACTATCTCGCCATCTCCATCCGATGACGCTTCTATCGATGACATGCTATGCCCCTTTGCTATCTAGCAACTATAGCCCTCGCACCTCCGCCGGGGAACGCCCAACTCACCCCCCAACCCTTACCCCCGACCGGGTATAATCGATCCGTATCCGCACCCAACTCCCCACCTGCGGCTTGCCATTCACGCGCGGGGGGCGGACCAGGAATTGCCAGGCGGCCAGCCGCACCGCGCGCGCATAGCCCGACCCCATCGGCGATTCGCCCAATATCTGGCAGTTTTCCACATGATAATGGTCGACCGTCTTGCACGCGACCAGGCCCCAGCCTTCGGGCGGCGCATTGGCGGGGATATAGGTGGACAATTCGCTATTGGTCGGCCGCCGATACCATTCGGCGTTGAACAATTGCACCCCGCCCGGCCCCTCGCCCGGCCCGGCGACCGCCGAACTATCCCCCTGTCCCGCCGCCGCGCCCTGCGCCGCCTTGGGCATATTGCCGATATCCGCCGCCGCCATCTGGTCGCGGCTCATCGTCAGGAAGGGGAAGGGCGCGGGCGGTTCCTCGACCGGCTGCTCCGTCGGCCGGGGCGGGCGCACCACCGCCTCGGCCTGTTTGGGCGGGCTGGCCTCGTCCTGCTCGCGCTTCTCCGCCTTGGGCGCGCGTTTCTGCTCCTGCTCGGTCTTGGTCCCCGTTTCGACATCGAACGTCACCGGCAGCCGGTCCTCGACTTTTTTCGGCTCGAACGAGGGCGACAAAGTGAACAGCCCCAGCAGCAAGATGGCGTTCAGCACCAGCGCAAACGCGATGCCGCCCGCGCGCTGCCGCAGCCTGGCCCAGGGAATGGAAGAAAATGTCAAACGCGCGAACCGAACCGAACAGGGGAGAAGGGGTCTTGCCCAGACGGTGCCGCCCCGTCAACGCCGTCGCGGCGATTCACGATGGCCGGTGTCCTTGCGTACATAGGGGTCGGCGCTTGAGTCCGCCTCCGCTTAACACACCACCCTCTCCCCCCGTTCGCCCTGAGCCTGTCGAAGGGCACTCTTTCTTTGAGGAGAAGTGGAGGGCTTCGACAAGCTCAGCCCGAACGGACGCGGGGTTTGCTCCCCCCGCAAAGCGTACATTGTCCCCCCCCAAAGCGTACAACCTCCCCCCACCCCAAAACCCCGCCACCACTGTCCGCCTCGCTGACCGTTTCACCCCGCCAAAATCGCTGGCGACCCGCTCCGATCTCGGCTAGGTCGCCGCCATGCTCAACAGGCTCTATCAATGGACGCTGGCCAAGGCCGCCCATGCCCACGCCGAACGCTGGCTGTTCGTCATTTCCTTCCTGGAATCGAGCTTCTTCCCCATCCCGCCGCATCCCCTGCTCGGCCTGATGTGCCTCGCCCGCCCCGAACGGGCGATCCGCTTCGGCCTCATCTGCACCATCGCCTCGGTGCTGGGCGGGATGCTGGGCTATGCGATCGGCTTCTTCCTCTACGAGACGGTCGGGCAGCAATTGCTGAGCGCGCTCGGCCTCGCCGACAAATTCCCTGTCGCCGCCTGCTATCTGCGCGAATATGGCGCGGAGATCATCCTGATCAAAGGCGCGACGCCGATCCCGTTCAAGCTGATCACCATCACCGCCGGTTTCGTCGGCCTGCCGCTCTTCACCTTCTTCTGGGCCAGCGTCGTCAGCCGCGCCTTCCAGTTCATGCTGGTCGGCTTCCTGTTCTGGAAATTCGGACGGCCGATCAAAGCCTTCATCGAAAAATATCTCGGCTGGCTCTCCGCCCTGTTCCTGGTGCTGATCGTCGGCGGCTTCATCGCCGCCTCGATGCTGACCGGCGGCGGCGGCAAGGGCGACAGCTGCAGCCAGGCCACCATGGCGACAATCGGCTGACTGCCCCCATGCGCGCCCTGCTCGACCGCCACCCAAGAAAAGCCGCGCTGCTGGCGGGCCTCGCCTCCGCCACCGGCTTTGCCCCCCTGTCGCTCTGGCCGGTCACGCTGCTCGCCCTCGCGCTGCTGATCCACCTGACCCGGAGCGCCCCCGACCGTCGCTGCGCCTTCACCTATGGCTGGCTGTTCGGCGTCGGCCAGTTCACCCTCGCCCTCCACTGGATCGCCCACGCCTTCACCTTTCAGGACGCCATGCCCCATTGGCTTGGCTATGGCGGCGTCATCCTCCTCTCCCTCTACCTCGCCCTCTTCCCCGCACTGGCGACGTTAGGGGCGTGGTGGCTACAACGAAAACTCCCCTCCCTTCAAAGGGAGGGGTCGGGGGTGGTTGCCGCGCCCAGCGCGGCCAGCGACCTCACCTTCCCCCTCCTCCTCGCCGCCCTGTGGATCGCCACCGAATATCTCCGCGCCACCCTCTTCACCGGCTTCGCCTGGAACCCGATCGGCATCATCCTGCTGCCCAGCGGCGCGGCCATCGCCGCGACCCTCGTCGGCACCTATGGCCTCGGCGCATTGGTCATCCTCGCCAGCGCCGCCCTACTGCTCATCGCCCGGCGTCAGGTCGCGGCCCCCGCCGCCCTCCTCACCCCGCTCCTCCTCGCCGCCCTATGGGGCTGGCTCTCCCCCGCGCCCGCCACCCCGCTCGGCGCACCGCGCATCCGCGTCGTCCAGCCCAATATCGGCCAGGACGAGAAATATTCGGTCGAGCGCGAATTTGCCAATTTCCGCAAGCTGACCGCCCTCACCGGCCCACCACGTCCTGCCCCGCGCCTCATCTTCTGGCCCGAAGCCGCCATCCCCGCCTATCTCGACATGGAACCCGACTGGCGCGCCCGCCTCGCCGCCCTGCTCGGCCCCGGCGACCTGCTGCTGACCGGCGCGGACAAAGTCTATTTCAAGCCGGTCGAGCAGGACGGCATCCTCGTCAACAAGCTGGCGGGTGCAAACAACAGCGTCTGGATCGTCACGCCCCAGGCCACGATCGCCGCCCGCTACAGCAAGGCGCATCTCGTCCCCTTCGGCGAATATCTGCCGCTGCGCTCGGTCCTCGAACCGATCGGCCTCTCGCGCCTCGTCCCCGGCGATGCCGACTTCTGGCCCGGCCCCGGCCCGCAAAGCCTGACGCTCCCCGCCACCACCGGCCGCCCCGCCCTCAGCATGGGCGTGCAAATCTGCTACGAGATCGTCTTCTCCGGCCAGGTGGTCGATCGCGCCAACCGCCCCGCCTTCCTCTTCAACCCCTCCAACGACGCCTGGTTCGGCCCCTGGGGTCCGGTCCAGCATCTCGCCCAAGCCCGCCTCCGCGCGCTGGAAGAAGGCCTCCCGATCATCCGCTCGACCCCCACCGGCGTCTCGGCGATCATCGACGCTCGTGGCCGCGTCGCCCACGCGCTCGGCCTCAACCGCGCCGGTTTCCTCGACTCCGGCCTGCCGCCGCCGCTCCCGCCCACGCTCTTCGCCCGCGTCGGCAACTGGGCACCCTTCGCCCTCATGCTGGCGCTCTTTGCCCTCGCCATTGCCATCCGCCCCAGCAAAAGCTAATAGCCACATAAACTATTCTTTATGTCGTTTACCGCCCCAGCATTCTATGGGAGTCCCATGCGCAATCAATTTCTCTTCACCTCGGAATCCGTGTCCGAAGGCCATCCCGACAAGGTCGCCGACCAGATTTCCGACGCCATCGTCGATCTCTTCCTGTCGAAAGACCCCGAAGCCCGCATCGCCTGCGAAACCCTGACCACGACCCAGCTTGTCGTCCTCGCCGGCGAAATCCGCTGCAAGGGCGTCTATGAAAATGGCGCATGGGCACCGGGCGCGCAGGAAGAGATCGAAGCGACCGTCCGCGCGACCGTCAAGCGCATTGGGTACGAGCAGGACGGCTTCCATTGGGAAACCTTCCGCTTCGAAAACAACCTCCACGGCCAGTCCGCCCATATCGCCCAGGGCGTCGATGAAAGCGGCAACAAGGATGAAGGTGCAGGCGATCAGGGCATCATGTTCGGCTATGCGTCGGACGAAACCCCCGACCTCATGCCCGCCACCCTCTATTACAGCCACAAGATCCTCGAACGCCTCGCCCATGATCGCCACAACAAGGTGGTCGATTTTCTGGAGCCGGACGCCAAGAGCCAGGTGACGCTCGAATATATCGACGAGAAGCCGGTCCGCGCCACCGCGCTGGTCGTGTCGACCCAACATGCCCAGGGCATGGACAATGACGACAGCCGCGCCAAGCTGCGCGCCTATGTCAAGGGCGTGATGACCGAAATACTGCCCGAAGGCTGGATGCCCGACGACGCCAGCATCTATGTCAACCCGACCGGCCTGTTCGAAATCGGCGGCCCCGACGGCGACGCTGGCCTCACTGGCCGCAAGATCATCGTCGACACCTATGGCGGCGCATCGCCCCATGGCGGCGGCGCCTTTTCGGGCAAAGACCCCACGAAGGTCGATCGCTCGGCGGCCTATATCACCCGCTATCTCGCGAAGAACATCGTCGCCGCCGGCCTCGCCCGCCGCTGCACGATCCAGCTCAGCTACGCCATCGGCGTCGCCGAACCGCTCTCGCTCTATGTCGATCTGCACGGCACCGGCACCGTCGAAGCCGCCGCGATCGAAGCTGTGCTGCCAACCCTGGTGCGCCTGACCCCCAAGGGCATCCGCACGCATTTGGGCCTCAACAAGCCGATCTACCAGAAGACCGCCGCCTACGGCCATTTCGGCCGCACCCCCGAAGGCGACTTCTTCCCCTGGGAAAAGACCGACCTGGTCGACGCCCTGAAGGCTGCGCTCTAACCTTTAAAGTCATCCTAGATACTCCGTTCGTGCTGAGTAGGGACTGAGCTTGTCGAAGGCCCGTATCGAAGCATCTGGCGCAGCGCCCGATCCTTCGATACGCCATTTCGACTTCGCTCAATGCCTGTCCTGAGCGCCTGCCTTGGCAGGCAGTCGAAGGGGCTACTCAGCACGAACGGATTGGGGATTATAGCCGGGCTCTAAGCAACCGGCCACCAACGGCAAAAAGGGCGCGGGACCAACCCCCGCGCCCTTTTTCACGTCCTATCAAAACGCAAGGCGGATGCCCTATACACGCCGTTCCCCGACGAAGGTTGGGGTCCAGTCCCACGCTCTGAACTGGACCCCGACCTTCGTCGGGGAACACCACCTCCAGTTGGCGATCATCGCCCGCTGGTGTCAGCTCAAAAACAAACTCACCAGATCGGCCGACGAAATCCCCGCCGACCGCAAAAAGCCCTGATAATAATCGCACCCCTCGCGCGCCAGCAGGTCTAGCTGCTGCTCGGTCTCCACCCCTTCGGCGATGACCTTCAGCCCCAGCGACTTGGCCATATGGATGACCCCGCGCACGATGATCCGGTCGCGCGCGGTGCCTGCAATATCCTGCGCCAGCCCGCTGTCGATCTTGAGATAATCGAGCGGCAGGTTCTTGAGATAAGCAAGGCTCGAATAGCCCGTCCCGAAGTCGTCGATCGCCACCGCCAGCCCCTCGGCCCGCAACGCCCGCAACAGCGCCGACGCCGCGCCGATATCCTCGATCAGCCCGCTCTCGGTAATCTCGACCGTCAGCCGCGATCGCGGAAAACCGCTGCCATCCACCATGCGCAGCAATTCGCTCATGAAACTCGGTTGAGCAATATCCGCCGCCGTCACATTGATCGACAGCCGCAGCGCCGACAGCGCCCGTGGCCAGGCCGCCGCCTGCCGCAGCGCCTCCGCCTGGATATGCGCCGACAGCGGCAGCATATAGTCGGATCGCTCGGCGGTCGCGAACAGGATGCCCGCACCCAGCGGCCCATAATGGGGGTGGTTCCACCGCGCCAACGCCTCCACGCCGCTGATCTGCGCCGAATGGACCGGATATTGCGGCTGGAACACGATGCCGATTTCGCCTCGGTCCAGCGCCAGCCGCAGGTCGGTCTCCAGTCGGTCGGCATCGACCTGACGGCTCTGCTTGTCGGCCGACAATATGCGAATACCCTCGCCGCCCGCCTGCCGCGCATCGGCCAGCGCCGTCCCCGCCCGGCGCAGCATCAGCGTCGCATCATCGTCGCTGCGCGCCTGGGCGATGCCGCACCGCGCGATCAGGCGAATGAGATGATCGCCCGCGCTGAACGGCCGCCCGATCGCCCCGATCAACTGCCGCGCCAGGAAGGTCGCCCGATCGCCACCCGCCGCTTCGCCGGTCAGCCCGACCAGAAATTCCGTCCCCGCAATCCGCGCCACCATCGCGCCGGGCGCGACATCGTCGACCAACCGCTCGATCCGCCGCGCGATCCGCCCCAGCAACGCATCGCCCACCACCTGGCCATAGGCGGCATTCATCCGCTCGAACTGGCTGATCGACAGCAGCAGCACGGTCGTCGGCAAACCCTGCCGCTGCTCCAGCCAGGCCAGCGCCGCCTGCCGCGATCGCACCCCGGTCAGATAATCGCGCGACGCACTCTCGCGCTCATGCCCCTCCGACAGCCATTCGACATCGGCCGCGACCAGCCCCTCCTCGACCCGCAGATGATGGACCAGCCGATCGCCCGGCCGACCCGGCAGCCCATGCGCCAGCGCATCGGGCGTCCCGCTGCGCAACATCGCCCGCACCGCCGCCAGCACCGCCCGCCGCTCCCCGCGCGGCAGTCGCCGCACCAGAGAAGCAGGCGTCACCAACGCGTCCCCCAGCCCCAGATGCGCCATCAGCCCGGCGCTCAGCCGCAGCCGCCCGTCGCGCTCCAATTGCCAGTAAAGCGCATCGCCCCGGCGGATACGCTGCGCCCGCTGGCTATGCTTGGCACCGCCGCCCAGCCGTTCGACCAGCCGATGCGCCGATGCCAGCACCGCGCGCAATCCCGCATCGCCAAAGGGGGCCAGCAGGAAATGCGTCGCCCCTGCCTCCATCAGCGCGGGCACCCGCGCCTCGTCGCTCCCGTCGATCAACACGATCAACGCGCCGCCGCCCGCCTCCATCGCCGGGACCAAAGGGGCCATCAACCGCGCGGCATCGCCCCCCTGGCGCATATCGACCAGTGCCACCTGCGCCTCGCTGCGCAAAAAGCGCTGCGGCGCATCGCCCGGCCGCCGCGCGCCGATCGCGCGCCAACCCGCCAGCCGCGCCGCATGGCACAGCCCGTCGCGGTCGCCCGGTGACAGGATGAACAGGCTGCGCTGGCCGTCTGCGGCACTTTCTCCGCTCACTATATTCGTCCCCCGGCGCCGCGCATCGAAACGGCTTAACAGCAATGCGTTACCGACCTCTTGCCCCCGCTGCAACCGGGGCGCTTGCGCCGCTCCTGCCCATCGCCTACCTATCCCCCATGCTTCCGGCCCCTCCCCCGCGCACGCCGCTGACCGACGGCCTTGGTCGCCGGATTAGCTATCTGCGCATTTCGGTGACGGATCGCTGCGATCTGCGCTGCCGCTATTGCATGGCGGAAAAGATGCAGTTCCTCCCCAAGAATCAGGTGCTGACCCTCGAAGAAATCGCGCTGCTCGCCGACCTGTTCATCGCGCGCGGCATCACCCGCATCCGCCTGACCGGGGGCGAACCACTGGTCCGCCGCGACATTGGCGAACTGGTGCGGCGGATCGGGCGGCATCTGGGCAATGGGTTGGACGAACTCACCCTCACCACCAACGGCACCCGCCTCGCCGATCATGCCGCGACGCTGGTCGATGCCGGCGTCCGCCGCATCAATGTCAGCCTCGACAGCCGCGACCCCGCGCGCTTTGCCCATGTGACGCGCGGCGGCGACATCGCCACCGTCCTGCACGGCATCACGACGGCCCGCGACGCAGGCCTCGCGATCAAGATCAACATGGTCGCGCTCAAGGGCGTCAACGAGGATGAAATCTTGCCCATGCTGCACTGGTGCGATGCGGAGGGGCTGGACCTCACCCTCATCGAAACCATGCCGCTGGGTGACACTGGCGAAGACCGCACCGACCATTATCTCCCGCTGACGCAGGTCGCCGCTATGATCGACGCCGCGCACCCGCTGACGCCCGTGTCCGACCGCACCGGCGGCCCGGCCCGCTATCATCGCGTCGATGGCCTGCGTGCCCGGCTTGGCCTCATCACCCCGCTCACCCAGAATTTCTGCGCCGACTGCAACCGCATCCGCATGACTTGCGAAGGCAAGATCTTCATGTGCCTGGGGCATGAGGATCATGTGGATTTCAAGGCCGCGCTGCGCGACGGTGGCCTCGACGCGGTCGAACCGCTGATCGACCGCGCGCTCCGCCTGAAGCCCGCCCGCCACGATTTCCGCATCGGCGCAGGCGAAACCGGCCCCGCCACCCGTCGCCACATGAGCGTCACCGGCGGATGATCGACGAACCCCGGCGCGCCCTCGTCGCGTCCCCTACCCAGGCCGCCAGAGCCGCCGAGGAGCGGCTCCGCGCCGCCTATGACTTCGTGCCCATCGAGCAGGCCGACATGGTCATCGCGCTAGGCGGCGACGGCTATATGCTGCAAACCCTCCACGCCATGCTGGAGGCGCGGCGGATCGTCCCCGTCTTCGGCATGAACCTGGGGACCGTCGGCTTCCTGATGAACGAATGGCGGCTCGAACGGCTCGACCAGCGGCTGGAAAAGGCCAAGAGCTTCAAGGTCCACCCGCTACGCATGGTCGTCGACACGGTCGACGGCGAACAATTTTCCATCCCCGCCATCAACGAAGTCTCGCTGCTGCGCGAAACCCGCCAGACCGCCAAGCTGGAGGTGCAGGTCAATGGCCGCGCCGTCCTGCCCGAACTGGTGTGCGACGGCGTGCTGGTCGCCACCCCGGCCGGGTCCACCGCCTACAACCTCTCCGCCCATGGCCCCATCCTGCCGCTGGGGTCGGGCCTCGTCGCGCTGACCCCGATCAGCCCCTTCCGCCCTCGCCGCTGGCGCGGCGCGATCCTGCCCGAAAACACCGTCATCCGCTTCACCGTACTTGACCCGGTCAAGCGCCCGGTCAGCGCCGTCGCCGACCAGCGCGAAGTGCGCGACGTCGCCCAGGTCGAGGTCCGCATCGACCGCGCAACCCCGCTCACCCTGCTGTTCGACCCCGAACATACGCTCGACGACCGCATCGCCGCCGAGCAATTCATCGCCTGATCGCAAGCCAAAAAAATCATCAGATTAACGCTTGCCATTCCGCAAAACCCGCTGCTATAGGCGCGCTCTGCCCGGTGAGAGCCGGGCTGCTCCCTGATAGCTCAGCGGTAGAGCATTCGACTGTTAATCGAATGGCCGTAGGTTCGAATCCTACTCAGGGAGCCAACATCCTTCTCTTACGAAGGATCAGCCAGCGTCAGCCACCCGGCCATTTTCACCCCCCGACGTCGCAATCAATCGCGCCCGCAACCAGGACAGACCCCGGTCCGCCGCCCGCGCGCTGTGAAACTGCATCATCTCGCGCATCGACGGCAACGGGAATGGCGGCTCGCACACGATCAGCGATAATTGCGGGGCCAATTCGCGCGCCAACCGCTCATGCATCAACGCCAGCCGCGTCGTGCCGGGCAGCATCCAGGGCACTTGGGTAAAGGCGGCGCAGATGATCTCGATCCGCCGCTGCCGCCCCTGATCGCGCAGCACATCGTCGATAAACGTCCCGTCCCGCGACACGCTCACCACAATATGCCCGCTATTGTAAAAGGTGTCGGCATCCAGCGGCTGGTGCAGCACCGGGTTGTTGGCGCACCCCACCACCACATGCCGCTCTTCGAACACCAGTTCGCGCGGATGTATGGGACTGAGATATTTTTCCGGCGAGATGATCAGGTCGATGTCGCCATCGTCCAGCCGTTCCAAAATGTCCGATCGCGGCAGCGTGATCTCGATCTGCACCCCCGGCGCTTCGGCCTGCAAAGACCGCAGCGCCGGGCCGAGCAGCACCGTCGTGATATAGTCCGACGCAACGATCCGAAACCGCCGCCGCGACTGCGCCGGATCGAAATGCATTCCGCTCGCCAAGATACCGCGCAGATTCAGCACCGCCGCCGCGACATGGGGCGCGAGCGACAGCGCGCCCGGCGTCGGCACCATCCGCTTGCCATGCTGCACCAATATATCGTCGGAAAAAGCCTCACGCAGCCGCTTCAACGCCGCGCTCATCGCCGATTGCGTCAGGTTCAGCCGCTCGGCCGCCCGCGTCACGCCCCGCTCCTGAATCAGCACGTCGAAGGCGATCAGCAAGTTCAGATCAAATTGGTCGAGCCGCATCCATCAATCCTATTTGTGGAACTGCATTGAAACAAATCGTTATGATAATTTTACCGAACTTGCCACAGGTCAATGCGAAGGCGCTGCCCGATACGACGCGCCGCATGGGAGGATATCATGAAAACATTGCTTCTGGCTGGAACCGCCGCCATCCTGACGTTCGGCATCGCACAGAGCGCCTCGGCCCAACAGGCCGATGTCGCCGTGCAGGACAGCGCCGAACCCGCTAATGACGGCCTCGCCGACATCGTCGTCACTGCCCAGCGCCGCACGGAATCGTTGCAGCGCGCCGCGCTCGCCGTATCGGCCGTGACCGGTGACGATCTCGCCAAGTCGGGCATCACCGAAACCGCCAATCTCGGCAAGCTGGTTCCCTCGCTGGTCGTCCAGCCGACCGGCGGCACCACCAGCTTCTTCCTGCGCGGCGTCGGCACCAGTTCGCAGAACAGCTTTTCCGAAAACGCCATCGCCTTCAATTTCAACGGCGTCTATGTCGGCCGCCCGACGGCCCCTGCCGGCGTGTTCTATGATCTGGAGCGGGTCGAAGTGGTCAAGGGGCCGCAGGGCACGCTTTATGGCCGCAACGCAACCGGCGGCGCCATCAATGTGCTGCCGAAGAAGCCTGAACTCGGCAAATTCGGAGCCGAAGGCCTGTTCGAATATGGCAATTACGACAGCAAGAAGGGCTTTCTGGCGCTCAACGTGCCGATCGGCGACACCGTCGCCCTGCGCGTCGCTGGCCAGATCGTCGATCGCGACGGCTATATCTCGGACGGCTATGATGACGACAAGGGCGAAGCGGTCCGCGCTTCGCTGCTGATCGAACCGTCCGATATGTGGTCGATGACACTGGTCGCCGACTATTATCGCCAGCATGGCAAGGGGGCCGGTGCCGTCCTGCTGCCCAGCGCCGCCTTCGCCGTGCCGGACCTCAATGACCGCGTCAGCGTATCGGACCCGCGCGCCCAGGCCGCCATTGCAGGCTATGCCGCCACCATCTTCGCGCCGCCCTTCTGCGGTGGCTTTGGCGGCTTCGTGCGCAGCGGCTGCGTGGCGCAAGCAGGCTCCGACGGTTTCCTCGACAATAAATTCTACGGCCTCAGCGCCACGATCGTCGGCGACATGGGCTTCGGCACGCTGACCGTCATTCCCGCCTACCGTAAGTCGGACGTGAAGTTCCGCACCTATCTGCCGGGTTTTGCTGGCGATTTCACCGATCTCGCCGAACAAGCCTCGCTCGAAGTCCGCTTGTCGTCGAAGGAAGATCAGCGGCTGCGCTATGTCTTGGGTGCCTTCTACTTCGGCGAAAACCAGGAAACCGAAAATTTCTTCCGCCAGGGCAATATCTCGACCACCCGCTTCACGCCTCGGCTCGACACCGAAAGCGTCGCCGCCTTCGGTCAGCTGACCTTCGACGTGACCGACGCCTTGCGCCTGGTCGCTGGCGGTCGCTACACTCGCGAAGACAAGCGGCAGTTGACCTCGACGGCTGCGGGCGGCCTGCCCGGCCCGATCAACCCGCCGCTCAGCGCACCCTTCACCGGCGACCTGAATTTCGAGAAATTCACTTGGAAGGCCGGCGTGGAGTTTGACGCAGGCCCGGCCTCGCTCGTCTACGCCAATGTCGCGACCGGCTTCAAATCGGGCGGTTTCTTCGTCGCCCAGCCGCCAAACAACACCTTCGCACCTGAAACGCTGACCGCCTATACGGTCGGGGCCAAGAACCGCTTTTTCGACAATAAGCTGCAGTTGAACTTCGAAGCCTTCTACTGGGACTATAAGGATCAGCAGATCACCTTCGTCGGCGGCGTTCCCACCGGCAACGGCCTGTTTGCGCAGGGTTCGACCACCGTCAATGCGGGCAAGTCGAAGATTTACGGTGCTGAATTCGAAGCCCGCTTCGCCCCCAGCCGCAACGACCTGTTCAACCTGAACGTCCAGTTCCTCAAGGGCAAATATGACGAGCTGGTCACCGCCAACTTCTCGCCCACCGGCGCGCCGGTGACGACGGGTTGCACCACGCTGGGCAGCCGCCTCGCCAATCCCGGCGTCAACGGTGCGCGCTTCTACGACATCGATTGTTCGGGCAAGCCCACCGCCAATGCGCCAAAATGGGCGATCAATGTCGGCTATGAGCGGACCTTCCCCCTGTCGGACGAACTGTCGCTGGTTGCGGGCGCGCGCGCCAACATCGAATCCAGCCGCTACATGAACACCAACTATCGCGAGGAAGAAAAGCAGGACGGCTTCGTGATGGCGGATGCCTTCCTGACGCTCGACAGCCGCGGTGGCTGGAACATCACCGGCTTCATCAACAACATCACTGACAAGGAAGTGCTGGCCCGTGCCGGCACCCGGCCGATCCTCGACTTCCCGGTCGGCACCCTGCGTCCGCCGCGCACCTATGGCGTCCGCCTTGGGTTCGACTTCTGATGCGCGCGCGTCTCTCCCGGCTGGCCCTTGCGGCACTGATGGCGACCTCTCCCGCCTTCGCGCAGCCTGGGCCTGCCGGGGGAGACGCCTTCGTGACGCTCGGCACGATGGGCGGCCCGGTCCCCAGCCGGGACCGGTCGCAGCCCGCCAATGCGCTGACGCATGACGGACGCGTCTATCTGGTCGATGCGGGCGACGGCACGGTGCAGCAACTGGCGCGGGCAGGCATCCTCCTGCCTGCGGTCAAGGCCGTGTTCCTCAGCCACCTCCATGTCGATCACACCGGCGGCCTGTCGGCGATACTCGGCCTGCGCAACCAGACCAATATCACCGAACCCCTCACCGTCTACGGCCCGCCCGGCACGCGCGAACTGGTCGCGGGCATGGTCGCCTCGATGCAGCCCGCCGCCCGCGTCGGCTACGGCATTCCCGGCAAGCCCTGGACGCCCCCTGCCCAGACCGTGGACGTGATCGAACTCACCGATGGCGAGAGTATCAAGGTCGACGCCATGACCGTCACCGCCGCGCAAAACAGCCATTATGACTTCGCCCCCGGCAGCATCGAGGATCGCAACTACAAGTCGCTCTCGCTGCGCTTCGACCTGCCCGGCCGGTCGATCGTCTATACCGGCGACACCGGCCCCAGCGCGGCGGTCGAAAAACTAGCCAAGGGCGCGGACCTCCTTGTCAGCGAGATGATCGACATGGACGGCACGCTGGCCAATGTCGCGCGCAATTCGCCGAACATGCCAGCCCCCGCCAAGCAGCAACTCGAACAGCATCTCTCCACCCATCATCTGACCCCCGATGCGGTTGGACGGCTCGCCGCTGGCGCAGGCGTCAAGTCGCTGGTGGTCACCCATTTCGCCGCAGGCACGCCCGATCCCGCGCGTACCCGCAGCTATGTCACCCAGATCCGCACGCATTTTCGCGGGCCGATCGCCATCGCCAATGATCTCGACCGCTTCTGAAAGGCACTTCATGCAAGCCTGTAATATCCTCGTCATCGGTGGCGGCATCGGTGGCCTGACCGCCGCCATTGCCCTGCGCGCGCGCGGCTTTGCTGTCACGGTGATCGAACGCGATCCCGACTGGTCGGTCTATGGCGTTGGCATTATCCAGCAATCGAACGTCATCCGCGCCATGTCGCAACTTGGCCTCATCGACGAATATGTCTCCGCAGGCGTCGGCTTCGACGCGGTCGAAATCTACACCCCCACTGGCGTCCGCGTCGCGCGCGTCCCCACCCCCCGGCTGGTCGATGGCTATCCCGCCAATATGGGCATCGGCCGCCCCGCTCTGCACAAGATGCTGGGCGACCGCACGATCGCCAGCGGCGCGCATGTGCTGCTCGGCGTCACCGCGACCGAATGGAACGACGATGGCGAAGGGGTCGACGTCCGCTTCTCGAACGGCTCATCCGAACGCTATGACCTGGTGATCGGCGCCGACGGCGTCTATTCGCAGACCCGCGCCATGCTCTTCCCCGACGCCCCGCGCCCCGAATTTACCGGTCAGGCAGTCTGGCGCTACAATCTGCCACGCCCGGCCGATCTCGACGCGCTGCACGTCTATAACGGTCCCACCGGCGTCGGGCTGGTGCCGATCTCCAACGACCTCATGTATATCTATGTGACCACCCCTGAACCCGGCAACCCGCGCTACCCGCGCGAGGGGCAGGCGGCACTGATGCGCTCGAAGATGAGCGGCTGCGCGCCCTTCATTCAGCAACTGGCCGAACAGATCGTCGATGATGCAGGCGTCGTCTATCGCCCGCTCGAAGCGATGATGATCGACGGTCCCTGGCACAAGGGCCGGATCGCGCTGCTGGGCGATGCCGTCCACGCCACCACGCCGCATCTCGGCCAAGGCGCGGGCATGGCGATCGAGGACAGCCTGGTGCTGGCCGAAGAACTCGCCACCCATGACGATCTCGAAGCGGCCTTGAGCGCCTATCATGACCGTCGCCTCGACCGCTGCGCCTATATCGTCCGTTCCAGCATCGCCATCTGCATGGGCCAGATTGGCAAAGGCCCGCCGGTCGACAATGCCAAGGCGACCCAGGAAATGTTCGACGTCGTCGCGCAGCCGATCTGACCTCGAAGCAGGAGCAAGGGCGATGCGACACGCGACAACCCGCCATGGGGTGATCCTCATGCTGGCGGCGGTGATGCCGACCATGGCGATCATCGCGCTGGTCCCCGTCCTGCCCTTGCTGCTGCGCGAATTTGCCGACGTGCCGGGCGCGGCCGTGCTGGTGCCGATGGCGCTGACTGTGCCCGCCCTGTGCGTGGCATTATTCTCGCCGCTCGCGGGTTGGCTGTCCGACCGACTGGGGCGCAAGCGCCTGCTGATCGGCGCGCTGCTGGGCTATGCGGGCTTTGGCCTGCTCCCGCTCCTGCTCGACAGCCTCTATGCCATCTTCGCCGTGCGCGTTGCGCTGGGATTGGCCGAAGCGGTGATCATGACCGTCGCCACTGCCATGGTCGGCGATTATTTCGAAGGCGAACGGCGCGAACGCTGGGTGTCGATCCAGATCGCAACCGCCAGCGTCAGCGCCATCGCGCTGATCGCCATGGGTGGCGCGTTGGGCGAACTCTTCGGCTCGCGTGGGCCATTCTGGATGTATCTGCTGGCGCTGCCAGTGGCGGCTGCCGCTGCCCTCATCCTGTTCGAACCGCATAAGGTCGCCAAGGCACGGTCTGGACTGCCCGACCCATCGGTGCTGCGGAGTATCGGTGGCCTTGTCGCCATAACCTTCGGCATCGGCCTGCTCTTCTACACGATCGTCGTGCAACTCGGCCCGGTGATCGAGGCGACCGGCGTGACGTCGCCCGCGCTGATCGGCGTGGCCGGGGCCGCCGCCAATGTCGGTGTCATGCTCGGCTCGCTGCTGTTCGGTCGGGTCAAGGCGCGGCCAGCCCCGCATCTGCTCGCCTGGGGCCTGCCGCTCGTTGCGCTGGGTTATGTCGGCGTCGCCCTCTCCACGGATTTCGCCCTGACGGTCGCATCCGCCGTCGTCATCTGCATCGGCAACGGGCTGATGCTGCCGACCATGCTGGCCTGGGTATTGCGCCGACTGCCGCCCGCCACGCGAGGGCGCGGCACGGGCGTCTGGACCGGCGCCTTCTTCCTGGCGCAATTCGTTGCGCCGATCGTGGCGACAGCCTTGTCCAGCCTGCTCGGCGGGATGGCAGGCACCTTCCTCTTCTTCAGCGCAGCCGCAGCGATCGGTGCAGGCGTCGCCCTGCTGCGCTACGGACAAGCACAGCCAAACCTTCAAGGAGTAAGATGATGACAAACCCCGTCCGCCGCGTCGTGACCGGCCATAATGCCCAAGGCCTTGCCATCATCCAGGAAGATGGCGCTGCGCCGCGCGTCCAGCAGGTCGGCGGCCCGGCCGGTCCGATGTTTCACGAAATCTGGAATACGCAGTCGACCCCTGCGCCGATCGACGCCGCATCGGGCGAACCGGCCGAAGACGGCATCAAGCTCGCCCCGCCCAAGGGCGGCACCCGCATCCGCGTGCTCGACATCCCGCCCGAAGGCGACACGATCCGCACCATGTCGCCCGAAGAGGCCCGCGCCCATTTCGCCGAAGTGGGTGCCAGCGACGCCTCCGCCCATAGCGGCGAAACCACCCGCCACGCGCTGATGCACCGCACCGAAACCATCGATTATGGCATCGTGCTGGAGGGCGAACTGGTCTTGATCATGGACGAAGGCGAAACCACCGTCCGCGCCGGCGACATCGTCATTCAGCGCGGCACCAACCATGGCTGGTCCAACCGCTCGGACAGCAATTGCCGCATCGCCTTCATCCTGATCGACGGCACGTTCGAGCCTGAACTGCAGCGGTAATGCGGATCGCCATCACCGGGGCGGCCGGGTTTGTCGGCCAAGCGGTCGTCCGCCAACTGCGCCAGAGCCGCCCTGATGTGGATCTGCTGCTGACGGATCGGGCCTTCACCGGCCCGTCCGCCTATCCCACGCTCGTCGGTGACCTGACCGACCCGGCGATCGTCCGCGCGCTATGCGGCCCGGAAACCGACATCCTGCTGCACCTCGCCGCCCTTCCCGGCGGCGCAGCGGAACGCGATCCGCAAGCATCGCGGGCGATCAATCTGGACGTGCCGCTGGCCCTTGTCGAAGCGATGGCGGGCCGCCGCCTGATCCTCGCCGGATCGATCGCGGTGTTCGGTGGCACATTGCCGACACAGGTTGACGACAGCACCCCGCCAGCCCCGGCCAGCGTCTATGGCGCACACAAATATATGGTCGAAATTGCCTTTGCCGACGCCGTCCGGCGCGGCGCGATCCAGGGCATGGCCCTGCGCCTGCCCGGCATCGTCGCCCGCCCGGCGGCGGCGGGCGGCTTTGGCTCGGCCTTCCTCAGCGACATCTTCCACGCGGCAAAGGCTGGCACCTCCTATGCCATCCCCGTAGCACCAGACGCCACCAGTTGGCTCCTGTCCGCCCGCGCCTGCGCGGCTAATCTGGTCACCGCCGTACTGGACGATGCGACCGCGCAAGAGGCCGTCACCCTCCCCGCCCTTCACGTCAGGATCGGCGATCTGGTCGATACGCTCGGCCGCTTCGGGGATGTGCAGCGATTGACCTTCGAAGAGGACGCCGTCACCCGCCGCACCTTCGGCAGCTACCCACAACTAACGACCCGCCGCGCCGATGATCTCGGCTTTCGCCACGACGGCAGCTTGACCCAATTGGTGGAGACCGTGCTTGCAGACCTCTGATCCGCTTGGCGCCTTCCGACTGGAGGGCAAGACAGCGCTCATCACCGGCCCGACGCGCGGCATCGGCCTCGCCATCGCCCACCTGTTCGCGGGCGCAGGGGCCAGGCTGGTGCTGGCCGATATCGACGCCCCGGCCTGCGACGCGCTCGCGGCGACTCTGGGCGGCCTGTCCCTGCCCACCGATGTCAGCGACGCCGCCGCCCTCACCCGCCTGGCGGACCAGGCCGAAGCCCAGACCGGTGGCATCGATATCTTGGTTTGCAATGCAGGCATCGCCGGAACGCCAGCGCCGATGCATGCCATGACGGAGTCCGACCGCGACACGCTCTATGCGGTCAACCTCCTCCACCCGCTCCGCCTCACCAGCCTCATCGCGCCGCATATGGCCGCGCGCCGACGCGGCAGCATCGTCCTGCTGTCCAGCATTGCGGGCCTGCGTGGCAACGCCATGCTCGGCCATTATGGCATGACCAAAGCGGCGCTGGCGCAGCTCGCGCGTAATCTGGCGGTCGAATGGGGACCATCGGGCGTCCGCGCCAACGCCATCGCACCGGGCCTTATCGAAACCGAATGGGCGGGCGCGATCCTCTCCAGCCCCGACCGCGCCGAACGCCGCCTCGGCCTCACCCCGCTCCGCCGCGCTGGCTCCCCCGACGAAATCGCCGCGACTGCGCTCTATCTGGCCAGTGACGCAGGCGGTTTCACCACCGGCCAGACGATCGTGGTCGATGGCGGCACGCTGATTTCCGACGGCAGCTAAGGACCAACGCCTGCGGATATGTCAGCCGATCGGCGCTTCGATCGACACTGGCGGCTTGGAAAACCACGCCGGACCCTGCGCCGTCATGTGGAAACAATCCTCCATCCGCACGCCCATGGTGCCGGGCAGATACAGGCCCGGTTCGTTGGAGAAGCACATGCCGACGTCCAGCTTGGTGGTTTCGCCATGGACCAGGTTGACCGGCTCATGCCCCTCCATGCCGATGCCATGGCCCGTGCGGTGGGACAGGCCGGGGAGCGCATAGCCGGGGCCATAGCCACGGCTCTCATAATGCGCCCGCACGGCGTCATCGACCGCCCCTGCGGGCGTGCCGAGTTTGGCGGCGGCGAAGGCGATCGCCTGCCCCTGCGCCACGTCGTTCCAGACGCTGCGCTGTTGCGTGCTGGGCGCAGCGCCATAAACGAAGGTCCGGCTGATGTCGGACTGATAGTCCGCCACGGTACAGCCGCAATCCATCAGCACGACCTCGCCAGCCCGCACCGCCTGCGGCTTGCCGGAGCCATGCGGATAGGCGGCTGCTTCGCCGAGCAACACGAGATTGAACTCGGTCCTGCCGCCCAACGCGGTGGTCGCGGCAGTCATTAGCGCGCCAATATCCGCCGGGGTCATGCCTGCCTTCACCTGGGGGTAGGTCCAGCGATAGGCGGCCATGGTGACGTCGGCGGCGGTCTGCATCAGCGCGATTTCAGTGGGCGTCTTGCGCATCCGCAGCGCGCGGGTGACTGGGTCGGTGGTCAGCCGCGCCTGCGGCAGCGCCGCCTTGAGGCCATCGACCGCGAAATAGCGCACCGTTTCCTCGATGCCGATCCGCCCCTTCGCCAACCCCTTTTCCGTAAGGAAGGCAGCGACCAGCGCATGCGGACTTTCATGCTCCTGCCACACCCGTACCTCCGCCGGGATGCCAAGCGATTCGTCGATTGAGGGCTTTTCGAAAAAGGGGCAGAGGATGAGCGGCGCGCCCGACGCCGGGATGACCAGCGCGGTCAGCCGTTCGCTGCGCCACCAGCGCACGCCACTATAGTAAATGAGGCTCGCCCCCGGTTCGATCAGCAGCGCGTCGATGCCCTGAGCCTGCATCATCGCCTGCGCACGGGATAGGCGGTCAGCGCGTTCGGCCCGGCCGATCGGCGTGATGCCTTGGGTCAGGGACGTCAGCGCTTCGGCCGCCCGCTCCTGGGCGAACAGGCGCGGGGTGACGGCGGCGGCGATGCCAGCGGCGGCATAGCCGAGCAGGCTGCGCCGGTCAGGCGTAAGCATAGGGGCCACCGGCCTGCAACGCGGCCTGATAGGCGGGACGGGCGTGCATCTCGCTCAGCCAGCGCAGGATATGGGGGCGGCTGTCGTTGAGGCCACCGCGCGAGCAGGCGGCTTCCAGCGGAAAACTCATCATCATGTCCGCGGCGGTGAAGCTGTTGCCCGCGAAATAGGGGCGGCTCCCTAATTCGCTTTCGATCCAGTCGAGATGATCGTCGAGCATGCCCTGCACCGTCGGCCGCGCCGGGCGACCGAGCAGGCCGAGCTTGCCGATGATGAGCAGCGCCAGCAATGGTGGCATCAGCGATCCTTCGGCATAATGGAGGAACTGGCGATAGCGGATCGCCCCCGCCACATCGGCGGGCGGGCCGAAGCCATTGGCGGCGCGCGCGACCAGATAGTCCATGATCGCGCCTGTCTCGATCAGGCGGTGGCCATCCACTTCCACCACCGGCGACCGGCCGAGCGGATGAATGGCGCGCAGCGACGCGGGCGCGCGCATGGTCTTGCGATCGCGTTCGTAGCGGCGCACCTCATAAGCCTCGCCCAATTCCTCCAGCATCCACAGGATGCGTTGCGAGCGACTGTTATTGAGGTGGTGGACGATGATGGTCATGACGGCTCCGATGCTGCGTGGCGATCAGCGCTAACGCAGCATCGGGGCGTTGCCAAGTTCAAGCAAAGCCATGTCATTCCCGCGCAGGCGGGAATCCATCTCCGGCCCCATCCTCAGGCGCGAGGTTGGAAGATGGATCCCCGCCTTCGCGGGATGACGAACAATTTTATGCGACCTCCAACTCTTCCGCCGCCTTCTGCTTCGCGCGATAGGCGTGCAACAGCGGCTCGGTATAGCCATTGGGCTGGGCAACGCCCTCGAACACCAGCGCACGGGCGGCCTGGAACGCCAGGCTCTCCCCCTCGCGCCCACTCATGGGCTGGTACAACGGATCGCCCGCATTCTGCGCATCGACCTTGGCCGCCATGCACCGGAGCGCGGCATCGACCTGCTCGCCGGTGCAGACCCCATGCAGCAGCCAATTGGCCATATGCTGCGAAGAAATGCGCAGCGTCGCGCGGTCCTCCATCAGGCCGATGTCGTGAATGTCAGGCACCTTGGAACAGCCGACCCCCTGGTCGATCCAGCGGACGACATAGCCCAATATGCCCTGCGCATTATTGTCCAGCTCCTGCGCGATCTCCTCTTCCGACCAGTTGCGCCCGGCGGCGACCGGGATGGTCAGCAGCTTGTCGAGCGACGCGATGCCCTCCGCCGCGCGCTCCGCCTGCCGCGCGAACACGTCGAAGCGGTGATAATGGGTCGCGTGCAGCGTCGCGGCGGTGGGCGATGGCACCCAGGCGGTGTTGGCCCCGCTCTTGGGATGGCCGATCTTCTGTTCCAGCATGTCGGCCATGCGATCAGGCGCGGCCCACATGCCCTTGCCGATCTGCGCGCGACCCGACAGGCCGCAGGCGAGGCCGATCTGGACGTTGCGATCCTCATAGGCGGTGATCCAGTCGCTGCTCTTCATCTCGCCCTTACGGATCATCGGCCCGGCCTGCATCGACGTATGCATCTCGTCGCCGGTGCGGTCGAGGAAGCCGGTGTTGATGAAGACGATGCGGTCGCGCACGGCATGGATGCAGGCGGCGAGATTGGCCGAGGTGCGGCGCTCCTCATCCATGACGCCGACCTTGAGCGTGTGGCGCGCCATGCCGAGCATATCCTCGATCGCGTCGAACAGGCGATTGGTGAAGGCCGCTTCGTCGGCTCCATGCATCTTGGGCTTGACGATATAGACGCTGCCCGCGCGGCTGTTGCCACCTTCGCGGGCCAGATCATGCAACGCGATCAGGCTGGTGACGATCCCGTCGAGTATGCCTTCGGGAGCTTGCGCGCCGTCGGGCAGCAAGATGGCCGGCGTGGTCATCAGATGGCCGACATTGCGGACGAACAACAGGCTGCGGCCAGGCAATGTGAAGCCACTGCCATCGGGCGCCGTATAAGCCCGGTCGGGGTTGAGCGCGCGGGTCATCATCGCGCCGCCCTTTTCGAACGTTTCGGTCAGGTCGCCCTTCATCAGGCCCAGCCAGTTGGCATAGGCCGCAACCTTGTCCGCCGCATCGACCGCCGCGACCGAATCCTCCAGGTCGCAAATGGCGGTCAGCGCGGATTCGAGGATGACGTCGGATATGCCAGCCGGGTCGGTCGCGCCGATGGGATGCGACTTGTCGAAAACGACCTCGATATGCAGGCCATTGTGCCGGAACAGGCGGCCCTTCTCGCTGCGCCCCAGATATTGGCTTGGATCGGCAAGAACGATCTCGTCGCTCGAAAGCTCGGCCCAGCTACCGTTAGCGAGCGGGATGGCGTCATCCAGAAACGCCTTGGCCCAGGCAATGACCTGCGCGCCGCGCGCCGCGTCATAGCCCTTGCCTGCCGCCGTGCCGGGAATGGCGTCGGTGCCGTACAGCGAATCGTACAGACTTCCCCAGCGCGCATTGGCGGCATTGAGCAGGAAGCGGGCGTTGAGGATGGGGACGACCAATTGCGGTCCGGCGAGGCGCGCGACCTCGTCATCGACATTCTCGCTGCCGATGGTGAAGGGCGCGGGTTCGGGAACCAGATAGCCGATCTCGCGCAGGAAGGCTTGATAGGCCTGCGCATCATGCGGCTGGCCTGCCCGCTGCTCATGCCAGTCATCGATCTGCGCCTGCATCGCGTCGCGGGTTTCCAACAGGGCGATATTGTCCGGGGTGAAGCGTGCGAAGATGTCCGCAGTCCCTGCCCAGAAGGCGGCCGGTTCGATCCCGGTGCCGGGCAGTGCCTGATTGTCGATGAAGTCGGCCAGCGATGCCGCGACCTTCAGCCCGGATTTGTCGATCATGCGGTCGGTCATCATTCCACTCCTAAATCCTTTCGTCATCCCCGCGCAGGCGGGGACCCATCTCCCAACATAGCGACGGGGGACAGCGCCGGAGATGGGTTCCCGCCTGCGCGGGAATGACGATGATGTTGAACACTGGAATACCCCATTCCCATTATGTCGTATATTCACTATTATGCAAACATAGTCATTCCCATGGTGAACGAATATGATGGACCCAGACCATGAACTCTTCGTCGCGATCGTCGATGAAGGCGGCCTCGCTGCTGCCGGTCGCCGCCTGCATATCTCGCCCGCCATGATGTCCAAGCGGCTCGCGCGGCTAGAGGAGCGGCTGGGCACGCGCCTCGTTCACCGCACCACGCGGCGGCTCGCCCTGACCCCGGCGGGCGAGCGGCTCCATGCCGATCTGCGCGGGATTTTGGCCGCGCTGGACGAAGCCGAGCGGCGTGTGTCGGGTACGTCGGCGATCGTCGCGGGGCCGCTGCGCATCACCGCGCCCACCTCCTTTGGCCGGATGCATCTCGCCCCCTGGCTGCCGCGCTTCATGGACGCCCATCCCCGCGTCGATCTCGCCATCAACTTGTCGGACGATTTCGCCGACCTGATCGACACGCGCGCCGACCTTGCCATCCGCATCACTGCCGATCCAGGGCCGGGCCTCGCCGCGCGACGGCTAGCGACCAACCGCCGCATCCTGTGCGCCGCTCCCGCCTATCTCGACCGCTATGGCACACCCGCCACCCTCGCCGACCTCAAAAACCATCGCCTGCTCGCCGCCGATGGCCAGATGCCCTGGCGTCTCGTCGGCCCGAACGGCCCGGTGACGGTCGAGGGCCGCAGCCACGTCCGCACCAACAGCAGCGAAGTGGTCCGCGAACTGGCGCTGGCAGGCGGCGGCATCGCCCTGCGCTCGCTCTGGGATATCAGCGACGCGCTGGCGCGCGGCGATGTTCAGCAGATCGTGCCGGACCATGAAGGGTCGGCGGATGTCGGCCTGTTCGCGGTGCAACTGCCACAGCATAACCCGCCCGCCGCCATCACCGCCTTTGTCGATTTTCTTGTCGGACTATATGCCCCAACGCCCCCCTGGGCGCGTTCCACCATTGCCCTTGCGGAACGCAGCCCTTAAGGCCCATCGCATGGACGATAATACCCGCCGCGCCGCCCTCGACTATCACCGCTTTCCCCAGCCGGGGAAGCTGCGGATCGAGCCGACCAAACGCATGGTCAACCAGCGCGATCTCGCGCTGGCCTATTCGCCCGGCGTCGCCGCCCCCTGCATGGAGATCGCCGCCGATCCCGACAAGGCGCTCGATTACACCGCGCGCGGTAATCTGGTCGCGGTCATCTCCAACGGCACCGCCGTCCTTGGCCTGGGCGCGATCGGCGCACTGGCGTCCAAGCCGGTGATGGAGGGCAAGGCGGTCCTCTTCAAGAAATTCGCCGATATCGACGTGTTCGACATCGAACTCGACACCACTGACCCCGAAAAATTCATCGAAGCCGTCGCCCTGATGGAGCCGACCTTCGGCGGCATCAACCTTGAGGATATCAAGGCGCCCGAATGTTTCGCGATCGAGGCGCGGCTGAAGGAACGGATGAATATTCCGGTCTTTCATGACGATCAGCATGGCACCGCCATCGTCGTCGCCGCCGCCGTGCGCAACGCGCTGGTAATCCAGGGCAAGACGCTGGCCGATGCCAAGCTGGTGACGTCGGGCGCGGGCGCGGCGGCGCTCGCCTGCGTCGATCTGCTCGTGTCGATGGGCCTGCCGGTCGACAATGTCACCATGACCGACAAGGATGGCGTCATCCATTCGGGCCGCGAGGGCATGTTGCCCAATATGGCGCGCTATGCCCGCGTCACCAATGCGCGCACCCTGCCCGACGTGCTGCCGGGGGCCAATCTGTTCCTCGGCCTCTCCGCGCCCGGCGTCCTGAAGCCCGAATGGTTGCCGTTGATGGCCCCCAATCCGCTGATCTTCGCGCTCGCCAACCCCGAACCCGAAATCCGCCCGGAGGCCGCGCGCGAAGTCCGCCCGGACGCGATCATCGCCACCGGCCGCTCGGACTATCCTAATCAGGTCAACAACGTCCTGTGCTTCCCCTATATCTTCCGGGGCGCGCTCGATGTTGGCGCGACCCAGATCAACGAAGCGATGAAGGTCGCCGCCGCCGACGCGATCGCCAGCCTCGCCCGCATGCCCGCGCATGACAGCGTGGCGCAGGCCTATGGCGGGCGCAGGCTGGTCTTCGGTCCCGACTATATCATCCCCACCCCCTTCGATCCGCGGCTGATCGGCGAGATCGCGGTCGCCGTGGCGCGCGCGGCGATGGACAGCGGCGTCGCCCGCCGCCCGATCGACCTGGACGACTATCGCCGCCGCCTGACGCGGCAGAATACCCGCTCCGGCCAGCTGATGCTGCCAGTGTTCGAGGCCGCCCGTGGTGGCGCACGCCGCATCGTCTATGGCGAGGGCGAGGATGAGCGCGTGCTGCGCGCCATTCAGGACGCGCTGGATGAAGGCATTGTCCGCCCGACCATCGTCGCGCGCCGCCGCATCCTGAACAAGAAGCTGCCGGACCTCGGCCTGCGCTTCGAACTCGGCCGCGATGTCGAGGTGATCGATCCCGAAACCGATCATGAGATCATGGCGCAACTGGTCGAGGGCTATCGCGCCGTCGCCTCGCGCCGGGGCGTGCCCGCCGCCGAAGTGCTGCGCCATGTCTATCGCCGCCCCAGCGTCACCGCCGCTATGCTGCTGCGCTTGGGCCATGTCGACGCCGCGCTGATCGGCGGCAATTCGGAATATTGGGGCCAGGTCGAACATGCGCTGCGCATCATCGACCGGGTGCCGGGCCGCAACCGCGTCTATGCGCTGTCGGGCCTAATCCTCGACGCAGGCGCGCTGTTCATCACCGACACCCATATGGTGCCCAATCCGACGCCCGAACAGGTTGCGGAAATGACGCTGCTGGCGGCGACCGAGCTGGAACATTTCGGCCTGGTCCCGCGCGTCGCCCTGCTGTCCCACTCCAATTTCGGGGCTTCGCACAGCGACAGCGCCCGCAAGATGCGCGCCGCGCTCAAACTGGTGCGGCAGGCCGCGCCCGATCTGGCGGTCGATGGCGAAATGCATGCCGATGCGGCGCTCAGCCAGGCGCTGCGCGAAAAGCTGATCCCCGATTCGCGCTTTGAAGGCCCGGCCAATCTGCTGGTCATGCCCAATCTGGATGCCGCGAACATCACGCTCACCGCGCTGTCCGCCTCGTCCAGTTCGCCGACCGTCGGGCCGATGCTGATGGGCCTCACCAAGCCCATTCATGTCCTGACCCCCGGCGTCACCTCGCGCGGCATCCTCAACCTCACCGCCATCGCAGCGGCGGAAGTCGCGCGCGAAGGCTGAGCTTAACCTTTTGCCGCTATGACGGACGATGGAGTTCCTCCCCTGCAAGGGGAGGTGGCAGGCGAAGCCTGACGGAGGGGTGTCCCCCCATCGTGACGGCGACACCCCTCCACCACTTCGTGGTCCCCCTCCACTTACAGGGGAGGAATTTGTTTGAGGATGATATGGCAGCTCTGCTCAAAGCATTGGCGAAAAGCGCTGGCCCGAAGCTGGCGATCGGCGCAGGGCTGGCGGGCATTGGCCTGCTTGTGTCCGGCTGGATCGACCGCCCCGCCGCCGAAGAACCCGCCGTGCCTGCCCCAGTAGCGAAAGCGCCATCCCCCACGCCAGCCCCCGCAAAACCCGCCGAACGCCGCAGCGATCAGCCTATGACGATCGATCCGCGCGCGCTGACGGTCAAGCGCGTCCTCAAGATTGACGGCCCGTTCCGCCATGGCGACTATGCCTGGGACGAAAGCGGTGCGCCGACGACCGGCCCCGTCATCATCACCGTGGACCTGCGCGCGCAAACGCTATCTGTGTTCCGCGCAGGCTATGAAATCGGCGCGGCGGTCATCCTCTATGGCGCGACCGACAAGCCTAGCCCCTTGGGTGCCTTCCCGATAATGCAGAAGGACGCCGACCATTATTCCAACCTCTACGACAATGCACCGATGCCCTATATGCTGCGCCTGACCAGCGACGGCGTGGCGATCCATGGCAGCGACGTCCAATGGGGCAAGGCAACCCATGGCTGCATCGGCGTGCCGGTCGCCTTCGCGCAAAAATTGTTCGGCGTGACCAAGTTGGGCGACGTCGTCGTCATCACCAACGGCAAGCGACTCGATGTCAGCAAGGCGCAGGTCGGAGCGTAATACCAAGGTACATTGCCGAGAACCTATAGCTTATTGTTCCCCGGCGAAGGCCGGGGTCCAGTTCTGACCGTGGGACTGGACCCCGGCCTCCGCCGGGGAACACAGCGCATGAGTCAGCCTTATTGCGCGATGGCGTAAGCGCCTCCGCCCTGCCCCGCATCAGCGTGGCGGCGGGGGCTTGCTCGCCAGCACTTCGGCAAAGGCGGCGACGCCCGCCTTCGGGCCTTCGGGATGCTCCCAAACCGCGCTGCTGACCGCCAGGAAATCCGCGCCCGCCATCACCAGCGGCCCCGCATTATCCGCCGTCACGCCGCCGATCGCGACGCAGGGCAGTTCGAACAAGGTCGTCCACCAGCCCAGGATCGAGGGTTCAGCGCGATGCTGCGTTTCCTTGGTCGTGGTCGGAAAGAAGGCGCCGAAGGCGACATAGTCGGCCCCCGCCTCGCCCGCTTCCATCGCCAAGTGACGGCTGTCATGGCAGGTCACGCCGATCTGAACATTGGGGCCAAGCTGCTTGCGCGCATCGCGCGGGTCGCCATCCTCCTGCCCCAGATGCACGCCATCCGCGCCCAACCGCTTGGCGAGGCCAATGCTATCGTTGACGATGAACGCCACCTCATGCTCGGCGCAGATCGCCTGCAGCGGTGGCGCGAGCGCGGCGATGGCGTGATCATCCAGCCCCTTGAGCCGCAGTTGGAACGCAGCAACCTTGCCGCCTTCCAACGCTTGCGCCAGGCGCGGCGCAAAATCCGCGTCGATCGCGGGCGGCGAGATCAGGTAAAGTTGGCAAGCGGGGCGAAAGCCCGTCTGGAACTGATCGGCAAAATGCGGATCGAGCGCCAGTTCTTCATCGGTAAAATCGGTCATGGCCGATGCCCTAACCGATCCCGCCGATCCGGGAAAGGGGGGCCGGGCAGGCGGAAGTCCCGCCCGGCCGATCCGGTTCAGGCCGTAACCGGCGTCTTGGCGACCGATGCGCCGTGGATTTCGTCGATCGCTTCGCCGAGCGCCACGTTGAACTCGTCATCGCTCATCTGGTGGCGCAGGTCGTTGAGCAGCGCACGGCTGAAGCTGGCGATGATGCCGCGATTCTTGGCCAGTTCGACACAGGCTTCGGGACGGGCAAAGCCACCCGACAAAGCGACGACGCGCAGCACGCGGGGATGATCGACCAGCGGATCGAACAGACCGGCCTTGGTCGGCAGCGACAGCTTGAGCATCACCTGCTGGTCGTCCGGCAGCGCGTCGAGCGCCTTGACCAGTTCGTCGAGCAGGATCGCGTCGGCTTCGGCGCGTTCGGGCGACTTGATGTTCACTTCCGGCTCGATGATCGGCATCAGCCCGGCGGCCAAGACTTGCTGCCCGGTTTCGAACTGCTGCTTGACGACGGCGGCAATGCCTTCGCGGTTGGCGAGGTTGACGACCGAACGCTCCTTGGTGCCGAACACGCCCAGCGCCTTGGCGCGGTGCAGCAGCACATCGAGATCGGGGTTCGGCTTCATCAGCTGAACGCCATTGGCTTCGTCCTCCAGCCCCTTGTCGATCTTGATGAAGGGCACCACGCCCTTGTCGATCAGCGCCTGCGGGGTCGGCTTGCCATCGACGGTGCCGTCCATGGTGCGTTCGAACAGGATCGCGCCCAGCACCTTGTCGCCGGTAAACACAGGCGCGGTGATGATGCGGCTGCGCATCGCGTGGATCAGGCCGAACATTTCCTCGTCATTGGCCCAGGCGCCCTCTTCGATGCCATAGCCCTTGAGCGCCTTGGGCGTCGATCCACCGCTCTGGTCGAGCGCGGCGATGAAGCCCTCCCCGTCGGCGATCTTCTGCTTCATGGTCTGATCCAGCATCTGCACATACCTTCTCTTGAAAGCGCGCCTTCGATCTGGCCGCGCGTAAATAGACGATCAGCAGGCGCTCCATCGCCTGCCTGCCGGGTACAGCAATATCATTGAAATCCCCAGTCTTCGCGCTGTTAGCCAGTCCCATGCCGCACCGCAAGAAACAACGCACCGCAACTATGCCGCATTGCGTCCGACAGACACGCCGCTATTGTCGCACGCTTGGGGCAAATGGGGGCGACAATGACGGGATCGTGGCGACTGGCGGCGGCAATGGCCTTTGCGGCGGCATGCCTTTCGTCCGGGGCGACCATGGCGCGGGAGAAAGTGACGGTCGATGCCCCGGCGCCCGATTTCGAACTGACGCTGATCGGCGGAGAAAAGATCGCGCTGGCGGATCTTAAGGGGCAAGTCGTGCTGCTGAATTTCTGGGCGACATGGTGTGTGCCGTGCCGCACCGAATTGCCGACGCTCGACGCTTATTATTCATTGCAGAAAAAGAATGGCCTGCGCGTCTTTGCGGTCACGACGCAGGATTCAGCACCTCTTAGCCAGTTGAAAAAGCTGTTCGCCGCGATGCATATGCCATCGGCCAAGCGGATCAAAGGCCCCTATGGCCCGCTGACCGGGGTGCCGACCAACGTCATCATCGATCGGTCGGGCACTGTGCGCTATGCCAAGGCGGGCGCGCTCGATCTCGATGCACTCAACCGGCTGCTGGTGCCCTTGCTGCGCGAGCCCGTCCCCGCCAGCTAAGCGAGAAAGGAAGGCGCAGCAGTTGCGCCTTCCTCCCCTATGGTCAGGCCATCAACGCCTTGACGCCGGGCAAGTCCTTGCCTTCCATCCATTCCAGGAAGGCGCCGCCCGCGGTCGAAACGAACGTGAAGTCGGCCGCTGCGCCTGCATGGTTGAGCGCGGCGACGGTATCGCCGCCGCCTGCGACCGAGGTCAACTGGCCTTCCTTGGTCAGCGCCGCCGCCGTCCGCGCCAGCGCGACCGTGGCGGTGTCGAACGGCGCAATCTCGAACGCGCCGAGCGGGCCGTTCCACACCAAGGTCCGGCAATTTTTCAGCACATCGGCGAGCGCCTCGACAGCGGCCGGGCCGACGTCGAGGATCATTTCATCCTCAGCGACCTCATGCACATTGCACGTCCGCACCGATGGCGGGTTGGCGGTAAATTCCTTGGCCACCACCACGTCATAGGGCAGATGGATGGTGCAACCGGCCGCTTCCGCCTTGTCGAAAATCGCTTCGGCGGTGTCGGCCAGATCCTTCTCGCACAGCGACTTGCCGACATCGACCCCGCGCGCGTGCAGGAAGGTATTGGCCATACCGCCGCCGATGATCAGATGATCGACCTTGGTCACCAGATGGTTCAGCACATCCAGTTTGGTCGAGACCTTGGCCCCGCCCACGACCGCCGCGACCGGCTTGACCGGGGTGCCCAGCGCGACCTGCAACGCATCCAGTTCGCGCTCCATCGCGCGCCCGGCAAAGGCGGGCAGCTTGTGGGCAATGCCCTCGGTCGAAACATGGGCGCGGTGCGCGGCGGAGAAGGCGTCGTTGACATACATGTCGGCGATCGCCGCCATCGCCTCGGCCAGCGCCGGGTCGTTCTGTTCTTCACCCGCATGGAAGCGGGTATTTTCCAGGATCGCAATGTCGCCGGGACGCATTACCGCAATGCCGTCAACCGCCGCCTGACCGGCGCAATCAGGGATGAACTGGACTTCGCGGCCTAGCACCTGGCTCAGGGGCCGGGTGATCTTCGACAGCGAAAATTCGGGGTTCTTCTGGCCCTTGGGACGGCCGAAATGGGCGAGGATCAGCACCTTCGCGCCGCGATCGGCCAGTTCCAGCACGGTCGGCATCGCCGAGCGCAAGCGGGTATCGTCGCTGACCGACCCTTCGTGCATCGGCACGTTGAGGTCTTCGCGCACCAACACGGCCTTGCCGCTGATGTCGCCCATATCATCGAGTGTCTTGAACGGCTTGGTCATGTTGGCTTCCTGATGCATCCGTCATCCCAGCGAAAGCTGGGATCACTCTTCCTGTATCGCCGAAGAGAAGAAAAGCGGGAACCCGGCGTGCGCCGGGATGACGAAAAGGGGGCAAGTCACCCTGCCCCCTCAGTATCTTACAGGAACTTCGCCACCACGCCGCTGGTGTCGATCATGCGGTTGGAGAAGCCCCATTCATTATCGTACCAGCTGAGCACACGGACCAGCGTGCCGTCGATGACGGCGGTTTCCAGGCTGTCGACGGTCGAGCTGCGCGGATCGCCATTATAGTCGATCGAGACCAGAGGCTCGTCCGAATAGCCCAGCACGCCCTTGAGCGGTCCGGCTTCCGCAGCGGCCTTGAGCAGCGCGTTGACTTCCTCGACACTGGTCGCGCGCTTGGCGTCGAACTTCAAATCAACCACCGACACATTCGGGGTCGGCACGCGGACCGACGAGCCATCCAGCTTGCCCTTCAGCTCCGGCATAACCTCACCCACCGCACGGGCAGCGCCCGTGGTGGTCGGGATCATCGACAGGGCAGCGGCGCGGGCGCGGCGCATATCCTTGTGGATCTGGTCCAGCGTGTTCTGGTCATTGGTGTAGCTGTGGATCGTCGTCATGAAACCGCGCTCGATGCCGATTGCATCGTGCAGCACCTTGGCGAGCGGGGCCAGGCAGTTGGTGGTGCAGCTGGCGTTCGAAATCACGATATCGTCGGCAGTCAGCGCGTCATGGTTGACGCCGAACACGATCGTCTTGTCCACGCCGGTCGCGGGCGCCGAAATGATGACGCGCTTGGCACCAGCGGTCAGATGGGCGCTGGCCTTGCCCTTGTCGGCGAAGATGCCGGTGCATTCCAGCGCGATCTCAACGCCCTGCGCCGCGTGGGGCAGGTTGGCGGGATCGCGTTCGGCGGTGACGGCGATACGCTTGCCGTCGATGACCAGGAAATCGCCATCGACGCTGACGTCACCCTTCCAATTGCCATGGACCGAGTCGCGCTTGAACAGCAGGGCGTTCGCCTTGGCATCGCCCAGATCGTTGATGCTGACCAGTTCCAGGTCATGGTCGGTGCGCGAGAGGATGGCGCGCGCCACCAGGCGGCCGATACGTCCGAAACCGTTAATTGCTACCTTCGTTGCCACTGCACTAGCCTCCCTTAAGGTGTTGATTGTCGATCAGTTGTCGAGCGCGGCCACGATTTGCGGCGCGATCTTCACGGCGGTCAGGCCGAAATGGTCGTAAAGCGCTTCGGCCGGCGCGGACGCCCCGAAGCTGTCGATGCCAAAGCGCAGCCCACCGATGCCGGTATGCCGTTCCCAGCCGAAGGTCGTCCCCGCCTCGATCGACACGCGCAGCACATCATAGGGCAGAACCTCATCCTTGTAGGATTGCGGCTGCGCCTCGAAATGTGCCCAGCTCGGCATCGACACGACATCGGCGCCGATGCCCTGCTCTTCCAGCAGCTTGGCGGTATCGACCGCGATCTCGACTTCCGAACCCGTGGCCATGATCACCACGCGGCGATCGCCGGTCGCGGCGCGCAGGCGATAGGCACCCTTGGCGCACAGATTCTCGCTCTTCTCGGTGCGCAACTGCGGCAGGTTCTGGCGGGTCAGCGCCAGCACCGATGGGCCGGTCGCGTCCTTGAGCGCCAGTTCCCAACATTCCGCCGTCTCGACGATGTCGGCCGGACGATAGACGTCCAGGTTGGGGATCATGCGCAGCGACATGACATGCTCGATCGGCTGGTGGGTCGGGCCATCTTCGCCAAGGCCGATGCTGTCATGGGTCAGCACATGGATGACGCGCTGCTGCTGCAGCGCGGCCAGGCGGATGCCGCCGCGCAGATAGTCGGAAAAGACGAGGAAGGTGCCGCCATAGGGGATGACCCCGCCATGCAGCGCCATGCCGTTCATCGCGCAGGCCATGCCGAATTCGCGAATGCCATAATAGACATAGCGACCCGCATAATCATCCTTGGTCAGCGGGCCGGTCGACTTGGTCTTGGTATTGTTGGAGCCGGTCAGGTCCGCCGAACCACCCAGCGTTTCGGGCAGCAGGTCATTGATCGCGCCTAGCGCCAACTCGCTCGCCTTGCGCGTGGCGACCTTCTGCGGCGCGGCGATTAGGCTGTCGATATAGGCGTCGAGCGAGAAATCGGCGGGCAGGTCGCCGCCCATGCGACGGGCAAATTCGCCGCCCTTCTCGTCACTTGCAAGCCGTGCTTCCCATGCGGTGCGCGCCTCGCCGCCCTTGGCGCCGATCGCCTTCCAGGCAGCGGCAATGTCTTCGGGGATCACGAACGGCTCGGCGGTCCAGCCGAGAAATTCGCGCGCGGCCGCGACTTCGTCCGTGCCCAGCGCGGAACCATGTACGCCCGACGTGCCCGCCTTGTTGGGCGAACCATAGCCGATCTTGGTCGCACAGGCGACGAGCGAGGGACGCGGATCGGCAATCGCTTCGGCCAGCGCGCGGCGCACATCGGCAACGTCATGACCATCGCACGACACGACATGCCAGCCAGTGGCGGCATAGCGCGCGCGCACATCTTCGCTGCTCGACAGATCGACCGCACCGTCGATCGTGATCTTATTATCATCCCACAACACGATCAGGCGGCCAAGGTTGAGGTGGCCCGCAAGGCCGATCGCCTCATGATTGATGCCTTCCATCAGGCAGCCGTCGCCCGCAATCACCCAGGTCCGGTGATCGACCAGATCGTCGCCGAACTGCGCGTTCAGATGGCGTTCGGCAATCGCCATGCCAACGGCGGTGGCAAGGCCGGAGCCAAGCGGACCAGTGGTCGCTTCCACGCCCGCCAGCTCGAAATTCTCAGGATGGCCGGCGCAGGGGCTGTGCAACTGGCGAAAATTGGCGATGTCCTCGATCGTCGGCCGCGCATAGCCGGTCAGGTGCAGCAGGCTGTAGATCAGCATCGAGCCATGGCCAGCCGACAGGACGAACCGGTCGCGGTCGGCCCATTTGGGCTGGGTCGGATCGAATTTCAGATAATCGCTGAACAACACCGTCGCGACATCGGCCATCCCCATCGGCATCCCCGGATGACCGCTATTGGCGGCCTGCACCGCGTCCATGGAAAGCGCGCGAATGGCGTTGGCGAGCGACTTATCAGTGACGGTCATTATGGGCGGGCGTCTTTCCTGAACGAATAGGGCGGATCGTTTGCGGGCGGGCGAACGAGTCGAGATCGCGCTTCCTTTGTCGCGTCAAGCCCCATGCGTCAACCATAGCGGGGCGCAATGCCCGTCGCTTAGGCCCAAAGACCGCTTTTGTAGGCGCGCGAATCGGGCTATGCTTGGGCCATGGCAAGCGAGCGCATGATGCTGGCGATCGGCACGCTGGAGCGGGCGATCGGTCGGCTGGAACAGGATGTGACCCATTTCGTCGCGGCCATCCCGCCCCCTGCGCCGCCGGACGCCCCACAAATCGACCTGCCCGCCGCCCGCGAAGCCCTGCGTTCGCTTGATCAGTTGATCGATGACCTGAAAGCCAAGGCCCATGGCTGAAACCACGCTGCACATTGCCGGGCGGCACTATGACATACGCTGCCGCGATGGCGAGGAAGCGCATCTGGCGCAGCTTGCGGCGATGATCGATGGCAAGGCGCGCGCCGCGCAGCAGGGCATGCCGGGCATGACCGAAGTGCGCAACCTGCTCTTCGCCGCGCTCTTCCTGGCCGACGAAGTGACCGACCTGCGTCGCGAGGTTGCCGGACGGCAGGAGAGACTGGCGCTGGAAACCCAGGATGACGATGCGGCGCAGGCGGTCGAGGCGCTGACGGCGCGGATAGAAAAGCTGCGCGAGAGACTTGCCGCGCCGCACGCGGACGCCTAGATTGGGGATGACGGGTACTGCCTGGTACGAGCTTTAGCGAACATCCCTGAGGCGATAAGCACATCCTAGGGGGCTGTCCCTGGGCGGGTTCCGGCCCGATCTACATGGTCCCCACCTGACGTTGAGGCGTCAGAGGATCTTCCAGCACACGGCCAAGGTGGTCCCGTCACCCCCCTTTCCCGTCCGATTGCGAAAGTAGGATGATGAGCGACGACCCTAACGCCGCCGACAAAGCCGACCTGCGCGTCCTCGCGCGCGATCAGCGGCGCGCCTTCGTCGCCACGCTCGATCCGCTGGCGCATAGGCTGGCGTTCAAGGTGCTGCCTTCCCCGCTCGCCCGGCGTCTGGCTAATGCCCGCACTGTCGCCCTCTATATGGGCCTCGATGACGAAGCCCCGGCGCAGCGGCTGGCCGCGCCCTTGATCGCCATGGGCAAGCGGGTGGCGCTGCCGCGCGTGCTGGACCGGCTGGGGTCGATGGATTTCCTGCCCTGGACGCCCGACGCCCCGCTCATCCCCGGCCCTTTCCGCACCAGCCATCCTGAACCCGGCAATGGTCCCGTGACGCCCGACGCGATCATCGCGCCGCTGGTGGGGTTCGACCGCGCGCTCAACCGGTTGGGCCAGGGCGGCGGCTATTATGATCGCGCCTTCGCCCGCTTTCCCGACGCGCTGCGCATAGGCCTTGCCTGGTCGGCGCAGGAACTGGACGATGTCCCCGCCGACCCGTGGGACTTGCCGCTCGACATCATCCTGACCGAAGCGGAACTGATCGAAGGACCAGACGCATGAGCATCGACCCGCGCCATTATCATCAGCCCAGCTGGCGCAAGCCGGTGGGGATGCTGGCGATCGTCGGCCTGATCACGCTATGGGCGGTGATGGTGGGCAGCCTGTCGGGCCAGATCGGCCTGCTGCCGATGTGGGTGCAGGTGCCCATCTATCTGGCGCTCGGCATCATATGGATCTGGGTGTTGCCGCTCCGGCGGCTGCTCGCCTGGATGGAAACCGGACGCTGGCGTCGCGGATAAAACCGAAGCTATCGAAATGCGCGGTCTGCGCCACTTGCTGCATCCGGCAGGCAAGTGGCGCGAGTGACGGGGCTCGAACCCGCGACCTCCGGCGTGACAGGCCGGCACTCTAACCAACTGAGCTACACCCGCGCAGGGTGACATCTATTTCCACACCAAGTTCGCCAGACGATGCTGATCCGGGAACCTTTCCACCTTCCGGTCAAGGAAAGTGGCGCGAGTGACGGGGCTCGAACCCGCGACCTCCGGCGTGACAGGCCGGCACTCTAACCAACTGAGCTACACCCGCGTTCGGTGTGGAAGCGCCGTCTATGGGCGCGCGCCAAAACTGTCAACCGTCCGTTTCGGCTGTTTTGCCATTCTCGTCATTTTCTTTACGCGGCGCGACCGTCAGCGTCCCCTGCTCGAACAGGAAACCGGCAATATCGGGCGTTCCCGCCGCCTGCACCACGGTCTGGATGATGATCAGCAGCGGCACGCCCAGCAGCGCGCCGGGCGTGCCCCAGACCCAGCCCCAAAAGGCCAGCGACACCAGGATCAGCAGCGGATTCATCGTCAGCCGCCGCCCCAGCACGGTCGGCGTCACCACATTGGCCTCGACCATGTGGAAACCGACCTGCAAGGCCGCAGGCAGCAACGCCACCCAAATATCGTCGAACACCATCAGGCCGCCCAGCCCCAGCAGCACGGCGGCCAGCATTGGCCCGAAATAGGGAATGAAGTTCAGCAACGCGACGATGCCGCCCCACATCCAGGGCGA
The DNA here is from genome assembly GCF_002312805.1 of Sphingobium sp. D43FB. Lineage (GTDB taxonomy): Bacteria > Pseudomonadota > Alphaproteobacteria > Sphingomonadales > Sphingomonadaceae > Sphingobium. The sequence continues at coordinate 54,479 of NZ_NMUA01000005.1, read as the reverse complement.
CGGCATCCCGATCAGCCACAGCGATACGGCGACCGCCAACCCCAGCCCCAGGTTAATCGTCGCGATGGTGATGACATAGGCCGACGTCGCATCGACCACATTCTGGATCACCCGCGCGACCGCCAGCGCGCCGTCGAAACTGTCGCGGCTGTTGATGGTGCGGCGGCGTAGGCGCGTCCATCCAGCAAGGAAGAAATAGATGATGAGCAGCGCGAACACCATCTGCACGATGGCGGACGGCGCCGAGGCGGCGGCGAACTGCAACAGCGAGCGCGGCGTATCGATCGCCGCGGTCTGCGCGGCCGCCACCGGCCCCGTCGCCAGCATCCGCACGGTTTCATCGACGAACCGCTGGAGATTGGCATAGAAGTCGATCAGCGGCGCGAGATTGGCCTGAATCTGCGGCAGCCGTTCGGGCAGGATGCGGAACCAGTCGGTCGCCGGCACGATGATCAGCACCAGCGCCGTATTGGCGACCAGCAGAAAGCCGATCAGCGCCAGCAACGCCGCCAGCCCCGATGGCAAACGGCGTCGCTCCATCCATTCGAGCAACGGCACCAGCGCGATCGCGATCACCAGCGCGGCGGTCAGCGGCAGGAAAAACTCCGCCCCCGCCCGCAACGCAAAGGGCAGCGCGATGATCAGGCCAATGCCCGCCGTCAGCGCGATCGACGCCAGCAGCCGGTCGCGCCTGCGGTTGATTTCCTGTTGTTCGCCGACTGTCACTTTTGTCCGATTCGCCAATAGATTCGCCCAGATGTGCGCTGCCCGTCACGGGCCGTCAATTTGCAAAGCGATGCGCGCGCCCACGCCGCAAATTCAGCCTCTTAACCAAATATTGGGCGGCGGGGTCTATGTCCGCCATCGGGGATGCGACAACGGGGTTCGGCATGAAGACAGCCACAGGATCAGCGCTGGCCGCGCTGGCGATCATCATCGGCGCGCAGGTCGCGCAGGCGCAGCCCGCCGTGCGCGTCGATACGCAGATGTTCGTCGAGCGCGTCAGCACCGACGTCAACGGTCGCACCCGGCGCGTGCTGGCCAGCGCCAACCGCGTCGCACCGGGCGACCAGCTGATTGTCATGGTCCATTGGCGCAACCAAGGCGGCGAACCGCTGCGCGACTATGCGCTGGTCCGGCCACTACCCAAGGGCGTTGAACTCGACCCGTCCGACCCCGCCCTGCAAGTCTCCGTAGACGGCGGCGTGCGATGGGGGCGCATGGCGCAACTCTGGCTGCCGACGCCGCTCGGCGGCGTGCGCCGCGCCGTCCCGGCCGATATCACCCATGTCCGCTGGACATTGCCTGACGGTGTCCCGCCGGGCCAGGCCGGACGGCTGAGCTATCGCGCGACGATACGGTGAATGGAACAAGGGTAGCGACAAGCGCGCTTGAGCAGGGCGACGCCACGGTCTAGGGCCGTCGGCTCGACCGGAGACCCCATTGATGTCCAAAGACGCCGAGCGCGCCTATCTCGCCAATCTGGGGGAAGGCGGTGCCGATCATTCGCTGAACAAGCCCTTTTCCGATCCGCAATGCGGCATCCAACTGGCGTCGATCGGCTTCATCATCAGCCTGCTGCCCCCGGCCCCGGCCGCCGTGCTGGACCTGGGCTGCGGCGGCGGCTGGACCAGCCAGTTCCTCGCCCGCGCCGACTATAGCGTGACCGGGCAGGACATTGCGCCCGACATGATCGCACTGGCGCAAGAGAATGCCCGGATCAACGACGTTGGCGACCGCACGACTTTTATATGCAGCGATTTCGAGAATCTCGACCTCGACGGCCAGTTCGATGCCGCGCTCTTCTTCGACGCGCTTCACCATGCCGATGACGAAGCACTGGCGATCCGCAGCGCCTATCGCGCCTTGAAGCCGGGCGGGATGCTGATCACCCATGAACCGGGCGAAGGCCATAGCCAGTCGCCCGAATCGATCGAGGCGATGGCGAAGTTCGGCGTCGCCGAACGTGACATGCCGCCCCACCTCATCATCGCGCGCGGCCGCGAGGCGGGCTTTACCAGTCATCGCGTGCTGCCGATCCCGGCGCTGCTCCACAGCACCTTCTATCAGGAACGCGACTATTCGGGCCGCTGGCTCAGCAAGCGGCGCTGGAAGATGATGCAGCGCGCGGTGCGGATGCTGTTCAGCCCGGATCTGAAACAGGGTGCCATCGTCGTCCTGACGAAATAGGCACCCTGCCCCTTTATCAATCCACGAACAGGAAAGCGGGCGCTTCCAGCAGTTTGCGCACCGCCTGGACGAAGCTCGCCGCGTCGAAGCCATCGACCACGCGATGGTCGCAACTGATCGACAGGTTCATCAGCTTCGCCGCGACGATCTCCTTGCCCCTAAACATGGGTCGTTCGATCACGCGGTTGGGACCGATGATCGCGACTTCGGGCCGGTTGATGACCGGCGTGGTGGCAATGCCACCCAACGGCCCCAACGAGGTCAGCGTCAGCGTGGAGCCGGACAATTCCTCCGACTTCGCCTTGCCGGTGCGCGCAGCGTCCGCAAGGCGGCGGATTTCGGTGGCGAGCTGCCAGACATTGCGATTCTGCGCATCACGGATCACCGGCACCATCAACCCCGCATCGGTTTGCGTCGCGAGGCCGAGATGCACCGCGCCATGGCGCGTGACCACGCCTGCTTCGTCATCATAACGGGCGTTGAGCATCGGAAAATCGGGCAACGCCTTGCACAAAGCGACGATCAGCAGCGGCAGCATGGTCAGCTTAGGCCGATCCCCCCGCCCGTCGTTCAACTGCGCCCGCAAATCTTCCAGCGCGGTCACGTCGATTTCCTCGACATAGGTGAAATGCGGAATATGGCGCTTGGACGCCGCCATATTCTCGGCGATGCGGCGACGCATGCCGATAACCTTGATCTGCTCGTCCGGCCGCGTGGCGGACCGCCCAGCCGGGCGATAGCCCTGCCCCTCGCCATAGAGCAGGAACGCATCGAGATCGGCATGACGAACATGCTCGCCGCTCGCCTTCACCTGCGCCAGGTCGATCCCCAAATCCTTCGCGCGGGCACGCACGGCGGGGGAGGCGAGGATGGGCGAGGCGTGCGACTCCGCCGAACTTAAAGGTCCGTTCGGGCTGAGCTTGTCGAAGCCCTGCCCTTCTTCCTTGGCGATTGGCGCGGAAGAAAAGGTCGGCCCCCTTCGACTGCCCGCCTGCGGCAGGCGCTCAGGACAGGCTTCGTCAGGCTCAGGGCGAACGGATTGAGAGGGTGTCGGGTCGATGACCGCTTCACCCGGAACCTCCGCCTCAATCGCCTCGACCGAAGGCGGCGGCGGCGCAGCCACGTCGTCGCCCTCCACCTCGATCTCCACCAGCATCGCGCCGATGGGAATCTGGTCGCCCGGCTCGCCCGCCAGGCGGACGACGATGCCCGCGACCGGACTTTCCATCTCGACCGTCGCCTTGTCGGTCATCATGTCGGCGATCGGCTGGTCTTCCTCGACCCGATCCCCGACCGCGACATGCCAGCCGACAATCTCGGCTTCCGAAATGCCTTCGCCGATATCCGGCAGCTTGAATGTAAAAAGGGCCATAAAAAGCTCCGTTCGTGTCGAGCAAAGTCGAGACACTTGACTTGAAACTGCGCTTCCGTTCCTCGACTTCGCTCGAAACGAACGGAAGCTGGGTGAAGGCTTAGTCCTTCATGATCTTGGCAATGGCTTCGCGGATACGCACCGGGCCAGGGAAATAGGCCCATTCCAGACTGTGCGGATAGGGCGTGTCGAAGCCGGTGACGCGCTCGATCGGCGCTTCGAGATGATAGAAGCAGCGCTCCTGCACCTGGGCCAGCAATTCGGCGCCAAAGCCGCTGGTCCGCGTCGCCTCATGGACGATCAGGCAGCGGCCCGTCTTCTTCACCGACGCCTCGATGGTGTCGATGTCGAGCGGGATCAGGCTGCGCAGATCGACAATATCTGCGTCGATCCCCATCGCCTTGACCGTATCTTCGACGACATGGACCATCGTGCCATAGCAGAGGATGGTCAGAGCCTCGCCCGGCCGCACGATGCGCGCGGTGCCCAGCGGAATGCGATAATAGCCGGTCGGCACCTGTGCATCGGGGTGCCCGGCCCAGCTTTTGGCCGGTGTGTCATAATGGCCATCGAACGGGCCGTTATAGATGCGCTTGGGCTCGAAGAAGAGCGTCGGATCATTATCCTCGATCGCCGCGATCAACAGCCCCTTGGCGTCATAGGGGGTGGACGGGATCACCGTCTTGATCCCCGAACAATGGGTGAAGATGCCTTCGGGGCTTTGGCTATGCGTCTGCCCGCCAAAGATGCCGCCGCCGAACGGCGACCGCACCGTCATCGGCGCGGTGAACTCCCCCGCCGACCGATAGCGCAACCGCGCCGCTTCCGACACCAACTGGTCGAGCGCGGGATAGATATAGTCGGCAAACTGGATCTCCGGCACCGGCCGCAGGCCATAAGCCCCCATGCCCACCGCCACGCCGATGATCCCGCATTCGGTGATCGGCGTGTCGAACACGCGGTTCTTGCCATATTTATCCTGCAAGCCCGCGGTCGCGCGAAACACCCCGCCGAAAAAGCCGACATCCTCGCCCATCACCACAACGGTCGGGTCGCGCTCCATCATCACGTCCATGGCGCTGTTGATCGCCTGGATCATGGTCATTTGTTGCATATCAGTCATGGGATATCCCCAATGCCGTCATCCCAGCGAACGCTGGGATCTCACTGCCTTCCGGCGCGACGATGAAGAAAAGGGAGATCCCAGCCTTCGCTGGGATGACGGTTGTGTCGATAGTCCCCATCACAACCCCGCCGCCTTCCACTCATCCAGCATCTGTTGCTGCTGTTCCTTCAAATGCCGGGGCATTTCCTCGAACACGTCCTCGAACATCGATTCCATCGGATGATGGTGCAGGCCGTGGCCAAGAATGCCGTTCTTCTCCGCCTCCCGCGCGGCGTCGCGGACATATTCGGCCAATTCCTTGTCCATCGCGGCGTGACGCTCTTCGTCCCAGATGCCAAGGCCGATGCAATGCTGCTTCAACCGCGCGATCGGGTCGCCCAGCGGCCACAGGCTGCTTTCCTCGGCGGAGCGATAGGCGGTCGGATCGTCCGACGTGCTATGCCCTTCGACGCGATAGGTGAAATGCTCGATCAGCGTCGGCCCGGCATTGGCCCGCGCCCGGTCGGCGGCCCAGCGCGTCGCGGCATAGACCGCCAGCACGTCATTCCCATCGACCCGCAAGCCGGCAATCCCATAGCCGATCGCCCGCGCAGCGAAGGTCGTCGATTCCGCTCCCGCAAAACCTGAAAAACTGCTGATAGCCCATTGATTGTTCACGACATTCAGAATCACCGGCGCGCGATAGACGCTGGCGAAGGTGCAGGCCGAATGGAAATCGCCCTCCGCCGTCGATCCCTCGCCGCACCAGGTCGCCGCAATGCGCGTGTCGCCCCGCGCCGCGCTCGCCATCGCCCAACCGACCGCCTGCGGATATTGGGTGGTCAGATTGCCGGAAATGGAAAAGAAGCCCGCCTCCCGCGCCGAATACATGATCGGCAACTGGCGGCCGTTCAGCCGATCGCCCTTGTTGGAATAAATCTGGTTCATCATGTCGATGATGGGCCAGTCCCGCGCGATCAATATGCCCTGCTGGCGATAGCTTGGAAAACACATGTCGTCGCGCGACAGCGCCAGGGCCGCGCCGATCGACACCGCCTCCTCGCCAGTCGACTTCATATAGAAGCTGGTCTTGCCCTGCCGCTGGGCACGGAACATCCGTGCGTCGAAGGCGCGGGTCAGTGCCATCGCGCGCAACATCCGCAGCAGCGTTTCGGGCGGCAGCTTGGGGTTCCACGCCCCCACGGCCGCACCCTCTTCGTCCAACACACGCACCAGGCCATAGGCCATGTCGCGCATGGTCGCGGGCTGGGCCGCCTCGTCCGGGCGGGGCGCGGCGTCGGCAGCGGGAATGTCGAAATGGGTGAAGTCGGCGCTCTCGCCCGGCCGGGCTGGCGGCTCTGGCACATGCAGGCGCAGCGGGGGCAGGTTGCGCCCCGGTTCGCCTTGCGCGGCTCCGATATCATGCGGATCGGTCATCCTGCCTCCTATGCTGCGTTGCAATAATATTGCTTGGATTGGATATTAAATTACAACGCCGAGAAAGGCAAGCCTCCCTTACCCAATTTTTCTCAAACCTATGTCCGCCTCGCTGTCCGCTTCACACGGCGACGGGCGCGGAAATATGGGATTGCGGCGCATAATCGACCACCTCGAAATCCTCGATGGCATAATCGAAAATGGATGAAGGCCGGCTTTTGATCCGCAGTTTTGGCGCACCCGCCGGAATGCGACTCATCTGTTCCTCCACCAGCGCGGCATGGTTGAGGTAGAGATGCACATCGCCCCCCTGCCAGACCACCTCGCCCGGCTCCAAGTCACATTGCTGCGCCAACATCCGGGTGATCATCGACAGGCCGAATATGTTGAAGGCAAAGCCCAGGCCAAGGTCGCAACTCCGCTGGAACAACAGGCCATTGAGCTTCCCGTTCGACACCTGGAACTGATAGGTCATGTGGCAGGGCGGCAGCGCCATCTGCGCGACTTCGGCGACATTCCAGCCGGTGAACAGCAAGCGCCGCGATCCCGGCGTCGCCCGGATCGCATCGACCAGCGCGGCAATCTGATTATGCCCCTTCTCCGCCCGGCGATACAGCCCCTCGCCCGCCGGTTCGTAGCGCGGCCAGTTCACCCATTGCGCGCCGTAGACCGGCCCCAGATCGCCCCACTCCAGCGCAAAGCCTTCATCCGCGATGATCCGCGCCTCGAACGTATCCCGATCGATCGTCTCGCCTGTCGCCTTGCGATAGGCGTCGAGCGGCCAGTCGGTCCAGATATGCACCCCCTGCCGCACCAGTTCGCGGATATTGGTGTCGCCGGTCAGGAACCACAGCATCTCGCGCGCCGCGGCCTTCCAATAGACCCGCTTGGTGGTCAGCAGCGGCACCGCATCGTCGGCCAGAGAGAAGCGCATTGTCGCGCCCAGGATCGACCGGGTGCCGACCCCGGTACGGTCGATCCGCTCGTCGCCATGCCGCCAGATATGCCGCATCAGGTCGAGATATTGCTGCTCATAATGGGGCGTATCGGGCAAAGCGCTGGTCCTGTCGGAATCGAATCTGTGATCCACAGGCTTTAGCGCATCGGGGCATCGCTCCGCCCCGTAAAAAAAGCGTCGCTCGCCGCTTGCCAGCCCGAAAACCCGTCTCTATAGGCTGCGGCCTGCCTTACGGGGTCGCTTCACGGCGGCGTCGGCATCGGTCGGGGAATAGCTCAGCCTGGTAGAGCACTGTCTTCGGGAGGCAGGGGCCGGAGGTTCGAATCCTCTTTCCCCGACCACATTTCTAAACAGCTTCGAACAGATCAACCCCTTGCGGGGGAACGCCTTTCCGCGCGCGTCTTTCGTTTCGCGCACCCGCGCGACTGGAGCGCTTGCATCCCTCTGGCCAGCCGCTTTCGACAGATGTCATATGTCGAAAGCGGCGACCCCCATGTTGTTCGAATGTAAAAGATATTTGACCCGCCGCGTCCACACGGCGATGATCCCCCGCATCGGACGGCCGACCGGCCGCTTCCCAATCACTATCCGACCCGCATCATGCGGGCGTTCCGCAGGTGGGAGACGAACCTTGCACAGACGTGATTTTCTGGCTTTTGGGGCCATGGGTGTCGGGGGGATTATCCTCCCATCGATGTTCGGCAAGGTCATTGCCGCCGAAGAATTGAACAGCGCGATCGACGTCGCCGTCAAGAAGGCGCTGGCCGACGCCGCGATGAACGCCGCCAAGAGCGCGGGCGCATCCTATTGCGACGTGCGCGTCGGCCGCTACCTGCGCCAGTTCGTCATCACCCGCGAACGCAATGTCGAAAATGTCGTCAACACCGAATCGAGCGGCGTTGGCATCCGCGTTCTGGCCGACGGCGCCTGGGGCTTTGCCGCCACCAATGCGATGACCACCGATGCCGTGGCCAAGGCCGCGCAGCAGGCCGTCGCCATCGCCAAGGCGAACGCACCGACCCAGACCGCGCCGGTCCAGCTCGCCCCGGTCAAGGGCGTCGGCGAAGTATCCTGGCGCACGCCGATCGCCAAGAACAGCATGACCGTGCCGATCAAGGACAAGGTCGACCTGCTGATGGGCGTCAACGCCGCTGCCATGGATGCAGGCGCGGACTTCATCAGTTCCATCCTGTTCCTGGTGAACGAGCAGAAATATTTTGCCAGCACCGATGGCAGCTATATCGACCAGGATGTCCATCGCATCTGGGCTCCGATGGAGGTCACCGCCGTCGACAAGAAGACCGGCAAGTTCCGCGTCCGCGACGGTCTGTCCGCGCCCATGGGCCTGGGCTTTGAATATCTCGACGGTCGCGCGGCAGACAAGACCGTCGGTCCCAATGGTATCATCAGCTACGGCATGTCCTACGACATGAAGGAAGACGCGATCGCCGCGACCAAACAAGCGCGCGAGAAGCTGACCGCCAAATCGGTCAAGCCTGGCAAATATGATCTGGTGCTCGACCCCAATCATCTGGGCCTCACCATTCATGAAACGGTGGGCCATCCGCTCGAACTGGATCGCGTGCTTGGCTATGAAGCCAATTATGCCGGCACCAGCTTCGCGACGATGGACAAGCTCAAGGCCAATTTCCAATATGGCAGCGACAAGGTCAACATCGTCGCCGACAAGACGCAGCCAGGCAGCCTGGGCGCGGTCGCCTATGACGATGAAGGCGTGAAGACCAAAAAGTGGGATCTGATCCGCAACGGCAAGCTGGTCGGCTATCAGGCCACCCGCGATCAGGCGCATATCGAGGGCAAGAGCGAAAGCGACGGCTGCTCCTATGCCGATAGCTGGTCCAACGTGCAGTTCCAGCGCATGGCCAACATCTCGCTGGAACCCGGCAAGGACAAGATGAGCGTCGCCGACATGATCAGCAATGTCGAAGATGGCATCTACATATTGGGCCGCGGTTCCTTCTCGATCGATCAGCAGCGCTACAACGCCCAGTTCGGCGGCACGCTCTTCTACGAGATCAAGAACGGCAAGATCACGCAGCCTCTGGAGGATGTCGCCTATCAGATCAGAACGCCCGAATTCTGGGCCGCCTGCTCGGCGATCTGCGATTCCAGCGACTATCGCATGTTCGGCTCCTTCTTCGACGGCAAGGGACAGCCTTCGCAGGTTTCCGCCGTGTCGCACGGGTCATCGACCACCCGCTTCGACGGCATCAACGTCATCAACACCGCGCGTTCGCTCGGCTGATCGCTCAGGGGAGTTAGTATAATGGGCATCTTTACCGAAGCACAGGCGAAGGACATTCTGACCAAAGTGGTCGCCATGTCGAAAGCCGACGAATGCACCGCGCAACTGACCGGCCAGATTCAGGGCAATGTGCGCTTTGCGCTCAACAATGTCTCGACCGCCGGCCTGACCGACGACACCGACCTTCAGGTCCAGGTCGCCTATGGCAAGCGGGTCGGCATCGCCACGATCAACCAGTTTGACGACGCCTCGCTCGAACGAGTCGTGCGCCGCGCCGAAGAATTAGCCAAGCTCGCCCCGGAAAACCCGGAATTCATGCCTGCCGTGGACAAGCAGGTCTATAAGACCAGCCCGACCTTCAGCGAAGCAACCGCTGCAATCACCCCCGTCTATCGGGCCAAGGTCGCCGCCGCCTCGATCACGGCGTGCAAGGCGCAGAATCTGATCGCCGCCGGTTTCCTGGAGGATGGCCAGAGCTTCGTCGCTTTCGCCAACAGCAAGGGCAATTTCGGCTATCAGCGTTCGACCGTGCTGGATTATACCTGCACCGTCCGCACGCAGGATGGCCGGGGATCGGGCTGGGTCGGCACCGATACGCAGGACGCCACCCGCTTCAAGGTCGAGGATGATATCCAGATCGCGATGCGCAAGGCATCGGCCTCGTCTGAAGCCAGGGCGCTGGAACCGGGCAAATATACCGTCATTCTGGAACCGATGGCCGCCGCCGGGCTGATCGGCTTCATGTTCAACTTCTTTGGCGCGCGCGAAGCCGATGAAGGCCGCAGCTTCCTGTCCAAGGCAGGCGGCGGCAACAAGATCGGCCAGCAGGTGTTCGGGCCGCAGGTCAATTTCTACACCGACCCCTGGGATCCGGTCGCACCAAGCCTGCCCTGGGACGAAGAGGGCGTGCCGCGCAAGCGCATGGACCTGGTCAAGGACGGCAAGGTCGTCGCGCTGGATTACAGCCGCTATTGGGCGCAGAAACAGGGGAAAGCACCTGTCGGCCAGATGGGCAATATCCTGATGACGGGCGGCACCAAGTCGACCGCCGAACTGGTGCGCTCAACCCAGCGCGGCGTGCTCGTCACCCGCACCTGGTATATTCGCATGGTCGATCCGCAGACGGTGTTGCTGACCGGCCTGACCCGCGATGGCACCTTCTATATCGAAAACGGGCAGATCAAATATCCGATCAAGAATTTCCGGTTCAACGAAAGCCCGGTGATCATGCTCAACAATGTCGAAGAACTCGGCAAACCCGTCCGCGTGCCGCCCGACGAAGTATCGATGAACATCATGGTCCCGCCGATGAAACTGCGCGACTTCACCTTCACTTCGCTCTCGGACGCGGTGTAATATTGGCGCTGACGGTTACCAGATGGACGATCCTCCCCCGGCGGGGGAGGTGGCAGCACGAAGTGCTGACGGAGGGGTGTCACCCTATCGATAGCGTGACACCCCTCCGTCTGGCTACGCCAGACACCTCCCCTTCCAGGGAGGATCGGTAATGTTCGGCACATGACCCGCAGCGATTTCCTCCGGCTGATGGCAGGTGGCCTGGCCAGCGCCTTGCTGGCCCGTCCGCTCGCGGCAGCCGGAGGCTATGATTTCTGGTTCACCCGCCTGCGCTATGATTCAGGCGACTGGGATGTCGATCAGCGGATGCCGTCCAACGTCATCACCTCGCTGATCGACTATACGACCTTGCGGGTCGATCCGAAGGAGCATGTCCTCGCCCTGTCGGACCCCAAGATGCTGACCGCGCCCTTCTGTTATCTCGCCGGGCACAAACTGGTCGAGTTCTCACCCGCCGAGCGGCGCAATTTCGAACGCTATGTCCGCAATGGTGGCTTCGTTCTGGTGGACGATTGCAATCACGACATTGACGGCCTGTTCGCCCGCTCGTTCGAAGCGCAGATGGCCAGGATTTTCGGGGCCAAGGCGATGAAGACGCTGCCCAAAAACCATGGCCTCTATCGCAGCTTCTTCACCTTCGACGGGCCACCCAATACCGGCCTCGAACTCAATGGCTGGGGCGACGATCTGGTCCATGATTATCTCAAGGGGATAGAGGTAAATGGCCGACTGGGCGTTCTCTACAGCAACAAGGATTATGGCTGCGAATGGGACTATGACTGGCGCAACAAACGCTTCCTGGCCGAAGACAACACCAAATTTGCGGTCAATATCGTAATGTATGCGCTGTCGGTTTGATCCTCGTTCTGCCCTTTGCCTTCGTCATTCCCGCGCAGGCGGGAACCCATCTCCCACCAGCGCGCCAAGAGATAGCGCCGGAGATGGATCCCCGCCTGCGCGGGGATGACGGCCTTTAAGTTAGGAAGCCAATGACCGACCTCACCGAAGCCGAAATCCAGACGCGCCTGGCCGCGCTCACCCAATTGCGCGCGGCGATCGGTCAGGCGATCGTGGGCCAGGCCGATGTGGTCGAACAATTGCTGATCGGCCTGCTCGCTGGTGGCCATTGCCTGCTCGAAGGCGTGCCGGGCCTTGGCAAGACCCTGCTCGTCCGCTCGCTCGGCGAAGCGTTGAAGCTCGACTTTCGCCGCGTCCAGTTCACCCCCGACCTGATGCCCAGCGACATTTTGGGCACCGAATTGCTGGAGGAGGACCATGGCACCGGCCATCGCAGCTTCCGTTTCCAGCCCGGCCCGGTCTTCACCAACCTGCTGCTCGCCGACGAACTCAACCGCACCCCGCCCAAGACGCAGGCGGCGCTGCTGGAGGCGATGCAGGAAAAGACGGTGAGCTATGCCGGCGTCACGCACCGCTTGCCCGCCCCCTTCTTCGTGCTGGCGACGCAGAACCCGCTGGAGCAGGCCGGCACCTACCCCCTGCCCGAAGCCCAGCTCGACCGCTTCCTGCTGCATATCCGCGTCGATTATCCCAGCGAAGCGGAGGAGCGCGCGATCCTGGCGCAAACCACCGGGTCCAAGCCCGGCACCGTCCCCGCCGTGATGGCGGGCGAGGAAGTGCTGGCGCTGCAGAAGCTGGTACGCGACGTGCATTTCGGCGACGAGCTGCTCGACTGGGTGACGCGGATCATCCGCGCCAGCCGCCCCGGCGACGGCGCGCCCGATGACATCGCCCGCTATGTCAAATGGGGCGCCGGGCCGCGCGCGGGCCAGTCGCTGATCCTGGCCGCCAAGGCGCGCGCGCTGTTGCAGGGCCGCCTCGCCGCCACTCGCGACGATATTGTCGCGCTGGCCGCGCCGGTGATGCGCCATCGCTTGCTGCTGTCCTTCGCGGCCGAGGCCGAGGGGCGCAGCGCCGACGATGTCATCGCCTCGCTGCTGCGCGCCGTGCCGCTCGCCTGATCGCGCACCATGGCCGACCTGATCCCCGCCGATGTCCGCCGCAGGCTGAAAGGCCTGCGCCTCGTCACGCGGCGCGCGGTCGGGCAGCATGGCATCGGCCTACACCAAAGCCACAGTCGCGGCGCGGGTTTGGAATTCGCCCAATATCGCGCCTATGAACCGGGCGACGAACTGCGCCAGATCGACTGGAAACTCTACGCCCGGTCGGACAAATTCTTCGTGCGGGAAGCCGAGCGCGAAAGCCCGGTCGCGGTCTGGATAGTGATCGACGCCAGCGCCTCGATGGGCCAGGCCGATGCGGGCCGCCCCGACTATAGCCGCTTCGACGCCGCCAAGGCGATGGCGGCCTCGATCGGCGAACTGGCGATGCAGCAGGGCGACCGGTTCGGGCTGATGGCCCTGGGCGATGCAGGCCTGACCCTACTCCCCCCCGCCACGGGCCTGCGCCAGCGCGACCGGCTGCTGCTCGACCTGCTGGCGCTGCGCACCGCCACCGGCTTCCCGCCCGAAGAGCAGCTTGCTCCCGTGTGGGAGCGAATCGGCGCGCATGATCTGGTCATCTTGCTCAGCGATTGTTTCGACGAAGGCGCGGTCGCGCTGGTCGAGAAACTGGCCGCCGCCGGGCGCGAGACTTTGGTGGTCGAGATGCTGACGCTCGCCGAACGCGATTTCCCCTTCAGCGGCGGCTATCGCTTTCGCGATCCCGAAACCGGCGAGGAACTGCTCGCCGATGGCGTCGCCCTGCGCGCCGAATTTCTGGCCCGCTTCGGCGAAGCGCGCGCTGCGCTCCATGCCCGGCTGGACGCGGCGGGCGTGGTCCATGTCGCGCATATGCTGGACGAGCCGGTCGATCTGCCGCTGCGCCGCTTGTTCGCGGCGGTCTGACCATGGGTGTCGGCCTGCTCTTTCCCGCCGCACTGACGGCGTTGCTGGCCCTGCTGGTGCCGCTCGCCATCCATATCGCGCGCAAGAGCGAACAATTGCCGACCGACTTCGCCGCACTGCGCTGGCTGCGGTCGAAACCACGGCCCCGGTCGCGCCTGCGCTTCGACGAATGGCCGCTGCTGCTGCTCCGGCTCCTGCTGCTGGCGCTGGTCGCGCTATGGCTGGCGCAGCCGGTCCTGTCGGGTGCAGGCGACGATACGCCCTATGTCGCGGTCGTGCCCGGCGCGCGGATGGATCGCGCGCAATTGGCCGATGCGCGAGTCCATTGGCTCGCCCCCGGCTTTCCGCCGATCGAGGAGGCCGCACCCACCGGCCCCCTGCCGCTCGCCAGCCTTATCCGCCAGCTCGACGCCGATCTCCCCGCCGCAACGCCGCTCACCATCCTCACGCCGCAGGTCATAGACGGCGCGGACGCCGCCCGCCTGCACCTGTCGCGCAAGGTCGACTGGCGCATCGGACCCGGCACCATGCCCTCGCCTACCACCACAGCACCCCCGACACCGACCGTCGCGATCCGCTTCGATGCCGCACATCGCCCCGCCCTGCGCTACCTGCGCGCCGCCGCGATGAGCTGGCAGCCAACCGAACGCCCCATCGACAGCGCCCCGCTCGACAGCCCCTTGCCCGACCGCCAGCATGTGCTGATCTGGCTCGCAGGCGGCACCCTGCCCGACAGCGTCGCAGACTGGATCACCCAAGGCGGCACGGCCTTGATCGCCAGCGACGCCACCCCGCCAAACGGCACCCCCGCGCCGCACTGGCGCGATGCGCTCGGCATACCGCTGGTCGAGGGCGCACCGCTGGGCGCGGGCGGCTGGCTCCGCTTCACCCGGCCGCTACGCCCCGCCGACATGCCGGTCTTGCTGGATGGCGATTTCCCCGCGCAATTGCGCCATCTGCTCGCGCCTGCTCTCTCGCCGCCCACGCGCGTCGCCGCTGCCGACTATGCGCCGCTCCCCGGCGGACGCGCCTATGACCAGCAACCCGAACCGCTCCGCCCCTGGCTGGCGCTGCTCATCGCGCTGCTGCTGATCGCCGAACGCTGGTTCGCCACCCGCCGCAGCCGTGGCATATCGCCATGAGCGCCACCGCCCTCACCCGTCCATGGACGGCCCCCGCCCGCAAACGCGCGTTCCTGAACGCCATCGCCATCGGCGTGCCGCTGGCACTCGGCGCGGCTGCCGTGACGTGGCGGCTGGCGGGGGTCGGCGCGGCGATCGCAACCCTCACGGTCGGCCTGGCCCTATCGCTGCTCATCGCGCTGCGGCTGGCGGCCCGGTTCGACCAGGACTGGTTGATCCGCACACTCGACGCCCGCCGCCCCGACATGGAAGACAGCGCCGCGCTGCTCTTCGCGGACAACGCCACGCTCGGCCCGCTCCAACGGCTGCAACAGGCGCGCCTGACCGCCCGGATCGACGCCGACACGCCCGACCGCCTGGCCCCCGAGTGGCAGCGACGCAGCATCGCCCTGACCGCGATCGCTGCCCTGATCATCGTCGCGCTCGCGCTGCTTTGGCCGCGTCCCGGCCAAGGCCCGCCCACCCTCGCCCCCGCCAGCGAAGGCGTCGCGGCAGCGCCCGGCATCCCCCGCCTCGTCGCACAAAATCTCCGCATCCTCCCGCCCGCTTACACCGGCCTGCCCGTGCGCGACTCCCAGTCGCTAGACGCCCGCGTGCCGCACGGATCGCGGCTCGAATGGACCTTGCGCTTCGATCCGCAAGCCAGCGTCCCGCGCCTCCTGATGCTGGGCAGCCAGCCACTCGCGCTGCGCCGCGACGGCGAAGACTGGATCGCCAGCCGCACGGCCGACGCCGCCTTCCTCTACCGCGTCGATCCCGCCGCCGGGCGCGGCCCGACCCCGCCGCTCCATCGCATCGACGCCATCGCCGACGCCGTGCCGCAGGTGAAAGCCATCAGCCCGAAGGCCAGCCTGACCCTGGTGACGCGCGGACAGCGCAGCTGGTCCCCTACCTTCACCGCGACCGACGATTATGGCGTCGCCGCCAGCGCCCGGCTGCGCATCACGCTGGCCATCGGCGAGGGCGAAAATGTGACCTTCACCGAGCGCGAAATTGCCGTCACTGGCAGCGGCCCGGCGCGCGACCGCCGCTTCACGCCGCGCCTCGATTTCGGAACGCTGGGCTTTGGTCCCGGCAGCGACATGGTCGTGCAACTCATCGTGCGCGACAATCGCAGCCCTGCCCCGCAGGAAGCGCGCAGCCCCAGCCTCATCCTGCGCTGGCCATCGGCACAGCAGCCCGAAGGCAGCGGGCTGGAGGGCATGGTCAACACCGTCCTGCCCGCCTATTTCCGCAGCCAGCGACAGGTCATCATCGACGCCGAAGCGCTGCTCAAACAAAAGTCCCGCCTCAGCGCCGACCGCTATCTCGCCCGTTCTGCCAGCATCGGCACCGACCAGCAGATTTTACGCGGCCGCTACAGCCAGTTTTTGGGCGGCGAGGAATCGGCCCAGCCGCAACTCCCCACCGCCGACGCCGACGCCGAAACCCATCATGACGGCGACGGCCATGACCATGGTCCCCCGCGCCAACCCGCGCCGGGCTTTGGCGTCGCCGAAGATGTGCTGGCCGACTATGGCCATCCCCATGACGATAGCGCCGCCTCCAGCCTCGATCCCGAAACCCGCGCCATCCTCAAAAACGCCGTCGATGAAATGTGGCAATCCGAAGTGCATCTGCGGCAAGGGCATCCCGATCTCGCCCTCCCCTTCGCCTATCGCGCGCTCCGCTTCATCAAGGAGGTGCAGCAGGCGACCCGCATCTTCCTGTCGCGCGTCGGGCCGGAACTCCCGCCGATCGACCCCAGCCGCCGCATGACCGGCAAGCGCGAAGGCGCGGCCAGCCGCACGCTGGCGGTTGCGCCCGTCGAGCGCGGCGATGGCCCCGCCGCCGCCGCCTGGCGCGCACTGGGCGACGGGCCGGGCGCGATCCGGGGACCGATCGCGCTCGATGCGCTGGACCGCTGGGTGCGCAGCGAAGCCGCCCGCCTGCCCGACCCGCTGGCCCTGTCGGGCGCGCTCGACGCCGTGCGGCGCGACCCTGACTGCACGCCCTGCCGAGCGAAACTGCGCGGACTGTTATGGACGGCGATGGAACGCCCGTCCGCTCGCCCGGCCCGCCGCGTGGCCCCCAACGCCAATGGCACGCGCTATCTTCGCGCGATCGAAGGGGCTGCCCCATGACCATCGAACGGATCGTCGCCGCCCTTTTGATCCTCACCGTGCTGATGGCCTCGCTGCGCCTGGTCCTGTGGCAGCGGTCCAGTCCGTCCGCACCCTGGCGACTGGCGGCCTTGCTCCTGCTTCAACCGCTCTGCGCAGGCCTCCTATTCCTGACGCTATTCCCACCGCCGACCCCGACGACGGGCGACACGCTGCGCATCGCGACCGCCGGAACGCCGCGCTTGGCTGCCGCAGCACCGGGCGCCCCGCTCATCATCCTCCCTGAAGCCGGCGACATCAGCGGCGACGAAAACGCCCCCGACCTCGCCACCGCGCTGCGCCGCCATCCCGCCGTCGGCACCATCACCGTGCTGGGCGAAGGCCTGCCCCCTCGCGATCTGGAGGCAGCGCGCGCCGTCGCGGTCCGCTTCCCCCCGCCCCCGCCCCGCCCCGGCATCAGCCATATCGCCCCGCCCCGCAGCGTCGCGGCGGGCGAAGCGTTCCGCGTGGGTGGCCAGCTAACCGCCCTGCCCCGCGCGACCATCGACCTGCTAGACCCCGCCGGGCGCGTGACCGACAGCGCCACGCCCGATGCGGACGGCTATTTCACCCTGACCGGCACCGCCCGCGCCGCCGGAACCACCGCCTTTACCCTGCGCGTGCGGGATGGACAGCGCGTGGTCGAGCAAGCCGCCGTCCCGCTGCTGGTAACCGATAGCCTCGCCCCGCGACTGTTGATCCTGGCGGCCGCACCGGGGCCAGAGGTCAAATATCTGCGCCGCTGGGCCACCGACGCAGGCTTCACGGTCACGACGCAAATGAGCGCGGGCGGCGGCATCGCACTCGGCGATCCCGCCATCGCCATCAACGGCGCAACGCTGCGGCGGTTCGACCTCGCCATCGTCGATGATCGCAGCTGGGCGGCACAGCGCGGCGTCCTGATCGGCGCAGCGCGCGAAGGACTGGGCCTGATACTGCGCCCCAGCGGTCCGATCGACGGCGCGACCCGTGCGCAATGGCGCGCGCTGGGCTTCGGCATTGGCAGCGGCGATCTCGCTCCCATTGCCCTGCCCAAAGTCGCTGCGCCCGCACTGAGCAGCACCCGTCTTGGCATCGGCAGCACGGATGCGCCGGTCGATATCGCCACGCCTGACGATCTGCTGCCCGATGTCAGCCGCCTGCCCCTCGCCCCCGCTGCGCAGGCACCCACATTGTTGCAGGACGCCAGTGACGCCCCCCTCGCCCAATGGCGCGCGATCGGCACTGGACGCATCGCCCTGTTCGCGGGCGTGGACAGCTATGCGCTGACCCTGACCGGCCATCGCGCGCTGCATAATGATTGGTGGAACGCCTTGCTGCGCACCGTCATCCGCCCGGCATCCGGCGTGCAACAGTCTGGCCTGATCGGCTGGGCGAACGCGCGCCTGACCCTGTGCGGCCTATCCGCCCCGACGCCGGTCGAGCGCCCCGATGGGCGGCGGTCCACCCTATTGCCAGTACAGGGATGCGCGGCCTTCTGGCCCGATAGCGCAGGCTGGCATCGGACCGGCACCGGCAAGTCCTTCTATATCTATCCCGCCAAAGCCCTGCCCGCGATGCGCGCCGCGCGCGATCGGGCCGCCATGCTCGCGCTGCGCCCGCCAACCGCAACCGACCGGGCGGGCGACAGCGCACCCGGCCCGTCCTGGCCCTTCGCCCTCGCCTGGCTGATCGCCAGCGCCTTGCTCTGGCTATTGGAACGCGCGCGTCGCGGTCGTCAGTCGGCCATGTAGAAATCGCGCAACGCCCGCGCATCATGCAGGGCGTTGTGCGGCACCCGGCTGTTGGCCGCCGCGCTGAACCCCGCTGCGTTGATCAGTTCGAGCCGCAGCCCGAAATCCACCCCCGCCATCTGCCCTGGCCCCGTCACCAGCAGCGCACAGAAATGCGCCAGATCCTCTGGCCAATCGGCGATGATGACGGGATCGCTATCCCCTTCCAGATAGGCCGCGACATGGTCGGCCGCCTCCACCCGGTTCAATTCCAGATCGATGCCCGGCGGCACATGGCGCAGATAGGGGACGACATGCTGCGCCACCCAGGGTTCGACATCGTCGGGCAGCGGCAGCGAGACGTAAAATTCCTCATCATCCGCATGTTCGGGCACCAGCGCGACGCTGATCAGCACGCCGCCAAAGCCGTTAAATTCGGTGTCGAGAAAATAGCGCATGAAAAGAAGAACTGCCTTGTCCGTGTCCGATAGGACAGGGCCGATAGCATCGCCGCCGCCCACATGCCATGCCGTGCGACGCGCCGTAGCATTTGCGCGACGCACGCCAAGCTGCCATGCGCGCCACAACGCCATCACCAAAGGATCGATCATGACGCCGCGCGAATTTCTGGGGTCTGCCGCCGTGCCTGGGGGGCAGGAACTGATGCTGTACCGGCGTGGCAGCGATTTCATGATCGTGCTCGACCGCAATGAATTGATGAGCAGTCGGATGAGCGGCTCCGAAAAGGCGCTGGCGCTGATGACGATCGAGCGGCTGGCGGGGCGCAAGGCCCCCCATCTGCTGATCGGCGGCTATGGCATGGGCTTCACCTTGCGCGCGGCGCTCGGCGTATTGGGGCAGGATGCGCGCATCACGCTCGCGGAACTGGTGCCCGAAATCATCGACTGGGCGCGCGGGCCGATGGCGGAATTGGCCGACGGCTGCCTTGATGACCCGCGCGTCGATCTGCGGATGGGCGATGTCGTCCCCGTCATCGCCGCGGGACGCGCCTGTTATGACGCCATCCTGCTCGACGTCGATAATGGCCCGGACGGCCTGACCGCCGCCGCCAACGACCGGCTCTACAGCGCGACGGGACTGGCGGCGGCGCGGGCGGCGCTTACGCCGGGCGGCATCCTCGCGGTCTGGTCGGCAGGGTCGGACGATGCCTTCACCCGCCGCCTGTCCAGCGCCGGATTTGCGGTCGATGAAGTCGCCGTGCGCGCGCGCGACAATGGCAAGGGGCCACGCCATGTCATCTGGTTTGCACAAAAGCGTTGAACATGCTGGATTGAAAAGGTCCGTCCAGCCGGGCCATAGAGACAAGAACCGACACTAAAGGGATGCCCGCGTGATCCAGACCGTTTCGACCCAGCCCTTCACGGACCAGAAGCCCGGCACGTCGGGCCTGCGCAAGAAGGTACGCATCTTCGCGCAGCCCCATTATGCCGAAAATTTCGTCCAGTCGGTGTTCGACAGCCTCGACGGATTTGCGGGGCAGACCTTGGTCGTCGGCGGCGACGGGCGCTACCTCAACCGCGAAGTCATCCAGATCGTGCTGAAGATGGCGGCGGCCAATGGCTTTGGCCGGGTGCTGGTGGGCCAGGGCGGCATATTGTCCACGCCCGCCGCCTCGCACCTCATCCGCGCATCGGGCGCCTTTGGCGGTCTCGTCCTGTCGGCCAGCCACAATCCCGGCGGCCCGGACGAAGATTTCGGCATCAAATATAATATCGGCAATGGCGGCCCGGCGCCTGAAAAAGTGACCGACGCGATCATCGAGCGCACCCTGTCGATAGAAAGCTACAAGATCTTCGACGCCCCCGACATTGATCTCGACACGATCGGCACGGCCACGTTGGGCGGCATGACTGTCGATGTGGTCGATCCCGTCGCCGCCTATGCCGACCTGATGGAAAGCCTGTTCGATTTCGCCGCGATCCGCGCGAAGATTGCGGACGGATTCACCCTCGCCTTCGATTCGATGAGCGCGGTGACTGGTCCCTATGCGGTCGAGATTTTCGAAAAGCGGCTCGGCGCGCCGCAGGGCACGGTGATGAACGGCACGCCCCTGCCGGACTTTGGCCATCATCATCCCGACCCGAACCTCGTCCATGCCAAGCAATTGTACGACCGCATGATGGCCCCGGACGCGCCCGATTTCGGCGCAGCGTCCGACGGCGATGGCGACCGCAACCTCATCATCGGGCGGCATTGCTATGTCACGCCCTCCGACTCGCTCGCGGTGCTGGCGGCTAACGCCCATCTCGCGCCCGGCTATGCGGCGGGCCTCAAGGGCATCGCCCGCTCCATGCCCACCAGTGGCGCGGCCGACCGCGTGGCAGAAAAGCTGGGCGTGCCGCTCTATGAGACGCCCACCGGCTGGAAATTCTTCGGCAACCTGCTCGACGCGGGCATGGCGACCATCTGCGGCGAGGAAAGCGCGGGCACTGGCTCTGACCATGTGCGCGAAAAGGACGGCATTTGGGCGGTGCTGCTATGGCTCAACATCCTGGCCGTGCGCGGCGAAAGCGTCGCTGCGATCATGGCCGATCATTGGGCGACCTATGGACGCAATTATTATGCCCGCCACGATTATGAAGCCATCGCCAAGGACAAGGCCGACGCGCTAATGGCGGCGCTGCGCGCCTCGCTCGACAGCCTGCCCGGCACCACCAACAGCGGCGGCACGATCAAGAGCGCCGACGATTTCGCCTATACCGATCCCACCGATCAGTCGGTCAGCCGCAACCAAGGCGTCCGCATCCTGTTCACCGACGGATCGCGCGTCGTATTCCGCCTGTCGGGCACCGGCACCGAAGGCGCGACCCTGCGCGTCTATCTCGAACGCTATGTCGGCACCGATGGCGACCTTGGCATGGCAACGGGCGACGCCCTCGCCCCGCTGATCGCCGCTGCGCAGGAAGTCGCCGACATTGCAGGCTATACCGGCATGGACCAACCCAGCGTCATTACCTGACGCTGACCCAGCGCCAATTCTAATAAAGGAGCGCCGATGCGCCGCCTACCCCTCATCCTGTCCGCGCTATTCATCGCCGCGGCGACACCCGCTCACGCCCAGACCAGCCAGGACGAACAACTCTGGCTCAACCTGACAGCGATGGGATCGGTAAAGGGCGACCTCGTCTATCTCGCCGAAATCCAGCCACGCGTCGGCGATGGCGTCTCGCGGGTCAATCAGGCGATCTTTCGCGGCGCGCTGGGCTGGAAATTGTCCCCCACCGTCACCGTCTATCAGGGCTATGCCCATATCGTCTCGCCGGTCGAAAACGGCGCGGATGTGAACGAGGATCGCAGCTTCCAGCAACTCAACTGGACGCTTGGCAAGCCCTGGGGCGGCGAACTCATGTCGCGCACCCGGCTGGAACAGCGCTGGCGATCGGACGGCGACGATATGGGCTGGCGGGTGCGCGAAATGCTCCGCTACGAAAAGCCGCTGCGGCCGGGCAGTGATGCGGTCAACGCGCTGGTCTATGCCGAAGGGTTCGTCGCACTCAACGACACCGACTGGGGCGTGAAAGGCGGCTTCGATCAGGCGCGCGGCTTCGTCGGGGTGGAATTGGGCCTGCCCGGCGCCTCCACGGCGGAGGTCGGCTATCTGGCGCAAGTGGTCGATCAGCGCGGTGGGCGCACCGCCGTCAATCACGTCGCCTCGCTGACGCTCTTCTTCCGCCATTGACGCGCACGATCCGGCTGGGGGCAAATGGCCCTGTCGTTCGTTCACGAGGGGCACTATGGCCCCTTGCATGACAGATAACCCGCCCCTGCCCGATAGCGCCCTTGGCGACAGCATGACCGCCATCGGCTATGCCCGGCTGGAGGGGCACGACACGATCGCGCAGCTGCATGCCAATGCCGCCGATTGGCACGCCTTCGCCGCCAGTTGGAACGATCTCGGCCCCGATCTCTACATGGCCGATGGCGGCCGCTATCGCCGCCGTCGCCACGCCGTCTTCCTGTGCGACCATGGCGCGTTCGCGCGGATGCCGCACCAGCCCCATTATCAAAGCCGCGACTATAATCGGCTCAACGGCGACGTGCAGCGCTGGTTCGACCCAGTCGAGCAGGCGGTCATCGACAATCCGGTCTGCCAGGCGATCTTCGCCTTGTGCGCGGCGCAGTTCGACCCAGCGGCCCAGGGTCGCTGGCATGTCGAAATGCACCAGTTCCGTATCGAGGCGAAGCCCGACGAAGTCGGCCGCCCGACCCCCGAAGGGCTGCACCGCGACGGCGTCGATCATGTCTTCGTCATGCTGGTCGAACGCAACAATGTGCGCGAAGGCGTCACCCGCATCGGCGCGCCCGACGGCACGCCGCTGGGCGAATTCATGCTGGCCCAGCCGGGCGACGCCATGCTGATCGACGATCGCCGCATCCTGCATGGCGTAACCGAAATCCACCCGCACGACCCCGCCCGCCCCGCCTGGCGCGACGCGTTGGTGGTGACCTTCGCCGCCCTTAGCGCAGAGAAAAGCGCGTCGCCCTCATAGGCCACGCCCCTCAACCCAAGCCCGCGTCGTCGCCAGCATCCGCGCCGCCCGTTCGTTGAGGTCCGGCCACCCCTCCCGCAGTGCGGTCGACCGTTCCTCGACCGCCACGGGCAATCCCTGCGGCATCGCCTCCAGCAGCGCCCCTATCGGCAATCCCCCCGCGCCCAGCGCCACGCGCCCGTCGATCGCCTCGGTCAGGATCGCCGCCGCCTCGGCCGGGTCCGCGCCGGGGTCGGGCGCGTCGCATAATTGGACATAGCTCAGCCACGCAGGCGGCACCGCCGCGACTTCCGCCAGCGTCCCGCCCGACCGCCGCCAATGCAGCGCGTCGATCAACAGGCCCATCGCCGGATGATCGATCGCGCGCAGTATCGCGCTCGCCTGCCCGATCGTCTTGACCTCGGTAAAAATGCCGAATTCCAAATTGATGCGGAGCGCATCCCCCGCCCGTTCGGCCAGCATCGCCAGCTTGTCGCGCGTCGCCCCATCGTCGGGATCGCTGCTGACGCACAACACATTCCGCGCGCCCAGTTCCATCCCCACATCGACCAGCCGCAGATGATCGGGATCGGGCGGCCCCGGCTTGATCCACACCACTTCGATGTCGATCAGCGGCAGGCCCGTGTCGCGCAGCGCCGCCTTCACCTGCCGCGTCGTCGCATCCGTCCAGTCCGCCGCCTCGAACCACATGCCGCCATAATCGAAACCGGCCCGTGCCGCTGCCTCCACCAATTGCAGCGGCGTCGCGTCGGGCATGATCCCCGACGCCATGCAGAGCGGTGGCAGCGGGCGCGTCACGCCCCGGCGGCAGCCATCGCGGCGGCGACCGACGCCTCAATATCCGCCTTGGTCGGATTGGCGCGCAGCGTCAGCCCGCCATTCACCTGCAAATTCTGCCCGGTCATGAAACAGGCGTCGCTGGCCAGGAACAGGCACGCCTCGGCCACATCGTCCGACGTGCCATAGCGGCCCAGCGGATAGCCCTTGCGAAACGCATCCATCAACCCTGGCACCGCCGCCGCATCCGCTGTCATCGGCGTTTCAGTGATGCCGGGCGACACGCTGTTGGCGCGAATGCCCATGCTCCCAAATTCATTGGCGACGGTGCGGACCAGATGGTCGGTCCCAGCCTTGGTCGCCATATAGGCCGCATGGTCGTGGAACATGATCGTCGCGGTCGCCGAACTGATCTGGATGATCGACCCGCCGCCGCGCCGCTCCATCGCCGGGATCAGCGCCTGGAAAAACTGGAACGGCCCGCGCAGTTGCAGCGCATACATGGCGTCCAGATCGTCCTGCGTCGTCTCCAGAAACGGCTTGAGCAATCCCCAGCCGGTCGCGTTGATCGCAATATCAACCCCGCCCAGTGCCGCTTCGGCGTCGGACACCGCCGTCTTTATGCTCTGCTGATCGGTCATGTCGCAGGCGACGGCGACCCCGCCAATCTCGTCGGCAAAGGCGGACAGCGCGTCGGCCTTGCGCCCCGCCACCGCGACCCGCGCCCCTTCGGCGGTCAGGCGGCGGGCGATGACCTGCGCCATATTATCCTTGCCAGCCGCACCGACGATCAGCGCCAATTTGCCGTTCAACCTGCCCATCATCTCTTCCTTCGCGCATCTATTTTATGCGCCAAGGTAACGGGCCGGGACGATGCGCCAAACTCGGCTTTATGCTAGGCCTCCCGCACCAGTCCGGTGAAGCCCGCGCCGACGAAATCGACCATCCGCTCGACCATCGCGTCCAGATCGCTGGAGCTGAACCGCCCGCCCGACTGGCGATCCAACATGCCGCTTTCGGCCAATATATGCGTGATCATCGCCTGGAAGAAAAAGAAACCCCACTGCACATCGCCCTCGTCCATCTCCGGGTGCAGCGCGCGCAATGCCTCGACATAGGCGGCGATCACATCGTCGAAATGCTGGCGAAACGGCGATATGAACGCTTCCTGCTGCGGCATGTTCGCCACCAGCGCCATCAGGCGGATATAATTTTTCCACCCCGTCCCGCCGCGCATCGATCGGTCGACGATCGGCGTGATGAAGGCGCGGATGATCGCGCGGCGAAGGGTCGCCTGGTCGCCCGCAACCTGCCGCGCCTGCACCAGCGCGTCCGCCATGCCCGCCACATGCGCGTCGGCGCGCCGGTCGATCACCGCGCCGAACAAATCTTCCTTCGACCCGAAATGATAATGGGTCAGCGCCACCTGCACCCCGGCCTGCGTCGCAATGTCGCGCAACGACACGCCATGATAGCCCCGGATCGAAAAGAGCGACTCAGCCGCATCCAATATCCTGGCCGCCGTATCGGGTGCCCGCCGCCGATCGAGTTTCGGCACCGCCGCCCCCTCCGGCCCACCTGTCGTTTCCGCTAGTTTCAACGCTTTCCTGCCCATCGGACAGCTATGGCGAAGATATTGACAGGCAGCAACCGATCGGGGTAAATTTAGTCGATCGTTCAACTAAAAAATAGCGAGAGGGTATCATGACCATCGAGTCTTTCCTGGGCCGCGCGATTGCCGCCTATGATCCGCCCGTGCGCGGTGACCGCATCACGGGCGAACGCTATCATGAAAAACGCTGGGCAGACGCTGAATGGGCGCATGTCTGGACCAAGGCCTGGCATATCGGCGGCATGGCCGCCGACCTTGAAGAGGCAGGCGACTTCCTGACCCATAATATCGGCCGGGAATCGGTGGTCATGCTCTGCCAGGAGGATGGATCGGTCAAAGCCTTCTACAATGCCTGCAAGCATCGCGGTTATCGCCTCGCCTGGACCGAAGTCGGCGGTTCCCCCTTCCTCACCTGCGGCTATCATGGCTGGAAATATGCGCCCGACGGCACGCTCGCCCATGTCCAAGACCCCGATGATTTTCCCGGCGGCTCACCCTGCGGCAAGGTGAAGCTGGAGGAAATTCCCTGCACCGTCTGGGGCGGCTTCGTCTGGTTCACCATGGATCGCGATGCCGCGCCGCTCAAGACATGGCTGGGCGCAGCGGGCGAACAGCTCGAACAATGGCAGATGGGCAAGATGACGCGCGTGCTGGCGCTCAGTTCCGACGTGCCGTGCAACTGGAAGATCATCCGCGACAATTTCAACGAAAGCTATCACCTCCCTAATCTCCACCCGCAAATCGCCGGGTCGATCGATGACGCGCTCGAAGGCACCATCTTCGAGATGAACCCCGAAGGCCATAATTGCATGATCATGCGCGGCCTCAAGCCATCGGGCCGCTATCCCACCTCCGACATCCTCGAAATGCCGCTCGCCCAGGCGCTCGAATATTGGGAGTTGGACCCCAAGGATTATGAAGGCCGCGCCAGCCAGGCGCGCGACGCCATCCTCGCGCAAAAGCGCAAGCTGGGCGCGGAAAAGGGCTATGCCCATTATGCGACCATGGGCGACAGCGAGATTGTGGATTATCACCACTATACGCTCTTCCCCAACATCACCTTCACCATGTGGCCGGACGGATTCCAGCTATTGCGGTCCGAACCGCACCCGACCGACCCGGAACGCTGCATCTTCGACCATTGGTTCATGGCGCATGAAATGCCCGGCAGCGATGTTGTGATGGGACCGATGGGGCCAACCCCCTTCGAACATGTCGAGCGCGAAAAGATCGAGTTCGGCACCAGGTCGCTGGGCGATGTCGCTGATCAGGATATGAGCGTCGCGATCGGCCAGCAACTCGGGCTCCATTCGCGCGGCTTTACCGGCGGCATCCTGCCCAATCAGGAAAAGCGGGTGCAGATGTTCCATGAAAAGCTGAACGACGTCTGCGGCATCCATGACTGATCCCGCGCTGATCGACGCCCTCGTCGCGAAGCAGCAGATTGCCGACCTGACCGCCGCTTATTGCCGGGGCGTCGATCGTGCCGATGCGGCGTTGCTGGGTTCGCTCTTTCATGCCGACAGCCATGTCGAAAGCGGCCCCTTCAACGGCAGCGGCCAGGATTTTGCCCGCGAAATCTGCGCCATCGTCCGCACCGTTTTCACCCAGACCAGCCACGCCAATGCGCATCAATGGGTGGAGGTCGATGGCGACAGCGCGAAGGGCGAAACCTATGTCACCGCGCTCGCCACTCCGCGCGGGCAGGAGGGCGACCCCATCCATATGCTGACCGGCGGCCGCTATCTCGACCGCTTCGTCCGCACCAACGGCACATGGCAGTTTATCGAACGGCGCTTCGTGTGCGACTGGGTCGTCCGCCAGCCCGCCGGTGGCGGCGAAGACCTTTATGCCGGTTTCCTGCGCGGCGCACAGGGACCGACCGATCCCGTTCATAGCCTCTGGGGAAACACCGCATCATGACCGCCTCCGTCAATCGCCGTTTCCTCCTCGTCTCCCGCCCCGATGGCTCGCCGCGCGAAAGCGACTTCCGGTTGGAGGACAGTCCCGTCCCCACGCCCGGCCCCGGCGAAATCCTCATCCGCAACCAATATGCCTCGCTCGACCCCGCCATCCGCGGCTGGCTCGACGATGCGCCAAGCTATCTGCCGCCCATCGCGATCGGCGATCCGGTGCGCGCCTCCACCATCGGCACGGTCGAGGCGAGCGGCGTCGATCGCTTCAAGCCGGGCGATTGGGTCATGGGGCTGAACGCGATCGAGGCATATAGCCTCGTCACCCCCAATGACTTCATGCACCCGATCGACGTGTCGGCGGCCCCGTCTGTCACCAGCTATCTGTCCGCCATGGGCGCGGTCGGCCTCACCGCATGGTTCGGTGTCAGCGACGCGATGCAGCCCCGTCCCGGCCAGACCGTGCTGGTCAGCGGCGCGGCGGGCGCGGTCGGCTCGATGGTAGGGCAACTCGCCAAATTGCGCGGCGCGCGGGTCGTCGGCATTGCCGGGGGCGCGACCAAATGCGCGCGATTGACCGACCGCTATGACTTCGACGCGGCGATCGACTATCGCGGCAAGGACGAAGCAGCGCTCGCCGACGCCATCGCCACGGCCTGCCCGGACGGCATCGATCATGTCTTCGAAAATGTCGGCGGCGTCTGCCTCGACGCGGCCTTGCGCCACATCAACCAGGACGCACAAATCCTTTTGTGCGGCCTCATCTCCGAATATAATGGCGCGCCCCACGGCGCGCGCAACATCTGGCAGCTGATCGTCAAGACCGCCACCATGCGCGGCTTCCTCATCGCCCGCTATGCCGACCGCTTCCCCGAAGGCAGCCAGGCCATCGCCGCGCTGATCGGCGAGGGCAAGCTGGTGTTCGACGAACATATCGAACAGGGCATAGACAACGCCTACCCCGCCTTCATGCGCCTCTTCGACGGCACCAACGACGGCAAGATGATCCTGAAACTATAACCGAATGGACATGGGACGGCGCCTAGCGCCGTCCCGCCAGATAGTCGTTCAACACCTCATGGAAATAGCGAACCCGCGTTTCCTGCGCGCTGAGGTAAGCGTCGCCATAGCCGCGCGAATGCATTCCCCGCTGCATCCCTTCGGCCAGCATCATGTCCTGATAGACGATCTGCCCCTCAATCTCCGGCACGCCCCGGCCATTGTCGAAATCACGCCAAAGCATGTCCGCTTCGCTGAACGGTTGTGGTCCCGCCATGATCGATTCCACCTGCGTCTGCCCCGCCACCGGAAAGGCCATGCACCATAGATCGAAGGTGCATTTGCCCGGATCATCAGCATGGGGTTCGGTGCGGAAGAACAGGATATTGTCGGGCAGGAAGGAAATGGTGACATTGGGGAAGATCACCGTATGCGGACTGTCCGTGATCTGCTCATCGTCCATATGTTCATAATGGAGATAGCCCCGCTCGCGCCATAGCCGCCGCTTGGCCGCCTTGAGGTCCAGCCACCCCTGCATCGCCTTGGTCTCATAGTCCGGGTAGCTGTCCGGGTCGATGTCCCACTGGCGCAGGATATGGTCGAACGGATGCGGCACGCCGTCGGGCAGCCGGTCGCTGAGCGAGGGCCGCATCGGCTGGACCGTGCGCCCATGGCCTGCTGGATACATTTCATGCCGGGCGGTATCGACATCCTGGTCGATCCATGGCGGCACCTGCGGATGAGCGGTGCGGGTGTGATAGCTTTCGGAGAAATTGTCGGTCGCGAACTTCCAATTGGTGTTGAGGTTGATCTTCATCCAGAACACCCGGACGCCCGTGTCCATCGGGTAATTTTTGTAAAGCTCCGGCATCGGCGCGAGATAGTCGAGCAAGTCGGGCGCGGTATCGTCCATCGTGTACCAGACGAACCCGCCCCAAGTGGCGCAGCGCAGTTCCTTGAGCTTCAACTTGCCGCAGGGGTTGCCTTGCGGAAAATCATGTGGGTCCTGCGCATATTGGAGCATGCCGTCCTTGCCCCATTTCCAGCCATGATAGGGACAGGTGAGCGCCTCGGCAAAAGCGCTGCCATCGGTCAGGCGCATGCCGCGATGCCCGCAGGCATTGTAGAAGGCCTTGATGCTTCCGTCGTCCTGTCGAATGCAGATGACGCTTTCATGCCGGAAGTCGTGGACGACATAGTCGCCCGGCTCCTCCAACTCCGCCGTCCGCCCCGCGACATGCCAGATCCGGGTCCACAAATGGTCCCATTCCTGCTGCATAAAATCGCGACTGGTATAGCGATCGCCGCTGATCGGATCGCCGCGCAGCGCGGCGGGATCGCGACCGTCCATGGTCAGCGGATGAATGGCGGGCTGGTCCATGCTGCTCTCTCCTGCTGGCATTCTTGAACCCAAGGGATAGGCGTCATGGCCTGCCCCGTCGCCTTGCACTTCTGTCAGGCGGCGCGGGCTGGCACTTGTCGCAGGTGGGGCGGGACGATGTTCGACCGCATAAGAGCGCGCTATAATCGATGGGAGATGGTCACATGGACGGCGTCGAGACATTGCTGGCGATCGAGGCGATCAAACAGCTCAAGGCCCGCTATTTCCGCTTGATGGACAATAAGGACTGGGCCGGATTGCGCGACGTCTTCTGCGACGACGCCCTGTTCGACGCACGCGCATCGCTCAGCATCGACGGCAAGGGCGACGAAGGCCGGGCGGCGGAGAGCAACGACTGGGTCTATGAAGGCGGCGACACCATCATCACGTTCATCCAGGCCGCGATCGGCACGCAACGCACGGTTCATCATGGCCATGGCCATGAAGTCGAGATCATCGGTCCCGATGACGCGCGCGGCGTGATCGCGATGGAGGACCAGATTTGGGATGCCAGCGGGACCAGCATGACCCTGCACGGGTGCGGCCATTATCATGAAGACTATAAGCGGGTGGATGGCCGCTGGCGCATCCACCGCTCGCGCATTTCCCGGCTGCAGGTGACGATCGGAGGCTGAGCCTTTAGCCGATCATCATCAGGCTGGCATTGCCCCCTGCCGCCGTCGTGTTGACCGAGGTGGAGACTTCCTCCAGCAACCAGTCGAGACAATAGCCATCCGCCGTTTCGGCATGGACCGGCACGATCCGGCCGGGTAGGTCAGCGGCGGCCTGGACCGCAGCGGCGACGCGCTCGGCGTCTCCCTCGACCAGGATAGCGGCAATGGGCGCATTGGCCTCTGCCGTGAAGCGCGCAGCCACCTCCGGCGGCAGGCTTGGCGGGACCGTCATGCCCTGCACCGTCGCGCTGTTGCCGGTGGCAAGGATCGCGGCCATCTGCCGGAACAGTCCGGCACGGGTAGCAGGGCGCAGCAGCATCGCCCCGCGCGGATGGAGGGTGTAGAGATTGCGCTCGCCGACCGGCCCCGGCAGCGTCATTTCGACACCCAGCGCCGACGCATCGCCTGCCCGGCGCGCTTCGCTAGCGGCCTCGCCATAGCCCTGCGCATCAAGCCAGTCGGCAAAGGCGTGGAGCGGCGTTTGCAACCGGCTGACCCGCGTTGCCAGAACCGACGACGTGGTGACTAGCCGCCCCAGATAAAGCGGTCCGCCAGCCTTCGGCCCAGTGCCGGACAGACCACAGCCGCCAAAGGGCTGAACCCCGACGATCGCGCCGATGACATTGCGATTGATATAGATATTGCCGACCTTCACCCGGCGCGTCACCCGCGCGACCGTTTCATCCAGACGGGTATGCAGCCCGAAGGTCAGGCCATAGCCGGTGGCGTTGATCGCACCGACAAGCGCGTCCAATCCATCACGACGAAAGCGCAGGACATGCAGGACCGGGCCGAAGACTTCGCGATCCAGATCCGTCAGGCTGTCGATCTCGATGATGGTCGGCGCAACGAAGGTGCCGTGCGCGGCTTCGGGCGGCAGCGGGCGTTGATCCACCGCCCGTCCCATCGCCCGCATCGCGTCGATATGGGCGTTGATGCCCGCTTGGGCTTCGGCCGTGATGACCGGGCCGATATCGACCTTGAGCGCATCAGTGCGGCCAAGGCTGAGTTCGGCGAGCGCGCCCTTGAGCATCGTCAATGTGCGATCGGCGACATCCTCCTGCAGGCACAGGACGCGCAGCGCCGAGCAGCGCTGGCCCGCGCTATCGAAGGCCGAGGCGATGACGTCGGCGACGACCTGTTCCGCGAGCGCCGATGAATCCACGATCATGGCATTTTGCCCGCCGGTTTCGGCGATCAATGGGATCGGTCTGCCCTGCGGCGACAGGCGGGTGGCAAGCTGGCGCTGGATCAGGCGGGCGACATCGGTCGATCCGGTGAACATCACGGCCGCGGTTTGCGGCGCGGCGACGAGCGCGGCGCCGATGGCGCCATCGCCCGGCAAAAGCTGGAGCGCGTCGGTCGGCACCCCTGCGGCGTGGAGCAGGCGGACGGCCTCGGCGGCGATGAGCGGCGTTTCTTCGGCAGGCTTGGCCAGCACGGCATTGCCCGCGACTAGCGCGGCGGCGACTTGGCCGGTGAAGATCGCCAGCGGGAAGTTCCACGGGCTGATGCAGGTGACTACGCCGAGCGCCTGCTGCTGCGGGCCGAAGGTGGTGCGGGCCTGCTGCGCATAATAGCGTAGAAAGTCGATCGCCTCCCGCACTTCGGCGATGGCGTTGGGGATGGACTTGCCCGCTTCGCGGACGATGAGGCCGAGCAGGATCGGCATCCGCGCCTGCATCGCGTCGGCCGTGCGATCGAGCGCGATGGCGCGATCAGCAACCGGCGTGTTGCGCCAGAGCGATGCGGCCGCCCGGATCGCTGCGGCGCGGGCATCGTCCACCGTTGCTTCGACCACGGTGCCGACGATATCGCGATGATCGGCCGGGTTGCGGACGGGCTGCCCCTCGCCCGCCCCGCCTTCCGGTGCGGCGGTCCAGTCCAGCGTCGCGCTATGCTGGAGCGCTTGCGTCAGGCTCGCCAAGGCCTTTTCATCGCTGAGGTCGATGCCATCTGAGTTGCGGCGGTCGGGGAAGATAGCGGCAGGCAGCGCGATCTGGTCGTGACGGGCGCCGGGGTTGGGCATGGCGCGGACGGTATCGACGGGGTCGGCGATCATCTCGTCCACCGACACGGCCGGGTCGGCGATGCGGTTGACGAAACTGCTGTTCGCGCCATTTTCGAGCAGGCGGCGGACGAGATAGGCGAGCAAGGTCTCATGCGTGCCGACCGGCGCATAGATGCGGCAGGGGCGATCCAGCTTACCCGCGCCGACCACCTGTTCGTAGAGCGGCTCGCCCATGCCGTGAAGGCACTGAAACTCATAGGTGCCGATGCTGAAATCCGGCCCGGCCATCGCATGGATGGTGGCGAGCGTCTGGGCATTATGGGTGGCGAATTGCGGGAAGACCGCGTCCTTGGCGGCGAGCAGTTTTTGCGCGCAGGCGATATAGGCAATGTCGGTGTGCAGCTTGCGGGTGTAGACCGGAAAATCGGCGAGGCCATCGACCTGCGCGCGCTTGATCTCCGCATCCCAATAGGCGCCCTTGACCAGCCGGACCATGATGCGGCGATCGGCGCGACGGGCAAGGTCGATGATCCAGTCGATGACGAAGGGGCAACGCTTGCCATAGGCCTGAACCACGAAGCCAAGCCCGTTCCAGCCGGACAGAGCCGGATGCAGCGCCAGGCTTTCCAGCAAGTCGAGCGACAGGTCGAGCCGGTCGGCCTCCTCCGCGTCGATGTTGAAGCCGATATTATAGCTTTTGGCGAGCGCGGCGAGTTGCTGCACGCGCGGCAGAAGCTCGGCCATGACGCGGTCGGCTTGCGCGCGGGCATAGCGCGGATGGAGCGCGGACAGCTTGATCGAGATGCCGGGACCGGCATAGACGCCGCGCTTGGCCGACGCCTTGCCGATGGCGTGGATCGCCTGTTCATAATCGGCATAATAGCGGGCGGCGTCGTCCGCCGTCGTCGCTGCTTCGCCCAGCATGTCATAGCTATAGGCGAACCCCTTGGCCTCCATCACCTTGGCGCGCTTGAGCGCTTCCTTGATGGTTTCGCCGGTGACGAATTGTTCGCCCATCATCCGCATGGCAAGATCGACGCCGCGTCGGATGACCGGCTCGCCCGCGCGTGCGACGAGGCGCGTCAGCGCTGCGCCAAGGCCGCGATCATCGACGCTGCCGACCAGCTTGCCGGTGACCACCAGCCCCCAGGTGGCGGCGTTGACGAACAGCGACTTGTCGGTGCCCAGATGCGATCCCCAATCACCATCGGCGATCTTGTCGCGGATCAGCGCGTCGCGGGTCGCGGCGTCGGGGATGCGGAGCAGCGCTTCGGCGAGGCACATCAGCGCGACGCCCTCCTGGCTGGACAGCGCATATTCCTGCACCAGACCTTCGACGCCGCTGCCCTTGTGATTGGCGCGCAGGGCCGTGACGAGCCTATGGGCCGTTTCCTGCGCCGCCGCGCGGGTCGCATCGGGCAGCGTCGCCGCTTCGATCAGCGGGGCCAGCGCCTCGGCTTCATCGCGGCGATAGGCGTCGGTGATCGCCTGCCGCAACGGAGATTGGGCGCGGATGGCAGGAGCGAAGGCGGCAAAGGGGGGCTGGACGGTCATACCCTACATCATATCGCATATGGTAGCGTCGATCTGCCTTATCAGGTCTGTTTGTGCGGCGGATGTGACTTATTCATGCCTCTATGTTAGGCAGCAATGATGGATAAAGCCGCCTCAACAGTCGATCTGGACGAATTCGACCGCAAGATCATCGCCGCTCTGGTGGAAGACGGCCGTATGACGGTGACCGATCTGGCGGCGCTGGTCGGCCTGTCCAAGACGCCATGCCAGGTGCGGCTGAAACGGTTGATCGAAACCGGCGTGATCCACGGGTTCCGCGCGATCGTCGATCCGGCCAAGCTGGGAATGGACCATGTCGCCTTTGCCGAGGTCAAGCTGAGCGATACGCGCGAAGCGGCGCTGCATGAGTTCAACATGGCGGTGCGGCGGATCGCCGAAGTCGAGGAATGCCATATGATCGCGAGCAGCTTCGACTATCTGCTCAAAGTAAGGACGGCGGATATTCGGCGCTATCGCATGGTGATGGGGGAGAAGATTTCCGCCCTGCCCCATGTCGCCAGCACCTCCACCTTCGTTGCGATGGAGACGGTGCTGGATGCCGGGGGACGGCGGAAATAGCGTCTGCCGGTCAGTCGAACAGGTCCAGCGCGATCGCGTCGCCCATCGCCCGATAGCCGCGGGGCGACGGGTGGAGCGCATCGCCACTGTCATAGGCGGGGGCCAAGCGATCGGGCCGTGCGGGGTCGCGGGTTGTGGCATCGAAATCGATCACCGCGTCGAAATTGCCCGGCTGTCTGATCCAGGCGTTGACGGCCTGGCGGTCGGCTTCGTTCTGGGCGTCGGCGTGATAATAATCATTGCCGACGAAGGGCATGACGGTCGCGCCGATCACCTTGATCCCTTTGGCACGGGCGCGGGCGATAATCTGGCGATAGGCGCCGATGATGCGGGCGACATGGGCCTGATGCGCGGCGGTGCTGACAGGGGCTTCGCGGGTGAGCGTGCCGAGATCGTTGATCCCTTCCAGCAGGATCAGATGCGTGACGCCGGGCTGCGCCAGCACGTCGCGGTCGAGCCGGGCGAGTGCGTTGGGACCAAGGCCATCGTCGAGCAGCCGATTGCCGCCGATCCCCTGATTGACGACCGCGATGTGGCGGCGTTTGGGGTCGGCCTGCAAGCGTTCGGCCAGCCGGTCGGTCCAGCGATCATTGCCGTTGGTAGTGCTGTTCTTGCCGTCGGTAATCGAGTCGCCCAGCGCGACGATCAGTCGTGCGGGGGCGCAGCGCTCGACTTCGAGCGCGGCGAGGTTGAACCAATGGTCGAAGGTGGCGGCTCCGGCGAATTGCGGGTCGGACAGATGATCGCCGGGCAGATGCCAGGAGGTGGCGCGCGAGCCGGGATGCGATGTCTGTTCGGGGTCGGCGGCGGCGTAGCGGATCGAGACGGCGATCGTGTCGAGCGCTTTGGCCGACAGCGGGACCGGGTCGGAGAGATAGTCCGCGCCGGGCGGGATGATAACGTCGGGCTGGCCATCGAAGCGGAGGGCTATCCGGCTTGCGGGATCAATGGTGGGCGCGGCGGAACTGGTGGCGCGGGCGATGCTGACGCCCAATATGGGGAGCGGCCGGGTGCCGGCGAGGTTCGACAGGCGGACACGGACGCGATCGCCACTGACCGAGGGACGGACGATCTGGCGCAGGGTCTGGTTCGCCAGCGTGCCGGGCGGGAGCGCGGCGTCGCCGGTGGGGCGGAATTGGGACGAGGCCCAGCCAGCGACCCAGGCCGGGGTGCAGCTTTGCGCATGGGCAGAGCCGATGGCCAAGGCCGTGGCGATGCAGGCCAAGCGGACAGCGACCCGTACACTGGTTGACGCTTTTTGCAGGAGGAGGAGCCGGGTCATGGTTCAGCCCCAATGGCGGCGCTATCGACGGCCTGATAGCGCGGGATGATGAGGTGGATGGTGGCGAGCGCGACGAGATAGGCGCAGGAGGCGACGGCGAAGATGGGACCGTAGCTGCCGACGGTTTCGAGGATGACGCCGGCGAACTTGGCCATCATCATGCCGCCGATCGCACCGGCCAGGCCACCGAGGCCGACGACCGACCCGGCCATCCAGCGGGGGAAGACGTCGCCCGGCAAAGCGTACAGGTTGGCGGAGAAGCCCTGATGCCCGGCGCAGGCAAGCCCAATTAGAGCAACTGCAACCCACATATTGGGCGCGTGCGTGGCAAAGGCGATGGGGACTGCGCAGAGCGCGGCGAGCAGCATCGCCGTCTTGCGCCCGCGATTGATGCTCCAGCCGCTGCCGATGAAGCGCGACGACGCCCAGCCGCCCGCGACCGACCCGACATCGGCCAGCAGATAGACGGCGATCAGCGGCGGGCCGAAGTCGAGCATCTTGACGCCATATTGTTTGTTGAAGAAATCGGGCAGCCAGAAGAGGAAGGTCCACCAGACCGGATCGATCAGGAAGCGCCCGGCCATATAGGCCCAGGTCTGGCGCAGGCGGAACAGCGTCGCCCATTTGACCGGGCGTTGCGGTTCGACGGGATCGGTTTCGATCCAGGCCAGTTCTTCGGCGGTGAGGCTCTTCTTCTCGCGCGGGCTGCGGTAGAAGCTGAGCCAGGCGACGAGCCATATGACCGTCAGCAGCCCGGTGAGGATGAAGGCCCAGCGCCAGCCCAATGTGACGGCGATGATCGGGACGATCAGCGGGGTCAGGATCGCGCCGACATTGGACCCGGCGTTGAAGATGCCGATCGCGAAGGCGCGTTCCTTCTTGGGGAACCATTCATTGGTCGCGGCGATGGCGGCGGGGAACGTCCCCGCCTCGCCGATCGCGAGCGGGATGCGCGCGAGCAACATGCCCGCGGTCGAGGTGAAGAAGATGTGCGCGACATGGCCGATGGTCCATAGCGACACGGCCAGCGTATAGCCGGCCCGCGCGCCGATCTTGTCGATCAGGCGGCCGAAAAAGACGTAGGAAATGCCATAGCCCGCCTGAAACCAGATGGCGAGATCGGCATAGCCGCTCTCGCTCCAGTCATAGCGCGCTTGCAGGTCTGGCTTGAGCGTCGGCAGGACGAGGCGGTCGACATAGCTCAGCACCACGGCGAAGAAGAGGAGCGCGCAGACGATCCAGCGGACTTTGCCGGAGGGTTTGGGGATCGCTATATTCATCGACTCGTTCACCCGCCAGTTCCGCCAACATCCGTTCGCCCTGAGCCTGTCGAAGGGCGCGCGCGTGCTTCGACAAGCTCAGCACGAACGGATGTGGGTGCCGTGAAAAACAACATGTGAATGGATAAACCTATCACCAATTGAACATCGTGCCGTCTTCCAGCCGGTTTACCGGCAGGAAGGCGCGGCTATAGTCATATTTGGCGGCCAGTTCTTCGTCGATGTCGACGCCCAGGCCCGGCGCTTCGCCGGGATGCATCGCGCCGTCGGCGAAGCTGTAGGCGTGGGGGAAGACGGCGTCGGTTTCGGGCGTGTGGCGCATATATTCCTGTACGCCGAAATTGGGGACGCTCAGATCAAAGTGCAGCGCGGCGGCCATGCAGACCGGCGACAGATCGGTCGCGCCGTGGCAGCCGGTGCGGACCTGATAGAGATCGGCGAGGTTGGCGATCTTGCGCAGATGGCTGATGCCGCCGGCGTGGACCACGGTGGCGCGGATATAGTCGATCAGCTGGTTTTCGATCAGTTCGCGGCAATCGTGGATGGAATTGAAGATTTCGCCCACGGCCAGCGGCGTGGTGGTGTGCTGGCGGATCAGTTTGAACGCTTCCTGATTTTCAGCGGGCGTCGCATCTTCGAGCCAGAAGGGACGATAAGGTTCGAGATCCTTGCCCAGTCGTCCGGCTTCGACCGGGGTCAGGCGATGATGGATGTCGTGCAGCAGGTGGACGTCCCAGCCCAACGCTTCGCGCGCGGCTTTGAACAGTTCGGGCACGACGCGCATATATTTGGAGGTGTTCCAGACATTTTCGGTCGGAAGGTCTGCATCGGCGGGTTCGTAGAAATATTTGTCCTTGCTGACGCCATAGGTCGATGCCATGCCGGGCACGCCGCACTGGATGCGGATCGCCTTATAGCCCTGCCGCTGATAATCGAGCGCGACCGCTACCGTATCCTCGATCGTGGTGCCGTTGGCATGGCCATAGACCATCACACTGTCGCGGCTGGCTCCGCCGAGCAATTGATAGACCGGCAGGCCCGCCAGCTTGCCCTTGATATCCCAGAGCGCGGTATCGACGGCGGCGATGGCCGACATGGTGACCGGGCCGCGCCGCCAATAGGCGCCCTTGTAGAGATATTGCCAGATATCCTCGATCCGGTGCGCATCCCTGCCGATCAGGCAGGGGATGACATGGTCCTGCAAATAGCTGGCCACCGCCAGTTCGCGGCCGTTGAGCGTCGCATCGCCAAGGCCATAGACACCGTCTTCGGTGATGATCTTCAAGGTGACGAAATTGCGGCCGGGGCAGGTGACGATGACCCTGGCATCAAGGATTTTAGGCATGTGCGTGGTCCTGTTCAGAGGATTTCGAGCGTGACGGTCTGGAGATTTTCGCTGTCCGGCCCGACCATGATGTCGAACAGGCCGGGTTCGACCACTTCGTCCATGTCGAGATTCCACAGCGCGAAAGCATCCGGCCCGAGCGGCAGGCGAACGGTCCGGCTCTCACCGGGCGCGAGGGTGATGCGTTCGAAGCCTTTGAGTTGCTTGATCGGACGAGTGACGCTGGCGACCTGATCATGGACGTAGAGTTGGACGACTTCGTCCCCGGCCCTGTCGCCCACATTGCGGACATCGACCTCAACCGTCACCTGCCCTCCTATGCCGATGCGCGGCGCGGACAGGCGTGGTTTGCCAAATTCAAAGCGAGTGTAGCTGAGGCCAAAGCCGAACGGAAAGAGCGGCGTGTTTTCGGCGAACAGATAGCCCCGGCTGGCCGACGGCTTGCGGTTGTAGAAGATCGGGATCTGGCCCTCATCCCGTGCGACGCTGACCGGCAGTTTGGCACCGGGATTGACGTCGCCGAAGAGAATGTCGGCCATGGCCGTGCCGCCCTCCTGCCCCGGATACCAGCATTCGAGCAGCGCGTTCGCGCCTTCGACGACCGTGGGATAGCTGGGCGGGCGGCCGTTGATGGCGCAGACGATGACGGGCTTGCCGGTCGCCTTCATCGCCAGGAACAACGCATTCTGCTCGCCCAGCAGATCAAGGCTGGTGCGGTCGCCGAGATGGTTTTTGGCAAAGCCTTCGCGGCTGGTCTGTTCGGTGTCGCCGATCGCGAGGATGATGACATCGGCGCTGTTGGCGACCTCGACCGCCTGGGCGATCAAGGCGCGGTTCTTGGCGGGATCGGCGAGCAGCACCTCGTCGGCCGAGCGATCCTCGCTCTGGGTGATGAAGACGCCCTGGGCATGGACCACCTGCGCCTTGCCCATGAGCTTGGCCTCTATGCCTTCGAGCAGCGACACTTCCTGGCGCGGGATAGAGGAATAGCCGCCAAGGCGCGCGACGGCGGCATTGGGACCGATGACGGCGACGCGCTTGTGTGTGCCCGCCGTCAGCGGCAGCGTGCCGTCATTTTTGAGCAGCGCGATCGACTTGTGTGCGGCTTTCAAGGCCAGCGCGCGCGCTTCGGCATTGCCGGTCAGCGCTTCAAAGTCCTTACGCGGCCAGGGATTCTCGAACAGGCCAGCGCGGAATTTGAGCGTCAACATGCGGCGCACGGCCATATCGACCGCTTCGACCGGCACCTTGCCAGCGCGCACCTGGCTCACCAGCGTCCGATAGGTCAGGCCATCGGGCAATTCGCAATCCACCCCGGCGCGCAGCGCGGCGCGCGCCGATGCTTCGGGGTCGGATTGGACATGGTGGATGGTGTCGAGTTCGTGGACCGCGCCATAATCGCTGACCACCGCGCCGTCGAAATGCCATTCGCCGCGCAGGATGTCGCCGAGCAGCCACTTGCTTTGGTGGCTGGGGACGCCATCAATCTCATTATAGCTGGGCATGACGGCGGCGATGCCAGTGCGGCGGACGACTTCGCGGAAGGGCGGAAAGAAATTCTCGCGCAATTCGCGTTCGGAGATCGACGCCGGCGCGATGTTCTGGCCGCTTTGGGGCTGGCCATGGCCGGTCATATGTTTGAGCGTCGCCATCACCTTGTCCGGGCCGAGCTGCTTGCTTTCGCCCTGCAGGCCCAGCACGGCGGCGACGCCCATTTCGCCGCACAGATAAGGGTCTTCGCCAAAGGTTTCCTCAATGCGGCCCCAGCGCGGATCGCGGGCGATATCGACCACCGGGGACAGAGCGAGATGCACGCCGCGCGCGCGGACTTCGCGGGCGGTGACGGATTGGATGTCGTGCATCAACTGGCGGTCGAAACTGCCCGCCAGGCCGATCGCCATCGGGAAGCTGGTGGCCTCGGTCGCCATATAGCCATGCAGCGATTCCTCATGGAACAGCACGGGGATGCCGAGTCGGGTTTCCTCGATTGCCCATTTCTGGATCGCGGTGATGAAGGCCACAGTGTCCGCCGGGGTGCGCCAGCGCGCGCCGACGCCGCCTGCCTGTTGCGACCCATCAGGCGCGCCGCGCTTGTCGGACGGGCGGGTGATCTGGCCAAAGCTCGCCGGATAGGCTTTGCTCGCTTTGGCGGGGGAGAAGGTCAGGCCATCCATGATGTCGGCCTTGGTCGCCCAGAGCGCGATGATCTGACCGACTTTTTCCTCCAGCGTCATGCGGCCGAGCAGGTCGCGCACGCGCAGGTCGATCGGCGCGGTTGCGTCCTTGTAGAGCGGGCCGCCCTTTTTGGCGGCCATGGCCGGAGTCGCCGACAGGAGCGAGCTGGACGCGAGCAGGCCGAGCGCCTGGCGACGGGCAAAGGCCATGGTCATCGCGCCGTCAGGACGATGGAAATCGTCGCCCGTTTCGCTATTGTGCGGGGATGGGTCATGATGCGCCTCTCCAATTTTACCGAGCTGTCACGTTTCTGCTTGCCGGATTATCGCTGATAGCGTTACCATTGGTAAGACAAGTCGCGATTGTCAATGCCCGATAACGGGCTGGCGACGCCGACGCGATGGAGAGGAAGACATGATCGCGCGCCTGATTTGCTGGATGATGGCTATGGCCATGACGGTCCTGACGCCGGTGGCTATGGCCGAGGATGGCTATGATCTCTGGTTGCGCTATGCGCGGGTGGACGGGGCGGCGGCCGCGCGGATTGCGGCCCATGCTAGCGTGATCACCGCGCCCGGCGACAGCGCGACGATGCAGATCATCAGGGACGAATTGCAGCGCGGCGTCACCGGTATGACCGGTACGGCCCCGATGATAGCGGATAGCATGCGGCCGGGTGCACTGTGGCTGGCGACGCCGGAGACGGCCCCTGCCCTGCCGCTCCCGTTGGAGGGGCTGGGCCAGGAGGGCTATGCGATCCGGTCGATCCGGGTGGAGGGACAGCCGGTCACGCTGATCGCGGCGAATAGCGAGATGGGGCTGCTGCATGGCGCGTTCCATTGGCTGCGGCTGGCGCAATCGGGCACGGCGCTGGATGCGATCGATATACGCAGCGCGCCGCGCATCGGGCTTCGGCTGCTCAACCATTGGGACAATCTGGATGGTACGGTGGAGCGCGGCTATGCGGGATCGTCAATCTGGGACTGGTGGCGGCTGCCCGACTGGAAAGGGCCGCGTTATAGCGACTATGCCCGCGCCAATGCGTCGATCGGCATCAACGGCACCGTGCTCAACAATGTGAATGCCAAATCGGACAGCCTGACCGCGCCCTATATCGCCAAGGCGGCGGCGCTGGCCGATGTGTTCCGGCCCTATGGGATCAAGGTCTATCTGTCGGTCAAATGGACCGCGCCGATGGAGTTGGATGGGCTCAAGACCGCCGATCCGCTCGATCCGGCCGTGGCTGCCTGGTGGAAGGCCAAGGCCGACGAGATTTACGCGGCGATCCCCGATTTCGGTGGCTTCCTGGTCAAGGCCAATAGCGAGGGGCAGCCGGGCCCGCAGGATTATAAGCGCTCCCATGCCGACGGCGCGAACATGCTGGCCGCAGCGGTCAAGCCGCATGGCGGGATCGTGATGTGGCGCGCCTTTGTCTACGCCCATGACAATCCCGACGATCGCGCCAAGCAGGCCTATGCCGACTTCAAGCCGCTCGACGGGCAGTTCGCCGACAATGTCATCGTGCAGGTCAAGAATGGCGCGATCGATTTTCAGCCGCGCGAGCCGTTTCATCCGCTGTTCGGGGCGATGCCCAGGACGCCGTTGATGATGGAGTTCCAGATCACCAAGGAATATTTGGGGCAATCGACGCATCTGACCTATTTGGGGCCGTTGTTCGAGGAGACGCTGAAAAGCGATACCTTTGCCAAGGGCAAGGGATCGACGGTT
Source organism: Sphingobium sp. D43FB (assembly GCF_002312805.1). Taxonomy (GTDB): domain Bacteria; phylum Pseudomonadota; class Alphaproteobacteria; order Sphingomonadales; family Sphingomonadaceae; genus Sphingobium. The sequence goes on along the minus strand of NZ_NMUA01000005.1, from coordinate 12,115 downwards.
GCCAAGGTGATCGACGGGTCGCTGGACGGGCACAGGCTGACCGGGATTGCGGGCGTCGCCAATATCGGCACGGATCGCGACTGGAGCGGGTCGATCTTCAACCAGGCGGACTGGTATGCGTTCGGGCGGATGGCCTGGAACCCGGACCTGACCGCCGATGCGGTGGCGCGCGAATGGGCGGCGCTGACCTTCACGCCGGACAAGGCGGTGGTCGAGCCGATGGTCGCGATGATGATGGGATCGCGCGAGGCGGCGGTGGACTATATGACGCCGCTGGGCCTTGCCCATGTCATGAACACGGGTCATCATTATGGCCCTGCCCCCTGGGTATCGGACCTCGCGCGGCCCGAATGGAACCCGGTCTATTATCATAAGGCGGATGCGAGCGGCATCGGCTTTGACCGGACCAAGAGTGGCAGCAACGCCATCACCCAATATGCGCCGGCGCTGGCCAAGCGGTTCGCCGATCCACGCACGACGCCGGAGCGGGACTTGCTGTGGTTCCATCATCTGCCCTGGGACTATCGCTTGGCATCGGGCGAAATGCTGTGGGATGGGATGGTCCATCGCTATGACCGGGGCGTTGCCTATGTTGCGGGGATGCGCGCGACGTGGGAGGGGCTGCGCCCCTTGATCGATGCGGAGCGTTTTGCGCAGACGCAGACCTTCCTTTCCATCCAGCAAAAGGAGGCGCAATGGTGGCGCGACGCGAGCATCGCCTATTTCCAGTCGATCGCCAAGCTGCCCCTGCCTGCCGGTGCTGCGCCGCCGCCGGAGAGGCTGGAGGCCTATAAAATGCGCAAATTCCCCTATGCGCCCGGCAATCCGTGATTTTTTGCTTTAATCCGGCGGGGTGTTGTCGCTACCACTCCGGCAACCTCCCGTCCGGCCTTGAAAGCACCCCGCATTGACCGATACCCGATCCTCCCGCCGTCAGCGCAATGCCCCAACGATCAACGATGTGGCGCGCCACGCCGGGGTGTCGCCCATGACGGTGTCGCGCGTCATCAATGGCGAGCAGGTGGTGCGCCCGGCGACCAAGGCGAAGGTCGATGCCGCCATCATCGCGCTCAACTATGCGCCAAGCGCCGCCGCGCGCAGTCTGGCGGGGGGCGATGAACTGCGGATCGGCCTGCTCTACAGCAACCCGTCCTCCTCTTATCTGAGCGAATTTCTGGTCGGCAGCCTGGATCAGGCCAGCCGCAGCGGTGTCGACCTGGTCGTCGAGAAATGGGACGAGCAGACGTCGGTGAAGGCGGTGGTCGATCATCTGCTGCGCGGGCGGATCAACGGCGTCATCCTGCCGCCGCCGCTATGCGATCTGGAGGAAATGGTGGCCGCGTTGAAGGCCGCCGATATTCCCGCCGTCGCAGTGGCGACCGGCCGGGCACCCGGCGACCTCGCCGCGGTCAGCATCGACGATTTTCAGGCCGCCTATGAAATGACGCGCCACCTGATCACGCTCGGCCATTCGCGCATCGGCTTCGTCAAGGGCAACCCCAACCAGACCGCCAGCGGCAAGCGGTTCGAGGGCTATCTCGCGGCGCTGAGCGAAGCGAACCTGCCGGTGTTGGATGAACTGATCGCGCAGGGCTATTTCACCTATCGCTCCGGGCTGGACGCGGCCGAACAGATATTGTCGCTGCTCGATCCACCCACCGCCATCTTTGCCAGCAATGACGATATGGCGGCGGCCACCGTGGCGATCGCGCATCGCAGCGGGCTGGACGTGCCGGGCGACCTGACGGTGTGCGGGTTCGATGACACGTCGCTTGCCACCACCATCTGGCCCGAACTGACCACCATCCGCCAGCCGATCAGCGCCATGTCGCGCGCGGCGGTCGAGGTGTTGGTGCGGTTGCTGAAAGGACGGCGCGGAGCCGAGATGGCGTCCGAGCATCTGGTGCTGGCGCATAAGCTGGTGCGGCGGCAGTCGGATGCAGCACCCCGGATGCGGCCCAGGTTGGGCGTGCGATAACGGCCTGAATTTCCTGTTCCCCGGCGGAGGCCGGGGAACAGAGTTTATAGATTTACGCCTCGCCGAAGACGCGGTGGAAGATCGTGTCGACTTGCTTGAAGTGATAATCGAGGTTGAATTTTTCCTCGATCTGTTCGGGTGGCAGCGCGGCGGTGACGTCGGTGTCGGCTTTGAGCAATTCCAGCAGTGAGAGCTGGCCGTCCGATTCCCACACTTTCATCGCGTTGCGCTGGACATAGCGATAGCTGTCTTCGCGGCTGACACCGGCTTGCGTGAGCGCGAGCAGCACCCGCTGCGAGTGGACGAGGCCGCCCATCTTGTCGAGATTCTTCATCATCCGCTCAGGATAGACGAGTAGCTTGTCGATCACCCCGGTCAGGCGACCCAGCGCGAAGTCGAGCGTGATGGTCGCATCGGGGCCGAAGAAGCGCTCGACCGACGAATGGCTAATATCGCGTTCGTGCCAGAGGGCGACATTTTCGAGCGCGGGCACGACGGCGGCGCGCACGACGCGGGCAAGGCCGGTGAGGTTTTCGGTCAGCACCGGGTTGCGCTTGTGCGGCATGGCCGACGAACCCTTTTGCCCCGGCGAGAAATATTCCTCCGCCTCCAACACTTCGGTCCGCTGCAGATGGCGGACTTCGACGGCGAGCCGTTCGATCGAGCTGGCAATGACGCCGAGCGTCGCGAAGAACATGGCGTGGCGGTCGCGCGGGATGACCTGGGTCGAGACGGGTTCGATCGCGAGGCCGAGCTTGTCCGCGACATGTTCTTCGACGGCGGGATCGATATTGGCGAAGGTGCCGACAGCGCCCGAAATAGCGCAGGTGGCGACTTCCGCGCGGGCGGCGATCAGGCGTGCCTTGCAGCGGGAAAATTCGGCATAGGCTTCGGCCATTTTGAGGCCGAAGGTGACCGGTTCGGCATGGATGCCGTGGCTGCGGCCGATGGTCGGGGTCAGCTTATGTTCGAAGGCGCGACGCTTGATGACGGCGAGCAGCTGGTCGATGTCCTCGATCAGCAGGTCCGAAGCGCGGGCGAGCTGGACCGCGAGGCAGGTGTCGAGGACGTCGCTCGACGTCATCCCCTGATGCATGAAGCGGGCTTCGTCGCCCACCTGTTCGGCGACCCAGGTGAGGAAGGCGATGACGTCATGCTTGGTGACCGCCTCGATCGCGTCGATTGCGGCGACATCGATCACGGGGTTGGTGGCCCACCAGTCCCACAAGGCCTTGGCCGCCGAAGGCGGCACGACGCCTAGTTCGCCCAGCTTCTCCGTCGCATGCGCCTCGATCTCGAACCAGATCTTGAACCGGGCTTCCGGCTCCCAGAGGGCGGTCATTGCGGGGCGGGAATAGCGAGGGACCATGAGCGAATCCTGCAACTGGAGGAGATAAGATGCCGCGCCGCCTAGCAGCGTCGGCAGCGCGGGGCAAATCGGGCGGCGTGGTGTGGACGGCAGGGACGCACGAGAAGGCCGCACAGACAAACAAGATGAATTGACGGCATTTGCAAGACGAATGGGTCAAGATGAACGAATATTCAGGAACAATCCGACGGTTTCAACCCTTCTTATTACACTATTCATGCAGCATGGAAGTCAAACACAGGCTGCACATAATGGGTCGTAAAATAGGAGATTGTCATGATCCGCACGCTTTTGTTTACCACGGCTTTGGCCGTTGCCGCGCCCGCCATGGCGCAACAGACGATGACGCCGGATACTGCCACGCAACAGGCGGCACCCGCAGCGCCGGTGCAACCGGACGCGGCGACGCCGCAGGCCGGGACGCCCGATGCAACCACACCGCAGGCCGCGACGCCCGCCAACCCCGGCAATGCGGTCGCGACCATCGTGGATACGGAGTTTCCGGCCTATGACGCCGATAGCGATGGCGAGTTGAGCCAAGCCGAGTTTTCGCGCTGGATGGTGGCGTTGAAGGCGCAGGAGACCAAGGCGACTGGGCAGACACTGCCGGAAGCCGAAGTCACGGCCTGGGCCAATGGTGCCTTTGTGACTGCGGACACGGATAAGAATGCGACGATCAGCAAGCCCGAACTCGTCACCTACCTAAGTGGTGGTGCGGCCTAACAGGCGCTATAATCCCCGAACTGTCACGAGGGACGGGACATCATCTAGTCGGGTCGCACCGACGGCGGCATGGAGCGAAGGCCATGCCGCCTTTTTTTGGGCCGCTCAGGGCCGCTTTCGCGTGTAGAGCAATGCCGCGACGATCGCGGCCGAGCCGATGCCGACCGCAGCGCCGGTCCAGGCCGACTTGCTCATCGAGCGGCGGACGGCGGCCACCATATCCAATGTCGTGGGTTCCTCGTCCGGCTGTGCCGCCGCCGGGGAAATGTCGGCGCCATTCTGGGGCGCGCTCTTGTCTGCGTTATCCATAGTCGGACAGATATGGCAAAGTCCGGCACGCAGGGGAAGATGGCAGATGCGTTTCCCGCCAAGCCCCGATGATTTTTCGCTGCGCGCTGTAACGGCGCACGCCAGCGTGACGGGGTTAGCCGAAGAATCGCGATGCCCCCTCTTGACTTCATCCCCGGATTTATGTTGGTAGCGCTATCAATCAAGAGTAGTTGTTTAGGAGTTGATGATGCCGGGGGACCATGTCTTGCTCGACGCCCTGCCCGCCGATTGGCGCACGGGCCGCTTTCTCGGTCGCGTGTTGACGGCCGCTGGCCCCAGCCCCATCATGGTCGATCAAGGCATCGCCTATGACATGAGCCGGGTTGCGCCGACCGCGGCGCAACTGGTCGAGATGTTTCCGGTGGACGCCCAAAGCGGCGAAGCCCTGGGGTCGCTCGACACGCTGACCCTGCCCCTGCTCAGCCCCGTCGACCTGCAATGCGTCAAGGCGGCGGGCGTGACCTTTGCCCTGTCGGCGATCGAGCGGGTGATCGAGGAGCGAGCGCGCGGCGATGCTGGTGCCGCTGCCGCCATTCGCGGCCGGCTGGAAGAGCGGGTCGGCGGGTCGATCCGCGCTGTGGTGCCCGGTTCGCCTGAAGCCGCCGCGCTCAAGACCGCGCTGATCGAGGACGAGCTATGGTCGCAATATCTGGAGGTCGCGATCGGCCCGGATGCGGAAGTCTTTACCAAGGCACCAGTGCTGGCGACCGTGGGTGCGGGCGCGCAGATCGGCATCCGATCCGATTCCACCTGGAACAATCCCGAACCCGAAATCGTGCTGATCGGCAATTCTGGCGGGAGCGCTATCGGCGCGACGCTGGGCAACGACGTCAATCTGCGCGATTTCGAAGGGCGATCAGCGCTGCTGCTCGGCAAGGCAAAGGATAATAATGCGTCCTGCGCGCTGGGGCCGCTCATTCGCCTGTTCGACGAAGACTTCACCATCGACGATGTGCGCAATGCCGAAGTCGCGCTGACCATCGACGGGCCGGAAGGCTATCGCCTGGAAGGCAGCAGCAGCATGAACCAGATCAGCCGCGATCCGTTGGACCTGATGCGCCAGACCATGTCGGAGCATCAATATCCCGATGGCTTTGCGCTGTTCCTGGGCACGTTGTTCGCGCCGGTGCAGGACCGGGACGAGCCCGGTCGCGGCTTTACCCATAAGGTCGGCGATATCGTCGCCATCTCCACCCCGCGCCTCGGCAAGCTGGTGAACGAAGTCGTGACGTCGAAGGACGCGGCGCCATGGACCTATGGCCTGACCGCGTTGATGATGAACTTGGCCGAACGCGGCCTGCTGAACGCCGCCAAAGAGAAAGCCGACGCATGAAACGCGCATCCTACCCCAGCCTGGCGGGCAAACGGGTGTTCATCAGCGGCGGCGGCAGCGGGATTGGCGAGGGACTGGTCGAAGGCTTTGTCGCGCAGGGCGCGCATGTCGCCTTTTGTGACATTGCGGTGGCCGAGAGCGAAGCGCTGGTAGCGCGCCTCAGCGATGCGGCCTTCACGCCGATTTTCCACGCGATCGACCTGTGCGACATCGATGCCGTGCAGGCGATGATGGCGCAGGTCGAGGCGGAGCTGGGCGGCATCGACATCTTGATCAACAATGCCGCCAATGATGATCGCCACACGATCGAGGAGGTCACGCCAACCTATTGGGACGAGCGGATGGCGGTGAATTTGCGCCATTTGTTCTTCGCCGCACAGGCAGCCGTTCCGGCGATGAAGCGCGCGGGCGGTGGTGTGATCCTGAATTTCGGGTCGATCAGCTGGCACCTCGCTCTGCCCGAACTGGTGCTGTACCAGACCGCCAAGGCAGCGATCGAGGGGCTGACCCGCAGCCTGGCCCGCGACCTTGGCCGCGACAATATCCGCGTCAACACCATCATTCCGGGCAATGTCAAAACGCCGCGCCAGATGAAATGGTATACGCCCGAAGGCGAAGCCGAAATCGTCGCCGCGCAATGTCTGGACGGGCGGATCATGCCGGTCGATGTCGCCGCGCTGGCGATGTTCCTGGCGTCGGACGATGCCCGCTATTGCACCGGCCATGATTATTTCATCGATGCCGGTTGGCGCTGACATGAGCAGCGCGACGCCCCAGAGTGTGTTGAGCGTCGGCGCGATATTGGGCGAAGGCCCGATCTGGGTCGCACGCGACGCGGCGCTGTGGTTCGTGGATATCAAGGGCCATTGCATCCATCGCTATGACCCTGCGCTCAATGTCGCGCGCAGTTGGACCGCGCCGGGACAGGTCGGATGGATCGTGCCGACCGATGACGGCCTGTTCGCGGTCGGGCTGCAGTCGGGCATCCACCGTTTCGATCCGGCGAGCGCCAGCTTCCGCTTGCTGCACGCGCCCGAAGCGCAGGTGCCCGGCAACCGGCTGAACGATGCGACGGTCGCGCCGGACGGCGCGCTGTGGTTCGGGTCGATGGACGATGGAGAGGCGGAAGATAGCGGTCACATTTATCGGCTGCATCGGGGCCTGTGCGCCAATGCCGGCCTGCCGCCAGTGTCGATCACCAACGGCCCTGCGCTCTCGCCCGACGGGCGGACGCTCTATCATACCGATACGTTGGGCCGCCATATCTGGCGCACCGCGCTGAGCGCCGACGGGGCGATCGGCGAGACACACCTGTTCACGACGATCGAGGATGGCGCGGGCTATCCCGATGGGCCGACGGTGGATGCCGAAGGATGCCTGTGGACTGGCCTCTTCGGCGGCTGGGCCGTGCGGCGCTATGATCCGGCGGGCGCGCTGATGCGCGAAATCCGCTTTCCCGTCGCCAACATCACCAAGATCGCGTTCGGCGGGGATGACCTGTCGATTGCCTATGCGACGACCGCGCGCAAGGGACTGGACATGACAGCGTTGACAGAGCAGCCCCTTGCGGGTGATCTGTTCGCCTTCGACCCCGGCGTCGCAGGATTGCCGGGCCATGTCGCAACGATATAAGATTTGGGAGAATGACGGATGAATGAGGGGAGCGCCGAGAAGGTCAACATGGCCTTCATCGCAGCGATCGTCGCGGTGGCGACGATCGGAGGGTTCATGTTCGGCTATGATTCGGGTGTCATCAACGGCACGCAAAAGGGGCTGGAAAGCGCCTTTGACCTGGGCAAGCTGGGCATCGGCATCAATGTCGGCGCGATTCTGGTCGGGTCGTCGGTAGGCGCGTTCATGGCCGGGCGCATGGCCGACCTGATCGGGCGGCGCGGCGTCATGATGCTGGCGGCGGTGCTGTTCCTGGTCAGCGCCCTGCTGGCGGGTGCGGCGAGTTCCTCGGCCCTCTTCATCTTCGCGCGCATCATCGGCGGGCTTGGCGTCGGCGCGGCGAGCGTCATTTCGCCGGTCTATATTTCCGAAGTCACGCCAGCGGCGGTGCGCGGGCGTCTGTCCAGCATCCAGCAGGTGATGATCATTTCCGGCCTGACCGGCGCGTTCATCGCCAATTTCGTGCTGGCACGCTATGCGGGCGGATCGACCGCGCCCTTGTGGCTCGATTTTCCGGCGTGGCGCTGGATGTTCTGGTTGCAGGCGATTCCTGCCGCCATCTACCTCGTCGCGTTGCTCTTCATCCCTGAAAGCCCCCGTTATCTGGTCGCGCGCGGCCGGGATGCGGACGCCGAAGTGGTGCTGACCCGGCTGTTCGGTCCACTCGAAGCCGCGCGCAAGGTCGCGGAAATCCGCGCCAGCCTGGCCGCCGATCATCATCGGCCCAAATTGTCCGACCTCATTGAAAAGACCAGCGGCAAGATCCGTCCGATCGTGTGGACCGGCATTGGTCTGGCAGTGTTTCAGCAGTTGGTCGGCATCAACGTCGTCTTCTATTATGGCGCAACGCTGTGGGAAGCGGTGGGCTTTTCCGAAGATAATGCGCTGCAGATCAACATCCTGTCGGGCGTGCTGTCGATCGGCGCGTGCCTCGGCGCGATCGCGCTGGTGGACAAGATCGGCCGCAAGCCGTTGCTGCTGATCGGATCGGCCGGCATGGCGGTAACGCTGTCGGTCGTGGCCTATGCTTTCTCGACAGCCGTCACCGGCGCGGATGGCGCGGTGTCGCTGCCCGGCCATAACGGGTTGATGGCGCTGATCGCGGCAAACCTCTATGTGATCTTCTTCAACCTCAGCTGGGGTCCGATCATGTGGGTGATGCTGGGCGAGATGTTCCCGAACCAGATTCGCGGATCGGGCCTGGCCGTCGCTGGCTTTGCCCAGTGGATCGCCAATGCGGCGATTTCGGTCAGCTTCCCCTCGCTGGCCGTCTCGCCGGGGCTGGTGTGGACCTATATGGGCTATGCGCTGTTCGCGGCGATCTCCTTCTTCTTCGTGCGCAAGATGGTGTATGAGACCAAGGGTCGCGAGCTAGAGGATATGGTCGGCTGAGCAACGAGACGATCCTGTTGCGGGCGGGAGGGCTGGAGACAGCACTCTCGCCCGCTGTCGGTGGGGCGCTGCGCTGGCTGGCGCTTGATGGCGTCGACCTGTTGCGGCGCGCGCCGGAGGGGAGCGACGATCCGCTCGCCATGGCAAGCTTTCCGCTGGTGCCCTATGCCAATCGCATTGCCGATGGGCGCTTTCATTTTGGCGGGCAGGAGTATCACCTGCCGCTCAATTTCGGCGATCATCCGCACAGCCTCCACGGCCATGGCTGGCAAAGCGGCTGGGCAGTGACGCACCAGAGCGATGATGCCGCGCAGTTGACGTTGGTACATCGCCCGGATGCGCGCTGGCCATGGGCGTTCACGGCACGGCAGCATGTCGCGCTCAGCGCGGATGCGATCGTCCTGACGCTGGCGCTGACCAACGACGCCGAGGGCGATGCCCCCGTTGGTCTTGGTTTCCACCCCTATTTCCGCGCCGATGCCGACACGCGGTTGCAGTTCGCGGCGCAAAGCCTGTGGCTGTCCACCCCCGACATGTTGCCGGAGCGGTCGGTGCCCGCCGATGGGCTTGGCGACTGGTCCCACTTGGCGGCCGTGCAAGGCGAGAGCCTGATCGACAATGTCTAGGCGGTTGGGACGGGATGGCGATCGTGGAGCGCGGCGACGGGCTGCGCCTGACGCTGACGGCGAGCGGGGCGGACTGGCTGCATGTCTATCGCCCGCCCGGCTCCGATGCCTTTTGCCTGGAGCCAGTCAGCCATATGCCCGATGCCCTGAACCGGGCCGACGGCATGGCGATAGTGGTGCCGGGCGCGACGCACAGCCTGTCGATGCGGATCGAAATCGGCAAAAGCGATCAGGTGCTTCCGAAATCCGCCGGGATCGCCTAAGCTGCATCGCAACAGCAGCATGAGGTAAAGCCGATGCAATTTTTGCGGACCGCCTTCTGGGTCGTCATCGCCGTCGCCCTGGCCTTTTTCTGCATGGCGAATTATGTCCCCGTGACGGTGCGCCTGTGGGGCGATTTGGTGATGGAAACCAAGCTGCCGGTCCTGTTGATCGGCGCGTTCCTGCTGGGGGCGCTGCCCTTCTGGATCATGGCGCGGGCGACCCGCTGGCGCTTGAAGCGGCGGCTGGACAGCACCGAACGCGCGCTGGCGGCGGTCACCACGCCGCCCACAGCACCGGCAGCGCCGGTCGCTTCCATGCCGGTCGCCCACTCGCCTATGTCCTCGACGCCGCCCATGGCCGACGCGACGGACCTGGCCACGCCCCCGCCCTCCCCTCTTTCCCCCGCAGGACCAGCATGAGCAGCCCCATCTATGTCGCCATCGACACGCCCGATCTTGCCAAGGCGCAGCATCTGGCCGGGCAGGTGCGCCATCATGTCGGCGGGCTGAAACTGGGCCTCGAATTTTTCTGCGCCCATGGCCATCATGGCGTGCATGAAATGATGAAGTTCGACCTGCCGATTTTCCTCGACCTCAAGCTGCATGACATTCCCAATACGGTGGCGAAGGCGGTGCAGGCGCTGCACCTGCTGGAGCCGGCGATCCTGACCGTCCATGCGGCGGGTGGCCGTGCGATGCTGGAGGATGCCAAGGCCGCGGCGGGGGTGAATACGAAGGTGGTGGCGGTGACCGTGCTGACCAGCCTGGACGATGGCGACCTGCTCGACATCGGTGTCGGCGGGAAGGCCGAGGATCAGGTGCGGCGGCTCGCCGACCTGGCGCAGAGCGCCGGGCTGGACGGCATCGTCTGTTCGGGCGAGGAAGTCGCGATGGCCAAGAAGGCCTGGCATGACGGCTTTTTCGTGGTGCCGGGCGTGCGGCCCGCTGGCGGCGCCATGGGCGACCAGAAACGCGCCGTGACCCCGCGTCAGGCGCTGGACCGGGGTGCGTCGATATTGGTGGTGGGGCGGCCGATCAGCCTGGCGGAAAATCCCGACATGGCGGCGCGTGAGATCGAAGCGACGCTGTAAGGGGCGAAGTTCACACCGTCGTTGGGTGATTGCGGGCAATTGTAACGGTGAAGTTGCTGCGAGGATGCGGTGACGTAAGGCTGAGGTCATATGTGGGTCATCGTGGCGCGACACGGATGCGCCATGTGTGCGGCGGTTGTCCGGACGGGATGCTTGGGCGGTGGTGGCGCATGGGGGGAGAGCGGGCTGGTCCATCGGTCAGGATAGATCAGAAGATTTCCTACATTGGAAGGGTTGGATGGGGGTGTGCTGGCTGGACCGTCGCGCAGGCACAGTTCTGGTGCCTCCCGCTTGCGAGAGGGGGCAGGATGCGGCGGGTTGATGGGGAGGGTCGTTACGGGAGGTGTTTGGTACTTCTGGGAACGACCAGTTATTGCCGCTCCGATTGTAGACTGCCTTGCCTGAAACCCGCCGTTCGTTCAGCTTGCAACGGATAACGGGATTTGGAGCCGCAGTCGTGAACGTGGTTGAACTTAACGCGCAGCGCTGGGAAACCCGCGACGATTTCTATGACGCTCTGTTATCGAAGTTGGGTGCTCCTGACTGGCACGGAAGGAGCATCGCCGCTCTGATCGACAGCATGATCGTTGGAGACATAAACGAGGTGAAGCTGCCCACCCGCGTTATCGTGACTGGACTTGATCGGGCCGGTGGGACGGCGTTTGATGAAATGGTCTCCGCATTCGCCGCGCTCGCTCGCTACGGCGCGTTGTTCCAAGTCATCTCAGGCCAAGCATCGCTTGAGATCGTCGAGAAAGTCTAGCCTTCTATCGGTCTGCGACCGACGATTTCTAGACTTAGCTGATGCGATCACGTTCGCTTGATTGCGGACATTAATCAGACTGGTAAGCTAGGCAAATGAGACAGGGATATGACGGACATTCTAACGGAACCCAGCTAGGTTGCTTTGTAGCGGTGATCGCCACCCCGGTTATATTCTTTTTTCTGTTTACGAATTTTATGCCTGATTTTGTCATTCCCGAAGGCAGCTTTTTGCTTGCGGTTGTGCTGCCTACATTCGGGGCTGGAACGACGATTTACCTCTGCGTTCGCACTATCGTTCGTTGCATTCGAAGAGATTGATTTTGATCATCAATCTAGTCAGCTTATCGCCCTCCAAGCCTTAAAAGTTGACTGTCGCCTTCCCACCCCTTGTCGTCATGCCGGGCTTGACTCGGCATCCATTGGCTCGACGGTTTGGCGTCATTGAGGGGGTGAGGCTCATGGACCCCTGTGAGTTCACAAACGAAGTGCAACACCTCACACAGGTGCTGCCATGTCGAAATACAGCCAGTTATCGATTGAGGAGCGATGTTCGATTGCCCGGCTTCGCGAAGCC
>NZ_NMUA01000059.1 GCF_002312805.1 Sphingobium sp. D43FB | reverse complement strand
AATGCCGCCACGTGAGTGGACCATGGCCAAGGCCCAGTTCGCCGTAATCTTCGGTGAGCGCTTCATCAGGGCCATGGCGGCGTAATGTTCAACCGCCCGGCCGCACACGGAAATCCTGACAGTCCCATCGAGACCTTGCCGAATTTTGTCCGGTAGTGTTTGATAATCTCGCCCGTTGATCTCAGGCCAGCGTTCTAACCCAACAAGTTCAAATCTGCCCGCATAAAAATCGCGCAACGCGGTGATCCGCTGCTGGCCGTCCATCACCTCGTAGGAGTTGTAGTCTCGCTCATAGAGGAAAACCGGTGGAACCGGGATGTTCATGATGAAGGATTCGATCAAAAGGCTCTGCTTGGGAGCTTTCCAGCGAGGGCGACGTTGATAAAATGGCCGTAGATCCATGTAATTTGGCTGTTTCAGAAGCGAAACAAAGCCTGGAAGCTTTTCGCGATTAGTCTCGATCACTATTCGGCCTTCACCGCGAATATATCGTTCATTAATCTCTGCATCTGAGACATGTGCACGCTTTTCTCTCGGAATTCGTGTCCAGAGACTTGCTTCCGACGGCGCCAACGTCATTCAAATATCCTTCCAAACCAAAGCCGAATTCGCTTCGTCAATTTCGGTCATAAGTTGAAAATTTCTGCAAGCCCGGCGCCTATCACTCGTTCGGGTCTCCAGCATTGGTGATCAATAGCGTACTACTCACTTAATCAATTTGAGCGTCTCGGGCGCTACGCTGTATAGATGGAGCGCCGTTCAACTTGAGCTCTGAAGGTAAAAAGCCGGGCTGGAAAACCCTTTCGGCTAGCGCCTTTTCGAACGCGTTAGCGGCAGCAGCACGCTGAGCATTGTCAGCTTTCAAGTCGAGCGCCGCATCAACCACATCGAATTCAACCTCGAAGCGAACCATACGCATGACCAGTCTCCACCTTGCATGCGACGTCTATGCGCAGTTTGTGCAAAGCAGGCAAGGGCAAGTGTCCTGAGCTATGCATCCCAAAGCTGACGGGCTAGAATCGGCCATAAATTTCCTGTCCTACACCCCCCAACCCCTGCCATAATCCCGCCGTTCTTTCTCCCCGCCTGTCCCCACGCACCTACGCACCCCCACACACTTCGCAAAAATTCTCCTATTGCGAAATCCACGCCCCCCGTCCGTCCCCCAGCAATTGCGTGGCCTGCGACGGTGTGAACTTCGCACATTTGGCAACGGCGCATCGGCCGCGCCACCCCCTCAAACCCGCCGAAACGGAAACGGCGCGACCGTGCGTTCATAGCTGTGCAGATCCAGCGCCCGCGTCACCGGCGGCAAGGCCCGGTCCGCGCAGGCGCGCCGTTCGCATAGCGGGCAGGTCGGCCCCACTTCCGTCGCGCCGTCCTTGTCCAGGTCGATGCCGTCGGCATGGACGATCCGCCCCCCATGTTTCGCCTCGCACCCGATCGCGATCACCGATCGGCCGCGCGCCCCCGGTGCGCCCGCTATCCCCATCGCCAGCGTGACGAAGCGCCGCCCGTCCAGCGTCTCGATCAACTGGCACGCCACCGCTTCGCTCGCCGCCGCGTCATACGCGTCCCAGCGCGGGCACGCCCCGCCATAGCGGGCAAAGGGCCAGGCCTCGCCGTCGAACCGCTTGGACACCAGCCCCGCCCGGTCCATCTTGACCATGAAGAAGGGGATGCCCCGCGCGCCCGTGCGCCCCAGGCTGGTCAGCCGATGCGCCAACTGTTCGGTCGACACCCCGAACCGGTCGCGCAGCAGGGCCAGGTCGTGGCGGCTCTGCTCGCACGCCTGGCGGAACCGGTCATAGGGCATGATGAGGGCCGCGGCGGCATAGTTGGTCAGCGCCATGGTGGCGATGCGGCGGCTATCCTCGTCGGGCGGCGCGGCGCGCGCCACCTGCGCGGCGATCGCCTCCGCCAGTTCCTGCGCGCACAGATGATAGGCGATGGCGAACAAGCGCCCCGACGCGGGCAGCCGCTCGTTCAGCATCAGCCGCCGCCGGTGCATGTCATAATGGCGCAACGTCCCCGCCAGCACATCGGCGCGCACCACCTGCACCGCCATGCCATGCCGGTCTTTCAACCGCGCGCGCAATTCCGCCTGCAACAGCGCCGGATCGTCGCTCATCGTCGCGGCCAGGCTCTCCGCCCCCGCATCGATCTCCGCAAAATGATTGCCCGCCCGTGCGATCATCTCACGCAACCAATCCACCGGCGCAACCAGCGGCGCCAGGCCGCGCGCCCCCGCGACCGCCTCGCCCGGCAAGCGCCGCAAATCGGTCAGCGCGCGATAGAATCGCGCCAAGGCTTCGGACACACCCGGATAATTTTCCGCGACCTCCAACACTTCGTCGCGCGCGATCCCAATGTCCCGCACCAGCGCATCGGACAAAATTTCGCTGAGTTCACCGGGACCACCCTCGGCCGGGGTCGCGGTAAAGTCCCGAATATCGATGTCATAGGTATTAGCCAGTCGCAGCAGCATCTGCGCCGTCAACGGCCGCTGGTTACGCTCCAAATGGTTGAGATAGCTGGGCGAAACCCCCAATTCCTCCGCCATGCGCGTCTGGTTGAGCCCCAGCTCCCGGCGCAGCACGCGCAATTTGGGACCAAGATAGAGTTTGCGATCGGTCAGCTCTGCCATATGGTCATATTGTCATGGAATGACAATTATACCAAATACAATCATGACACGCGGCCACTAACCGTCCTTCAAACGCGCAACCTATGTCCGTATCGCTGTACGCAAGCCGATGAACGGCGCATCTGAAAGGACAAGGACATGACCACCGACACCACCGGCCATCCCCAGCCCGCCCGTTCGCGCGCGGTCTTCTCGCCCGAAGATTTCGGCCTGATCCGCACCGCCATCGCGCATTATCTGCGCGAGGTTCAGGACCAGCCCGAATCGGTCAAATATGCCAATCTCTACCACCGGCTTGGTCGGGTCGCCTGACGCCCGGCCGTCCAGGGGCGCGGGATTACCCCGCCCGCGCCCTTGGATACCCGCCTCACAGCGAAAAGCGCGCCGTCACCCGAATGTCGCGCCCGGCGAGCGGCGCGAAATCCTTGAGCACGCTGGCATGCCGCCGCGCCTCGACATCGAAGATATTGTTGGCCGACAGCATCAAGGTGGTGCGGTCATTGCCCGCGAACGGCTTGAACGACAGCGACGCATTGACCAGCGTATAGGCGTCGGTCGCCGTCTCATAATCGGCGATCCGCTCCTGCGCAAAGGCATGCTCGATCTCCGCCCGCGCCGACAGCCGGTCGCCACGCGCTTCCACCCCGCCCAGCAGCCGCAGCGGCGGAATCCGCGGTGCCGGGCCATTGCCCTTGATATGCGCGCGCACATAATCGGCCACACCATCGACGTTGATCGCATAGCCGCCGACCTGCGCCAGCTTGACCGACGCCTCGGCCTCGAACCCGTAATAGCGCGCATCAGCCTGGGCATAGGCGAAGCAGGGGAATTCCAGTTCCGCCCCGCCATTGGCCGCCTGGCACACGCTGTCATCGACGATCGCGTCATAGATATAGCCGTCGAACCAGTTGTGGAACGCGGCCAGGCTGATGCTGTAGCCCTCACCGCCACCGCGTAGCGTGCCTTCCACGCCCCAACTGCGTTCCTTGCCGAAATCGGGGTTGCCCAGTTCAAACGCCTGCGTCCCGGCATGATTGCCGCGCGCGAACAATTCCTCCGCCGACGGTGCCCGTTCGCTGCGCGACAGGTTCAGGCCCGCGCGCCAGCCCGGCATGATCGCCTGGCTGATACCAAGCGATCCAGACAGCGCGTTGAAACTGCGCTGGCGTCCGTCGACAAACAGATCGGCATCGGGATCAGCCTTCAGGTCGGTATGCTCATAGCGCGCGCCCGCCTCCAGCCGCGTGTCGCCCAGATCGAGCGACTGCAGCGTGAAGACGCCCAACTGGTTGGTCTCATTCTTCGGCAGGAACTTCTCTTCGCCATCTGCCTGGAACCGGCGTGTGAAGAATTGCGCGCCGAACGCCCCGTCCCAACCGCCGCGCTTGGCCTGGATGAATTCCAGACGGCTCTCCATCGACTGATTCTTGAACGTCGTTCCGACTTCGCCCGTCGGCTCGATTTCCTGATGCTGATAATCGGCCCAGCCCGCGCGCAGGCGGATGCTGTCGAGGAACCCGCCACCCGTCGCGACTTCCCCGCGCAGGTCGGCGCGGGTCTGGCGCATGGACAAGGTCACATCCTCATGGCTGTGGCCTTCTTCCTCTTCATGGCCATGCTCTTCGCCCTCATGGTCGTGGTCATGCTCTTCCGTCACGTCGATCCGCGACGGCACGCCATAGCGGTTCTCGGTATGCCACACCGATACGCCGAGATTGCCGCCATCGCCGATATAGGCAAAGCCACCCGCCACTTCCCAAGTCTCGGCCGCCGTGTTGGGCAGCTTACCCTTCCACATCCCGTCTTCACGGATTTCGGCGTCGTCCGACTGCGCCGCCAGCGCGCGCTGCGGCTTGGACAGGATATAGCCGCCAGTGCGCAGGTCGTCGCTCTTGCTCCAACTGCCATCGAGATGGACGACGAAATTCTCTGCCAACGGCGCTTCGATCTCGCCGCTCACCGTCCGCTCATTCGCCGCGCTGCCATAGGTGGCCAGGCCTTCGACATGCACCGGTTCATCCGGCACGCGCCGGGGTATGCGGCTGTCGATCACATTGACCACGCCGCCGATCGCCGACGATCCGTAAAGCAGGGCGGCAGGGCCGCGCAGTATCTCGATCCGGTCGGCAGTCAGCGGGTTGATCGCCACCGCATGATCGACCGATGTATTGGACACGTCGAAACTGCCGATACCATCGGTCAGGATACGCACCCGCTCCCCCTGAAAGCCACGCAGGATCGGGCGGGACGCATTGGGACCGAAGGAGGTCGCCGACACGCCCGGCTGCCGCGCCAGCGTCTCGCCGATGGTGGTGCGCAATTGCTGGGTCAGCTTGTCACCGGTCAGGACGGTGGTGCCGGACAGGATATCGCCCTGCCTACGCGGGATCAGCGCGGTGACGACAATGTCGGCGCGATTGTCATGATAGGCCTGGTCCGGCGCTTGCGGGTCAGGCGCCTGCGCAAAAGCCGCGGGTGCGGCACACAGGACGGACAGAGCGCAACCAGCACGCAAAGAAAAGAGGCGGGACATCAACGATGGTCATCCTTGGCAACGGGAAGAATGAGACCCTGTAACCAATATGATATGGTATATCAATATCGGCTCGTCGCTTTTCCGTTGCAGCGCAGCATTCGCGCCACGATCTCCGGCAATTTACAGAAACAGAAAGTCCGCCAGCGCCTCGACCGCCGGGGTTTCCGCTGCATCGGGCCGCACCGCCTGGCGAATTTCGACTGCGGGCAGGGGCATGTCGAGCGCGATCCGCTTGATGCCCTCCATCCGGCCCAAGTCACGCGCCAGCGGACCGAAGGCCGCGAACAGGCCTGCATTGTCCCGCAAGGCCGCCATGATCGCCGCCATATTGTCGCTTTCCAACGCCAGCGGTCCCGATCGGACCTTACCCTTGGCCAGCGCCGCCTCGATCACCGCGCGCATCGCGTTATCGCGCTCCATCGCCAGCATCGGCGCTGCGGCCAGATCGGCGCGCGATACGCTCTGCGACCGTGCAAATGGATGATCCGCCCCGGCATAGATATTGACCGGCTCTGACCAGCCATAGCGCGACAGAAAATCCTCCGGCGCTTCCAGCGCATAGAAATAGGCGATATCGGCGCGACCCCGTTTGAGCGCGGCGTCCGCGTCCGCCGCCGACTGGACATGCAGGTCGAGCGCGATCGCAATATCCTCGTTGGCTGCCTCGAACGCCGCCAAAGCATCCTGCAAATGGCCGAACACCGGCGCGGGCGCGGCCAGCATGATGGTGCGGCGCGGTGGTTCGGCGGCTATCGGGGCAGGGGGCGGCATCGGGGCAGCGGCCACGGCAGCGGGAGCCGGGCGGTCCCAATCATCCGCCTTATCCTGCGACAGCAACGTCATCGCCTCGGCCGTCTTGCGTCCGGCCGGGGTCAACCGCGCCGCGCCCTCCAGATCCTCGAACAAGCGATAGCCCAGCCGCATTTCCAACGATGCCAGGTCGCGCGCAATCTCTTCGGCCGACAGCCTCATGTCATTGGCACAACGCGCCAAATTCCCTGCCGCCACCATCTGCGCAAAAAGATCCAACTGGCGCAGGGATGGTGTGTCCATCCCCGCCTGATAGAGGAAATGCCAGGCCGGTGTAAGCGCGATCTTGACGAAGCCCGCCCAATGATGGCAGGGCGCTCTCCTGCTGGGCGGGTATAGCTCAATGGTAGAGCACTAGCCTTCCAAGCTTGTGATGCGGGTTCGATCCCCGCTACCCGCTCCAGCCCTCCACAAACCCCTGAAAATCAACGAAAACCTGCCAAAAAGTGGGTCACTTCGCGTGTTTGGGACACAAAGGTGGGTCACAATGACCCATCGAAAATGGGCCTAACATCATCAAAACAAACAGAATATCTCTCGTCATCGTGGGTCACAACTGTGGGTCACAAACGATGGCCGCGTGGACTGTCGATGCGAGGATCGATTTACCAGTTTCGTGTCAGGGTTCCCGCTGATCTGCGTCCGGAATTTGGGTGCAGCCATTTGAAGCGATCATTGCGCACGGACAGTCCCTCGCTGGCGGTCAAGCTGGGGCGGCGGATGGCTTCCGAGATTGATGCTCTGTTTGAGGAGAAGCGTCGCGCAGCCGGGCTGCGATACGATCAGAGGCTCCTCGCTGATAACGACAACATCAGCGTGGCGACGAAGGCTGAGCCGTCATCGTTGGGTGGCGATCGCGTGATATCACCATCGAGAGACGATCAGCAGCGTCCTACCGCGCCTACGCTTTCCGCAATCTACCAACTATACCTCGATGATCCGACGCGCCGAAGGTGCGCGCGAACGATGGTTGCTCATCAGACTACGCGCCGGGTCGTTGAGGAGGTCGTAGGCGCTTCAACGCCGATCACCGATATCACGCGAGAAACATGTCGCGATCTATTCGAGACCCTTCGTTGGCTGCCGGTCAATTACAGCAAAATATATAACGACCTCTCCGCACGCGACGCCGCAGCAATTGCCAAATCCGACACGAAGATCAGGACACTCAACCCCACGAATCTCAACGCCTACATGGCGCGTTTCGGCAGCCTGTTGAATTGGGCAGTGGCGGAAGAGTATATCGCGCGAAACCCTTCGCGTGGCTTGCAACTGGCTGAAACGATCCACCCCCAAGACCGGCGACAGCCGTTTTCCCTCCAGCAGCTTCAACGGATTTTCACAGCTCCGGTGTATGTAGGGTGTAAAGATCAGGAGGGCGGCTATGCCGTCGCCGGTCGAGTTATCGCCACCGGTGCTAGATATTGGGTCGCTCTGGCGGGCCTGCTGACCGGCGCGCGGTTGAATGAAATATGCCAACTCGACGTGGCTGATATCAGGCTTGTCGAAGGCGTGACATGCTTTGTGATCACCGAAGAAAGCCTCGTGGGAATTAGGGATAAGTCGTTGAAGAACAAAGCCAGTGCCCGGATCGTGCCAATTCATCCTACCCTACTTCGTCTCGGGTTCATGGACTTTGTCGATCAGAAGAGAAAAAGCGGCGCGCTGAAACTTTTTGACGATCTTCCGCCGGGCGCGAAGGGGTTCCGTTCCGTGGCTTACTCCCGATGGTTCTCACGGTTCCTTGTAAGTGCGTCTGCGAGCGCGCCCCAAACCTGCTATCATTCATTCCGGCATGGATTTCGAGATGCTGCCCGAAATGCCCGAATAGATCGAGATATTGTGCTTCGACTGGGAGGCTGGACTACAGGAGGAGGACACAGCGAGGCCGCTGACAACTATGGGACCGGCTATAGCCCGCGTGTTCTCTTCGATGCTATCTCGAAAATTGAATATCCGGGGTTGGACTTGACGCATCTCATCCATGGTCAATCATGGACCGAAATCGCGTGAGATCAACGCGCCAGTGCCGGAATGGATGAATACTGGCCCGTCTGCTTCCGAGATGAAAGCAGGTATAGCGGACATTTCTTGGCGCAGGTATGACCGGGCATGATTTGGAATATCGTTGATCGCCGAAGCCGTCCTTTCCGTTGGAAAAGGGTGAACGCCATTATCGAAGCCATCGAACACGACAACACTGTCGCTGATGCCGACCAAGCCCTCGAAGCTGCCCCGGAGGACGTTATCGATTACGATCAGAAGGAAGGCGTGACCGTCAAGGAGGCTGTGGATTGGGCAAACCAGCAGCGTTGTCCTGTGACTCTATATTTGTATGACGATGGGAAAGGCACAACCAGCGAAGGACACTTTGACGCGGCTGGAAATCGCTTCGGGTAGGGCTGCGAGGGGTGGGAAGCGGGCGCGAAGTCCGTCTAGGAATTAGGTGATCATTGCGTTCGCAAGACCGAAACCACCTTTGAGTCACTTTTGCGTAGTTCCATCTCAATCCCACCACCAGCGTAACGGGGCGACAAAGTTTTCGGATCAAGCGCAGGATGCAAGCTGACGCACCACAGATTTCCACAATCGATTACGTTGATATTGTATCCTTTTCCATCTGGATCGAAAGATTTTTGGCCAAAATGGTCTTCGGCATACCGAACTGCGGCGACCTCAGGCTGATCCGAGGGGCTTGAACAAGCGACGATCGCAAAAGCGACAAACACAGTGGGGACGGTCCTCATGGTGACAGTTCAATCCAAAAGGCGAATGTCCGCAAGTGGTCGTTTCACTCGGTATGCTTTCGCTCCCGAAACCGGACAGGTCGGTCACGGGCGGGACGCATCGATTCTGAGACCGTTGATGCCCGCGATGGGTGGGTTGAGGACTGTCTGCTTAAAGGTTAATTCGTTTGGTAATTGTTCCCCATTTGTCGATTTCACTATGGCACCGTGAACACGTCCATCCTCCAACCAACGCCTGTTTAAAACTTTTAGGAAAACGGAAAAATGGAAGCGCCTCGCTGCAGTTTGGGCAAATTTTAGGCGGCTTCAGGTTGATACCAACCGCGCTCCTAGCGCGCTTGTTGCGGCATATCAGATAAACCGCCGCTCCAATGATTGCGAACGCAACAAGCTCGATCATTAGGTAAAGAAAATCGTCCATGCTGATTTCTTAGCGCCTGCATCAACGTCTGCAATCGAGAACCGAACATCCTATCTGGAATGGCAACAAATGGTCGTTTTCGTCCGGACTGCTTCCCTGCTCGAAACCGGACAGGCGGCTATCGCGCAGATCGCGCGCGAATCGGTCTGCCGAACGGCGATCAGGGGTGGATTACAGTCTGTCAGCTTCTGGGGGGATTACCGGCGATAGCTGATGTTGCGCGGTAAAAAATCGTTCGGCAACAATCGCCCCACTTGCGGACACACGACAAATGGGGAACCATTCGGCGGTGAAACGCGCCCACATCTTTATCCTCGCAGTCGCAAGCATCGGCGCGGCAGCTATGGCCGAATCCTATCTCGGCTCTACGCGCTACCGGCTCAACGACGCTCTCTACGCTGTTCCCCACAAATACGAGTTCGTGCGCAACTTCAGCGTGCCATGGCTCGTAGGCGTCCAAGGGCTGGATAAGGAACCGAATGAGTCCGTTTGGCTCTTGCTTCCGGCGTCTGAACTTTCGGGCGGTGTGCAGGGCTATAATCGCGTCTTTCGCGGATATTCGAGAGATGTTGAAGCCGACATGGTGGTCAATGTGCTCGGCGGAATGGAAGCGCGCGAGTTTCCTGCTGACCGGAACCGCGACATTATCAAGGTTCGAGAGGAACTCGCCAACGGCAAACTTCGACAGCGTGACCCCACGACAGGGTGGGACAAGGTGTATTGGCTCGTGGGCGAGGAGGAGACCGGTTCCCTTTTCTACCTCGTTCCCCGCGAGGGTGTTGAAAGCCTACCGCCCAACTGGCGAGTCCCCTCGTGCCATGGTTCGCCAGACATCAATCGGCATGAGAGGTTCGATTGCAACTTCACCATTCGCAATAAGGGCCTGACGTTCGACTTCACGCTGCGCCAAGAGAATATCAGCACTGTCAGCCTTATTCCTGCTTATGTTTTGAGGCGCTTGGAGGGCTGGCGGCCCTAAGCTTCGACTGTCCGCTAACCACGAGATTTCGTCATTCACTCTTCGACCCGTCGTCGAAATGAATGACCGGTATCAGGGATGAGGATGGCGTGAAAGAGTGACCGAGAATGGTCGATGTTTGACTGGCAGCGTTTTGGCTACAACATCTCCATTCATATCGTTCCCGATGAAGATGCCTCGCTTGCCGGGTTTGATCACCCTCGCCCTGTCTGCTTTCCCGACCAAAACTGCGCAGGCGGCTATTGCGATGATCAGCCGCGAATCAGACCTGCGAACGGCGATCGGGGATGGATTGCGGACTTCGGGCTCCGGACTGAAATGCCGTAAGGACAGGCGTTGCAGAGTGCCTTCAATCCCGCCATTATCGCTAAATGCATTGCCGCCTTATAAAATTCGTTCTTGCCATCCCATTGGTGACACAAGGATGTGAACGACCGCCGGAGCGGATTTCTGACAACTCCATTCAGGAGATTCGACAGGGGTTGCCGGGCATCAGCGAGCGATGCCTCAACAAGATCAAATACGGAGGCATAGACGCCATGCCGACGAGCACGGACAAGTGCTTCGAAATGTCGCGGCCCCGTCGATGGAAAGGCTTATGGCGGATGGAATTGGAGAATTCTCGCTTTTGCCCTGCGCCTGCAACTTCCTGCTCCTATCAAACTGCTGGTGATCGCATTTGGCTGTCGGGGAAGACACTAAACCCTTTGGGAAATGGTGAAGGCATTTTCAAAGTAGAATTTCTGGGGCGACAAACGGTTCGAAAAGGAAGTTACGGGCACTTTGGCGCTTTTGACCATGAGATAATTGTCGACAAGATTATCAAACTACGGCGGGTTTCAGATGCCTCGACATCGGCAAAGTGAGGCCGCAAAGGTCGCTTTGAGACGGACCTCGAACTGCCAATAAACGCCATTTTAAGGTCGATGCTTCGTTTTGTCTGGTAGTTGAAACGGCACATCGTTGCCTGCGACGACGTCTATCTTCGCACTTAGATGCAAAGGCAATGCATCCATAAGTCCAGCCATCTCCTCAGAAGGCCGAGGCGCGAAAAACAAGACGATCAAACCGTCTTCGCTCTTTTCGATCCTTATAGGCGAATAGCCACACTCGCTGACGCGCGCGAGCGCGGCTGCCTCATTTTCAGGCGTAACGCTAAATCTTGTGGGCGCTGATTTTCCCATTCCTCAAATGTGGCAAGCTCTTGCCATGTCCGCAATCGGGACTGGCTGTCGCACCATCCACCGTCTCAAAGGTGGTCATGATCAGACCGCTGTAAGAGCATCAATCTCGGAAGCCATCCGCCGCCCCAGCTTGACCGCCAGCGAGGGACTGTCCGTGCGCAATGATCGCTTCAAATGGCTGCACCCAAATTCCGGACGCAGATCAGCGGGAACCCTGACACGAAACTGGTAAATCGATCCTCGCATCGACAGTCCACGCGGCCATCGTTTGTGACCCACAGTTGTGACCCACGATGACGAGAGATATTCTGTTTGTTTTGATGATGTTAGGCCCATTTTCGATGGGTCATTGTGACCCACCTTTGTGTCCCAAACACGCGAAGTGACCCACTTTTTGGCAGGTTTTCGTTGATTTTCAGGGGTTTGTGGAGGGCTGGAGCGGGTAGCGGGGGACTGACGGGTGGCTTTGGCGGGCTTCCTTGAACCAGCGTCCATACCCATCATTTCCACCCCATCGTCACCAGCTTCGCCCTCGATCTGGTCAATGATCTGGACGACG
>NZ_NMUA01000058.1 GCF_002312805.1 Sphingobium sp. D43FB | reverse complement strand
CAATCCTAACGGCCCCAGCATTCAACCTTGTCAGGCAATTATCTGGAGTGAAATCATGGAAAACCGAAGGAAACCTGCGCCTCCCGCCGCCACGCTCGACATAAACTGCGACTGCAAAGAATATGTCATCGACTATCTGGAGCGGGCCTTTCCGACGCGGCAGATGCGGGTCTTCACCGACGATACGGGCACGCCGCGGTCGGTGCCGATGGAGGATGAGGCCGGAAACCCCATCTACAATCCCGAGGCCGAGGCGGCGCGCGACCAGCTTATCGAACAGCTCTGCGCACTCCCGCCGATCATGTCGGCACTGGACGGCCTTCTCGAGCACTTTGGGCACGACCGTGTCGCCGAAGTGACGGGACGCACGAAGCGTCTGATCTCGGCGGGCGATGGTCGCCAGAAGCTGGAGACCCGGTCAACGCGCACGAGTCAGGCCGAGGCGGCGGCGTTCATGGAGGGCCGCAAGCGCATGCTCGTCTTCTCCGACGCCGGTGGAACGGGGCGGTCCTACCATGCCTCCCGCGACGTCGCGAACCAGGAGCAGCGCGTCCACTTGCTGCTCGAACCGGGCTGGCGCGCTGATCGCGCGATCCAGGGGCTTGGCCGCACCCACCGAACGTATCAGGCCAGCACCCCGTTATTCCGGCCCGTCACCACGGACTGCAAAGGCGAGCTCCGCTTCACCAGCACGATCGCGCGCCGGCTCGACACCCTAGGGGCACTGACCCGCGGCCAGCGTCAGACCGGCGGTCAGAACCTTTTCGATCCCGCGGACAATCTCGAAAGCGAATATGCCTGCGCGGCCCTGGTGAGCTGGTTTCATCTGCTCGTTGGCGGCAAACTCACCAGTGTCAGCCATGCCGATTTCGAACGCCGGACCGGTCTCGAACTTTGCGACAAGGACGGGGTGATGAAGGATGAGCTGCCGCCCATCCAGCGTTGGCTCAACCGCATCCTCGCTCTGTCGATCGGCCTGCAGAACAGCATATTCGACGAGTTTCTCTCGCTCGTGGAGACCCGCGTCTCGGCCGCGCGCGAATCCGGGCGGCTCGATGTCGGTGTCGAGACCATCCTGGTCGACAAGGCCACGCTGATCGACGACACGCTACTGCGCACTGACCCGGTCAGCGGCGCAACCTCGCATCTGCTGACGATCGAGATCGAGCATCGGCGCGTGCCCATCTCGATGGAGCGGATACTGCATGTCGCGGATAGCGATGCGACCGCCGAGTTCCTGATCAACACCAAGTCCGGCAAGGTCGCGCTCCAAACGCGTGCCCGCGCCCTCATGGAAGAGAAGGAGGGCACGCCCATTCCCCGCATCGAGCTCACGCGGCCGACGCGGCGCGAATATATGCGTGAGCAGGAGCTGTTCGAGAGTGCGTGGAGCCTGATGGATCGCGAAGCCTTCTCGGCCAAATGGCTCGAGGAGGCCGAAGAGGCCGCGAATAAGATCGACACCGATACCGTTCGCCTCGCGACTGGATTGCTGCTTCCGATCTGGTCAGCGCTTCCGAGCGACCATCTTGTCGTCAACCGCATCGCTGACAAAGCGGGCAATAGCTGGCTCGGCCGTCTCGTTTTCGACGAGCATGTCGTCCAACTCTTCACCAAGCTTGGCATCGACCGGGCCGAGAACATGCCGCCTCAGGATATCGTGAAGTCAGCTTTCTCAGGCCGCGCGGTCGATATCTCGCGGCCCTTCCCGATGACGATCAGGCGAGCGCTGGTGAACGGCACGCCGCGCATCGAACTTGTGGGAGCGCCATCGCAGCAGCTCGCATGGCTCAAGTCGATCGGCTGTTTCACCGAGGTCATCCAATATCGAACCCGCGTCTTCCTGCCGGTCCCGACGGCTGCGGAGACGCTCGATCGGATCTTGAAAGGCCACTAGGGGCGGATTGTGGACTGGCGGGTTTCAGCACTCGCTCTAAAATAGCTGCCGTTCAGACGTCACGCGGTGAGCTGGCAACTCGCGACCAGATTACGACGTTCGCTGATCGCTCGCGAACGTCCGACACTCACAATAGCAGTCATTCCGCTTAACCGAGCTGTCAGGCCGGAGCCGCCTGAATTGCGGACGTTCGCTGGTTAGGATCGCATCGTCGAAACCTGCCCTACATTATTTTTGCGGTCCAACGGCGGCAACTGGGCCGCCCTCGGCCTGCCCGGTTCGAAACACTGGAAACGGCAGGAGCGACCCTTCGATCATAGATAGCGCCTTGCTGAACGCAGCGCATTGCCGGTTGTGAATGAAGATTTTAGTCTCTGTCAGCCCCATTTGCTGGACATAGGCCTTGTGTCGCTGCCACTGGTTTGGATAATGCAACGGGCTGAATGTAGGGGACCGAGCATTTTGGCGCGGAAGGAACAAGGCGATTAGCATATCCGGCGCGAGCGTTCTCTGGTCACTGCTCGCCTTTCCCTTTATCGGCAGCATTCTCGTGGCGCTGCTCCCGAGCACCGCGCGCAACGCAGCCGGGCTGATTGCTGGCGCGGTCGCGCTTGTCAGCCTCATTCTCACGCTGGCGCTGTACCCGCTGATCGAGACCGAGGGCGTGATCAGGACCGAGTTGCCGTGGCTGCCCTCGCTCGGTCTCAATCTGCTCGTCCGGATCGATGGCCTGGCGTGGCTGTTCGCCCTGCTGATCACCGTCATCGGCCTGCTTGTGATCATCTACGCGCGCTATTACATGTCGCGGCGCGATCCGGTGCCACGGTTCTTCGCGTTTCTGCTGGCGTTCATGGGCGCGATGCTCGGGCTGGTGCTGTCGGGCAACCTCATCCAGCTGGCCTTTTTCTGGGAGCTGACCAGCCTCTTCTCGTTCCTGCTGATCGGCTATTGGAACCATATCGAGGCGGCGCGCAGCTCGGCGCGGATGGCGTTGATCGTGACCGCTGCGGGCGGCCTGTGCCTGCTGGTGGGCGTCTTGCTGATCGGCAAGGTGGTGGGCAGTTACGACCTCGACGCGGTGCTCGCGGCGGCGGACCTGATCAAGGCCAGCGAGTACTACCTTCCTGCGCTGATCTTCATCCTGCTCGGCGCCTTCACCAAGAGCGCGCAATTCCCCTTTCACTTCTGGTTGCCGCACGCGATGGCGGCGCCCACGCCGGTCTCCGCCTATCTCCATTCCGCGACCATGGTGAAGGCGGGAATTTTCGTGCTGATGCGGTTCTGGCCGGTTCTGGCGGGGACGCAGGAATGGTATCTGATCGTCGGCACCGCCGGGCTGCTGACCTTCGTGATCGGCGCCTGGGCGGCGATCTTCCAGCACGACCTCAAGGGGTTGCTGGCCTATTCCACGATCAGCCATCTCGGCATCATCACCCTGCTGCTTGGGTTGGGATCGCCGCTCGGCCTGGTTGCGGCGATCTTTCACACGGTCAACCATGCCACGTTCAAGGCATCGCTGTTCATGGCCGCGGGCATTATCGACCACGAGACCGGCACGCGCGACATCCGCAAGCTGAGCGGCCTCTACGCGGTCATGCCGATCACCGCCACGCTCGCGACCGTCGCAGCGGCGGCGATGGCCGGCGTGCCGCTGCTCAACGGGTTCCTGTCAAAGGAGATGTTCCTCGCCGAGGCGCTCGACGGCGGTAGCGGCACTTTTCTCGACGTCCTGCTGCCGGTGGTCGCCACCACGGCGCTCGCGCTGAGCGTGCTATATTCGATTCGCTTCGTGCTAAAGACCTTTTTTGGGCCGCCACCGGTCGGCTTATCCAAAGAGCCGCGCGAGCCACCGTTCCTGATGCGGCTGCCGATTACGGTGCTGGTGCTGGCGTGCCTGCTCATCGGCATCTTCCCCGCAATGACCGTTGGACCGGTGCTCGACGTTGCGGTGAGGGCGGTGTTGCAGGACGATACGCCATATTACAGCTTGGCGATCTGGCACGGACTTACTCAGCCACTACTCCTCAGCATGTTGGCCCTGGCTATCGGAACCGCAGGGTATTTCCTCCTGCGCGATCGGCTTAACGCGGCGAGAGGAGCGCCCGGTATCGGCTATTTCAAGGGTCGGCGGATGTTCGAGACGGTGCTGGCAGTGGTGATTTCGGGTTCGCGAGTACTCGAAAAACTGCTCGGCACACGGCGCCTGCAGTCGCAATTGCGTATTCTGGTTGCCCTTGCCAGTCTTGCGGCACTGCTCCCGTTCCTGCGCTATGGCTACCAACTGGGGCCAAACGCCCTGTCCCCGGTCCAACCCGGATTCGCTGCGATCTGGGTGGCAGGGGCAGTATGCGCCATCGGGTCGGCGTGGCAGGCCAAGTATCACCGGCTGGCCGCACTCATTCTGATGTCGGGCGCGGGCCTTGCCAGCTGCATCAGCTTCGTGTGGCTGTCCGCCCCCGACCTGGCGTTGACCCAATTGCTGGTGGAGACGGTCACCACCGTGCTCCTGCTGCTCGGCCTGCGCTGGATGCCCAAGCGCCAGCCGGTGGAGTGGCCACGCGGCAGGATGCCCAAGTCGGTGATCGCGCGGCGCGGTTCGGACCTGGCGCTGGCGCTGCTGGCCGGTGCGGGCATGACCGCGCTGTCGCTAGCGGTGATGACGTTCCCGATCGGGCATACGATGTCGCGCTATTTTATTGAAAACGCCTACCCGCAGGGCGGCGGACGGAACGTGGTCAACGTGATCCTGGTCGATTTCAGGGCATTCGACACGCTTGGCGAGATCACCGTCCTGGCGATCGTGGGATTGACGATTTACGCGCTACTGCGCCGGTTTCGCCCGGCCGCGGAAAGCGTGCGCATGCCCCAGCAACAGCAGGTGCAGAACGCCTACGACCACAGGCAGGAGGACCGCGCGCTGGGCGACACCTTGTCCGATTATCTGTTCGTGCCGCGCGTGGTGATCGAGTGGCTGTTTCCCGCCATCGTGGTGCTCTCGCTGTATCTGCTGATCCGCGGCCATGATGCGCCTGGAGGTGGATTCGCGGCGGGCATCACCATGTCGATCGGCCTGATCCTGCAATATATGGCTGCGGGCACCCGCAGCATCGAGGAGCGGCTGCGCATCCAGCCATTGACGTGGATGGGGGTCGGGCTGCTGCTCGCCCTGGGCACCGGATTGGGGGCGTGGCTGTTCGACTTCCCGTTCCTCACCACCTGGTTCGAATATGCCGGCATTCCGCTCCTCGGCCAGGTCCCGCTTGCTTCGGCACTATTGTTCGACCTCGGGGTGTTCATCCTCGTGATCGGTTCGACCACCTTGATGCTGGTCGCCATGGCGCACCAGTCGATCCGCACCCCGTCCAGACGGGTCGTGCCGCCCGCCGCGCTGTCCGCCGAGGGGGCCGTCTGATGGAACTGGTGCTTGCGCTCGGCATCGGCGTGTTCACGGCTTCGGGGGTGTGGCTGATCCTGCGCCCGCGCACCTTCCAGCTGGTGCTCGGTCTGTGCCTGATGTCCTACGCGGTCAACCTGTTCATCTATGCCATGGGCCGGTTGCGCGTCGATGCGCCGCCGCTGGTCGGCTCTGAAGCCGTGGCGGATGCAGCGATCTACACCGATCCGCTGCCCCAAGCGCTGGTGCTCACCGCGATCGTGATCTCGTTCGCGATGACGGCGCTGCTGCTGGTGGTGCTGATCGCCGCGCGCGGCCTGACCGGAACCGACCATGTCGACGGCGAGGACGAGGAATGAACGGCTGGGCCGGGCATCTGATTGTTGTGCCGATCCTGCTGCCGCTGATCGCGAGCGCAATCATGCTGCTGCTCGACGAACGCCAGCGGCGGGCGAAGAACGCCATCAGCCTGGTGACGCATGTGGCGCTGCTCGGCGTTGCCGTCACGTTGATGGTGCAGACGGTCCAGCTGGGTTTCAGCGGCAATTCGGCCACGCGGGTCTATCTCATCGGCGATTGGGCCGCGCCCTACGGCATCGTGCTGGTGGCGGACTGGCTTTCGAGCCTGATGCTGCTACTAGCAAGCATCCTCGGCCTCGCCTCGTTCATTTATGCGGTCGCCCGATGGGACCGGGCCGGGCCACGCTTCCAAGTGCTGCACCTATTGCAGATGATGGGGCTCAATGGCGCGTTCCTAACCGGCGATCTGTTCAACCTGTTCGTATTTTTCGAGATTCTGCTCGCGGCATCCTACGGACTAATGCTGCATGGCTCGGGTACGAAGCGGGTGACCATCGGCATGCATTACGTGGCCATCAACGTGGCCACCTCGCTGCTCTTCCTGATCGGCGTCGGGCTGATCTACGGCATCGCCGGCACGCTCAACATGGCCGATCTGGCGACCATCATCCTGGGCACCCGAGGCACCGAACTGACCCTGTTGCAGAGTGGATTTGCCGTGCTCGGGCTGGCGTTCCTGATAAAGGCCGGGATGTGGCCGGTCGGATTCTGGCTGCCCAAGACTTATGCGGCCGCAGTGCCGCCGGCCGCCGCGCTGTTCTCCATCCTCAGCAAGGTCGGCATCTATGCTCTTTTACGGGTGTACCTGCTGCTGTTTACCAGCGAGGTTGGCTGGCCAGCAAATTTCGGTGGTGAGTGGCTGCTGTACGGGGGCATTGCAACGCTGATCTATGGTACGCTTGGAGTGCTCGCCGCGCGTACCTTGTCGCGGGTCGCGGGTTATTGCGTCATCATCTCGTCGGGCACGCTGCTTGGCACGATCGGCGCCAGTGACGGCGCGGTGCTCGGCGGAGCGTTGTTCTATCTGGTCAGCTCGACGCTCGGCATCGGCGCGTTCTACCTGCTGCTCGAACTGGTCGAACGGCGAGAGACCGAATCCAGCGTCCGCACGATCGTCGAGCCGGTTTTCGAGGACGAATACACCGGGGCCCGCCCCGAGGAGAATGCCGACGAAGTGCGCATCGTAATTCCGGCCACCATCGCCATCCTCGGCGGAGGCTTCATGTTCTGCGCCCTGTTGCTTTCCGGGCTGCCGCCGCTGTCCGGCTTTATCGCCAAGTTCGCGATCATTCACGGTCTGCTGAACCTGGAGCCGACAATCGCGCCGGCCATCGGCCTGCTGGTGGCGCTCATGATCATCTCGGGAATGGCGACGCTCGTGGCGACCACGCGCGCCGGTATCGACCTGTTATGGACGCCGTCGGACCGACCGCCGCCGCCGCTCAGGCTGGCCGAGGCAGTCCCGGTCGGCCTGCTGTTGCTGGTGTGTCTCGGCTTGATGGTGTTCGCGGGCCCGACGATGCGTTATATGGAGCGCACGGGCGTTTCGCTGCAGGATCGTCAAGGTTATATCAATGCAGTGCTGGGGGCCGATCGCCGAACCACCGAACCACGGACGGCGCTCCCATGATCCGGCGCCTGCTCCCTTTTCCGTTCCTCGCGGCGAGCCTGCTGATAATGTGGCTGTTGCTCATGCAGTCGGTTTCCCTCGGGCAGGTCCTGCTCGGAGCGCTTGTGGCGCTCGTCGCCACCTGGAGCATGACTCGAGTTCGTCCGGTGACATCACGCATCACAAAATGGGGCAAGGTAATGCGGCTGCTGGCCATAGTCGTGATGGATGTTACCCGCTCGAACCTCGCCGTGGCGCGTATCGTTCTTTCGCCGGGAGCAAGGCAGCACTCTTCGTTCCTGCACATACCGCTCCAGCTCAAGAGCCCCAACGCCCTCGCCTGCCTCGCGCTCATCATCACTGCCACGCCGGGATCGGCCTGGGTCCAGTTCGATCGCGGCTCCGGGATGCTCCTGATCCATGTTTTCGACCTCGTCGATGAAGACGACTGGATCCGTTTGCTCAAGTCGCGTTACGAGGCGCTGTTGATGGAGATTTTTGAACCGTGAGCGGTCAAATCCTTGCATTTGCCCTGGTTCTTGCGCAGTTGATGCTTGGAGCCAGCCTGCTGTGCGCCACCTATCGTCTCGTGGCGGGTCCGCGTGCGCAGGATCGCGTGCTTGGTCTCGACAGCCTTTACGTAAACGCGATGCTGATGCTGCTGGTGTTTGGCATCAGGACCGGCAAGACAGTCTATTTCGAGGCCGCGCTGATCATCGCCATTCTCGGCTTCGCTGCCACCATGGCACTGGCGAAATTTCTCATGCGCGGAGAAGTGATCGAATGAACGTGGCTCCAGATCTTCCAGTTTGGGCCGCGATCGTGGTCGCTCTACTGGTGCTTGGCGGTGCGGGCATGGCACTGGTCGGCTCTATCGGGCTGCTACGTTTCGGCACCTTCTACGATCGGCTCCATCCACCAACCCTGGGTACCAGCGCCGGCACGGTGCTGATCTGCGCCGCTTCGGTTGTGTGCTTTTCGCTCCTTGGAACCCGTATTTCGGTCCACGAGATTCTTGTCGTGCTCTTCATGACCGTGACCACGCCCGTCACCTTCATGCTGCTTGCCCGAGCCGCCCTCTACCGAGACCGCATAGAGGGTGACCCGGGCGTTCCTCGCAGCGATGGCTAAGCTTATGCGTGAAAGCGAAACTCCCTAGGCTAAACTAGCTAAGCGCCGTCCCGGCGAACCGAACAGCGAGAACGAACGCTGGCAAAATGCTCGACTTCAATAGGGACGCGCTCATGTCGTTTGTCCTTGAACCACCTGCGCACCGCGGCATTAAGAGCAAATGACTCTTGCCGCACCTGAGATTGCCCTCCTGGGCATTGGCGTCCTGCTGCTTTTGACCGTCCTGGCGGGGACACTTTCCAGTCGCTTCGGGCTGCCCGCACTGATCGGATTTCTCGGTCTGGGAATGCTTGCCGGCGAAGACGGGCCTGGCGGCCTAATGCTCGACGATTACCTTTTCGCGCAATTCATCGGCGTCCTCTGCCTCGTTTTTATCCTCTTTTCTGGCGGGCTTGACACTATCTGGCGCAGTGTCCGCAAAGTGGCCGTCCCTGCTCTGGTCCTTGCGACGTTTGGCGTCGTCATCAGCGCCGCTATCACTGGCGCGGCCGCAATCCTATTGCTCGATTTCTCGCCCCTACAAGGTTTTCTTCTGGGTTCGGTAGTAGCTTCTACAGATGCAGCTGCGGTCTTTGCCGTCTTGCGCACTCGAGGAGTCGATTTGAGGCCGGACGTTCAGGCCCTAATCGAGTTCGAATCCGGCTCAAACGATCCGATGGCGATCTTCCTGGTTGGTGCCACACTGATGCTCATAGCCATTCCAAGCACCCCGATCATTGGTCTTGTGCCCGGCTTCGCTATCCAGATGGTACTGGGAGGGGCAATCGGGCTGGGCATTGGCTATCTCCTGCCCGAAGTCTTGAACCGTGCGCACTTCCGCTATGGTGGTCTCGGCTTCGTCGTGTCCATTGCCGCTGCACTCGTTGCGTATGGCCTAGCGGAGGTTTCGGGCGGCAACGGGTTCCTATCGGCGTATCTCGCCGGGTTGATGGCTGGCAGCCGTACTTTTGCGGCAAAACGGGCGATCTCCACCTTTCAGGACGGGATGGCTTGGCTGGCTCAGGTCGCCATGTTCCTGACGCTCGGCCTACTCGCTACGCCAACTCGGCTCCTTGACATTATCGCCCCGGGGATTGCCATCACGGTTGTGCTGATGTTCATCGCCCGCCCGATCAGCGTGTTCCTCTGCCTCGCCCCATTCAAGTTCGACTGGCGCGCCAAGCTCCTCGTATCGTGGGTCGGCCTGCGCGGAGCGGTACCGATCGTGCTCGCAACTTTCCCGATCGTGGCCGGGATTCCGGGAGCTTTCGCGATCTTCAACATCGTGTTTTTTGTCGTGCTGGTATCGAGTTTGGTCCAAGGTCCGACGCTGGGATGGACCGCTCGGCGCCTTGGCCTCAACCGGGTGGCTGGTGGTTCGGAGGGCTAGCGAACCCGAGCTTCGTGGCCGCAACCGTTGAGGGCGAGGGAAGACCGATAGGGCCGATATAGGAGAGCAGAATGGTCGAACACATTCTCGTGGCTACAGACTTGACGCATAGATCAGAGCCGGCCATCGCTCGCGCGGTAGAGCTTTCAAAGCGCTTCGAGGCTGCAATGACGCTTCTTCACGTGGTCGAACATGACCAACCCGAAGCCTATATCGCGCGCGAGCTCGAACATGCACAGGAAGCGCTTACCGAAGAGAGCGCACGGCTCCGCGCCACCACGGGGAGCCCAGTCGACGTACGTGTGCTTGCCGGCGATACGCTTGAGACGATCGGTGATGTCGCCTCCCATATCGGCGTAGATCTCATCGTACTTGGGCGGCATCGTCGCCGAATACTGCGGGATCTCTTCGTCGGCACTACTGCTGAGCGCGTGATCTGGCGCGGCACTCACCCGGTGCTGATGGTGAAACAGAGCCCGGCGGGACAATACCGGCGGATTGGGGTGATGACCGACTGCTCGGAGCCGTCAGCCAAGGCTCTGCGCGTCGCAGAAGCTCTAGGGTTGCTATCGGACGCAGTACTCGCGGTGATCCATGCACGCCTTGCTTTTGCAAAGACTACGCTGGCCGCTCACGCAACCGCACAAGCCATGCAGGACCATATTGGCGCCGAGATTAAGACCGCAACCGTGGAGCTGCGAGAATTTCTTGAGGAGCAGGGCCGCAGAGACCTTTTGGGGTGCCTTGTTGTGCGAGAGGGTGATCCGATGACGGTCATCCGCGCTTTCATCGAAGAGCAGGAGCCGGATCTGCTGGTGATGGGAACGCATGGACGCACCGGGATAGGGCGGTTGCTGCTCGGCAGCGTGGCGGATGAAGCCTTGCGCTCTCTCGACCTCGACATTCTCGCTGTTCCGGTCCAGGCTGAAGTTTGAATTTCGATTCAAACCCCCTTTGGAAACAGTCACCTTGCTGAGCGTCCTGCAATTTCCGCTGATAGTCATGAGAGCGGTCGCAGTTCTGCTGCTATTTGCAGTAGTAACCCAAGTAGCTCCGATTTTCGACATGCGCATCCATGCGGAATCCAGCTCCGTCTTCAGCGCTTCAACAACCGACATTGCTTTGGCTTCGAACCAGCGCCTTTCGGTGGAAGTCCGCACGAGTCCAAAGCCTGACCCACAATTGCCCGAAGAAGTGCATGGGCAATTACATCAGACAGGCGGACTCGAAGCCCCTGAGTCCGTTCGGTATGCCGCAAGAGCTCCGCCTGTTTCCCCACCCCGCAAGATTCTGGCCAACCAGGCCTCCCCGCGGTCCCCTCCATATTCCTGATGACCCAAGCCGCGCCTCAGTAAGCGCGATCATTGACGGTTATCAGGATGAAGCGATGAAACTACCTTCGGAAAACGCTCCTCGGAGCGAGCGTCGTGCGCAAATTGAAGCAATTATAGCCAGCTACCCAACGGTCTCAGATGCGCAGCTTGAAGAGTTGCTCTCCTGGTTCAATAAGGAGGCTTCCGCGATGGACATCGGGCTTGTAGCCAGCAACGACGACATCCGGGCACAATACCGTCGATTCAGGTCAGATCATATCGACCGGCTTAAGCTAAAGGATATCCTGGTCCCGGCGATGTTCGTCGCGGCTGTCTTCGTAGCAATAGTCTTCTACGCGAGCCTCTGATTTGCCTTGGTAAACCGGTTCTCAGCCGGGATTGGGGGTACGCTGGGCTGTGGAACAGAGAAGCAATAGTACGAAGTCGAATGGGCTTGCAAAGCCACATGACGGTCGCCGCTACTCGACCGGCTCAAGACAGAATGCTCGCCCGCAAATTCGCGGCTATTGGTGCCGACAGGGTTGAACCTGTCGGCACCCATGGTTCAAGGACTGTCTCCAATGTCCCCTGACCTGATCATCGTTCTTGCCCTTCTGGCTGCAACCATCGTGATGTTTGCCCTCAACCGGCCCCGGATGGATGTGGTCGCCCTGATCATGATGACCGTCCTGCCTCTCACCGGCGTCATCAGCGTACCTGAATCCCTGGCGGGACTCAGCGACCCCAACAGTACGCATCCGGCGAGGACCGCAGCTACTGACGGTTCGCTGCGGGATTTGGCATCTTACTTGCCGAGGAAGGCCTCGACGCCTTCTTGAGCGAGCACATCGCGGAATGCAGCATCGGCATCGCGGTCGGTGGGGAATAGATTGTCCCAGACCGTCGAGGTGCCGTGCTCGTTGACGACCTCGAGGGACCAACCGCGTTCGGTGGCGATCCGCACGATGTTGATGGTCAGCCGTACGCCCGCCTGTTCGATGGACCGGCAAAGAGAGGATTCAATGAGTTCGGGTTGCGGGCCAAATTCCATGCCGTGATGCTATGAGATCACGGCTCCAGCTTCAACGCTGTTGGTTTCCAATTCCATGGGAGTAGCTCGCCAAGCCGATTAGCCGGATGACCGGCGATGCGGGCGAGGACGTCAGCGAGCCAAGCCTGGGGATCGACGTCGTTGAGGCGACAGCTCTGAATGAGTGAAAACATGATGGCGGCGCGCTGACCGCCGCGATCGGAGCCGCAAAA
>NZ_NMUA01000057.1 GCF_002312805.1 Sphingobium sp. D43FB | reverse complement strand
CAGCGCCGCATTATACGCGCTCCAGTTTGTCGTGCGATACTTTGGTGAGGCTGGCTTGGGCATAGCCGCCCCCTAAAGCACTCGATTCACCTGAGGAATCCCCCAGGCGCAATTTCGCAACAAAGCCCATCCGCGGGATCAAAATCGAATAGAGCCCGAACTCAAGCGGCAAATGTCCGCGAGCTCGGGCTAGCGGCGTGCGGCGAGTTGGCCGGCGTGATCAATGAACCGCTTATATGTCTCAAGCAGAGGCATCCAGCGAACATCGCGGTACACCTCCTTAATGTCAAATCGACGCGGCAGCCGATCGTTTATCTGTCCCAACCCGCGCAGTTCGCGCGCCGTGCGCAGGTTGTCGGGGGCTGATCGGGTAATCCAGACGGACATGGCTATGTCTGCCCCGCCATATTTTCCTTGCTACCATCCCGTGTCGCGATCCTGACTGCGGGCGCACAGTCGCAACGCTGTGGATCGTGGGCAAGCAGCTCACCCGTCGCAATCACTTCAAAGGTCCGGTTGTCGATGTAGCGCACAGGCTCGCCGTTGAGCAGCGTTGTCCAGGCCGAGCCGCGATGTTGTCGCGCTCCTACTCCCCCTTGCGAAGTGAAGAGGTGGCGGTGCTCAACCACGAACAAAGGCGTGCCGTCATCCCCGGTGCAGCGGTGACGGGCCAGTTCCTCGATCATGGCCTCAACCGTCTCCGGGCGGCGTCACGCTCACGATGCGCAACAGCCGGTCATGGCCATCGCGATCCGGCCAGCGGATCGAAGACCCGGCTGTCATGCCGATCAGGCCGGCACCAATCGGAGTCAGTATCGAAACGCGTCCTGCAGCTATGTCCGCATCGCGCGGATAGACGAGTTGCACGGTGCGGCGCGCGCCAGTGCCTTCATCGATGAAGTCGATCCGCGAGTTCATCGCCACCGTTTGCTCCGGCAGTTCGCCCGGCTCGTACAACTCGGCGCGATAAAGCTCGGCCAGAAGCATCGCCGAGGAATGTGGGTCCCTGTGTTCGGCGCTAAGCGCCAGTTCCGAGAGCGCGTCGCATTCGCCAGCGGTAAGATGGATAGCCGGACGACTATTCGCCGGGAGAGTGTATTGTTCCATTGCAGCAGCTTTCCGCCATTCAAGACCGGCGCGCACGGCGCGACCATAAGGATCAGATCGAATA
Source organism: Sphingobium sp. D43FB (assembly GCF_002312805.1). GTDB lineage: Bacteria > Pseudomonadota > Alphaproteobacteria > Sphingomonadales > Sphingomonadaceae > Sphingobium. The sequence continues at coordinate 11,297 of NZ_NMUA01000057.1, read as the reverse complement.
AGGCCCGAACTCAGGCGGCAACGCCGTTCAAAGCCCGGGCTATAGGCGCGCGGCGAGTTGCCCGGCGTGGTGGCGAAAGCGCCTGTATGTCGCGGGAGCGTACATCAATCGAAGATGATGCCTGCAACAGGTTACGTCAACCCTTGGCACTTCTATCGAGCGTACGGTGTCACAACCGGTCGGCTGTGAAGCTGCCGCAGGCCCCACACATTTTGCGAGGCAGGAAGTGTCAGAACCACGGTTCGAAACGTCCGCTTTCAAAAAGTGGCCGACTTTTCTCGTGAATTTGGGAGGAAGCGGCCCGGCAGCTTTTAAGAGCCGAACCCTGTCGGAAAACACATGTTTTCGGACACCCTTGGGTGATCCCTCGGCTTTGGTCGGCAATCCTGCGCCTGAATAGTCGACAAACCCTGTCGCTTTGACGTAGTGTACGACAAAGTGGTTTTGAGGGTTTGTCGTACATGCTGGTCGGATATATGCGAGTGTCATCGGCCGATGATCGCCAAACTGTCGATCTTCAGCGCGACGCTCTGGTCGCGGCGGGTGTCGATCCGCGTAATTTGCATACTGATAAGGCATCGGGAGCACGCGACGATCGACCGGGCCTGAAGGACTGCCTCGATTATTTGAGTGCGGGTGATACGCTGATCGTGTGGAAACTCGATCGGCTTGGGCGATCGTTGCCGCATTTGCTGGCGATCGTCACTGACCTAAAGGCGCGTGGCATCGCGTTCCGTTCGCTGACTGAGCAGATGGATACGAACACGCCGCACGGCGAACTGCTATTTTCGCTGTTCGGCGCGCTGGCGCAATATGAGCGCGCGCTGACGCGCGAGCGGGTGATGGCGGGACTGGCGGCTGCAAAGCGTCGAGGGCGCCAGGGTGGACGGCCTCCCATGATCGACACTGAGACCCTTGAACGGATTACTGCCGCGCTTGATGGCGGAGCAAGCAAGGCATCCGTTTGTCGCACCTTCAAGGTGCCGCGTTCGACCTTGATTGGCACTCTTGCCCGGATCGGTTGGGCGCCGCCCGCTAGAGCCTAACCCGATGCCTCGTCGCGCCGTGCTGTCGGACGAGCAACGCATGGCGTTGCTCGCACTTCCCGATGATGAAACCACGCTCGTTCAGCACTGGACGTTGAGTGAGGATGACCTGGCTATCATCGTGCGCCGCAGGCGACCGCATAATCGTCTGGGTTTCGCGATCCAGCTATGCGCGCTGCGCTATCCCGGCCGTTTGCTGCGCCCGGGCGAATTGATCCCCGATACGCCGCTCGCGTTCGTCGCCGAGCAATTGCAGATCGCGCCCGAGGTGCTGGCCGATTATGCGACGCGCGGCCCGACCCGGTACGAACAGCTCGATGCGCTGCGCGAGGGCTTTGGGTTCACACAGTTCAGCCGGCCATTGCGAGCGGCGTTGCAGGAATGGCTGCTGCCGATTGGGCTGACGACGACCAGCGGGGCTGGGCTGGCACGGTCGCTACTAGGCGAGTGCCGACGACGGCGCATCATCGTACCTGGCATCAGTTCGGTCGAACGGATGGTTGCGCAGGCGTTGCTCGACGCCGAGCGCCACGTCGCCGAGCATCTGACCCGAGGGCTGGAGACTGGGCAACGCCGTCTGCTTGACGCCCTTCTTCTGCCTCACGCCGGCACGAACCTCAGCGGCCTCGGATGGGTGCGGCAGCCGCCCGGCAAGCCCGGTCGCAAGACGTTCGCCGTCATCATCCGGCGGCTAGCTCTGCTGCGCGATATCGGGATCGATCCCGATATCGCGGCAGGCATACATCCCGAACGCCTGCGACGCCTCTGTCAGGAAGGGGCTCGGCTGACGGCGCAACATGTCCGGACGCTGCAAGCAACGCGGCGCCGTGCGACGCTGGCGGCAACCGTACTCGAAACCATCGTCACGCTTACCGACGATGCGGTGCTGATGTTCGACCGCCTGCTGGGTCAGATGTTTCGGCGCGAGCAGAACGGTGCAGACACAGCGCTCAAGCGCGACCGGCGCACCATCAATGGTAAAATCCGGCTACTCGCCCGGCTCGGCGATGCCCTGCTCACTGCCAAAGTGTCGGGCGGCGACATCGGCGCCGCGGTCGAGGCCGTAGTTGGATGGGACGATCTCGGCCGTGAAGTCGATGAAGCCCGCAAGCTGATCCGCCCCGATGCCGTCGATCCCGTTACGATCGCCGCTACCAACTACCCCGTCCTCCGACAGGTCGGTCCCTTGTTCATCGCCTCGTTCACGTTCGGAGCGGTCCCGGCCTGCCATACGCTCGCGCGAGCAGTCGCTATCATGCGCGACCTTCATCTCGGTCGCCTGAAAAAACTGCCGCCGGATGCGCCGGTTGCCTTCATTCGGCAGGCCTGGCGTCGCGCGATCGGCCCCGGCATTCCCGATCGCAGAGTTTATGAATTTTGCGTCCTGGTCGAGCTTCGGGACAGGCTTCGTGCCGGCGACATGTGGGTCGAGGGAAGCAGACGCTATCGTGCCGTCGAGCAACAGCTTATTCCTGGCCCGGTATTCGCCACCATGCGGGCAGCCGGCCCTTTGCCGATTCCGGCACCTGATACGGCCGATGCCTGGCTAGCCGAACGGCGTACCCGGCTCGCCCGTAGATTGGCAGAGGTCGAGCGAAAAGCGGAGACGGATACGCTGGAAGATGTACAACTCAGCCTCGGCAAGCTGCGGATTTCGCCGTTGAAGGCGGTCACGCCGGCTGAAGCGGATAGCGCCCTTGCGCCGCTTTACGCCCATCTTCCCGCGATCCGCATCACCGATCTCCTTGCTGAAGTCGATCGATGGACCGGATTCAGCCAGTGCTTTACGCATCTGCAAAGCGGTCGGGTTGCCGATGAACCCCGCGCTATCCTCACGGCGGTGCTCGCCGATGCAACCAATCTTGGTCATACGCGCATGGCTGAAGCCTGCAATCTCGTGACCCAACGCCAACTCAGCTGGCTCGCCTCGTGGCATTTACGCGAGGAAACCTACGGTCGGGCTCTCGCCAGGTTGGTCGATGCCCAGCACACCGCGCCACTCGCCGCCCTGTTTGGGGCCGGGACATCGTCCAGTTCGGATGGTCAGAACTTCCCGCTCGATCGCCGTGCCCAGGCGACCGGTGCGGTCAATCCGCACAAGGGCGCGGAGCCTGCCGTCTCCTTCTACAGCCATGTCTCGGATCGCTACGCGCCGTTTCATTCCACCGTCATCTCCGCATCCGCGAGCGAGGCGGCGCAGGTGCTGGACGGGCTGCTCCATCACGGTGCTGATCTGCACATCGAGGAGCATCACGTCGATGGTGGGGGCATTTCCGACCATGTATTTGCGCTATGCCATCTACTCGGATTCCGGTTTGCGCCGCGCATACCGAATATCTCCGCGCGCCGGCTTTACCTGTTTGACGGCATCGAACCCGGCCCCGATATTGCGCCGCTCCTCGCGGGCAAGGTCGATGAGGGCCTGATCGCTGCCCATTGGGACGACGTGCTGCGCTTGGGCACCTCGATCCGCACCGGCGTCGTGAGTGCGTCAATCATGCTGGAACGGCTTGGCTCCTATCCCCGCGCCAATGGCCTGGCCTTGGCACTGCGCGAGATCGGCCGCGTCGAGCGCACCCTGTTCACGCTCGATTGGATCGAACAACCCGAACAGCGGCGTCGCGCGACCCGCGAACTCAACAAGGGTGAGGCCGAAAATGCGCTGAAACGCGCCATCTTTTTCCACCGGATCGGCCGTATCCGCGATCACGCATTGCAAGCCCAGACCCATCGAGCGAGCGCACTCAACCTCGTCGCCGGTGCTATCGTCCTCTGGAATACGACCTACATGCAAGCCGCCCGCATGCATCTTGCCAGTCTAGGCCGGTCGATCCCGCCGGACCTGCTGCAACACCTTTCGCCGCTCGGATGGCAGCACATCAACCTCACCGGCGATTATCTTTGGACCGACCCCGATGCGCCATCGCCGGCCCTCAGGCCGCTTCGCCAGATGCACGCCGTCGAAGGCCCGGCGAAACCTTAGCGTATATCTGGGTCCGTTCTATGTACCGCCCCCTGTCCAGCGGCCCGGTGGAGGGCATCGACCCCCGCGCCTGCCTGTGCGGTCCATTCGGCCCGTTGGCGGGCGTCCTGCTCGATCTGGCGGGACAAGGCGTCGACCTGCTGGGCGACCCCTTCGGCTCCGGCCTTGCGCATGGCGTCGAGCAGGGTGCGATAGTCCGCGCCGGGATCGGAGGGAGGGGGGGCGTCGAACTCGGCAGGGTCGAAGGGATCAGGCATCGGCGGGGCCTCCCTTGAAGGTCCAGCCCTCGAACGCCTTGTGGTCCTGATCGCGGCTGATGCGGTTCATCAGGTCAGTGAGGTGGGATTCCCATGCGGGGTCTTTCATGGCGGCATCGAGGAGCAGGCCGCCGAGGATGATCTTGCGGCGCGCATCGGCCTTGCGGTTCAGGGTGGCGGCGCGGGCTTCCAGTGCCTGCAACCGTGCCTTGGCCTGCTGGACCTTGCGACGGGCGGTTTCGATAGCCTCTGGCGTGGGAGCGGCCATGGTCAATCCTTTCGCTTTGCGATATTGGTAGCATCGGACCCGACCGAGCGAAAGATAGGAAGGGCGCACTTATGCAAACTTGCGTTTGCGTGCGTCAGGGGATACCCCTGAACCCAGCGGGCTATCGCCCGCGCCATGCTCCCGCATGGCCAGTAAGGACGCGGCGATGGCGAGCTTCCATCTTGCGGTGAAGACGATCAGCCGTTCCGCCGGTCGCAGTGCGACGGCGGCAGCGGCTTATCGTGCAGGTGTCGAAATCACGGACGAGCGCACCGGCCTCATCCACGATTACACCCGCAAGCAGGGCGTCGAGCATAGCGCGCTTGTCCTGCCCGCCGACGCCCCGGCATGGGCCAACGACCGGGCCGCGCTCTGGAACGCCGCCGAGCAGGCCGAGACGCGCAGGAACTCCACCGTGGCCCGCGAATATGAAATCGCGCTGCCTGCCGAGTTGTCAGCCGAGGGGCGGCGCGAGCTTGCGCTGGGCCTCGCGAGAGAGATCAGCGAGCGGCATGGGGTGGCGGTGGACGTGGCGATCCATGCACCAGGTCGCGAGGGCGACCAGCGCAACCATCATGCTCATCTGCTGACGACAACCCGCAAGATCGGGCCGGAAGGGATGGGAGCCAAGACCCGCGAACTGGACCAGAAGACGAGCGGAGAGGTCGAGCGCTGGCGTGGCCGGTGGGCCGAGATGCAGAATGTCGCCCTTGAGCGCGCCGGTAGCGTCGAGCGGGTGGACCATCGCAGCCACCAGCGGCAGGGGATCGAGCAGGAGGCCACCGTGCATATGGGGCCGAGCGCGACGGCGATGGAGCGCCGCGCCGAGCATCAGGCGATGCGGGAGGGGCGGGCCTATGAGCCGGTGACGATGGTGGGCCAGCACAATGCCGGCGTCATCGAGCGGCGAGGCCTGCGACAGTATATCGAGCGGGGGACCGAGTGGGTGCGCGATATGACCCAGCGCGTGACAGGGCGATTGCACGATTTCGCGGCGACCTTGAGCGGGGCGGTCGATCGCGATCGACACGATGCCGCCGAGACGCAGCGTCAGGAGCGGCTTGCCGCCGAGCGCGCACGTGCGCAGGCACAGGAGCGCCAGCAGGCGCAGGAACGGGAGAAGGTGGCGGAGAAGTTCAGGACCATAGCCGGGAAGCGCGAGGCGGGCGCCCATGGCTATGGCGATCATAACAGCGACTGGAAGGCTACCCCGGAGGCGCTACGCAAGGCAGTGGACGCCTATAACGGGGCGAACCAGAAGACTAAGGATCTCTACATCGAGAAGATCCAGCGCGAGCCGCAGATGGCGCGGGCGGTGGGCCAGCTAATCAACCAGCGCGAGCTGGTCCTGCAACGGGATCGCGGCATGAGCCGGTGAGGGTGACGGAAAACCCTGAAATCGGGGTTTCCGTAGGGACTTCCAATCCGTCAGGGTTTTTCGTGCAGCCAGATCGCGGCGGCGGTGCGGTCGTAACCGGGCAGGCCAGCCATGCGCGGGATCATGTGATTCCTGACAAGGAATTCATCCATCCTAAGGACGGCCACCATGCGTTGCGCTCTCGCGCATAGCAAACAAGGACAGGATGTTATGCAAAAAGGCTTCCCGTTGCTGGGCAGTATCGATGCCTGGGAGGGATACGGTTCGAGTCAGCAAGGGCATGGCAACCGCTCCGACAAGAATGGAATGATATATGTCGGCGTTGCATCCCGGCGGCAATACGCCTTCGGCTTCGGCCTCCTTGAGCAGAGGCATCACGAGGCCACGATGGACAGACCAGATTTGCTCGATCACATAAGTTCGACGCTCGCCGACCTCGGATATTTGATCGATGAAAAAACGACCAAGGTCTGGTTGATCAAGACTGATACCGACAAAGCCTTCAATCATCAGGCACAGTCGATCGCGTACCGGCAAGTCGGTCTGCTCGTCCATTGCCTGCCATCGCTTCAACGTACATGAAACATTATCTACTATAGCGCGCCACAACCCCATTTTCCCATCGTATCGACGCACGATGAGAGACGAATCTACGCCGGCTACTTTGGCGATATTGCGGAGATCGGTTCCCGCCCAACCATATTTTGCGAACGCCGAAAGCGCCGCTTTTAGGATTTGCTCAGGATCAGGCCCCTCGTCCTGTCGAGGGCGACCCCGCTTCCGCTTAAGATCGGCAGGAGCATGTGACATCATCAGCTTCACCTTAAATCAACATTTGTTGATTTAAGGTGAAGCGTGCTTCAGCGCAAGCGTGCTCCCCGGTTTTTCGATGCCCTCGACCGGGCCTGATATAGATTCTGGCAGAATGGTCAGAAATGCCGCCTAAACAGTCCCAAAATGGACGAGGAACAGGTGAATTGCGACGGGGCCATAGGATCAGCGCCCCTCATCCCTTGCGCGGACGATGGCGCTAAATTCGGAAATCGCCTGCTGCACGTTGCCGTCATCGCACACGTTGAGCGAGCGGTGGACTGAAACGGCCTGATCGGTCCGCATTTCCAGCCAAGCAATCCGGGCTGCGTTCGGCGTGGGCCGAGCCTGCTCTAGCGCGATCTGCTCACTATATCCCGCGATCACATCGTTGATGGCCTCCAACGCGACCTCGTAAGCAATGGCCTGTTGTTGTGACCATACAGGGCCGGTTGGAGCATCCATCGTTTATTCCTCGCCGCTAGGGCTGTCGCCCTGGCGGCTGAACAGCCGCGACCAGAATCCGCGCTGGGGAGTAGGTTGAGGGTGTGCACGCTGATCGGTCAGGGCAAGTCGTTGTGCTTGTTCCCGCCAAGCGTTCCGTTCTTCGCGCAGTTCTGCAACTTGTTCCCGCAACAGCCTGTTTTCAGCCTGTAAACCGGGGGTGTCACCATCTGTTAAATCTAGCTGTAAAGGTTGCTGCACCCCGTTTACAGGGGGCCACACGCGGAACAGTTCGACAGGCTCAATACGCCACTCGCCATTATCTGATTTTTCGGCGGAAACCCTGCCTGTCTTGATAGCCTTCATAAGCGTTTGGCGGGTGACACCGACCTTTTCTGACGCTTCTCTTAGGGTGATACCCATGGTGTCACTCGCTGTTAAATTAGCCTGTATAGTATCTATATATCGGTTGCATCATCAGGGGGAGAGGTATCGGGTGCGCGGAGCTTGTTTCCTAGGCCGGTGACAAGCTGGGTCAGTTCCTCTGGCATCGCCTGATCGGGTTCTGGTTGTTCGATAGCAGGCAGATCAGGCTCCATGCCTGCAAAAAATCCCTGAGAGGGTGGTGACAAGCCGGGGCCAGCAGGAAGTTGGCGTTCTCCGGGATAGAGTGAAGGGACGCGCTCAAGAGGTGGATGAGTGCCAATCTCGTCTCTGTCCGGCTGTTCATCGTCGGATACAAGAACAGCCGCTGAGAATAGGCTGTAGCGGATACCATCACGCTTGCCGGTCCATGCTACCCGGTCATTGACAATGTAGGCGTTTGTTGTGCCGACACCGCCTAACTGCCTAACTTCGATCCAGTTCTGTTCTCTAAGGACGCTAATTGCTCTGAGAACAGTATTACGAGAGCACCCCATCATCCGTTGTAAGTTAGGCACACTGGCAACAAGGGCATTGTGGCGTCCCATATTGCCGACGATGACGTGCATGAGAGCCGCTGCCTTTGGGTGCGCGCCGATTAGCTTGGCCCATTTTTCATGGGTTGCTCGCTCGGTTTGCACCCATGTCCCACCCGGTGCCGTGGCGAGAGCTAGGCCCTTCTCTTTTGCAGTCATGATCTACCTATTCTCAACCGTGTCCGGTTTTTGGTCACGATGGGACTACCCCGTCTCACCAACGAACAAAAATTATCCACCGGTTGACATTGGCTGTCTATTTTGGCGGACATCCATTGTCAAATTGCTGATAAAATTTGTCAAACCAGTCCCATAGCTGGTGGGACGGGGTAGTCCCATAGCTGGTGGGACTACCCCCCAAAATAAGTCATTGATTATAAACATGTTTTTTCTAACGCCTTCTATGATCTTATGATTACCCCCTGAAAGGGGGCTGCGAGTTATCCATGCCCCGCCATAGCGCTATCCCAAAGCTGGCGGCGGCGGGGGGTGGGTAACTCGCTAATCAGGCCGCCTGCGGCGGTGATGATGAGTGCCGCTAGTCGCGGCACGCGTTAGGCGCATGGCGGACAGGAATCCGCACCCCTTCCACGTCGCACACGCTGCAAGGTCGCAATTAGCTATCAGGGGGTGCGGGAGGCGATTTCCGGCCCATAGGACGCAGGGAGGCGCTTGGGGGTAGAGTTTCGCCATCCAAGGGCTTGGCGGTGCCCTACCGGGCACCAAAGGGAAACCCGACTGACCTATGCTGCTTCCCGTCTTGGGAAATAGAGGTTGTTTCCCATATTGGGAAATGGCATAGGATGGCCATGAGGATCATCGCCCGCAAAAACATCGTGGCCTATTTCACGACGCATCCCCTGACCCGTGCGTCGCTAACACATTGGCTAGAGGTTGCGGAAAATGCGGAATGGTCTTCGACAAGCGAAGTCATAGCGGACTTTTCAAAAGCAAAAACGGTGACGGCAGAGCGGGTCAGATTCGAAGTGGCGGGCGGCGATCATAGAATGATTGTTGCATTCCATTTCCGGCGAGGGATCGCTTTCGTAAAGTTTATTGGGACACATGCTGAATATGACCGCATCGATGCCGCGACCGTCGATCAGTTTTGAAGGACAGGCAAATGGATATCAGACCTATCAGGAACGATGAGGACCATCGGGCAGCGGTTGATGAAATCCGTGCGCTCTGGAACGCGGAAGCGGGCAGCCCGGACGAGGATCGTCTCGACGTGCTGGCAACACTGGTCGATGAATATGAGCGGAAGCGGTGGCCGGTCGACAAGCTGGACCCGGTGGAAGCGATTGAGGCGGCTATGGAAGCGGAAGGGCGCACCCGCGCCGATCTGGCGTCCCTGATCGGCCAATCGCGTGCGACCGAGGTTCTGGCCCGCAAGCGGGGACTGACCCTCCACATGATCCGCAAAATCGAACGGGCATGGCACGTCCCTGCGTCGATCCTTGTCCGCGAATATCAACTATCGCGCTAGTCAGGGCTGCTGCTCATAGAGGGGCACCCACTTGCCCCTGCACGTCTGGGCTTTTGCGTCCCATTTTGCGGTGCATCCGTATAGCTGGCGCTCGATCTTGGGTTCCTGCGCCCAGCGGTAGGCTAGGGCCGCGGCGAAGATCAGGCCCAGTCCGATCAGGGCGGCGGTGATCCATTCCTTCAGGCGGTCCCACCAGACCCCGGCGCTGATCCGCTGAAGCTGTCCGGGGTCAGTACATAGAACGGACCCAGATATACGCTAAGCGCCGACAGCCCCGCTCAGGTGTCGGCAAACACCTGTTTGTCGCACATTGATGCGGAAGATGGCCGTTTTTGTGCTTGCGGGAGTCGAAGGCCGGTGTTCCGATCGCAACCCCATTAGCGGACGCTCGAGTCACAAATGGGGGGATCCAAAAAAGGTCTTTCGTTCAGGTCGATCTTTGCCATCCCGGTCGCTTTTGATGCAAAAATCAAAACTTTTGCATCATCGGTGCCAGGGCGGCTTTTCTGTTAATTTCCGTGATACGGCTCGCAAGCGATGCCATCCCTATCCCCGTCCATCTCGACGCGGTAGCCTGGCTCCCCACGGTAAATCGGAGCGGTGCCTGCTGAGCGGGCAGAATCACACCCAGCCCAATAATCGCCAGCCTGGGGTGCGCGGGCACGAGCCATGCCAGTATTTACCGCGAAAGAATGAGCGGCGGAGGCGACGCGTTGCACCCCACCCTCGCTTGCTGCAATCGACCCGACACCTACAATTGCTCCCAGTGCCGCTGCTGCCCCAAGGAGCTTCAATTCCATAGGAACGGGCTTAGGATCAGGTTGGCGAGTGCGTGTCCTTCGCTGCCCCTTTGGCGATAGCTGATTGAAGGAGGAGCGGCGGCGCATCGTGCTGGGCTAGCAAAGCTGGGTTAAAGGCTCGTTGCTTCATCGGTGCCTACATGAATCGCGACCAGAAGGAGCGCTAGATGTGCATCAGATTTTTGCATCAGGGAGAGGTGCAGATTTCCGCCATTCTCGACCTGATGCAAAACTTGTGATTTATGCATCAGATCGGAAACAGGCTTCGGGAAAGCCAATGTCAAAATTCGACGCACCGTCCATGACCGGTGATACCAACGGTCATGGACGATGATGCCGATCTGGCCTATCAAAGCGACGAGCTAATCACGCAATAAACAAGTATTGGAACGCCAACGACCAGAATTAGGAAAGCAAGGTTTAGGTCAATAAATCTACCCAGACGACTGAGCCTGCTGTTGGAATCGGTTTCATAATGTGTGGTCGCTTCGTCTTCTATTTCCAGAGAGAAATTGTTAGAAAAGAAGTGCTTGGGTCTTGAGCGTAACCGCTGGCGATTCTCTACGATGCGAATCCCATCGATATGGTGCGATAGGCGATGGTGCGGCTTTTCAGTAAATTCTGACATGTGCGATTCCCGCTTATTCGAGATCGCGGACGCGCTTCGCGCATCCGCGGGGCTTTGTTGCATAACTCCTGATAGGTTTGCTGCGGGCTTTATTTGAGATTACTACGCGACGCGGACAGTATTTGGTGTGCCGATTTGCGAGAAGCGATTGAGGATTGCAGCACGGACTTTGAGCTCGGTTATCTGACGCTCGAAGGTGCGGGCCATGACGCGCTGACCAAGCAGCTTGAAGCAG
>NZ_NMUA01000056.1 GCF_002312805.1 Sphingobium sp. D43FB | reverse complement strand
TAGCCGCCATCGGCAAAGACATGGCGCAGCCATGGAAAGCGGTGGATGATTTCACGCAGGACCAGCGGCGCGCCGTCGCGGTCCTGAATGTCGGCGGTATGGATCACCGCATGAACCAAATGGCCCTCGGTGTCGGTGAGGATGTGGCGCTTGCGCCCCTTGATTTTCTTGCCCGCGTCAAAGCCGCGAGGGCCACCACTTTCCGTTGTTTTCACGCTCTGACTATCGATCACGCCAGCACTGGGCGAAGCCTCGCGGCCCGTCGCTTCACGCGCCATCAACAGCAGGGTATGATTGAGCGAGAGCCACAGTTTGTTATCGCGCCACAGGTAAAACCAGCGCCGAACTGTCGAGACCGGCGGAAAGCAGGGCGGCAGCATTCGCCACGGCAGCCCCCCACGCAGCAGATACAGGATCGCCTCGACGATCCGTCGCAGCGGCCATTTGCGCGGACGGCCTACGTGGGAGGGTGGCGGCAAGAAAGGTTCGAGCACCGACCATTCGGCATCGGTCAAATCGCTTGGCAAAGTCAGTCCCGCGCGGGCATATTGCGCCCGAGTGGTATCAGATGGGGTGGTTGCCGTCCTCCCCAAACGGCATCGTGATGTGCCAAGAAAATGGTGTCTACAACCACTGTGCGGAAAGGACGGCAACCGTGACAACGACTACCATGATCGGCGTGGATTTGGCGAAGAATGTTTTCCAACTTCACGCGGCCAGCATGTCTGGCGAGGTGGAATATCGCAAGCAGCTATCGCGGGACAAGTTCCGCAAGTTCATGGCTCAGCAGGCTCCGGCGGTGGTGGTGATGGAGGCTTGCGGTAGTGCAAATTACTGGGCGCGGGAACTGGCTCGACTGGGCCACGAGGTTAGGTTGATCGCGCCGCATTATGTTCGCCCGTTCGTCAAACGCCAAAAGAACGATGCAACTGATGCAGAAGCGATTGTTATTGCTGCACAGCGCCCTGAGATGCGTTTTGTCGTCCCCAAATCGGAGGAGCAGCAAGGAAGGGCAATGATGTTTCGTACCAGGACCCGCATGGTCCATCAGCGCACTGAACTGATTAATATGCTCCGCGCTTTTCTCTATGAGTGTGGACACACTGTTCCAAAGGGCATTCACCAGTTCCAGCGCATTGAAGCGATCGTGACCGAACCAAACAGCGACTTGAGCGTGATGGCTCGCGCGGAATGTAGCGAGCTTCTCGAGCAGATTGCCGCCTTGACGGCCAGGATTGCAGCCAGCGATCGCCGGATCAAAATGGCTGCTTCTCAAGCAGATACGGCACGTCGACTGCAGACGATGCCTGGCATAGGCCCACTGACAGCACTGGCGGTTGAGGCCTTCGCGCCGCCCATGGAAAGTTTTCACTGCGGACGCGATTTTGCTGCTTGGCTGGGACTGGTCCCCCGCCAGCATTCCAGTGGGGGCAAGGCCCGGTATGGAAGGGTTTCCAAAGCGGGTCAGGCGGATATTCGACGATTGTTGATAATCGGAGCGATGTCCCGTCTGAACTGGTTGGGACGAAAAACGATTGCCCAAGAATCGTGGCTGGCGCGGCTGAGCGCACGCAAACCGCGAATGCTCGTAGCAATAGCGCTGGCTAACAAGATGGCCCGCATGATCTGGGCGATGCTGACGAAGAATGAGGACTTCCGGAATCCGGCGACAGCAACCGCGGCTTGATCGAGAAACTCGCGCAAGGCTGAAGTTGGTAACGGGGACAAGAAGGCGATGATTTGAATGGGAAAATGATCAAGCAGATCCGGATCGGGAAAACCAGTATGTGGACGCGAGTGCATGAACTCGAGTATCAGATTTGGACCTGCTCCGCTGATCACCATACCGGCCAGCGGCTTCTGAAATGCTGCACCCAAAGGCCTGACAGAAGTCCGCACTCGATCACTTGCTCATTCGGCCAAAAACCATCTTGCAAAACGGACGGCAACCACAGAGGTCCACATCGTTGATCTCCGGAAGTTTGTTGCAAAACCCCTGAATCAACGACTGCGGCAAGCGTCAAGCTAACCCGCTGATACCACTCAACTTAGTTTCGGATCGGGCTCTCAATGAGGTCATTGGCGAGAAGCTTCACATACACGTGGTAGCCACCGAAACGACGCGACCACCGAAATTTCCCTGCCGTTACACTCCGCTAAAGTAAGGGAAAACGAAAACGCCGCCCTGTGAAGGGCGGCGTATCGTTCGGCAGAAATCAAATATTACTTTGCGCCGGTGCCTGGCTCAGAAGTCTTTGGCGCTTTGCCATCTTCCACGCGTCCTCCATTGCGCAGATCGCGCCCTTCCTGTGCTTTCTTCTGGCTTTCGACGGACTTGCCGTGCTCGAACGCCTCTTCCTTGACGTAGCCGGCTGCTTCTTTTGCTTTTCCTTCGATGCTCATCAGTCTCTCCTATATGACACTGCATTTATAACGAGCCGAGTTAGTCAGTGTTCCCTTGATTGATTGGAACGTGACACGCAGGGATTTTAGATTAAATTTTTCGAGATGATCTGGAGAAAGACCGCTGTTTTGGGCAAGCTTGGCCTTACCGCCCTGTGTCACAGCGCAAACGCCGCGACGGAACCGAGGGCTATTAAAAACATTACGGCTTCGCCGTAATGCTGACCAAACGGTTGTAAGGGGGGGATGTGACAAACGACTGGCCTGACGTTTTCCCTGGCGATTCCCAAATGAGTGCAATCATGCGAGCGCATGATTGGAAGGCATCGAACTTAGGTCCGCCTGATCGATGGCCCGAAGAACTCAAGGCGTCGCTACGGCTCATGCTCCTGTCTCGGTTTGAGATGTGGCTTGGTTGGGGAGAAGACCTCAACTTCTTCTACAATGACGCCTACATTCCGACTTTGGGCTTCAAACATCCCACAGCGCTGGGTCGGCCCATGTCGCAGGTATGGAAGGAGGTCTTTGAGGACGTCAAGGATCGCATCGTCTCGGTCATGCGAGATGGCGTTGCGACCTGGGACGAACAGTTGCTTCTGCTCCTTGAGCGCAACGGCTATCCCGAAGAGACGTATCACACATTCTCTTACAGTCCTCTGATGGGTCGCGGGGGTGCTGTCGAAGGCCTGATGTGCGTCGTTCGCGAGGAGACGGACAGGGTGATTAGTGAACGGCGCATCAAGCAATTGAATGATCTGGCCGCCGCGTTGCTCCGATCGAAAAGTCGGTCTGACGTGATCGCAGCAGTGCGAGGCCATTTTGGCAGCGAGAGCCGGGACTTTCCGTTCGCGAACCTACAGCTGTTCGACTTGCCTGAAAGCCTTGATCCCGGCACTGGAGACGCTGCGGATTGGCCAGTCGTCGCGATTCAAAGAGGCGAAAAACAGGCCGTGGAACCGCTGGGGGGCGCTTTTTCGAAGTTACCAACCGGACCGTGGGAGATACCGCCGCGCGATGCGTTGATCGTAGCTATCGAGCAGCCCGGCGAAGCGCAAGCCGTCGGTGCACTTGTTCTGGGATTGAATCCCTACCGCCTGCTTGACGAAGCAACTCGTGACTTCGCCAACCTTATTGCCGCGCAGATAGCGGGGGCGCTTGCCACCATCGATGCCGTGTCTGCCCAGCGACGGGACCGCGATCGGCTGTGGTCGCTTAGTCAGGACCTGATGCTGGTTTGCGACTTTGATGGCGTCATTCGCTTGGTGAACCCATCTGCGACCCGCCTTCTGGGGTGGCGAGAGGATGAGATGGTTGGACAGGTCCTGGCCGATTTCGTCCATCCCGACGATTTATCTGCCACAGCCAAGGAAGTCGAAAAGCTGGCTCAGGGCGTTACGACCCTTTTGTTCGAGAACCGCTATCGCTGCCAGGACGGCAGCTATCGATTGCTCGACTGGAACGCTGTGCCGGACGCGGGCCGCATCCATGCCGTGGCGCGCGATATAACCCGGGAGCGCCAACTCGCTCGCGATCGGGAGCGGATTTGGGCGCTCTCTCCCATCGTCAAGGCGGTGGCGACGACCCAAGGCATTATCAACGCTGTCAATCCATCCTGGACGAAAACGCTGGGGTGGAGCGAAGCTGATACGGTCGGCCGCAATATTTTGGAGTTTGTTGCGCAGGAGCAAGAAGCCGCGCAGCAGCGGTTGGCGAAACTCTCCGAATCCAACGCTGCTGTAGTCGAGTCACAAAGCGTCTTTCGCGCAAAGGATGGCAGCCACCGACGCTTCGCTTGGACGACCGTTCCAGAAGGCGGTATGCTCTATCTGTTCGGCCGCGATATCACCGCGGAGACCGAAGCGGCTCAAGCCCTTATCGCCACAGAGGAGGCTTTGCGCCAAAGCCAGAAGATGGAGGCTGTAGGGCAGTTGACCGGTGGCATCGCCCATGATTTCAACAATCTGCTGGCAGGGGTTCTTGGCAACCTGGAATTGCTGGAACTGCGTATTTCCCAGGGTCGTCTGGAGGCTATCGGTCGCCATCTCGAAACCGCGCAGGGCGCGGCAAAGCGGGCTGCCGCGTTGACGCAGCGACTGCTCGCCTTTTCCCGCCGACAGACGCTGGATCCCACAGCCGTCAATGTAAACCGGCTAATTTCTGGCTTGGAAGACCTCATACGCCGTACTGTCGGGCCCTCCATAGAGATCGAAGTGGTTGGATCGGGCGGTTTGTGGATGACGTTGGTTGATCGCTACCAGCTTGAAAACGCGCTTTTGAACCTTTGCATCAATGCGCGAGACGCGATGCCGGATGGCGGACGGTTGACGATCGAAACAGCCAATAAGTGGCTAGACAACCGCATGGCCCGGGAACGCGAGCTACCCCCTGGTCAATATGTGTCGCTATGCGTGAGTGACACCGGAACGGGGATGACGCCCGACGTGATCGCCCGCGCTTTTGATCCGTTCTTCACGACCAAGCCGCTGGGCGAAGGCACGGGCCTTGGCCTCTCGATGATCTATGGCTTTGTGCGGCAATCAGGCGGGCAAGTACGGATTTATTCGGAAGTCGGCGAAGGCACGACCATGTGCCTCTACCTTCCAAGGCATATGGGACCGGTAACTGAGATCGAACAGGAGTTGCGGCCGACGCAGCTTGATGCTGGGGGGCACGGGGAGACCGTGCTGGTCATCGATGACGAGGCCTCCGTTCGCTCGCTCATCGTCGATGTCCTCACCGACGGGGGATATCACGTCGTTGAAGCTGCGGATGGTCCCAGCGGTCTCAAGGTGCTTGAGTCTGATCTACGCATCGACCTTCTCATCACGGATGTGGGCTTGCCCGGCGGAATGAATGGCCGTCAGGTCGCAGACGCCGGCCGAGTGGGACGTCCCAAACTAAAGATTTTGTTCATCACTGGCTATGCGGAGAATGCCATCATTGGCAACGGATTGCTGGAGCATGATATGCACGTGATCACCAAACCCTTCGGAATCGAGGCCATCGTCAGCAAGGTTAGTGAGATGATTGACGAAGGTGACAAACTAGGCAGCCGATCAGCGACCGGCCAATCTGATCCTTAAGCGGCCGCCTTAGCGCGCGTCTTCCGGCTTTTCATTTTGAACCGGACTTTTTGCCGTTGGCGGAACCCACGACATCGTCACGCCGTTAGCTGCCCACCTGTAGGAGAGCCACGGTGGAAGAAAAGAGAAAGGGCCAGGAACCGGAAGCGGATCAACGGCCGGCAGCGACGGGCGGCCTCTATGAGCAGGCCGCGCCGACATCCAACGATCCCCCATCCAAGAAAGAACGGACGATGATCGCGACCGCGCGTGCGCGTGCAGATCGCGACCGGGCGGAATTGCGCGCGACAGGCCATGGCGATCATCAGGGCAAAGAAGGCTTTTGAGCTGTTTTACTGTCAGGCCAGACCAAGTCGATTTTCGCGTCCTGGTGGGCAAATGAGCGTTTCCCAGGGGATTGGTGAGACCGCACTCATGCTGCTCGACGCCCTGAGCGCGGGCGATCTGCTCTATCTGGCCGATGACGAGCAGGACGCCGAAGCGGTGGCCAGCGCGCTCACCTTCCTTGCGCCTGAGGATCATGTCGTCTTCCTGCCGTCGAGCGACATCTTGCCTGGCGACAGCGCGCCTGCGTCCCCTTCCAACATCGGGAAACGTGTTGCCGCCTTGCGGCATCTTCGGCGGCTTGGAGCGGAGTCCAAACGCCGTCCTCTTGCAACCATCATGAGCGGGGAAGGTGCCGCGCGGCTTTATGCGGACCCCGCCGCCTTCGACGCCGCGCCGCCCAGCCTGCGCGTCGGGGAACCGACCGATCCGGCCCATTTCGCAGCTGACATGGAGAGGCTTGGTTATGTCGCTGATGATCGCGTCGATGAACCAGGCGAGGTGGCGGTCCGCGGGGAGGTAATCGACATTTTTCCGGCAGATGCCGGGCTGCCGGCCCGGATCAAAGTCGCCGATGGGCGCGTCATCGGTATCCGCCGCTATGATCCGATCACGCAGCGCACGCAGGCGCCGTGCGAGTTGCTGGAGATCGGCCGGGCTGCCGAACCGGAACCTGAGCCGAAAGTTACCATCCTCGCCCATCTGCGGCCGGGGCGGCTTTACGTTTCGGCAAAGGCCGAGCAGCGCCGCGCGCGTTTCATTCGCTTGGCCGCCGAGGCCGCCGGCCATTCGTGTTCGGTGATCGATGCCGCATCCCAGTCGCTATGGGCAAAGGATCTTACGGCCTGGCGTTCAGGCGATCCGGCGGATTTCGCCATATCGCCCATTCCCCGCTTTGCGGAGCAGCGCTCACCCCTATCGGCATTGAAGCGCTTTGCGGCACCGCATGTGCAGGAGGGGAAGCGCGTGCTCCTGGTTGGCAGCGAGCGGGATGTCCGTTTCCTCCGGCCCAAGATCGCCAAGACGTTCAAGGCTAAGGTCGAGGCCATCGACGCGATCGCGGCCGTCGATACGCTTGCGCCGGGCGCGATAGCTGCGCTGATTGCGCCGATCGATCGGGGGGCTGTTTGCACGAAGCTCGTGATGATTGCGGCCGCCGATCTTCTGGGTAGCCGGGCGTTGATTGGCGCGACGCAGGGCAGCGTTGCCGCCGGGCTTGCCCAGGCGGGCGGCGACATTCGTGCAGGCGATCTCGTCGTGCATGAGGATCATGGCGTCGCGCGCGTGCTGGGCCTTGAGGCGGCTCCCGGCGATGGGCACGCAGAACTGATCGCGCTTGAATATGCCAACGGCGCCCGACGGCTCGTTCCCTGCCAGGAGGCGGGCCTGTTATGGCGTTATGGCGCCGATGGCGATGCGGTGCGGCTCGACAAGCTGGACGGATCGACCTGGGAAAAGCGGCGCAGGGCGATTGACGAGGCGGTGGCGCAGAGCGCCCGCGACCTCCTTCGATTGGCGCAGGAGAGGGCCGATGTCAAAGCCGCGATCATCGAACCCGATAGCGCGGCTTATGAACGATTTGTCGCCAGCTTCCCTTTCAACGAAACGGCGGATCAGGCCCGTGCGATCCAGGCGGTACGGGACGACCTGGCCAGCGGACGGCCGATGGATCGCCTGGTTATCGGTGATGTCGGCTATGGCAAGACGGAGGTCGCCCTGCGGGCCGCCGCGCTTGCCGCCCTTGCAGGCTATCAAGTCATTTTGGCCGCGCCCACGACGGTTCTCGTTCGGCAACATATCGAAACGTTCCAGCGACGCTTTGCCGATACGGGCGTGGTCGTCGCTGGCCTGTCGCGCCTGTCGAGTGCGGCGGAGAAGAAGGCGGCGAAGGCCGGGCTGGCGGACGGGGCCATCGGTATCGTCATCGGCACGGCTGCGGTGATGGCGAAGGATATACGCTATGCCCAATTGGGGCTCGTCATCATCGACGAAGAGCAGCGCTTCGGCGCGGCCGATAAGGCAAGGCTGCGCGGACGCACCGACCTTCATCTGCTGGCGATGAGCGCGACGCCCATCCCCCGGACGTTGCACCGCGCCATGATCGGCCTGCAACAGATGTCGGTGATCGCAACGCCGCCCGCCCATCGCCAGCCGATCCGGACAAGTCTTGCCAGCCCCGACGATGCGATGATCAGGACCGCCCTATTGCGTGAGCGGTCGCGTGGCGGACAAAGCTTTGTCGTCGTGCCCCGTATCGAGGATCTCGCGCCCCTGGCCGAACGGCTGGCGCGGATCGTGCCGGACCTCGCGCTGATCCAAGCGCATGGCAAGATGCCGGTAGCCGCCATCGACGACGCCATGGTCCGCTTTGGCGGTGGCGAAGGCGATGTCCTGCTCGCGACCAACATCATCGAGGCGGGGTTGGACGTGCCGCGCGCCAACACGATGATTGTCTGGCGCGCCGACCGCTTCGGCCTTGCCCAGCTTCATCAGTTGCGCGGGCGGGTGGGCCGCGGCAATCGCCGGGGCCAGGTCATTTTGCTGACCGAAGCGGGAGAGATTGCCGAACGTACGATGAAGCGGCTGCGCACGCTGGCGACCTATGACCGGCTGGGTGCGGGCTTTGCGATCAGTGCAGCCGATCTCGATCAACGCGGCGCTGGCGATCCTCTGGACGACACGCAGGCCGGACATATGAAGCTGATCGGCATCGACCTCTACCAACATCTGTTCGAAGCGGCTTTGAAAGAGGCGCGGGGCGAAGATGCCGGACTGTGGACGCCCGAACTCAATCTAGGCAGCGCGGGCGGCTTGCCATCGGACTGGATACCCGACCCCGACATCCGCCTGGGCCTATATGTCAGGCTTTCGCGGCTTGTCGATGAGGCTGGGCTCAACGCTTTGGAGGAGGAACTGGCGGATAGATTTGGTCCGCTGCCCCCCGCCGCCGAACGTCTGATCGATGCCAACAGAATTGCTATTCTCGCGCGGGCGGGCGGGATGGCACGCGTCGATGCAGGCCCGGCCGCGATAGCGCTGACGCCGCGCGAAACGGGTCGCGACATGAGCCAATGTGCAGGGCTTTCCGAAAAAGACGGCCGCTGGCTTTTGAAGGCGCAGACCGACGAGGCTGATCGGCTCGCAAGGGTGACCGACCTGCTCGAGAGCATTGGCGCTTTGCGGAACTAACGCTTGGACGTTGCGTCGATCAACCTGACGTGCGGCGCTGGAATTTTTCGGGCCATCGAGAGGGCGTACACCATATGAAGATTGCGGTCGTTACAGGCGGTGCTCAGGGCATCGGCAAAGGTATCACCCAGGCCCTGTTGACGCAGGGCTGGAGAGTGGCGGTGCTGGACCAGGACGCCGAGGCGGTTCGCGATCTTTCCGATGAGTTGCCGACTGACAAGCTGATCGCGATCCGTGCTGACGTCGCTAGTGAGCGCGACGTCGAAAAGGCGTTCGATAAGATTACGGCATGGCAAAAGACGACGGGGGAGGCGAAAGGTATGGATCTGCTCGTCTCGAATGCGGGCCTTGCCACGCCGATCAGCGGTCCGGTCGAAAAACTGGAACTTAAAAAATGGCAGGCATGGCAGGACAGCCATGTGACCGGTGCGTTCCTGATGGTGCGCGCTGCTGTGCCGCTCCTTCGTCAGCGCAAGGGAGCGATCGTTATCATGGCATCGACACGGGCGATCCAGTCAGAACCCGATACGGAGGCCTATGCTGCGGCCAAGGGTGCGCTATGCGCCATGACCCATGCACTGGCGATCAGCCTTGGCCCCGACATCCGCGTCAACGCCGTTTTGCCCGGCTGGATTGAAACCCGTCCCTAGGCAAAAGCACAGGTGCGCGAAGCGGTTGAACATCGCGCTATTGACCGGGAACAGCATCCGGTGGGCCGGGTCGGCGAACCGTCCGACATCGCGGCTACCGTCCTGTTTCTGGCGTCCGAAGGTGCGGGCTTCATCACGGGCCAGCAGATCACCGTCGATGGCGGCATGACCCGAAAAATGATCTACGCGCATTGACGGGTCGCTATATCCGGCGGCTTCGATCTTGTGCGTCAGCGCGCTGGATGTCGGTCATGCGGGCGGCATCCTCAGGCGTCCCAAGGATCAATGGACGACGCCATTGCGCCATCTGCGCCAATTGGTCGCCAAAGCTGGCAAATGGCGACCAATTTCCATCTTCATTCTGAAACACCGAAGCGCCAGATGCGTGCGCAAGGGCTATTCCCCCGGCGACATCCCAGATGTTGGGTGTCGCGAACCTGGCGACTT
Source organism: Sphingobium sp. D43FB (assembly GCF_002312805.1). Classification (GTDB taxonomy): domain Bacteria; phylum Pseudomonadota; class Alphaproteobacteria; order Sphingomonadales; family Sphingomonadaceae; genus Sphingobium. Next base: position 2,509 of record NZ_NMUA01000056.1, on the reverse strand, counting down.
GTAGCAGGCCCGCGGCCACGAACGCACATTCGATCGCGGCCGATCCTGTCTTGCGCCCATCCCATGGCCCGACGCCAGACTGGCCGTGCGGATCACCCGCGAGCCGTTTGCGAACGGCAGGGTTTGGCAAGCGCGACACTGGCTCGCCTTCAAACCGCAATCCTGCGGTGCCGCCGCAATGATACACGCCGGGCGTCAACAGATGACTGGTGCTGCACCATAATGCTCCGACGACGGGAACGCCCCGGTACAGAACGCCCACGGATGACGCGAATAGCGGGAAGCCGTTGATGAAGTTGCTTGTCCCATCGATCGGATCAATCGCCCAGACAAAATCGCTGCCCAGTCCCGCCTGGACAGCCATTTCTTCGCCGATGATGCCATGGTCGGGGAAATGATCTGCCAGATGGCTGCGGATCATCGCTTCGACCCGGCTGTCGACTTCGCTTACCGGATCGCGCATCAAGGCAATGGCGTTATCATCCCCCTTATATTGCACGGCCATAAGGCTGCCCAGCGTAGCCAGGATTTCCCGGCCGCCGATCGTGGCGAGTTCCACCGCAACAGCTTCCATGCGGGCAAGTAAATCCGGTGTTGGCATCGGCTTAGCAACTGTCATCGTCATGTCCCGTCATACTGCCAGGCACCAATATCGTCACCGGCTCGTCATCCAGCCGTATTTCGACCTTCCATGCGTCGTTGGGCATGTCGATGGGGCGATCGTCGATCCGGGGGCATAGCCCGCTGGCCTGAAGCGTGACGACGCAGCCCGTTTCCAGGCGGGCCGGTGGCGGGCCGGAGAAATGTTCGGCCCATCCCACCATGGCGTCGCGATCGGACTCGCCCACCAACAGGATGTCGAGCAGCTTATCCTGCGTGTCCGCCCTTGGCGCGAACGGGAGCCGTGGGCCGATCGCGCCGATGTTGAGAATTTCTACAAGCAGCCATGGCCCGTCGAAACGGCGTCCATCGATATCAACGACGCACGCGATCGGTTTGGCCGTGCGCAACGTCTCCCGAAATGCCGTGCGGCCGTTTTCGCGCTTCTCCTCCGGGGTGTCGGGCGATTCATCGACAAGTTCGATGGATTGATTGAGCGCGCCAATACCTACCGCTTCCAGAAAGCCTTTCCGCCCGAACGGCCCCGTGACGCTGCCTACGGTCAGCTTCTTTTCGCGCGCACTGTGGAGGCCATCAATGACAGCACCCACCGACTGGCGGATGCCCAGCGCCCTTGCTACATTATTGGATCCACCCATCGGGAGGATCGCAATGGGTACAGACCGGTCGGGTATCTCGGTAGCGACCGAAGCTACGGTTCCATCGCCGCCCGCAGCGATCGCTATCTCCATGCCGATCATTCCGGATCGAATATCGTCCCGGCCATGTTCGCAATAGTGGATGGCAAAGCCAGCCTCTTCCAATTGACCAATGCGTGACCGCATCGGCTCGGGCTTGGTTCCGGCATTGGGACTATGGATGAGCAGCGCCTTCACCAGACCAGCCCATATCGTGCCGTTAGCGGGGGTCTCATATTTCAGCTCCGAACTCTTCCAGCGCGGCTGTTACGACCTCGACTTTCGCTTCATCCTGCAAATCGATCGAGACCGTGATCCCACCGGCAAGGGGAACATCATCCCTTTCGGCCTGATCGACCGTCTCGTTATCAGCGCCTCCAATGAGGTTGCCTGCACTGTTTTGCGTGCCCGAGGCTGCCACGAAAATATCGGTTCGTTCGATTCCGATTTCCTGGACCAGCCGTTCCACAGCCATGTCCGCCTGTTCCCGGCTATCAAAGGTGCCTGTCAACGTCGTGCTCATGGTGATCCTTTCATCAGGGCTTGGAATCGGCGCGATCGGCTTCTGGATAATCGTCTGGTTTAACCGTGCCGACGGTGGGGCGATCCTCGACATCCTCCTGCGACTTGCCGCCGCGTGTGCGGGGATCGGGATCATCCTCATTGGGCTGGACGTCGCCGGCAGGCCCGCGGCGGGGCAACTCGTCCGACTGGCCCTTTTCAGGGTCGAGACCATTCTCGTTTCCAGGCATCAGCTTGATCCTTCCCTTCCATAACACAATCGCCGGAGGCTCTCCCCGGCCTTGGTATGAAGCACCGATCGAGCGATCGGTTGCATTCCTTCTCCCACCGTGGTGCAGGAACCACATGCTACGTGGACGGTTGTATCGGAACATATCAAGAACAATGAGGCTGTCATGACCGACCATTTCCATAATCCCAAATTCGACGAGCACCCGGCTTCGAACGCTGAGAAAGATCCAGCAGATTGGGTGTCGGGCAACGAACCTATCACTGGTGCGCAGGGGCTTTGTTGCATAACTCCTGATAGGTTTGCTGCGGGCTTTATTTGAGATTACTACGCGACGCGGACAGTATTTGGTGTGCCGATTTGCGAGAAGCGATTGAGGATTGCAGCACGGACTTTGAGCTCGGTTATCTGACGCTCGAAGGTGCGGGCCATGACGCGCTGACCAAGCAGCTTGAAGCAG
>NZ_NMUA01000055.1 GCF_002312805.1 Sphingobium sp. D43FB | reverse complement strand
TGCCGTGCCGATCGACCCGTCTGCGGTCGTGCCTGGCAAGGGCCACCGGCTGATCATTGACGCGACAAGCTACCTGCGGCCCGATCCCATCGGCGAGGCACATCTCGTTAGTCCACCGACTGGCCCGGACATTGACGCGTTGAGCAAGGCAATCCGGTTACTTCAGCAAGGAGTTGCAAAATGAGCGAGACGCTCTGTCCGCGCTGTTCGAGTACAGGCGCAATCGAAGACTATCAGGGGCGCGAGGACAACACCGTTGTCTGGACGATCTATCGCTGCGTGACTTGCTGCTTTTCATGGCGTGACAGCGAACCGGCCAGCACCATCGGGGCCGGGGTCCGCTCGGCAGACTTCGCCGTCAATGCGGGAAATCTCGATCGCTATCCCAAAATACTTCAGCAATAGGCAAATGAGGAAACAAGGATGATAGATCAGGCTCGCCAGGCGGCTGCACTGACAGCAATTGAAGCGGCTCTGGGCGCGGGAGCGGTCGACCTATCGCCCGCCGTACTGGCCCGCTACGCCACACCCCTCGCCATTCCGGTCGGCGTGGTCTTGCCTGCAAATGAAGCGCAGCTGGCAGTTGCGCTAAGTGCGGCGAAAGGCGCTGGCGGGGTATTGCAGCCTGTTTGTAATGGCGCGCATGGTCTTGAGAAAACCGGGCTGGACAAGGTTATCGTGCTCGATTTGCAGCGCATGAACCAGATCCTCGAGGTGAACGAGGAGCTGGCTTACTGCCTGGTCGAACCCGGCGTCACCTTCCGCGAGCTCGATGCCTATATCAGAAGCAAGAATATCAAGCTTTGGGTGGATTCCCCCGGCAATCCCGATGCGAGCGTGGCCGCCAGCTTCGTGGAACGGAGCGCGGGCTACACACCCTATTCGGATCATAGTCTGATGCAATGCGGCCTTGAGGTCATGCTCGCCGATGGCAGGCTGGTCCGCACCGGCATGGGCGCGATGCCCAAAAGTACCTGCTGGCAATTGTTCAAGTTCGGGTACGGCCCGTGGGTCGACGGACTGTTCTCACAATCCGATTTCGCCGTGCCAACCAAGGTCGGCACGTGGCTGATGCCGGAACCGCCTGCTTTCAAGACGTTCATGGTTACCGTGGAAAATGAGGACGGGCTGGCTCCGCTGCTCGATGTGCTCGGTCCCCTCAAACTGAACATGGTTGTGGCCAACGGCGTTGCCGTAAGCAATGCGCTTCACGAAGCCGCCTTGCTCGGCAAGAAGCGCAACGACTACGGCGGCAATGGCCCGATGGCGGGCAGTGCGGTCAAAGCGGCTGGTAAGGCGCTGGGTTTGGGGTACTGGAATCTCTACGGTTCGCTCTACGGTCTGCCAGACAACGTCCCGATCCTGTGGGATCTGGTCAACGGCGCCTTCGGATCGGTCCCCGGGGCGAAAGTCATCGCAGACGGTCGTGGCGTCGATCCCCGGCTCTGGTCATGGCGAATGGGGACTATGACAGGCGCTGTGGCCAGCCCTCCGGCAGCAATCGCACAGTGGAGCGGCAACCAGGCGCTGACCGTCAACCCGGTCAGCCCGGTCGATGGTGAAGACGCGATGCGCCTCTACGAGCTTTCACGCGACACCTGCGCAGAGCATGATTTCGATATGGTCAGTGAAGCTGTCGCCATATGGCGTTCAGCCAACCACCGCCAGTTCCTTCCGAGCACTGGTTCGGACACGGCCAGCGCAGCGCGCGCTCGCGCCTGCGCCGAAGCCTTGATCGGGGCACAAGCGGAGGCCGGATTCGGGCAGGTATTCACCGAACCGGGCCTGCGCGCCACGGTCGACAAGACGTTTGCTTCTGGCGGCCTTTCAAACCTTCACACTAAGGTCAAAAAGGCGCTCGACCCAACTGCGCTGTTCGCATCCGCCTGATCTGCCCTGCAATCAATCGAGTTAGAGGCATAATGAAAAAATTGATCGCCATTTCGCTCCTTGGCATATTGAGCGCCTGCAACAGCAACCCGACGGCTGAAAAACCCGACGGCGCAGAAAATTACGCTTTGATGTGCGCGGGATGCCATGATCCCGGCCCGGGTCACCCTGGAACGATGCTGCTTGAACAAGCGGGACGACCGGTGGCATCGCTGATCGGCAGAGACGATCTTGAGTTGGAATATTTGCGCGCGATCGTGCGTCAGGGGCTAATCGAGATGCCGCCATTCCGGCCAACTGAGCTGAGCGACGCAGAGATCGATGAGATTTACGCTCATATCATGAGTGCAAAACCGCCCGTGACGACACCGGCGAAGCCGGTTAAGAAAGGGTCTTGAGGGCCAACCGCGTCAGCAGCGCGGCAGTACCCTCCGGAGCCGCAATTGCCGCGCGATAAGCCTCCAGGCTCAATCGCGCGGCGGATTGTGCGGACAAGTCCAGTGATTGGCCCTGCTGCTGGCCATCATAGACAAGACATCGGACCAGTTCGATCTGGATCTGGCGCTCCATCTGAAGTTCGCTCGCCTTCAAGCTGGTGTAAAGCTTGTCTCTCGCAGCTACCGCTTGCAGGTCCGGTGCCTGCTTAAGCCACGACTTGGCCCACCGCCGCGCATCGCGCACTAGCCAGACCATGTTTTCGTTCAATGCAGCAACACCACCTAGCAGGTCGCCGATCTCGAATTGGCTGAGAGCCCTGCCCTCGCCTTGCGCCAGCCATAGACATAACAACAAAATGTTGACGTCGAAACCATGCTCGTCCTGCAGAACCAAGCACAGGTCAGCAACTTGCGGTCTTGCATAGACTTCCAGCGAAAATTGCCAGAATTCGTCAGCTGCGTCCTTGCTTGTCATTTCTCATTGCCGTGATCAACCTTCATCCTACGCTGCCTATCCGCTGGCGGACAAGCGGAATTAGAAGAAGCGATTTTCAGGCCGTGGTAGTCCGAAATGGTGGCGCAATGTCGTACCTTCGTATTCCTCTCGGAAAATGCCCCTGCACTGCAATTCGGGCACGACCATATCGACAAAGTCGTTCAGTCCTTCCGGAAGATAGGGGAACATGACGACGAACCCGTCTGACCCACGCTCCTCCAGCCAAATTTCCATTTCGTCGGCGATCGACGACGGCGTGCCGATAAAGGCGAGCCCCGCATAGCTGCCGGCCCTTGCGGCGAGCTGGCGAATCGTCAGATTATGCGCCCGGGCATCCTCGATAATTTTTTCCCGCGCAGTTTTGCTAGCGTTGGTTTCAGGGATTTCCGGGAGCAAGCCATCGGGATCAAAGCCCGACACGTCGAACCCAAGCAGGCCACAGAGCGATTGAATGCCGCTTTCATAATGGACCAGACTGTCGAGATGGGCACGCTTGGCCTGGGCCTGCTCGAGCGTTTCGCCAACGACGACGAATGCTGCGGGCAGAATTTTCAGATGATCGGGATGCCGCCCGACTTGCGCCATTCGCCCTTTCACATCGGCATAGAAGCGCTTGCCACCATCGAGATTCGATTCTGCAGCGAAGACAACCTCAGCCGTTTGGGCGGCCAGCTGACGCCCCGCTTCCGAGGCGCCGGCCTGAAAAATGACCGGCCATCCCTGGACCGGGCGAGCAATGTTGAGCGGGCCGCGAACTGAAAAATGCGGTCCCTTGTGATCGAGTACGTGCATCCGTTGAGGATCGAAATATATTCCGCTCTCGGCATCGCAGACGAAAGCATCCTCTGCAAAACTGTCCCACAGGCCGGTCACCACATCGTAGAATTCGCGGGCGCGCAGATAGCGGCCGTCATGTTCCGGCTGCACTTCGTAACCGAAATTCTTGGCATTGTCAGGGTTTGCAGTGGTCACGACGTTCCAACCAGCCCGCCCGCCGCTGAGATGATCAAGCGAAGCAAACCGACGCGCTACATGAAAGGGTTCTTCAAAGGTGGTCGATGCAGTCGCAACCAGGCCGATCCGTTCGGTAGCGCCCGCCAGAGCTGACAGCAGAGTAAGGGGTTCGAACGACGTGACGGTGTGGCTGCGCCGCAGAGCATCGACCGACATGTTCAGCACGCCGAGATGATCGGCCATGAAGAAGGCATCGAACTTTCCCTCCTCCAGTTTGCGCGCAAATTGCCTGATCGCATGGAAATTGAAATTGGCGTCGTGGATCGCTCCGGGATAGCGCCAGGCACCGGTGTGGATACTGACCGGTCGCATGAACGCACCGAGGTGAAGTTGGCGCTGACGAGACATCAAATTTCGCTCCTATGGCTTCCCAAATACGAAACCCGGCGTTAGCGTTGCCCGCCGATATCGCCCGACTTTCGCCGATATCCTGGCGTCACATCAATTTCCTCGGGCGCTACGACTTCTCCGTGCCGACGCCGTCGCCAACGGCGGTCTCAGGCCGCTACGCCAACCTAATTCCGAATGGGACTTTTGAAAAGAAATATCGACCCTTACGACACTTTCCTGTTCCGCTCAGCCCCACGACCCAATTCCAGTTCCAATAGCGTCCATAATCATCCTTGACGGGGCCGCCTTTAAACGACCACTTGCACCGACTACGACCCACGCGCCCAGGGGTCACTCAACCATAGCTGACCTGCTTAGATCTTTACGTAGCAGGGTTGCGCTTGCCACTGCCAGTGCAATCAAGGCCGCAGCTATGATTGGCGCATCACTCTGTGCGCCAAATCTGCGAAACAGCAATGCGGCCACGATGGCCCCTAGCGTTTGACCGATCAGCCGTGACAACGAGAGCATTGCCGAAGCCGCTCCAGCGCGGGCGTGTGGAGCAATAGCGATCATGCTATGGTTGTTGGGAACCTGGAAAATGCCGAAGCCGATGCCGCAAATCGCTGCCGCTGCGACGATCAGCAAAGCCGAAACGCCCGGTTGCAGCAATGACAGCCAAATTGCGCCACCGGTTAGGACGATCAACCCCGAAGCGCACAGCCAGGCTGATGGATAGCGACTGACCAGACGCCCGGAAACGAACGCTGCAATCACGATGCCGAGCGGCAGTGGCACCATGAAAAGACCGATAGTCTCAGGTTTGAAGTGAAACCGTTGTTGCAGAATGAAGGGGAATGACAATGTGATCAGCATCATGACAGCATAGGCTGTTGCAGACATAGCATAAGCTGTGCGCAGTGAGTCCAGCTTCAGCAAATCGAGCGGTACCATCGAGTCCTGGTTGGCTGTTGTGCGTTTACCGAGGAACCATATGGCCGGAATCGCGACGCCGATTGAAAGCAATGTCCACCGAGAAACGGAATCTTGGGCCAGATCATTGAGGAAGAGGAATATTGCCGCGAAGCCCGCACAGCACAACAAGGCCGAACGATAATCGAATGGCTTCTTCTGCGACCCGGTCAAAGGGATTGCCCAGAATCCGAGTGCAAGCGCGAGCAAGCCGAACGGAAGCCCCACTGCAAAAATGGCGTGCCATCCCGCAATCGAAAGGACGAACGCACCGACCGCCGGTCCGGCGGCCGAAGCAATCGAAACGGCGATGGTATTGTATCCTATGCCGCGCGGGACCAATGCAGGAGGGTAGATTGTCCGAACCAATGCCCCGCTGACCACCATTACTGCCGCGGCACCGATACCTTGCACAAAGCGCGACGACGCCAGAACTGCCAAACTGCTTGCGTTGATACTGCCAAAGGCTGCAAGCATGAAAAGCAAGAGGCCGCCCAGATAGACTTTCTTGTAGCCAAGGATTTCGGCGGCCTTCGCCATCGGCAAAAGCGCCATCACGATGGCGATCTGATAGGCGTTGATTGCCCATACCGATTTTGCCGCAGTTATGGCCAAACCTTTCGAGATAAAAGGCAGAGCTACGTTAGCAATTGATACGTCCATAATGGTAAGAAATATGGCACTCCAGATCGAGAGTGCCGCCCAGAACCGACGAGGAACTGGAAGCCCGGTTGTAGGTTGGGATCCGTCCGCAATAGTTGACGTCCCGACTTGAGGCGCTCCATCGATCGAGCTCATGACGCCGCGGCTTGGGGTTTTTGGCCCATCTATTTGCACTTCCCAAACATTATGACGGTCCTTAGCGTCATCCGCCAAGTGCGAGGCACGCGGTTTGCAGGTCTCTATTCGACTTCAGAATAATAAGCCCAACCTTGGTCATCGACGTGCGGCTTGCCGCATAGAGCACTAAGAGCGAACGGCAGGCGATGCTCCAGTCCGTTCGCTCCCATTTTGTGGCCCTGCTGGTTGATCGGCCCCTAATCGGTCTAGCCCTGCGCCGCACTCTGTTGCCGCGATCGACCGCAGAGTGGGCGCAAAGGCCGCATTACATCTTGAGAATGGCCTTGATCGCGTTGCCGGAAACTTCCGTTTCCTCGACGGCTTGATTGATCTGGTCGAAATCGTAGAACGTGCAGAGCCGTTCGAACGGAAACAGACCGGCCTCGCGCATCGCAATCAATTGCGGGATGAAGACTTGCGGGGTGCTCGAACCTTCAACCACCCCACGTAATTTCCGGCCGAAAAGCATGTTGTTCATGTCGAGCGAGAATTCGGTGCCCAGTTTTGCCCCACCAACCACGGCTGTCTCTCCCATGGTATGGGTACTGTCTACCGCGCTGCGCAGAACCTGCGGAATGGCGGTGGTATCAATCGCATAGTCCGCGCCGCCCCCCGTCATGGCAATGATCGTTTCCTGGGCATTGTTGGTGTTGGCATCAATAATGTCGGTTGCACCAAGTTCACGGGCCAACTGCAGACGCGTGGGATTGCGGTCGACAGCGATAATCTTGAGGCAACCGGAAGCCTTTGCGGCCATCACCGCGCTGAGACCAACCGAGCCGACGCCGAAGATTGCAATCGACGAGCCGGGGGCTGGCTGCAGTGCATTGAGGACGGTGCCTGCGCCCGTCTGAATTCCGCAGCCTAATGGGCCGAGAAGCTCAATCGGTGCGTTGTCGGCAACCTTGACGCAGTTGTTTTCAGTTGCGATCGAGTAGGTCGCGAATGAAGACTGTCCGAAGAAGCAGGCATTCACATCTTCCCCGTTGCGGGTGATCGGGGTCGATCCGTCAAGCCGACGGCCCATGAAATTGAGCGGAAAAAGGCTTGGGCAATAGGCTTGGTGACCCTTCATGCAAGACGGGCAAGTCCCGCAATAGCTGAACGATAGCACCACCTTGTCGCCCGGCTTGACCGTGGTGACACCGCGCCCGACCTTTTCGACAACGCCAGAACCTTCATGGCCCAGAACGGCGGGAAGCGGGGTCGGGTAATACTGGTCGCGGACGGTAAGATCGGTGTGGCACATCCCAGCCGCCGCAATCTTGACGAGTACTTCACCGTCACGGGGCTCTTCGATATCGACGTTATCGAGGACAAATTGCCCGCCCTGGCTTTCAATGATTGCGGCATAGGCTTGCATATAGGCTCTCCTCTTATTGCGCTCTTGGGCGCTTTATTAGCAGAAAAAGTACAGGTTCTTGTCTTGCGTCACTCGTGCATCGATCAGCAGCTTGCGCCGGAACACCTGGAAGCCATCACCAACCCGGCGCAGCTTATCCTCACGCCCCAGCGTATGAACGGTCATTTCAAGTTGGCGGCGGTTGCGATAGACGACCACGTTTGAATAAACGTCAAACTCGCCATCGCCTGCATCGAAAGCTTCGACGTTGCTGACCATGTACCGGATCTTGGACGGCGGATCCTCCATCCATACGGTGCCGGTATAAAGCCGCTCTACGCGTTGCTTGAGCTCGCCATAATCGTCATTATAAATTGCAGCATCGTCGGGTGTCGGGTCGGGGCGACGGTCGCGGATCAAGCGTTGTTCATAAATCGGCATCCAGTAATGGATGTCTTCGGCGACCATGTCCGTTAACCATTCTCGGTATTGCCCGTTCTGCAGCATCCGGACTTCGGCACGATAATGCATTTCAATCGCGGATTGGACATCCAATCCCGCTAAGGTCTGTTTACCCGACATAAACTCTCCGGCATTCGATACGTTTGAAAAAGTTTGTGGATTACTCGGCTGCGTCGACTTTGTCGTTCCAGTAATTACGATTGGTGAACATCGAATCCCAGGTGTCGTCGTTTGCCTTCACCGCTTTCCAATCGGGCGCATCCAGCATTTCCTTCCAGAATCGATAGAAGCCGCGATGGGATGTTTCGCCGATGAAGCTGGATCCAACAATCCCCGGAAAAACCGGGTGCGGACCTTCGAAGCCGGCACCCATGCTGGAGTTGATCCGGCCGTCGCGGGTGATGGTTCCGCGGTTGACGTAGGTGGACGACGACATGTTCTCGCCATCGTCGCTTTCCAGCGTTCCGGCAGTGCCGAAACTCCGGGTGGCTTCGCGCTGGATCATGCTCTTCGTTTCCGCGTCGGCGTCACGCGGCACCATTGTGTAGGTCCACACTTCAATTTCGTGCGGGCCACGCGGATGCCAGACCTTGAACGTATTGGTTCCGTAAAGGAACGAGCAGCTCGGGAAGATCGAGCAGTTCCAGTGGCCAACATAAAGTTCTTCACGCTCCGGTCCGAACTTTCGGCCAACTTCAGCGCGGGTGTCGGCAAGGTATTTTGCCCAGCCATCGCGCTTGACGTGGATCGCCGGGCCGGCGTTGTTGATCACTCCGAAGCCATGCCCGTGCCGGGTCGTGAACTGATAGCCCAGGCTTTCAAAGGGCAGGTCCGCCCGGTTCCCGGCCAGACCGGCAAGTTCGCCGCCGATCTGGGCCAGAGCGCCGGCGTGGGTCCAGCCGACATGGTAGCCATCGCCGACGAAATTCTCAGTCGGCACCTTCCAATTGCAGGCCAGAATGCTCTTCATCGGCGGGCCCAGCAACTCCAGCCCGCCTCCGGCACCTTCCCAGATCGTATCGAGGTACCAACGGAATTCGCCCAGATATTCCTCCAAGCCTGGAGCGTCGGCATCGCCGCAGCCGAAAATGAAGCCCTTGTACGTCTCCACCCGAACGTGCTTGGCACCCAGCTTCGCCTTGTCGAGTTGGCCATGATAGCACCGCGTTTCAAGCGGAACATCGACCAGACTGCCGTCCTGACCAAAAACCCAGCCGTGGTAGTTACAGACGAACGCCTTGGCATTGCCGCTGTCGGCATGGCAAATCTGGTTGCCGCGATGGGTGCACGAATTGATGAACGCCCGGAACGAGCCATCTTGCTGATGCGACAGGATGACCTTGTCTTCAGCCATATAGGTGGTGATGAAGTCGCCGGGCTTGGGAAGGAGCGACTCGTGGCCCAGAAACAGCCACGAACGTGCAAAAATACGCTCCAACTCAAGGTTGTATACGTCTTTATCCCAGAAAATCTCGCGCGACTGATTAGATGCGACATTGTCGACAAGGTTGGGGATTCCAAGCATAATTCTCTCCGTACTGCTGTCTATGGCTTGAATCGGGCAAGCTCTGAAACGATAGGCAATGCGATGCACTATATGCAAAAAATTGCCATTGCGCAACCCTAGATGCCGTAATGGGCCGGCGTTTCAAGAGTAGCCAAGTTGGGTGGCTGTCCCTCAGAATGATGGTGTTGGAAACAGGGTCCGAGTGATCGGCCCCAAGCATCATGAGAGGAACAGCCATGGAGTATTATGCCGGAATCGATGTCTCTCTGAAAGAGAGGTGGCCTGGCAAAACTGCACATCGGGATAAGTGGATTTTCTGCCTGACGGCGGCCAGGATGGCCGCGTGACAGGAGTAGAGATGAGCAAACGACCACGCCGGAATCACAGCCCGGCATTCAAAGCGAAGGTGGCATTGGCCGCCGTGAAGGGCGAGAAGACGCTGGCGGAGCTGGCGCAGCAGTTTGACGTGCATCCGAACCAGATCACGCAATGGCGCGGGCAGCTTCTGGAAGGGGCTGCCGGTGTATTTGGCAGCGAGACGCGGAGCGAGGCTGCGGCGCCGGTGATCGACGTAAAGACGCTGCACGCCAAGATCGGTGAACTGACGCTGGTGAACGATTTTTTGTCAGGGGCGCTCGGGGAGGCGGGACTGTTGCCGAGCGCAAAACGATGATCGACCGTTCGCACGCACTGCCGTTGGCGCGGCAAGCCCGGGAGCTGGGGATCAGCCGGGGCAGCATTTATTATCTGCCCAGACCGGTGCCGCCTGCCGATCTCGCCATCATGCGGCGGATCGACGAGTTGCACCTGGAATTTCCGTTCGCGGTTAGTCGGATGCTGCGTGATCTTCTGCGGCAGGAAGGCATCGAGATCGGCCGCCAGCATGTCGCCACGCTGATGAAGAAGATGGCGATCGAGGCAATCTACCGTCGCCCGAACACATCGAAGCCGACCCCTGGGCACAAGATCTACCCTTACTTGTTGCGTAAACTGCCGATCGTGCGGCCCAATCAGGTCTGGGCAACGGACATCAGCTACATCCCGATGGCGAGGGGGTTCGTCTATCTCGTGGCCATCGTCGACTGGTTCAGCCGCAAAGTCCTGGCTTGGCGGGTGTCGATCACGATGGAGGCCGACTTCTGCGTCGAAGCGCTGGAGGAAGCGTTGACGCGCTTCGGGAAACCGGAGATATTCAACACCGATCAGGGCAGATGGGGTGGTTGCCGCCCTCCCCAGACGGCATCGCAATGTGCCAGGTTAGGGTGTTGAGACCACTTAGCGGAAAGGACGGCAACCGTGACAAAGGATACGATGATCGGCGTGGATTTGGCAAAATCTGTTTTTCAGCTGCACGGTGCATCGATGACGGGGCAGCCGAAGTTTCGAAAGAAACTGTCGCGGCAGGGTTTCGCTGATTTCATGGCCAAGCAGCCTCCCGCCATTGTTGTCATGGAAGCGTGCGGCAGCGCGCATTACTGGGCGCGCGAGATGAGCAGGCGCGGACACGACGTGAAGTTGATCGCTCCGCATTACGTGAAGCCGTTCGTAAAGTTATGGTTAGGTGAGCATAACTTTACTAATCACGAGGTTCCCATAATGCGGAGGAACGCGGCCTGATTGGCGGATTTCTGCCATTTTTGGGTCGGCTTGCTTTGCATTATTCCGTGCCGAACCTCTGCGGGTCAAATGACCAGCAGAGGACCCGCCCATGTCGGATAACCGTTACGAACTAATCGCCGCACTCCATTCCTCGCTTATCAGCCAGCGATACAGCCCAGTCGTGGCGAGGAACTACTGCACCTACGCATCTGGATTTCTCGATTATCTGGGGCAGCGGAGCATCCCCGTCGCGGACGTGATCGATGTGCAGGTGGAGCAATATCTGCGGCACGCGATCGCTCTGTTCGAAAAGCAGCGTGGGCGACGCCCCAGCGCGCGCTGGCACGAGGTCCCACGCTCCGGAATTCATGCGCTGCTGCGCCTTGTTCACGGCCAATGGCCGCCGGCTATCAAGCCTACCTGCGCGGCCGATGAAGTCCGATTTTCAATCTGCGCCGAATACGAAATCTGGCTGCGTGAGGAACGCGGGTTGGCTCGCGCCAGCATCGCAGCGTTGATGTGGGAAGCCCGGAACTTCCTTGCCTGGCTGATCAGTCGCGGAATCGACGGCTTGGCGGGGCTGAGCATTGTTGACGTTGACCGTTATATGGACCTGCGCGCGCCGAAACTGACGCGCTGCTCGCTGAAGTCTGTCGCAGAGCGGCTTCGCTCGCTGCTGCGTTATCTCCACATCACAGGTCGCGTCACGATGGATCTGTCAGGGCATGTCCTGGCGCCGACGCTTTACGCATATGAAGGAGTACCTTCGGTCCTGGATCGTGCCCAGATCGTCGCTGTGTTGGAGAGCACCAAGAACGACAAGACGTCGGCAGGGTTACGGGACTATGCAATCCTGCAACTCCTTGCAGCCTATGGTCTTCGGTCTGGAGAGATCCGCCATCTCCGGATCGAGGACATCGACTGGCGAACGGAAGCCATCCATGTTCATCACAACAAGACGCGGGCAAGCACATTCCTGCCCCTTCTTGAGCCAGTCGGCGAAGCGGTACTCGCCTATCTGCGTTCCGGGCGTCCTTTGACCGATGCCAGGGAGATCTTCGTTCGCACACGCGCACCCTACCGAAAGCTCGACAAGCTTTACAGCATGGTTCGGCGGCGGCTCCGTGACGCTGGCGTCCAACCGTCTGGTAAGTGTGGTCCCCACATCTTCCGTCATGCGCATGCGGTCGAAATGCTGCGCGCCGCGGTGCCACAAAAGGTCATCGGCGACCTGCTGGGACATCGTTCGACAGGATCGACGGCTCCCTACCTCAAGCTTGCTACCGAGGATCTCAGGGCCATCGCGCTTGACGTGCCGGGAATGGAGCTGCTGCCATGACCGCTCGGTGGCCCGATTCCGACCGGGCGATCATTGGCCGCTATGTCGCGAGCCTTGATCTGCGCAGCATGAAAAGCCGAACCTGCTACGGCCAAGTCTTGCATGGCTTCCAGGATGTCGCTGAACGTTACGAGGCCCTCGATCAAGAAGTGCTGCTGGCCTGGCTACGAGAATCCGCCGTTCGCCGAGCCCCGTCCACGCTCTTGCACCGCACCCGCATCGTTGACCGGCTCCTCGAACGCCTGGTGGAAATCGACGCGATTGAACGCAATCCCGTCGCCGCCTTGCGCGATGAGTGCAATATCAAGCAATGCATGCCGATCTGGCGGGCATTGGCATCGCAGTATCCGAAACAGGCTCTGGCCGAACTGCGCCAGCCCAGGCCGTTCGGCAGCGTTCTGGGCGAAGTGATGGCCGAGCATGTCGCGCTAATGCGGCGTAGAGGATACAAATACGCATCGCAGCCCCAGTTGCTCCTGAGGTTCGACCGGTTCCTGCAGTCGCATCCGGGACCGGAAGCCGAACCGCTGAGTTCCATGATCGATCGATGGGCGGCAACGAATGTCACGCGTCACCACGCAGAGGAATGTGAACAGCTCAAGCGCGTCTTTGCGAAAATCCTTCGTCACCGCAACCCGTCGACACCTGTGCGGCGACCCGACCCGACCCCAAGGAAGGAGGCCGCCAAGCAATGGCGAAAGCCCCATATCTACTCGCCTGCCGACGTGCGACGGATGCTCGAGGTTGCCCGCACTTATCCGTCTCCACGAGTGCCGCTTCG
>NZ_NMUA01000054.1 GCF_002312805.1 Sphingobium sp. D43FB | reverse complement strand
GGCGGGTGTGGCCTGTGGCATTTTTTGCCTCGCTGCAGGTTGGTCTAGACATCCAATTTCCTACAGCAAGCCAAAGGCTTACGCCACTCCCGCCAACCCTCAAAGCCCCACCGCTGAATAAGACGGGCTAGATTATGAGATGTTGCAGTGGGCAGACACCATATTTGTCATGGAGAAAACGCACAGGACGAAGCTCCAAAAACGGTTTCGAGCGGCAATCGGCGGGAAACGGATCATCTGTCTCGACATCCCCGATGACTACGAGTTCATGGACCCGGAACTTATCCGATTGCTTGAAGTCCGGATGGCGCGCTTCCTCCCATTGCAGCCACCATCGGCTTGAGCTTGCGCGAAAACATGTAGTGCGAAAACCGCCGGTTCCCAGTCGATCAGACTGAACCCCGTTTTCCAAGGATGGGCGGCATCTCGCTCGCCATCTGATCCTCAATGAACGGCAGCAAGATGCTCTGAACACCGGCTACTCCGATGACCTTCACGATGAGATTGCCGGGGATGTCGCTAGGCCACTGGTTGAGGTGAACCGCGAACGTGGCCGGATGTGCCTCAATGAGGTGCTGACGCAGGCGTTCAGCGGCCTTTTCGGATTTCCCGACATACAGGCACCGGCTGCCAAGACATCCCTTGCGCTTGTTGACGCGAGCAAACGCCCGACGCTCGTGAACCGGAAGCGTCTTGTTACGGGCCTTGTTGCCATCGACAACGGCATAGACACGGTCCAGCGGCACTTCATCGTCGAAGCAAATGGCATAGACGGCCAGATGCTTCTTGCCGAGGCGAGTGGCTATCGCATCGCAATGGTCGTGCATGCGTTCGGTGCCGATGTCGGACATTGGAATGACCCATTCAACAGGATCGACGAGGGTGCCCTGTTCCAGTTGATCAGCCAAGCCCCTCAGCGTTCCGGCTGTCCGAGCGATGAGATCAGGGAGGTCAGTTTCAGTCTGGAGTTCCAGTACCTGATCATCGTCGGTCAAATTGCATTTCCTTTATCACGAATTCCGCGCGGCCTTAGTCGAGGTTGATGAACATTTACAATGCGCATTACCGCCGTGCCTCCGCCGACGGCCATTAGCAGCGCAAGTGGCCCTCTATGGCTAATTCTTATCCTCAAACAGATCAGCAGGCATCTCCACCCTGATCAACTTCCATGTTGCGAACCCCCGACGTTCCAACAGGAATGAAGGCCCTTCCTCATCGCTTGCCTTGTTGTGAAGGCGCACCCGGAAGCGGTCGAGGCCCACATAAGCGCTGCTGCTTTCGACATCGGGGTTCTCGTCCGCCTTTACCGTGTCGGTCGGCTTCTGCCCGCGCATCATCGCCGCGATGCCGTCAGGTGTCACGAAACTGTCGATCATTCGGTCAATGATGGCCGGGATCATCATCGCGCCCAGCCCAGCGAAGGGATTGTCCCGTATCTCGGGATCATTCTGCATCTTGGTCATCATCGCCGCAGACATCTGGGATTTCAGGCTCTCCCGAACCGCCGGGAAATCGACGCTGGCTTCTAGCTTGTCCGTATCAGCATCTCTGGCGGCCGCGCGAAGGGAGTGGATCGCATAGTAGGGCGAACCCAAATACACCCCGCCCAGCAGCAGGACCAGCGCTGCCCCGATGGCGATCCATTTTCTCATCGTAATTTCCCCCCAAGACGCCCGCTTATAGCATGGGTCGGTGCTAGCATGCGCGCTCGACAGTGTTGGGTCATATTTCCGGCAGCGCCCGGAAAGTTAGCCGTGCTTGCCAATAGTCTGATGATTCGGAGGGGTAAGTCTCGCGAGATGGACAATATCGAAGTGTTGCGGCGTTCGTCGATCAACATGAGGGCAATGATCAGGACTGGGCATCCCTCTCTCGGTCCCAGAAGGAGCCTGAGGGTCCTGAAAACCTGCTCAATATCTGACTAGAAACTTATCTCCTCAAGAGCACGTTCACGCTCACGGTCACCGAGCGCTCCCGATGGTGAGCGCGGCAGCCAGTATGCTGGGATCAAGGTCCGGAGATGATCCAGTTGCCGGGCGGTTGCGCCGAAGATGACCAACATCAGGGCGAAAGGCGTCTGTTCTGCACGGCCGTCGGGCGACAGAAATTTGATCCTACCGCGCAGCAATCCGATGTCAGCAACACCAATCAGGCGGTCGTGGAAGAACGCCGAGTCCGTTCTGGCAGGCACCAGACATATGACAGTTTTGGCATTTCCGACGGTGACTTCATGATCCGCTTTGCGCAGCCATTGAAGTTGCGCGGAGAAGGGCGGATTGCACCACACCACTCCCGCCGCCCAAGGCTCCGCCAATCCGTCCCGACCTTCGCTCAGCATGTATTTCTGGCCTGCACGAACGGGCGCGAGATCGTGCCCGCACGGATCGAGATCGGGAATCCCAAACACTTCATATATTGGTTCGAGGAACTCCAAGGGCGTAAAGCGACTGTCGCGGTCACCCTTTCGATCAGCGGCCCAGTGCTGCCTCTCCGGTGCGCGACGCCGCGCCTGCTTGCCGATAATCGCCAAAAGGCTTTCCAGCGCCCTGATCGTTCCCTTTCCGACCTCAAGACCCGAAATCGTGTTGCGGCTCATTCCGGCACGTCGGCTCAGTTCCGCTACTGACAGCTCCATTTTGATGCGCCGATTGCGCAGCTGATCGGGCAGTGATCGTCCCGGCGCGAGCCCCGCGAAATGGAAATCCACGGCATCCATGACCCGGATCAACAGGTCGATCGATCCAGTACCAGCCTCCAGTCGGACGATCGCCTGCGGGTCGACATCAAGCATTTCGGCCAGCGCCCGCCTCGATAAACCTTTCGATTCTCGTGCCTTTCGAATTTCGTCGATGATCATTCGGGAGGCGATTATGCAGATCGTCGATCAGATCAATATCGAGGTCTGAAATTTCCAACATGCCTTTCCGGGATCACGCATTGTCGAGATGTCAGCAGGGTAATTTCCGAGCATGATGCGTGTTCGGCTGCAACTTCACCGGGGAGCGCGCTGATCCGCTTCGCCGTGCTTGATCGACGCGGCGATCCGCACAGCTTCGGGAAATCACGGGTTGCGCATCCTACAAGCCTCATTGATGGTACCGAACCGCATTCGGCATACTGTGTCAGTTGGTGGATGGCGGACGCTGGGTTTTCACAGGCCACCGGATGCGAAGCATAATGGACAATACTCGATGATCACTCTCTCATTCGACCGCGACCGCCAGCTCATCATTGCAGAGATGAGCGGTTTCCTCTCGATCGATGAAGTGATGGAATTTTCTCGCGACGAACAGGCGCTGGTCGAGAAAATGGGCCTCAAGTCCGGAGAATTTTACCTCCTGATCGACACCGCCGAGACCGTCATTCAGTCGCAGGAAGTTGTGGCGGCATTTCAGACACTCATCACCGACTCCCGGTACAAAGCGAAGCGGATCGCAGTGGCGCGCAAGGGGTCGCTCACGCGCATGCAGACGACACGAATCCTTATGCTACGCGACAACGCGGCGATTTTTGAGACGCGAGATGAGGCGGAACACTGGCTCTTCGCCCAATAGGATGACGATCAAGCCTGATCCGACTCGACCAGCCAGTCCATTTCCGGCCGTCTGCAATAACCGGGCAAAAACACATACCATGCAAAATCCATCACGTTGTTCCTTACCTGTTCCCCGGAGTCGACCTCCCATTGCGGCCGCCGGGGCAGATTGAGCACCTGCGCCAGCCCGGCGGTCCGCAACCACTCACTCCGCTTTTGAGTGGACTGCCACCTCGTCGATTGGAGGATGCAGATTGGCCCAGAAACATGCGTCCGCGCCTTCTGGACGAACTCCACCGCCTTGGTGAAGGGCGGATTCGTGATCATGTAGTCGCACGCCGGTGGATCGACCATGGAGAGATAATCGCCGATCGTCACCTCACCACAACCGATCAACGCGGGCCTTTCCTCCTCTCGGATGTCATTGACGACGTGTGGACCGGGATTCCCGCGCCGTATGATCTCGCGGATCATCCGGCCATCTCCGGCAGCAGGGTCAAAGCCACGCCCCGTGAACCATTCGGGATGGCGATCAAAGAGAAGCTCGTAGCAATATGCTGGGGTGCGGAACACTTCATAGCGCTTGGCACGGGCGCGAATGTTCTTCCGCGACTTCGTCGTTCGGCTCGATCGTGGCGCTACCAGCGGCACCTGCCCGATCCGGCCCAGCGCCCTAGTCACCGTGTTGTGCGTTATGGGACCGCCGCGCGCAGCACGGTGTCCAGCAACATTGAGCGCGCGGACCATCTCCGGGACTGTCGCGCCCGGCATGGTCTGGATCACCTCCAACAGCGGTCTTGAGCGGTCATGGGCGTTGGCGATCCGCTGATCTTTGCTGGCAACGATTCCGGGGCGATACAAGCGCTGGTGACTAAATGAACTCGACATCAAACGCGCACTAAACGAACTGATGAACATGACAAGTTCAGGCATGCCATTTTCCGCTTCGACATCGCCTCACTTCGTTACAATCGCTGGCGTCGCCGACGATGGAATACCGTGATCCGATCTGGGAACCGATCTTCTTCTCGATCGGTTTAAGATTCCAGACGGGGCACTCACCCCCTCCCGTCTATACCTTCGGCCCCGTCATCTTGGCGGGGCCGCTTCATTTCTGCCGTTCGTCGCATCGAGCAGGGTTAACGCGGACAGTCCGGAACTCTCACTGCTCCTCCGGCATTGCCCACCGCGATGACCACAGAATATTATATTTTTCAAAAGCTTGGTGCTGGACCGGTCACGCTATCGGTCTTCTCCGATATCGAGGCTGACGATCTCGAAGATACCATCCAGTGGATGGTCACGCGCCGACAGATTTGCGTGCGGAATGGTCAGGCGGCGCTGTTCTGGCACCGGCATATGATAACGCGCGCGGCGGCGATGGTGTCTGATCGGGCGCTATTGCTGGTGTGACGGGCTGCGCCGTGTGCGGATGGTAAGAAACCCGCCCATCATCCAACGTCCATGAGCGAACGTTCGCCTCGGTCTGTTCTTATGACACGACCGGGTCAAGAACGCCTTCGAGCATAGATGATCGCGCCGCTTGCGACATCCTCGACCCTACCAATTTCGGTGGAGTAGAAGGAATATTTCCCTCCATCGGCGCTGAGACCTATGCCTCCTATTTCGGCGTAGTGGTCCCATTCGTAGGCGGAAGGCAGATCAGTAATTTCTACCCGCATCACCTTCATCGGCTCGTCGTTCACCGTCGTGATGCGCGTCCTTCTGCCATTTCGAGCAAGCAGCATATCGACGAGGTGTTCCTCGGAGGTGGAGCCATCGGTAGCTGCCATAGTTCATAGTAGCCAATCTTGGA
The DNA here is from genome assembly GCF_002312805.1 of Sphingobium sp. D43FB. Taxonomy (GTDB): domain Bacteria; phylum Pseudomonadota; class Alphaproteobacteria; order Sphingomonadales; family Sphingomonadaceae; genus Sphingobium. Next base: position 7,761 of record NZ_NMUA01000054.1, on the reverse strand, counting down.
GAATTTTACCACGTGAGCGATCCCCCTTCCGATCACCGTCGCCGGGAGCGGTCGTGATCGATCATCTCAATTACCGCCTGACCGGTCTCCGAAAGGAAAGCAGACTTGGTGGAAGCGACCAGTTAGGGCCGTTCCTACCATCCTATTTACGCCCCCAGTTGCCGCCATCCATCGTTAGGGATAATCTGCTGCTTGTGGGAAAGCGTAGCGGCATAATAGATCATGAAGATGGCTTGGCGGGGCTGAGCTTGGCAGAACTCGATCGCGAAATCGCTAGATGCCGCATGCGGATCGGTATCGCCGCCAACAGTCGGCAGCGCAAAGGGTTTGAGAGCCGAATCCATTGACTTGAGAGCTATCGACAAAGGCATCATGCCGATTGAAGGCTGGGCATATAGCGACCCATGGCTGTCGTATCGTCCCCGATTGTGGTCATCGTCCAAGTTAATTAACGTGCTGTCATGACTTCAACCGTTGTCCAATTGTGGGATCGATATCGGGCAAGCAATCCCAAGGCCCGCGCTGAAACGCCGATCAGCTTCCACTTCTGCGATAATCAGGAAGACGCTGACCTCTGTGCCGCCCTTGTTGTGAGAGGGCAGAAGCGCGCGACCGCACCGTCTGTCGCAGAACTCGAACTGGCTGGTGATCCGGTTCCAAGGGTGGGCGACTACTCGATCGTGACAGACTGGGCGGGGCATGCCGTCGCTGTCATTCAAACGGTGTCCGTCGAGATAAGGAGGTTTGGCGAGATTGACGAGGAGTTCGCTCGCGCCGAAGGCGAAGGCGACCTGACGCTTGAATGGTGGCGAACGGCCCACCAAAGCTACTATGAGAACGTGCTGGCCGGTTCCCGCCACAAGGTGAACGCTGACCTAGAAATCGTCTGCGAGAGGTTCGAGGTGGTCATGAACGCATAATGTCCGCTTCACACCCACGATCTTCCTTCAGCAGGCCGATCCAGCCTCGATCGTAGCGACGGCCGCCCGGCCGGCTTCCGGCGAAAGAGCGGACCGGATAAAACCGACCAAACTTCGACGCTCTTCCCTGAGACAGGTTTCATATATTGCGGACATCTGCCGCCGATGACACTATCGCATGATGAAAACAGGGAAACGGGAACAACGGGACTTTGCACAGCGACGCTGGCCCCTGCTTTCTAACCTTATCGGTTGTTACTTTAATGAGGATTTCGATCTTCTCTACGACTCCCTTGATGGGGCCGTTGCTGCTGCGGCTCGGGATGGGTCACTGGATCACCGGCGGGCGATCTTAAAGGAGTGGCGAGACTGGAACTCATCCGTAGACATGATTGGCGACCTCCGTCCTGAATTGAAAAAATGCTTTTCGATCGCTGTGCGGTTCAGGAAACCGGAGGAAGCACGGCATCTCATGGACGACATCTATGATAGCTTGATGGAAGGGATAAGGGGCGAAACGCACCGAGATATTTAGTGTCCGCTATCCCGCAAATATCACTTATTAGCTGACCGTCTCCTAACCACCCATCGAAGGCGTTATCGCCCGCCAAATCGATGCACCCTTCCGGTGACCGGCATATTCAGCTTGGGGCGGGAAACAGAAAGTGACCAGCTGCTCCACCATAGCGTCGGTGGGCAGCTGACTTGGGCTAGGCGATAAAGAGCAGGGTCATTTGGGGAAGTGAATGCCGCATAGCTTGTTTCCATCTGGATCGCGGAAATAGGCGAGAACGATCGTGCCCATAGACGCTGTTTCACGAGGACCGGGCGCTGCCTCGATCGACGTACCACCACTGGCAACGGCAATATCATGAAACTGTTTCACCTGCTCTGGCGAATCGCAGGAAAACGCAATGGTGCTGCCGTTCGCGACAGTTGCCGGTTCGTCATTAATCGGCTGGGTGACAATGAAATTGGCCCCATTCCCACTGTTGTAGATCAGGCGCGTGTGGCCACTGTCGGCGACGTTGATCGTCGCCTCCCCAACTCCAAGGGTTCCAAGCACCGTGTCGTAGAAGCGCTTCGCCCGGTCGATGTCGTTCGACCCCACCATCGTGTGAAAAAGCATGCATCTTCTCCTACTTGGGCCACGCCATAATTGAACACTACCCGCGCTCGGCCATAGCAGGATCGAACGCCCGGTCATGCACCATTTCCACTGCCAAGGTCGAAGCGAAACCCGATCGCCTGTCTTTCGTGCAGGATGCAGGCAACATCGATCGGCGCTTGCCTTGCCTTGCCTGTGCTGTGCCCGGTACCGCTGATGAATCGATGGCGACGATGGCAATCACCGCGCTGCATATGAATTCATCACGCATCTGAACAGGTTGCCGCGTGTTGGTAAAGGGACGGGTTTGCTCATCAACATCATGACTGGAACGAAGACCGGCTTCGCCTGCCTTCGGCATCGCTCACCGTCGAACCATTGCGCTTCGCTTCATGGTCCGCCTTCTCCCTCTGCGATTTTCATATAATCGGCTGAGATACATGCTTTATTTCCATAAATGGCATCCAAAGGGAACACGGACACAACTCTATCCCCCCCACCATGTGAAGAGGACGCAATCGTCCGACACCCATCTATAGGGTGTTATCTTCTCATGATGAGGGGGATAGTAGTATGGGACATCCAAGGGGGTATCCGGATCACTGTTTGCCGCAGCTTGAGGCTATTACGCCTTCGTCGGTGGCCTTCCGTGACCCGACATTGCTGCGCCTATCCTTGACCATTCCGGGAACGCCGGAGGTCGTGTAAGGCGGTTACGATCTTTCGATCGAGCGTCCAGCACAAGCGCACGTTAACTCTACAAGTGCTGGATGGAGAGTTGTCAGCGTGGAGCAGACATAGCTCTCCTCATTCCGTGGCTTTCTTTAGATCGCACCACGCGACGTCCCAAGCCCCCGCCAGCCGGATTGCATCCGCGTTCTGCGCCGTGTCCGCATCCATGGAGAGGCGGGGCAATCTTCGCGACCTGCTTTTGTCCGGGCCAGACTTACTGTGCCTTACGGCTGCCCTGCGGTATCACCCCCGATTGCCGTGGCCATCGTGGTCGTGATTATTTAGCCTAGTTGATTGACGCAATTCCATATTTTTAAAAATTTCTCACGCGGCCTCACTCGGTGCGAACGCAAGAGGAACGGGCTCACTTCCAGCACATTCTGGTCACGTAAATCCTGATCAGCGAATTGACGGTTCCAAACTCGACTTCGGGACATATGCTCGATCGGTAGACCGCACGAATACGACGGTGCAATTTCGGCTCATCCATTTTGTCAATCAAGGTAGTCCTTGCCTTCGCGATACTCGGTTTTTGCGATGTCGGGCTCGAACCAACTGGAGTTAACGGTGTGGGGATCAGCGATCATGTCCAAGACAACACGCCGTGGCCGAAACGGAAGATTCTGACGGTGGATGAGATTGAGGCTGAGCAATGGATCAGGCGCGAGAGGAATCTGTCCGGACGCGGCGTCAGCGGGCTGGCGGGAAATTGCCGCTGCCCAAGGGGCGATGAAGTGATGAGGCGAATGATCCGGGATTGTCGGCCACATATCGTTGACGTTTTGCCTGATTACTTAGTTGCCTTCGTACGCTTCGCAGCGACCTTGGCTTTCACCAACTCAACCTCTGCTTTCAGAGCTGCATATTGTGCTTCCAATGCTGAACGCTTCCATCTTTCTATCGAAGCCGCAACTTCCGCATCGGTCATATCACGACCTAGATTCTGGGCTTCCACCGTTTTAATACGGGCACGCAAGTTTGCCTCAACATTTTTAGCCGGTATATAATACGCTTTGGTTTTATCGTTGCGGCGCACTCGACGATAATACTCTTTGACCTTTAGTCTATTTCCATTCCCATCTGACAAAGCATAGTCATAATCCAAAGCATCTTTCCGACGCTTTTCCAAAGACCTGTCTATCCGAATTTGATTATTTTTTCTACGCTGATCAGAATGTTTGGATACCACATAATTGAACGATTCGTATATTTCGATTTCATTCTTTGCTTTTGATTCAGCAATCTTGACCACAAAACCCTGCCACGTCCGGTCCAGATGAATGAACATGCGGGCAACCATTGTGGGCGTTAGTGCACCGCCAGTTGGCGACCGTATGCCCTCCTCCTTCAGGATATTGGTCAGAAGAGTCAGTGTAACTTGGGCCTCCTTATCGAACCTGCCGCTATTTTGCTGCCGGATCAGTATATCGATGGCTTTCAACGCATGGGCACGCGCGCGCGCGCCGCGCGTCACTCGACTTTTGTGCAGCCAACCCTTGTAGATTTCTTCCTGATCCATGGTCGATCCATATTTAAACAACGGAAATTCAACAAGTGTAAAAAGTTGCTCATTCTGAGCTGGATCAGCGGCGGAACATGGCGGATAAAGGCGGCGCAACAACGCAAGGACAGAATATGGATGGAGAAACTAACCAGAAAGCAGGCGGCCGAACGTCTGAATGTAAGCCTTCGAACGTTTGAAAGGCTTAGGCGCAGTGGTAAAATACCAGAGCCTATCAATAACATAAAATCTACGCCGCTTTACTTTGATGCTGCGGCGATTGATGCCTTAATCGGCTAGAACCCTCCCAACATAACTTAATATTATAGCGATTCAGAATATGGTTCTGAAAATGCTATCTCATTGCCTAAAATATGGAGATTATAATGCAAGATGTTAATAATGAAATCGCTACGGTGATCGGGCATGCGCTGCTCGACTACAGCGAAGGTAGGCCCCTCACGGATGACCGTGAAATCGTTGGTGGTGTCGATATCGTTCGCACGGCTGTTGATAGCGACGATTGGTCAGTCGCTGCGTCATCGGACGATTTCTTTATCCGAGCCATGAATGGCATCATTGAAAATTACTATGACGCCGATAGCGACTTGATCACTGCTCTCGCATGGGCGTGGACTAACAACATTGTTACCGTTGACTTCCTCAATCGGTTCAAAGGGTCTGCCGCAGCGGTCCATGAACTGATCGACTATATCGACATCATTCGAATGATCCGAGGGCGAATCCTTCTGGTATCTGACGCAGAAGTTGTCGGAACGGTGCAACTAATCGCGGGCCTTGGGCAGGAGCAGGGCTTGGAGCCTCTTTCCCCGACTGTTGTGAGTTTTATCACGCATTTGTTCAAGGAATTGAAGGGCAGGCAGACCACTGCTTTCTAGACCGGCCAATGTAGAGCGCGGGCGGGGGAACGGGGACTCGAATAAGCCCCATCAGGGACGATAATTGGGTCCCGGCCTTCTCCAACACTGCTAATTAAACATCCGTCCCCGCAGTTGAGACTGCATGGACCTCGCCAGCGCTTTGCTGCCCGATCCGGGAGCAGGGATCAAAACCGGGGAAGATCGCGGCCTCCCCGCCCGTTCACAGCGTCAACCAATGCCGATCGGAAGCGAACTGCTTCCGATGACAGACAAGATTTGCCCGGAGGATTTATGACCAGCCATGTTGTTGCCAGCTTCGCTGAAGCGTCCCGCAAGGGACAAATTCAAGAGATAGTCGGCGTAAATCAGATTCGAGAAATCAGCTGCGGTCGGGATTGGGACATCGCGGCCTTCGATTTCGGCAAAATTTTTCTTCCAAACTTGGGTAATGAAAAGCTGCATAATGCTATGTATAGTGCATGGATTGAACACCATAATTCTGGCAAGCCCCTAAACATTCCATTTGCTGAGTGTTTGTATTTTTTTAATGATGATTACGAAGATGGATATCCTGCTGTAACCATACTGCACCTCAAGCAGTCCGATATGGAAATTACTGTCGGTGTTTACCAGCAGGCGTCACAAACCGGTGCGTTTAAATGGATGCGTGATCCCTATTTTCTTCTCATTGATCGCCACACAGCGCCGAGCGTATGTTTCCGCACCGATGTCGATAAGCTGCCGCCGGAATGGTTGGATGGCTTCGAGAAAGTAGCCAGCCGCGATTGGATTATGTTGATCATCGCGACCATGTTGCTCAATCATCAGTCGACGGCCCATGAAACTCGGCCAAGCAATCCCATGCTTCAAAGTGTCAACATGGGACGCGCCAAAGCTGGTCTGCGGCCGATCCCCTCAACGATTACGATCAAAGTCAACCGGGAAGCAATCACCCGCATTGGGCACGGGAATGGTGACCCCGGAGCGTCGCGCGTTCCGCATAATCGTCGCGGCCATTGGCGTACCTATAAAGCCACCGGCAAAAGTGTTTGGGTCCGTTGTTGTTCGATCAACGGCGGCGACCAGTCAAAGCCCTATCGAATCATCACCTGAACTTCCGTGATGCACCTACCAAACACCTCGATATCGATCCTATGGTGTCACGGGCTTCCAGCGACAGGAAGACTGTATCTAAATGGTTGCTCGTGCCCGGTCCGCTTTTCTACCGGAAAACGAACGGGCTGTTTACCGGTAGGGCATAGCGATCCGGGGATCGATACCGCCCGCGATGAGTGGAATGGGGACGGTCAGCTCTCGTTCGATCAGAGGAAGAAGCAGACACAATCAGAAGCCGTCAATTGGCTGCTAACCAGTTGAGCATTTTCATGGTAGCAGTCCCCCGATGAGCGACATTCTCTTTACGGTTTTTTTCGCAATTGTCGGATGCCTTATGGCGACGAGGCTTTGCCTGCTTGTGACCAAGGGCGAGTTGAACGTCAAAGGCGTTATATATTCAAAGGGCGAAACGCCTGTAGCTTACGGTGCGACAACGATTTTTGCTTCGATAGGAATGCTATTCTCATTTCTTATGGCCGCGATCGGCATAGTGACGATTTTCCAAGGGCCGTAGTCATGGTTCAATCGCGTAGGCCTAGCGTAAACCACGCCGCGAACGGCGATCAAGGGTGGATACCGGACACTCCGGGATGTGCTATCTTAAACGACCGGGGAGAGAAGCGTGCCTGTTTTAGATGTTCCAGACTATGTTCTCCGCCAAGCGTTTGACTTGGTGGTGGCACAATGGCCGGTCGAGATACGGCCGGGATCGAAGTCCTTTCATATCAACGGCGGCTGCAACATGCGCGAGCTCAATGAAGCGCATGACCGGGTTGAGGAGTGGGTCAGCGAGGCCAGCTTTGAAGGGGTTTTAGACGACGTTATCGGTTCGGCTGAGCACTATGTCTATGCGACGATCCACAATGCTTTGCAGAATCTTACTGTGCTTCGGACGAGCGATCTGGATTTCGACGCCTTCGCCTCTCGATTTGATAGCCACCCGAACTATCGTGTGATCAACGTCTGAATGTCCGCCATTGGTCGACGGCCGACCAGCAGCTATCCAGCCTGTTCGCCGGTCCCGATCGCAAATGGCCCATCCGCCTTCCCCTCATCTGGTCGCCGGAAACCTGACCTCCCGCAATCAGCCGATAACACCAGTCCTGCCGATCACCCTTCCGCCAGCGCCCGCATCACCACATCCAAGCTCCCCGCGACCACGACGAAATTCCCCTTCTCGAAATTCACCGCGCAGGCATCATCACCGCCCCGGTATCGGCGCACAACATTGACGCGGTCGATGTTGATCACGATGGGCTCGCCTTCTGGGGTCTGGAATTTCACGTATCCGTTCATAGGTGATCCTGATGGCAAAACGGCAGGGTAGTGGGGTTATGGCGGCTTGCCCAGCACAGGCTCGGATCATCATCACCGCCCCGATCGCTTGCTCAAAATCTGATACATTCCTGCCCCTGATATTGAGCAGCTGATCGACCATCCCCGCAGCCCTGATGCTCACGATCATGACTTCATATATCCGGCTGGTGCACGATCCGGCCGCCG
>NZ_NMUA01000053.1 GCF_002312805.1 Sphingobium sp. D43FB | reverse complement strand
CGTCGTAATTGTCGCTCGACGGTTGCTCCCCGCAACAGCAAATGGTAGCCAGAATTCACCAACCGGCGCGGCCACCTATCGGCCATCATAATTGACGCCGACCGGACTCCGTAATCGTCGCGCTACAGTGCCTCTACGAATTTGGCCATGTCGTTCCGCAGGGACTTCACCAGCTCGGCAAAATCAAAGGCATCCTGGATGAACCAAACAGCGACCTGCCCGAACTGATGCGCAACGAGTGCGATGATCTGATGAAGCAGATTGCGGAGAAGACGGTTCGCATTGATGCCCGGACGGCGAAGATCAAGGCTCTCGCAGCTAAAGCAGATATTGCACGGCGCTTGCAGACGATACCCGGAATTGGTCCATTGACCGCCTTAGCCGTTGAAGCCTTTGCTCCATCGATGGAGTGCTTCCGCTGCGGCCGCGACTTTGCCGCCTGGCTTGGCCTCGTCCCACGCCAATTTTCCTCAGGCGGTAAAGAACGGCTCGGTCGGGTATCAAAGGCGGGGCAGAGCGATATCCGCAGACTTCTGATTATTGGAGCAATGTCCCGCCTGAATTGGCTCGGCCGGAAATCGATCCCGGAAGGCTCGTGGCTAGCACGCATCGCGGCGCGAAAGCCAAGGATGCTTGTCGCGATCGCGCTGGCCAACAGGATGGCGCGGACGATATGGGCTCTGCTGACAAAGAATGAGGATTATCGAGATTCGGCGCAGGTGGCAGCAGCATGATCGACACGCTGCATAATCTATCTGACGTCGGATGAAGGGGGTGTGAGAAGGCGACGACCCGAATGGGCAAAATGATCGAACAGATCTGGATTAGGAAAACCAGTAATCGGCTAAGGGCAATAAAGCTCGGGAAGTAGATTTGGACCTGATCCGCAGATCACCATACTGGCCTGCGGCTTCTGAAAATGCCGCATAGGAAGGCCTGACAGAAGACCGCACTCGATCACACGCGCATCGGATCAAAACTTCTTGCACCACGGGCGGCAACCACAGAAGCCAGTTCACCAGCCACGCCTTCACCAGCGTGCTGCTGCGCGAGGAAATCGCCATCAGCATGGATGGCCGGGGCGCCTGGCGCGACAATGTGATGGTCGAGCGCCTGTGGCGCTCGGTGAAATATGAGGAGGTTTACCTCCGCGCCTACGGCGGGGTCAGCGAAGCCCGCGAGTCGATCGGTCGTTATCTGAGCTTCTACAATGGAAGGAGGCCACATTCGAGCCTCGCCGCCAGGACGCCGGATCAGGCGTATTTTGACAACCTGCCGGTAATGATTGCAGCATGAGCCAAAGGCCAGCGAAGCTAAGTTGGCAACCAATATGGGGCGTCACTCCAGTAGGGCTACGCCCTCCCTGCATGACGCCCCATATTGGCACGGCAAGGAACCCGGCAGACGATCCACTTAACCGTTGCCGATCCCTGTTCAGACAAACCCGGCCACCTCTATATCTCCCCGATGCGAGTCGTGAGATCCCGATGCTGCGCCCGAAATGGGCAGCGCCGCGTGCAGCAACCTCGCCAAATCACTCAGCGCAGCGATATCGACGTAAGGTGCAACGCAGATGTGCAAGGTCGAGCAGGTCAAACGGTCGAACATCCACACCGGAATCTCAAGCCAGCGCTCCGACGCCGATCCTGCCGAACTGCAGCGGAGAACTTCCCCGCTCGCCCGTCCTATGACCTCATGAATGTGAACATGGCGCCCCGACCAAGAGTGCCAAGGATAAAGAACTTCGCGGATATCGGTATCGTGGGCGTTCCGTCGCCTTGCTGTACAACACGCGGCGATCTCACTCGGACTGGCAGGGCGAACCCCGGCCGAGGCCTATAGGCGGATCGTCGCTCCAGATCATGGGGGGGGGGGGGGCATGCCCCCCCCATGATCTGGTGACCAAACTGGCGGCATAATCACACCCGGGATTAGCTTAACTTCGCCGCCAAACTATCCAAGAAGGCGGCACCATATGTGGACGGCTCCCTCTTGCAAGGGCTGAGCGGAAAAATTTGATCGGATCGCTTGCGTCCATATGTCCGGCCTTTGGGTGCAACCGCACATGGTCGCTGGCCAAGATGGTTTCCGCAGCGTGAGTTCCTAACACCTCAGCGGCTTCGAACAGCCATTGGTCCCGAAGGAATGCCACACGCCTTGGATCGATCGATCGCACCATCTGCTCTTCTCTTGCAAGATCTGGCATCAGCTCAGTACGATAGCGTCAAATTTGCTCATCGTATCAGGCCGATCTCTCACGCGGCAACCGTTGGTGCGCCTAAATCTGCTCTTCGATACCCCTCACCGCTTACCATCAGTTTCCAGGCAATGCGCGCGATCTTGTTGGCGAGCGCCACTGCGACGAGCTTCGGCTTTTTCCGTTCTAGCAATCCCAGCAGCCAAGGCGAGGCATTCCTGCCGCCGCTGCGACGGACATGCTGGACGACGGCGGTGGCTCCGACCACCAACGTGCTCCGTAAGAGTTCATCGCCAGCTCGCGTGATGCCTCCGAGCCTGACTTTGCCGGCAGTCGAGTGATCTTTAGGGGTCAAGCCGATCCAGGCCGCAAAGTCTCGCCCGGACTTGAACATGCGCGGGTCAGGAGCTTTCATCATCAGCAGGGATGCGCCGATCGGACCGATCCCGGGGATATTTGCGAGCCGCTGGCTGCATTCGTCGTTGCGATGCCATTCCATAAGCTTGGCCTCGACCCGCTCGATCTCGTGCAGAAGCTGCGCGTATTCCTGACCGTGAAGCGCGAACAGTTCGCGCGCAAGTTCGGGAAGTCGTTCGTCAGCCGCGATGCGATCGAGCAGGGGTTCGATCCGGCACATGCCCGTTGCTGCGGTGATCCCGAATTCCGCAGCGAAGCCTCGGATCGCGTTGGCAAGCTGGGTGCGTTTCTTGATGAGCCTGGTGCGCATGCCCACAAGCATGAGCGCCGCCTGCTGGTCGGCACTCTTCGTCGGCACGAACCGCATCGTCGGGCGGCTCATTGCCTCGCACAGGGCTTAAGCATCCGCTGCATCGTTCTTGCCGCGCTTGACGTATGGTTTCACCAGTTGCGGCGCGATCAACTTTACCTCGTGGCCAAAAGAACCAAGAAGACGCGCCCAGTAATGCGCGCTGCCACAAGCCTCAATGGCGACAACGGTCGGCGGCAACTCCTCGAAGAACTCGACCATTTTCCGTCGCGTCAGCCTCTTGCGCAGGATCGGCCTGTCTGCCGCATCAACGCCATGCAGCTGAAAAACGTTCTTTGACGTGTCCATGCCTATGCGGGTAATCTGTTCCATGGCCGGCTCCCTCGAATGAGTCCTCTAACAAACTCACTCTGGCACATCGCGATGCCGTTGGGAGCCGTCCAACCCAACACCTCAGTCCGTCACTCGCTTTCTCCCAATTTTCGCGCTTATCTCATTTTTCGGCTGCGAGCGCCTTGCCAAGTTCGGCCCACATTCTGCCCGAAAGGCGCGCGCCCTCGAGGTAGGGTTCGGGGCAAAGATGGTAGGGCGGGCGGACCGGACCGGCGTTCATCCAGCCGCCTGCGTTCATGCGCGCCTTTTCGAGCGCGATGTTGTAGGTCGAGAATTCCTTGAAGCTGCCGTTAGGGAACAGCGGCGCTGCCGTTGGGCCGAGTCGGCCCATAAATGCCCGCGCCGCGCTCCAATCACCGGTAGCGCGCGCTTGCGACACAAGGTCGCGCAATGTCGTGGTCACCAGCGGGTCACACACGGCACCGCTCGACCAAAAGGCGTCGATCGATTCGTCCATACGAGCTGCGCCGTAGTAGTCGAAGTCGATCGGCAGCAGCTTGATCCGTCCCCGAATGGCTGCAAGGTCCGGCAGCAAGTGAGCGACGCCAATGTATTTCGCCGTGACGACTTGGGGAATCTCCGCCACCTGAGCCCAGAACGAGCGTGGAAAATCGAACTTGAAGGCTTCGGGATTGGCATAGATGGCAATGTTCATCTCAGGCACGGCTTCAGCTAAATCCTTGTAGAACTGCACCGCAACATCAACGCTTGGCGCGCACCACATCGGAACTCCCAGCATCGTGCCATCGGCACCAATATCAAGCGCTTGACGTGTCAACGCGATAGTGTCGCGCGTGTTGAGGCAGGTGGTGCCAACGAAAATCGGCACTCGGCCGGCTGCTGCATCGACCAGCGCCTTTATGAAATCGAGCTTTTCGTCGTGGGTCATGGTCGCCGCTTCGCCAAGCGTCCCCATACTGAGAATTCCGTTGATCCCTGCATCGATCAGGCCATTAACCACACGCGCTGTCTCATCGAGGTCAACTGTCTTTGTCGCGCGCCAATCCGAGGCATCATCCTTCGCCGGAGTGGGAATAATCGCCCAGGCACCTTTGACGTCGTCTGGTTTCATGAGTGTACGGGCCATTTCGTTTCTCTCCTCAAATCCGGTCCGGTGATCGCCGCTGCAGCGCCTAATCATTTGACATTGCGCAACGCATTTCCGTTCTCGATATAGATCGTGAATATAGGAAAGGCAACCTCCCAGCCTTGCGTTTCGTTGCAGGAATGTGAATAAAGGAGGAGCAACATCATGACTTCTGCCAAGCCGTTCGACAACCAGATCGCGGTTGTGACCGCTGGCGCTCAAGGCATCGGGCTAGCCCCAGCCAGGCGTATGGCTGAGGAAGGCGCCATCGTGATCATTGCCGACCGAGCGGCTGACGCTACGCAGGCTACGGTCGATCGCCTGCGGGACAATGGCTGCGATGTTCATGCCGCCATCTTCGACCTCGAGAAATGCGAGGGAGCGACCGAACTGTACCGGACGGTTGCAGATCAATTCGGCCAAATCGACGTGGCGGTCCACAATGTCTGTGGTACGATCTGGGCTAAGCCCTATTGGGATTCTACCCCCGACGAGATTTGTGCCGAAATCAACCGCTCGGTGTGGCCGACACTTTGGTGCCGCCATGCGGTGTTGCCGTACATGCTCGCGGCCGGGCGCGGTTCAGTCGTAAATATCGGTTCAGTGGCCACGCGCGGCGTGAACAAGACTCCCTATCCCGCCGCCAAGGACGGAGTCGCTGCTTTGACCGCCGCTTTGTCGCTGAACTGGAAACCAGCGGTGTCCGAATTAGCGGTTTGTGATCTGACGGTAGCGTATCCGGGATGTCGCAAGTAGTTTTTGCATTGGTGTGGCGGGAAGTCGTCGAGGAGGGAGCCGACCCGGTTCCATAACCCTTCCCGTGTGCGCTCACCGGCCTTTCGCAGCAGATGCTTGAGCTTGGCGAAGACCATCTCGATCGTGTGCTCATGATAACTCTCCAGTGCAGATTCCTGTTGAGCTGTTTTGGAAGTCGACGAGCCAGATGCGCTGGGATGGTCGAGGAACAGCGTATGTTCGGCACCGATCTGATCGGGAGCCTGGCCCATGTACCACGCGCAGCGCTGCCGCGATGGGGCCTTCCAGGCTGACCGCTGCCTCTGCGGTTCTAGTGCCTGTGCATCGTCGCGCCGCTTGGCTGCCCATCGTGCAACGGTGTTCCGGCTCTGAGGCACTAAATGAACCTGTGACGGGTCACCCCACGCGATCCCGAACCCATGAGCGATGCGTTCAAGGCGGGTTTTGCAGGAGTGATGGAGCAGACCTTGCGCGACACCCCTATGCTCCGCTTCGGCGAACCCGATGAACTGGCCGCTGCAATTTGTTTTTTCGCCTCTCAGGAGGCCTCCTACCTCACCGGGCAGACACTCTTCGTCGCGGGCGGCGGGATCGGATAAGGCCCCCCGCCGCCGACGCGCTATCGAGCAGACTGCATAAGCAATTCGCGCAGAGACACGTCTGCATCCGCAAGCCGGTCGGCGCTCGCCTTCGTCCTCCGTTCGACCAACCGCTTGCCAATGCCCATATCGGGCGCGCGGTTGACAGTCAGCAGGCCATCAATTGTATTGCCGGACAAAAACAAAGCGACGAAAGCGTTGCTTTCGATATCGCCGCGAAGGACGACCTCGGCCTGTGCCGGAATTTGCCCGCAGAACTGGATGTTCAAATCGAACTGGTCGCTCCAGTACCACATGGGCTTGCAGTAATCGACTTCGTGACCAAGCATCGCCGAGGCCGCCGCTTGGGCCTGGTCGGAAGCGTTCTGATAGGTTTCCTGCCGGAAGCGACCGCCAAAAAAACCGTCCTGCTCGGCGACGTCACCGGCGGCAAATATCGCCTTATTGCTGGTCTGGCATCGACGGTCGACGACGATCCCATTGTTTACAGTCAACCCGGCATCGACCGCGAGCGAGGTGGCAGGAATGATCCCCACCCCAACGACGACGGCATCACAAGGGATGACGGTGCCGTCGTCGATCTCGACTGCGGATACGCGGCCGTCCGCGAACTTGAAACCCGTTACGCCCCGGTTGAAATGGGTCTTGACCCCGCGCTTGCGGTGCTCCTCGCCCAGCCACTGACCGAAACGTTTGCCCAGTGCCCGTTCCATCGGACCCGCCAACGGTTCTACCGCAGTTACTTCGCAGCCAAGCTTGATCGCGCTAGCAGCCACTTCGGCTCCGATCACGCCCATGCCAACGATCACCACCCGTGCGCCTTGACGAAGGTCGAGGGCCATCCTGGCGGCATCGTCCCGGGTGCGCAGATAATGTACGTTGACGCAATCGGCTCCGGCCAGATTGAGCTTGCGGGCGTGCCCTCCAGTCGCCAGCAGAACCTTGTCGGCAGCGACCAATTGGCCACCCGAGAGGCGCACGCCGCCCGCATTCAAATCAATCGCTTCGGCACGGGTGCTGAGCAGCATGTCGATCCGGTTGTCGGAGTACCAGTTTTCATCCTGCAGGAAAAAGTTGTCCGACATTTCGGCTGGATTCCACAGGAACTCCTTGGACAGCGGCGGGCGCTCATAGGGCCTCCAGGGCTCTTCACCGATCAGAGTGATCCGACCGTCGAACCCTACTTGCCGCAGCGCTTCCGCCGCTCGCCCACCCGCTAGATTGGCGCCTACAATCGCTACCGAACGCACCCGATATCTCCCAGTTTCACGGCTTCACTCTCCCCCTGCCCTTTATGCACAGAAGGAAGTCTCTTTGCATATTATGCAAGTCATTGCAACAAAATCAAAAGCAAGGCTAGCTGTGACGACGCATCTTCGCAACCCTGAAAGCGAATTGCAGATGCGTCAGCCCCAATTCTCTGACCGCTTGTGCAACGTTACCGCCGACAGCTTCAACTGAACCACGAACGATCGCATCTTCTATCGTCGAGAGTGTTTCGCCGTTCTGGCGAAGCAAGCCGACTTGCTGGTCAATCCGAAACGACTCTTCTGACTCGGCTCCGCGCCGACCACACAGCTATCCTGCGGCAGAACCATACACCTGGGGAGAAGCTGTTCGTCGATTATGCCGGGGAAAGATCGGGATCGTGGTCGACCGGCTGACTGGCGAGATCCGTGATGCCCATATCTTCGTGGCAGTGCTCGGTGCATCCAGGACCCGCTGCAGCATCCGCGTGTTCACATAGACCAGGCAATTCTGCAGCAAATGGAGCGCCAGCACTGACAACTCCTGATCCTCCCGGCGGTTGGTGGCGATCTCACCGCCCTTGCCGAAGAAGATAACAGTCTGCGCGGCGTGTTTCGAAATCCCGTGGCAAATCGTCGTCAGGATTACGGTAGCGGTCCGCGCCCACCACCAAGATTTCCTTGCAGCGCAGACGCTCGCGTAACGCGGTCAGTACGCAGATCTCATAGTTGATGCGGTTGATCCGCGGACGCCCGTCGTCGTCCTTTTCCACGACCAGGTCGCGCCATTTGGGGGGGCACGACACCGTCCAGCGGCACGCCGTCCTCAGGCCGGAGGACGCGCCGGCTGCCACTCGTCCGGCGCAGCCAGTCGACCGCATCGAGCACCAGGCGATGCACCAGGTTATTCGAACGGAATTCCAACACACCCAATACCGCCGGAAGCATGCGCCGATAATGACGCAGATACGAGACGCGCAGCACCCGGTGAACGCGCCGCTCGAAACCGTCCGACGCCTTATGCTCTCGCACGATCGCCGCCAGCACATCGGCGCCGCCCGCTGCCGGAAACACGACATCGCACACCATGCCTTCGGGCTGAAGACAGGCCGCCTCGGCAATCCGGACCAGCAGTCCCTCTTTGCCGTGAACCCGCTCGACTTCGGTCACGAACGCCTTGAGCACCCGGTTGCGAGCCCGGCTGCCGATCGTGTGGACAATTTCGATCAGCAGGTCGATCAGCCCGTCTGTGAGTTCGCGTTCCCGGTGCGCCAGGAAAAGCCCGAACAGCGCGTAGCGTCGGCCATCAGGGTGCCGGCGCATCGTCCAGGCGGTCTCGTTGATCGCTCTGCGGCGAAGAATCCGCGCAATGGGATCTCGCAAATCCGGCAAAGCCTCCAAGGGCAACACATGCTGCTTCACAAAGGCAAGCCTGCGTGCCGCTATCAGTATGTTGTCAATATTGGGCTGCCCGGGATCCGCTTTCAGTCCCGAAAAACCTGTGACGCCTTCCTCATCGGCGAGCGAAGCATCAAGCCGTTCCCCGTGCTCGGACGATACAAACGAGGCAATCTTCTCCAGCACCTGATCCTCGAACCCGCGACGGGCCGTGGTGATCAGCGCCGTCAACGCTTCTTCCTCAGGCGCCGCAATCCGGTGCGCGACGAACCAGCCAAGAAGACGGTCCATCATCCCGGAAGCGGGCAAGCCCAACTGGCAAAGCTCGGAGCCAGTCCACGCAGCAGCTGCCTGCATGTCTTGTCGGCGCGCCCGGCGAAATCCCAAATGGTCGAGAATATCGGCACGATGCCGTCGCCCCGATCGGCCGAGCCAGTCATAGCCCTCAAGCTCTGCAGGCGATGCTCCGATCTGCTCGGCAAGATACGTAACCACGGTATCCGGAAACTCGCCGGCATCGCGACCAAAGCGTCCCGTCATACGGTACAGGAGCAGCTGCGCGGCAAAGCCGAGCTGGGTCGCCGCAGACTTTGCGTTCAAAAGCGCGAAGTCTTCGAAGACCAAACTCCAGCGTCCGGCCAGATCCTCGTCCGTCTCCGATATACTCACCACCGACATTGTCGTCTCCGGCCCGCCTGCTCACAACATTCGAATATCCGAACGCAACAGTCAACCGCGCGGATCGTTTCCGATCCGTTCCCCAAGTTGGCCGTTTTTCGACCTATGAGGTCACTGGGCCTAACCGGCAACTTCATGGCCCAGCTGCTATACATTTCGCAAAATCGGCTATATCGATAGCCGCTGGGATGCTCCGCAACGTACTCGTCCCACAGCACCTGCAATGTTACCTGCGTACGCTTCAATTCGCGGTGGAACTGCGCCCAGTCAGGCTCCGGACAACGGCGATGTCCCCTCTTCTTGCCTGCATCGGATCGTGTCCCACCTGATGGTGTAGGTTCGCTGGCGTAGCCTTGGCGATCTCCGGCTAAGCCGGGTTGATCATGCTGCCATGGCAGGCAACGTGATGATGGCATTATCGCTTAATCCCGAGACGCTCTCAAGTGTCATGCAGCGGGAGCGCTGGACCGCCCATTTGATGGCATGGACCACCCCCATGCAAACGATCATATTATGTGGTGCCATTAAAGTGGAGGAAGCGCGATGTCATACCAACCTGCATTGATCACGACCCACGTGCCCATTTGCGGCGTCCAATTGTCATGATGCGCCAGGGCTGATCGATCAGCCTGTTCCAGGCTTCGCAGCAAAGGTCTACGATGTTGTCGTGGGACGTGAAGATGCGGTTGGATAGCCAGTTATCGCGCATGAACTGCCAGATATTTTCGACCGGGTTGAGTTCAGGACATTTTGGCGGCAGCGGAACGATGCTGATATTATCGGGTACTTCCAGCTTCCCGGTCATGTGCCATCCGGCCTGATCCATCAGCAGCACGCCGTGGGCACCTGGTTCGATAGCGAGCGATATCTCCGCCAGGTGCAGCGACATGGTCTGGGTATTACAGAAGGGCAGGACCAAGCCAGCGCCCTTGCCAAGCTCAGGGCAGATAGCGCCGAAGATGTAGGCTGATTTGGTCCTCTGATCCTTGGGCGCTGAAGGCCGGGTGCCGCGCCTGGCCCAGCGGCGGGTGATCTTGTTTTTCTGGCCGATACGGGCCTCGTCCTGGAACCATACCTCTATGGGCGTGTCGCGCGGGAGAGCGGCTTTGATCTTTGCCAGCTGGGTTGCAAAGCCCCCTCACATGATGTTTCTCCGGTCAATGGGGTGACAAAGCATTTTAGCAGTCCGTCCAATTGCCAATGATATCCAGCTGAGCCGAGTTACGAGTACCGGCGAACACGCCTCGCCTGTACAACCTCACATCCGGTCGCCGTTCGAGACGGCAGCACCATAATCCCGCGTTCGGGGCAGGGCTCAGGAGAACGGGACCATTCTTTTGAGACGGCTGTTGCGGCCAGGGGGGCTTACGGTCCGTTCGCCTGGATCCATTGGGGCTGATCAGTGCCCCGGGGATTGGGTCACATGAAGTATGTTGATCAGGCCTTCGTCATGACGGCGCCCTCGATCACGACACCGCTCATGGCGTACTTCCAGAAGGCCACGAGCAGCTTGCGTGCCAGTGCGATGATGGCGACCTTCTTGCCGCGTCCGCCGTTGCGGCTGACGCGTTCCTGGAACCAGCGGGACAAAGCCGAGTCCGGCTGATAGCGCAGCCACAGCCATGCGGCTTGAACCATCGTCGTGCGCAAGCGTGGATTGCCAGACTTCGAGACGCCCTGCTCGCGATCGATCGAGCCGCTGCGCCATGGCGAGGGAGCAAGGCCGGCATAAGCTGCGATCTGGCGCCGGTTGTCGAAATGCCGGAACAGCCCTTCGCTGGCGAGGACATTCGCAAACTCTGGGCCTATGCCCTTGAGCATTGCGAGCATCGCCTGTGGCGAAGTCTCGGCCATGTCGTCACGCTCGGCCTCAACGCATTTGATCTGTTCGCAGAGCAACTCGAGACGGTCGAGCTCACGATTGAGCTGCGCCTTGAGATGCAAGGGCAAGGGTTTGCCGTCGACCGTCCGCAGTTCTTCCAGGCGTTCACGCCGATCCCGTCGGTTCGGCTCATAACCCCGAATGCCGACACTGAAGAGCAGGCCTTTGATCCGGTTCGTGTGAAGCGTGCGTTCCTTGACCAGCGTCTTGCGTTCTCGTCCGATCCGCCGACGGTCCTCTTCCTCGACTGTTGGCACACGAACCATCGAGCACACCCTCGGCTCACCGCGCATCCAGGCCATCAGGGTACGAACCAGCGTCTCGCCGTCGATCCTGTCGGTCTTTGCCCGCCGGTGCCGGCGCGAGACCGCAATCGAAGCGGCGTCGACTACATGGCTGGTGACCCAATCCTCCGACGCCAGGGCGCGATGAATCCAAAAGCCATCGAGCCCCGCTTCCTGAATAGCGATCACCGGGTAGCGCTGGCCCTCGCGGGCTTCTGCCTTGTCGCGCAAGGCATCCAAACATGCGAGCAGCGCTGGCATATCGCCGCCTGGCACGGAGTGACGGGACATCTTCTCGGTGCTCGGCGACAGCGAGGTCACCAGCCAGGTCGATTTCGACAGTTCCAGCGAAACGAAAATTGCGCCAAGATCAACTCGGATGGCGGCAAGCTGCGAGATGGGGTCTGCTGACATGGCAAATCCTTTCAGAGTGGTTGGTAGCAAACCGACTCTGAGCTCCCTCAGACCGCTATCCAACTCTCATCATGGGATCTTTTTGAAGGCCTCCATCGCATATTCGTTCTGGGCATGGTGACGTGGGCGTACCGTCAATTTGACATAGCCCAGCTTTTTCAACTCTCGCCCTACGGTCGTTTCCGTCAGAGAAACCCCAAATTCGTCATGAAGCCACCGCGCCAGGTCGATCAGCCGCCAACGCACAACCCCATGGATCTCTGGTATCGGTCCACTTTCAACGACCTCCGCCAGCGCTTGGCGCTGGATATCATTCAGCAAGGGCGGCTTGCCTGGGGCCTTGCCGTCAAGGAGACCGGCTGGACCTCGGGCGTTGAACCGCACCACCCAATCCCGCACGATCTGCAGGGTCACTCCGCCGATGCGCGCGGCATCGCTGCGGTTCGCGCCATCATAGATTTCCGCCAAAGCTAGCAGTCGGCGTCCCTGGTTCGCGCTCTTCGTCGTCCGCGCCAGTCGCCTCAAGCCCGCTGCATCAAAGTCGTCTCGCAATCCAATCGCTGCACCCATGACAATGCCCTCCAACCCGAAGACATAGATTCATAGTTTCGCCGCTTTGGGAATCCCCCACGTGTGTCAGCATCACGGACGGATGGTATGAGTTGTTACAATTGGCCTTGATCTGGCCAAAACGGTTTTCCAAGTTCACGGTGTAGATGAGGCCGGCTTAACCGTGCTTCGCCGAAAGTGAAGCGCCCCGGGTTTTCAGGAGGCAGTTTTCATTTGGCTATGCAGCCATATCGAGGTTCTCGAGGGCTGCATAGTAATTGTCTTCGGCCTCAGCGGGCGGGATGTGCCCGATAGGGCCGAAGAGCCGGTGATTATTGTACCAATCGACCCAGCGCAGCGTTGCCATTTCCACGGCCGAAACGCTTGGCCATGATCGCTGCCGCCAGATGACCTCGGCCTTGTAAAGGCCGTTGATCGTCTCGGCTAAGGCGTTGTCGTAGGAATCACCGACGCTACCGACCGAGGGGACGAGTTTGGCCTCGGCCAAGCGCTGGGTATAGTTCATGGCAAGATATTGAACTCCCCTGTCGCTATGGTGGATCAGTCCATCATCGGGACCGGGCCTACGGGCATGGATCGCCTGCTCCAG
Source organism: Sphingobium sp. D43FB (assembly GCF_002312805.1). Classification (GTDB taxonomy): domain Bacteria; phylum Pseudomonadota; class Alphaproteobacteria; order Sphingomonadales; family Sphingomonadaceae; genus Sphingobium. The sequence continues at coordinate 349 of NZ_NMUA01000053.1, read as the reverse complement.
GGCATCCAGAACGAAGTTGGCAGTGGCTGACGTTCTGACCTTCCATCCGACGATCCGCCGGGCAAAAGCGTCAATCACGAAGGCAACATAGACGAAGCCCGTCCAGGTGTGCACGTAGGTAAAATCGACGACCCACAGGGCGTTTGGCCGGCTGACGCGAAATGCCCGATTGACCTTGTCCAGCGGACACGGCGTATTCGGGTTGCTGACGGTGGTGACCGTCGGGAGTGTCAGGATTTCCGTGTGCGGGCGGGCGGTTGATCATCAGGCCGCCATGGCTCTGATGAAACGTTCGCCGAAGATCACGGCAAATTGCGCCTTCGCCATGGTCCACTCACGTGGTGGCATC